>NZ_AUCP01000033.1 GCF_000429825.1 Cohnella thermotolerans DSM 17683
GAAAGGTTCGATGTGGTCGAAGTCGCTTTTGCCTTGGCAAAGCAAGCCAAGATAGCTGGTCATGACATCGCCATGACTGTGAATCGGGTTCTCCATTCCTTTCACGGTGGAGCGATTGAGACGCTGCGGCAATCGGGTATGGGAAAGCAAGGCGCCGACGGTGGCCAGGCCAGCATGCGTAGTCAACAGAATTTCCTTAGATTGGGTGAATTGGATTCTCATATGTAGCACCTCGCAGGTGAAAGTGGATCATTCATGGTTCCTTTAAAATTCACCATCGGAGATGCGATTTCCTTTCTTTTTCTTCTTTTTCACAGAAGAACTATCACGGATTCAGGACATTGGTAAAATGGAACTAGTAAGAAGTTGAGGTACGGGGGATCTTATGTCATTCATCATGTTTATAGCTGCCTCTATGCTTGAGTACATTTCGTTTTTCATTTTCGTTCTGGTGCTGTTCCGGTTCTCCATCAAGGAATACATCCTGAAGTTCATGCTCGGCTCCTTAATCCTGGCTTTCGTCTCGAATACGGTTCAGACGGAATCCTTGCAAGATATATCGCCGTTGATCAACGTGTTTATCTTGTTTTTCCTGATCACCATTATTTTGCGCACCAAGCTGTTCCATTCGTTTATCATGGTGACAATCGGATATGTGGCGCAATCTCTCGTTCAATGGTTGCTGGTGACGTTCTTTATCCATTTCGGCGTTTTCGATGAAATTACGCCCTATACGGGCAACGCTTACCGCATCCAAGTGATGACCTTTATCGTGATGTGCCTGATCTCTTACTGCATCCATATTACCAAGGGTGGGTTCAGCTACATTCAGTCCAGCAGCCGATTCTACAAAGATTCCTTTCGCGGCAACAAGATGTTCGCGATATTCATGATTCTCGGGCTGGTTATTCTGTTTGCGGGCAATATCTTCTATATGACTTCCTACGATCGGCTGTCGGATTCGTTGGCTACGATTTGCATCGTCGTTGTCGTTCTCTTAATCGTGATGATCTACTTTTCCATTCGAAAGGACGAGTCGGAATGATCGAGAAGCTGGCCTTATCCATTGCAACGTCGATTAAGAGAGTCGACGCCGAGCAGACGCCCAGCATTGAAGTGATGAAGTTCTCGCTGATTACGATCTTGCATACGCTCTCTGCCGTTGTGCTCGTCATTATAATCAGCCTTTTTTTGGGCAAGCCGTGGGTGACTCTGTATGGAATGGGTTATTTCATGTTTCTTCGATTTTTTTCGGGCGGGTACCATATCGAAAAATCGAGCCTTTGCACCGCTTTATCCGTTCTGCTGATGTGCGCCGCGCCCTTCATTCCGCTAGACGAGAAATACGTTTATATGGTCAATATCGCGAACTTATTGATGATGCTTCTGTTTGCTCCGGCGAATATTAAAGGATTTGCGCGAATTCCGGAGAAATATTTTCCTATCCTCAAGTTGGTTTCGATGGCGATCGTTGCGGCGAACTTCTTGTTCAACAATCCTACGCTCGCTGTCCTTACCATATTTCAATCTGTATTGCTATTATTTAAACAGAGAGGAGGGGAAACGGTATGAAGAAAAAAGCGGTACTTGGCGTCGCCAAGCTGCTGGGCGTATTTGCTGTCTTTTTCGTCAGCACGGCGTGCTTTTATCTTTTTCACCGCCCGGAAATCCCTGCCGAACTGAAACGCTCTTAAAGAAAGGGAGGGAGCGCCATGTCTGGCTTTCGTCTATTGGATGGGGATGGCAAACCGGTCGAAATCGGACTCGATGAGGTGCTGGCGATCCGTCCAACTTCGGACGGTCCGGAATTCCATACGAAGCGAGGCGTCTTCTATTATCCTACTACGCTCGAGGAATTTCAGGCGCTGCTCGGCGAGTCCGGGTTCGAAAGGCTTGACCGCGGATTTCTGGTCAATATGAACCACGCCAAAGCGTTCGACAAGAAAACGAGAAAAGTGTATTTCGAAGATCCGTGGTCGAAGGACAGCTTGTTCGCCACCGTCTCCGAAGCGAATATGCACAAGGTCATGCACTTGGTCCGCGAGGATCAAACCTCTTATTCGGCACCTGCGAAGAAGTTTTTCTGGAAGAGCAAAGAGGTTTGATCGGGTCGCTCGGATCGTCGGCGGCAAGCTGGCTGCTCGCGTTTGTGCATCGTCTCATCGCCCAAGCCTGTCGGCTTGGGTTTTTTTTCGCTTCATTGACGGGAAGGAATATTCGGGCAAACTACCGGACGGACCGGAACGCCGTCCGATTGAAGCGGCCGGTTGACCCCGCAAGGTCAACCGTTCACGATGGCGCCTCCGTTGACGTGCAGTACCTGGCCCGTCACGTAGGAAGAATCCTCGGAGGCGAGATAGACGTAAGCCGGCGCCAACTCGTCCGGCTGTCCGGCGCGCTTCATCGGGGTATCCGATCCGAACTTCGCCACCTCCGAGGCGCCGAACGTGGACGGAATAAGCGGCGTCCAGATCGGGCCCGGCGCGACGGCGTTGACGCGGATGCCTTGCCCGACGACGTTCAGCGCGAACGAGCGGGTGAAGGCGACGATGGCGCCTTTGGTGGCGGAATAGTCGAGCAGCGTCGGGCTGCCCTTGTACGCCGTGACCGAGGCGGTGTTGATGACGGCGGAGCCGGATTTCAGATGCGGCATGGCGGCCTGGGTCAGGTAGAACATGCCGAAGACGTTCGTGCGGAACGTCTTCTCCAGCTGCGCGGGCGCGATTTGTTCCAGCTTGTCCGTCGGGTGCTGCTCGGCCGCGTTGTTCACGACGATGTCCAGCCGCCCGAGCGCTTGCACGATGTCCGCAATCGCCTGACGGCAGAAGGCCGGATCGCCGATATCGCCGGCGATGATGTGGCAGCGGCGGCCTTCCTGCTCGACCTGCCGCTGCGTCTCGCGCGCGTCCGTGAACTCGCTCAAATAAACGATCGCCACGTCCGCGCCTTCCTTGGCGAACGCGATGGCCACCGCGCGGCCGATGCCGCTGTCGCCGCCGGTGATGACGGCGACTTTGCCGGCGAGCTTGCCGGCCGGGCGGTAGACCGGGGATTCCGCTTCCGGGCGCGGGTACATGTCGCTCTCAAGGCCGGGCTGGCGGTCCTGATGCTGCGGAGGGAAATGGTCGGGCCGGTTCGGCGCCGGCGTTCCCTGCGAGGAATCCGATGCGGTTGTCATCGTTCATCCACTCCTTTCCTATGGGAGTAGATTACGACCAACGCGCGCTTTTTAAACATTTTTACGGGTCGTTTTCTTGCCGTCGCAGGTGAACAGAACCGGCTTGTCGTCCACGACCGTCTCCAGATGGACCGTCTTGCCCCATAGTTGGGAGACGAACGGCATCGTGCGCTCGATATATTTCAGATCGAGCTCGGTGCCTTCGTACTGGTGGGACAAATACAGCTCCCCGTTCCGCTGATAATCCCCGTCGGTGACGACGAGATACGGAAATCCTCCGTTCACGCGCGAATAGACGAGCTGATCGCGGATCGTCTCCCACGTTTTGTCCGTAATCGTCCAGTCCTGCCCTTTCTTCTCGAAAATATAAAGGTCGAGCTCGTCGGTCAATTCCTTGGTCAAGTAGTTGCGGATGAAGGAAGGGTCGGAATCCATCTCCCGCACCTCGAAAATCTTCTCCCGTCCCCAACGCTTCTCGATGTCCTCGAAAATTTTCAGCCCCAAATAATAAGGGTTAAGCGAGTTGCGCGACGGCTGCACGACGGCGGAGTTGAGCTTGGCGTACTCGATCGTCTCTTCGCTCGTGAGCGACAGCTCGCGCATGATCCGCTGGTGCCAGAACGTCGCCCAGCCTTCGTTCATGATTTTTGTCTCGATCTGCGGCCAGAAATAGAGCATCTCCTCCCGGAGCATCGACATCACGTCCCGCTGCCAGTCGGTCAGGACGGGAGAGTATTCCTGGATGAACCAGACGATGTCCTTCTCGGGCTCGGGAGGGAAGCGGCGCGGCTCCTGGGCGGCCGACGACTCGGCCTTCTTCGCGTCCTTCTCCCTGTCTTCCAGCGACCACAAGTCGTCGTACGGAGTGGGAAGGGCCGTTCCTTTGCCTCTGCGTTCCTTCTCGTTCTGCTGCTGCCATTCCATATAGCGTCTTTTGTCCAGACCTTGCGGCCGGACGAGCCGCGGATCGACATGCTCCTGGACGGCCATGACCGCGTCGAGGAATTTCTCCACTTCTTCGCTGCCGTACTCGATCTCGTATTGGGCGATGCGCTCGGCAGTGGCCGACATGCTCTCGACCATGTTGCGGTTCGAGGTGGAGAAGCGGGCGTTGTTCTTAAAAAAGTCGCAGTGCGCGAGCACGTGCGCGACGATCAGCTTGTTCTGGACGAGGGAGTTGCCGTCGAGCAGGAACGCGTAGCAGGGGTTGGAGTTGATGACGAGCTCGTAAATTTTGCTCAGGCCGAGGTCGTATTGCATTTTCATCCGGTTGAAGGTTTTGCCGAAGCTCCAGTGATGGAATCGCGTCGGCATTCCGTACGCGCCGAACGTATAGATGATGTCGGACGGGCAAATCTCGTAACGCATCGGATAGAAGTCGAGTCCGAAGCCGCGTGCGACCTCGGTAATGTCCTCGATCGATTTCTCCAGTTCGATATATTCGTCTCCGTGGGACATGAACATGCTCAGTACCCCCTCCGCAAGGCAATAGTTGCACCACCCTATGTATATGCGGGAAGCCGGCAAGGCGTGACAGGAGGACAAGCGGCGCGATATTACATTGATCAGCTTGACACTGCAACCTTCGTTCAAGATTTTCGACTCGATCGGATTTTCTCCTTGACATACCGGCGGTCGGTCTGGCATAATCAAATTACAACATACCGACGGTCGGTACAAAGAAAGGGTTGAACGCAAATGTCCGCTGCATCGGCAAGCTTTCAGAAAATCATGGATACCGCCGAAGCGCTCATCCAGGAGAAGGACTGCAGGCAGATGACGCTGCAGGATATTATCCAGCGCTCCGGCTTGTCCAAAGGGGCGATCTACCATTACGTGTCGGGAAAAGACGAGCTGCTCGGCCTGATCCTGAAATCCCGCGTCGAGAGAGCCAACAAGCGCTTCGACGAAGCGGTGCGGGATCCGGGCTCGTCGGGGATGGAGAAGCCGCTCCGCTCCATTGCGGAGGGAATGCTTCAAGCGACCCGTTACGACAACGTCACGAACAAAATTTTTACGTATTTGCTCAGTCAGGCGGATCAGCCGAAAATTGCGGCCGTGCTCGACGAGGTGCACGAATTTACGCTGCGCACGTGCGCGTCGTGGGTCGAAACGGGGCAGCGAAGCGGCTACATCCCCGCGGAAGCGGACGGCAGGAAGCTTGCCGAATCGCTCCTCACGTTCATGTACGGGATGCGCGTGCAGAGCACGATCAAGCGGGAGGCGTTCCGGGTGACGGAAGACGAATTGATCCGGTTCATGAGCCGGACGCTCAGCTAAATGCAAACCGAATTTTCGGAAAAAGGAGATTCATCCACCATGTCGAAACGCGCGCATGTCATCATGACTCTCATTTTGAACGGGGTCGTTCCCTGGCTTCTCTACGTTTGGCTGAAAGACTACATGAGCGGCACCGCGGCGCTGACGATCGCCACAACGGTTCCCCTCGCGGAGAATTTGATTTACTTGGCCAGAAACCGCAAGCTGGACGCTTTCGGCTCGCTCATGCTGTTTACGTTCCTGCTCACGCTGGCGTTCGTGATGCTCGGCGGCAGCGAGAAAGTTTTGCTCGTCCGGGAATCGCTCATCACCGCCGGCGTCGGCCTGCTGTTCCTCGTCTCCTTGATGTTCCCCCGCCCGCTCATGTTCTATCTGGCCGAACGGTTTGCCGGCAAGGGCGATTTCGCAGCCAACTGGAATTACTCGTACTTCCGCTTCGTTATGCGGCTCATGACGTTCGTATGGGGCTTTATGCTGACCGCCGAAGCGGCGGTGCGCGTCACGATGGTGTTCGAGCTGTCGACCGAACACTTGTTGAGGCGGAAAATCCGGATAACGAGGTAGCCGTTTTTCCGATCCGATGGCGGAACGTTTTGACGACCGAAGAGGCGGATTGGAGGCGGCGATTGGACGAGATGCGGAGCGAAGATTGCCCGGCTTCGGCTTGCACTTGGCGGAATGGCATGATACAACAAGGGATATCGATAAGTTCGCCAGGGGAAAGGAAGAGGCATGTGTCGAAGGAGCGGTCCATCCGCGAGGAGGAAATGAAGCGGTTAACCGAAGTGCTCGGCGTGATCGACCGTCGTCTGCGGAAGGAGCTGTCGGTGCTCGGAGAGAGACGCGGCGACGTCGTCGGCATCCGGCAGGAGTTCTGGGACGACGTGACGGTCAACTTCTCCGACGCGACGGAGCTCGGGGAGACGTGGAGCAGCATCGTGCAGCAGGCCGAGCTGCTGGCCGAGCGCGAGCGGAGCCACAAGGTCGCGTCGGCCGCCGCGTCGCGGCTGGCGCTGCAGCGCGACAACCCGTATTTTGCGCGGGTCGACTACCGGGAAGCCGGCGAAGCGGCCGCGGAGCGCATTTATATCGGAAGAGGCACGCTCGTGGGCGACGACGGGGAGACGTTCTACGTTTACGACTGGCGGGCGCCGGTCTCGAGCTTGTTCTACGACCATGAGCCCGGTCCGGCCGCGTATGAGACGCCGAGCGGCGTCATCGAAGGCGAGATGACGCTGAAGCGGCAATTCGTCATTCGCGGCGGCGTGCTGAAGCATGTCTTCGATACGGATGAGACGATCGGGGACGATATTTTGCAGGCGGTGCTGTCGGAACGGTCGGACACGTCGATGAAAAGCATCGTGGCGACCATCCAGAAGGAGCAGAACCGCATCATCCGCGACGAGAAGCACAAGCTGCTCGTCGTGCAAGGCGCCGCCGGCAGCGGCAAGACGTCCGCCGCGCTGCAGCGGATCGCGTATTTGCTGTATCGTTACCGGGACACGCTGACGTCGGACCAGATCGTGCTGTTCTCGCCGAACCCGGTGTTCAAAGGTTACGTCTCCCGGGTGCTTCCCGACCTGGGAGAGGCCAACATGCGGCAGATGACGTTCCGCGAATTGATCGAATCCAGGCTGGGCCGACGCTACGAAGTCGAGGATCTGTTCTCGCAGACGGAGGCGTTGGCCGCGGCGGAAGGTACGCCCGACGGGAACGCGCGGGAGGCGGCCGCCCGCTACAAAGGCTCGGAGCATTTCTTCGAGACGGTGGGCCGGTATTTGAAGCGGCTGGAGAAGGAAGGCGTCCGCTTCCGCCCGCTGCGCTTCCGCAAGGACACGATCGTGTCGGCGGAGGAGATGGCGGAGCATTTCTACGGCGCGCTCGCCAAGGAGAACTTCGGCGACCGGCTCGCCAAGCTCCGCCGCTGGCTGAACGAGCGGCTGAACGCATGGGTGGACAGCCAAATGGACGAAGCCTGGCTCGATGCGGAGGCGGAGCTCGCCGATCAGGAGGAGATCCAGCGGGCGTACGTGGAGCTGCGCCGCGGCGGAGCTTACGCGGGCGAGTCGTTCGACGACGAAGACCGCATCTCCGAGCTGCTCAAGCGCAGGGCGGCCGAGAACGCGATCGCGCCGCTGCGCAAGGCGGTGAAGGGCTTCCGCTTCATGGACCCGCTCGCCACGTACTGGGAGCTGTTCCGCAGCCGGACGCTGTTCACGGCGTGCGCGCCGGACGGCCGGCTGCCGCCCGGCTACGAATGGATGGCGCAGCGGGCGGAGGAGACGTTCGGCCGCAAAACGATCGATCACGAGGACGCGACGCCGCTGCTGTACGTGCTCGAAGCGCTGGAGGGCTTCCGCAAGGTGGACGGCGAAGTGCGGCATCTGTTCGTGGATGAGGCGCAGGATTACTCGCCGTTCCAGGCCGCCTTCCTGCGCCGGCGTTTCCCTCGCGCGCGGATCACGGTGCTGGGCGATTTCAACCAGGCCATCTACGCGCAAGCGGAAGAGAGCGGCGGCTTCGGCGGCTGGACGCGTCTTTTTCCGCCGGAAGAGACGAAGGTTTGGCGGCTGTCCACCAGCTACCGCTCGACCGAGCCGATCGTGCGCTTCTCGAAGCGCATCTTGAAGCCCGAGGATGCCGAGGGCATCGCGCCTTTTCACCGCGACGGCGAGCCTCCCGTTCTGGAGGTTTGCAAAGACGGGGCCGAGATGGCCGACCGCGTCGCACGGGCCGCGGCCGCGCTGCTGGAGGCCGGCTACGCCACGATCGGCGTCATCGCGAAGACGGCCCGCGAATGCGGCAACGCCAGCGCGATGATCAAAGAGCGGCTTCCCGACGACGTGCCGGTGACGCTCGTGACCGGGGGCTCGGCGAATTTGCCGAGGGGCATATCGGTGCTGCCGTCTTATCTGTCCAAAGGGATCGAGTTCGACGCCGTGCTCGTCTGGGACGCGTCGGAGAGCCGTTACGGCCGGGAGCAGGACCGCAAGCTGCTGTATACGGTTTGCACCCGGGCGCTTCACGTGCTTCATGTCTACTGCCTGGGCGAACCTTCTCCGTTCCTAAGGCAGCCCGAACCGGCCCCGAAGGAAGGGTGACGGCGATGGAACGAATGGGAGAAGCGCGAGAAGCCCTTCGCCGTTATTTCGGCTACGATTCCTTCCGCAACGGCCAGGAACGGCTCATCGGCGCCATATTGGAAGGCCGCGACGCCCTCGGCGTCATGCCGACAGGGGCGGGCAAGTCGATTTGCTATCAATTGCCCGCCGTCCTGCTGCCGGGCGTCAGTCTCGTCGTCTCGCCGCTCATCTCGCTTATGAAGGATCAGGTCGACGCCTTGACCGAGACGGGCATTCCGGCGACGTACATCAACAGCTCCCTGTCGGCCCAGGAGACGAACGAACGGCTCCGGGGCATGCTGCAAGGGCGGTATAAGCTCGTCTATATCGCGCCGGAGAGGCTCGAATCCGAGCGGTTCGTCTCGCTCATCCGGCAAATCCGCATTCCTCTGGTCGCGGTGGACGAGGCCCATTGCGTCTCTCAATGGGGCCACGATTTTCGCCCGAGCTACATGGGCATCGTCCGCCTGCTCGCGCATATCGAGCCGCGGCCGGTCATGGCGGCGTTCACGGCGACGGCGACGGACGTGGTCAAGCAGGACATCGTCCAGCGGCTGCGGCTCGCGGACCCGGTGCGGGTGACGACCGGCTACGCCCGCGACAATCTGGCGCTGTCGGTCGTCCGGAACGCGGACAAGCGGGATTTCCTGGCCCGCTACGTCCGGGAGCGTCCCGGCCAAGCGGGCATCGTCTACGCGGCGACCCGCCGGGAAGTCGAGAGCGTGCAGCAATATTTGAAGAGCCTCGGCATCGCCGCGGGCAAGTATCATGCGGGGCTGAGCGAGGAGGAGCGGGAGGCGGCCCAGGACGCTTTTCTCCGGGACGATCTGCAGGTCATTGTCGCCACGAACGCCTTCGGCATGGGCATCGACAAATCGAACGTCCGCTTCGTCGTGCATTACAACATGCCGAAAAACCTCGAAGCCTACTACCAGGAAGCGGGAAGGGCGGGCCGCGACGGGGAGCCGGGCGAATGCGTCCTGTTGTACTCCCCGGCGGATACGGCGACGCAGAAATTTTTTATCGAACAAAGCGAAGCCGACGAGGAACGGAAGAGGAACGATTACCGGCTGCTAAACGATATGGTCGAGTACGCGAACACGTCCGATTGCCTCCAGCGGAGCATCGTCCGCTATTTCGGCGAAGAGGGCGCCGAGCCGTGCGGCCGCTGCGGCAATTGCACCGACGAGCGGGAGCTTAAGGACATTACCGAGGAAGCGAAAATCGTGTTCTCGTGCGTCGCCCGGATGCGCCAGCGGTTTGGCGTGACGTTGACGGCGAAGGTGCTGCGGGGAGCGAACGACGCGAAAATCCGCCAGTTCGGCTTCGACAGGTTGTCCGTCTACGGCATGATGAGCGGCAGACCGGAGAAAGAGCTGGTGCAACTGATTCATGCCCTGATCGCCGACGGCTATCTCCGCTTGACGGACAGCCAGTATCCGGTCGTGCAGCTTGCGGAACGGGTTCGGGGCGTCATCGAGGGCGAAGAGCGGGTGTTCCGCCGCTTCGAGCCGATCGCCGCCGCCGCACGAAGGCGAAGCGGCGGCCGCTACGGAAGCGGAGGCGCGGATTCGGACGAGCCGATCGATTCCGCTCTGTTCGAGCGGCTGCGCGAGCTGCGCAAATCGATCGCCGATCGCGAAGGCGTGCCGCCGTTCGTTATTTTCCACGACGCGACGCTGCGGGAGATGTGCCAGCGGATGCCGACGACCGAGCAGGCGATGCGAAGCGTGAAAGGAATCGGGGACGCGAAGTTCGCGAAATACGGCACGTCCTTTCTGGCGTTGCTGCGCGAATTTGCGGCCGGGTCATCATAGAATTCGGTTATAAACAATCGATATCCGAAAAGGGAGAGACTCGCGAAATGGCGGATAGCGTATGGGCGACGAGAAAACAACGGCTGCTTGCGCATATGAAGGAGAGCGGCATCGACGCGGCACTGATTACCGCCCCGATTAACATTTATTACTTCACGGGGTTTTTGTCCGATCCGCACGAACGGTTTCTGGCGCTGTTCCTGGACGCACGCTCGGATGAAGAGCTGCTGTTCGTGCCCGAGCTGGACGCGGAAGCGGCCAGACAGACGGGGACGGCGGCTCGGCTCGTTCCGCTGTCGGATACGGACGATCCGTATGCGAAGCTGCGGGCGCAAGGGGCGGCGGGAAGCTGCGGCAGCCTCGGCGTGGAGAAGGGCTGCGTGACGCTGGAGAAGGCGGAGCGGTTCGGCGAGGCGTTCCCGAACGCCCGGTTCGTAGACGTGACCGGGTTCATCGATTCGTTGCGGGTTCGGAAAACGGAGGAAGAAATCGCGAATGTGAAGCTGGCCGTCGAGACGATCGAGCAAGTGGTGGAGTATGCGGCCGGGCGCGCCGTCGTCGGCATGACCGAGCTGGAGCTGACGGCCGAGCTCGAATATCAGATGAAGCGCCTCGGGGCGGAGAAGCCTTCGTTCGAATCGATCGTCCTCACGGGCAAACGGTCGGCGCTCCCGCACGGAGTGCCGGAAGCGGTGCCGATCGCGGCGGGCGATTTTCTGCTGATCGACATCGGCGTCAAAGTGCAAGGCTACTGCTCCGACATCACGCGGACGTTCCTGATGGGCGAGGGGACGCCGGAGCAGGAGAACATTTACCGGACGGTGCTGGCCGCCAACGAGGCCGGCATCGCGGCCGTCCGCTTGGGCGCGGCGGCAGCCGAAGTCGATCGCGCCGCCCGGAACGTCATCGCCGCGGCCGGATACGGCGAGTATTTCACGCACCGGGTCGGCCACGGCTTCGGCATGGACATTCACGAGTTCCCGTCGCTGCACGGCGAGAACGCCCATCCGCTCGAACCTGGCATGCTGTTCACGATCGAGCCCGGCATCTACGTGCCGTCGATCGGCGGCGTGCGGATCGAGGACGACGTCTATTTGCGCGAGGACGGCACGGTGCAGGTTTTGACGGGCTATCCGAAAGACCTGATCCGGCTCGGCGTTTAACGAATTTGTTGCCCCTGGGCTCCACTGTGAGTCTGGGGGCTTTCGCTTTTTGGGGCGGCATTCTTTTGCGGGCCGACTGCATTTTAATGGGCGGAGGTTCCTAGGTTTCTAGTCGTTCATCCCACTATCCCCTGGCATTGACAGGGTGCGGGTTTGCGGTTAACATGGGAATCAACTTTCTTTTAATCCGACTTATTTCATTGGAAAAGTGGGGTGTGCAGCATTGAATATTGAAAACATGGAAGCGTTCGTGTATGTCATCCACTACGGAAGCTTCAACAAAGCGGCGGACGCACTGTTCCTGTC
Source organism: Cohnella thermotolerans DSM 17683 (assembly GCF_000429825.1). Lineage (GTDB taxonomy): Bacteria > Bacillota > Bacilli > Paenibacillales > Paenibacillaceae > Cohnella > Cohnella thermotolerans. The sequence goes on from NZ_AUCP01000033.1 coordinate 11,867, forward strand.
GCAGCCGTCGGTGACGGCGAGAATTCAAACGTTGGAGCGGGAATTGGATTGCAAGCTGTTCGACCGGATCGGCAAGCATGTGCAGCTGACGGAAGAAGGCAAGCGCTTCTTGCCGTATGCCCAGCAGCTGCTGCAGACGTTCCAGAAGGGCAAGCAGCACGTCCAGCAGAAGAAGAAGCTTCCGGACGAGCTTAGGATCGGCTGCACCGTCTCCGTCGCGAATTACATGCTGCCGCTGCTGCTGCCGCGCATGAAGCGCAAGTATCCCCACATCCACTTCAAGCTGCAGACCGGCACGACCGACGACTTGGTAAACCGGGTGCTCAACAAGGAGATCGACATCGGCTTCGTCCGCAACGTCAACCACCCGAACCTCAAGTCGGTCAAGCTGATCGAGGACCCGATCCGGCTGCACGTGTACGAGGGGCACCCGTTCATCGGCGACGAGAACCTGACGATCGGGGCGATCGGCCGCGAGCCTCTCGTTTTTTTCGAATGCGGCGCGCTCGATTGGCTTCGCGTTCACCGGATTTTCGAATCGCTCGATCAGCCTCCGTTGCTGGAAATTCAGACCGACAATTCCGAGACGGCCAAGAAGCTGGTGCTGCAAAAAGTAGGCATCTGTTTCTTGCCCGGAATGTGCACCCGAACGGAAGTGGCCGAAGGCAAGCTGTATCCGATCGAGTTCCCCGAGACGGCGGGCATCTCCATGCAGACCCATATCATCGCTCTCCAGGGGGAACACGACGAGTTCCTGAGAACCTTGTCCGAATTCGGCCGGGAGCTGCTGAACAAGCCTTGAAAAGACCGATCGAATTGTTGAATTTCGTAATAGATTTTCTCTATTATCCGGCGCATTGACGGGTCCCGGACGGGATGATAAATTAATTTCAACATAATTATAACTTAACCAGTAGGAATTATAAGTTATCATCTTCGATCACGGGGTGGAGCAAAAAAATGAAAAAGCCGTTCCTATCTTTATCCGCTTTGATTCTGGCAGGCGCCTTCGCGCTGACCGGCTGCGGCCAGAACAATAACGATGCCGCGCCATCCGCAAGCGCCGGCGGCAGTTCGTCCGATGCGCCGGCTTCCGCCGCTTCATCGCCTAGCGCAAGCGCGAACGCGAGTGCCGCCGGAGAGTCGTCCTCGCCGGCCAAAGTGAAGAAAATCATCGTCGGCACGGGCACCCAGTTCCCGAAGGTGGCGTTCCTGGACGACAAAGGCAAGCTGACCGGCTTCGACGTCGAGCTCGTCCGCGAAATCGACAAGCGGCTGCCCGGCTACGAATTCGAGCTGCAGACGTACGACTTCGCGAACCTGCTGCTCAGCCTGGAGACGAAGAAGATCGACTTCGTCGCCCATGAGATGGAGAAGAACCCGGAGCGCACCGAGAAGTATCTTTTCAACAAAGAGCCTTACGCCCACTGGGAGAACAAAATCATCGTCGCCAAGGACAACAACGATCCGATTCAATCGCTGGACGACCTGAAAGGCAAGAAAGTCATTGTAGGCGCCACAAGCGCGGAAGCCCAAATCGTCGAGAATTACAACAAGACGCACGACAACGCGATCAAGATCGTCTACTCGAACGGCGGGTCGGGCGACACCGTCAACCAGATCGCCACCGGACGCGTATATGCGACGATCGGCGCGGACTTCTCGCTGTCCTTGATCGACCCTCAAGGCAAGCTGAAGGCGGTGGGAGAGCCGCTTAGCGACGCGGACATTCTGTTCGTCTTCCGCAAGGACGATCCGGAGGAGCAAGCGCTGGCGGACGCGATCGACGGCGCCATCCGCGAGATCAAAGCCGACGGCACGCTGGGCAAGCTGAGCGTCGAATGGCTCGGCCAGGACTTCACCAAAGGCGCGGGCGAGAAATAGAGGGCGATTCCAGATGGAAGGGAAAGGTGAGGATGCGCGATGCCGGGAGCGAAATTTGATATCGCCTACTTGTTCGATTACTTTCCCAAGCTGCTGTCCACGTTGAACGTCACGCTTACGATTGTCAGCCTCTCCATTCTGTTCGGGCTGGGCGTCGGATTTCTCGTCGCCCTCCCCCGGCTCTACAAAATACCGGTGCTGCGCCGGTTGTCGGAAGTGTACGTGTCCTTTTTCCGAGGGACGCCGATTCTGATCCAGCTCTTCCTGATTTACTACGGCTTGCCGGAGATGCTGAAGCTCGTTCATATCGACGTAACGCGAACGCCCGTCCTCGTCTTCGTCGTCTTGACGTACTCGCTGCATGCGGGCGCCTTTATCTCGGAGATGATCCGGGCGGGCGTTACGGCTGTGGACCGGGGGCAGGCGGAAGCGGCCTATTCCGTCGGCATGAACGGCTATCAGACGTTCACCCGCATCGTGTTGCCGCAGGCGCTGGCGATCTCGCTGCCCGTCTTCGCCAACCTGGTCATTGCGACGCTGAAGGACACGTCTCTGGCCTTCACGCTCGGCGTCATGGAGATGACGGGCAAAGCGGACACGCTCATTACGCTCGGGCAGCACTACATCGAGACGTACATCGACCTGGCGATCATTTACTTCGTCATCAGCTTCGCGCTTGAGCGGCTGTTCCGGCTGCTGGAACGGCGCCTGCTCCGCCACGAGCGGCGCGAACGTACGGCCGGGAAGCGGTTCGGCCGCAACGTTCCGTCCTTGCGCGGCTTGCTCGCCGAAAGCGCCGGCGTGCCGAAAGGAGGTGCGGGAGGATGAAGCTGGACCCGGCTTTTATATGGACGGCGTTCGTGAAGCTGCTGTCGGCCGTGCCGACGACGCTGTTCATTACCGTCGTGTCGGTTGCCGCCGGCTTCCTGCTCGGGACGGCGATCGCGCTGTTCCGCATTTACAAAGTGCCGGTCCTAGGCCCGCTCTCGGCCGGATATGTCACGTTTATCCGGGGAACGCCGATGCTGGTGCATCTGCTGCTCATCTATTACGGACTCCCGGCTGTGATCGACGGCGTCTCGGCTGCCTTCGGCTGGTCGTTCCGGTCCGTCTCCATTCCGTACGTCGTCTTCGCCTTGATCGCGTTCACGATTACGGCCAGCGCCTATTTGTCCGAGGTTGTCCGCTCCGGCTTGCTCTCCGTCAGCTCGGGTCAGCTCGAAGCCGCTTATTCGGTCGGCATGACGACGCCGCAAGCGATCCGTCGCATCGTGTTCCCGCAGGCGTTCGCGGCCAGCATTCCCAACCTGTCGAACAGCTTCATCGGCATGCTGCACGGTTCCACGCTCGCGTTCACCGTATCCGTCGTCGAGATCAACGCGAAGGCGCAAATCGTCGCCTCGACGAACTGGAAGTATTTCGAGGCTTACATCGCCGCCGCCGTTATTTTCTGGGGACTGACCGTGCTCATCGAGCGATTGGCCGGCGTGCTGGAACGCAAAATCAACATTTACAACCGAGGTGGCGTGGCATGATCCGGCTCAGGCGAATTACGAAGTTTTTCGGGCGCAATCAGGTGCTGAAGGACATCGATCTGACGGTGGAAAAAGGCGAGGTCGTCGTCATCCTCGGTCCGAGCGGATCGGGCAAAACGACGCTGCTGCGGTGCATCAACTACCTTGAGAAGCCGAACGCGGGAGAAGTGGCGATCGGCGAGCTGGCGGTCGACTGCAAGCGCCCGTCGAAGAAGGACATCCAGGCGCTGCGCCGCAAGACGGCGATGGTGTTCCAGCATTACAACCTGTTCAAGCATAAGACCGCGCTGGAGAACGTGATGGAAGGGCTCGTCGTCGTCCGCAAGCTGGCGAAGGAGGAGGCGCGGGAGCGAAGCGTCCGCGTGCTGGAGAAGGTGGGCCTCGGCGACAAGCTGGACGCTTATCCGAGCCAGCTGTCCGGCGGACAGCAGCAGCGGGTGGGCATTGCGAGAGCGCTGGCGCTCGAGCCCGAGGCGATTCTGTTCGACGAGCCGACGTCCGCGCTCGATCCCGAACGGGTCGGCGAAGTGCTGGAGGTCATCCGCAATATCGCCAAGGAAGGGATCACGATGATCGTCGTGACGCACGAGATGGGCTTCGCCCGCGACGTCGCGAACCGCGTCGTGTTCATGGACGGGGGCGTCATCGTCGAGGAGGGCGATCCGAAGATCATCTTCTCCCGGCCGAAGGAAGAGCGCACGCGGCAATTCCTGAAGCGGATTACGCCGGAAGCGAATTATTCGATATAGACGAACAAGCGGAGGGAGAGAGCCCGAATGGGACTGAAGCTAAGCATTTTGGATCAAAGCCCCGTTTTTCCGGGAGAGACGGTGGAGGACGCTTTCCGGCACACGCTCGAGATCGCCCGGCTGGCGGACCGGCTCGGCTACCACCGGTTTTGGGTATCGGAACACCACGACTCCCGGCAGGTGGCGGGGTCTTCCCCGGAGGTGCTCATCGCCTATCTGCTCGCCCATACCGAGCGGATTCGCGTCGGCTCCGGCGGGGTCATGCTGCAGCATTACAGCCCGTATAAAGTGGCGGAGAATTTCAACGTCCTCTCCGCGCTCGCTCCCGGCCGCGTCGATCTCGGCATCGGCCGGGCGCCGGGCGGGCTGCCGGTCTCGACCCGGGCGCTGCAGCAAGGCGTCGCAGCCCCTGCGCCGCTCGAGGAGAAGCTGGAGGAGCTCGCGCGCTTCTTGCGCGGTCCGCTCCCCGAAGGCCATCCGCTGGCCGGGCTTCACGCCTCGCCGGCGGCGAAGGTGCCGCCCGCGCTCCATTTGCTCGGAGCGAGCGCGTCCAGCGCCGAGCTGGCGGCCCGTCAGGGCCTGCCTTACGCGTTCGCCTTGTTCATCAACGGCGATGCGGATGTGGCCGAGTCGGCGTTCAAGACGTACCGCGAACGGTTCGGCAGCGAGACGGAGGCTTCGCCGGAACCGATTCTGGCGCTCTCCGTCATCGTCGCCGACACGGACGAGGAAGCGGCCGCGCTCGCCGCCGACTTCAAGAACGTCAAGGTCAAGCTGGCCAGCGGCAAGTCGGTGACGGTCGGCACGGTGGAGCAGGCGGAAACGTTCGGCAAGCAATCCGGCGAGTCGTACGAGATCGAAGTGCGGGACGCCGACATCACGAAGGGATCGAAAGAGACCGTGCGCAAGCGGCTGCTCGAGCTGAGGGACCGATTCGGCGTCGACGAGCTGATCGTGACGACGGCGGTTCCGGACTTTTCGAGCCGGGTACGGTCCTTCCTGCTGCTTCAGGAAGCGTTCGCGGAGACGCGGGTCGGTTGATTGACAAAAAAAGAGGAGGCGGCGACATGAGTTTGAACGAGAACGAGATCGAACGCTATCTGAACTTGCATAGCCAGTTGGTTCAGGCGATCGAAGGGTTGACGGAGGATCAATTGAGATGGAAGCCGGCTCCGGGCAAATGGAGCGTGACCGAGGTGCTGTCGCATCTGACCGATCACCATCTAATCGTCTCCTTCCGCATCCGCGAGATCATCTCCGGGTCCCCGGCGCAGCTGCCGGGCTTTCGGCAGGATCCGTGGGTCGAGCATTCCTTTGCGAACGAAGCCGACGCTTCCGGCATTCTGGCGTTTTACCGTTCGCTGCTCGAATACAACAGCCTGCTGTTCCGCCGCCTTCCGGCGGAATACGGCGACAAGACGGCGATCAACCAGAAAGGGGACCGGGTCACGCTGAACGGCGTCATTCGGGCCTTTATCGAACATGTGCAGCTTCATCTGGGACAGATCGAGCGGATCAAGCGGAGCCATCCGAGCCTGCAAAATTCGGGTTCCGCCAACTGACCATACGGGAAAGGCGGGGAGTTCGTAATGGCATCATCGCAAATTCGCATCCGGGATGCCGCAGACGCGGACCGCGGCGCGCTGAAGGAGCTGCTGCTTCAAGCGTACGGGCAGTACGAGGCGGACCTTCAGGAGCACTGGGAAGCGTATAAGGAATCGATCCTGGCTTCCGTGGACGCGGCAGGGCCGAAGGCCAGGCTCGTCGCCGAGTTGAGCGGCCGGATCGTCGGCAGCGCGCAGCTGTTCCTCTCTTCCGAGGAAGCGTACGGACGGCCGGAGCTGGGCATCCATGCGCCGATTTTGCGGCTGCTCGCCGTCTCCCCGGACCACCGGGGGAAGGGGATTGCGACCGAGCTCATCCGTGAAAGCGTCCGCCGCGCGATCGGCTGGGGAGCGGACGCGCTGTATTTGCACACGTCGGACATGATGGCGTCGGCCGTGCGATTGTACGAGCGGCTAGGGTTCGAACGCGCCTACGACAAGGAATTTCATAACGGCCGAACGCCGGTCAAGAGCTACCGGCTGCCTCTTCGCGAGACGGCTCCGATCGGACGGGATCCGGTGTAAAACAAGAACGGGAGGAATGTGCATATGGCGAGAAAACCGCTCAAATTGGGCGCGCTCATCCACGGGGTCGGCGGCAACATCTCCGCCTGGCGGCACCCGGAGGTGCCGGTCGACGCCAGCGTCAGCTTTCCTTTTTACCGCAAGCAGGCGCTTAAAGCGGAAGAGGGCAAGTTCGACCTCGTGTTTATCGCGGACGGTCTTTATATCAATGAAAAATCGATTCCCCACTTTCTGAACCGGTTCGAGCCGATCACGATATTGTCCGCGCTGGCGGCCGTCACGTCGCGCATCGGCCTCGTCGGCACGCTGTCCACTTCTTACAGCGAGCCGTTTACCGTCGCCCGGCAGTTCGCCTCCCTCGACCACATCAGCGGGGGAAGGGCCGGTTGGAACGTCGTCACTTCCCCGCTGGAAGGATCGGCGCTCAACTACGGCAAGACGGAGCATCCTTCGCACGACGAGCGCTATCAGATCGCGGAAGAATATTTGCAGGTAACCAAGGGGCTCTGGGATTCGTGGGAGGACGACGCCTTCGTCCGCGACAAGGAGTCGGGCGTGTTCTTCGATCCCGCCAAGATGCACCGGCTGAATCATAAAGGCAAATATTTCTCCGTTCAGGGACCGCTGAACATCGCTCGTTCCCGACAGGGCCAGCCGGTCATCTTCCAGGCGGGCTCGTCGGAGAGCGGCAAGACGCTGGCGGCGAAGGAAGCCGACGCGGTGTTCACCGGCGCCGAGACGATCGAGGAAGCGAAGGCGTTCTACGAGGATGTCAAGGCAAGGGCCGTCAAGTTCGGCCGCTCCGAGGACGACATCGTCATCTTGCCGGGCATCGGCCCGATTATCGGGCGCACGGAGGAAGAAGCGGAGCGCAAGTACCAGGAGATTGCGAACCTCGTCTCGATCGAGAACGCGCTGAACTATCTGGGCCGGTTTTTCGACCATTTCGACTTCTCCCAATTCCCGCTCGACGAGCCGTTCCCGGATATTGGGGACATCGGCAGCAACAGCTTCCGCAGCGGTACGGACAAAATCAAGAGAAACGCGAAGGCGCGGAATTTGACGCTGCGGCAGGTCGCTCTGCAGACCGCGACGCCGCGGGGGGAGTTCGTCGGCACGCCGGAGCAAGTGGCGGACCGGATTCAGCGCTGGTACGAGGAGCGCGCGGCGGACGGGTTTATCGTGCATTCGAACATTCCGAGCGATCTGCACGACTTCGTCGACCTGGTCGTTCCGATTTTGCAGGACCGGGGCATCTATCGCAAGGAATACGAATCGGATACGCTGCGGGGCAACCTCGGCCTTCCGATTCCGGCGAACCGCTACACGCTGGCGCCGTCCGGCCGTTAAGGAGGAAGATCGCAGCCGAATTGAACGCTCTCCCCGGCAATGATAGAATGAGGCGACCGAGACATTCGAATGGCAGGGGAGGAGCGCCGATGCGTCCGCAAGAGGGGAAATCGATATTTATTTTCGCAGGCACGTACGACAGCGCGGATCGGGAAGCGATCCACTTGTTCAAGCTGAACGGAGAAACCGGGGAATGGAGCCGAAGCGGCGGGATTGCCGGGATCGAGAACCCATCCTTCGTCGCCGCACACCCGCATCGCAATTGGCTGTACGCCGTCAGCGAGACGGAAGCGGGAGCGGTCGTCGCCTTCCGTTACGACCTGGACAAGGGCGAGCTCATCGAATTGGGCCGGCAGCCTTCGGAAGGAGACGCACCTTGCCATCTGCATGTCGACCGGACCGGCCGATGGCTGCTCGCCGTCAATTACACGAGCGGGAGCGTTTGCTTGTACCCGATTCGGGAAGACGGGGCCGTCGGACCGCTGGCGGACCACATTCGCCACGAAGGCAAAGGCCCTCGCGAAGATCGGCAGGAGCGGGCTCACGCGCATTCGATTTTCCCGATCCCGAATTCGGATGATTGGATCGTCTGCGACCTTGGGACGGACGGATTGTATGTGTACAGGCTGGATGCGGAGCGCGGCAAGCTCGTCCTTCGTTCCATCACCCGGACGGAGCCGGGAGCGGGCCCGCGGCACGTCGCTTTTCACCCGACATTGTCCCTTGTTTACGTGGTCGAGGAGCTGGCTTGCGCGGTTTCGGCATACCGCTACGACGTTGCCGAAGGTCAGCCGTTCGAGCGGCTGCAGACCGTTCCGACGCTGCCGGACGATTACAAGGGCGACAACACGTGCGCGGACATTCATCTGACCGCGTCGGGCGAGTACCTGTATGCCTCCAACCGGGGCCACGACAGCCTGGCCGTTTATCGCGTTCTGGCGGACGGCTTGCTTCGGCCGACAGGTCACGCACCGACGCTCGGGAGAACGCCGCGCAATTTCGCCGTTATCGGCGACCGGTGGTTGCTTGCCGCCAATCAGGACACGGACACGGTCGTCACGTTCAGGCTGAACGAGGAAGGTTTCCCGATTCCGGCCGGACATTCGGCTTCCGTCGTCAAACCGGTCTGCCTGCAAGCGGTGATCCGGTAAAACCTGCTAAAACAAGCACATGCTCCGCTCTTGCCTAATATGTATTAGGTAAGGGGGCGAGGCGAGTGAGAAGACGCGGGTTCGACGCTCGTAGGGCGATTTGGCTTGCGGCCGTATGCGGCCAGACGTATAGGCAATACGGACATCCGGAAAACGCGTTCGTCGTCCCGGCCGGCTTCGCGGTGCGGTCCGGCTTCATCGCCCACTCGCTGAACCGCGTATGGGAGCCGTTCGGGTTTATTATCGAATCCTCCGACGAAGTCGTCGTAGCTTTCCGGGGAACCAGTTCCACCTCCGATTGGCTGTCGGACGCGCTGGCGACCCAAATCGAATATCCGTATGCGAAAAACGCCGGAAAAACGCATCGGGGCTTTACGCAAATTTACCAGACGGCCCGGGACCAGATCATGACCTCGCTGCGCGGCACGGATCCCCGCAAACGATTGTTCGTGACCGGGCATAGCTTGGGCGGGGCGCTTGCCGTGTTATGCGCGATGGATATGTCGTGCAACTCGGCTTTCCGGACGCCGATTCTGTATACGTATGGAGCGCCCCGAGCCGGCAGCCCCGCCTTCGTGTCGGCCTTCGGCGATCGTCCGATCAACGTCAACCGGATCAGCAACTTGTACGACGCCGTCACGTATTTGCCGCCGCCTACGGTCAAGATTCCGAGAAGCAACCAGGTTTTCGAATATCGGCATATCCAGCCGTTCATCGCCTTGGATTTCCATAACGGAAGAGTGTCCGCCAACCACATGATCGGAAGCTACTTCGCGGAGCTGGCGAAGCGCGATCCGGAATACGCCGGGCGAATGTGCGATGCCAATCCCGGCTTCTGCCCGGCACCGTCCATTGAATAGGCGGAGGGGCCTGAAGAACGCTTCTCCGATTCGAACCGCCGCTGGGCGGTTTTTTCGTCAGGTGCCGCATACCGTATTGGACGACTCGTACCACTATCCCCGTGCATCAGGAGTACCTGCCATTGGCGGCGAATCATCCTACTATCCCCACGAATCAGGTGCAGTTGCCTTTTTGGAGACCCGTACCACTATCCCCGCAACTCAGGATTACCTTGCTGCATCGCGACTCGTACTACTATACCCTTGAATCAGGTCCGAGAACGACGTCATGGGTCATGGAGAAGAGCCTTAAGGACTAAAGGGGATTGGCTGAGCGGATGGGATAATGGGATGGTGGGAGAAAAGGACATGACGACGCGTCGGCCCTGATGCGAGGGGATAAGGGGATGCGCCTGCGAAGCGGAAGACCGAGCGGGCGTGCCGTCGCCATACCGCCTAACGCTCGGGCTTTCTCCCGTCTGCCTTTTCGTATATGATGGGTTCTATAGAACGCATGCGAATGCGAATAAAGAACTGGGAGAGAACCATATGGAGAAAACGGCTTTGTCGCCGCTAGTCGGCCTCTTGGATCTGCAGCCGCACGTGGAGGGCGGTTGGTTCAGGGAGATGTGGAAGTCGTCGTTCGAAATTCCGAAGGACGTGCTCGGTCCCCGCTATTCCGGCGCCCGCGCGTCGGCCAGCTCCGTTTACTTCCTGCTGCATCCGGGAGAAGTGTCGCAATGGCACAAGGTGCTGTCGGACGAGCTGTGGCTTTATCACTCCGGCGGTCCCTTGCAGCTTACGCTCGGCGGCTCGGGAGACGAACCCCGGGAAGGAGAGCGGATCGTGCTCGGCATGGACGTGGAGAAGGGACAAGTTCCGCAGGCGCTCGTTCCGGCTTCCGTCTGGCAAACCGCTGCGCCGCTGGGCGACGAGCCCGTCTTCGTCACGTGCATTGTCGCGCCGGCATTTCATTACGACGACTTTACGTTGATCGAAGCCGGAACATAAATGCAAAATCGTTGTTGAACCCGCTCAAAATTTGCTATGTTAATTCTAGCAAACGATTCGATGCGTACGACGCATTCGTCTGGAGGATCGGACATGACGGGAGATTCGGGCAACGTTTGTTTGGTTACGGGAGGCAACTCCGGTATCGGATTGGAGACGGGAAGGCGTCACGGGCAAGTATTACAACAAGCTGCAAGAGAAACGTACCGTCCCGATCTCCTACGATGCCGCGCTGCAAGAGCGGTTATACGAACGCAGCCTGAAATGGAGCGGTCTGAAATAAGTCATGGCGGAATTCCGATGAATTCGACGTATCCCGGATCGGTTGAACGAGCGTTGATGGCAAGCTATGAGGTGAACGATCTGGTCAATAAAGAAGAACTGTCCTCCGGTCTCCTTGTGGGACTTTCGGGGCAGTTCTTTTATTTTTCGACAATAACATCCGGGACTCCCTACAATTACCTTTTTGCTGTATACTAGGAGGTGGAATTTGGAAGAAGTTGTTTGTTTTTAATAGCTTAACGCTTTGTACTGAATGGCGCTCAATAATCCTCTTCTCGTAATTTCGCTACGCAGCATATCGATGAAGTCCGGTTCCAGCTGGAGACGCTGCGCTTCAACGTAGCTTTCGATCAGATGTTCGTCGTTGAGACATGCGAGTATGGCGTTCATTTTCGCGGAAGATGTACTCAATCCCATTGCTTTTTGCACCTCATATGCATATTGCTGTGAAGTTTAACGGTTTTGTTAATCTATATGCTTAATGTTAAACATTTCCTGATAAAAAGTCAGCGCAACTTTTATGCATCTTCACGCAAATCGTTTTGCATTCTTGTGTAAGGGGGGAATTAGAGAGAAAAAAAGAGAATCGCATGGGCGCGAATCTCTTTGAACTGCAGGTGAATGTAAACTATGACCAAAACTTCATTGTCGGTTCGTTATCTTGCTGTTCTTTTAATTTAACAAAAGAAATATGAATGGCATCTAATTCTTTAGGAGTCAAGGGCAACGAATTCAAGTAGACTGTGGTGCCTTGGATAGTCCTTACAGCTTCATCGGAACCCAAAACTTTAATTCTTTTAACTTCGTTTCTTAAAGCAGGCGAACGCTGAACAAGTGTCATACCATAACGCCCCCCAAACAAAAGATATTATTCTAAATTATAACACAAATTATTAGAAAGATGTGAAGGAAATGTCTAAGAATCGTGCATTTTTGTATATTCTAATTTGTTTTGTTCTTTTACAGCTATGGTTTATTCATATAATGCTTTCTTATCCGTTCAGCGGATTCGACATTAACGAGAAAAATGGGAAATGGATGATTTCAAATATTGATCACAGAAGTAGGGCTTCAGAATTAGGGCTGCATGTCGGAGATATCGTCTTAGAAATTGACGGGCGAGATGTCGACCGCCATTCTTCAGTAATTAGATGGGGTACTGTCGACCAAGCGAAAAAAATTGTCATTGTCAGAAACGGAAATTTATTTGAGGTTGATACTTCCCAAATTGCTCCAATTGATGCGTGGGATGTTTCTTATTTGGCACGCGAATTGATATGTCTTTTTGTAGCAATAGCACTCTACAAGTATATGAATCGTTCGAAATCCGCACGTTATCTAGCGTCCGTCTTTTTTACTATATCCCTAACTTTTATGAGTCTTGGAGCTTCTATAAGAGGGGATGCTTTAGGTAAGATTGTTATCGGAATAAGCATAATGCTGATTCCAGTTACTATGCTTCATTTTTTGATCATTTTTTTCAAAGAAAAAGGAAGTATTACAATTAATTCTAGAATTGTTCGTGTTCTATACTCTTTTATTTTCATAAGTTTATTTCTTCACTTATCATTTTTTATGAATTGGAAGCATACTCAAGAAATCCATCGTTTTTTTTCTAATGCTGAACTCCTGTTTTTTACGCTTGGAGTTTGTTTAAATCTTGGCTTCCTTTTTTATATATTTTTCAAGTTCAGAAAAGCAAGTCCTTATACTTCAGCGATGATCAAAACGATCGGGATTTCCTTTGTGATTTCAACTAGCCCAGTGATATGCCTCTCATTTGTGCCTTTCGTCTTGTATGGTTACGAATGGATTGATTCCCTTAACACAAGCTGGATCGTCCTATTCTTCCCGTTGTCCTTTACCTACCTGCTCGCAGCCAAGAAAATCTATGACATCGACCTGGTTGTCCGCCGATTTATACTGACTACGGTCCTGTCTATCGTCCCAAGCGTCGCCATCGTGGGCATGATTTCCGCATTATTTTCTGCCAGAGCTAAAACCGAACACCTCGTTATGGCGTTTATATTTACAGTAGTTTTACTTTCCGTCACTCTGTATTCGCTGGAATATTTAACGACGCGATTGGAGCGAGTCGTTTTTCCGAGAAGACATTATTTGCAGACCTCGCTCAAGAAAATCGCCAAAAAACTGGGCACCATCTCCAGCATGCGCGAGCTTAAGGATCTCATTCTGGCCGACATTGTTGACATTTTGCAGGTATCCGGGGGAGCGCTCGTCTTTCGATACAGGGACTATACCGAGGTTTTGAGCGAAGGAGAGATTTCCGTCGCGGAATTGGAGCAGGCGCTTGAAGGAGAAGGGCTCGACCCGTCCGTTTACTCCTGCTTTGAAATTACGCGCAACGAAGAGTATGTAAGCTTTCTCGTTCTGACGCCAAAGAAGTCGAACACGCTGCTCGGGTCCGAGGAGACGCAATGGTTGAACCTGATCATCTCCTATCTATCCGTCTGCATGGAGAACTTGTATCTCATCCGCAAGATGACGATGAAGGTCGAGCAGCTCGCCATGCAAATTCCGAACGAGACCGAAGCCGGGGAGCTTGTCTGGCTCCGAAAGCTCATGTTCGACCTCCAGGAGAAGGAACGGATTCGGATCGCGACGGATTTGCACGACACGACGATGCAAGATTTGTTTTTCCTGAAGAGAAAGTTGTCATCCCTGTTCGAGCGTCTCCCGATCCATCAAGAAAATCCGCAGCAATGGGAGGGGCTTCTGGAATATATCGATGTGATCAATATGAACTTGCGGCAAAGCTGCTTCGAGCTTCACCCCTATCTCTTGCAAGAGGCCGGTCTGGTCGGTACGGTTGAGAAATTAATGGATTTGGAAAAGACGAGCGCGCCGTTCCACATCGAGTTTGAAGCTATAGGCAAGGAGGAGATCGAGCGGATCGACATGGAAACGAAACGTCATTTGTTCCGGGTCGTGCAGGAGCTTCTCAACAATGCCAAGAAACACTCCAAAGCTTCTCGCGTCAAGTTTATCCTGAAGGCAGGCAAATCGAACGTACGGCTTTACTACGAGGACGACGGTGTCGGCTTTGATACCGATCGGACAGTGACAAGAGAAATCGGCGGCTCTCGGATCGGTATGGAGCAGATGAAGAGCCGGATTCTGTCCCTGGACGGCCATTTCGAGCTCGCCTCGGCCGAAGGAAGCGGCATGAAGTTCTCGGCGACACTCCCCATGAAGGAAGGACGAACAGCATGAAACGACCGGTAAAGGCGATTGTGGTGGACGATCATCCGCTTATGGCGCAGGCAACGATGCAATTGCTGAACGAGATGGATAGCGTCGAGGTGGCCGGAGTAGCGCATACCGGCAAGGAAGCGCTGGAATTGGCGGAGACGGTGCGGCCGGATCTGCTCATGTTGGATTATCAGTTGCCCGACCAGCCGGGAACGCAAGTCGCCGAGAAGATGAAGGCGAAATGTCCGGGCATCCACGTCGTCATTTTCACAGGAGTCGACGTCTCCGATTTGCTGCCCTTCGTCCTGTCGCAGCAGATCAGCGCGGTCGTCTCCAAAGGAGCGAGAGAAACGACGATCAAGCACACGGTGGCCTGCATACTGGACGGTCATATCGTGCTGCCGAATTCGCTTATCCAGCAATTGAAGCTGCCTTCCAAATACGCGACGGAAATCGCGTTGACGGAGGAAGAGTGCGAGCTCATGGCGATGATCGTCAAGGGAGAGACCTATGAACGGATTGCCGAGCAAATGTTTATAAGCAAGCGATCGGTCGACAACTACTTGCGCCGCATCTACGAGAAGCTCGGCGTACAGACCAGAGTTCAAGCGATCGAGAGGTTCGTGCAGAGCAGACAATATGCGGAGATGAATTAGGAGGCAACGGATTTGAAGACGGGCTTAAGCGTCGAAAACGAAATTCATCGCATGCTGGATCAATACGTCCCGGAGGAAAACTTGCATCGTCTGATTCAAACGTTTATCGAAGACAAGAAGAACGAAAATTCGGCCTGGGCCGGTCTGACGCGGTGCGTCCATTACATGCTGGGGGGAACGTCACCCGCGATCGAGAGGGCTGCCGCGATCACGGAACTGTTCATTCTGCTGCTGGATATCGTCGACGATTTGCAAGATAGGGATCAGCCGGACAAGCCGTGGATGAAGAGCGATTCGGCTGTTACGTTGAATGCGCTTCTGGCCCTGTCCGCCGCCGTCATCGGAGAGATCGGCCGCCTCGTTCCGGGCTCCCTGGCTGCCGAAGTCGGCGCCTTGCTGGCTTGCTCTGTCCACGGACAGCAGACGGATATCGCGGGCGACGTGCGGACGGAGGAAGACTATTTGGAGATGGTGGAACGCAAATCGGGCTCGCTGCTTCAATTCGCCTGCCTGATGGGCTATTCGCTCGTGGACGGCGTGACGGAACAAACCCGCAATGCCCTCAACGAGCTGGCCTGCTGCGCCGGGATCGTCGCCCAAATCGAGAACGATATGAACGACGTGCTTCGGTTCGATCTGAAGAACGACCTTTTGCAAAAGAAACGCACCCTGCCCATTCTATACGTGCTGGAAGACGCCGCGGAGGAATGCCCCGAGCTTGCAGGGTATTACGATGGGAATCTGAACCTGGAAGATATCCTGCCGCGAAAAATGGACATATTGGCCTACATCCGGGATTCCGGCTGCCTCGAATATTGCCGGGTCATTCAGACGCTGTACGTCGACAAAGCCCGGGAGCTTTATCGCACGTTGCCGGCGAAGGAGCCATGGGGAGACCGGTTTATGGAGCAGGCTTTCCCCCAGGGGTTCGACTGACCGGGAACGCTCACGATTCCGATTCCGACTCGGGCTTGCGCAGCCGGTCTCTAAACTGCTTGGGAGAACAGTCGTTGTACCGCCGAAACATATCGTAGAAATGGCCGAGGTTGGAAAAACCGACCGACTCCGCCACCTCCGCAATGCTCGCCTCGTTCGTCAGCAGCTGCTGCTCCGCTTTTTTGATCCGCCGGTAGACGACGAAGTCGGTAAAGGACATGCCGATCGCTTTCTTAAACGTCTTGATGAAGTGGGTATAGCTCAGGTTGACGAGTCCGCTCACGTCGGCGACGGACAGCTTCTCGCCCAAGTTCGCTTCGACGTAATCGATCGCCGGCTGCAGCCGTTCCACCAGGCGGTTGTTGTTGTAATGAAGCTGCGCGCGGGTATCGTGGCGAAGCAGCAGCAGGAGCACGCTCTTAATGCTCGAAGAGACCGCCAGCTCGTAACCGATCTGCGCATCGTTCATTTCCCGGTAGATTTCGCGAATAAGAGCCGCCGTTTGGGCCCGGACTTCTTTATTGTTCTTGTAAATGTAATTCAGCGAACTGAGCGGCCGGATCACTTCGGAGAAATGCTGCATGCTGCTCAGCGTGCTGGCGTCCCAGTATTTGCGCAGGTCGATCTGCAGCACGATGTAGCTCAAGCTGCCGTCGTTGGTCTGCAACGTCGTATGCGGCTCGGAAGAACCGAACAGGGCGACGTCTCCTTTGCGCAGTTGAAGGCGCTGTTCCTTGCAGAAGGCGGTAAGCTCGCCCTTCAGAATGAGCAGGAATTCCACTTCTTCGTGATAGTGCCAGCCGGAGTAGCGGGATTGCTGCCAATCCAGCTCGAGCTTGCGCCTCGTCTCTTCGGATGCGCGGTTTTCCGAGTCGATCTGCCAGATTCGCATGGCGAGGAAGGGATTTTGGTAGACGACGTGCTCGTAGCGCATTTCGGGATGCATGGACAGCCTCCTCTCACGGCTGAAATACGACAGAATCGCGTAATGTTATTTTAACATATCCGCTTCATAAAAGACGACAATGACAGAATACCGTAAAAAGTAAACCGAATCGGCCATCGAATGGCATCGCTTTCTTGAATACAATGAAGGAGGTAATGAAGCGAGGAGGGAATTTTGAGAGATGAGCGCATCGATCAACGTAACGATATGGAACGAGTACCGGCATGAGGTGACGAACGAGAAGGTCGCGTCCGTCTACCCGAAGGGCATTCACGCGGCGATCGCGGAAGGGCTCAGCACTTCCGGCCGGATTCGGACGGCCACGTTGGCCGAGCCGGAGCACGGCTTGACCGAAGAGGTGCTGAACGACACCGACGTTCTGATCTGGTGGGGGCATATGGCGCACGGAGACGTGCGCGACGACATCGTAGAGCGGGTTTATGCGCGCGTGCTGCAAGGCATGGGACTGATCGTGCTGCACTCGGGCCATTTCTCGAAAATTTTCAAAAAGCTGATGGGCACTTCCTGTGATCTGAAATGGCGCGAGGCGGACGAGAAGGAACGGATCTGGGTCGTCAATCCGGCGCACCCGATCGCGGACGGCATCGGCGAATACATCGAGCTGCCGCAGGAGGAAATGTACGGCGAGCACTTCGACATCCCGGCGCCGGACGAGCTGGTCCTGGTCAGCTGGTTCGAAGGCGGCGAAGTGTTCCGCAGCGGCTGCTGCTTCACGCGAGGCGCGGGCAAGATCTTCTATTTCCGCCCGGGCCATGAGACGTACCCGACTTACTACAACCCGCAAGTGTGCAAAGTGATCGACAACGCGGTCAAGTGGGCCGCTCCCGTCAAGCGCGAATACCCGAAGTACGGCAACGCCCAACCCTTGGAAACGATAAAGGGGAACGGATAAAGATGCTGAAGGTTGGAGTCGTAGGAACGGGCGGGATTTTCAAATGGGCGCATCTTCCGGGATGGCTGGCGTGCAAGGACGTGGAGATCGTCGCGTTCTGCGACGCGTTCCGGGTGTCCGCCGAAGCAGCGGCCCGGGATTTCCCGGACGCCAAAGTGTACGACGATTACCGGGAGCTGATCGCGGATCCGTCGATCGACATCGTGGGCATCAGCACGCCGAATTTGTACCATTCGGAGATCGCCATCGCCGCGCTGCGTCAAGGCAAGCACGTCTTCTGCGAGAAGCCGGACGCCGTCAATCCGCTGGAGGCGCAGAAGATGGCGGATGCCGCGCGGGAGTCGGGCAAGCTGCTTATGACGATGCGCAACAACCGGTTCAGCGAGGAAGCGAAGTTCGTCAAGCGGCTCGCCGAGAAAGGCCAGTTGGGCGAGCTGTACATGGGCCGCTGCGGCTGGATTCGCCGCCGGGGCATACCGGGACGCGGCGGATGGTTCACAACGAAGGCGCTGTCCGGGGGCGGCCCGCTCATCGATCTGGGCGTGCACATGATCGATCTGGCCATGTGGCTGGCCGGCAACCCGAAGCCGGTTACGGTGACGGGCTCGACGTACCGCAAATTTGCCGACCGTCCTGACGCTTCGGGCCGCGTGCCGGAAGGCACGTTCGACGTCGAGGATTTGGCGGCGGGCTTCATCCGTTTCGACAACGGGGCTTCGCTTCAAATCGAATTCAGCTGGGCGTCGAACGTCGAAGAGGAGAAGAAGTTCCTCGAATGGAGAGGGACGGAGGGCGGATTCAGCCTGGTTAACGACAAGCTGAAGCTGTTCACGGAGAACGAAGGAGTGCTGATCGACCAGCAGCCGAAGTTTACGGAAGCGGCGGTCCCGCAGCACACCGCCAACATCCGGCACTTCGTCGAATGCGTGCTCGGCCGGGAGCAGCCGTTGATTACGCCCGATCAGGGCGTCGATATGATCAAGATTCTGTCCGCCATCTATGAGTCGGCGGAGCTGGGCCGGGAAATCCGGCTGTAATCCGACTCGGCCCACCGTTGACGAAAAACCGAATGTCATCTCTGTGCCAGGCAAGTCCGCGGTCCGATAGAAACCGCGGGCTTGCCTCGTTTGCCCGGCGTTTGTTCGGAGGGGGCGGATGGGCTTTGAATCATACGAATGCCGGGGACGAAGGGTTTTCCAAATATGTGAGAATATTCAAGAAACGTGTGAGAAATTTGTATTCTTTGGCTCGTTCGGCAAGTGTATCATCGGATGGCAGAAAGGAAGAAACGGTTGAAAGCGATTCCGTAATTGTCCGTTGCCGTGATGCCGGCCGCTCGATTCGCCCGCTGCAGTTCCATACGGCAACAAGACGATGACACCAGGTGGTATTGCCTGGTGTCGTTTCTTTATTTTAACCGAAGTTTGAGAGCGCTGACATTCCTGAAGGAGGTGATGCCCTTGCTTGTATGGCAGGTACAGGACGGGATTCGGGACTCTGGCCGTTCGGCGATGAATCGGGTCGGCGATCTCCAACGCCGGGAGCAGAAGGCGTGGGGCTTCACCGGCACGCTGTCGCCGTTGGCGGAGACGGACACGAAGGTGCTGTACCCGAGGTTCCAGGAGGGAACCGGCGAGAATGCCGACTATTCCGCCGCGATGCTGCGCGCGATGATCGTCGGCATGCAGGGAGGCCCCGAGGTTAATCCCAAGTCGATGATGATCACGGTTAAGCATTGGCCGAGCCAGGGGGCGGGCGGCGAGCAGACGATCGTGTACGACAGCACGACGATCAAATGGCATATGAAGGTGTGGAACGCGGCCATGGACGCGAATCCCGCCACCGTCATGCCCGGCTACGGCTCCGCGCCCTACCTCGATCCGAGCGGCGAAGGGGCGGGCACGAGCAAGCCGACGCTCGACTACCTGAGGGAGGCGGTCGGTTTCGACGGTGTGGTCATGACGGACTGGCTGGCGTCGGCGACCGACACCTCGATCAAGAGCATCGGCGCGGGCGCGGACGTCATGAGCGGAGCGATGGCGTCGGGAACGGACTTCAACGCGCTCGCCGCTGCGGTAGGGACGGCGCGGATCGACGAAGCGGCGAGACGGGTGCTGGAGCTCAAATTCAAGCTCGGCCTGTTCGAGAACCCGTACGGCGATCCGGACTATCCGGCGACAATCTGGCATAGCGTAGAGAGCAACAATATCGTGAACGAAGCGGCCAGGCAATCGCTCACGCTGCTGAAGAATGACGGCATTCTGCCGCTGCGGCCGAACAATGGCGACACGATCGTCGTAGCCGGTCCGCGGGCGACGAGCGACGATATGGCCAACGACAATATCGCGAACGTCATCTGGCAGTCCATCTACCATGACAATCCGGCGGCCAAATCCTATTACCAGGGCATCAAGGACAGAGCCGGAGCGGGAGTGAACGTCGTGCTGAACGACGCTCCCCAAGCGCGAGCCGCCGTCGTGGTCATCGGAGAGAAGAGCTACACCCACGGAACCGAATGGCCGGACAAGCAGATTACGATTCCTGCCGACCAGGTCGCCCAGATTGACAAGTTCCACGACCGGGGCATTCCCGTCGTCTGCGTCGTCGTCATGCCGAGGCCGTACGTCCTGACGGACATTCTGGGCAAGTGCTCGGCCGTCGTTGTCGTGTACCGTCCGGGGAACGGCGGCGGCCTGGCGACCGCGCAGCTGTTGTTCGGCGACTATCTGCCGACGGGCCGGCTTCCCTTCCAACTGCCCCGATCGGTCGATCAGGTCGGCACGGACAACGTCGCCGATCAGCGGGAGAAGTGGGATCTGCCGTACGACCTCGGCGCCACCGATGCCGAGCGCGCCCAGATCCGCAGCTACATCGACAGCGGCCAGCCGGTCCCGACGAACTTCGGGAATCCGCTATTCCCTTACGGCTACGGGCTGCAAAATTTCAATCCGTCGCCTTAACGCAACGGGCTGAACGGGAGAGGATCTCGAGAATCGGAGGCCTGTCCCGCGTGCCAAGTCCGCGCAAGACAAGGAATTGGCCGGACCGCCGGGATCCCCCGGAGTCCGGCCGTTTTATGTTCGCGCATGCGGCCGGCTTCGCTCGGGCATATCCTCGATGATTTCCTGAAGCTGGAGCCGGAGGGCGCGCAACTTCGGAAGCTGCTGCGGGAGGCGATAAAAGTCGTCCGGCCTTCGGACGGACAGGTGACGGTTGCGCCTCGTTTTATGGTATGATGGGAATATTCAGATGTTCAAAGATTAGAGGAGGCCCTAATGTACCAAGAGGTCCAGCAGTTCAAAGCCGATTTCTTCAAAGCGTTGGCCCATCCGCTGCGCATTCGCATTCTTGAAGTGTTGTCGGAAGGCGATAAAACGGTTAACGAGATTCAGACGATTTTAGGGTCCGAAGGCTCCGCGGTCTCCCAGCAGTTGGCCGTTCTGAGGAGCAAGAACGTCGTGGTGGGAACGAAGGACGGCACCTCCGTCATCTACTCGCTGAGGGATCCTCTAATTATAGAACTGTTGAAGGTGGCAAGACAGATTTTCGACAATCATCTCATCAATGCGATCTCCCTGCTGGAAAATATCAAAAATCAATAGCAAATGGCGAAAAGGGTGAACGGTCTTTCGGCCGTCAGCCTTTTTTCGATTTTATAGGCGGATTTTACGGGAAATGGCGATTGACGATACGAAAATTTGGATATATGATTTATTTTGTTTTCAAATAATCAGATATTTGCATACGTGAGGTTGACGATGAAGCTAATTGGTCGATATCAGGGCTACAGCCGGGCGTCTTTTCAGAAAGATCTCATTTCAGGCATCATCGTCGGCATTGTCGCCATTCCGCTCGGAATGGCGTTTGCTATTGCTTCGGGTGTCAAGCCCGAATACGGCCTGTTCACCGTCATCGTGGCGGGCATCGCCGTCTCGTTGTTCGGGGGCTCGAAGTTCCAGATCGGCGGCCCGACCGGCGCGTTCGTTCCGATTCTGCTGGCGATTGTGCTGCAATACGGTTACGAAAATCTGCTCATCGCCGGGTTCCTGGCCGGA
The DNA here is from genome assembly GCF_000429825.1 of Cohnella thermotolerans DSM 17683. Classification (GTDB taxonomy): domain Bacteria; phylum Bacillota; class Bacilli; order Paenibacillales; family Paenibacillaceae; genus Cohnella; species Cohnella thermotolerans. Next base: position 33,516 of record NZ_AUCP01000033.1, read on the forward strand.
GCGATTCTGCTGCTGATGGGCGTCTTCCGGCTGGGAGCGTTGATCCAGTATATCCCGAGACCGGTTACGATCGGCTTCACGGCGGGGATTGCGGTCACCATCTTCACCGGGCAGATCGCCAACTTTCTGGGATTGCGCAACCTGGAGAAGCACGAAGCGTTCCTCGCCAATATGAAGGAGCTGGCCGTTCATCTGGGGACGGCCAGCGGCTATAGCGTGCTGACAGCGGCTATTTGCCTCGTCTGCATCCTCCTCGTGCCGAAGGTGCTTCCCCGCGTTCCGGGATCGCTTGCGGGATTGTTGATCTCGACCGTGGCGGCGTCTCTCTTCTATCCGGACCGAGTAGCGACGATCGGTACGACGTACGGCGCGATTCCGCACAGTCTGCCCGGCATTCAACTGCCGCATCTGACGCTGGACAGCGTATCGCATATGATTAAGCCTGCGCTCGTCATCGCGATGCTCGGCGGCATCGAGTCGCTGCTGTCCGCCGTAGTCGCGGACGGCATGGCGGGGACCCGGCACAACAGCAACCGCGAACTGATCGGGCAAGGCGTCGCGAACATGCTGGCCCCCCTCTTCGGCGGGATTCCGGCCACCGGCGCGATCGCCCGGACGGCCACGAACATTAGAAGCGGCGCGGCCTCGCCGCTGTCGGGCGTCATTCACAGTCTCGTAGTCCTGCTCATTTTGTTCCTGCTGGCGCCCTATGCTTCGTCGATTCCGCTGGCCAGCATGGCGCCGATTCTGATGGTCGTCGCCTGGAATATGAGCGAGCGGAAGGGGTTCGCGCATTTGCTGCGAAACCGAAACGCAGAGTCGCTCGTGCTGGTCGTCACCTTCGCACTGACTGTGCTGACGGATCTTACAACCGCGGTCGGAGCCGGTCTTCTGCTGTCCGCCGTCATCTTCGTCAAGCGGATGAGCGACCGCTTTCGGACGGTGAAGGTGCTGCCGGACTTCGCGGACAAGCGGGGGAAGGTGTCGGCCCATATCGTTCACGCGCAGCACGATTGCCCGCAGATCAGCATCTTCGCCATCGAAGGCGCGCTGTTCTTCGGAACGGCGAACCGGTTCGAGCGGGATATGGCGGAGGCGATCGAGGGCGAACCGAAAGTTCTGCTGCTGCGGATGGGGAACGTTCCTTATATGGACGCGACCGGCGAAGCCCACTTCGGGCGCGTCATCTGGCATTTACAGCAGCATGGCGGCATCGTGCTGCTGTCGGAAGTGCAGCCTCAGCCGCTGCAAGCGATCAGCCGATCGGGACTGGGCCGGCTGATCGGGCAAGATCGCATCTTCGGCAGCACGGGGGATGCGATACAATTCGCGCTGACACAGTTGGATCACAAGCAATGCTTGGGCTGCCGGCACTTTGCTTTTCGGGAATGCCGGGAGCTGTCCGGCGCTTGAACGGAAGGAGCCGACCGCATGGCAAGGGGCGCGCCCGCAAGGGTGCGCTTTTTTGTTGCGCGGGCACGATGACGTGTGTCCATGTTCTCCGGTCGGTCGCAACAGTCCCTTTGCGCCCGGAGTTCCCCTTGCCGCGTCTCATGGCCGATAATATCGATAACAATTCAGGGCAGGGCGGCCATCTCTTTAAATAGTCTTGACTGTTCAAATTGGGGGATGATACCATTTTATATATAAAACTAAGTTTATTATATTAAACTAAATAAAGCGAGGGAGAGAGGATTATGCGTCTGTGCAACAAGGTTGTTCTGATTACCGGAGCCGGCTCGGGCATCGGCCGCAGTACCGCGCTGGTGTTCGCGAAGGAAGGCGCCAGCGTCATCGTGAACGATCTGACCGCCGCTGCGGGCGAAGAGACGGAAGCCGCCATTCGGTCGGAGGGAGGGAAAGCGCTTTTTATCCAAGCGGACGTGACCGACCCCGCATCGGTTCAGAAGATGGTGGCCCGGGCGATCGGCGAATACGGCCGTATCGACGTGCTGTTCAACAATGCGGGCATCAGCGGCGTCGGCGCGCTGCACGAGGTGGAGCCGGACGCCTGGGACCGCATCGTCCGCGTCAACGTTCGCGGCGTCTATCTGCCGAGCAAGTACGTGCTGCCGCACATGATGGAGCGCCGAAACGGCAGCATCATCAACATGTCCTCCTGCGTCGCCGAGATCGGCCTTGCCCGCAGGGCGTCCTATGCGGCGACCAAAGGCGCGGTGCTGGCGCTGACCAAGTCGATGCAGGTCGACTACGCGTCGTACAATATTAGGGTCAATGCGCTGCTGCCTGGCACGATCCTCACTCCTTTCGTCGAGAAATATTTGAAGGAATCTTACGACGATCCTCAGGCCGGTCTGGATGGAATCAGGAGGCGCCAGCTGAGCGGAGACTTGGGGCTTCCCGAAGATGTCGCGCAGGCTGCGCTGTTCCTGGCGTCGGACGAGTCGAAGTTTATGATGGGAAGTCCGCTCTACATTGACGGCGGCGCGGTGTTCGGCAAGAACGCCTGAATATGATTAGCAGAGGAGCTGTTGGAAATTGAAGCTGTTCACTTACATACGGGACGGAGCCTCCAAGCTTGGCGTCAAGACCAAGCATGGTTTGGTGGATGCGCAGCAAGCCGGATTTGACGGGACGGTGATGGAGATCATCGAAGGCGGCGAAGCGAAGCTAAGCGAGCTGCGGCGCGCCATCGATCGGCTTGACGAGGCCGGCGGTCCTCCCGCCGGATTGCTCGACGAATCGTCAATCGAATGGGGGCCTTGCGTCACCCGGCCGAACAAAATCATCTGCGTCGGCTTGAATTACCGCAAGCATGCGGAAGAGACGAACGCTCCGATTCCGGCTTACCCGATACTGTTCAACAAGTTCAACAACACGCTGGCCGGACACTTGGCGCAGATAGCGGTGCCGAAGGTTACCCGCGAGCTCGACTACGAAGCGGAGCTGGTCATCGTCATCGGCAAGCAAGCCAAGTATGTGCCCAAGGAGCAAGCGCTGGACCACGTGTTCGGTTACGCCTGCGTCAACGATCTGTCGGCGCGCGATCTTCAGAACCGGACGTCGCAATGGCTGCTCGGCAAGAGCTGCGACGGCTTCAGCCCGCTCGGTCCGTATCTCGTGACGGCGGACGAGGTCGGCGATCCGAACCGGCTGGGCATTCGCGCGGTCGTCAATGGCGAGGTTCGGCAGAATTCGAACACGGCGGACATGATCTTCCATTGCGACGAGATCGTCAGCTACATTTCACAGCACATGACATTGGTGCCGGGGGATCTGATTCTGACCGGAACGCCGGAAGGAGTCGTGCTGGGGCTGCCTCCCGAGCGGCGGGTCTACCTGAAGCCGGGAGACGAAGTGACGGTCGAGATCGAGAAGCTCGGCTCGCTGACGAACCGGTTCGTCGCGGAATAACGAGAAGGCGGTGGAACGATGGAGCGAAAATATTGGGTGCCGGCGGTGGAGAGAGCGCATCTGGTGCTTCGGGCCATCGCCGCGTCGCCGTCCAAGAAAAGGCTGACGGATCTGACGGAAGAGACCGGCATCAACAAGAGCACGATGTTTTCTTTGCTGCAGACGATGGAGGCGCTGGAGTGGGTAAGTCGAAGCGAAGGGGACTATTACGAGCTGGGCTCTATCTTTGCCACTCTCGGTCAAGCGTACTTATCCGGGCATCCGCTTGTCGACCGCTTCTTGACGCTGGCTCAGACAACGGTCGACACGATTGGCGAGACGGTTCAGCTGTCGCGGCTGGAGCATCGGGAGATCGTTTATCTGGCCAAGAAGGAAGCGAGCCATCCCGTTCGTCTGCTGTCCGAACCGGGAACAAGGCTGCCCGCCCACACGACGGCGATGGGGAAAGCGCTGCTGGCCGGTCTGCCGGATGCCGACGTCAGGCGGCTGTATGAGGGCTATCCGCTGGAGAAGCCGACGCCGCACACGATCGACTCTCTGGATCGTCTGCTCTCCGAGCTGGCGGCCATTCGCCGGAACGGCTGCGCCTTCGACGCGGAAGAGGCCGTGCTCGGCTTCCGCTGCGTTGCGGCGCCGGTCCGCGACCTCCGCGGCAGCGTGCAGGCGGCCGTCAGCGTGTCGATGCTTAGCCAGCAATGGACGTCCAAACGCGATGCGGCCACGGCGGCCATTCGCAAGCTTGCGGACGAGCTGTCGCGCTAGCGCCCGTCCGACTTGATGGGCCCTGCGGAAATTGAACTTTCGGCAACTAACGACTCGATCCAGGGGGGGCGGCTAGCTCGAACTTCGGCATCCGGACCATCGGAATCGCTTGGAGCGCTTCGCGGAGGCAGTGTTGACCGCGCCCGCCCGCGAGCCGCAGGAGCCGCCGCCGCGCCTATCGATGAATATCAATCGCAAGAGCCGCTGTTGCTGACGCCGTCAGCCGGGGGCTTTGTTATTTTGCGCAATTCCTTCAACGAAGGAGTACACGCTATCTTCGCCGTCGTTACTTCCGCATGCCGTGCGGGGCGGCGGGCGCGTTGCGGCGAAAAGCGCGCGGACTCATGCCGTGATAAGCGGTGAAGTGGCGGGTGAACGGGTGTATCGACGGATAGCCAAGCCGCTCGGCGATCGCCGTCACGCTCAGCGCGCTCTCGCGCAGCAGGTGCGCCGCGCGCTTCATTAGCAGACGCTGCCGGTAGGCGTGGGGCGTCATACCGGTCTCGCGCAGGAACAATTCGTGGAAGTACGAGCGCTTGAGGCCGCATATCCGCGCCCAATTCTCTACCGGCTCGCGGAGATCCGGCTGCTGCTCGTCCAGCCGGGCCAGCAGCCGGACGATCCGATAGTCGCTTGGCCGGCGCGTATGGATGGCGTTGTACCAGCCGAGCATCCAAGCGTAGAACAGGCTGTTCGTCGCTTCGTTCCGGTAATAGGCCGACTCGTCGAACACTTTGGCGATGTGGAGGAACGCTTCGTACAGCCAGGGATAAGGCTGCAGGGAGAACGCCCCGGGCAGAGCGTCCAGCTCGTCGCACGGCAGCTCCGCCGCGAGCGGGACGGTGGGCGGAAGCCGTTCCGGGAAATGGGCGAAATGCCGGTTCGCCGACACGGGAGCGTCGCGCTCCCACATGTCGAAGTAGAGGTTGTGGGAAGGGAGCGGATGCTCGCGCGAGATGTGGAAGGCGTGCGGCTGGCCGGGTCGCAGGAAGAAGAGCGAACGCTTCTCGATCGGGTAGCGGATGCCTTCGATCTCGAATTCGCCCGGGCCGTCCGGGAACAGATGCATCGCATAGACGCTGCAGACGCGCAGCTTCTCGTTGGCGCTGCCGTCGTACAGATAAGGCATATATTCGCCGACGAACGGCGTCGCTTCGGACAGTTTGCGGTTCATAGGGCGTCGCTCCAGTCGCGATGAAGTCAACTAAAATTGACGGACAAAATGATAAATAAATGGATGCGCTATCAAAGACGGATTCACTCTATAATGATACGATAAATGCACGGAATACGGTATCCGGTATTCATTGTTTAACGGATGAATTGGCAACTGATGAATGAGCAAGCGGCTGTGCCGGCGGCAAAGGGGGATTCGCTGTGCGCTTCGAGGGGAAGGTAGCGATCGTCACCGGGGGCGGTTCCGGCATCGGCGAGGTCAGCGCGGAGCGGTTCGCGGCGGAGGGAGCGAGCGTCGTCATCGCAGATTGGAACGAGGAGGCGGGAAGACGCGTCGCCGATCGGTTGAACGGCGCTTACGGGTCCGGCTGCGCCATCGCCGTGCGGACGGACGTCTCCCGCGAGGAGGAGGCGCGGAACATCGTCGAACGGACATTGCGCGCCTACGGGCGGCTGGACATTCTGTTCAACAACGCGGCGGTCATTCTGCCCAAGCCGCTCGCGGCCATCGCCGCTGAGGAGTTCGACCGCGTCATCGCGGTCAACTTGAAGGGCGTCTTCCTGATGACGAAGCATGCGGCTCCGGAACTGCAGCGAACCCGGGGCGCGATCGTCAACATGGCTTCGCTGAACGGACTGGTCGGCCAGCGGCAGAACCCGGTCTATGCGGCGTCCAAAGGGGCGATCATCGCGATGAGCAAGTCGCTGGCGCTCGACTTCGCCGCGTCCGGCGTCCGGGTCAACTGCGTCTGCCCGGCCGGAGTCATGACGCCGCTGCTGGAAGAGTGGACGCTCCGGCAGGACGATCCGGCGGCGACGGTTCAGGCGCTGAACGACATGCATCCGCTCGGCCGGCCGGCCTCCGCCGAGGAGGTCGCGCAGGCGGTGCTTTACTTGGCGAGCGCCGAATCGTCGTTCGTCACCGGAGTGGCGCTGCCGGTCGACGGCGGCGCTATGCTTGGCTATTGATCGACAACACAGGGAGAGAGAAAAATGAAGATTACGAGAGTGGAATCGTTCGTGCTGCACGTGCCGATTACGCCGCCGATTACGGACGCGATCAACGCGGCGACCCATTGGGGGCTGCCGGGCGTGCGCATTTTCACCGACGAAGGGTTCACCGGTTACGGCTATACCGGCACGACCGCGCACGGCGACGATATGATCGCGGATACGATCGACCGCTATTACGCGCCGGAGCTGATCGGCAAGGATCCCTTTATGGTCAAGGAGATCTGGGACTCGCTGCGCTTCGGCAAGATGCACTGGATCGGCCGCGCCGGCATCGCGCACATGGCGCTCGCCGCCGTCGATATTGCGCTGTGGGACCTGATGGCGAAAGCGTCGAACAAGCCGCTATGGAAATATCTGGGCGGCCATAAGAGCAAAGACATCAAGGCGTACAACACGAACGGCGGCTGGCTGAACTGGTCGAAGGAACGGCTGCTGAAAGACGTGGCGGACATCGTCGAACAGGGCTTCACCGGCGTCAAGATCAAGGTGGGCAAGCCCGATCCGCGCGAGGATTACGATCGGGTCAAGGCGGTGCGCCAGGCGATCGGCGACGACATTATCTTCATGATCGACGTCAACCAGCAATGGAACCTCAACACGGCGATGACTTGGGGCCGCAAGCTGGAAGAGTTCGACCTGTTCTGGCTCGAGGAGCCGCTGAATCCGGACGACATACTCGGCCACAAGAAGCTGGCGGACGAGCTCAACGTTCCGATCGCGCTCGGCGAGCACGTGTACAATAAATACGCGTTCAGAGATTACATTCACCAGGGAGCGGTCGAATATTGCCAGGTCGACGTCACCCGCGTAGGCGGCATTACGGAATGGCTGCAAGTGGCGAGTCTTGCGGCGGCGTACGACGTGCCGGTCTGCCCCCATGTCGGCGACATGGGCCAAATTCACCAGCATCTCGTCGCAGCGACGCAGGGAGCGGTCATGCTCGAGTATATCCCGTGGATTCGCGACATCTTCGTCGAACCGGCGACGGTGCGAAACGGCATGTATGTCTTGCCCGAGCTGCCCGGCGCGTCGACGGAGATTGCGCCGCGGTACTTCGAGCGGTATCGGCTTCGATAGCACGGACGGCGGGAGGTGAACGCGGCATGCAACCAGTGGACAAAGCGGCATCGGATGCAAGATACAACGAGATGAAGCTCCGGTACGAGACGCCCGCGTTGGAATGGTCGCAAGGGCTGCCGCTCGGCAACGGCCGCCTGGGCATCGTTCTGCACGGGGACGCCGGACATGACCGGTGGACGGTGACGGAATCGACGTACTGGTCCGGCAAGCGGGAGCGGACGCCGAGCCCGTCTGCGGGCAAGGCCGATCTGGAGCGGATGCGCCGGCTGTTCTTCTCCGGCGATTACGCCCGAGGCGAAGCGGAGGCGGGGCGGCTGCTGCAGCCGGTCAAAGGCAACTTCGGCACCAATCTCCAAGTGTGCGAGCTGAAGATCGATCATGCGCACGTACTGGCGGAAGAGCGGCCGTACGCGCGCGAGCTGTCGCTTGAGGACGCGGTCGCCCGCTCCGAATGGCGGGCGGAGGGCGCCGTCTTCCGCAGCGAGTCGTTCGCTTCGCATGCGGATGGAATTGCGGTATCGCGAATCCGGAGCGATCGGCCGGGCGCTGTATCGTTCTTGCTCGGTCTCGAAGGGCGAACGGAGACGTTCGAGGCACGGACCGACGGCGCAGCGGCGATCGTCTTCGCCGGCCGGGCGACGGAGCGCGTGCACAGCGACGGCGAATGCGGCGTGAGCTGCCGAGGCGCGGTCCGCATCGCCGTGCGCGGCGGAGCCGTTCGCGCCGATGGAGACCGGCTTGTTGTCGAAGGGGCGGACGAGGCTTGGATCTGGCTGGCGCTTGACACGGATTACGAGCGGGAAGGCGAAGAATGGGCGGCCGCGGCCGAAAAGCGGCTGCGGCTCGCCCTGGACAAAGGGTACGACCGCGTGCGGGAAGACCATATCCGGGATTACCGCAGCCTGTACGGGAGGGTCGAGCTACGATTGAGCGGCAGCGGCAATGACAGCGGCAGCGATGCCGAAGTCGAGCGCGCGTCGCTGCCGACCGACGAACGGATCCGGCTGCTGCGCAGCGGCGCGGGAGAAGATCCGCAGCTGTACGCGCTGTTCTACCAGTACGGCCGCTACCTGACTATCGCCGGCTCGCGCGCCGATTCGCCGCTGCCGCTGCATCTGCAGGGCATCTGGAACGACGGCGAAGCGAACCGGATGGCCTGGAGCTGCGATTATCATCTCGATGTCAATACGGAGATGAACTATTATCCGGCCGAGAGCGGCAATCTCGGCGAATGCCAGCTGCCGCTCGTCCGCTTCGTCTCCCGGCTTGCGGAAGCCGGACGCGAGACGGCGCGGGACTTCTACGGGTGCGAGGGCTGGGTCGCCCATGTTTTTACGAACGCATGGGGCTTCACGGCGCCGGGCTGGCACTACTCTTGGGGCATGAACGTGACCGGCGGATTGTGGATCGCCGCCCAGCTGCGGGAGCGCTACGAGTTCGGACTCGACCGCGAATATTTGGAGCGCGTCGCTTATCCCGTCCTTAAGGAGGCCGCGCTGTTCTTCCTCGACTACATGACGGTGCATCCGAAGTACGGCTGGCTCGTCACCGGACCGGCCAACTCGCCGGAGAACAGCTTCTTCGCCGAAGCGGCCGGCTCGGCGCAGCATCACCTGTCGATGGGACCGACGATGGACCAGACGCTCGTGCGGGAGTTGTTCGAATTCTGTCTCGCGGCGGCGCGGACGCTGGAGACGGATCCCGAGCTGCGCGACCGGCTGGATCAGGCGCTGAAGCTTCTTCCGCCGCTGCAGGTCGGCGCGCGCGGCCAACTGCAGGAATGGCTGGAAGACTACGGAGAAGCCCAGCCCGATCATCGGCATCTGTCGCATCTATACGGGCTGTACCCGGGCCGCGCGATTACGCCGGATGCGACGCCGGAGCTTGCCGCCGCGGCGAGAACGTCGCTCGAGACCCGCAAGCGCAGCCAAGGGCTGGAAGACGTCGAATTCACGCTGGCGCTGTTCGCCTCCGGATTCGCCAGGCTGCGCGACGGCGATGAGGCGCTGACGCATCTGGCATATCTGATCGGCGAGCTCAGCTATGACAACTTGTTCACCTTCTCGAAGTCAGGCATCGCCGGCGCGGAGACCCGTATTTTCGTCGCGGACGGCAACTTCGGGGGAGCGGCCGCCATCGCCGAGATGCTCGTTCAGGGCCATGCCGGATTCGTCGAGCTGCTGCCCGCGCTTCCCGGGCAGTGGCGTTCGGGCCGCGTCTTGGGGCTGCGCGTCAAAGGCGGGCTGGAGGTCGACATCCGCTGGCAGGACGGCGAACTGAGCGAGGCGGAGATCAAGGCGTTCGCCTCCGGCGCGACCGAGGTGCGCTTCCGCGACCGCTCCGTCTCTCTGACATTTGCGCGGGGAGAGCGCATCGTCCTGGACCGCGAGCTTCGTCTCACGAAGGCGGCTGCGCTTTAACGACAGATGCAATCACGAATTTGCCGCATCGGCAACTGCGAGGGAGTTTCTCCCCGCGGTTGCTTTTCGCCGTTTTGCGGCGGGATATCTCCCGATAGGGAAAGCAGCGAGCCCGCTCGGCGAATTCGGCAACAAGCAGACGTTCCGTGGCTTTAGGCGCTATTCTAACGATGCGGAAGTCCGGCCTTACCGCGAAACAGGTTTGACGGCGACCTGACATGGCACGCGGCCGTTGCGCCGTCCGCTTATTCATTTGACTCGGAAGGAGAGTATCGAGCGTGCCCAAGCCATCCAGATTGTTCCGCAAATTTCTGCTCTCTTACCTTGCCATTTTGATCATCCCCAGCTTGGCCGGCTATATGTCCTATCGGACGTCGATCTCCGTGACGCAGTCCGTCTCGATCGAGAACAGCATCACACAACTGCAAAAAAGCCAGAGCCTGCTGGAACGAAGAATGGCCGAGGTGGAAGGCTTTACGAGAGAGTTGGCGCTGAATCCGGAACTGAACATGCTCATGAACGAGAAGCCGTCCTCCCAATCGAACGTCTACAGCATTTGGAGCTTGATGCGGGAAGTAACCGCCTTCACGCAAACGAACGATTTTCTGCAAAATTTCTTTATTTATCTGAACAATTACAATGTGATTATCACGCCAGGGACGACTTACTATCGCCCGGATCATTATTTCGATACGCAGCATTACACCGATCTGACGCTTCAGCAATGGGAGCAGAAGATGCTGAGAAGCACGCACAGAAGCGAGCTCATGCCGCTGAGCGCCTATGTGAACAAAGGGACGGATACATCCGTCATTACGTACATGCAGTCGCTTCCGCTGGACAGCTTCACCGGCTCGTCGCCCGCTACGGTGGTCGTTATGATCGATGAGAGCACCGTTAATTCGCTGTTGTCCAGCCTTCAGGAACGATACGGGGGCTGGGTGTATGTAAGCGATGCGGAAGGGCGGGATATCGGATCGATCGGCATCGACGGGCCGGAGATCGAACGTCTGCAGTCCGACGTCCGCTTCGACAAGAAGAAGACAAGCCAGTTCTATGGCGGCGATCTGGTCATCAGCATTCGTTCTCAGAAGAACGGCTGGGTATACATGGCCGGCATACCGAAGCAAGTGCTGATGAAGAACGCGAACCATATCAAGCATATGACTTGGACGGTCACCGGCGCCGCTCTGCTGATCGGGCTGCTGGCGGGTCTTGTGCTGTCTTACCGGAACAGCGCGCCGATCAACCGTCTGCTTGGCATTATGCGCGAGCAATTTGGCAGCGGCGCGGCGGCGGGACGCAACGAATACGATTTTTTGCAAGGCAATATATCGGCTATGCTGACGACGAACAAGCGGCTGGAGAACGAGCTGATCCGGCAGCTTCCGGTCGTCCGGGACGCCTTTCTGAAACGGCTTCTTGCCGGCGAGCTTCAATCGCGCGAGGAGATCAGCGCAGTCGCGTCGCAAGCGAATGTCGCTTTAAGCGAGAACGGATATGCGGCGATCATCCTGATCAACGGTTATTCGGACATGGACAGCGTTCAAATATTGAACGAGTTGAGCGCGGCCAGACTGCTGCTGAAGCAGGAATTGGCCGGGCTGAACGGTTCCGTGCTTTTGACGGATTTGGGCTCCGATCGGATCGCCGCGTTGATCGAGGTCGGGAACGAAGACGCGCAGGCATGCGCTAACGGCGAGGAAGTTGCGCAACTGCTGGAGCGGCTGTCAACGGTTGCCTTCGAAGAATATCGAATTACGATTACGGCGGCGATCGGAGAACCGTTTGCCTCCATTATGGAGGTGCCGCGTTCGTACGAGCAGGCCTTGCAGACGTTGGAGTTCGCCGTCTATACGAACAGGAAGGGCATTGTGCGGTTCAGCGACACGCCAACGGACAGCACGACCTATTATTACCCGTTGGAGTCGGAGCAGCGGCTGATCGGCACCGTCCGGGCCGGCGACGTGGAAGAGTCGAAACGGATTGTTCAGACGATCTTTGATGAAAACGCTCACAATCGGGCGCTGTCGATCGAGATGAAACATCAACTGTTGGCGGAGCTACAGGGGACGTTTATGAAGCTGATCGACCAGAAGGCTTTCCTGAAGTCGGATCAGTTCGAGAAGATCAAGCGGCGGATTGCCGAAATTCCGCGTGCGGAGACTGTGGAAGCGGCTCGCGGAGAGATCCATGCGATCATTGCGGCGCTGTGCGATATCGTCACGAGCCGCAAGAACGAGATGCATACGCAGACGGTCGAACAAATCAAGCGCGTGATCGAGGAGATGTACGCCGATCCCGAGCTTACGCTTTATCGGATCGCCGAGCAGGTGGAGCGGCCGGAGAAATACATCTCGCAATTGTTCAAGGAAGTGACGGGCGTCAACCTGTCCGACTACCTGGAGAAGGTCCGGTTGGATCATGCCGCGGAGCTGCTGCGGCGCCATACGCATACGGTTGACGAGATTTCGGAGCGCGTCGGCTATAACAGCTCGCATTCGTTCCGGCGGGCATTCAAGCGGGTGATGGGCGTATCCCCCAGCTCGTACCGGCAATCGCTTCAAGAATGAGGCTTCCGAATAAGGCTCCTGGCTGCGACAAGCAGCCGGGAGTTTCCTATTTCCGGCCTCTTCGGACTTCGCAGAAGCGTACGGCATCGAAAGTGTACCCTTGGCGGCGCAAGTGTACTTATGCGGCGGACAAGGATTCCCATCGCCGGCCGCTCCTCCGCATACGCCTTGCCGGCAAACGGGAATAAAGGCCTTCCGCCGTGCAATTGTCCCCCCTAAATCGGGGTTATTGTACGCAAAATGACGCAAGTGTACCTTCCGGGGACGGGGCTTTTCCCCTAGAATCGGTCCTGAGGAAAGCGCTATCAAAGCTTGCCGGCAAAGAGAAAGCGCAGGTTCGTTCGATGAACCTCGCCGCTTCAAATGGAATGAGGAGGAATTCATCTGAGAACGGTCACGGTCGCTAAACACCAGAGGGGCAAATCGGCGGGAGCCAGGGCTGCTCCCGGGACGAAAGCGGGCAAGAGCTTCAGGAAGCATTGGCAGCTGTATCTGCTGATCGTTCCGCCGGTTCTTTACTTTATCATTTTCAAGTACATTCCGATGTTCAACGCCGTCCTGGCCTTCAAAGACTACAACGTCATTAAGGGCATATGGGGCAGTCCGTGGGTCGGTATGAAGTATTTCAACCTTTTCTTTCATAATCCGGTGTTCGGCACGCTGCTGAAGAACACGCTGTTCATCTCCTTGTATTTGCTTGCCGCCGGTTTTCCGATCCCCATTATATTGGCGCTGGCGCTTAACGAGGTCAAGAGCGGACGATTCAAGCGGGTGGTTCAACTCGTCACGTATGCGCCTTATTTCATCTCGACCGTCGTCATGGTCTCCATTATTATGCTGTTTCTTGCGCCGAATCTGGGTATTGTGAACATGATCCTCGGCTCGCTGGGGATCGATTCGATCAACTTCCTGGGCAATCCCAATATGTTCCGTTCGGTTTACGTCTGGTCCGAGGTGTGGCAGAGCGCCGGTTATTCCGCGGTTATCTACTTGGCGGCGCTCGCCGGGGTCGACCCGTCCCTGTACGAGGCGGCGCGCGTCGACGGGGCTTCACGCCTTCAGAAAATATGGAACGTGGACGTTCCGGGCATCTTGCCGGCGGCCGTCATCATCCTGATTTTGAACGTCGGCAACGTCATGTCGATCGGCTTCGAAAAAATTTATTTGCTTCAGAATCCGCTCAATACGACAACGTCGGAGATTATTTCCACTTACGTCTACAAAATCGGGTTGTTAAATGCCAACTACAGCTTCGCGACGGCGGTCGGCCTGTTCAACTCCGTCATTAACCTGATCTTGCTCGTAACGGTCAATTTTGCGGCCAAACGGCTTTCCAAAAACAGCCTTTGGTAACGACTTCGCACGGTAAAGGAGCCATCTGCTTATGGCAGGCGTGAAACAAAAGATACGCGAATCTTACGGCGACCGGATATTTCTGGTATGCATCTACGTCTTTCTTGCGATCATATTGGCGGTCACGCTGTATCCTCTGATTTTTATCGTAAGCTCCTCGTTCAGCAGTCCTTCGGCCGTCTCCGGCGGCCGCGTATGGCTGTGGCCGGTCGAGGCGACCTTGATCGGCTATAAGTCGGCGTTGCAAAACAGCCAGATCGTGACCGGTTACGCCAACTCGATTTTTTATACGGCTTTCGGCACGCTGATTAGCGTTGCGCTGACGACGATGATCGCTTATCCGCTGTCGCGCAAAACATTTTTCGGCCGGAGCGGACTGATGATGTTCATCGTCTTCACGATGCTGTTCTCCGGCGGGCTCATTCCCACCTATCTCGTCGTGAAAGCCGTCGGACTGATCGACACGCGCTGGGCGCTGCTGCTTCCGAACGCGATTTGGGTATGGCAGGTCATCATCGCCCGGACCTTCTTCTCGACGTCGATTCCCGACGAATTGGCGGAAGCGAGCGAGATGGACGGCTGCAGCGACCTCCGCTTCATCTGGAACGTCGTCCTGTCGCTCTCCAAACCGATCCTCGCGGTTCTGGCGCTGATGTACGCCGTCGGTCAATGGAACGCCTATTTCGATGCGCTGATCTATTTGAAGACGAACGATCTTTTCCCGCTGCAGTTGTTCCTGAGATCCATCCTCATTCAGAACGCCAATTCGGGCGGGCTCAACGCCGGCCAAATCGCCGACACGCAGCAACTGCTGGCGCTGATGAAATATTCGATCATCGTCGTGTCGAGCTTGCCGGTGCTCATCGTCTATCCGTTCGTGCAGCGCTACTTCGTGCAGGGCATGCTGATCGGCTCGGTTAAAGGGTAACGGAAAGGCGCCGCGGACTTCGGCGTGCCGGACATGGAGAGGGGGGATGCCTATGTAGATCAAGGGGGCAACCCGCAACAATACCATCTATTCAACAAAAGGGAGAGGTTGCTATTGAAAAAAGTATGGACGATGGCGGCGACGCTTGTCTTGATCGCAGCGGTTGCGCTTACGGGCTGCTCCAAGAGCGGCAACGACAAGGCAAACGGAGATGCTGCCGCAAGTTCTCCGAGCGGTTCAAACGCCTCGGGAACCGAAAGCGCTTCACCTTCCAACCCGGTCACGATTAAAGTGTTTGCGGACGAGGATACCGCGAACAACCAGGATCTGGCGACGAACGCGTTCTCGAAGGAACTGGAGAACAAATTCAACATCAAGTTCGAATGGACGACGGTTCCGTTCGACGGCGCGCCCGAGAAGAGACAAATCTCGCTGGCCAGCGGCGATTATCCGGACGTATTCCTGCTTGTGTCTTACATCGATCATTTCTCGCAAAGCGATCTGCTGCGTTACGGCCAGCAGGGCGTTATTCTGCCGCTGAACGATCTGATCGACCAGTATGCGCCGAACATTAAGAAAGCGCTGGACGGCAATCCGGATTACAAAGCGATGAATACGGCTCCCGACGGCAAAATTTACGGTTTGAACGGACTGAGCGCTTGTTATCACTGCTCCTTCCCGAACAAAATGTGGGTCAACACCACTTGGATGAAGAAGCTCGGCATCGAAACGCCGAAAACGACCGACGACTTCAAGAAAATGCTCGAAGCGTTCAAAACGGAAGATCCGAACGGCAACGGCAAGCAAGACGAAATTCCGCTCAGCGGCTCCACCGAAACGTTCGGTGTCCACGTCATTCCGTTCCTGATGAACGCCTTCATTTACGACGACGATCATTCGTACCTGATGATGAACGACGGCAAGGTCGATCTGGCGGCCAACAAGCCGGAGTGGAAGGAAGGCCTGCAATATATCAAGTCGTTGTACGACGAAGGGCTGATCGATCCGGGCGCCTTCACGCAAAACGCCGATGCGTTCAAAAAAATCGGCGAGAACAAGGATGCGCAAATTTTAGGCGCCGGCGCCGGCATGCACCCCGCCATCTTCGTGGATATTGCCGACGGCAACCGTTATTCCAAAGATTATGATTCGATTCCGCCGCTGGTCGGACCGAACAACGTGCAATTTGCGACCTACAGCTACACGGGCAATGCCGGAGCGTCGTTCGTCATCACGAACAAAGCCAGCAAAGACGTGCAAATCGCCGCCATCAAAGCGCTTGATTACATCTTTACGTTCCAAGGCCAGCTGGAGGCGAACGCCGGCATCGAGAACGTCGACTGGCGCAAGCCGCAAGCCGGCGAGAAGGCGCTGGACGACACGATGCAGCCGCAATGGGCTTCGATCTCCCTGCCGGCAGGCGAGAAGCCGCACAACAATGCATGGGGCTCCCTGGGCCAATATAATCTGAGCGATGAATTCCGCGGGTCGCAAGTGCAGTCGACGGATATCTACAACGACGACGGTTACGAACGCCGCTTGTTCGACGCGACGAGAGACAACTACGACGGCAAACAGCCGAAGCAGGTGTTCCCGTACTGGGGCGTCTGGATCGATCCGAGCTCTGCGGATCAGGCAGGCATGCTGCAAACGAACATCACGAATTATATCGACCAAAGCGCGCTTCAGTTCATTACAGGCAACAAGAGCTTGGACAAAGACTGGGATGCTTACGTAAAAGGCTTTGACGGTCTCGATCTGCAAAGCTACCTCGACATTATGCAGAAAGCGTACGACTCGTCGGCGTTCGGCAAAAATTAATCGCTTACTTCTCCAAGCCCTGCCTGCCTAGCAAGCGGGGCTTTTGCAAGAGGCCTATCATCAGGACGCGTACATGCCGCCCGATTCGCTGCGCGGCAACCTTCCTTCATCATCGGCAGCAAGAGGCGGGCAAGGAGGCAATGGCTATGAATTCTTTGGAGACGGCAGGCAAGCACGCGATTCGGTACGACCGCCCCGCCGCGATTGTCGTTCACTTCGGGCACAACAACGTATGGGACATCCGGATCGCGGAAGATCACAAGGAAGAAATCGGCACGTTCGGGGAGTTGTTCGCCCGGTTGAAGGCGATCCCCGCGGATTATGCCCATCTGAGCGACGACCCTTGGTATCGCAAGTACGTTAAGATGGCAGGTGAAAATTACGAGAAGCCCTATCCCCGTCCGATGCCCTGCGGCTCTTTGCTGCTCGGCTTCGATCCGCGGACGACGGAGGTGCTCGGCCATCGGCTCCATCTGGACAGCGGGCTGTGCGACGTATATTTGCTTGTTGACGGGTCTCGCGTCACGCTGCAGCTGTTCGTCGAGCAGCAGGCCGATCGTCTCTGGGCGTCCGTGAAGGAGCCGGAGGACGGCAGCCGGGCGCTGGCGGGTCCCGCCTTCATGAACCGCATCAAGCTCATTCCCGACCCCGAGACGCCGCCGGAGCTGCCGCGATATGCCGTCTCGACGGACCGGGAGCGCCGCAGGCTGGCGTTTCGCCAGACATTGCCGTTCTCCCTGTCGGAGGACGGCACGGCGGCGGGGCATCCGCGGGACCGGGCTTTCCGGCTGTCGGTCGAGGTGCAGAGCGCCGAGACGTTCGCGGAGACGGGTGCCGAGCTGGAGGCGAGCGTTCGCTGCGCCTCCGGCTTCCTCCTATGCGTCAGCCTGGAGGAAGGCCCCGATTCGTTCGTGCCGGCGGCGGCGGATATTCCGTCGGACCGGCCCGACGAATCGGCTTTCGCCCGCGCGCTTGCAGGCTCGCTTGACGGCTGGCGCGAATATTGGTCAAGATCCGGCGTCGCGCTCGAGGACGAGGAACTGGAGCGGCTGTGGTACCGCAATCTTTATTTCTATAACTGCTCCGTCAAGCCGGACGCGACGTGTCCCGGACTGTTCGCCAACTGGAGCTACGGCAAGATCGGCTCGGAATGGCACGGCGACTACCATATGAACTACAATACCCAGCAGCCGTTCTGGGTCGCCTTCTCCAGCAATCATGCCGAGAAGCATCTCGCATATGCGAGCATGGTCGAACAAGTGCTCCCGCTCAGCCGCCGCTGGGCCCGGGACTACTACGGCTTGCGCGGCGCTTACTTCCCTCATTCCGCCTACCCGGTGGAGATGAGCATGATGCCTTATCCGGTGCCGCATTGGGGCTGGGAAGTGTGCGAGACGCCGTGGACGGTGCAAAGTCTGTGGTGGCACTATCTCTACACGATGGACCGCGAGTTTCTCGCGGACCGGGCGTTCGTGCCGATGAAGGAAGCCGTCCTGTTCATGGTCGATTACATGAAGCGGCCGGAGGCGAGCGGCGAAGGCTGGAGCGACGACCGCTATCATATCTACCCGACCGTTGTGCCGGAGCTGTACGAGCTGACGCCCGGCTTCAAGCTGAACCGCGACTGCATCGTCGACCTGACGCTGACGAAGTTCTTGTTCCGGGCGTTCGGCAGCGCCTGCGAGGCGCTGGGGCGCGAGGAGCAGGAGGCGGAGCTGCTGGCGGAAGTTCGCGACGTCCTGAGCCGCTTCCCGGATTATCCGACGGCCGAGTCGCGGCGGGGGACGGTGTTCGTCTCCGTGAGCGGCGAAGATCCCGAGGTTGTATACAACGTGCCGAACAGCGTCACGACCGTATTCCCGGGCGAGGATCACGGCTTGCACTCGGATCCCGAGACGTATGCGATCGCCGTCAACTCGTATCGTAACCACCGCAACGAAGGCGGCAACGACATTGTGTTCTGCGCGCTCGCCGGGGCCAGGCTCGGCCAGCTTGATCTGGAACGGTTCAAGCGGCAAGTGAATTACTGCATGCTGCCGAACGGCACATGCACCGACAAGCTGCTGCTCTCCGGCGGCCGCTACTCGGATACGACCCCGTTCGACTACATGTCGTCGATGGGCGTCTGGTTCGAGAACTTCGCCCTGCCCGCCGTCGTGAACGAATGCCTGCTGCAGAGCTACAACGGCATTCTGCGCTTGTTCCCGAACTGGCCGAGCGGGAAGCGGGCGGAGTTCAAGACGCTTCGCGCCGTCGGCGCCTTCCTGGTAAGCGCATTATGGGAGGACGGTGAGGTGCAGTGGGCGGAGATCCGCAGCGAAGCGGGGAGCGAACTGAAGCTGTACAGCCCGTGGACGGCGGGCGAAGTCATCGTGCGCCCGACGCGCCCGGGCGAGACGATTCGATTGACGAAGGATCGACAAGGGGGATAAAAGCAGATGACCAACCGATGGAAGCGAAGAGGAAAGCTTTGGCTGGCGCTGTTCATGGCCGTCGCCGTCATCGCGCAGTTCGGCTACGTTCCGGCGCGCGGAGACGTGGCGGAAGCGGCTGACAACGGCTTGGCCCAGAAGCCGTATATGGGCTGGAGCAGCTACAGCATGCAAGTGTATGACGGTCCGTCCGGCAACTGGATCTCCGAAGCGAAGATCAAGCAAATGTCCGACGCGATGCACGAGAAGCTGCAATCCCATGGCTATAATTACATCAATATCGATGCGGGCTGGAACGACGGCATGGACGAATACGGCCGGCCGCTTCCGAGTGCGGCGCTGTATCCGGACGGATTCGAAAATCTGGTCGATTACGTGCACGCCAACGGCCAAAAAATCGGAATTTATCTCATCCCGGGCGTGTCTCCGGACGCGGTTAACCGGAATCTTCCGATTTACGGGGCTCCCGGCTGCACGATCGGGGATATCGTCGTCAAGCCGTATCAATACGCGGACTACTGGAACATCGGCTACAAGATCGACTTCAGCAAGCCTTGCGCGCAGAAGTACGTCGATTCGGTCGCCGACCAGATCGCCTCCTGGGGCGTCGACTTCGTCAAGTTCGACAGCGTCACGCCGGGCTCGGGCCACAACGATCTGACGATCGACGCGCGCGGCGACGTCAAAGCCTGGTCCGAAGCGCTGAGCAGGCACCATATCTGGTTCGAGCTGTCCTGGGCGCTCGACCACAACTACGCGGACTATTGGAAGCAGTACGCGAACGGCTGGCGCGTCGACTGGGACGTGGAGTCCTACGACCGCAATATCGGCATGACGCAATGGGTCAACATCGCGCGGCTGTTCCCCGACGCGGAATTATGGTGGCGCGATGCCGGTCCCGGCGGCTGGAACGATTTTGACTCGCTGGACATCGGCAACGGCGCGACTTCCGGGTTGACGCGGGACGAGAGACAGACGGCGGCGACGCTGTGGGCGATATCGTCCGCGCAGTGGTTCACCGGCGACGATCTGACCAATCTGGACGATTACGGTCTGCAACTGCTGACGAACGACGAGGTCATCGCCGTCGACCAGGCCGGCCATCCCGCGCATCCGGTATCTACGGCGACGAACCAGCAGGTATGGTACGCCAACAACGGAGACGGGACGTATACGGTGGCGCTGTTCAATCTCGGCAGCAAAGGCGCGAACGTCAGCGTCGACTGGCGCGACATCGGCCTCGCCGGCTCCGCTTCCGTGCGCGATCTGTGGAGCCGCAAAGAGCTGGGCGCCTACGACACCGGGTACGGACCGGTTTACTTGGAGCCGCACGCTTCCCGCTTGTTCAAAGTAACGGCCCTAAACGGCACTTCGATCGTCAATGACGACGATACGGGAATGAGGTATACGGGCACGTGGACGCGCAACGGCGGCAAGGAGCAGGTGCACGACGCGCAGGACTTGTTCGTCGCGATCACCGATTCTTCTTCGGCCCCGAACGATTCGAAGGGCGACAACAGCGACACCGGCGACAACCGCAGCGACAACAACCGCAGCGACAACGGCAACAGCGGAGACAGCGGAGACAGCGGAGACAGCGGCAATCCTTACGCGCCTCCGGGCGTTGCGAATAACGATTCGCCGCCGGCAGACGGGAACGGCGCCTCCGTTACTCACACCGTATACATCAACGACAACGATCCGGCGATCCAGTATGCCAACCGGTGGGGCTACAGCAGCGGGCGGTCGTTCGGCGACTACGGGGACGACGTGCATTACGGCGAACCGGACAACGACAGCGGGACGGAACCGGAGTTTACGTACACGTTCACGGGCACCGGCATCGAAGTGCTGTCCGAGCTGGGTCCGAGCGACGGGAAGATGGACGTGTACATCGACGGCCAGCTGATGACGACGGCCGATTCCGAGGGATCGCCGCAAGCGGGCGAATATTCCGCGTACAGCATATCCGATTTGCCTCAAGGCTCGCATACGCTGAGAGTCGTCCGCAACGGAAGCGGCCAATATTACCTCATCCTGGACGCCTTGAAGGTGACGACGGACACGCTGCTTGGCCGGCTTTCGGCGAGCGTCTTCAACAAGGACGAGCCGGCCGACATTACCGTGGATCTGCCGTTCGGCGCAAGCTCGTTGACCGGCATCAAGAACGGCGATACGGCGCTTCAGCCGAACGCCGACTATACGATCGACGGCAGCACCGTGACGATCAAGAAGGAATATTGGCTGCAGCAGCCTTCCGGCGGGACGACAACGCTTGATTTCGGCTTTGCCGGAGGCGATGGACAGAGCCTGTCGGTCGCGATTACCGGGACGTCGATCGCTCCGGCGACGGCGAGCTTCGACAAGCGCCCGGCGGCCCAGGCGGATATCGCGGTGACGCTGACGCTTGGCGACGGCGATAGCCTGACCGGCATCAACGACGGCACGGACAACCTGAAGGAAGGCGAAGACTACACGGTTGCCGGAGTCGTCGTCACCATTCTGAAGTCGTATTTGGCCAGCCGGCCGGTCGGCGTCACGAGTCTGACGTTCGAGTTCGATCGGAGCGATTCGCGGACGCTGGCCGTCACGGTGAGCAACTCGGCTTCGCCGGGCCGCTATTTGACGGTGAACAACGACGATCCGGGCATTCAGTACACCGGATCGTGGAATCGCAGCAGCGGCCGCGATCTGGGAGACTACAAGGACGATGTGCAGTGGGCGGAGAATAACGGCGATTTCTTTGCGTATACATTCCAAGGAATGGGCATCGACTACATTACGGAGGTAGATCAAGGCCAGGGAGACGTCGAGATTTTCATCGACGGCGTAAGCCAAGGGACGGTCAGCACGTATGGGGCGGACGCCCACAATAAGCCTCAGCAGACCGTATACTCCATCTCGGGATTGACGAACGGCTTCCATACGCTGAAGGCGGTCAAAAAATCGGGTCAATTCATGCTGCTTGACGCGCTGCGCGTGCAGCTTCCCGATTTGATCGACGTATCGTCGGCCGACTTCGATAAGGGAGCTTCCGCGCCGGCCGACGTAAGCGTCAACGTTCTTGGCAGCGTCGCCAGTCTGAGCGGCATCTCGAACGGAGCGAACCGGCTCGTGAACGGCGTCGATTACACGATTACGGGCCGGCAGGTGACGATCAAGAAGGAATACCTCGCGGCTCAGCCGGTCGGAACCCTTCATCTGACGTTCTCCTTCCAGGGCGACTACGGGGATGACGTTCATTCGACCGCGACGGACGGGGATTATTACCAGTATTCGTTCAAAGGCACGGGCATCGAGCTGCTGGCTCCGACGAGTCCCGACCAGGGGGAGATGGACATCTACATCGACGGCGAGCTGAAGCGGACGGTTGACGCCAACTCCGCGTCCAGAGCCCCGCAGCAAAGCCTGTTCAGCATTTCCGCGCTGCGGGCCGGTACGCATACGCTCAAGGTCGTCAAGCGATCGGGAGAGATCATGCTGGCGGACGCGCTCCGGTTCGACGTCGCGCCGAACAGAGGCGCGGCGCCGACGGGCGGAGGAAGCTCGGGGGCAGCCGATCCGGGGACGATCGACGTCGTGCGTTCGACGCTGCCCGACGGTACGGTCAAGGACGAAGCGAGGCTCTCGGACGATAACGTTCAGGCGTTGATCGATAAGGCGAAGACGGCGGGCGCGAAGTCGGCGGCCCTCGATCTGCCGGACGCGCAGGACGAAGTGTCGCTGACGAACGTCCTGCTAACGAAGGACTCGCTCGGCTTGCTTGCGGACAGCGGGCTCGGACTGGATCTCGACACGGCCAATGTGAAGGTGCAGATTCCGAACGCGTCTTTGCAAGGCTTGAACAACGACGTTTATTTTAGCATCGTCCCCGTCAAATCGACGGATGACGGCCAGAAGCTGGAGCAGCGGGCCAACGCGGCGACGGTTGTGCTGGCGGCAGCCGAAGGAGGCAAGGCGACGCTCGTCGGACGCCCGATGAGCATCGAGACGAATTTGCTTGACCGCGAGGCCACGCTTGTGCTGCCGATTCGGGACGATACCTTAAGCGACGCCGATCTGCAGCAGCTCGGCGTGTACATCGAGCACAGCGACGGTACGACCGAGTTCAAGCAGGGCGCCGTCACCGCATTCGACGGCGGCCGGGGAATCCGGTTCACGGCGAACAAGTTCAGCACGTTCGCGCTTCTCAAGCTGGAGGGCGGCGCGTCGGCCTTGTCGCACGAGCCGTATATGCAAGGCTACGAGGGCGGCCTGTTCAAGCCGGACAACAGCGTCACCCGCGCCGAGATGGCCGCGATTCTGTCCCGCGTCGTCAAGCGCGAAGCGACCGGAGGCGATCGCGCTTACAGCGACGTTCGCCCGGGATACTGGGCGGCAGAAGCGATCGCCCAAGTAACCCGCATGGGCTTGATGCACGGCTACGCGGACGGAACCTTCAAGCCGCAGGAACCGCTGACACGCGCCGAGATGGCGGCTCTCGTCGCCGGTCTCGCGCCGGCCGGCGCACAGCCGGGAACGGGCTATGCGGACACCGTCGGGCATTGGGCGCAAGCGGCGATCGAGACCGTTCAAGGCGCCGGCTACATGAAGGGCTACGCGGACGGAACGTTCCGCCCGGCCAGCCCGTTGACGCGCGCCGAGGCGGTCGCCGTCATCAACCGGGTGCTCGACAGAGGTCCGCTCTACGGACTGGAGCGCTCGCCGTGGAAGGATGTGCCGGACAGCTGTTGGGCGGTTCGGGACATCGAGGAGGCGTCGGTCGCCCACCGCTCCGTGCCAAGATCGGCCGGAGGGGAACAGGCGGCGGACTGAGACTCTCCCGGATATCCAAATGAACGAAGGGGCTATTCCCAGGTTTTCGGACCTGCGGATAGCCCCTTTTAAAGGCCGCTTGCCGGCCCGGCCCGATCGATCTCGCCATGCCGCCCGCGGGAACGGACCTTGCCGTATGATCTGCCTGTCGCCGTACACGCGGCCGTGGCCGTTCCTTTTTTAACCGAGCGCCAATTCCCGCTTCTTGAAGAACGTCTTGAGCGCGTTGTAGATCTCGGCTTTATCGCGGATGACGTAGTAGAGGAATTGCTGATCGTCGAGATGCTTGTAGGCCGACATCAGCGTGCTGCTGCGGTTGTACTGGTTCACTTCGCCGTAGCCGAAAATATTCGCAACATTCAGAATTTCTTTGATAAGCCTCACGCAGCGCTCGTTGTCGCTTGTCAGGTTGTCGCCGTCGGAGAAATGGAAGGGATAGATGTTGTAAAGCGAAGGGGGATAACGCTTTTCGATAATTTCGAGCGCCTTGATATAGGCGGAGGAACAAATCGTGCCGCCGCTCTCCCCTCGCGTGAAGAATTCTTCCTCGGACACTTCCTTCGCTTCCGTATGGTGGGCGATGAAGACGATCTCCACCTTTTCGTATTGGCGCCTTAAAAATCTCGTCATCCAGAAGAAGAACGACCGCGCGCAATACTTCTCGAAGCTGCCCATGGAGCCGGAAGTGTCCATCATGGCGAGAATGACCGCGTTGTTCTGGGGCTTGACGATCTCCTCCCAAGTCTTGAAGCGAAGATCGTCCGGCGTAATGCCGGCGATCACGGGACGGCCGTCGCGGGAGTTGCGGCGCAGATTTTCCAGGATCGTCCGCTTCTTGTCGATGTTGGACATGATGCCCTTGCGCCGGATATCGTTGAAGCGCACGTCCTTCACTTCGATCTGATCTTTCTCCTTGCGCTTCAGATAGGGCAGCTCCATCTCCTCGAACAGCAGGTTCTCCAGCTCCGCGATCGAGATCTCGGCTTCGACGACATCGTCTCCCGGTTGGTCGCCCGCTCCTTCTCCCTTGCCCGGACCGTTCGCCGGTTCCGTGCCCAGCACATCGCCGACCTGGCTGTCCCCGTCTCCTTGCCCGACGTGCTTGCGCTTGTGGTGATTATAAATAAAACGATATTCCTCCATGCTCCGGATCGGAATTTTAATGATTTGCCTGCCGTCGGACAGAATGATATTCTCCTCCGACAGCAGGTCGGGCAAGTTTTGCTTGATGGCTTCGCGAACCTTCTGTTGATGCCGCGACTGATCCTGATAACCTTTGCGGTGCAAAGACCAGTCTTCGCGTGACAAGATAAACGCCGGCTCAGTCATGGCGAGACACCACCTTATTTGTCTTTTAATTTTCGTGTGTTATTCAATATATTCTCGCGCATGCAAACGATGTGTGCGATTTTCCGGCCGTCAGCTCGCTTTCGTACAATTCTGCGCTTGTCCGCGGCAAATTGTCCCATTTCCTTCATGGCTTCTCCGCGGTAAAAAGGGTATGATCATACTATCGGAACACTAAGGAGGATTCACTATGCTTCAAAGATATACAGCGATTGGCGCCGTCATCGCGCTGCTGTCCGTCGCGTTCGGCGCTTTCGGCGCGCATGCGCTCAAGGGACATCTGTCGGAAGACGATTTATCCGTGTTCGAGACGGGAGTCCGCTATCAGATGTACCACGGGCTCGGCATTTTGCTCGTGGCGCTGCTCTCCGACCGGCTCGGCTCCGGCAAGCTGGCGCTCTGGTCCGCGCGCCTGCTTACCATCGGCGTCGTCCTGTTCTCCGGCAGCCTCTACGCCCTTTCGCTATCGGGCATCGGCGCTTTCGGTCCGATCACGCCGCTTGGCGGCGTTGCTTTCCTCGCGGGATGGCTTTGCTTGGCGCTCTCAGTCCGGAAATCGAACAGATAGCTCCGGCGCTGGCGATTTTATGAAACATTGTAGAAAACGTTATTCAGTAATTTTGAACTTTGTTTTATAATGGAAATAGACATCAGTTGACACGTTTCCCGTAGGGGAGGAAGGACGTCGACAAGTGAACGGATGGCCCGACGAATCGTCATACCAACTCGAACTGCTGAAATCGATCTACAACAGTCCGGTCACTATTGCCGTCTTAGACAGACATGGAGTCGTCTTGGACTTTAATCACGATCCCTACGAGACGTTCGGCTGCTCCAAAACGGATATGCTGGGCCGGCGCTTCGCCGAATGGCTGGACGAGGAATCGTACCACGACGCCGTGCAAGCGTTCCGGCGGACGCTTGCGGGGAAGCCGGGCACGCAGAGCGTCCGCATCGTGAACAAGGCCGGGGGCCACGTCGATCTGAACGCGAATTTGGCCCCGTTGTCGAACGAAGGCGAGATTGTCGGCGTCGTGGTCTTTATGCAGGATATCAGCGAACACAAGCGATCGCTCAACCGCATTCATTATATGGCCTACTACGACGATATGACCGGCTTGCCGAACCGCCGCTTCTTTACGAGCCGGCTGGAAGAGAAGCTGGTCGAATCGTATCGGGACGGCACGCTTCTCGCGGTTTGCTACCTGGATGTGGACCGGTTTAAGCTTGTAAACGCTTCTTACGGCCGGGATTCGGGGGATATGCTGCTGCTGCAAATCGCGGAACGGCTCACCCGCTTCTTCCCCGATCCGGGCAGCTTGGCCCGAATGGAAGGCGACGAGTTCGCCGGTCTGCTGACGGATGTGAAGAGCGCGGAGGAGGTCGCCTCCCGGATGGACGA
This sequence comes from Cohnella thermotolerans DSM 17683, assembly GCF_000429825.1. Taxonomy (GTDB): domain Bacteria; phylum Bacillota; class Bacilli; order Paenibacillales; family Paenibacillaceae; genus Cohnella; species Cohnella thermotolerans. Next base: position 60,014 of record NZ_AUCP01000033.1, read on the forward strand.
GCTGATGAGGCTGTTCGAAGCGCCGTTCGAGCTTGGCAGCGTGCCGCTGCACGTGTCCGTCAGCATCGGGGTTATGATCGGGCAGGGGCTTGAGGAGGACGGCGCCACGCTCCTCAAGAAGGCCGACGCCGCCCTGTACCGGGCGAAGGAGAACGGGCGCAACGATTACCAGCTGTACACGTCCGATTTCGAGCATCAGGCGCTGCACAAGCTGACGCTGCAGCACGAGATGATGAACGCGCTGCAGAACGGGGAATTTCTCCTTCATTATCAGCCGCAATACGATCTTGCGACCGGGAGGATCGTCGGACTGGAGGCGCTTGTCCGCTGGATGCATCCGGAGCGCGGTCTCGTTCCGCCCGGGGAGTTCATTCCCGCGGCCGAAGACAGCGGCATTATCGTGCCGCTAGGCGACTGGGTGCTGCAGGAGGCTTGCCGGCAGAACAAGGAATGGCAGGACGCCGGAATGACGCCGATTCCCGTATCGGTCAATCTGTCGTTCCGCCAATTCACGCAGCGCAATCTGATCGGGAAGATTGCCGGCGTACTCCGGCAGACCGGGCTGGATCCGAGCTATTTGAAGCTGGAAATTACGGAGAGCATGACGATGGACGTGGAGAGGGCGCTGTCGTTCCTGAGGGAATTGAGGGAACTGGGCGTCGGCATCAGCATTGACGATTTCGGCACGGGATACAGCTCCTTCCACTATTTAAGCAACTTCCCGATCGGCAGCCTGAAGATCGACCGCTCCTTCGTGCGGGACATCGACGGCAACGCGAACAACGCCGCGATCGTCGCCGCGATTATCGCCATGGCGCACAACCTGCAGCTTCAGGTGATCGCCGAAGGCGTCGAGACGATCGAGCAAGTTCGCTTCCTGCAGCAGCATGGCTGCGACGAGATGCAAGGGTATTTCGGCAGTCCGCCGCTCCCCGGCCATGGAATCGTCCAACTGCTCGACAAGGACGAATCGGCTTGGCCGGCTTCTTGATTCGCATAAGTTAACTATTAAAGAAACGCCGCAAACTCGTGTCGAGTTGCGGCGTTTCTTTATGCCGGACATTCCGTTGCTACTCCAGGAAATCGTCGATTTCGTTCAGGTTGACCGAATAAACTCTCTTCTCGTCAACGTGGTACAAGGTAAGGAGCTCCAGGTCGGGATCGAAATTGACGACCCGGCAAGGCATGCTCAGCTTGACGCCCTTGCCTTTGTTCAAGTTGACGCGAATCAGCTTGTTCGATTGAATGTATTCGCGGATACGGGAATCCAGTCCGTCGGTAAGAATCGGCGCGGAGGAGGCTGCACTCGAAGTCTCCTCCGCGATCCGCTCCCCCAACCGAATTCCCGATTGAATTCGGTAGTCGGCGAAATGTCCTTCGTTCAGGACCCGAAGCAGACGCTCCAAGGCGACTCCGTTAGTCGGGGCATGCACCAAGATATCGACTTGGAACAAAAAGGAGCCGTCATCTGTTTTTTTTCTACGACAGCATAATTAGCTAACAAAACAATTGCTCCCATTCATGCTCAAGTGCAGCCAGGTACGCCTTGGGATCTCGATTAAAACGTCTGCGCTCTACATGCTCGTTCAAACGGGAACACCATTCCAATTTACATTTCTTATAGGTGGTATAGTCAACGGAGCGTAAGCGGCTTTCAATGTGTTCCTGACCAAGTGCGTCCCGAATGAGGACGATCAATTCGCCATTGCGCTGGATGTAGGTATTCCAATTCCGAAGTCCCGTGATGCGGCGGTGGTTAGCCTTCGTCTGCCGAAAAAATTGCTCTAAATCATTGTTCGTTCGCGGAAGGTGGTATTCGTCGTAACAAGTAAACAGACCATTCCAGAACCCGTTTGTATACCGGAGTATGTTGTCCACCATGGGAGCGTCTTCGGGCTTGGTGTACGTTTGTTTCATCCAGTCCAGCAGCACGGTCATTTCCCATCGCACCGTTTCACTGGTTTTGTCCGTTTCGGGTTCCAATAGGTTCGCAATCTGTTCCAGCGGCTTTCGCCACCGAGCCACGGTCTCGTAGACAGGCAGCAGCGGTTCTATTTTGCTGAAAATTCGGACGATACCTTCAAGGAGCGAAGGCCCCTTTTTTATCCAAGCATCGAGCTAACGAGGCTTGAATCGCTTGCGCGCGTTCGTAGATCAGCATACCCGGCAACTCGAGCGGGGGATCACCATCTTCTAGCAGTAAGGCGCGAACGGCCGCGATGTATTTCTTGGTGATCTGAGCTTCGGCCATTTCCGCCGTCGGTTGTTCCTTTGTGGATTCGCTCGCGGCAATGGTTTCGTTTTCGCTGGCGCGATTTTCGATTTGTTCGATTTTACGCTCGACTTCTCGAATTCCGCGCATGCTTTTCTTTAGTTCCGTCTTGAGTTTGCGATCCGCGTCCACTACCGGTTTTGCAATATCCTTCAAGTAATGATACTGGCAATACTGATACGGAACGTCGGGTAGCAGGCCTTCAAACGCCAGGCGGATCGAATGCTGGCCGTCGCTGACGATCCCGACAATGGGAAAGCCGAGTTCGATCACGGGCAGGATGAGCGTTTGCAATTCTGCCGCTGCGCCGCTTTTCATGTTCTTCGCGGCAAGCACCGTCCCGCTGAATACTTCGCGCAGCACATACAGTGTTTCGTTGCCCTTTTCCGGCTGGACGCCATCCATGGATAAGATGATGCCGCCGTTTTGTTCCGTCGTTTCGGCCAGTACCTTGCGGACATGGTCATCGAGACTGGCAGCCAAAAGGACTTGATACCGCTCATACAGATTTTGCGCGTGACGTTCGCTCGTTTGGATTCCGCGTTCGTTCAGGGTGTCCGTCAGTTCTTTAACCGTCATATGATGCTTGAATCGCAACTCGCCGACCAGAGCCAGCACATCGTAGCCATAGGACGAGTGCTTCATGCTGAGCATCTCCGCTTCGGCTGATTTATACGAGACGCCCGTATGCGAGCATGTTGGATTCTTGCAAGCGTACGCCATGCTCCATGCGTCGATGACACCGTTCAGCGTGGAAATCTTTTTATGCCAGGCCGTATGCGAACGTTGCAGCTTCGTTTCGCAATGCGGGCAGTGCGTCATTTCGGTTCGGAAATAGATCCGGGGGGCAGCACCTAACCGATTTTTAGGAAGCATAGGGGGCAACTCCTTTACAAAGTTGATCCCCTTTTACTTCGACAAAAGAAAGGAAAATCCTGTTAGTGAATCTTGCTGTCGTAGTTTTTTTGCTTTTGTCATGTTTGCTAGGAAGCCTCCGTCAAGCCCATGGGTATAAAAAAAGAAACTTACTCTCTCAATATATCATGTTTGTATCTTTCGAAATAGTTCTTTTTGGGTAAAGGCCTATCCGCCTTTTTGGTACGATTCGGTTAGTTCTTCGCATAAATTAGATCGAAAGGACGATTCATCGTCCTGGATTCTGCCGTTAGCGGCCGTCTCGGAGGTGATACAGATGATGCGTCTTGTTCCGTTCGACATCGAGGGACATACGGCGCTCGGAGCCGAAGTGCTCTTGCCGGGTACGACTCTGCTGGCGATTACGGCCGGGAACGGTTACATCATGTGCGGTGCCTTGGACGTCCAACTGCTGAACGAACGCCTCAAAGACCGCCGGATCATTGCCGGAAGGGCGGTCGGCGTGCGCACCTTCGAACAGCTGCTCGAAGCGCCGCTGGAATCCGTAACCGATACGGCGCGGAGCCTTGGCATCGAACCGGGAATGACCGGCCGCCGTGCGATAGCCGTCATGGCCGCCGCCGGCGCCAAAGCTCACGCCGAATAACCTGGAATACGGGCGTTCCGCCGCCTTCGATCAATTCTCGAACAGCGCGCGCAGGCCGGAATCGTAAGGGGCTCTGACGATGCCCTTCTCCGTAATGATCGCCGTCACCAGCTCGTGAGGCGTGACGTCGAATGCCGGATTGTATACCGCTACGCCCTCCGGCGCCGTTCTGCGGCCGAAGCCTTGCGTCACTTCGTCCGGATGGCGTTCTTCGATCGGAATGTCGGCGCCGGTTGGCGTCGACAAATCGATGGTCGAGAGCGGACAAGCTACATAGAACGGGATTTGGTGCGCCTTGGCAAGCACGGCAACGCTGTAGGTGCCGATCTTGTTCGCAACGTCTCCGTTGGCGGCGACGCGGTCCGTACCGACGATGACCGCCTGCACCCATCCCTTGGACATGACGTGTCCCGCCATATTGTCGGTAATGAGCGTGACGTCGACGCCGGCCTGCTGAAGCTCGAACGCCGTCAGGCGCGCGCCTTGCAGCACCGGCCGCGTCTCGTCGGCGAACACTTTCAGATGGATGCCCTGCTCGAGCGCCAAATAAAACGGAGCCAGCGCCGTTCCGTATTTGGAGGTGGCCAGCCCGCCGGCGTTGCAATGCGTCAGGACGCCCATCCCGTCCCGGAACAGCGATAGCGCGTGCTCGCCGATCCGGCGGTTCGTCTCCTCGTCTTCCGCTTGAATTTGCTTGGCTTCGTCCACCAGCGCCTCGGCGAACTTGGCGCCCGCGATGCCGGCTTCCGCCAGTGCCGCGGCCCGTGCTTTCATCCGGTCCAAAGCCCAGAACAGGTTGACCGCCGTCGGACGCGAAGTCGCCAAATATTCCGCATGACGGCGTGCTTCCTCCGCCATCTCGCCAGGCGTACCGTCGAAGCCGCTCACCCCGAGCGCGACGCCGTAGGCGGCGGCGATGCCGATCGCCGGGGCGCCGCGCACCTTCAGCTCGCGGATCGCTTCCCACACGTCCTTCGGCGTCCTGAGCTCCAAATAGACGATTTGCTCGGGCAACAGCCGCTGATCCAGCAGCTCCAACACGCCGTCCGCCCAACGCACCGACTGCAGCACCTTCGAAGCTGCGGACGTATCATGCTCGTTCATGTTCATGTCTCCTTTAATTCTGGCCGGCGATCAGTTGCCGACCGCTTGTTCGGCGATGCGGATGACGTCGTCGATCGATTCCGCCTGGCGGTGATGAAGAATAAGACCGGTACCGATGGCAAGCGCCAGCCGCTGGGCGCGCTCGCGGACTGCCGCGTCCGGAATCGTGTCGATATCGGCGACGTGCGCCAGGCCGTAGACGCGGCGAACGGTCTTCGCGCCGGCGAAGCCGACCGTATCCTTGAGCAGCCTGCGCATGTAGTCGTCCTGGTAGCCGGCCGCTCGGGCGACCCGATCGACGCCGTGCTCGTTCCACAGCTTGCGGAATTTCGCCTCGAACAGGTTCCAGACGTCGCGCACCGTGTTCAGCAGATAAGCGCGGCGGTCGCGGCGCGAAGCCTCGTCCGCGCTCCAGTGCTCCTGCGCGGCAAAGTTAAGCAGCAGGTTGGCGATGACCGCCCCGACGTCGAAGCCGATCGGCCCGTAGTAGGCGAATTCCGGATCGATGACCTTGGTCGATTCCGGCGTAATGAAGATGCTTCCCGTGTGCAGGTCGCCGTGCAGCAGCGCCTGCGCGTGCGTCAGGAACTTCTCGCGCAGCAGCGCCACCTCGAACAGCAGCTTCTCGTTCTGCCAAATCGCTTCCGCGGCGTCCCGAATGTGGGCTTCGATGTTGTTCGTCTCGGCGTCGAAATAAGGATCCTGGAAAATCAAATCCTCGGTAATTTTGCACAAATCCGGATTGACGAATTGCTGCACGAGCCGCTTCTTCTCCTGCTGGTTCATGCCCAGATCGGAGGTGAAGAACAACGTGCGGGCCATAAATTCCGATATATGCTCGGCGAATTTCGGATAGATTCCGCCTTCGATCAGTCCGCGGCGCATAATGACGTGATCGCTCAAGTCCTCCATGACGGTCAGCGCGAGCTCCGCATCCGTCTTGTAGACGCGCGGCGCCAATCCCGGGGCGAGTTCGCCCTGCTTGACGAGCGCTTCACTCTCGATCCGCGCCCGGTCCAGCGACAGCGGCCACGATTCGCCTACCACCTTTGCGTAAGGCAGCGCTTGCTTGATGATCAGGCTGCGGCCGGTTGCCGGCTGGGTAATATGGAAGACCAAATTCAGGTTGCCGTCGCCGATCTCCCGGGAGACGAGCTCATCTTCGGTCGGGAATACTTCCTTGACCGAGCGCGCAATTTCGATTGCTTCCGCTTCGCTGAGCGGATGATACTGGCTCAATTGACGTCCACCTCCATAAAAATTCGACATGCTCGTGCGTCCTTCCGACGAAGGACTTTGCCTTAAGACAGTATAAAGCAATTGGGCCGCCGTTGAAAGCGGCTTATCCGCAGTCTCCGGCGCGACCGCGCACGATGCGGCGAACCACATTCGTCGGCCGAGCGGACAAAGGCCGTTTCATCCATCGATAACCGTTATGTTATAATCGGAATATAGAGAAACGAAGGGAGTCAGATGACCGAAAATGGAACGACCGATCGCGCTCAGGGAATGGGCGGTTGCCGTGAAGGCGCTCGAAGAGGGCCGGCAGTCGATCGTGCTCCGCAAGGGCGGAATCGCCGAGGAGACGAAGGAATTTCGTCTCGAGAGCCCGCGCTTTTATCTTTTTCCTTCCTATGAGCATCAGCGCCCGGAGCTGGTGAAGCCCGAGTCCCGGGACGCAGTGGACCGCACGAAGGAGGAAGCGGCGGCTCATCCGGAGACGGTGCGGGTGACATCGTACGCCGAAGTCGAAGACGACATCGAGGTGACGGACGCCGAGACGCTCAAGCGGCTGAACGCGATGCACATATGGACCGAAGATTATGCCGAGGAGAGGCTCAGGTGGAAAAAAACGAAGCCGCTTCACGTGCTGCTGCTTCGGGTTTACAAGCTTGACGAGCCGATCGACATCCCGATGAAGGATATATACGGCGGCTGCAAATCCTGGCTGCGTCTGGAAGAGGAGTTCGCGGAGCCCGGCCGAACGCCCGTGCTGACCGACGCAGAATTTCAAGCGAAAGCCGAAGCCGTCAGGCGGGCGATCGCGGGGTAATCGACAACGTCGTGGCGATTCTTGACGTCCACCGTTTATGAATAGCGAGGTTTGCGTTTTTCAAGCCGTTTTCATAAAATGGAGGTTGAGAATCAGTGAGAATCAAATTAAAATAATTATAATTTAGGATGCGGAAGCACTGGCTTGGCGCAGCAAGTGGTCAACCACAGCTTCTTCTGCCTCCGCAAATCTCTGGAGGGAAAACACCATGTCCAGCATGTTCGAAATCCGTGGCCTCAAGTCGGCCATTGAAGGTAAAGAAATATTGAAAGGATTCGATTTGAAGATCGGCGCCGGCGAAGTGCACGCGATCATGGGCCCGAACGGCACCGGGAAGAGCACGCTCGCTTCCTCGATCATGGGACACCCGAAATACGAAGTGACCGAAGGCGAAGTGCTTCTGGAAGGCGAGAACGTTCTGGAGATGGACGTCGACGAGCGCGCGCGCGCCGGCCTGTTCCTGGCGATGCAATACCCGAGCGAAATTACGGGCGTCACCAATGCCGACTTCCTTCGCAGCGCCATCAACGCGCGCCGGGGCGAAGGCAACGAAATCTCCCTCATCAAGTTCGTGCGCCTGATGGAAGGCAAGATGAAGGAGCTCGAGATGAATCCCGAGTTCATGCATCGCTATCTGAACGAGGGCTTCTCCGGCGGGGAGAAGAAGCGCAATGAAATTCTCCAGATGATGATGCTGGAGCCGAAGCTCGTCATTCTGGACGAGATCGACTCCGGTCTCGACATCGACGCGCTCAAGATCGTTGCGGCCGGTGTCAACGCCATGCGGTCCGCGGAGCGCAGCTTCCTGATCATCACTCACTATCAGCGTTTGTTGAACTATATCAAACCGGACTACGTTCACGTCATGATGCAAGGCCGCATCGTGAAATCCGGCGGGCCGGAACTCGCGGAACGGCTGGAAGCGGAAGGCTACGATTGGGTTAAAGAAGAGCTGGGCATCGTCGACGAGACGGTCGGCCAAGCATAAAGAGGACAAGGGAGGCAACTATCATGAGTACACCGACCACCTCTTTCGGCCGCGAAGCCGCCTCCGCGATCGCCCGCAGCAAGAACGAGCCGTCCTGGCTCGTCGCCTGGCGGGAGCAAGCGGGCGAATGGGCCGCGACCCTGGAACTGCCCAAGCCGGAGAAAACGCCGATCCAGCGCTGGACGCTGAACGTTCAAGGCGTGCACCGCCCGGGCAAGACGGTTGCCGCGCTTGCGGAGCTGCCGCAAGCGATCGCTTCCATGCTGGACGCGCAAGGCGACGGAGCCGTCATCGTCCAGCATAATTCTTCCGTCGTTTACACGCGGCTGCCCGAAGATCTGAAGGCGAAGGGCGTCGTGCTGGCCAGCCTGGAAGAAGCCGCGCGCACGCACGAAGAGCTGATTCGCGCGCACTTGATGACGGCTTACGCCCGCGACGAGCACAAGCTGGCGGCCATGCACGGAGCGCTGTGGAACGGCGGCGTGTTCCTGTACGTGCCGCGCGGCGTGGAGATCGAGGCTCCCGTGCAGGCGATTCTGTTCGCCGACGACGCGGAAGCGACGTTCGTGCCGCATATTCTCGTCATTGCGGAAGCGAACAGCCGCGTCTCCTTCGTGGAGAACGTCTCTTCGGCCCTGGGCGACACGGACATTACGCTGCTCCATAACGGAGCGGTCGAAGTGTTCGCCAAGGCGGGCGCGCATGTTCAATATGCCGCCGTGCATCATATGGATAGCTCGGCGATCGACATCTCGTACCGCCGCGCCGTTCTGGACAACGACGGACGCGTCGAATGGCTCATCGGCGACATGCACGAAGGCAATACGCTGTCGGATACGAAGACGATTCTCAAGGGCAACGGCTCGACCTCGGACGCCAAGATCATCTCCGTCGGCACCGGCCAGCAGCGGATGAGCGTGACGACGGGCGCCGTTCACATCGGCCGCTCCTCCGAGAGCGACATGGTGACCCGCGCCGTCATGAAGGACGAAGCGACGGCTATTATCAACGGCGTGACGAAGATCGAGAAAGGCGCGACCAAAGCGAACGGCCAGCAGACGGAGCGGGTGCTCATGCTGAGCCCGAAGGCGCGCGGCGACGCCAACCCGATTCTTCTGATCGACGAAGACGACGTCAAAGCCGGCCACGCGGCAAGCGTAGGCCAGGTCAATGCGGAGCAGGTGTATTATCTGATGTCGCGCGGCATCTCCCGCGCGGAAGCGGAACGGCTCATCATCTACGGCTTCCTCGATCCGGTCGTTTCCGAAATTCCGCTGGAAGTCGTGCGCGAGCAGCTGCAACGCATTTTGGAAAGGAAGCTGGGGTAAATGGATCCGATCGCGCTCAAAGCCGAGTTCCCGATTCTCCATCAGGAAATCAACGGCCATCCGCTCGTCTATCTCGACAACGCCGCGACCTCCCAGAAGCCGCGCAGCGTCATTGAAGCGGTCAAACGCTATTACGAATGGGACAACGCGAACGTGCACCGCGGCGTGCATACGCTCGGATCGCGGGCGACGGACGCTTACGAGGGAGCGCGCGAGAAGGTGGCGCGGTTCCTGAACGCAGCTTCCACGCGCGAGATTGTGTTCACCCGCGGCACGACCGCTTCGCTCAACTTGGTCGCGCACGGTTACGCCCGCCAGGTGCTGAAGCCCGGCGACGAGATCGTCATTACGCCGATGGAACACCACAGCAATCTCATTCCATGGCAGCAGGCGGCGAAAGCGACGGGCGCGACGTTGAAGTACATCCCGCTCCAGCCGGACGGCACCGTAAGCCTGGCGGACGTGGAGAGCACGGTGAACGAGCGCACGAAGATCGTCGCCATCGCCTATGTCTCCAACGTGCTCGGCACGGTCAATCCGATCGCGAGGATCGCCGAGATCGCCCATCGCAACGGGGCGGTTATCGTCGTGGACGGCGCGCAGAGCACGCCGCATCTGAAAGTGGACGTTCGGGCGCTCGACGTTGATTTCTATGCGTTCTCCGGGCATAAAATGTGCGGACCGACCGGAATCGGCGCGCTTTACGGCAAGGCGCAGCTGTTCGAGCGAATGGAGCCGGTCGAGTACGGCGGCGAGATGATCGATTTCGTCGATCTGTACGAATCGAGCTGGAAGGATCTCCCATGGAAATTCGAAGGCGGAACGCCGATTATCGCCGGGGCGGTCGGCCTCGGCGCAGCCATCGATTTCCTCGAGAGCGTCGGCCTGGACGAGATCGACCGCCACGAGAAGAAAATCGCGAAATACGCCATCGAGCGGCTGTCCGCCATCGACGGCATTACGATCTACGGGCCGAAGGAAGATAGGGCCGGCCTCGTCACGTTCAACCTCGGCGACGTGCATCCCCACGACGTGGCGACGGTGCTCGATACGGAAGGCATCGCCATCCGGGCCGGGCACCATTGCTGCCAGCCGCTCATGCGCTGGCTGAAGGTGAGCGCGACGGCCAGGGCCAGCTTTTATCTATACAATACCGAGCAGGACGTCGACCGTCTCGCCGACGCGCTGATCAAGACAAAGGAGTATTTCGGATGAATCCGCTCGACGACCTTTATCGCCGCGTCATTATGGATCATTATAAAAATCCCCGCAACCGCGGGACGCTGGACGACGGCTCCGTAACGGTCAACCTGAACAATCCGACCTGCGGCGACCGGATCAGCCTGCAAATGCAAATCGAAGGCGGCGTCGTGAAGAACGCCAGGTTCACCGGAGAAGGCTGCTCGATCAGCATGTCCTCGGCTTCGATGATGACCGACGCGGTCAAGGGCAAGACGACTTCCGAGGCGCTCGCCCTGGCCGATAAATTTTCTTCCCTGATGAAAGGGGAAGGTGTAGAATTCGAAGAGTACGAAGACATCGCTGCGCTGTCCGGCGTGAACAAGTTCCCGGCGCGCATCAAATGCGCCACGCTAGCCTGGAACGCGCTTCGCAAAGGAATCGAGCACGGCCAAGGGCAGCATGAAGGCATCGAAGAGTAAGGCCAAGCGGGGAACCGAGCCATCGGCCGCGAATTATATAAACAGGGAGGTTGATCGTCATGGCGAAACAAATGCCCGAGCTGGAAGAGTACAAGTACGGGTTCCGCGACGAGCATAAGGCGATATTCCAATCCGGCAAAGGATTGACGCCGGAGATCGTCCGCACGATCTCGGAAATGAAGGGCGAGCCGGAATGGATGCTGAAGTTCCGCCTCAAGTCGCTCGAGCAGTTTGGCAAGATGCCGCTGCCGCGTTGGGGAGGCAATCTTGACGAACTGGACTTCGACGACATTCAATATTACGTCAAGCCGTCCGAGAAGCAAGGCAAGACGTGGGAAGAAGTGCCGGAAGAGATCAAAGCGACGTTCGACAAGCTGGGCATTCCGGAGGCGGAGCAGAAGTTCCTGGCCGGCGTGTCCGCCCAGTACGAATCGGAAGTCGTCTACCATAACATGCAGGAAGACCTCGAGAAGCAAGGCGTTATCTTCATGGATACCGACTCCGCGCTTCGCGAGCATCCGGAGCTGTTCAAGGAATACTTCGGCACGGTCGTTCCGCCGGCGGACAACAAGTTCGCGGCGCTCAACAGCGCGGTATGGTCGGGCGGCAGCTTCATCTACGTTCCGAAAGGCGTGAAGTGCGAAATTCCGCTGCAGGCGTATTTCCGCATCAACTCCGAGAATATGGGACAGTTCGAGCGCACGCTCATTATAGCCGACGAAGGCAGCTTCGTCCATTACGTCGAAGGCTGCACGGCCCCGATTTACAGCACGAACTCGCTCCACAGCGCGGTCGTCGAGATCATCGTCAAGAAGGACGCGCGCGTCCGCTACACGACGATCCAGAACTGGGCTCCGAACATCTACAATCTCGTCACGAAGCGCGCCGTCGCCGAAGAGAACGCGACGATGGAGTGGGTCGACGGCAACATCGGCTCCAAGCTGACGATGAAATACCCGGCAGTCGTGCTCAAAGGCCGCGGCGCGAAAGGCATGGTGCTCTCCATCGCCGTCGCCGGCAAAGGGCAGCATCAGGATGCCGGGGCGAAAATGCTTCACCTGGCGCCGGAAACGACGTCGACGATCGTGTCGAAGTCGATCTCCAAGCATGGCGGCAAGGTGACGTACCGCGGCATCGCTTCCTTCGGCCGCAACGCCGAAGGCGCGAAGGCGAACGTCAAATGCGATACGCTCATTCTCGACAACCAGTCGACGAGCGACACGATCCCGTATAACGAAGTCATGAACGACAACATTACGCTGGAGCACGAAGCGACCGTGTCCAAGGTGTCCGAGGATCAGCTGTTTTACCTCATGAGCCGCGGGTTGTCGGAAGCCGAAGCGACGCAAATGATCGTCATGGGCTTCATCGAGCCGTTCACGAAGGAGCTCCCGATGGAGTACGCCGTCGAGATGAACCGTCTCATCAAGTTCGAGATGGAGGGGAGCATCGGATAACCTTGATTTATCAATGGTTTTCGGCTCATGGCAAGGGTTAAAAAGCGGCTTTTGCCCCCTTTTTGCCCCTTAACTACGCATGGACGTATTGTTCGTAAAGCGCCAAAGCGTCGTCTTCGATCTTTTGGGTAACGTGCAAATACGTGTCCGCGGTGATCTTGACGCTCTTGTGTCCAAGACGCTCGGACACGTATTTTATGTTTGCGCCGGCTTCGAGCAAGTGGACTGCGTGTGTATGACGCAGCGCATGCGGGGAGAGGATAGGAAGGCCGGCCCGCTTACACTTTGAGTTTGCCCAAGCGCGGCAGGATATTCAGCCTGATGCTTCCCATTCTTTATAATAAGATGAGTATCCCGAAACAACTTTATAATCCCAATCTCCACCTGGTCTTACTTTGGCAACCCACATTCCGACTGTAGCTTCATAAGCAGCTGTCGGGTCCGCGTAAATGCCTGTTGCAAGAGCGTTGTAATAATTGACAACAGTATGATAATTACTATTGGCAATGGAATATGCTTGTAATACAGGAGCACCTGGATCAGAGAAAGGAACTACAAGTTGCTCTCCCTCTGCTCTTTTATCCAGTGAATTTTGATAAACAGCTTCGGCAACTTCAGTTTGCGAACCTACTTTTATATTGAAGTGATCATCAAAAGATACTCCACCAATGCTAACATCAAAATTAATAGCGTCCATATTTTGTAGGTATTTATCAAACAGATCAGAGTCTACCCCAAGTTCCGAAGCAGTTGCATTTATAACGATTTGGCCGTCATCCGTTAAAGAAGCAAGTCCATTCTCAACCACTTTCTGATGAATCTGCCTAAGCTGCTGTGTTAAATTTGAATCTTGATCTCCCTGTGATGGTTCTGCAGATGCCACACCAGCAAAAAGGAGTAAGAATACGGCGACAGGAGACAGCATTACCTTAACCTTCGACATTGCATATACCTCCCAACATTTGGAATGACCAATTGTACCATATTGTTGCAAAACATCGGAATAGTTCCATGGTACTAATGTCTTATTACTAAGGAATAGTTTCACTTATTATAATTTGTAAGAGATAAGTGGTGAGACAAGCTTGGAGGTAACTGCATGGTAACGTTCTTAAAATTAAATGGCATTAGCGTTATGTACGCACTTGCTTTCTTTGCTCACACTGAAATGTGGGTCAATTATTATCGGATTCAAAGAATAACAGGATTCCATCATATTGGTACACTAATTAACATCTCGATCTTGTTGATTTATATTGCATTTTCAATTCTGTGTTATATTCTTACTAAAAACTTATTCGGTAATCGCAGGATAAAAAATGTGCTTTCCGTATTATGGATTCCGTATTTTTTGATTTTTACCTTAACGTTTGCTTCTCAGTACCCGATTACGAATCCCCAAGATAAACCACTTCCGGCAATTGGTCTGATAATAATTGGTATTGCGATTGTTTTCCCTTTTTATATTACTTTGATCAACTTCTTCGCCTCCCAAAGTACTTGAAACGTAACCGCAGATATCACTCACTCTTCTGCAATTTCACGTTGTCTTCAGAAGGGGTTATGTAAAGGACAGTCATGTAAGGCCAACCATGCACATTCAGCTCAAGGAAGGGGTTCTCGGTACGTCCCCGTTACTGGGGAATCGTTTCGGCCGGTTCCCATCCGGCCCATATGGCGTTGTGCAATCGTCAGGCGGGGACGTCTTTTATTTGCTTTGCCGCTTCGATTAAGCATTGTATGCGGCGCAGCTGCTCCGAGCTATCCCTGTAACGAGAACTGTAGCGCACGATATCCTCAACCCATATCAGCACAAGTTGATTAACTGTGCTGATCGACCACTCAATGCCTTCCGAACCGAATTTTTCTTACCGTTGTTTGAATACAGCAATAAAATCTTCCACGCTTTCGCATTCCGTTACTTTGATTCCATATCCCGCATACCTCCCTTGGGAGCCCCGAAGGGCTCCGCTGATTATTGATTGAGTGTCGGCAAACAAAACGGATCGGTTTCCCCGTCATCCGGCGTCCAGGCGTCAGCCGGTTCGTTCGGTTCATCGCACCAGTAATCGTCTAGTATCTCGCGTTCGCAGTCTGTGCAATGCTCCAGGATGGTGTATCCTCCGACTGTAGCTCTCGCCTTCGAATACGAGCAGGTGCCCGTGGTGCGCCAAACGGTCAATCATCGCCGCGGCCATCTGGTCATCGGTGAAGACGGTCCCCCATTTGGAGAACTCCAGATTGGTCGTAATAACCAGACTGCGGCTCTCGTAGCTGTCGGCAATGACACGGAAGAGCAGCTGCGAGCCGTCCTTGTCAACGGGGATATACCCCCACTCATCGAGAATGAGAAGCTGGCAGCGCTGGATCTCGCTCATTAGGCGTTCGAGCGTGCCGCCGCGCTTCGCTTCAGCCAAACGCATCACCAGCTTTGCGACCGTGTAAAACTTCACTGTCATCCCGAGCTCACAGGCACGCAGCCCAGCCGCAATGGCCAGGTGCGTCTTGCCGGTGCCGACGGGGCCGTACAACACCAGATTTCGCCGTCCT
>NZ_AUCP01000034.1 GCF_000429825.1 Cohnella thermotolerans DSM 17683
GGTCTTAGCATTCGTTTCCGAATGTTATCCCGGTCTTGCGGGCAGGTTGCCTACGTGTTACTCACCCGTCCGCCGCTAACCTTCGCGGGAGCAAGCTCCCTTGAAAGTCCGCTCGACTTGCATGTATTAGGCACGCCGCCAGCGTTCGTCCTGAGCCAGGATCAAACTCTCCATAAAGGTAATCCTTATTGAAGAGCCCCGTTGGCTCAAAAAGTCAAATCGTTGTCCGCCACTCAAACGAGTGACAGGGTCCGTATTACGCTCGATGTTCAGTTTTCAAGGAACAAGTTTGTTGCGTTCGTCGCGATCGCCGTTTTCGGCGGCGACAGAAATAAATATTATCAGCTTCTCAAAAGTATGTCAACTACTTTTTTTGAAACTCTTTTAAACTTGGCCGCCCTTTCGAAGCGGCGAAGAATAATGTACCATAGGTCGCCCATCGATTACAAGCACCATTATATGGAGTTTCCTCTCTTCTGCCGAGCTTGGCTAAGCCGTCGATTTTACGTATTTCGCTTCATAAATATATAAAACAGTTGACGATTAATACCCAATCGGTTAAGTTGGAATTAACGGGTTAACCATTTACGTTTCGGAGGTGTCTCCTCATGCGTGAGATTCCGATGCCCTATATTAAAGCGAATCAGACGGGAATCGTCCTCTTCGTCATCCTCTCCTTCCTGTTCCAACAACCTTGGCTGCTGGCGGTATTATGGATCGTTCAAGCGGTCGGTCTGTTTACGGGCGGCAAATGGAACGCGTTCGTGCGGCTGGCTAAGCCGTTTCTGCGGACGGAAGGCCGCGAGACGCAGGCCGAGGAACTGCAGCGCTTCAACAATTCGTTGGCCGTTCTGTTCCTCACCTTGTCCTTGCTCTCCTTCCTAATCGGCTGGACGATCGCCGGTTACGTGTTTGCGGCCATGCTGCTTCTGGCTGCCGGGGTGGCTTTGCTCGGCTATTGCATCGGCTGCACGGTTTATTTTCAATACAAGCGTCTGGCCAGAAAGGCAAAAATGCTATAAGGAGGAACGCCCCCCTGCCCGCACTCGAAGGCAGTGGGGGATTTTTTATGTAACTGTCATGTCCTTTCCCGGGGCTTTTGAAGGCTTATTTATCCCCGTGCCTCAGATGAAATATTCGTTCTCTGCTGCTGTTTCGCTCCTCGATCGGTTGCCTCCACCTATGGGCGGTTTCCGTCCACTGAACTGCGGGGATAAGCCCGTAAAAATGTTAAAATAAGGGGCAAGACGCAGCCCATCGCGCCCTCCCCTCGCCAATGAAATAAGCAGCCCCGGAAATCGGGAGCTGCTTATTTGCGTGGCCTGAATCGAGCCGGTGCTACAATCCGAGAAGCCGAGCCATCTCCTCTTCGTCCTCGAGCACCGGAATGCCAAGCTCGCGAGCCTTCGTCAGCTTGCTCCCGGCGTTCTCCCCGGCGATGACGAGGTCGGTCTTCTTCGATACGCTGCCGGCCACCTTGGCGCCGAGCGCTTCCAGCCGCTTCGACGCCTCGTCGCGGGTGAAGCGCGTCAGCGTGCCGGTGAGCACCACCGTCTTGCCGAACAGCGGATGGCTCGCATCCGCCGCTTCCGCGGCCGGCCGCTCGGCTTCCGCGCGGACGCCGGCTTCCCGCATCCGGGCGATGCTCGCCCGCACGAGCGGATCGCGGAAGAAGCTCGCGATGCTCTCCGCCACGATGCCGCCCACGTCGGGCAGCGCCGTCAGCTCTTCGGCTTCGGCCGCCATCAGCTTGTCGAGATCGCCGTAATGATCCGCCAGCGTCTTCGCCGTCGCCTTGCCGGTATTCGGAATGCCGAGCGCATTGAGGAACGCGGCCAGATCCCGCGACTTCGACTTCTCGATCGCGGCCAGCAGATTGTTCGCCTTCTTCTCGCCGAACCGTTCGAGCTTGACGAGGTCCTCGAACGTCAACCCGTACAAGTCCGCCGGGTCGCGAACGCCCAACTCCTCGTAGAGCTGCTCCGCCGTCTTGCCGCTGAACGTCTCGATATCCATGCAATCGCGGGACGCGAAATGCGTAATGCGCCCGACGACCTGAGGCTTGCAGCCGAGCCGGTTGTTGCAGAACAGATGCGCCCCGCGCATTTCAAGCGGAGAACCGCACCCGGGGCACACGGTCGGGTATTCGATCGCCGAACCGATCTCGCTGTCGTCGGCCTTGCCGAGAATTTCGGGAATGACGTCGTTCGAACGGCGGATGAACACCCGCGTGCCCAAGGCGTTTTTCAGGTTTTTCCGCTCGATGTCCCCTATGTTGTTCAACGTGCAGTTCTGCACCGTCACGCCGGCCAGCTCGACCGGCTCGACGCGGGCCAAAGGCGTAATTTTGCCCGTGCGGCCGACTTCCCAGGACACCGATTCGAGGACGGTCGTCGTCTCTTCCGCCTCGAACTTGAAGGCGATCGCCCAGCGGGGGAACTTGTCCGTGTAGCCGAGCGCTTCGCGCGTGGCGAAATCGACGATCTTGACGACCGCCCCGTCGATCAGGTAGTCGAGGCTGTGCCGCCGTTCCTCGATTTGCGCCAACTCCTCCGTCAATTCGCTGAAATCGGTGAAGTACCGGACGTAAGGGTTGACCGGGAAGCGATTTTCGCGCAGAAAATCCATCATCTCCCGATGATTGCGCAGCTCCACGCCTTCGAAGAAGCCGACATTGTAGAAGAAGGCGTCCAGCCGGCGCGAGGCGGTGACGCGCGGATCGAGGTTGCGCAGCGCGCCGGCCGCTCCGTTGCGGGCGTTCTTGAGCGGCTCCGCCGCCGTCTTGTTGTACTGCTCCAGCACGGATAGGCGCATGATGCCTTCGCCCTGCACCTCGATCGTTCCCTGCGCGAACGGAATCGTCAGCGGCACCGACCGGATGGTGCGAACCTGGGCGAGAATGCCCTCCCCGACGGTACCGTTGCCCCGGGTGGCTGCCTGGACCAGCTCGCCGTCCCGGTATGTCAGGTTGAGCGTCAGACCGTCGTACTTGAGCTCCACGACATATTCCGGGTCCGGCAGCGGCCGTTCCGGGTTGCGGGCGTTGTAATCAGCGATGAGCTTCTTGACCCTCGTCTCCCATGCCGCCAGGTCTTCGGCCGTTTGGGCCTTGTCCAAGCTCCACAGCCGGGACAAATGCCGGTGCGGCTCGAAGCCCTTCAAGATGTCGCCGCCCACCCGCCGCGAAGGCGAATCCGGCAGGACGGTTCCAGTTTGCGCCTCCAGGGCGAGCAATTCGTCGTATAGCGCATCGTACTCTTTATCGCTGATCGTGGGGTTGTCTTCCGTGTAGTAGCGATAGCTGTGCTCGTTCAACGTCGCAACGAGCTCCTTCATCCGCGTTAGCGGTTCCGCCATGCGAATAACCCTCTCTTCGTTACGAAATAGGCATGTCATCCTTTGTCTGTATAAATCATTATCCGCCCGTCTCGCCAAATTATTGCTTGATCTTCCTCCAAAGCGTGGACCGGTTGATGCCGAGACGTTTGGCGGCGGAGGACTGATTGTTGTTCTCCCGCTCCAGCACCAGCCGGATGACGTCCTTCTCGATCTCGACGAGCGTCTTGTTCAAATCGATGCCGGTCTTCTGCGCGTTCCCGGCTTCTTGCCCCGGGCCGGCTTCCCAGCCCGCTTGCTCCGGCAGCGGGAGAACTTCCATCTCGACATATTCGCCGTCCGATTGCTTGACGAACCTCTCGATCGTATCCTTCAGCTCGAACAGATTGCCCCGCCACGGATGAGCCCGCAAAGCCTGCATCACTTCCGGCCGCAAGCCGGCAATCTGCTTCCCGTACCGTTCGTTATACATGATGAGAAAAGTCCGGACGTATTCCTCCAGATCGGCCAGCCGTTCCCGCAGCGGCGGAAGAAAAACGCGTCGGCGCTCGAACGTTCCGTACAGCTGCGGATCGTCATGTTGTCTTCATCCTCCTACTTTCGTGATCGGAGCGAAGGCGGCCAGCAGCCGCTTGACGCCGACCGGCGCCGGAAACGCGATCTGCAGCTCCGTATCGTTGCCGCTCCCCTTCACCGCCACGACCGTGCCGACGCCCCATTTGGCGTGCTGCACCTTGTCACCGGCGCCGACGGACAGGCCGCCTCCCTGGCCGGCGGCCGCAGCCCCCGGCTGCGGCACGAGCCGGGCCCCGCCCGCCGCGGGCTGCGGCCGCGAGCCGAACGCGCCGACCGTAGACGGCGCCGCCGGCCGGCTGCCGAACCCTTGCGGCGCGCCCGCTCCGCCGTAGCCGAGACGCGATGCGCCGTAGCCGCCATAGGAGCCTTGCACGCGCCCGCCCGCAGGTTCCACCGAATCCTTGAGCTCGTTTGGGATTTCCTGCAGGAACCGGGACGGCGCGTTGCTGCTCGTGCGCCCGTACAGCATGCGGGCGCGCGCGCAGGTAAGGTACAGCTTTTTCTCCGCGCGGGTAATGCCCACATACGCCAGCCGCCGCTCCTCCTCCATCTCTTCGTTGTCCAGGAACGCGCGGCTTCCGGGGAAGACGCCCTCCTCCATGCCGACGATGAACACGACCGGGAACTCCAGCCCCTTCGCGCTGTGCATCGTCATGAGCACGACCGCATCGCCGCCGTCCTCCTCCGCGTCGTTCATCGTGTCGATGTCGGCGATGAGCGCCAGATCGGTCAGGAACGCGACCAGCGATTTGTCCTCGCTGCGCTTCTCGAATTCCTGCGTGACGGACAGGAACTCTTCGATATTTTCCAGCCGGGCTTTGGATTCGAGCGTATTCTCGCGCTGCAGCTCAAGCCGGTACTCGGTCATCTCCAGCATTTTCTCCGTCAGTTCGGTCACGGACAAATATTCGACCATGGCGGACAGGTTGGCGATCAGGTAGCGGAAGCCCGACAAGGCGGTTTTGGCGCGCGCCGAAATGTCGAGATGATACAGCCCGTCTCCGAGCAAGCCGTCTCCTTCGGCCAGCAGCCGGTAAATGGAAATCCCCCGCCGCGCCGCTTCTTCCTGCACCTTCGTCATCGTCGTGTCGCCGAGCCCCCGCTTCGGCACGTTGACGATCCGGTTCAGGCTGATGTCGTCGTCCGGATTGGAAATGAGGCGGAGGTAAGCGAGAATGTCCTTGATTTCCTTCCGGTCGTAGAACTTGGTGCCGCCGACGATCTGATACGGAATTTCCGACTTGATCAAAACTTCCTCGATCACCCGGGACTGCGCATTCGTGCGGTACAGAATGGCGTGGTCGCCGTAACGCCGCCCGTTCTGCAAGTTGCGCTTGATCTCCCTCGCGACGAAGTAGCCTTCCTCATGCTCGGAATCGCCTTGGTACACCGTAATCTTTTCGCCCGCGCCCTGGTCCGTCCACAGGTTTTTCGCTTTGCGGCCCATATTGTTCTTGATGACCTGGTTGGCCGCTTCGAGAATGTTGGACGTCGAACGGTAATTCTGCTCGAGCAGAATCGTCTTCGCCTCCGGGTAATCCTTCTCGAAGTTCAGAATGTTCGAGATGTCCGCGCCGCGCCAGCGGTAGATCGACTGATCGCTGTCGCCGACGACGCAGATGTTGTGATGCTTGCTGGCGAGCATGCGGCACAGCACGTACTGCGCGCGGTTCGTATCCTGATACTCGTCGACGTGAATGTATTTGAATTTGTTCTGGTAAAAGTCCAGCACTTCCGGAACGTCCTTGAACAGCTGGATCGTCAGCATGATCAAGTCGTCGAAGTCGAGCGCGTTGTTGCTCTTAAGCCGCTTCTGATACTGCGTGTACACCTTCGCGACGATCGTCTGGAAGTAGTCCCCCGCCCGCGACTCGTACATTTGGGGATCGATCAGCTCGTTTTTCGCGCCGCTCATCGTCGCTTGAATGGCTTTGGGCTCGAACTTCTTGGAGTCGATGTTCTGCTCCTTCATGATGTTGCGGATGACCGACAGCTGGTCGGCGGAATCGAGAATGCTGAAGTTCGAGCTGTAGCCGATGCGCTCGATGTCCCGCCGCAAAATGCGCACGCACATCGAGTGGAACGTGCTCACCCAGATGTCGCCGCCGGAAGGGCCGACGAGCTTGGACACCCGCTCCTGCATCTCGCGAGCGGCTTTGTTCGTGAATGTGATGGCGAGGATGCTCCAGGGCGCCGCGATCCGCTTCGCGATCAAATACGCGATGCGGTGCGTCAGCACGCGCGTCTTGCCGCTGCCGGCCCCGGCCATAATCAGCAGCGGCCCTTCGGTCGCAACCGCCGCCTCCCGCTGCTTCGGATTGAGGCGCTTGATCGCCTCGTCTATGTTCAGGCTGTAACCGCCGGACCTCGCATTTGCCGTTGTATCGGGTTCGTTCGCCGGTTCAAAAAACATGGTCTTGCTCCTTTGCGCTGAATTTCACGGCGTCGACCGTGCTAAGGGCCGCCTTCAGGTCGTCATAGACGACGTTGCCGACGACGACGGTGTCCGCCGCTTGGGCCGCTTCCCGCGCCTGCTCAGGCGTGCGGATGCCGCCCCCGTACAAGAGCTGGGCTTGCCGCAGTTCCTGCCGCACCCGGCGGACGAGAGCCATGTCCCCGAAGACGCCGCTGTACTCCATGTACAGCACCGGCACGCGAAGAAGCCGGTCGGCCAACCGGCCGTAAGCGACGGCTTGCGCCGGCGTGAGCTCCGTCTCCGCTTCCGTCAGCCGCGCGGCCGTGCAGTCGGGGTTGAGGACGAGATAGGCTTCGCCCGCGACGGACTCCCATGGCAGCAGATGGCCGTAATCCGCCAGCGCGTCCGCCTGCCGGCCGATCACCCATTCCTTGCGCGCCGCGTTCAGCACCATCGGGATGAAATAACCGTCGAATCCGGGCACGGCGCAGGCCGGGTCCGACAGCTCGAACGCGCACGGCACTTCGTACCGCCGGATGCGGGACATCAGCTCTACCGTATTGTCGAAGGTAACGCCGCTCGAGCCGCCGACCAGAACCGCGTCGGTGCCGGACAGGCAAATCCGGCCCAGCGCTTCGTCGTCGATGTCGCGGTCCGGATCGAGCTTGAAGACGTGCCTCCAGGAACGATAAAAAGAAGGAGATGCGATCATGTGTTCCTCCATGACGTTTACCTTTAGTCTACAGGAATTCTTCCTATCTTCCAAGACGGCGGGGGGAGTTGGAGGGATTTTACGATTGGCGCCCGACCGTAGAGTCGATTTTCGATATTGCAGCCTCTCATCCGGCTCTCCACCCGTCTCCAATATCGATTTTCGATATTGCAGCCTCTCATCCGGCTCTCCACCCGCCTGCAATATCGATTTTCGATATTACAGCCTCTCATCCAGCTCTCCACCCGTCTCCAATATCGATTTTCGATATTGCAGCCTCTCATCCGGCTCTCCACCCGTCTCCAATATCGATTTTCGATATTACAGCCTCTCATCCGGCTCTCCACCCGCCTGCAATATCGATTTTCGATATTGCATCCCAACTAAAATTAAAGAAAACACCTTCTGCCCTTCTCGCTAATGATATAGGCGTGATGCCGGACCGAACCGCCGCCGAGCGGCATAAGCAGCTCTTTGTCCGACAATTTATGCAATACCTGACCGGCCGCGTTCGCCCTCATCTGCAAACATGCGCAAGCTTCAGCCAAGGAGAACGCCCCGTTCCGCGCAAACGCATACCTTAGAATCTCCCTCTCGTTGACGGAAAGTTCAAATAATTTCGCCCCCGGCGGACTCCCGTACCTCCCCAGCAACTCATAGACGGCTCGGCAGCAGGCCTCGGGCTTTTTATCCAATTCGTCATAGCTGAAAGGAAGATATCGGAACCCCTGCAACGCAATCGTGCGCACCCGCATTTTTTCGAACGAGAAGCGGTCTCGCGTCAAATTCTCCCCATGAGCAACGAAGCCGTCGCACTCAAAAGCGGCAAACAATGGAGGATAAAACACGTCAATATAGATGCGTACTCCCGTAGTGCTGACCATTTCATATTCCAGTATGATCCCGTCCAGCGAGCCTAACGTCGGTAACAGCACAGCCTCCAGCAACTTGCGCGTCCCCGTCAAGTCCCGCGACAGCATTTCCAGACGCTGCCCGGTGGCCGAGCGTTTCTGCTGCTCTACATAAGCGTCGAATTCGCGATCCAACATGTGAATCCCCTCCAAATATAAAAGTTAAAAATACCGGGTACGAATACATGGCGATCAAGGATCGGACCCTATTCCATCCGGATAAGCTGTGGCTCGCAATGAGACTGAGGCCAGCGCTAGCAAAACTACCAACCGCCACGGCCGACAAAAAAGCCGCCCGCCCCGATCGCGAGGCAAGCGGCATGTGCTTCATGCGCTCTAAAAAACACACTTACGGATTCAATTTCTCCAGCAAATATTTCCTGACTTCCTCGCCCAAATCCGGACGCTCCAGCGCGAAATCGATAATGGTCTTCAGATACCCCATCTTCTCGCCCGTATCGTAGCGCTTGCCCTCGAACGTGTAGGCATAAATGGCCTCGTCCGCGAGCAGCCGGTAGATCGCGTCGGTCAGCTGGATTTCGCCGCCGGCTCCGGTATTCTGCGTCTCCAGCAAGTCGAAGATGGCGGGGGTCAAAATGTATCGTCCCATAATGGCGATGTTGGAAGGCGCTTTGTCCGGCGCGGGCTTCTCCACCACGCCGCGGACGCGGATCAGCGGAGCCTCGGGATCCGATTCCGGATCGGGATCGACGATGCCGTACCGGGACACTTCGTCCCGTGCGACCCGCTGCACCGCAAGCACGCTGCCTTGCACTTCTTCGAACACGTTCATCATCTGCTTAAGACACGGAACGGTGTCCGATTGCACAATATCGTCGCCGAGCAGAACAGCGAACGGCTCGTTACCGATAAACTTGCGGGCGCACCAGATGGCGTGGCCGAGCCCTTTGGGCTCTTTCTGCCGTATGTAGTGGATGTCCGTCAGATCGGACGCCCGCTGCACTTCGGACAGCAGATCGAGCTTGCCTTTCTGCAGCAAATTTTGCTCCAGCTCATAATAGCTGTCGAAGTGGTCCTCGATCGCGCGCTTGCCTTTGCCCGTCACGATCAAGATGTCTTCGATGCCGGAGGCAACCGCCTCCTCCACGATATATTGAATGGCCGGCTTATCGATAATGGGCAGCATTTCTTTGGGCATGGCTTTGGTGGCGGGCAGAAAGCGGGTGCCCAATCCCGCCGCCGGAATAATGGCCTTGCGAATCTTCATAGTGAGGCATCCTTTCTCTCTACTTCCATTCAAGCGAATTAGCGGCGGACCCGGTCGGAAAATCGGCGGGGGTCGCCGGCAGACGTCCGATGCCGATGCAGACGACGCCCTGCGCGTTCAACGCTTCGGCGTCGAGCGCATTGCGCCCGTCCAGCAGAATCGGACGGCGCATCCAGGATTTGAAGTCTTCGGCGCGAAGGGAGCGGAATTCCGGCCATTCGGTTACGAGAATGGCCGCGTCCGCGCCGCGAAGGGCGGACTCGGCCGAATCGCACAGCCGGACGGCGCTCGGCAGCGCGCGCTTCGCGTTCTCTCCGGCGGACGGATCGTAGGCCGTCAGCACGATGCCCGGGTGCCGGCGCAGCAGCACCGCGGCCAGCCGAACGGACGGCGCCTCGCGCATATCATCCGTGCCCGGCTTGAACGTCAAGCCGAGCAGCGCCACCTTGCGGCGGGACGGTCCGGACAGCGCCGCCTCCAGCTTGCGGGCCATGCGCAGCGGCAGCATCGCGTTCGCGCGGAGCGCCGCGGCGACGAGCGTCTGCGGAGCGCCAGCCTCGTCCGCCAGCCGGACGAGCGCGCGGGCGTCTTTCGGCAGGCAGGAGCCGCCGAAGCCGAGCCCCGCGCCTAGATAGTGCGGACCGATGCGCTCGTCGAGCCCCAGAATGTGGGCGATCGCAGGATAATCGGCGCCGGTCTGCTCCGCCAGCGCCGCCATCTCGTTGGCGAACGACAGCCGAACCGCGAGATGGGCGTTGGCCGCCAGCTTGGCGAGCTCCGCGCTCCGGCGGTCGGTTCCGACGATTGGAGCCGGCAAGCGGCGATGGAGCAGCTCAAGCCGCTCGAACGTCTCCGGATCGGGAGCCCCGATCACGATGCGGGCGGGTTCGAAAAAATCGCGAACGGCGGTTCCTTCGCGCAGAAACTCGGGCACCGAGGCGACGCGCACGTCGCATTCCGGCGGCAGGCGGCCGCGCAGCCGGGCTTCCAGCCGCTCCGCGGTTCCGACGGGTACCGTGCTCTTGATGACGACGATGCGCGGTCTGCCTCCTTGCCAGGCGCCCAGCTTGTCGGCAGCGGCCCACAGCGAGGCCAACTGCAGATGGCCGTTGTCGCCCGACGGCGTGCCCACGGCGAGGAAGATGACTTCCGCCTGGCTCGTCGACTGTTCGGGATCGAGCCCGAAGCGCAATCTTCCCGCTTCGGCGTTCCGGCGCACCAACGTCTCCAGCTTAGGTTCGTGATACGGAACGACGCCAGACGCCAGTTGGCCGATTTTGCCCGCGTCGACGTCGCAGCATTCGACCTGGTGGCCCAATTCCGCAAACCCGGCGGCCGTAGTCAAACCGACGATGCCCGCACCCACCACCGCCAATTTCATGCGCCGCATCCTCCCTGTCCTATAACTCTATTGTATAAGAAAACGCCGCCTAATGCGACAAATGATGGAACGGATTCAACTTTTTTCTCCACGATTCGATTCCCCTTCCGTCAGTGAACTTGGAATTTGCAACGATTGTATCACCCGGATCGCAACAGATTTCCCGTTTTTCGTAAATTTGCAGTTAATATTTCCGCTTCGCTCCGTGCCTCATCCCTTCTACCCCGAACAAAAACGCCTTCTGCGTCCTTGGACGGCGAAGAAGCTTTGCGCAGCCGATTCGGACAGGAGTGAACGTGAAATTTATATCATCCCAAAATAAACGTCCGCCCCGGCTCCCCCTCATACCCGGGGGATTCGGAGCGGACGTATGCACCGCATGCGCGGCTCGGATTGCGGTTAGCGAACGAGCTGGCCGCGGGTGACGCCGAGCTGGTTGGTCGCCTTCAGCTTGCGCCAAACTTCGCTTCCGCCGATGCGGCCGTCCATGGCGGCGCGGTACAGAGACAGCACCTCCAGCACCTTCTCTCCGCTCTCCTCCAGAAACTCCACCCGGTAAGATGGAACGCCCAGCTCCAGGAAGTCGCGCAAATATTCGGCGCCCGACTGTTCGATGGCGTTGTAAACGGTGTTGCGGCAGCCTTCGTCGACGCGAACCGGATGGGACATCCCGATGCGGTCCTGCAAGGATGCGCGGTGCTGCTCGCACGGGCGGCCGCAGTTGGTGTAGTCCGTTCCTTCGCTCAGGAACGTGCAGTAGACGCAGTGCTCCGTATGGAACATCGGCAAATGCTGGTGGATGACGATCTCGAGCCGGGACGTATCCGCCAGCCGCAGCATGTCGACCATCTGCTGGATGTTCAGGTCGTAAGACGGCGTAATCCGGTCCAAGCCGACCTCGGTGAACAGCTCGACCGTCTTGTGATTGGACACGTTGAGCGAGAAGTCGCCGATCAGCTGCGGATGCTTCCCGCCGGGATTGTCGGCGCGTTCCTTCAAATAATAATAGAGCGCGCCCGTGTTGCGGACGAGCACGGCGTCCGGTTGCAGGTTGAGAATGTTGCGATGGTACCCGTTCTCTCCCGGCATATGGATGCGCGGCGTCGCCAGCGCGATCGGCTTGCCCGCTTCGCGGCAAACGGCGATCGCTTCCGGAAACTGCTTGATAAACTCGAAGTCGGCGTAGATCATCGACACGTCGGTGCCGACCGCCGCCTTCACTTGATCCAGCGTGCGGCACAGCGCCGTCAGCTTCGGAGCGGTAACCGGCGTTGCCTTCTTCGCCGGCGCCGTCTCGCGAATCGCGCGCTTGATATATTTCGGCGGCTGCTCTCTCAGCAGCTCCAACTGTTCGACCGCGTGGCGGCGAATGCGGTTGAGCTCGCTCTTCGGCACGATAACGTCGCCCTCCAGCGACACCGCAAGCTGCTCCAGCCGGTACAGCGTGCCGCCGAGGCGGCCGAACTGCTCCTCCAGCACTTCGCGGCCCAGCGGCCGCTTCTCGGCGCGCTCGAGCGGCATCTCCGACTGCACGACTACGGTCGTGCCGCGGTCCGCATCCGTCCAGATCGTCCGGAGCGGCGTCCCCTCGCGTCCCTCGGCCGTGACCGCGACCGGGAACGTCCGGTACGGCTTCTCGGTCTCGAACGTGGCGCGAAGCCGCTTGTCGAGCGCCGGGTCGCTCGTCTTCCAGATGCGGTCGCCTTCATGCACTCGCGTCAGGTCGACGTCGTTGCGCCCCATGACGATCTCGATGCGCTCGCCTTCCGGCGATTCGCCCTCCAGCTTCACGCCGCTTTTGCGCAAATCGTAGACCCGGCCGCCCTCTTCCTTCTTCGTCGGATCACCGGCGTCGAACACGAGGCCGTCGCCGCGCTTAAGGGGCGCTTCGATCGTGCAGACGACGCTGTCGCGCAATACTTTCTCCACCCGTCCGAGATAGACGCCGCGGCTCTTCGGGAACGTCCCCTCGACGAGCTTCTTGTTGTTCGTGCCTTCGAGGAAGCCGTGTGTGAACCCGCGCGAGAAGCTCTGCTGCAGCTCGCGCACTTCTTCGGCCGACGGCTCCGATTGGTCTCCCTCGAAATACTTGTCGATAGCCCGCCGGTATTTGCTCACGACGTTGGCGACGTATTCCGGGCTCTTGAGCCGCCCTTCGATTTTGAAAGAAGTGACGCCCGCCTCGATCAGCTCCGGCATCAGGTCGAGCGCGGCGAGGTCTTTGGGCGACAGCAGATAGGCGATGTCCCCCATCGGCTTCTGCACGCCGTCGACGATCAGGTCGTACGGCAGACGGCACGCTTGCGCGCATTCGCCGCGGTTGGCCGAACGGCCGCCCCACACTTCGGACGTCAGGCATTGCCCGGAATAGGAGACGCACAGCGCGCCATGCACGAACACCTCCATCGGGAGCTTCGCCTGCTCGCCGATTTTCCGGATTTGCTTCAGGTTGTTTTCCCGTCCGAGCACGACCCGCTCCAGACCGAACGGCTTCGTGAACTCGACCGCCTCCGGAGAGGTGATCGTCATCTGGGTCGAGCCGTGAATGGGGAAGTCCGGGGACATCTCGCGGATCATTTTCACGAGTCCCAAATCCTGCACGATTACAGCGTCCACCCCGGCGTCGATGCACGCCTCCACCAGCTCGCGCGCTTCCCTCAGCTCGTCTTCGAAGACGAGAATGTTGAACGTCAGAAATCCCTTAACGCCGTAGCGATGCAGGAACCTCATAATCTCCGGAAGCTCCGCCATCTTGAAATTGTTCGCGCGGGCGCGGGCGTTGAACTTCTCCACGCCGAAATAAACCGCGTCGGCCCCGTTCGCGACCGCGGCCCGCATGCATTCCCAATCGCCGGCCGGAGCCAGCAGCTCGATATCTTCACGCCGTATGACGGCTTTGTCAGCCATTGCTTTCCTACCTCCATACCGCCGCTTGGCGGTCTATTGTCCCTAGTATATCAAACCGGACGACACCGGGCCAAAAGAAAAGTCCGGAAGCGGCATCGGACGATGCCTCTTCCGGACCCTGAAATGGGCCAAAACGGTTAAGCTTGCGTGAAAGCGAACGAGTTCAAGGAGTCCTCAAGCTGTTTCCTGTTCAACTCGGTACGACTGGAAGCCGCCAGACCGCCCTGGACGATATAAATGTTCCCCTTGTTTTCCACAAGATAAATCTTGAAGATGCTGCCTTCGGCTTCCGTGCCGTCCACGCCTTCAAATACCATTTGATAGCCATCGACGCCGCCGACAACGGCCTGAGTTTCGCTCGACAGCTTAAACAGGCCGGAGCTTTGGTATTGCGTCCGTGCCAGGTTCTTGTAAGTCTCCAGCCCGGATCCGGACTTGGCGACAACCAGGAAGCTCAGGCCGCTCTTCTCATATTCAACGTAACCGTTGTTGATATCGGAATCGTCCGACGCGGTCCAGCGCTTCGGTATCGTGACGCTGAAGCCGTACTTGCTGCTGCTCTTGGTCGTCAAGGCGTCGCGATCGGTCGTGTCCGCGGGATCCGGAATTTCTCCAAACGTCCGCTCCACCTGGCCGAAGTCCAACTTCATGCCGTTCCGGATGCGCTGCAGAAGTTTCTCGCCCTGCTCCTTGTCGGTCCTGTTGTAATTCAGGCAGACGAGGAACTTATAGTTGCCGCTGACGGCCAAAATATCGTTCTCTTCGTACCACGTATCCTTGTCGCCTGTGAACGCGTACGAGACGAGCTTGGCCGGAACGCCGTTCCAGACGATATCGCTCGTTTCGGGCTCCGTTCGGTAGTCCTCTGCATAGGCGTCCTTGAAGTCCTGCACGTAACGGCCCGCCCAGGCTTCGACCCTATCGTTCGGCTGGAGCGAATACATCTCGACGCTAAGAGAGGAATCGTCTTTATAGAAATACAATTCCGAATCGGAGCCGTAGCTGTCGTTATGCCAACCGTACGGCAGCTCCAGCGACAAGCCGTAATCCTCGTCCGTAAACGTGACGTAGCCGTCCTTGATCTTCGTCAAATCTTTCAGGGAGGCGTTGGACGCGTCGAACTTCGGCTGGAAGCTGTCCAGAATGTTCGAACTCGCGCTCAGGTCGGCGGCGGACACCGCCTTTTTGCCGAAAATCAGCGTGTACATATAGCCGTTGGCCTGAAGGCCGCGATAATCGTAGTAGTAGCCGTCTTTCGTTTTCGAGACGATCCGTTGGAAGGTGGCGCCGGAACGGACGACAGGCTTCATGTCGACAATGGTCTCTTCGCCGAGATAGTCTTTCAAATAATTCAACTGGTCGGAAGCGTCCATCGGTTCCGCGGCGGCTTCGACGTCGATCTCCAAATAATAGTTCTGCTTCACGTCTTCGAAGACGAGTTGGTCCCCGCTAGAGGATTGATAATTTTGAACGAGACCGGTCGGATAGTTCATCGACCACTGGAAGTAGCTGTCGCCGATAAGCGACTTGCCGGCATCCGTATCGATTCCGCCCGTTCCGGCCGAAGATGCAGCGGAAGCCTGCGCCGTGACGACGATCTCCTTGGTCGCCGCCGCGTACGTTACTTTGGCGCCGAAAGCTTCCACCGCGCGAATCGGAATCATCGTCAGTCCGTTGATGACGACGGGAGCGACGGGAAGCGCGAAGGCTTTGCCGTCGGCGGTTGCCGATTTGCTGCCGATCGTCAGGACGACCGTATGGCCCGATTGCTTCAAGGTGATCATCCTGTTGTCCTTCAGCTGCAATGTCGCTCCGAGCCCTTTCGTGACGACGCTAAGCGGCACGTAGGTCGCGCCGTTCTTCTGATAAGGCGCCTGCACGGCGACCGCTTGGCCGTTGACGGTCATCGTCTTGCTTCCGATCTTCAGGCGGATGTTCAGCGCGGAGCCGGAAGCGGAGGTATCCGCATAGGCGGACAGTGCAGGAATGAGAAATATGGCCAAAGATAATCCAAGGACCCACACTTTGTTGAATGAACGGCCGATGGTCATGTTGTTCGGGGGACTCCCTTCTTTATTTAGCTAAACTGGTCGATAAAACAAGCTTGCGCGTCACCAGATCCCCGTCCGACAGCAGCGTGATCGGCACGGTCTGCCCCGGCAAATACGCCTTAAGCAGTTCGTTCAGCTCGACGAGCGTGGACACTTGCTTGCCTCCAACGCTGTACAACTGGTCGCCGACTTTGATGCCGGCGTTCTTCGCCTCCGCGGAAGAGACCGCCGTGACCGTCATCGGCTCCTCCGTCGGAAGACCGACGACCGCGGACCAGCTCTCCTCCAACTCGAAGCCGAGCGACGGCCTCATCACTTTGCCGTATTTGCTGAACTGGTTCAGCACGTACTGCACCGTGTCCGCCGGAATGGCAAAGCCGACGCTGTCGATTTCGACGTCCACGAACTTCATCGAATTGATGCCCACGACCTCTCCCTTCAAGTTCACGAGCGGTCCGCCGCTGTTGCCCGGATTGATCGCCGCGTCGGTTTGAAGCAGGTTGTAGAAGGACGAGACGGAGCGGTTCATCCCGCTGATGACGCCGACGGTCGCCGTGTTTCTCAGCGAGAACGACACGGGAGTGCCGATCGCGACGACCGTCTCGCCCACTTGCACCTTAAGGGGCGCGGAGGCGAGCCGGGCCGGCTTGAGATTGGCGGCGTCGATCTTCAGAAGCGCAAGGTCGCTGGTCTCGTCGATTTGCTTCTTGATCCCCTCGTATTCCTTGCCATCGGACGTCACGACGACGATCCGGTCCATTCCGCTTACGACGTGGGCGTTCGTCAGAATGAGGCCGTCCTTCCGGACGACGACGCCCGTTCCGTGCGCCAGCGAGAACCGGTTGGCCGCCGATTCGTCTTGCGGCTTGCCGATAATCGCGACGACGGAAGGCGACACCTTCTTCACGACGTCCGCGACCGGGTCGGCCGGGGTGTAGTTGTACTTCTTGCTCGCCGAATCGTACGTTCCCGTACCGCCCAATTGGGCGACGAGCGACGAAGCCTTGACGTAAACGTCGCCGTCGATCACTTTCGCGTCCAGCGACAGCTTGGAGGGAGCGACCGCTTCGGCGTTTCCCGCGGCGAACCAGACGAGGCCGGCAAGGGCAAAAGCCGCCATCATGCGACTCCGCGGGCTTGTCCGCTTGTTCATGCTGCGTTAATCCTCCTCTCTTGTCGCGCAACAAAAAAAACCTTGCCCATGAGCGGCCCGGCTATCGTAACGCCGGAAGATACCGGCGAAGTAGACCCGTGGCTTTGCGTCTCCGACTTTCGTACGGATTTGCCTTTGTTCATGCCCGGTTTTCAGATGCGGAAAATCGGACTTCTCGCCCGGTCTTGACGAACTATATATCGACAAATGCCTGCAGAAATTAAAGAGGGGGGATTGGCGGCGCCTTGGCGGACAAAAAAAAACGAGCCGGAGATTTCCTCCGACCCGTTCCGAACAATGATTGAAGATGCAAACGGTTACCAGCCGCTGACCATTTTGACGTCGGCGATGAGGAACACGATCAACGCCAATGTTCCGAACCCGAGTGCGAAATAGTTCTTCTTGGGCCTCGCCATCAGCAGACGCACGAGTCCGATCGCGATCAGCACGGTAAAGATAACCATAAATACGTCGAACGGAGTGAACAAGCTAGCCGAATCCTCCGCATTGGACGCCAGGAACATGGGTGCGACCTCCTTTTGTTCATAACCTTCCCATTATCCTATATGTTATATTCCGGAAGCCGCGGACGCAAGTCCGAATTTTTGTCCGCAACTGCAGGATCGTGCTGGCGGCGCGATCGTTTCCTCTCTCTTATTATAAGAAAAGCGCTGTCGATTTATCAGTAACTTTTATAGAATGGACTTGCCTCGTTGCATTGTCCGCAGGGGGGAATTATGTTACGATCAAAGACACAGCAAATTAATCGGAATTTATAATTTAACGTTCCGAATGGGGGGAACAGGACCATGGCTTATGAAGCGGTATGGATGAAAAATCCAGACAAGCTGAATAAATTCGAACTTTACAAAATCGAAAAAGACGGGCTCGACATCATTCGCGACATTGTGGAGAAGTACGCCAAGGAAGGATACGATTCCATTCCGGAGGACGATTTCAACCTGTTCAAATGGGCGGGCATCTATCGCCAGAAGCCGAACACCGGCCACTTCATGATGCGGATCCGCATTCCGGGCGGCGTCCTTACGAGCGCCCAGGCTCGCGTTCTCGCCGGCATCGGACGCGATTACGGCCGCGGCCTGATGGACGTAACGACCCGACAGGCCGTTCAGTACCACTGGCTTCGCATCGAGAACTTCCCGGACATCTTCGAACGCCTCGCTTCCGTCGGTATGTCCGCGATCGAAGCGTGCGGCGACTGCCCGCGCACGATCGTCGGCAACCCGCTGGTCGGCATCGACCCCGACGAGCTGATGGACACGTCGCCGATCGTCGCCCAGTTCGAGAAGTTTTTCCTGAACAACCGGGATTTCTCCAACCTGCCCCGGAAATATAAAATGTCCATTTCCGCCAACATTTATAACAATGCCAGCGCGGAAATCCAATGCTTGGCGTTCACGCCGGCGTCCAAAGTGATCGACGGCAAGGAAGTCATCGGCTTCCACGCCATGGTCGGCGGCGGTCTCTCCGCCAAGCCGCACCTCGGCAAGCAGCTCGACATGTTCATTCTGCCGGACGAATGCCTGAAAGTCGCCATCGGCGTTACGACGCTGTTCCGCGACCACGGCTATCGCGAGAAGCGCCATTATGCCCGCCTGAAATATCTTGTCGCCGACTGGGGCATCGAGAAGTTCCAGGAAGAGCTGATCAAGCTGATCGGGCCGATGCCGCCCCGCGGCGAAGACCGGATCGTCGGCTGGAACGGATCCTACTTTGACGGCGTGCACAAGCAGAAGCAGCCGGGCTTGAACTACGTCGGCCTGAACGTGCCCGTCGGACGGACCAGCAGCGACGAGTTCGACCAATTGGCCGATCTGGCCGACAAGTACGGCGACGGAACGATCCGCACGACGATCTCCCAGAACATTCTGCTTACCGGCGTTCCGGATGAGAAAGTCGAAGCGCTGCTGCAGGAGCCGCTTCTTCAGCGCCTGTCGCCGAACCCGAACCGCTTCATGAGCCGTACGGTCTCCTGCACGGGCAACGAGTTCTGCAACCTGGCCATCGTCGAGACGAAGGAATTCGCCCGCCGGGTCGCCCTCTATCTCGACGAGCACGTCGAGCTCGACCAGCCGCTGCGCATTCACTTCATCGGCTGCCCGAACGGCTGCGGCCAGAAGCACGTCGCCGACATCGGCCTGCAAGGCTCCCTCATCAAGACGCCGAATGGCATGGTCGACGCGTACGACATCGCCGTCGGCGGCACGCTCGGCCCGGGCGCGAAATTCAACACCGTGCTCAAAGGCCGGGTCCGGGGCGATCTCGTTCCGGGCGTGCTCGCTAAGCTGATCGAATTCTACAAAGCCGGCCGCAACGGTTCCGAGTCGTTCCACGACTTTGTGCACCGCGTCGGCATTCCGGTTATACAGGAGAAGCTCACCGAGATTCTCGCTGCGGCAGCTTAATCGACTCCTCAAGAAGCAAGAGGGCTGTGCCCGACGGTTCGCAACCGTGGGCGCAGCCCTTTTCCATATCAGGATGTAAAACTTGACAAGCCCGGGAAGCGTAGATATCCTACTTGTAATTCATGGATGGGAGGGTTCTCAGTTCTCATGCGAAGCAGACCAGGCGATGATGAGTATTCTTCTTTTTTCGGCAATTACATTCCGCTGACGCCGGAAGGCGATCTGGCGGAAATTTTGGAGCGGCAGGGCCGGGACACGGTGAAGCTCTTGCAAACGCTGACGGAGGAGCAAGGCAACTATCGTTACGCGCCCGGCAAATGGAGTCTGAAAGAGGTCATCGGCCACGTCTCGGACAACGAGCGGATCATGAGCTACCGTCTGCTGCGCATCGCGAGGGGCGACACCACTCCCCTTCCCGGCTACGAGCAGGATCTTCTCGTGCCCGGCGGAAGCTTCGATTCGCTCTCGCTCCGGCAGCTGACGGAGGATTACGCCGCGGTGCGCCAGGCGACGCTAACGCTGCTTAGAGGCTTGACCGAAGAAGCCTGGCTTCGCAAAGGAACGGCCAGCAACACGACGGTATCCGCCCGCGCGCTGGCCTGCGTCATCTGCAGACATGAGCTTCACCATCTCGCCATTCTTCGGGAACGGTACTTGAACGCTTAATCGGGTCCGCCTCGCCGGATTCCCCGGATCGGGCGGCTTCGCTCCGCGCTTCGGCGCGGGGCAGCACCCGGTATTTCAAGTCTTTGAGCTGAACGACAAGGATGATGCTGATGATGACGAGCAGAAACCAGGAACTGATTTTCCCCCAATGGACGACATTCCAGTGGGCCTCCTGATTCGGGTACTGCCAGGCTCCCAGAAACGTCGATACGTTCTCCGCCACCCAGATAAAAAACGCGATCAAGGCGAAGGAGACCAGCAGCGGCATCCGCAGCGTTCGTCCGCCGACCCGGAATTCGACGAAGGAGCGGAAGAACAGCGCGAGCAGCGCGAGAACGATCCACCACCGGACATCCGCGATATAATGATTCGTAAAAAAGTTCGCATAAATAACGACGGCGACTGCCCACATCCAATAAGGCTTCGGCAACCGAACGAAGCGCAAGCCGAACCGCCTCCACGCCTGGCAAATATAGCTCGCTACGCTCGCATACATGAAGCCGCTGTACAGCGGCACTCCCCCGATCTTCGTCCACGCCTCCTCCGGATAAGACCACGAGCCGATATGAACCTTGAACAGCTCCAGCCCCAGCCCGATGACGTGGAACAGCGTGATCACCTTGAGCTCGTCTAACGTCTCCAGCTTGAAGACGACCATCGCGGCCTGCATCGCCAGACATATCAGCAAGATCAAGTCGTATCGCGGAAAATGAGGAATGGGCGCCGCCTTCGTAACCGCCATCGCGGAGAAAATGACGACCGGGAACAAGCAGCAGAGCGCCTGCGTCCATCCGAACCTTACGAGCAGCCGGCTGGCCTTCGCCATCTTCGCCAATCGTCTCGCCCCTCTCGTTATCGCTTCTTACGTTATAACGAAGAAGAGGAGCGGGCGGTTTCGTTTTTCGATGCCGCTATACGCCATCAGGCTCGCGAAAATTGAGCCGCCAGCTCCTCATCCGACAGCTCCGCCAATCGGAGCATCTCCGCGTATAATACCCGATGTCCCGCCATTCCGGCATTTTCACGAACTTCTCTCCTCTCCGCAAATCCCGTAGAAGAACAGATGAATGATCTCCTCAATGAATGCTTCCTTATCGTCTCTTTGCCCCGCCATCTCGAGAATCGACGAAGAGTAGTCCTTAAACATATGGAAGTAGGCCATAATCGTCCCCGTCGATACTTTGGAGGAGATTTCCCCCCGCTCCTTGCCTTCTTCGATGAATCGGATCATGAGCGGCATCGCCTTCGCCGTGTACAATTCTTCCACGTACGCGCTCATTTCCCGGTCGTCCAGCAGAAAGGATTTGAAGAAATCCGGAGAGAACGTCCGAATCGCTTCCCTGTCGTAAAGAACCGAAGATGCGCGGCGGTTCGCGCAAGCGGAGGGGCTCAGCGCAGAGCTTGCGGACGGCCATCGCGTCGTCGTTCCGGTCCAGGGCAATTACAACGAGCTGATCCGGGAGGCGGCCAAATACCGGGTTCGCAGCCTCGATATCGCCGCCCAGAACCTTGAGGACGTGTTCATGCATTATTACGACCGCAAGGAGGGAGCGCAATGAATGTTCCGCTGTTCAAACAAATGATGAAGCTCAACCTGAAAGGGATATCCAACTACGCGTTCGGATCGGCGTTCTACATTCTGCTGATGTTCTGGCTGTACCCGGGCATCGCCCAGAACTCGGCCGCACTGAACGAACTTGTTGCAGCGATGCCTGCCGGCGTCGTGAACGCCTTCAACATTCAGGGCGGGTTCGGGAGCATGGAAGCGTTCATCTCCGGCGAATATTACGGGCTCATTTTGCCCCTCCTGCTCTCGATCTTCAGCCTGATGCTGTCGACGCAGCTCATGGCCAAGTTGGTCGACCAGGGCTCCATGGCCTATTTGCTGTCCACGCCGACGACGCGCGCCCGCGTCACGTTTACGCAAGCGGTCGTGCTGGTGACGGGCTTGCTGCTGATTCTGCTCGTGACGACCGCCGCCGGCTTCCTCGGCCGCGCCTTGTTCATCGGCGACCGGTACGCCTTCGACGCCTCGCGCTTCGTCTTGCTGAACGCGGTCGCCTTTATGCTCTTTTTCGCCGTCGCAGGCATTTCCTTCCTCGTCTCTTCGCTGTCGAACGACGAGAAACGGGCGCTCGGCATTTCCGGCGCCGTTACGTTCGGCATGTTCAGTCTCGATCTGCTCGGCAAAATAAGCGACAAAATCGAATGGCTCCGCTGCGTCTCCGCGTTCGCCCTGTTCCGGCCCAGCGAACTGGCCGGCGGCGGAGGCGACCCGGCGGTCGCTTCGGCCGTCCTGCTGCTGATCGGTCTGGCCGGCTTCGCGGCCGGCATCGCCGCCTTCCGCCGACGCGATTTGCCTTTATAACGGGGCCTTTCGGCCGGGAATGCGAATCGTGACGATCGTCCCCCGCCCAGGCGTGCTGAGGATGTCCAATCCGGCGCCGTACAGCGCCCGCAGCCGCCGGTCGATGTTGGCCAGTCCGACGCCTTGGCGGACGCCGCCGGTCACGGCGGGGGAATCCGGATCGGACGGCGGAGCCATCCCCGGACCGTCGTCCTCGACGATAATCGTGACGCCCGCGTCGCGCTCGGCCCGCGCCGTGATCCGGACCCGGCCCCCTTCCGGCCGTTTGGTCACACCGTGGCGAACCGCATTTTCCACGATCGGCTGAACGATCAGCGGCGGAACGTCGATTTCGATTCCGTCGTCCAGGTCGTATTCGACCCGCAACCGCCGTCCGAAACGAACCTGCTCGATGTGCAAATACGACTTCACCAGTTCCAGCTCCCGGGAGAGCGGGATCAATTGCTCGCGGTTGTCGAAGTCGAAGCTTTCCCTCAGGAACGAGCTCAGCTTGGTCAACAGCACCTGCGCCTCCTCGACGTCGCGATAGCTGACCGAGATGACGGTGTTGATCGTATTGAACAGGAAATGCGGCTTGATCTGCGCCCGAAGGAAGGCCATCTCGGAACGGATCAGGTCCTCCGCCGACTTCTTCACGCCGAGGAGCGTGCGCACGCGGGCTTTGAGCTCTTCCGCTTCCACCGGCTTGCCCACGAAATCGTTCGCCCCGGCTTCGAAGCCGGCCAGCATGTCCTCGGTCCGGTTGCGCGCCGTCAAGATGAGCAGCGGAAGCTCGGACAACGAGAACCGGCTGCGCACCGCCCGGCATACGTCATAGCCGGACAATCCCGGCATCATCCAATCGACGACGATCAGGTCGATCTTCCGTTTGCCGTCCAGTTGAACCAACGCATCGTATCCGTCCGAGACGGCGATGACGGAGTAGCCCTCCAGCGTCAGCAGATTAAGCAGAACCTGGCGGTTGGCGGCATCGTCGTCCGCGACCAGAATCGTAAACTCTCCGTCCCCGGCCGGTCCGGGGCGAAGCGGCCCGGATTCGGACGACGCCGAGACGGCCGATGCCGCAAGCGTCAGCTCCGGCAGCAAGGCGGCTTGTCTGGACTCGGCGCCGGCACCTTCCTTCTCCGCTCCGACCGCCGCCGGCAGCGTGAAGGTGAAGACCGAGCCCCGGCCGACTTCGGATTCGACCTGGATCCGTCCGCCGTGCAGCTCGACCAGCCTCCGGGTGACGCTCAAGCCGAGCCCCATGCCGCCGTATTCCCTAGAGATTGCGCCGCCCGCTTGCTCGAACGATGCGAAGATCGCCTCCCGCCTCCCTTCCTCGATGCCGATGCCGGTATCCTCCACCCGAACGGTCAAGATGCCGTTTTTCTCCTGCGCAGAGACGGCGATCTCGCCCTGCTTCGTGAATTTAAGGGCGTTGCCGATCAGATTGTACAAAATTTGCGTCAGCCTGTCCTTGTCGGCCATCGCTGGCGGCAGCCCGTTCGGCAACCGCTCGACGAACCGGACCGGCTTGTCGGCGGCCATATGGCCGAACATCCCGAATACGGCCTGCACCAACGGACGAAGATCGACCGGCCTCGTGCGCAGAACGATCTCTCCGTTCCTCAGCTTGGAGAAATCGAGAATGTCGCTGACCAAATTCGCGAGCCGCTTGCCCGCGCTGACGATCAGCGACAAGTTCTCCTCCTGTGCGGGCGACAGCTTGCCTGCAGCTCCGCCGATGAGCGATTCCGCGATATTGATCATCCCGTACAGAGGCGTCCGAAGCTCGTGGGACGTACTGGCCAGAAACTCATCCTTCAGCTTGTCGAGAGATTTCAGCCGTTCGGACAGCTGCTCCACCGTCGTAAAGGCGTTCGTCAACCGCTTGGACAGGAGCAAAACCTGCGACAGCATAAACCCCATGAATGCGAGGGGCTGAAGGAAATAAGCTTGCATCGCCCCGCCGTTGTACAAGAAGGAGCCCGTGTTGATCAGGAACAAAAACAAGGCGCTGGCCGCCATATAGGCGGAGCTCTCCATCTTTTTGACCGCGCCCGCCGCCATGATGTACATGACGTAAAACATAAGAGTGAAGCTGAGAAGATAGTAGACGAAATCGATCTGTGAGAAAAAAACTGCAGGCGTCGCTGCAACGAAGAGGAATCGGGCGGCCAGTTCCCATTCGAAAGCCCGGACGACCGGTTTGCGGCATAATTGCGGATACGAAATCCAGGTGTACCGGAGGAGAAAATATTCCGAGAGCAGGCCCGATATAAACTGGAGCTTCGTAAACCATTCGTATGGGATCGCGGGAAACGCCAGCGCCAGCAGCTTGTCCCCGTGCGTCAGGAGATACACGCTGTTCGCGATACAGGACAGTCCGAACAGCAGCCACGCCCGCTCCCACTTGCGCATTCGGTTCAGGACGAGGAAGTATACGCCCAGAATGAGAATGGCCAAGCCGACGATCGCGTCGAAGGCGATCGAATATTCGCGGTAGGAGACGACACGGCTCTGTTCCCCGAAATAAACGGGATGCGTGATGCCGCCCTTGGCGTAATGGAAATTGGCGACTTGGACGACAATTTCGGCCGTGTCCCCATCCGCATGGAAAAAGCGGACATACGGCGTGTTGACGGGATGCGTCTTCTCCCGGCTCGTGCCGGGAGAACCGCCGGAGCCGATCTCTTCCCCATTCGCGAACAGGCGGTGGGCGGTTTTGATATTGTTGACGACGATGCCGTAAATCCGGTCGCTTTCGGCCGGTAGCCGGACGGTCAGGCGGAACGTTCCGCAACCGAACGCCGACGTCCCCTGCCCGTCCGATTTCGCCACGTTCCACGCCTTCGGCACGTTCACGTACCCGCTCAGGGCCGGCTTGCGGGAGCCGCCGTCGGCCGCTCCGTCTTTGAAGTCCTCGGGCGTAAGCAGTTGATTGCCGTAAAACTCCCACTGTCCGTTCAAAGGAACGAGACCTTGTCCGTGGAAGTCCCATTGCGCCAGATCCAACACCCCGTTAGAGGCCCGTGGGGCGCCGGAAGCGACCACTCGGTCGAATTCGAACCAGGAGGCGCAGATGAAGCAGACGCACAGAACGACAAGGATGGGAATGGTGACCGGCTTCAGCCTTCGCATCGATGAACTCCGTTTCACTGACGATTTATAGGCTTCATGGCTCCATGATCTCGACGCTGCCGTCCGACTTGCCGATGACGACGGCGGAAGCCATGCCAACGAACAGCCCGTTGTCCACGACGCCGGGAATTTCGTTAAGCAGCGCCTGCAGCCGCTCGGGATCTTCAATCGATCCGAACCGGCAATCGGCGATCCAGTTGCCGTTGTCCGTGACGTAGCGGCTGCCGTCGTCGGACGTGCGCACGACCGGGTTGCCGCCGAGCGCCGTCAGCCGGTTCAGCGTCAGCCTCGAGCCGAAGGGCACGATCTCCACCGGCAGCGGGAAGGCCCCCAGCGTTCGAACCCGTTTGGACTCGTCCACAATGACGATGAACCGGTCGCTCGCCGCCGCCAGAATTTTTTCCCGCAGCAGTGCGCCGCCCCCGCCCTTGATCAGGTTGAGACGGTCGTCCGCTTCGTCCGCTCCGTCGATCGTCAGATCGATCCGGTCGATGTCGTCCAGGGAGACGAACGGAATGCCCAACTCCCTGGCCAATTGCTCGGACCGGATGGAACTGGCCGCCGCGCGAATGTTCAGGCCCTCCTTCACCCTTTCGGCAATCCGATGAATGGCCCAGTAGGCCGTCGAGCCCGTTCCCAGGCCGACCGTCATGCCGTCTTCAATCCATTCGACCGCGCGATCGGCGGC
This sequence comes from Cohnella thermotolerans DSM 17683, assembly GCF_000429825.1. GTDB lineage: Bacteria > Bacillota > Bacilli > Paenibacillales > Paenibacillaceae > Cohnella > Cohnella thermotolerans. Next base: position 25,943 of record NZ_AUCP01000034.1, read on the forward strand.
CAATTTTTTCAAGTTGATGTCCATTTTGTCTACACCTTGTGTTTTTATCGAAAAGTATACTACCAACGCAACCGAAAGGATAGTGCGGTTCCATCCGATGAATTTGGACGCGGAATTCAGCCGCGCGGTCTTCCTATCGCCCTCTTCCAGGCTGAGCAGCGGGGATAAGCTAACAAGACCGGTTCAGAGAGACTTCTCCGCAGAAAAAAGGCCGGCCGGACCGAACTTCATGCGAAATCCGGGCCGGCCGGCAACGTCAGGTATACGGTTATAGAGTCGGCTAGAGATGCGAATCAAGCTTTCGCCAGGGCCGCTTCGGTGCGCGCGCGGTCGCGCTCCAGAATCGGGCCGAGATATTTGCCCGTGTAAGACTTCGGATTCGCCGCAAGCTCCTCCGGCGTTCCGGTGCCGACAAGCGTGCCGCCGCCGCTGCCGCCTTCCGGACCGAGGTCGATCAGATAGTCGGCGGTCTTGATCACGTCGAGATTGTGCTCGATGACGAGCACGCTCTCCCCGGAATCGACCAGCCGCTGCAGCACCTGCAGCAGACGGTCGATATCGTCGGCGTGCAAGCCGGTCGTCGGCTCGTCGAGAATGTACAGCGTCTTGCCGGTGCTGCGCCGGTACAGCTCCGCCGCGAGCTTCACCCGCTGCGCCTCGCCCCCGGACATCGTCGTCGATGGCTGTCCGAGCCTCATATAGCCGAGGCCGACGTCCAGCAGCGTGCTCAACTTGCGGTGGATGCGGGGAATGTTCTGGAAAAATTCCGTCGCATCCTCGATCGTCATGTCCAGCACTTCCGCGATGTTTTTCCCCTTGTACTTCACTTCGAGCGTCTCGCGATTGTACCGTTTGCCCTTGCAAACCTCGCAAGGAACATAGACGTCCGGCAGGAAGTGCATCTCGATCTTGATGATGCCGTCCCCTTTGCAGGCTTCGCAGCGGCCTCCCTTGACGTTGAAGCTGAAGCGTCCTTTCTTGTAGCCGCGCACCTTCGATTCGTTCGTCATCGCGAACACGTCGCGGATGTCGTCGAACAATCCGGTGTAAGTCGCCGGATTGGAACGCGGCGTCCGGCCGATCGGCGACTGGTCGATGTCGATGACCTTCTCGAGGTGCTCGATTCCCTTCATTTCCTTATATTCGCCCGGGCGGGTCTTCGCCTTGTTCAAATCCCTTGCCAGCGTCTTATACAAAATTTCGTTGACGAGCGTCGACTTGCCGGAGCCCGACACCCCGGTAACGGCCGTGAAGACGCCGAGCGGGATTTTCACGTTCAGGTTCTTCAGGTTGTTCTCCTTCGCGCCCTTGATCTCGAGCCACTTGCCGTTCGGCTTGCGGCGTTCAAGAGGCACCGGGATGAACTTGCGTCCGCTCAGGTAGGCGCCGGTGAGCGACTTCTCGTCGGCCATCACTTCCTGCGGCGTGCCTTGCGACACGACCGTCCCGCCGTGGATGCCGGCTCCCGGCCCGATGTCGATCAAATAATCGGCTGCCAGCATCGTATCCTCATCGTGCTCGACGACGATCAGCGTATTGCCGAGATCCCTCATATGCAACAACGTCTGGATGAGGCGGTCGTTGTCCCGCTGATGAAGCCCGATGCTCGGCTCGTCGAGAATGTACAGCACGCCCATGAGGCTGGAGCCGATCTGCGTGGCGAGCCGGATGCGCTGCGCCTCGCCGCCGGACAAGGTGCCCGCCGCGCGCGACAGCGTCAAATATTCGAGGCCGACGTTCACGAGGAAGCCAAGACGGCTGTTGATTTCCTTCAGAATGAGGTTGGCGATCTGCTTCTCCTTCTCGGTCAGCTCGAGCTCGGAGAAAAATTTCTGCGCCCCGCCGATCGACAACGAAGTCACATAGGCCATGTTCTGCCCGCCTACGGTCACTGCGAGCGACTCCCGCTTCAGCCGGTGGCCTTTGCACTTCGCGCAAGGTTGCGCGCTCATGTAGGCTTCGATAAATTCGCGAATGCCGTCGGAAGCCGTCTCGCGGTAGCGCCGCTCCAGGTTGTGCACGATGCCTTCGAACGGAACGTAGGCGTCGCGGGTATGGCCGAACTCGTTCTCGTAGCGGAAGCGGATCTTCTCCCCGCCGGTTCCGTACAAAATCTTCTGAAGCTGCTTCTCGTCCAGCTCCGAGACCGGCACGTCGGTCGGGATCCCGTAATGCGCGCACATGGCCGCCAGAAACTGCGGGTAGTAGTTCGACGTGCTGCCCGCCCAAGCCTCGAACGCGCCTTCCTCGATGCTCCGGCTGCGGTCGGGAATGAGCAGGTCGGGATCGATGACCATCTTCGCCCCGAGACCGTCGCACTCCGGACAAGCCCCGAACGGCGAGTTGAAGGAGAACATGCGCGGCGCGAGCTCTTCCATCGAGAAGCCGCAGATCGGGCAGGCGAGGTTGGAGTTGAACATCAGCTCTTCCTTGTCGATGACGTCCACGATGACCTGGCCGCCGGACAGCTTCAAGGCCGTCTCGAGCGAATCCGCGAGCCGAGCCGCCACGTCTTCCTTCACGACGATCCGGTCGATCACGACTTCGATCGAATGCTTCTTGTTCTTCTCCAGCTCGATCTTCTCCGACAGATCGCGGATCTCGCCGTTGACGCGCACGCGCACGAAGCCCTGCTTCTGCACGTCGGCCAGCAGCTTGGCGTGCTCGCCTTTGCGGCCGGATACGATCGGGGCGAGGATTTGCAGGCGGGTGCGCTCCGGATATTCCAGGATCCGGTCGACCATCTGCTCCACCGTCTGCGACGTAATCTCCACGCCGTGATCCGGGCAATGGGGACGCCCGATTCGGGCGAACAGAAGCCGCAGGTAGTCGTAAATCTCGGTCACCGTGCCGACGGTCGAGCGCGGGTTGCGGCTCGTCGTCTTCTGGTCGATGGAGATGGCGGGCGACAGCCCCTCGATGGAATCGACGTCCGGTTTGTCCATCTGGCCGAGGAACTGGCGCGCGTAAGCGGACAGCGATTCCACGTAGCGCCGCTGCCCTTCCGCGTAGATGGTGTCGAACGCCAGGGACGATTTGCCCGAACCGCTCAGTCCCGTTAGAACGACGAACTTGTCGCGGGGGATCGTAACGTCGATATTTTTCAAATTATGGGCGCGGGCGCCCTTGATGACGATATTCTCGTTGGCCAACGGTATAGCCCCTTTCGAGTACGGTCACTGCGGGGCTTGCGTCAAACCGGCCGCGGGTTCCGTTCCATAAGAATATGTGTTCCCATTTATTATAGCGGAGCCTTTATTAGGTTGCAAATGGAAATCCGGACCTCCCTTCAATTCTCCGTCCCTGGTCCCCATTCTATTGTTTACCCGGCTCTCCTCCGCTAGAATCGATATAGGACGCAAATGGAGGATACGGAGCCATGGACGAAAGAAACGAGATCGCGATCGGATTCGCCGCGCTGGAGGATCTGCCCGCCATCGTGGACATTTACAACAGCACCGTCGCTTCCCGGCGGGTAACCGCCGACCTGGAGCCCGTCACCGTCGAGAGCCGGCTGCCCTGGTTCGAGGCGCACACGCCGGATCGCCGGCCGCTGTGGACGGCGAAGCGCGACGGCCAAGTGATGGCTTGGGCGAGTCTGAGCACGTTTTACGGGCGGCCCGCTTACGACGCGACGGTCGAGCTGAGCATTTACGTGGCGGAGGAAGCCCGGGGCTCCGGCGTCGGCAGCCGGCTTCTGGCGCATGTGCTGGCGGAATGCCCCCGGCTGGGGGTTCATACGGTTTTGGGCTTCGTTTTCGCGCATAATGAGCCCAGTCTCGGTCTGCTGCGCAAATTCGGCTTCGAGCAGTGGGGCTACTATCCGCGGGTAGCCGTGCTGGACGGCGTGGAGCGCGATTTGGCGGTTTTGGGCAAAAGGGTCGAAGCGGAAGCGCCGGCCGAAGGCGAGTGAATAACGGTTCCTGCGCGATACGCGGCAGCCTGCGGCTTCTCTGCTTGCAAGATGACGGGCAGGCCGGAACGGTCCGGCAAACGCTGCTTGATTAAAGGAGATGGAACAAATGGATATGGGATTGCGGGGAAAATCGGTTTTTGTCGCGGCGGCCAGCAAAGGGTTGGGGAAGGCGATCGCGCTTGAATACGCGCGGGAAGGCGCGAAGGTGACGATCGCGAGCCGAGACGAGCGGCAGTTGGAAGCAGCCCGCGGCGAGATCGCGGCGGTCGCAGGCAGCTCGCCGTTCGTAGTGCGTATGGACGTGCGCAGCGCGGACGACATCCGGGCGGCGGTCCGGGCGGCGGTCCGGGAGCATGGCGGGCTGGACGCCATCGTCACGAACGCGGGCGGCCCGCCGCAGGGCGGCTTCGAAGCGTTCGACGACGACGGCTGGCAGAGCGGCTTCGAGCTGACGCTGATGAGCGTGGTGCGGCTCATTCGCGAAGCGCTGCCGGCGCTGCGCGAGGCTGCGGACGGGGGCCGAATCGTGAACGTCGCCTCGATGTCGGTCAAGGAACCGATCCGGAACCTCATCTTATCCAACGTTTTCCGGGCCGGCGTCAACGCGCTGACCAAAAGCCTGGCGACGGAGCTCGCGCCGGATCGCATCCTGATCAACACCGTTGCGCCCGGGCGGATCGGCACGGACCGGCTGATCGACCTCGACCGCAAGCGCGCCGCGGAGCTGGGCGTGTCCGTCGAGGACGTGCAGCGCGAATCCGCCGCGCAAATTCCGCTCGGACGGGTCGGCACGCCGGAGGAATTCGCCCGCGCGGCCGTCTTCCTCGGCTCGTTCGCCAACACCTACGTGACCGGACAAGCGCTGCTCGTCGACGGCGGCATCGTAAAGGCTTTATAAGTAGAAAAAGACGGCACCTCGCGAACCGATTGAATCCGGTGGCGAGGTGCCGTTCGTTTGGCGGGGCGCCCAATGGCCCATACCCGATCAATAATGGTGATGCTTGAAACGGGGATGCGCATCGGAGAGTTGATGAACCTTAAGGTCGGCGATCTTTTGGAAAATCAAGTTACGACGGATCCGCCATTTACGATTAAAATTTGGCCTGATATGTAGGATGAATCATCGGAAGCCAGCAGCACGTAAGCCGGCGCCAATTCAAATGGCTGTCCCGGCCGTCTCAAAGGCACTTCTGTTCCAAAGGTTCTAACCTCTTCCGCTGTAAATGCAGACGGGATTAGCGGCGTCCAAGTGGGTCCTGGCGCTACCGCGTTTACCCGAATCCGATGTTTGGCCAACGACAGGGACAATGAACGGGTAAAGGACACAATGGCCCCTTTCGTGGCCGTATAATCGATCATATTCCCCATCCCGGAAAAAGCGGTATCCGAGGTCGTGTTTATAATGGAGCCCCCAGCGGGCAAATGAGGCAGCGCAGCTTTGACCATATCAAAAAAAGAAATAATATTGGTATGAAACGTATTCATCAGCTGTTCTTTTGTAATATCCATAATACTGTTTTGATGAAACTGCACGCCGTGATTATTCACCAGGACGTCGAGCCGTCCAAAGGTTTTGATCGTTGTCTCCACAATGTAGCGGCAAGCGTCTTCCTCCCTCAAATCCGCAGCTATAGGCATACAGTTTCGTCCAAGCTTGTCAATGATTCGCTTCGTTTCGGCCGCATCCTGGTGCTCGTCGAGATAAGGGATCACCAGATCGGCTCCTTCCTTGGCAAAAGCGATGGCCACGGCCCGCCCGATTCCACTATCCCCGCCCGTCACAATCGCTACTTTTTTTTTCAACTTTCCGCTTCCCGTATAACCCGGATTATCGGAAAGCGGCCGGGGATTCATCAAATATTCAAATCCCGGATGTCTGTTCTGATGCTGCGGAGGAAAAACGACCGGAACATTTGTGCATTGCTGCTCCCAACCTAGATAAGGATACATGGGATACGCCATTGTCCATTCTCCTCTCGAACTGCATTTCCATAACCTATTGTATTTTCGGCCGAAATCAAAAATGCTGATCTCACGGCGCTGCAGACGATGCAAGAGAGGGAAGCAACAACGCCTTCTGCGTCTTTAGGGCTTCATGGAGCATGACCGGGCAGGACGCCGAACGCTTACGGACACACAGGCTGTTATTTGGCCAAAAATCGCTTTTTTGATGTTCGAACGGACCCTGGTTCCGCTATGCGCCGGATTGTCCTCGATGAGGGCACGGTTTGAAGCGAATAACGGATCCTATGTCCGTTGCAATTCCTAATACGCTTCCAGACGAGAAATAACGGATCCTCGGTCCGTCCCCCGATTGGAATCGGAACGCCCACGCGAATAAAAAAGGAGACTCGGGATGGGATAAACCTCCCCTAAAGTCTCCTGGACAAGCATCTGAAGCTGTTATGCAAAGCTAGTGGGCATCATTGGGTTGCACAGGCCGCGAGACGCGGCGACTCATCGAGCCGGCGGCTACATGTTCGCCTTCAGCTCCAGCAGCGCGTCGCGCAGCTCGGCGGCGCGCTCGAACTGGAGATTTTTCGCCGCTTCCTTCATCTCGGCCTCCAACCGCTGGATGAGCGATTGGCGCTCCTTCTTCGACATCTTGTCGACGCTCTCCGCACCCGTCAAGTACGAGCTCTTCTGCTCCGCCACCTTCGTCGCTTCGATGACGTCGCGCACCTTCTTGCGGATCGTCTGCGGCGTAATGCCGTGCTTCTCGTTGTACGCGAGCTGGATCGCGCGGCGGCGCTCCGTCTCGCTGATCGCCTTCTCCATCGACTCCGTGATCTTGTCGCCGTACATGATGACGCGGCCTTCGGCGTTGCGCGCCGCGCGCCCGATCGTCTGGATGAGCGAGCGCTCCGCCCGTAGGAAGCCTTCCTTGTCGGCGTCGAGAATCGCCACGAGGGAAACCTCCGGCAAGTCCAGACCTTCCCGCAGCAGGTTGATGCCGACGAGCACGTCGAACGTGCCGAGCCGCAGATCGCGCAGGATCGCCATCCGCTCGAGCGTCTTCACGTCGGAATGCAAATAGTTGACCTTGATGCCTACTTCCTTCAGGTAGTCGGTCAGGTCCTCCGCCATCTTCTTCGTCAGCGTCGTCACGAGCACGCGCTCGTCCTTCGCGATCCGGGCGCGAATCTCGCCGAGCAGATCGTCGATCTGTCCTTTCGTCGGGCGCACCTCGATGACCGGATCGACCAGCCCCGTCGGACGGATGATCTGCTCCACCATCGTCGGGCAATGCTCCAGTTCGTACGGGCCCGGCGTCGCCGAGACGTAGATGAGCTGGTTCGCCTTCTGCTCGAATTCTTCGAACTTGAGCGGCCGGTTGTCCTTTGCGGACGGCAGCCGGAAGCCGTGGTCGACGAGCACCGTTTTGCGAGCCTGGTCCCCGTTGTACATCGCCCGGATTTGCGGCAGGGTTACGTGGGACTCGTCGATGACAATGAGGAAGTCCTTCGGGAAAAAGTCCAGCAGCGTATAAGGCGTCTCCCCCCGCCCGCGGAACGTCAGCGGCCCCGAGTAGTTCTCGATGCCGGAGCAGAAGCCCATCTCCGCCATCATCTCCAGGTCGTAGCGCGTCCGCTGCTCCAGCCGCTGCGCCTCCAGCAGCTTGCCTTCCGCGCGCAGCTCGGCCAGACGCTCCTCCAGTTCCCGCTCGATGTTGACGAGCGCCCGCTTCATCTTCTCCTCGGCGGTCACAAAGTGAGACGCCGGAAAAATCGCCACATGCTCGCGCTCCCCGACGATCTCGCCGGTCAGCGTGTCGATCTCGGTAATCCGCTCGATCTCGTCGCCGAACAGCTCGACCCGGATCGCCCGGTCCCCGTGCGAAGCCGGGAAAATCTCGATGACGTCGCCGCGCACCCGGAACGTCCCGCGCACGAAGTTCAGGTCGTTGCGCTGGTATTGAATGTCGACCAGCTTGTGCAAAATCGCGTTGCGCGGCTTCTCCATGCCGACGCGCAGGCTGAGCCGCAGATCGCGGTATTCCTCCGGCGAGCCCAAGCCGTAAATGCACGAGACGCTCGCCACAATGATGACGTCCCGCCGCTCGAACAGCGCGGACGTGGCGGAGTGGCGCAGCTTGTCGATCTCTTCGTTAATGCTGGAATCCTTCTCGATGTACGTGTCGGTCGAAGGAATGTACGCTTCGGGCTGGTAATAATCGTAGTAGCTGACGAAGTACTCGACCGCATTGTTCGGGAAAAACTCCTTGAACTCGCTGCAAAGCTGCGCGGCCAGCGTCTTGTTGTGCGCGATGACCAGCGTCGGCCGGTTCGCCTGGGCGATCGTGTGGGCGATCGTGAACGTCTTCCCCGTCCCCGTCGCGCCGAGCAGCGTCTGATGCTTTAATCCCGCCTTCAAGCCTTCGGTCAGCTTCCGGATCGCTTCCGGCTGGTCGCCTTGCGGCTCGTAATCCGAGACGACCTGGAACCTCGCTTGGCCGTATTCCACGGGCGTTTCCGCCATCGGTCAGCACCTCCATTTTTACGTACGTCAACATCTATATCCAATCGCAGGAAAAATCAGAATATACGTTCCCGTCTATTATATCGGTTTCCCGTACCCTCGTCAAAAAGCTGCCGATATCCAACCATTTATAGGCTGAATATTCAACCTCCTGTATAATAAAGAAAGTTCCCTACGGGACAATCGCCTGTTGCAATTTCGCCAATTGTCGGTTACACTTTATTTAGATGATTATCTAAATATCAAAATAAAAACAGCGAAGGCTCAGGAGGCGCTGCCATGAACGACACGTTCAAGGCGCTGTCGGATCCGACGCGCCGCCAGATCATCCAGCTCCTGAAGGAACGGGATATGTCCGCCGGGGAGATTGCCGAGCAATTTTCCATCTCCAAGCCGAGCATCTCCCACCATCTGACCATTCTGAAGAACGCCAAGCTCGTGCAGGACGAGCGGCAGGGGCAAAGCATCATTTACTCCCTCAATACGACTGTCATTCAGGAGGCGCTCGGCTGGTTTCTGGGCATGCTGGGGACGAAAGGAGAAGATGAGAAATGACAAACCGACAACAACAAGAGACGCCGAACGGCGCCAAACCGGTTCTCTGGTCCCGCAGAGACTGGATTTTGCCTCTCGTCAACGCCGCGCTCGTCGCCGCCGCTTACCTCCTTTTCAACGATAAGCTGCCGGCCCGGATCGCGTCCCACTATGACTTCCACGGCAACCCGAACCGCACCATGGCCAAGGAGACGTTCTGGCTTCTGTATGCCGCGTTGACGATCCTCATTCCCGTGGCGCTGACGATCTCCCGCGCGCTCGATCCGCGCAAGGCCAATTACGTCAAATTTCAGTCTTACTTCAACCTGATCCGTTGGACGATCAGCTTGTTCCTGCAAGTCATCTTCTATTCGATGGTGGTCGATCAGACGGACGGGTCCTTCTCGTTCGTGAACGTTGTGCTGGGCGCGCTGGGCGTCATGTGGATGCTGCTCGGCAATCGGATGGGCCAGGTGAAAAGCAACTTCTTCATCGGCATCCGGACGCCGTGGGCGCTGAGCAGCGAATCCAACTGGACCCGCACGCACCGGCTCGCCGCCAAGCTGTGGTTCGCCGCCGGCCTTGCGATGTTCCTGCTGGCCTGGTTCGTCCCCGCTTCCTGGGCCGTCGCGATCCTTCTCATTGGCGCGCTGGGAAGCTCGCTGACGCCGACGTTCTACTCCTACATCCTCTATAAACGCAGCCTCGGCTGAAGCAAGGGCTGACGGAAACCGTCAGCCTTCGCCGATGAATCTTAGACCCACCGCGGAGCCGACGACAAGCGCGAGGAAAAAAATCCGCCGCGGCTCCCGCGACTCCCCGTAGAAAATCATCCCGACGAGCGTCGCGCCGATCGTGCCGATGGCCGTCCAAATCGCGTACGCGGTTCCCATCGAAATCGACCTCATCGCCAAGGTAAGCAGCAGGAAGCTGGCGGCGAAACCGGCGAGAAGCAGCGTCAGGGACGCAGCGTTGCGGCGCTCATTCCAGAGGTTAAGCCCCATGACGCCGGCCACCTCGCATAATCCCGCAGCCACAAGCATGAACCATTCCATTACCGTTTCGCCTCCCTCTCCTCCGGTTGCCCGGTTGTCATTTTCAAGCCTGCAACTCCGCAGATCAGAATGATGACCAACGCCAGCTTGCCCGCATGCAGCGGAACGCCGAAAAAGAGCGACTCGCTCAGCACCGTGCCGGCCGCACCGATGCCCGTGAACACCGCATAAGCGGTTCCGACGGGAAGCGCCCGCGTTACGGCCAGCAGCCCGAAGAAGCTAAAGAGGATCGCCGTCGCCGTCAGCAGCCAAGTCCATCCGTTATGCGCATGCTTCAGCCCCGACACCCAGCCGACCTCGCTCAGTGCGGATGCCCACAGCAACAACCAATACCGATTCATCTAGCGCGACCTCCCCGTCTCATGGTGTCCCAAACATCCTCCCGTACGCACTTCCCGGACAACACAAAAACCCGCAAGCATCATCGCCGGCCCCCGGCAACGACATGCGTTGCCGAAGACCGTCTGCGCGATACTCCCGGGCTTTTGTCCCTCCGTGCTCGCCGCCCCCTTATCGGTCGGCGCCTTCCCTCTCGGACCCGTCCGGCGCGGCTCGCCCTTGCGCGAGACGACTGTGCCGCGGAACCCTAGGGAACGTTCGATGTGGTCTTATCCTAACAAAGTCGACAGGGGCCGTCAACTATTTCTTGGATTTCCTAGGCGGAAGCGCGCCGGATTCGCCGCCGTTTAGCAAGCTCGGCAACGCGCCGGAAGCCTCCGGTCCGCCGCTCCCGCTTCCGGCGCCTCCCGCCGCTTCCGGCCCGGCCTCCGCCTCCGTCGCCGCGGCCAGCTCCCCGGCGGCGCCGGCCGCCTCCGACGCGGCCGCGCGCAAGGCCGCCGCCTTGCGCTTTCTCGCTCCCGCGCGCTGCAGCCCGCGCCAGATCGACGCCGAGCGCGGCGCAGCCACCCAATCGGCTTCCTCATCGGGAGCGAGGATGAGCCCAAGCTGGTAATGCTCGCCTTCGTAACGCGCCCGCTGCACGAATTTGACATGCCCTTCGCGGTTGACCACTTCCAGCCGGCAGAACGCCGACTGCAGCTGCAGCGCTTCGTGAAGCTGCTCCTTGCTCCGTACGCGGGCGCCGTTCACCTTCGTGATCCGTTCTCCCGCCAGCAGCCCCATCTCCGCCGCCGGCGTGCGCGGCAGCACGGCGAGAATCGTCAGCCCCCGGCCATCCTGCGCGTAAAGCGGCTGACGGCCGGCTTCCCGCCACCGGCCCCACAGCAGCAAGCCTTCGTGCAGGACGAACGCGCACACCGCGGCCACAACTGCCAGCGGCGACCAGAACCAGGCTCCCGCGGCAAGTCCCGCCACGATCAGGCCGTACGCGATCAAGCCGCCTCCCGTCTCGCGGGCTTTGCGCTCGGGCCAGCGCGTCTCGGTGCGAGTCGTAAACCCGACGAGCACCGGAAAAGCGGCGAGCCCCCAGCCCGCAACCGTTCCGTCCCATGCCGACAACGGCGTCCATGGCAGCGCAATCGCGTGCGGGCCGGACGCCGGAACGAGCCAAAGCAGCGGAACCGGCCACAGTCCGGACAGCGAATAGGCGCCGACCGGCTTGCCCCGCTTCCCTTCGAGGAACAGCGGCACGGCAAACCGGGAGCCTTGCCAGAGAACGAGCAACCCTTCCGCCACATGCAGCAGGCCCGCAAGGAACAGCAGGCCCGGAACGTCGATGCCGACGAGCGCCTTGGCGATCTCCCCGTCGGACGCGCCCACGCCGCACCACGACAACACCGCTTGCACGACGCCGAGCGCTCCGGCTGCGTAAGCGAGGCAAATATACCGCAGGCGGAACAGAAGCAATGCCGCGGTCGCAATCCAGACGCAGAACAGCGTCGCCGAATCGAGACGGGCTCCGGCTCCGAGACCGAGCAGCGAAATGACGAGGCCGGCCGCGAAGCCGGCCAAAGTGCGATACGCGGTCACCGCGAGCGAAGAATGCAAGCGGACGTGGAACAGCTGCCGCTGCAGCGTGGACGCCTGCCGAGCATGCCACCAGGCACCCAGGATTGCAATATACAAATAAGGCAGCGCAAGCATGCCCAGCGCGGCACGCCCCGCTTCCCGCAACAGATCCAGCAGAGGATTCATAAAAGCCTTTCCCCCTTCGTACAAGCCTATAACCTATTCGACAGGGGGTCTTCGAAATCCTTCCGCAGCAAAATATGTCAGCGCGAATTCGGCCTTTCGGCGGATTAGGGCCCGGCTCGGCTCCGGCTTGCGGCATAGCGGCGGCACCAGATCTAATCGCTCACTGGGATGCGGCCAGCAGCAGCGCCTTCTCCCGGGCCGCTTGCCATTGCAGGTCGCGCTTCGGGTCCTGCAACGCCCGGTACAGCTCCTCCTCCAGCCGAGTCGCGGTCGCATCGTCGACCGTTCCCGTCACCGCCAGCTTCTCCCGCTGCTGGAACTGCTCGACCGCGGCCCGGGTCCCTTCGCTGTAGTAACCGTCCTTGCGGTCCGGCGGACAGCCGGCGGCTTCGAGCATGAGCTGCAAATTCCGCACGTCCCCGCTCGTCTCGTCGGGCTCGAGCGTTCGTCCGCGGGGCAGCGCCGCCGCCGCAAAATAATCGGGCTGGTCGACGGCAACGTCGGGTTCGATTCCCGACGGCTGAACGGACGTGCCGTCCGGCAGCAGCCATTTCCGAACCGTCAGCTTCAGGAGGCTTCCATCCCCCAGCTCGTTCTCGAAGCTCACTTGCACCGTACCTTTGCCGTACGTCGAAGACCCGACGAGAACCGCCTGCGCCGACTGCTTCAAGGCGCCCGCCAACACCTCGGACGAGCTGGCGCTTCCGCCGTTGACGAGCACGACGATCGGATACGGCTTGCCCCGGCCCGGATCGCCGCCGGCCGTCTTCGTCTGCCGCCTGCCCTCGCCGTCTTCCTCCACGACGATCGTCCTTCCGCTCGGGACGAACATCTCCGCCACCGATTCGGCGGCGCTCAGCACGCCCCCCGGATTGTCGCGCAAATCGAGAACGAGCGCCTTCATCCCCGCTTTCTCGAGCGCGTCAAGCTCCTGCTGCACCAACCGGGGCGTGTCGAAGGTGAACTGCGCGATCCGCAGCTTGCCGACGCCGTCCGCGCCGAGCTCGCCTTCGACCGTCTCGGCCACGATCAAGTCCCGGACGAGCTCCAGCTCGAGCGGCTCGGCGATCCCGGTCCGCTTCACCCGCAGCTTCGCTTTCGTTCCTTTGGAACCGCGGATTTTGGCGATCGCATCCCGGATTTCCACCCCTTCGAGGCTTTGCCCGTTCACCTCGAGCAGGATATCGCCTGCCTGCAAGCCGGCCTTCTCGGCCGGCGTCCCTTTCATCACCCGCTCGACGACGATCGCCCCGTCCGCCAGATCGAGCTTTGCGCCGATGCCCGTAAACGCTCCGTTCAGCGAATCGGCAAATTTCTCCGCTTCATCCTCGGAATAGTACGCCGAATAAGGGTCCCCCAGCGAACCGATCATCCCTGCGATGGCGCCGTCCAGCAGCTTGTCCGCATCGACCCGGTCGATATATTGGCGGCGAATCAGATTCAACGCTTTATTCAACTTCGCAAGCTCGGCCTCGCTGAAGCCGCTTGCGGACGCGTCTTCCGGCGAACGGCCCGCAGCTTCGGCTCCGGTCGCCGTCGGAGAGAAAAAGCCGTTCGTCTTTCCCGCGATGCTCAAAGCCCCGATCGTGGCCAGACACGTGGCGAGCGCCGTAGCCAACATGATCGCCAGCACCGTTCGACCGCGAAACAACAAGGGAATCCACCCTCTTTTCTCTCAACCGTCTTCGTTAAGGTATGATAGGCAAGCCCCCGACATGCCAAAAAAACAGCCGTTTCCCGTCCGCCGCTCCCCTTTCCTGTCTGACCAAGAGGACGCTGCGGACCGCGGAAGCGGCTGTCATCGCATGCGAAGCTGCGTTCTATTTCAAATACGGCGCGGGATTCACCGGCGTTCCGTCTTTTCGGACTTCGAAGTGCAAGTGGTACCCCGTGGCCGTTCCGGTCATGCCGACGAGCCCGATCTTCTCGCCGCGCTTGACGGTTTGGCCTTTCTTGACGAGGATGCCTCCCGGCTTCAAATGGCCGTACAGCGTCCATAAGCCGTTGCCATGGTTGATGATGATGCAGTTGCCGTAGCCGCTCCACGACTGGGCGACGATGACGACGCCGGACTCGGCCGCGTACACCGGCGTTCCCTGCGGAACCGCCATGTCCATGCCGGTGTGCAGCTTCTTCTGCCCGGTGACCGGATGGATTCGGTAGCCGAACGGGGAGGACAACCGATACTCCCGCTTCAGCGGCATGCCGAGCTTGCCGCCCCTGTAATAGTTCTTGATTTTGTTCTTTTGCTCGAGCAGCTTCGAGTACTTCTTGCCGAAATCCATCAGCGCCTTCTCGGCTTCCTCGCTGATGTCCTCCGTCTCCTCGATCTGCTTGTCCAGCTTGGCGACGAGCACTTCCTTCGACCGCTCGTTCATCTCGAGCGTCGCCTTCCGGTCGGCCATCTCGGCGTACAGGCCCTTGACGACCTTCAGTTCGCCTTCGACCTGCGCTTTCTTGTCCGCGACGAGCGCCTTGTATTGCTCGCTTTGGACGAGTACCTGCTTGTCTTGCTTCATAATGGACTGCAGCGCGTCGAAGCGGCTCACGAAGTCGCTGAAGCTCGTCGAACTGAGCAGCACGTCGAGATACGACACCGCTCCGTTCGTATACATAAGACGAATGCGTGATCGCAGCAGATGGTCGCGGTTTTGCCGCTCCTTCTCCGCCGCCTGGAGCTCCTGCGTCGTCTTGAGCAGCTTGTCCTCCGCCTCGTCGATCTTGGCTTGCGTGGCGTCCATCTCACGAGTGGCCTTTTCGATCTCCGCCATAAGCCTGTCGATGTCTTCTTTGGTCGCTTCCTTCTTGGCGGCCAACGCCTTGCTGTCCTGCTCCGCCTTCTTCTTGCTCTCCGAAGCTTCGTTCATCTGCTGCTGAATCTCTTTGAGCTGGCGCTCGATCTTCTGCAATTGGGTCTCGGCATGGCTGTCGTAAGGCCGCCACAGGAACGCGACGGCGACCAACATGGCCGCAACGGCCAGCAGCTTGCGTCTCACGGTAGTCCCCCTTCCGAGATTACACCTTCAAATATTTGCGAACCGACACGACGCTTCCCCAAATGCCCAGCAGCGTCCCCAGAATGAGCAGCGTCCCGGTAACGAACCAGCCGACTTCGCCGACGGTGGCAAACTTGATCATCATGAGCCCGAGGTCGAATTGAGCAGACTGGATCAATCGCGAATAGCCGTAGAGAAGCAAAGCGCTGGTTAAGCCGGAGCCGACGAGGCCGATGAGCACCCCTTCGACGAAGAAAGGCCACCGGATAAAGCTGTTCGTCGCGCCCACGAGCTTCATAATGCCGATCTCCCGGCGCCGGGCGATGATGGTCATCTTGATCGTCGTGGAGATGAGGAACATCGCCATGACGGCGAGGCCTGCGACGATGATCAGCCCGATATTGCGCACGGCGTTTGTGATGCGGAACAGCTTCTCCACCGTGCCCTTACCGTACTTCACGCCGAGAATCGGCTTGTCCGCGTCGGTCGTGTTGATCGCCTCGATCTGCTTGGCGACGTAGGCGACCTTCTGCGGCTCGAACACTTCGACGTCGAAGCCGTCCGGGAGCGGATTATTCTCGTTCTCGTAGCCGTCGAGCGCTTTTTTGGCGCTGTCGTCCATGCTCTCCATCAGCCGCCGCATGCCTTCCTCTTTGGAGACGAACGTGACCTTCTTCACTTCCGGAATGCGGCCGATGATGCGGTTGATCTCGTCGATCTTGTCCTGCTTGGTGTCAAGCTGCAAGTAGACGCTTATTTGAACCTGGCTTTCGACTTGGTCGGCCAGCTTGTTCACGTTCAAGGCAAGCAACATAAAGACGCCGAGGATAAAAAGGGAGACGACGATCGAGCCCATCGATGCGAACGACATCCATCCGTTGCGGAAGACGTTCTTCACGCCTTCGCGGATATGCCGGACGAGGGTGCTAAATCTCATAGCCGTATTCCCCTCTCATCTCGTCCCGAACGATGGTCCCCCGCTCGATGGCGATGACACGCTTGCGCAGCGTGTTCACGATCTCTTTGTTGTGCGTGGCCATGACGATGGTCGTGCCCCGGAAGTTGATCTCCTCCAAAAGTTTCATGATCCCCCACGACGTCTCCGGATCGAGGTTCCCGGTCGGTTCGTCGGCGACGATGACGGCCGGATTGTTCACGATCGCCCGGGCGATGGCGACGCGCTGCTGCTCGCCGCCCGACAATTGCGCCGGCAGGCTGCCCGCCTTATGCTTCAGGCCGACCAGTTCCAGCGCTTCCATCGTGCGCCGCTTGATCGTCCGCTTCGGGGCTTCGATAACCTCCATCGCGAACGCGACGTTCTCGTAGGCGGATAATTTGGGGAGAAGACGGTAATCTTGGAATACGACGCCGATGTTGCGGCGAACGTAGGGAATTTTGCGCTGCTTCAGCTTGCCTATATTGAATCCGTTGACGGATAATTGCCCTTTGGTCGGCACTTCCTCCCGGTAGATCAGCTTCATGAACGTCGACTTGCCGGCGCCGGACGGGCCGACGATGTAGACGAATTCGTTGCGATCGATGACGACGCTGACGCCTTGAAGCGCGGTCGTACCGTCCGGGTAGGTCTTCCATATGTCGTGCATTTCAATCACATAATCACTTCCCGTTAGAATTCGGACTTTAGATACTTCGACATCATGCCTGAAAATCCTCTCTTTGTCGATGTTTCCCGGCGGGTTAAATCGGGTTTTGTCGCCGGAAACGCTTGTCCGCGTTGGCTTGGAGGAAAAAACTGAAAAATTTCTAATCCGGCGCTTTAACATTGCTACGTGAAATTTCGTCTATGAAGTTGGAAGCCGATTAATGTTCCGGATTCATTTGGGGATGGGGAGATGCCCGATGAAAAAAGGCTGGATATGGACGGCCGCCATCGCGGCCGCGATCGGACTCGGAATCGGAACGGCGGGCGGGTACGCGCTGAGCGGCGGCGACGACCGGCTGCCCGACCGGATGTCGGTCGGCGGGCTCGAGGTCGGAGGCCGGACGGCGCAGGAGGCGCTGACGGCCGTGCGGGAGCGCATCCGGGCGCTGGAGGAGACCGAAGTGGCGCCGGGAGGACGGATTTTGGCGGGCGGCGGCGACGGCCGGGCGGATTCGGAGCCGGCGCCGAAGCTGACCTTGAAGCGGCTGGGAATGTCGGTCGGCGCGGAAGAGGCCTTGCGCGACCTGGAAGCGTTCCGGGACGCGAAATGGTGGCAACGGGGGAAAATGAAGAAAACGCTGCGGCAGACGTACGCGATCAACGTGAAGTGGGACGAAGCGGCGTTCAAGCGCGAGGCGGAGAGCGCCTGGGGCCGGCTGGTAGCCGCGCCTGCGCGCGACGCGTCCCGTTCCATCAACGAACGCGACGAGGTCGTCTATACGCCGGAGGCGCCCGGCACCGCCCTGGACACGAAGACGCTGATGGCGGAGGTTGTGAGGCGCGCGCCGACTTCGCTGGCGCCGGGCGGGTTGTCGGCGGCGTCCGCCGGGAGCTTCCAGGCGCTGAGCGTCGGGCTGCCGACCGTCAAGACGGCCCCGAAGGCGACGGTCGCAAGTCTGAAGGAGGAAGGCATCTCGCGCAAAATCGCCGAGTTCGCCACCTCGTTCGCGACGAGCTCCGAGGGACGCTCGCACAACGTGACCGTCACCGCCAAGGCGCTCGACGGCACGCTGCTCCAGCCGGGCGAAGTGTTCGACTTCGGGGCGATCGTCGCCAAAGCCGAGAAGGAATACGGCTACCGCGAAGCGCCGGTCATCGTGAACGGCAAGCTGACGCCCGGCGTCGGCGGAGGCATCTGCCAGGTGTCGAGCACGCTGTACAACGCCGTGATCCGCACGGAAGGCATCGACATCGTGGAGCGGCGCAACCATTCGCTGCCCGTCCACTATTTGCCCGCGGGGCTGGACGCAACCTTCGCGGAAGGGTACATCAATTTCCGCTTCCGCAACTCGACCGGCAAGCAACTGCTGATCAAGACGGACGTGCGGGATCGGCAGCTGACCGTCAAGCTGTTCGGCACGATGGACGAGAGCGTGTCGTACGGGATCGAGACGGTGGAGCGGCAAATCGTCGCGCCCAAAGTCGTTTACGTCGCCGACGGAACGCTCGCCCCCGGGGAATCGAAGGTGCTGCAGAAGGGCGACTCCGGCTACGTCATCGAGTCTTACCGCGTCAAGTACGTCGACGGCAAGTTCGTGGAGCGCGCGAGGCTGTCCCGCGACACGTACCGGTCGCAGAACGAGCTGGTCGCCGTCAACGCCGCGGACCCGCGCCTGGCGCCGCCCGAAGCCGACGGCAACAACGGCGGCAACGAGGCGCCCGCCCCGACACAGCCGCAGCCCGACGCCGGCAACGGGGGGCCGGTGGAGCCGGTGTGAGAGCGAGGCGGGGGAGTGCGGGAACCGGTTCGGGAGCGTGGCAGGGAAATGCGAATCCTATGCCTCGCGGCGCGGCATTGAGAAAATACACCTATTACCCCCCAATTTTTAAAAAGCCTGTCCGGGTTCGTCACCCGACAGGCTTTTTGACCGCTTATTTGCTCTTCTCCGCATATTCGGCCGCCCATGCATGCGTGCGGGCCAGCTCCGCTTCCGCGCGCTCGATCGCCGCCGCCACCTGCGGCGCGGCGGTGCCTCCGTAGACGTTGCGGGCGTTGACGACGTTTTGCGGCTGCAAGACGTCGTAAATCCGCTCGTCGAACAGCGCCGAGAACTGTTTGAACTCGTCCAGCGTCAGATCCAGCAGAAACTTGCCGTTCTCGATGCAATACAGCACCGTTTTGCCGATCACTTCGTGCGCCTGGCGGAAAGGAAGTCCCTTGCCCACCAGGAAGTCGGCGATATCCGTCGCGTTCGAGAAGTCCTGATCGACGGCGCGGCGCATTTTGTCCTTACGCACCTTCATCGTCTCGATCATCGGCGCGAACAGTTGCAGCGCTCCCTGCAGGGTGCGGACCGTGTCGAACATGCCCTCTTTGTCTTCCTGCATGTCCTTGTTATAAGCCAGTGGCAAGGACTTGAGCACGGTCAGCAAGCCGATCAAATGGCCGTATACACGTCCGGTCTTGCCGCGAACAAGCTCGGGGACGTCCGGATTTTTTTTCTGCGGCATAATGCTCGAGCCCGTGCAGAACGCGTCGTCCAGCTCAATGAACTGGAATTCGGTGCTGGACCAGAGGATCAGTTCCTCGCTCAGGCGGGACAGATGCGCCATGATGAGCGAAGCGCCCGCCAGAAATTCGACGATGAAGTCGCGGTCGCTGACGGCGTCCAAACTGTTCTCATATACGCGGCCGAAGTTCAGCAGCTTCGCCGTATAATGGCGATCGATCGCGAACGTCGTGCCCGCAAGCGCCCCCGCGCCTAGCGGCAGCGCGTCGATGCGCTTGTAGCTGTCCTGCAGGCGCTCGATGTCTCGGCCGAACATGGACACGTACGCCATCAGATGATGGGCGAACAGGATCGGCTGCGCCCGCTGCAAGTGCGTATAGCCCGGCACGATCGTATCGAGATTCGCCTTGGCTTGTCCGATCAGCGCGGCCTGCAGCTTCGCCAGCAGCTCGACGAATTCCACCACGCGCTTGCGCAGGTACAGGTGCATGTCCGTGGCCACCTGGTCGTTGCGGCTCCGCCCCGTATGCAGCTTGCCGCCGACCGGCCCGATTTCCTCGATGAGCGCCTTCTCGATGTTCATGTGGATGTCTTCGTCGCTGATCGCGAATTCCAGCTCTCCCCGCTGAATCCGGTTGCGGACCTTCAGCAGCCCTTCCTTGATCGTCTCCACGTCCGCCGCCGGAAGAACGCCGCAATGCCCCAGCATCGTCACGTGCGCGAGACTGCCTTGAATATCCTCCTCGGCCAGCTCCTTGTCGAACGTGATCGACGCGGTATATTCCTCCACCAGTTGGTCGGTCTTCTTCGTAAACCGGCCGCCCCAAAGCTTGCTCATGTGCTGCCAGACTCCCTTCGTTTCTTCAACTTCCCCTGCCTCTAATGACTCGATAGCCGGGCTCGGCGGTTTTTGGGTTCTTACCATGCGTCCAATGGCCTCGATTTCGTCGAACAACGCGCCATGTGCAAACCAATTCCACCTGGCGATAAACCTGTAACCCAACATTATCGGCTTACAGTAGCCATTCCGGCCCCGCGCGCCTCTGTAATCCGACATCTGCGGCTTACAGCCGCCAAAACATGGCTCCCCGCATGCCCGCAAAGCGGCCCATAACGGCAAAGCGGGAGCGCCGCCGGCGCCCCGAGCGCCCGCGATGCTCCCCGCATGCCGAAGGCGGCCGCCGCCGAAAAGCGCCAGCCGCCCCGGCCCCCAAAGATCAGTTCAATCCCGAAGCGCCGTTCACGCCGGACGACACTTTGAGGCGCAGCGCGTTCAGCCGGATAAAGCCGGTCGCGTCGCCTTGGTCGTACGCCTGCGTCGGGTCCGCTTCCATCGTGGCGATGTGCGGGTTGTACAGGCTGACCGGGCTCTTCAAGCCGGCGGCCATGACGTTGCCCTTGTACAGCTTCAGCCGCACGGTGCCCGTCACGTTCTTCTGGCTCTCGTTCACCAGCGCCTGAATGGCCAGGCGCTCCGGCGCGAACCAGAAGCCGTTATAGACGAGCGAGCTGTATTTGGAAATGAGCGAGTCCCGCAAATGCATGACGTCGCGATCCATCGTCAACGACTCCATCTTGCGGTGGGCGACGAACAGAATCGTGCCCCCCGGCGTCTCGTACACGCCGCGGCTCTTCATGCCGACGAAGCGGTTCTCCACCATGTCGACGCGCCCGATGCCATGCTTGCCGCCCAGCTCGTTCAGCTTCTCCATGACGCCCAGCGGCGACAGCTTCTCGCCGTTCACGGCGACGCAGTTGCCCGCTTCGAAGTCCAGCTCCACATATTCGGCCTTATCCGGCGCCTGCTCCGGCGAGACGCTCAGCACGTACATGTCCTGCACGTCTTCCGCGCTCGAATCGAACCACGGGTCCTCGAGCATGCCGCTCTCGAAGCTGATGTGCAGCAGGTTGCGGTCCATCGAATACGGCTTCGCGGCCGAAGCCTGCACGGGGATGCCGTGCTTCTCGGCATAAGCGATCATCTCGGCGCGGCCCGGGAACGCGGCGCGGAACGCCTCGTCGCGCCACGGCGCGATCACCTTGATGTCCGGCGCCAGCGCGGCGGCGGTCAGCTCGAAGCGGACCTGGTCGTTGCCTTTGCCCGTCGCGCCGTGCGCGATGGCGGTGGCGCCTTCCGCGCGGGCGATCTCGACCATGCGCTTCGCGATCAGCGGACGCGCGATCGAGGTGCCGAGCAGATACTGGCCTTCGTACAGGGCGCCGGCCTGGAACATCGGATAGATGAAGTCTCTCGCGAACTCTTCGCGCAGATCGTCGATGTACACCTTGGAAGCGCCGGTCTTGATCGCTTTCTCCTTGAGACCGTCCAGCTCCTCCTTCTGGCCGATGTCGGCGGTGAAGGTGATGATCTCCGCGTCGTAGGTTTCCTTGAGCCACGTCAGGATGACGGACGTGTCGAGGCCGCCGGAATAGGCGAGCACGATTTTTTCTTTTGCCATGGGAAAATAACGCTCCTTCAATGGTCGAAAATAGTTACATAATCGCGGCCATAATCGCTTTTTGCGCGTGAAGCCGATTCTCGGCCTCGTCGAAAATGATCGAGTTCGGCCCGTCGATGACGCCCTCGCTCACTTCCTCCCCGCGGTGGGCGGGCAGGCAGTGCATGAACAGGTAATCCGGCTTGGCATATTGGACGAGCTGTTCGTTCACCTGGTAGTTTTTGAAGGCGCGCTCGCGCTCCTTCTGTTCTTCCTCGAAGCCCATGCTCGCCCACACGTCGGTGTAAACGACGTCCGCGCCCTCGATCGCCTCGCGCGGGTCGCGCAGAATGTCTATTTTCGCGCCGGTTTCGGATGCAAACTCGCGGGACAGGCGCACCTGCTCGGCATCCGGCTCGTAGCCTTCCGGCGACGCGCTGGCGAAATGCATGCCCAGCTTGCTCGCCCCCATCATGAGCGAATGCAGCATGTTGTTGCCGTCGCCGATATAGGCGATCTTCAGCCCTTCCAGCTTGCCCTTCTTCTCCAGCACCGTCTGGTAATCGGCCAACGCCTGGCACGGATGGGACTGGTCGGACAGCGCGTTGATGACCGGAATGGTCGCCGAGCGCGCCAGCTCCACCACGTTGCGGTGGCCGAACGTGCGGATAATCATGCCGTCGAGATAGCGGGACATGACCATCGCCGTATCGCGAATCGTCTCGCCGCGGCCCATCTGGATGTCGTTGCGGCTCAGGAACAGCGCGTGGCCGCCCAGCTGGTACATGCCGACTTCAAAAGATACCCGCGTGCGGGTGGACGATTTCTCGAAAATCATGCCGAGCGTTTTGCCCTTCAGGGGCTGATAGATCTCGCCGTTTTTCTGTTTGCGTTTCAGGTCGATCGCCAGATCGATCAAATAACGGATTTCCTCCGGCTTGTAATCAACGAGGCCCAGAAAGTCGCGGCCTTTGAGACCGGCGGCAAGCTCCTCCACGTTCGTGGTCGAAAACAAGGCGATCCCTCCTTCAATATGGGTTCGGCAGCCGGCTGGGCTGCCGTCAGATTTTATCGGGTCGATTGCCGACGGACAGGCAACCGCCCGTTCCGTTCATTGCTTCGCCGACAAAGCGGCCGCCTGTTCGGACAATACGGCGGCGATGATGGCGACCGCTTCTTCGATCTCCTCCGCAGTGACGAGCAGGTTCGGCAGCAAGCGCAGCACGTTCGGCCCCGCCGTAATGACGAGCAGTCCGCGATGCTGCAGCGCCGCGACGATGTCCGCGACCGGACCGGCGCATTCGATGCCGACGAGCAAGCCTTTGCCGCGCACCTCGACGACGTTCGGCAGCCCGTTCAGCGCTTCCTTCAGCTTGCCGATCAGCAGCTCACCGGAAGCCGCGGCCCGCTCGGGCGCCTGTTCGAGAAGCATCGTCTCGATCGTCGCCGCGACGGCGGCGGTGGCGATCGGCGTTCCGCTGAACGTCGAACCGTGGGAGCCGGCGGTAAAGGCCGGAATGAGCGGAGCCTTGGCCAGCATGGCGCCAACCGGGAAGCCGCTGCCGATTCCTTTAGCCAGGGTGAAGATGTCCGGCTCGATGCCGTAATGCTCGTAGGCGAACATTTTCCCCGTGCGTCCCATCCCGGTTTGAATCTCGTCCACAATGAGCAGCAGCCCCTGGCGGTCGCACAGCTCGCGCACCGCGCGCAAGAACGCGGGATCGACCTCGTGGACGCCGCCTTCCGCTTGAATAAGCTCGAGCATAATAGCGGCCGTCTTGTCGTTCACCGCCGCCTCCAGCGCCGCTAGATCGTTCAGCGGCACGTGCACGAAGCCCTCCGGCAGCGGCAGGAATCCTTCCTTCACCTTATCTTGACCCGTCGCCGTCAGCGTAGCCAGCGTCCGCCCGTGAAACGACCGGGTAAATGTGATAATCTCGTAGCGGCCGTTGCCGAGCACCTTCTGATGGTAGCGGCGGGCGAGCTTGATCGCCGCTTCGTTCGCCTCCGCGCCGCTGTTGCAGAAGAAGACGGCGTCGGCGCAGCTGTTGTCGGTCAGCAGCTTGGCCGCTTTCTCCTGATTCGGATTGTAGAACAGATTGGATACGTGCCACAGTTGGTCGAGCTGGCTGACGAGCGCGTTTTTCACCCGCTCCGGAACGTGCCCCAGACTCGTCACCGCGATGCCGGTCATGAAGTCGAGGTATTCCTTGCCCTGATCGTCCCAAAGCCGGCTTCCCTTCCCCTTGACCAAAGTGATCGGATAACGCGCAAAGGTAGGAAACAAACTGCTCATGCCGAACTCTCCCTTCGTATTGGGCGACGACTCAACCTTAACAGCACGGATCGTTCTTCCGCTCGCTGTTGCCCGCAGATTCCTGGGATCGATAACCCCTAGCAGGGTGGGAATCTGCGGACAAAGGCGATCACTTCGTTGCTCCAGAACGATCCGCTCTTTGCCGGTTGATTCATCGCCTGATTTTTTTAACACTACCCCCGCAAAATGCGGGTCCCAATGCCGCCCTCGCGCACGGCTCTGCTCAGCACGCGCGGCTCCGCGCCGTTGACGATGACCACTTCCCGCACGTCCCCGTGCAGGCAGCTCATCGCCGCGCGCACCTTCGGAATCATGCCGCCGTAAATCTCGCCGCTCGCGATCATCTCTTCGATCTCGGCGAACGTGACTTGCGGCAGCACCTTCTTCTCGCCGTCCACTGTCCGCATAATGCCGGGGACGTCGGTGACGACGATCATGGCGCTCACGCCAAGGCGGGACGCGACCGCCCCGGCCGCCGTGTCCGCGTTGATGTTGTAGCGCTGCCCTTCGGCGTCGATGCCGATCGGCGCAATGACGGGCAGGTAGCCTAGCCCGATAATGCCTTCGATCAGCGCCGCGTTCACGCCGGTAATGTCGCCGACGAAGCCGATCTCGTCGGCGTTCGCGACCGGCCGCGCCTCGATCAACCGGCCGTCCGTGCCGGACAGGCCGAGCGCCTTCGCCCCGTTCTGCTGCAGCCTTCGAACGATCTCCTTGTTGATCCGTCCCGCGAGCACCATCTCGACGACCTCGAGCGTCGCCTCGTCGGTGGCGCGAAGACCGTTCACGAACCGGCTCTCGATGCCGAGCTTGCCGAGCGTCTCGTTGATCGCCGGGCCGCCCCCGTGAACGATGACCGGCTGGATGCCGCCGTTCTGAAGCTCCGTCAAATCCTGAAAAAAGGCGTCCGGCAGCGCAGCCAGCGTGCTGCCTCCGCATTTCATCACGAACCGTTCCATCGCGGCGCTCCTCCTACGTCCGGTAAGCGGCGTTGATCCGCACGTAATCGTAAGTCAGATCGCAGCCCCACGCGACCGCCCGGCCTTCCCCCGTATGCAAGTCGACGCGGATCGCGACGGTATCGCCCTTTAAGTACGCCAGCGCCGCGTCCTCATCGAATGGAACGGGCCGCGACTGCTCGAGCACCCGAATGTCGCCGAGCCGGATGTCGACAGTGTTCACGTCGACCGGAACGCCTGCGCGTCCGACGGCGGCGATAATCCGTCCCCAGTTGGCGTCCGCTCCGAACGCCGCCGACTTGACGAGGCTCGAGCCGATAATCGTCTTCGCGATCGCCCGGGCGTCTTCGTCGCTGCGGGCGCCCGTGACGGTCGTCTCGATCAGCTTCGTCGCCCCTTCGCCGTCGCGGGCGATCGCCTTCGCGAGCTGCTCGCATACGTAGCGCAAGCCGTCCGCGAACGCCGCGAAATCCGGATGCTCCCGGCTCAGCTCCCGATTGCCCGCCAGACCGCTCGCCATCGCAACAAGCATGTCGTTCGTGCTCGTGTCGCCGTCGACGGTAATCATATTGAACGTGACGTCGGTCGTCTCGCGGAGCAGCTCCTGCAGCAGCGAAGCCGGAACGGCGGCGTCCGTCGTGACGAAGCCGAGCATCGTCGCCATGTTCGGGTGAATCATGCCCGAGCCTTTGGCCGCGCCGGCGATCGTGACGGTCTCGCCGTCGACCGTCAGCTTGACGCAGGCCGTCTTCTTCACGAGGTCGGTCGTCAGAATCGCCTGGCAGAAATCGTCCGAGCCTTGCGCATCCGCGCGCAGCCGTTCCGGAAGCTTGGCGATGCCGGAGGAGACGCGGTCCATTTTGAGCAATTCGCCGATGACTCCCGTGGACGCCACCGCCACCTGATGCTTCGGTACGCCCAGCGCTTCCGCGATCTCCGAACGCATCGTGCGCGCGTCTTCTTCGCCTTGCTTGCCCGTGCAGGCGTTGGCGTTGCCGCTGTTGACGAGCACGACCCGCAGTTTGCCTTCCTCGGCGAGGCTCTCGCGCGTCACCTGAAGCGGCGCCGCCTGGAACAAATTCGTCGTGTACACCGCCGCAGCCGCGGCCGGCACCTCGCAGACGATCGCGCCGAGATCGTGGCGATCCGTTTTTTTCAGGCCGCAGTGGAGCCCTCCGGCCTTGAATCCTTTAGGCGCCGTGATGCCGCCGTCCGGAACGATGTCGTATGTTTTCCCCATGAGAAGTCCGTTCCTCCGTTATGAGCGTAATCGTTAAGGATAAACCGGAGTAAACCGCAAGCCGAGCGCCTCGTCCCAGCCCATCATCAGGTTCAGGTTCTGGATCGCCTGGCCGGCCGCTCCCTTGACCAGATTGTCGATGACGGAGATGATCGTGATTCTGCCGGTCCGCGCGTCGACGTTCAGGCCGATATCGCAATAGTTCGAGCCGTACACTTCCTTCGTCGCCGGATAGGTGCCGGTCGGACGCACCCGGACGAAACGCCGGCCTTCGTAAAATTGACGGTATAATTGCGTGAAATCCTCGCTCGTCCGGCTGCGGTCCGTCAACGCCGCGTACATCGTGCTCATGATGCCGCGCGTCATCGGGACGAGGTGCGTCGTGAAGGTGGTCGTCACGGGCCGGCCGGCCGCGCGCGACAGCACCATCTCGATCTCCGGCGTATGCTGGTGTTGGCCGACTTTGTAAGCTTTGAAATTTTCGTTCACTTCGGAAAAATGCGCCGACAGGTTGAGCCCGCGGCCCGATCCCGACACGCCCGTCTTCGAGTCGATCACGATGCTGTCCGGATCGATCCAGCCCGCTTGCACCGCCGGATAGAGGCCGAGCGTCGTCGCCGTCGGGAAGCAGCCCGGGTTCGAGACGAACTTCGCGCCGCTTACCTCTTCCCCGAACAGCTCGCTCATGCCGTAGACGGCAAGGTCGAGATACGCCTGGTCGGGCGCGTCCTTCTTGTACCATTCCTTGTACGTCGCCGGATCCTTCAACCGGAAATCGCCGGACAAGTCGATCACCTTCAGCCCCGCTTCGAGAAAGTCGGGCGCCAGCTTTGCGCTGACTCCGTGCGGCGTGGCGAGGAACACGACGTCGGCTTTGCCGCGGATGAGCTCCGGATCGACGGCGTCCAGCGTGTCCGTGACGATCTCCGTCAAATGCGGAAACCCTTCCGAGAAAAGCGTCCCCGCCGCGGACGAGGAGACGACCGACGTAACGGTCACGTTCGGATGGGCCGCCAGCAGGCGGATCAGCTCGACCCCGCCGTAGCCGGTAGAGCCGACGATGGCCGCGCGTACGTTCGTTGATTGCGTCATATGCGTTCTCTCCCTATGAAAGGTCCAACAGCCTGGAAAAAACCACCCTTATTGTACCGAATCCAGCCGTGGAAGTAAAAAACAAAAGATGAATCGACCGGACGTTTCGAACTTTGTATTATTATACATCCGACGTATTATTTATACAATGGTTTCCGCATGGAAAAATCCCCGCGGGAAGGAGATTCCCACGGGGATGGCCGGTCAGTCGATCCGTTGAAAGAGTCTGTATACAAGAGCCGCCGCCTGAGCCCGGGTGGACGGGGCTTGCGGTTCGAAAGCGCCGTTCCCGGTGCCGCTCATGATGCCGGCTTGCCGCAAAGCCTCGACGGCCTCCTTGGCATAGGCCGAGATCGCGGCTTCGTCCTTGAAGCCGTCCGGGTTCGAGCCGTTCTCCAGGCCGGCTTGCAGCAAGCTCGCCGTCTTGAACGCAAGAACGGCCATATCCTGCCGGGAGATCGGATCGCCGGCGCCGAACGTCCCGTCCGCCTTGCCGCTGACGATGCCCAGCTTCTGGGCGGAAGCGACGGCGCCGTAGTACCAGGCGCCGCTTCGAACGTCGCCGAGCGTCGTCGCCGCCTGGTCGTCCAGCAGCCCGAACGCGTTCACCAGCATGGCGACGAATTCCGCTCGCGTCACGCGGCCGGACGGATCGAATCTTCCGTCTCCGACACCGCCGACCGCCCCTCTTGCCGCCAGTGCGGCAATCGGCTCGGCGAACCAGCCGGTTGCCGGCACGTCGGCGAAGCTTACGCCCGCATAAACCGCCGCGTACCGTCCGAGACGGTTCGGCTTCAACGTCAGCTTCCCGGTTGCGGCGTCATACTTGGCGTTGCCGACCGTTCCGAGCTTGCCGTCTTCGCTCACATACACGGCTACCGCTTGGTAGGGCCGCTCGCCCGGCTTCAGCGTGTAGGCGAGCTCGACGACCGCCTTGCCGCCGCCCACGTCGGCTACCGGCTGCCCATCCGCGCTGAGCGCGATCTCGTATACCGGGCTGCCGCCAAGCCGGTTCCGAACGTCGGCCGGCAGCGAATTGGCGTCGACTTCGGCTACGGTCAGCTTCAGCGTGTTCGGCGGCGTACCCGCTCCCGCGAGCCAGCCGGTCGGCACTGTCACAGAAGCAAGGCCGGCGTCGATCCGGATCGTCCCGATGCGGGTGCCGCCGTCCAGCAGCGGCTGCACCGGCAGCTCGACGTTCACCGTCCTCGTCCCTTCGTCCGGCTTCACTTCAAACGTGAAAGTGCTCCCCGCCGCCTGCTGCAGCGCGTTCGTCACCTCGTCGGCCGTGAAGGCGACCGACGCCGTTCCTTGCGCATCCGGCTTCGCGGACGCTTGCAGCTTGCCCGGCCGCTCCGGCGTCGGCTTCGTCCCCGGCTCCGGCGTCGGCTTCGTCCCCGGCTCCGGCGTCGACGCGCCCGGTTGATCCGCAACCGGGCCCGACGGCTTCGAAGGCTTGCTTGCCGCCTCAACGCCCGCCGAGACGTTGCCCGAAGCGTCGACGGTTTGAACGAGCAGCGTATACTTCTTGCCGTTCGTCAGCCCGCGGATAACCGCTCGCTGGACGCCTTTGTCGACGACCACCGGATCGACTGTCCCGTCGCCCTTGACCGACACCTTGACCTTCGCCAGGTCGCTGTCGGCGGGATCCTTCCAGGTGACGGTCAGCTTGCCGTTGCCCGGAATCGCTCTCGCTCCCGTCACTTCGCCGGGCGCGGTCGTATCGCCTCCGCCTTCGCCCGTGCGGTTGATCGTCAGCTTCAGCGTCTTGGTCGCCTGGCTTGCGCGCCCGTCGTCCGTGTACCAGGGAAGGTCGATCGTCTCCTGCGTCGGCTCGATGTGCAGCTCGAAGCGGTTCTCCCCGAGGGAGAGCGGGATATTTTCCACGTATACGTTGCCCTGTGCGTCCATGCCACCGTCCGCCAGCGGCTCGCCGTTGATCGTAAATCGCACGCCGTACGGCACTTTGGCCTTGAGCGTGAACTTGTCGTCCGTCGTCTCGTAAGCGATGTCGTCGCCATAGGAGATGCGGGGCATCGTCACGATCATCGGCATGTCGCTCCAGCGGAGGACATAATCGTCGATGGTCATTTGGTTGCCGCCCTCGTTGCGAATCGTCAGGCGCATGTTCGTGTCGGTCGAGCTGTAAGCCCAGTTGCCGTAGTCCTCGGTATCGTTCTCGACGCGGTTATGGCTCGTGAACGCTTCCGTCGACCAGCTGCCGCGGGTATATTTGTACTCGATCGATTTGCCCGCCATCATCTTGAACTTGTATTCGACGACGCTCCGGTCGGTGGCGCCGCTAGGCACGTTAAGCTTGCCGCCGTTCGCGGTCCAGCCATTCAACGTTCCCGCAATGTAAATGTCGTCGGTGGCCGGCGTGTAATCCGGAAGATGGAGCCGCAAGGTGACGTCGACCATGACGAGCTGCGGCGTAACGCTCCGCTCCCCGGAGAACGCCCGGTTGTACGAGGCGTCGAAGGCCGCCACCTTGTACGTGTACTTCGTCCCGTTGCTCACCGTGTAATCGGTATAGGACTCCGCGTTCCGCAGCGTCGCGATCTTCGCGTACGTTCCGTCTCCCGATTTGCGGTAAACCTCGTAGCCCGCGGCAGCGTCGCCGGAAGCCGTCCAGCTCAGGCTCGCCTGCCCGGATTCCGTCACAATCGGCTGGAGCTCCGGAGCAGCGGGAGGCGTCGTATCGCCCGGGTCGGACACGGCGGTGAAGGACGCTTCCTCCGAGGATACGAACGTCTCCTCGTTGTCCGTCGACGCTTGGGCATAATAGCGGTATACGCCGGGCTCGGTCGGCTCGAATTTGGCTTTGTACGTTTTGGCCGGACCGTTGTCGCCCTTGTACGCCATGGCGATCTCGGCCGCGTTTGCGGCGTCCCCGTCTTTGTAGACGATCAGCCGTACGGCGAGATGGGGCGCTTCTTCGCCGGCGTAAGCCGCGTCGTCCGTCAAGCCGGCCGCTTCGACGTCGACCGTGATGTCGCCCGTCGTATTGCCGACGCCCAGCGTCACGTCGGGCGCCTGGCTCGGCTTCGCCACCGACGTAATCGGGAACGACGGCGTCGCGGACGCCATGTCGCCGAGCAGGCTCTCGCCCGATCCCTGAGTAGCCGTCACCGCGTAATAGTACTTGATGCCGTTCTCGACAGCGGCATCGGTATAGCTCGTTCCGGTCACGCCGCCCAGCAGCTCGACGGCCCCGCCCTCGATCGGCGCGCGGTAGACGCGATAGCCGTCGGCTCCTTCTACGGCGTCCCAGGTCAGCGTCACGCTGCCGTTCCCCGCCTCCGCCTTCAGGTTGGCGGGCGTCCGGACTGCGGTCAGATTGCCTTCCGACACCATCATGTAGCCGCTCAGCGCCGGAACGGTCAGCTTGATCTTGCCGCCTTCGACCGCAGCGCTGACGCTGCCGCCCAGCCGGTCCGTCAGCTTCGTGCCGTCCGGCAAATAGCCGGCCACGTCCGCTTCGATCTCGCTTGCCGTATTGCCGCTGTTGACGACGACGAGCGCGCCCTTCGTCTCGTTCTTGCGCGCGTACGCGATCGTGTTGTCCTGCGCGTAAGCGAGCTTCAGATCGCCGGTGCGGAACACTTCGTTGGCGTTGCGCACTTCCGCCGCTTTCTTGTACGTGTTGTACAGCTCGGCGTAGCGGCCCGCCGCCTCGTATGCGCCGTTCGATCCGCCGATGCGCTCCCACGGGAACGTGCGCCGGGAGTCGGGATCCTTCGTGCCGGTGACGCCCACTTCGTCGCCGTAATAGATCGTCGGCGCGCCGGGATAGCCCATCTGGAAGAGCGCGATCAGCGCTTGCTGCTTGAGCGCCTTGTCGGACGCTTCCGGCGCGATCTTCACGTTCTCTTCTTCCCAGGTCGGATTGTCCAGCTTCGTCAGCGAGCGCACCGTATCGTGGGAATCGACCAGGTTCAGCATCGCTTGCCAGGCTTCCTTCGGATAATCCTCGCGGATGCGCTCGAGCGCGTCGTTCAGGTTGGCCGCGTTGTTCGCGTTCACCGTCTCTTTGCCGCCGTTGATGATGAAGTCCTGGATCGCTCCGCGAAACCGGTAGTTCATGACGGAGTCGAACTGGTCGCCCAGCAGGTACTTCGTCGCTACGCCCCATTCTTCGCCGAGAATGATCGGCTCGTCGATCGGCTTGCCGTTCGCGTCCGCCCGGCCTTCCGCCGACTTGACGGCTTCGCGGAACTTCCGCCACGTGCCGCTCGAGACGTCTGGGGCGACGTCCAGCCGCCAGCCGCTGGAGCCCATCCACAGCCACCTCTGGGACGCCGTGTCCTGCATCGCCTTGGCGGCCTCTTCGTCGGATTTGCCCGTCAGATCGTAGCCGATGACATTGTTGCGGTAGTCCGTGTTGTTCCATTCGTGCTGGCCGTCCAGCGCGTCGGCGTCGCCTTCCTGCGGCTCCTTCGCGTCCATGGCCGGCAGGGAATCGTAGCCCCACCAAGCGTCATAAGCGTAATGGGTGTTCGAGGTGTCCTTGTCGAGAACCGTCTGCTCGCCGATCGTAAACCAGGTCGTGAAGCCGAAGTCGTCCGGATACTTGTAATGCTTGCCGGTCGCCGGATTGATCTTGCTCGTGAATTCGGCGATGACCTTCTGCTCCGCCTGCTCCTTCGTCATGCCGGGCGTATTGGCTTTCGTCCGCCACACCTTGGCCCAATATTCGTACGCTCCGATCTCCGGATATTTCTCGTAACGGTCGAAGTAGATCGAGTCGTCGCCCACATGGTTGAAAACGCCGTCGTTAATAATCCGGATGCCCTTCTGGGCCGCCGCCTTGGCGAACTTCTCGAAGACGGCGTCTGACTTTTTGCGCGTCTCCTCGTAATTCAGCCCGGACGCCGGGTCGCCCGGCTTGTTGTAGACCGGTTCGCCGAACATCGGATCGAGGTGCTTGTAATCAGTCGCGTCGTACTTGTGGTTGGACGCTGCCCAGGCGACCGGATTCAAGTAAACCGCCGTGACGCCGAGCTGCTTTAGGTAGTCGAGCTTCTGCTCGATCCCTTGAATGTCCCCGCCGTAAAATTCGTTGGTCCAGACGCCGTCCGTCTTGGCATCGGGATAATAAGGCGCGTTCTCCGGCGAGCTGCGGTCCGGCCGCTCCGGCACGTCGCCCCACTTGCCCCACACCTGGTCCGGAGCCGGATCGTTCGGGACGCCGCCGTCGAAATATTGCACAGGCGTCTTCTCGATCTGTCCCGCGTTCTCGCCCGTCTCGGTGCGGACGCCCCGGGAGCCGTCCGCCAGCTTCGCCCGGTTGTTGCTCTTGTCGCCGTCGAAGAACCGGTCCGGGAAAATCTGATAGACGACCGCGTTCTTCATCCAGTCCGGGGTATGGTAGTCGGCGGCATAGACGGTCAGGTTGAACGGAATCGCCCCGTCCGCGACGGCCGTGCCCGTCCCCCCGCTGTTGCCGTCGTCGCCGTACTCCATTTTCTCGGAACCGTCGATCAGAATGAATTTATAGCCCCAAATCCCGATCGTGGTGAAAACGTCCTTGGAAATGACCGCCTCATAGTAATCCTGATCGCCGACCGTCGTCGTCTTGCGCATCGGATACGTAGAGGCTATCCCTTCGCCGTCCGTCAGCTCGACGCGGGCGACCTGCACGTCGTCGTGCTTCACCGCGATGCGGAGCGTCAAGTCCTCCGCGCCTTGCTTGATCGCGCCGAACGGCTTTTTGAACGTAATCGAGCGGCTGTCGAACGCAACTCGGCTCGCATCCACTTTGCCGTCGTATTTGCCGGTGCCGATCTTGTAATCGGCCGTCAGCCTTTTGGGGCTGGCGGAATTGTCGAAGGAGAACGTGACGTCGGCCGTGTCCGACAGCTTGAACTTCAAATTGTCGTTGCCGTCGCCGAAGTTCTCCGCATCCCAGGAGGAGCCCATGACCGCCTTCGCTTCATGCGTCCCTTCCGTCAACGTGCGCTGCAGCTTGTAAACCGTATCGTTAAAATAATAATCGACGAAAAATTGCTTGGCTTCCCCTGGCGACCAGGCGCCTTCGCCGAACTGCTCCTGCAACGAACCGACGAGCCGCGGCCAATTCTCCTCCGTCCGCTTCGGCGCGAAACGCTCGATTCCGGTTACGGTCGCGTCATCCGGAACGAGAATTCGCGCTTCCTTCGTCTCCCCGTTAACGTAGAAATTGACCTTCGCTTGCGAGGGCAGCGTGAAGGAGATGTTGTTGCCGCCGTTGGAGATGCCGCTGTCCCAATCCCCGTTGCGGGTTATTTTGAACTCGTAGGTGCCCGCGTCCAGCACCGCGGAATAGGCGTAGTACTCGCCGACAAGATGCTTCATTCGGGTGACGGTGCCGTCGGGCTTCCAATCCGCGGACTCGCCCAACCCCTTCTGAAAGCTGCCGGCCAGCACCCAATTCGTCTTGCCGCCCGGCTGCTCGTCGAACGTGTCCGGCTCCAGCGCCGGCGCCGTTGCGCCGACGACAAGCTTGCTGTTGCCGTTCGAGGCCTTGAGCGGATTCGTCGGGTCGTTGAAATAGACCTGATCGCCGGCGACGTCCGCGATGAACTTGTATTCGTACGAACCGTCCTCCAGGACCCCGGTCGTGAATGACAGCACGCCGTCCTGTTCGCTCAACGCTTGCTCCTGCGTCCAGCCGTCGAAGCTCCCTTTGACCCAGAAAGTGACGGCCGGAAGCGGAAGATGCAGCGTCCCGTTCCCGTCGGCAACCGCTTTCAAATTATCGCCGTGGGTCCACTCCCCGTTGATCAGCAGCTTATAGGCGTATTCTTTGCCCGGCTCCAGCCCTTCAAGCTTTAGAAACGTCTGGGTGGAATCGTTTGCATCTACAGTCTGAGAAGGGCCCGGCTGATGGCCCCAATCGTTGAAATCCCCGTTTGCGGTCACCCGGACCTGGCCAAGCGGCAGGCGGAACGTGATCGTCCCGTCTTCGTTTACGGCCGTAGCCGCTTCCTGCGCCAACGCCGTCTCTTCGGCGGATACCGACGCCTCGGTTCCGGCTGTCGCCTCTGCATCGTCTGCAGGCGTTGCCGCAGGAGCGTCTGCAGGCGTCGTGGCTTCGGAATCGTCCGCCTCGGTCGTGCTCTCTGCCGGAGGCGCCGCTTCGGGCTCCGACGTGGCCGTTGCATCGTCTGCGGGCGCAGCCGCCGGCGGCTGCTCGGTTTGAACCTGAACCGTTGAATCCTCGGCTGCCGCTCTTCCCGCGCCGGCCCAAGCTCCGATTCCCAATTGAACGATCAACACGACGCTGAGCAGAATACTCCATCCCCGCCGCTTGAGCGGGCGCTGCCGATTGCGGCTTGCTTCTGTTCTCATACCCATCCTCCTGATTTGGAATCGCCATCGGATGGAGCCCTTGAGAAGCCTAGCGGGTACCTTCGCGGTCTCTTCAGGCTCCGCATTTGTGCATTCGTTTGCGCAAACGTTTGCACCAAATGAGGACGACAGACGCTTGTAAGCGCTTGCGTATTTGTTTCCCATCGTAGCACCGACTTCGCCCGCCCGTCAATAGGAGAATTGGAGAAACATGGAACGTGCCTTCAACAAAAAAAGGCCCAAGCGGCCCCTCCCTCTTCACTGCCGAAGATAAGAGTGCCGCTTAAGCCGTTTTAGCCGTCTAGCGGGTAACTGATTGCCTATCGCGCGCTCATGCCGGGCGAATGAGCCCGTACGAGCGCCCTGGACGCTCTAATTCGCATCCGTCTGCTTGATCTGGCTCCGCAAATAGCCGTCGATGAACGCATCCAGATCGCCGTCCATGACCGCCTGCACGTTGCCCGTCTCGACGCCGGTGCGGTGATCCTTCACCATGCTGTACGGATGGAACACGTACGAGCGGATCTGGCTCCCCCAGGCGATGTCCATCTGCTCGCCGCGGATGGCGGCCAGCTCCTTCTGCTGCTCCTGGATTTTCAGCTCGTACAGCTTCGACATCAGCATCTTCATGGCGCGGTCGCGGTTCTGAATCTGCGAGCGCTCCGTCTGGCAGGCGACGACGATGCCTGTCGGAATGTGCGTAATCCGAACGGCCGATTCCGTCTTGTTGATGTGCTGGCCGCCCGCGCCGCTCGAACGGTACGTATCGATCTTCAAGTCCTCCGGACGGACATCGATCTGCACGTCGTCCGGAATCTCGGGCACGACGTCGCACGAGACGAACGACGTATGGCGGCGTCCCGAAGCGTCGAACGGCGAAATCCGCACGAGCCGGTGAACGCCCTTCTCCGCCTTCAGATAGCCGTAGGCGTTGTAGCCTCGGACCATAATGGTCACGCTCTTGATGCCCGCCTCGTCGCCCGGCAAATAGTCGAGCACCTCGACCTTGAAGCCGCGCTTCTCCGCCCAGCGGGTATACATCCGATACAGCATTTGCGCCCAGTCCTGCGACTCCGTGCCGCCCGCTCCAGGATGAAGCTCGAGGATGGCGTGGGACTTGTCGTACGGCTGGTTAAGCAGAAGCTGCAGCTCGAAATCGTCGACCTTGCGGACGAATGCCTTCACGCTCTCCGTCCACTCCGCCTCCAGTTCTTCGTCGGCTTCCTCTTCCAGTATTTCGAGCATGCCTTCCAAATCTTCCTGCTCCGAGGAGAGCTGGCTGTACTGCTCCACGACGCCTTTGATTGCGTTCAGCTCGGCGATGACGCTTTGCGCTTTCTCGTTGTCGTCCCAGAAGTCGGGCGCCGCCATCTTCACCTCGTAGTTCTCAATCATTTCCTGCTTCAGATCTAAGTCAAAGAGACCCCCTAAGCTGCTGGAGTCGCTTCGCGGCTTCGCGAAGGTCTTGCTTGATTGCCACATCGATGTTCGACATGCTGATCCACCTCTTCGAAAAATGTAAGTCTATGACAGGCATAACGGTGCCCCGTCCGCGAATCCGGCCGTTGCACCGTCACGTTCTTCCTCAACCTATGCGGCCGTGGCACATTTTGTATTTCTTACCGCTTCCGCAAGGGCACGGGTCGTTGCGTCCGATCCGCTCTTCGGCGCGCTTCGCGGGACGCTTCGGTCCTTGCTCGGCCTTCGTGTCGACGGCCTGACCTTCCGCAACCGCTTCGCGCTTCACGTTGCTCTCGACGTGCGCCTTCATGGCGTACAGCGTCACTTCCTCTTCAATCCGCTCTACCATGGCGAGGAACATGTTGTGACCCTCGAATTGGTACTCGCGAAGCGGATCGTTGCCGCCGTAAGCCCGCAGATGGATACCTTGGCGCAGCTGATCCATCGCGTCGATATGGTCCATCCACTTGCTGTCGACCGCGCGAAGCACGACGACCTTCTCGAACTCGCGCATCGTCTCGGCGCCGATCTGCTCTTCGCGCTCGTTGTAGTAAGCCTCGACGCGCTCCATGAGCCACTCGACCATCTCTTCCTTCTCCTTGCCCCACAAGTCCTCCTTGGTGACGCGGTCTTCCGGAAGGATGTTCGTATGAATGTAGCTGACCAGGCCGTCCAGATCCCAATCCTCCGGCACGGCGTCAGCCGGACAATGATTGTCGACCGCCCGGTTCACGACGGAGCGGACCATGCCGATCACGACATCCCGGATGTTGTCGGAGAACAGAATTTGACGGCGGTCGCCGTAAATTTTCTCCCGCTGCAGATTGATGACGTCGTCGTATTGAAGCACGATGCGGCGGGCGTCGAAGTTGCTGCCTTCGACCCGCTTCTGGGCCGATTCGATCGCCCGGGTGATGAGCTTGCTCTCGATCGGGGAATCCTCGTCGAAGCCCAGGCGCTCCATCATGCCCATAATATTGTCGGCGCCGAAGCGGCGCATCAATTCGTCTTCCATCGACAAGTAAAATTGCGAGGAACCCGGGTCGCCCTGACGTCCCGCCCGGCCGCGGAGTTGGTTGTCGATCCGGCGGCTCTCATGCCGCTCCGTGCCGATAATGTGCAGCCCGCCCAGTTCCGCCACGCCTTCGCCCAGCAGAATGTCGGTACCGCGGCCCGCCATGTTGGTGGCGATCGTCACGGCGCCCTTCTGGCCCGCGTTGGCGATGATGGCGGCCTCTTCGGCGTGGTACTTGGCGTTCAATACCTGGTGTTTGATGCCCTTCTTCTTGAGCATCTCCGATACGCGTTCGGAGTTCTCGATCGAGACCGTGCCGACGAGCACGGGTTGTCCCGTCTTATGGCGTTCCACGATCGCGTCGACGACGGCGCGGTATTTGCCGTTCTCCGACTTGTAGACGACGTCCGGGAAGTCGACGCGGATATTCGGCCGGTTCGTCGGAATCTGTACGACCTCAAGCCCGTAAATGCGCTTGAATTCCTCTTCCTCCGTCTTCGCCGTACCGGTCATGCCCGCCAGCTTCCGGTACATCCGGAAGTAGTTCTGGAACGTGATCGTCGCGAGCGTCATGCTCTCGTTCTGAACCTCGAGATTTTCCTTCGCTTCGATCGCCTGGTGCAGCCCGTCGCTGTAGCGGCGGCCCGCCATCAGCCGTCCCGTGAACTCGTCGACGATGACGACTTCGCCGTCCTGAACGACGTAGTCGACGTCGCGCTTCATAATATAGCGAGCGCGCAGCGCCTGGCTGATATGGTGATTCAGCAGGACGTTTTCGTGCGAGAACAGGTTGTCGATGCCGAACATCGCCTCGGCCTTGCTCACCCCTTGGTCCGTCAGGGCGATGCTGCGCATTTTCACGTCGATCGTGTAGTCTTCCGTCTCCTTCAACGTGCTGACGAAACGGTCGGCCGTAAAATACAGCTGCGTCGACTTCTGCGCCTGACCCGAGATGATCAGCGGCGTCCGGGCTTCGTCGATAAGGATGGAGTCGACTTCGTCGATAATGGCATAATAAAGCGGACGCTGAACCATCTGTTCTTTGTACAGAACCATGTTGTCCCGCAAATAGTCAAAGCCGTATTCGTTGTTCGTGCCGTAGGTGATGTCGCAAGCGTAAGCCGCCTGCTTCTCTTCGTGGCTGAGGCCGTTCAGGTTGCAGCCGACGGTCATGCCCAGGAATTGGTACACTTGCCCCATCATCTGGCTGTCCCGTTGCGCCAAATAATCGTTGACCGTGACGACGTGCACGCCTTTGCCGGCCAATGCGTTCAAATAAACGGGGAGCGTTCCGACGAGCGTCTTCCCTTCCCCGGTTTTCATCTCTGCGATCTTGCCCGAATGGAGCACCATGCCGCCAAGAAGCTGCACGTCGAAATGGCGCATGCCAAGCACGCGCTTGGACGCCTCGCGTACGACGGCGAACGCCTCGGGGAGCAGGTCGTCCAAGTCTTCGCCCTTCTCGAGACGTTCCTTGAATTCGCCCGTCTTGGCGCGAAGCTGTTCGTCCGACAGTCCCGTCAAGGACGGCTCCAGATCGTTGATTTGTTCCACGGTCTTCATCAGCCGCTTCACTTCTCGTTCGTTGGCGTCTCCGAAAATCTTTTTGACTAATCCGAGCATTAGACTACCCCTCTCTTATCTCCGCGGGTATGCAGTATCTTATCATTTTATCAGTTTGGAAGGAGAGGGGCAAGAAAGGAGCGGCGCCGGCAGCCCACTTCGGGCACCGCAAATGTTGGAATTCCGGCAGCCGATGGCGAGCAGACCGTTCCTCCGCTATATTCATTAGAAAAGCTCCGGCGGCTTGCTCCGGAGCTTGGGAGTATAAAGTAGATGAACGTTCACCCGACCGATTCGATCAACCCGTATCTGCCGTCATTGCGGCGGTAGACGACATTCACTTCCTTCGTATCGGAATTGGCGAACAAATAAAAATTGTGGCCGACCATGTTCATCTGGAGGATCGCTTCCTCCACGTCCATCGGCTTCAAATTGAAGCGCTTCGTACGAATGACCTGCCATTCGTCTTCCTCATCCGGCGCGGCCGTCGCGACGCCGCCGTACCCCTGCTCCTCCTTGAAAAGCCCCTTGCTGGCTCCTGTTTGTCTCAGTTTGCGGTTCACTTTCGTTTTGTGCTTGCGGATTTGGCGTTCCAGTTTGTCCACGACGCAATCGATCGAAGCGTACATGTCCTCGCGCTTCTCTTCCGCCCGGAGCATGACGCCCGTGAGCGGGATCGTGACCTCGACGGCATGCTGGCCCTTCGTCACCGAAAGGGTGACATGCACATCGGATTGGGGAGGTGCTTCAAAATACCGTTCCAGACGACTCAGCTTCCTCTCGACGTACTCGCGAAGAGCATCCGTGACTTCCAAGCGCTGACCTCGAATGTTGTATTTCATAGGCATTCCTCCTTTGCTGACTTCATTTTAACATGCCGTCAGAGCCGTTTCAAAACATTCCGTTAACAATTTAGAATTTTTCGATAACTTGGCTCATATTGTACAACTTGCGGAAGGACTATAGTCCCGTCCGGGATCGAACCTTGAATTTGGCCATAAAAAAACCCCCGGATCGCTCCGAGGTTGGGTGGCCGGCAAATCGTTATCAGGTAACCGGTTTGTATGTTTAGGTGGCGCTTAGCGCCCAATGATTACGCTTTAACGACGTTCGCTGCTTGCGGGCCTCTGGCGCCTTGCACAATGTCAAACTCGACGGCTTGCCCTTCTTCGAGGGTTTTGTAACCGTCCATTTGGATAGCGGAGAAGTGAACGAACACATCGCCGCCTTGTTCCGTCTCGATGAACCCGTAACCCTTCTCTGCGTTGAACCATTTTACTTTACCTTGCATGTGCTAAACATTCCCTTCATTTTCAAATGACATAGGCGATTTAGCCTGGCCCACACCCCGAATATACCATCAGGTAAAGTTTGGTGTCAATGGGGTAAATGTAAGCGAATTCAATTGCCGTTCGCATCAAATCTGTTCGTAGCGTCTCCTAATCCTACAATCGATGGGCATGAATGGCTTCCATAATCGTATTGGCCATATAATCGATCATTGCGTCGTCAAGCCCCGGATAGACCCCGACTAGGAAAGTATCATTCATGATCTTGTCCGTATTCCGCAATTCGCTCGAGACGCGATACTCCGCTTGGGCAAATGCCGGTTGCCTGATGATATTGCCGGCGAACAGCATTCGCGTCTGAATCTTGCGACTCTCCAGATGGCGCGTGATTCGGTTCCGGTCCAGCCCGCTACCATCCCTCACCGTCAGAATAAAGCCGAACCAGCTGGGCTGGCTGTTGGGCGTCGCCTCGGGAAGAATCAGGAAGGGTTCCGCCGGCTTCAATTTGCTCTTCAACAAGTTGAAATTGTGTATCCGCTTCTCGGTGAAGAAAGGTAGCTTCTTCAATTGTTGAAGACCGATCGCGGCTTGCATGTCCGTCACTTTCAGATTGTAGCCGATATGCGAATACGTATATTTATGATCGTAGCCCTTGGGCAATTGGCCCAGTTGCCAGTCGAACCGCTTGTTGCAGGTATTGTCGCATCCTGACGGGCACCAGCAATCGCGCCCCCAGTCCCGGAATGATTCGATCGCCATTTTCAGAACGGGATCGTTCGTATATACGGCCCCGCCTTCGCCCATCGTGATGTGATGGGGAGGATAGAAGCTTGAAGTGCCGATGTGGCCGAAGGTTCCCGTCCATTGGCCGTTGTAGCGCGATCCCAACGCGTCGCAGTTGTCTTCCACCACCCACAGGTTGTATTTCCTGGCGATGCTCATGACAGCGTCTAAGTTGAACGGATTGCCCATCGTATGCGCGATCATGATCGCTTTGGTTCTGGGCGAGATTACCCGTTCGATCTCTTCGACCTTTATGTTATACGTCCCCAAGTCAACATCGACGAACACCGGAATGAGGCGGTTTTGGATGATCGGAGCGATGGTCGTCGGAAACCCGGCCGCTACTGTAATGACTTCATCTCCGGGCATTAACCGCCTGTCTTGGAGCTTCGAAGAAGTCAGCGCCGATATGGCCAGCAGATTGGCCGACGAACCCGAATTGGTCAAGAGCGCGTATCGGACGCCAAGCATGCGTGCAAGCTCTTGTTCGAATTGCTTGGAGAAGCGGCCCGACGTCAGCCAGAAGTCGAGCGAAGCGTCGACCAGGGCGACCATTTCGGAATGATCGTATACCTTCCCCGCATAGTGCAGATTCGATTCGGACGGAACGAAGGGCTTCGGACGGTGGAACAGCCCGTAGAATTCTTCAATTTTCTCGAAAATCAGCCTGCGCTTCGCCGCTTCCAGCAACCCGACGTCTTGCAATCGATCGCAAGCGCTGGCACCCATGTCGGTGAGTTGCTCGTACGTCCATTCCTGCTTGCGCTCCAAGTCAATATGCCAAGCATCGCTCGACTTCTCGCATTCGAAAGCGACAACTCCTATCTTCGTTGCGTCTGCGACAACTGCCGTCTTCTCGCGCAAGCGCAAAATATCGCCTATCCTATACAAAAGAGTGCCCCCTTGCCGAATTCATTTCCATTCTCCGTATGCCTGTCTCCAAGTCCACCCGCGGCACCCACCCCGGCAACACTTGTCCCTTCGTCCATGGAACCATGACTTCGCGATCCCTGTAAGCTCGCCCTCCCCATTGAATCGGGAGTTCGACGCCTGTCACTTTGCTGTAAATGGCCGCGATCTCTTGGAGCGATAGATGTTGGCCTGAGGTGACGGCATAATCCTCCAGCAGAGGCTGCATCTTTCCGAGCATGAACTCGATCGCGACAAGGTAAGCCTCGACGACGTCATCGATATATACGAGGTCGAGCAATTGCTCCCCCGGGGACATCGCCAACGGCAGCCCGCTGGCCGCGGCTCTTCTTAACAACGTGAACAATTTAGGCCGCGGATCGTTCGGCCCGTAAGTATCGAACAGCTTCAGATTGATTACGCTCAGCGACCGTGCCTCGACATAATATTTCAGGATGGCCTCGAAGGCTTGCTTTGTTGCGGCGTACAAACAAACGGGATTGTACGCCTCGTCACGGTAATGCTGCCATGACGTTCCGGTGTTGATCAGGTTGCGGATGCCGACCGCGCACATGGCTTCGACAAGCTGCGCGGCGAACAGCACGTTCGATTGAATTAACGGCTCCACTTCGGACGTACAATGTTCGGCCCGGAAGAAGGAAGCCAGATGGATAACGACGCTCGCATCCTCAGCCTGCTTCATGATGTCTATCATTCCATCGGTCGTTCCGTCGTGAACATGGATTGTCAGACCGTCGCTGCCGTTCAGTGCGTCGATGGCGGAAAGCGGGCGGACAATCGCATGTACACTCCACCCTTGCCGGATAAGCTCTTTCGCCAGGTGGCTTCCGATATAGCCGGACGCCCCCGTCATAATGGCTGTTCTCATCGCTAAACCTCCTTGTATGCTAAGAGCAGCTCCTGATTTAAGGGTTGCTCTTATGATTTTGTACCTTGAAAATTGAATAATTTTGTCCCGGTGGAGGAAGCAGCCCAAGCGAAGCGCGGGAGCGACCCGTAGGGACGAAAAAAGGTGTTTACGATACTGGGCTGTCCTTGGGAAAATGCCAATAGGTGCTACCGACGGGAATATTCCTTCTCCTCCTGTAGACTCGATCATTCGGGTTCTACCAAGTTAGAGTGTTTCCTTGGCCTCTTCCGTATTTTCCAACACGCTGACTGTATCCCGCGCGTCGCCATCTCTTCCGCATAGCAGAGGAA
>NZ_AUCP01000035.1 GCF_000429825.1 Cohnella thermotolerans DSM 17683
ACCTTCCGCGAACGAACAATGATTTAGAGCAATTTTTTCGGCAGACGAAGGCTAACCACCGCCGCATCACGGGACTTCGGAATTGGAATACCTACATCCAGCGCAATGGCGAATTGATCGTCCTCATTCGGGACGCACTTGGTCAGGAACACATTGAAAGCCGCTTACGCTCCGTTGACTATACCACCTATAAGAAATGTAAATTGGAATGGTGTTCCCGTTTGAACGAGCATGTAGAGCGCAGACGTTTTAATCGAGATCCCAAGGCGTACCTGGCTGCACTTGAGCATGAATGGGAGCAATTGTTTTGTTAGCTAATTATGCTGTCGTAGAAAAAAAACCATCCCGAAAAGGATGGCGGCGGAACTCGATGGCCACGGCCCACTCTTGGGCGATGACGTCATTTCATGCCGCTCAACGCGATGCCCTGAATAATTCGCTTCTGGAAGATCAGAAACAGAACGATCAGCGGGAGCACGGAGACGGTCGCCCCCGTCATGATGAGAATCCACCCGCTGTTGTCTTTTAATTCACTCGAAAAATAGACCATGCCGACCGGAAGCGTATACTTGGTCTCCGTCTGCAACACGATAAAAGGCCATATAAATTGGTTCCAGCTTGAGATGAGGTTTAGAATCGCAAGCGTCACGACGGCCGGCTTCACCAACGGAACCGCGATGGAGGAGAACACCCGCCATTCGTTCAAGCCGTCGATGCGCGCGGCGTCCAGCAGCTCCGATGGCAGGGTTTCCATGAATTGCCTCATAAGGAAGATCCCGAACGCCGTCATTAACCCGGGCAGTAATACGCCGGCGTACGTATCTGACAACTGAAGGTTCGAAGCAAGCAAATACCACGGGATAATCAGCATCTCCGTCGGTACCATCAATGTGCTGATGA
Organism: Cohnella thermotolerans DSM 17683; assembly: GCF_000429825.1. Classification (GTDB taxonomy): domain Bacteria; phylum Bacillota; class Bacilli; order Paenibacillales; family Paenibacillaceae; genus Cohnella; species Cohnella thermotolerans. Next base: position 901 of record NZ_AUCP01000035.1, read on the forward strand.
TCATGAGAAAAATAATCTTCTGCCCTGCGAACGTGAATTTGGCCAATACGTACCCGACGGCGGTGTCGAAAACCAACACGGACAGCGTCGTGATGAACGCAATCGCCGAGGTATTGGCAATCCAATGGCCGAACGGAGCCTTGGCGAACAGTTCCGTGTAATTATGCCAAGTCGCGGGTGAAGGGACAAGACTCAGGTCGAATAAATCCTGGGGCCGCTTGAACGAGGACGCCGTCATCCATAAAAACGGGAACAAGGTCACAGTGATGCCCGCGAACAACAGCGTATATCGAATGACCGACAGAGCCGCTCGCAAGGCGAACGTTCTGCCTCCCCTGTCTGTTGTTTTCGGATTCAACGGTTGCCCCCTCCTCAATAGTCGACCTTTCGGTTTAGGATTCGCAGTTGAAGCAGCGTGAACGCCAGGATGATCGCGAACAGAATGACCGTTGCGGCCGCAGCGCTGCCCATATCGAAGCTCTTAAACGCCAATTTGTAGATGTGATAGACAAGCGTTCTCGTCGAATTCAGCGGGCCGCCGTCCTGCGTCATGCTGACGATATGGGCGAACGCCTGCAGATAGGAGATGCCGGCGATGACGGCCGAGAACAGAATAACGGGGTTGAGCAGCGGGATCGTAATATGGCGGAATCGCCGCCAGGCGGTCGCGCCGTCGATGTGGGCGGCCTCATAGTACATCTTCGGAATGCCTTCCAGTCCGGTGATGAAGATCAGCATCTGGAACCCCAAACTCTGCCAGATCATGGCCAGGATGACGACATACGGCGCCTGATGCGGAGACTGGAGGAACAACTGCGCTGGCAGACCGAGATTCAGGAGCTGTTCGTTCACCCACCCGTTGGGCATCAACAGCCATCGGAATACCCAACTGACGGCGACGATGCTCGTCACATAGGGAATGAAATAGACGGTACGGAAAAACCCGCGCAGCTTCGTCGTGCCCTGGAGCAGCAGGGCGACCGCAAGTCCAACGGCAAGCTGTCCGGGGATGCCGACGGCGACGAACAGGAAGGTGTTCGCGAGCGACTTGCGGAACGCTTCGTCTGCAAACAGCGAGGCGTAATTCGCTAAGCCGACATAAGGTTTGGACCGGGAGAGGATATCCCACTCCCGGACGCTGATGCTGAAGGAATAGACAATCGGAACGAGCCTTGTGACGAAGAAGTACAGCAGGGGAATCCCTATCGTCAAATAAATGAACAGGTACCGCTGCATCCGATAGGTCGCCCGCATCGCCAGCAGCTTGCGCCCTGCCCGGGTGCTCCGCCGAATCGCGTTCGTGATCATGCTCCCCACCATCCCTCCTCTCCGGATGCCGGCCGGGCGCCGGCTCGCGCCGCGCCGGATTCCAGACGGCCATGCCGTATTATTTGCCGTCCGCTTTGGCCCAATAATCGTCGTACAGCTTCTGGGTTTTGGATACGAGATCGGCGAACGCCTTATCGACCGGGACGTGATTGCGGAGGACTTCGTTCGTCGCGTCGACGAACAACGTTCTCTCCGCCGTCTCGTCGATGAAGAAGTGGGCCTTGCTGTTGTCCAACTGGCTGATGAACGCCCCCAGCTTCTCGTCGTTCAGGTACTTGTCCTGCGTGGCGACCGCTTTCTGCGCCGGCAATTCGCCGACCTTCTCCACCCATTGTTCCTGGACCTCTTGGCTGGTAAGAAATTGCAGGAACTTCGTAGCAGCCTCCAGCTTCGCGCCGGATACGTTCGCCGGTATGGCGTTCGCCCAGAACGAGGAAGGCACGGACTTGTTCTTGTAGGACGGCAGCGGCGCGATGCCGTAATTCAAATCGGGAGCGTCCGTCTTCAAGGATCCGAGGCGGAACGAGCCGTCGATGTTGATGGCGGCGTGGCCCGTCTTGAAGGCGGTTGCGTCGTCGGTGAACACCCCGGTCGTACCGACTTTGTGCTTGACCGCAAAATCGATCAGGTATTGAAAGGCCTCGAGCCCTGCCGGCGAATCCGCCCACAGAACCCGACGGCGGTCTTCGCTAAGATCCTGTCCGCCCGCCTGGGGCAGCAAGCCGTCTCTGTACCAATGATGAAGCTGCGCGCCCGGCTCCCAGGCCAGACCTTCGACGACGAACTGTCCCTTGGCATCCTTCTGCGTCAGCTTCAGAGCGTCATCGACAAGTTCCTCCCACGTAGCGGGGGGCTGCCCGATTTGGGCTTTGGCGAATAAATCCTTGTTATAGAATAAGGCAAGCGTGCGGACGGCCGTCGGAATGGCCCAATAGGAGCCGTCGATTTTGGCTGCGCTCACGAGCGGATAGTAATCGCGCTCAATCTCCGACGCCGGGAAGGCGGATTCCGGCAGCGGCTGCAGGAACCCGGAGGATACATACTTCGGCAGCCAGCCGTAGTACAGGTTGATCACATCCGGGCCTTTGCCGGCTGGCACGAGAGTAGCCACTTTCTCGTTGTACTGATCGTAAGGAAAATTCGTCTGCTTAACCGTTATGTTTGGGTTCTGTGCCTCAAATTGCTTGATCAGTTCGTCGATAAGGGACACTTTGGCCGGATACTCGTATTGCCAATATTCGATGGTCACCTTCTCCTGGCCTTCGTCCTTGGAAGCTGCGGACGAAGCCGGAGAAGCCGAGGATCCGCTTGATCCTAGGGGCGACGAAGCCGCACCTTCGGCGTTATTGCCGCCGTTGCCGCCGCAAGCGGCAAGCAGCGCCGCCGTAACGGCGAGTATGGTGGACAGCTTGGCAGGAACCGCTAAGCTAGATTTCATCGGATCGTCTCCTTAAGTTCGGATAATGGAATGGACGGTTCAAGGCGAAGCAGCTTTCTCGCGTTGTTGCCGAAAACGCCTTCGATCTCCGATTCGGAGAAGCGCAGATCACGTGCCGCTCGTACCTGATCCTGCAAATAACGGTAGTTGTACCCTCTGGGAAAGCCGAGCGAATCGCTGCCGAATATAATTCTCTCCGGGCCGATCAGCTCGTAGGTCTTGCGGAACAACGTCTCCAGCGTCAGCTCGTACGGCATCCAACGGATCCATTGGTTGGATCCGGACGTATCGACGAAGATGTTCGGACAGCTCCAGCAAAGATGCAGCAACTCTTGGAAATACCCGCAGCCGAAGTGGGGAATGATGATCGGAATGTCAGGATAACGGCGGGCCACGTTGAAGATGGACAGCGGGTTTATATTTGTATGCTGGACGATCCCGCCGGCATGGCCGAGCAGGCCGAAGTGGATGAGCACCGGGAGCTCCCGTTCGGCCAGAAACGTCCATACGGGAGCAAGCGACTCGTCGTCGAACGCAACGGGCGTGAGCGGCCCGAACAGCTTGTAACCCTTCAGGCCGAGCTCGTCGACGGCCCGCTTCAACTCTTGCGCAGCATCCGGTCGCTCAATCGGATGGGAAGCAAATCCCGTGAACCGGTCCGGCGCGAAGGCGATCTGCGCGGCCAGTTCATCGTTTGTCCACCCGGTCAGAAAGTTCAGCCCTCCGATCCCGTAGCGATCCAGTTCGTCCTTCCACCGCGCGACCAGCGGCCTCTTCGCTTGGCCGGGATCCGCTTCGGAAGCCGGGAAGTCCCAAGTTAACCGCATCCGTTCGGACCGTTCCCTACCGTACTGTTGAATCTTCTCGTGCTTCTCCCCCGTGCTCGGATAGTTATAGGGCAAATGCCCGTGGATGTCGAATACCTTAAAGCCCTCTCTGAACAAAACCATCCCTCCTTATAGCGATCTATCGGCGGCTGTTGGATAAAGAAAAGGAGACCCCTATCCCACATCGGGCAACGGTCTCCAGTGATCTGGTAGAAGGATTGCGGTTCCTTATCCATATAAATCCCAGTTGTTTACATTGGTTAACCCATACTAACACCCATAATCCCAAGGTGTCAAACGGATTTATAATAGAAAATTCCAATCCAAGAATTTATTTCTTTTATTAAACTTATGAAGTCACCCGAATGATTCCCCTAGCGCCCGATGACCCTGAAGGTCGTAAAAAAAGGGCCCGCGCGTCCACGTACAGACCAGATGCATGAGCAATTCCGCCGTCATCCGCTCCCGTAACGCGAACCGCGTTCGTCCTCGTATAAACGTCTGCCCGCGACATACAATATTGTCTCTTATTTCTTTCTCCAAAGTGAAGTCCATAGAAATGGGACTCCAAAAAGATCACTTTCTTGATCCTTAGCTTCCATTATTCTTAATTCGGTGCATTCAAAATAATCAGACATTAAATATCGAATTTTCTCGTCAGAGAAAGCAAGCCCACCCTTCATGGTCTTCTCTTCATATACTTCCCAGTCATTCATTGTAAATTGCGGCCCTCCAACTTCCCCATATCCTGGTGCAAAGCAAGTCAATCCAAAATATCCGCCTGATTTTAAACCATTATAAATCATATTTAAGCATTGAATTCTGCGATGAGGCAAAATTCCATGCATACATCCGGAATCATAGATCAGGTCAAATTCATTGATTGGATTTAAATCAAAAACGGACTGACATTTAAAATTAATATCTAAGGCTAATTCAATAGCTCGCTCTTTGGCCCAATCGATTGCAACTTGCGAAATATCTCATTCCAGACTTATTAAAACGGATCCCCCGCATTCACGACACGACCCGGCCCTAGATAGTTCCTATCTTAGGCCGGGTCGTGTGTTGTCTAAGCTTCTTCATGATCATACATCTGACGAACAAAGGGCGAAAGCCCCGCAACGTGAACGCAATGTTCTTGATCAACATTTCAATGATCTTTCCGTCCAAGTTAACCCTTCCGCCGGCGCTGTTCTATTTCCTGGCCATGAATTAAGAAGTTCCGCCAGAGGCAAGACCCGGATGCCGCTCAGCGGTGCGGGGTCCTCTTCGTCCGGGCGCCCGCTCGGCTCACGCTTCATCCGCCTGATCGCCATGCGAATGCCGGTACAGTTCGGCGTAATAGCCTTGCCGCGCCAGCAGCTGCGCGTGAGTGCCTTCCTCGGCGATGCGGCCGGCGCGCATGACAATGATCCGGTCGGCGTGCCGGATGGTCGACAGCCGGTGGGCGATGACCAGCGTAGTGCGACGGCGGGAGACGATGCTGAGCGCGTTCTGGATGAGCTGCTCCGTCTGCGAGTCAAGATTCGCCGTCGCTTCGTCGAGCACCAGAATCTGCGGCTCGAACACGAGAATCCGGGCGAACGAGATCAGCTGCCGCTCGCCGGCGGACAGGCTGCTTCCCCGCTCCGACAGCATCGTATCGTAGCCGTCCTTCATCCGGCCGACGATGGTGTCGGCGCCGACGAAGCGGCACGCTTCGATCGCCCTCTCGCGGGAGATCGATTCGTCGAACAGGCGGACGTTGTCGATGATCGTTCCGGTGAACAGATACGGTTCCTGCTGGATCAGCCCGATCATCCGGTGCAGCTTGTCTGACGGAATGTGCCGCACGTCGACGCCGTCGATCTCCACCGCACCCTGCCCGACATCGTAGAACCGGCAGAGCAGTCCGATCAGCGAGCTCTTCCCCGCACCCGTCGTGCCGGCGATGCCGATCATCTCGCCGGGTCGGATATGCAGGTCGATGTCCCGGATGACCGGCACGTCTTCCTGATAGGCGAAGGAGACGCGGTTGAAGTCGATCCTTCCCTGAACCGGTAGCCGAATCGACCGCGGAAGCTCCGGCTCGGCGATGGCGGGCTCGATCGCCAGCAGACTGTTGATCCGGTTCATCGACACGATCGTCGACTGCATCGTGTTCCACTGCTGCGTAATTTGGTTGATCGGCTGGAAGAACTGGCGAATATACGAGATGAAGGCGTACATGACGCCGTATTCGATGCTGTGGTTCAGCACGGCTTCGCCGCCCAGCCACGCGACGAGTGCGACGGACAGGTTGCCCAGCGTATCGAAGGAGCGGTTGAACAGCATGTTCGCTCCGACTTCCCGCAGGCTTGCCCGGTAGTAGCCGCCGTTGCGCTCCGTGAACCGCTCCCGCTGCTCCTTCTCCTGATGAAACGCCTGCACGATGCTCATCCCCGCCAAATTCTCCGCCACGAACGCGATCAGCCGCGACAACTGGGCGCGGGACTGCTGATACGCCTTGCGCATGTAGGAGCGAAAGCCAAGCGCGATGGACACGATGACCGGAATGAGCAGGAAGCAGTAGCCGGTCAGCCGCGGGTCCAGTTGGAACAGGATGACGAGAATGAAGATCAGCGTCATGCTGTCGCGCATTAGACTGAGCAGCACATTCGAGAAAAATTGATTCAGCGTCTCCGTATCGCTCGACACGTTCGTAATTAGACTGCCGCTGGACATCCGGTCGAAGAATGACATCGACTGCTTGGAGATGTGCGCCATCAAGTCTTTGCGAATGCTCGACACGATCGTCTGTCCGGCATACTGCAGCAAATTGTTTTGCAGGTAGCTGAAAAAGAAGCTGAGCAGCGTCAGCCCCACGTAGACGCCGATGATCCCCAGCAGCTCCGCGAAGTCGGCGCGGCCGGCCATCAGGTGATCGTCGATCGCCACCTTCACCAGATAAGGCTGCAGCAGGTCGGCGGCAATCGCCAGCAGGGCGCACAGGAAGACGAGCAGGAACGTGCGACGCTGCGGCTTGGCGTAAGCCAGCAGCGCGCGCAACGCCGACTTGGCGTCGTCCCGCCGCAGCGGCGGCGGCGGCGATTGGCCCGTCTGCAAATCAGGCTGGCCCGTTCTCGGCATATCGGTCGCTTCCTCCCTGAATAGCATACAGACGGGCGTATATGCCGTCTTGTTGTCGGAGCAGCTCGGCGTGGGTGCCTCGCTGCACGATGCGTCCTTCGTCCAGCACGACGATCTCGTCCGCGTGCCGGAGCGCGCTGATGCGGTGCGCGATAATGAGCGTAGTCTCGTTGCGCCGCTCTTCGCGCACGGCCCGGATGATCTTCTTCTCCGTCACCGAATCGACGGCGCTGACGCTGTCGTCCAGCATGAGCATCGGAGATCGCTTGATCAGGCCCCGGGCCAGACTCGTCCGCTGACGCTGTCCGCCCGACAGCGTAATGCCCCGCTCTCCGAGCCTCGTCTCGTACTGGTCGGGAAATTCGAGAATGCTCTGCTCGATCTGCGCCTGTTCGGCCGCCCGGCGCACGGGCCAAGCGCCGAGTCCCGGCGGTAGAAGGCGATGTTGTCGCGGATGGTGGTGCTGAACAGGAAGCCGTCCTGCGGAACGTAAGCGATCTGCCTGCGCAAGCTCTCCAGACGGATCTGGCGGATGTCGACGCCGCCTACCGCAATCGTGCCTGCCGGCGGCTCGTACATGCGGAGCAGCAGCTTGACGAGCGTCGTTTTGCCGCTGCCCGTCTTGCCGAGAATGCCGACCGTGCGGCCCGGCTTGATCGTCAGATCGATGTCGTGCAGCACTTCGCGGCCCGCTTCCGGATACGCGAACGACAGGCCGCGAATCCGGATCGTATCATGGCGCAGATCGCATTCCGCGTCGGAGGGCTCCGCCGGGTCCTCCGCGCCGGTCGAAAGCATCCGGCCCAGCCTCTCGAATGACGCCTGCGACCGCTGCATCGTATTGATGACGTTGCCGATCTGTTGCAGCGGGTTGACCATCATGCGCACATACAGCGTCAGCGCCACGAAGTCGCCGAGCGAGATGCGGTCGCGGATCGTCAGGTAGCCGCCGAAGCCGAGCGTAATCGCCAGCGACAGCGAGCCGAGGAACGGGATCAGCGCCTGGAACAGCGAAGACACCCGCACGAGGCGCACCTGGCTGTCGCGAATGCGGTCGACAGTCTCCTCGAACCGGCGAAGCATCGTCCGCTCCGCGGCGAATTTCTTCGTCACCCGGATGCCGCAGATCTGCTCCTCCGCCGATGCCGTCATTCGGCCGAGCGATTCCTGCACCGCCAGCGAACGCTGGCGGATGAGCGGTTTGAACCGGTATACGAGCACCGGAATCAGCGTCAGCGGCAGCACGCAGACGGCGATCAGCAACAAAGGCACGTCGCCCAGCAGCATCATCGTGATCGCCGATACGATCAGCATGATCGAGTTGACCGACTGGCTAATGCCTCTGGACAGCGCCTCCCGAACGGCCGTCACGTCGTTCATGAAGTAGCTGAGCAGCCCTCCGACGCTCTGCTTGGAATAGAAGCTCTCGCTAAGCCCGGTAAAATGATCGAACAGCCTTTGCCTCATGACCGCTTCGAACTTCCGTCCCAGTCGCATGATCGTCGACTGCCCGGACATCCCGAGAATGCCGAAGGCAAGACCCGTCCCGAGCAGCAGCAGGGTGTACTCGAGCAGCATGGACGGCGTCAGATCGCCGCGCTCCAACCCGTCGGTCAGCTTGCCGAGCAATCGCGGCGAATACGATTGCGCGAGATTGGCCAAGCAAGTAAGCAATATGGCCGATGAGTAGTACAACCCGTTCGATTTGACGTAAGGCAACAATAAACGCTGGCTTTTCAACAGCCGATCCCTTCCTCCTGCAGTTCCTCTTCCACCAGGCAACGGCAAAAAGAGGCACATCGCAAACGTGTGCCTCCAGTGATCTGGTCAACAGCCATATATATTCCTAGTTAAACGCTCGGAGAAATCATAGCATTGTAAAATCTTTATGTCAACTATATATTCTTACCCGATTTGAGGGCACCGCTGCGAATAATCGGCTTTAAACCGGCCGTTTTCCGTCGATTTCGAAGAATTGAATTGACTTTTTATTTAGCTAAACTATATATTTGAGGGTAAAGAATCTCGGCTGCGGCTGGAAGGAGGAGCGCCCATGGAACCCAACGAAACGGCCGACGAACGGCTGCTCAGGCTGACCCATCTGCTGGTCGCCATCAACCGCCGCTTGCGCAGGAAGTCGTTCGCCTTCGAGCAAGGCATCGTCACCCGCGTCCAATGGCAGCTGCTCCGTCAGATCGGCCAACAGCCCGACCCGACGGTCGGACAGCTGGCCAAGCGGATGGGCGTACGGCAGAGTACGATGACGCAGATGCTCGACCGGCTGGAGAAAGCGCAGCTGATCGAGCGCCGGCCGTGGCCTCGCGACCCGCGGGTCCGGACCGTGACCATTACGGCCGAAGGCCATTCGCTCATCCGGCAGACGGAGGCGATGTGGACCCGCGAGCTCGCCGAGCCGTTCGAGCGGCTGTCGCCGGCCGAGCGGCTGATGCTCGTCGAGCTGCTGGGCAAGCTGTGGGACGGCCTGGCCGAGCCGGAAGAGCGGTAGTCCCGAAGGGAAACGAAGCTGGCGCGGCCGGCTTGTCCCGCCGGCTCGGCCCGGCCGAGCGCTGTCTATGAAGAATATTTGCTTTTATAGTGAGCGAGCGCGAACAGCGGCCAAATGTACCGGTAGCTGTAATAGTGGGAATAGAATATGCCCGGAAGACCCGCGCCGGTCGGATAGGCGGCGAACCGGCTCTCTTCCTGGAGCAGACCGATCAGCCGGCGAATTCCCCTGTCGATCGTCGGAGTCGGCGCCTCATGAACCGCGATGAGCGCATCGAGCGCCCAAGCGGTCTGCGAAGGCGTGCTCTCCTCAAGCGGAATATAGCGCATCTGCCGATCGCTGTCGCAGGATTCTCCCCAGCCCCCGTCGGCCTGCTGAATGTCCGTCAGCCACTGCGCTCCCGCGCGTACGGCCGGATGATCGGCTCGGATGCCCGCCGCCGCAAGCCCTGTTAAAGCGGCCCATGTGCCGTAGATGTAGCAGACGCCCCACCGCCCGTACCAGGAGCCGTCCTTTTCCTGATGGCCGATGAGCCAATCCGTTCCTCTGCGGATGAACGCGTGACCCATTCCCAGGCCTGCGTAATTCCCCAAGAATTCCAGCGTTCTCCCTGTCAAATCCGACGTCGACGGATCGATGGCCGACGACTTGGCTTCCCGGAGCGGAAGCAGGACAAGAATCTGGCGGTCCGTGTTCTTCTCGAACGCCGGCCACCCGCCGTCATCGTTCTGCATCGACAGCAGCCAGTGCAAGCCGCGGTTCCACGCTTCCCGATAGGCCGGGTCGGCTCCCGCTTGGCGCTTGATCGCTCTCAAAGCGGCCGTCGTATCGTCCACGTCCGGATTGATCGTGTTCGTATCCGAGAATCCCCACCCTCCGGGAACCGCGCTTGGATTATGCACCAGCCAATCCCCCGGTTTGCGATGCTGCTTGGCCAATAGATACGCGTTCGCGCGGCGGATCATCGGACTGTTCGCGTCGGCTCCCGCTTCCTGCAGCGCGCTGCTCAACAGGGCCGTGTCCCATACGGTGGAAGGAGCGTTCTGCAGGAAAATCGGTTGGGCGCCGCGGCAGACCATGGCCCGTAGGCCTTGAACGGCGTTGCGGATGACCGCGTGGCGTTTATCGTAGCCGATGGCGAGAAGCGCGAGAATCATCAGGAACGTGCTGGTAGCGTAACTGTACAACGTTCCGTCCGCTTCGATCCGCTCCAGCATGTAGCGCTCCGCTCGCCTGACGGCTTCCTCGTGAAGCTGCGACGGTATCCCGTTCAGACGTTCTATACCTTTGCCGATCTGCTCCAGCAGCGATTGAAGCTCACGGGGGTGACCGCGGCCAAGCGCCGGGTCGAACCAAGACGGCGGCTCCCGCGATCGGTCTCCGGCCAGCTCGGACAGATCGGGGGACGTCTTCGTCCGGAGGGAGAACCGCCGGTCGGCGAGCAGCAGAGCCGGAATCATATGAACGCGTGCGTATCCGGAAAAGTCGAAGACGCTGAGCGGAAATTGGGAAGGCAGCAGCAGAAATTCCAAGGGGATCTTCAGGGAACGCGGCCATGGATATTGGCCCGTCGAGGCCAGCATGACTTTGGTCAGCAATCCGCCGATCTGCTGAATCCCGCCCTTAGCCAGAATGAACGCCCGGGCTTTGACCAGCGGAGGATCTGCATCCCGGCTGTAGCCGGAATAGAGAAGCGCGTAATAACATTCGACCGTGGCGGACAAATTGCCTTCCCGCTCATCGGGATAAGCTCTCCAGGCACCGTCCGCGTACTGAGTCGCCAGCAGCCGGTCGCGGAGCTGGCGGATCAGGGGTTCATCCGCAATCTCCAACGTCCTCAGCGCGATGATCATATAGGCGTCCGTTAGCACCGCGTTTTCGTAGCAGAATCGCCAGGAGCCGTCATCCGATTGCATGCGGGACAAGGATTCCGACAACCGTCCGACGGCTTGATCGACTTGGCCGCTCAGATTCATTCCCCATCATCCCCTCCCCCACTATCTTATTAGCGAAAACAGCCTTCATGCGGCGGAATCCCGATAAAGACCGGTCGTTCGCGTTCCGGGCGCAATCGGTCTTGAAGAGGGGGGGATTTATCCCGAACTTCGGAACGAATATACCGGATCGTAGACCACGCTTGTTATGCCGTCGAACAGCACGAATGCCATTCGCATAACCGCGCCGGCCCTGTCTTCATCTCGAAAATAAAAAAAGCGTTTGATCGTCGTCCTGCTTCCGGATACGGGCGAACGCTACCTGTCGACCGAGCTGTTCCCGGCCGAGGTCATCTGAATCCGCCGCATGCCCGGAACGCCGCGCGGGCGATCCACTCCCCGCCTCCGATACGGAAGCGGCAATCGCATGCGAACAGAACGGAAGGACCGGGCCCCCTGGCTCGGTCCTTCTCCCTTCCTATTCGCCTATCAATCCGATTACGGCTCTCCGATCGTCGTCCGCAGCGTCTCGACCTTCTTGTTGATCGCGTCGGTCGCCTTGCGGATCGCCGAGTTCACATCCAGGCCGTTAATCGCCAGATCCTCGGCCGCCTGCGTCATCTCGTCGCCGATCTCCAGCTCGTACGGGCTCGTATAGTGCTCCTGCAGCGGCTCGCCGACGAAGATGTTGGATACCGTCTTGCCTTGCAGCACCGGAACGTCCTTGCCGTAATCCGCATTCAGCGATTCGTCGTTAATCGCCGGTACGCGGCCGTTGCGGGACAGAATGTCCTGGCCTTCCTCCGACAGAATCTCGGCAATGACGTCGAACGCTTCATCCTTATGCTTCGACTTGCTGTTGATGGATAGCGTATGCACCTGCGCTTCTCTCGTCTTGCCGAGCTGATCCTCGAAGTTCGGCGCCGGCGCGAAGTCCCAGTCGAACTCGACGCCCTGCTGACGCAGCTCCTCGAGCGGTCCGACCATGTTGGCCAGCCAGGAGACGCGCATCGCGATCGTCTGGTCCTTCATGAACTGGTCGCGGCCGAAATTCCACGTCTTGTCCGGGCCGACGTAGCCGGGAATCTCGAAGATCTTCTTCTGCAACTCGAACGTGCGCCGCCAATCCGGCGTATCGAGAGCGGCGTTGCCCGTCTGCCGGTCGACATACGGCAGGCCGAGCCCTTTGGCCAAGCCGGTCAGGTTGTCGACAGCGAGGCCGACATAGTGAACACCGTTCACCGTCCGCGTCAGCTTCTTCGCCAGCTCGAGCGTCTGATCCCACGTCATCTGCTCGCCCGTCGGATACGGCACGCCGAACTTGTCGAAGATGTCCTTGTTGTAATACAGCACGTGCTGGTTGGAGTTGTAGGGAATGGCGTAGATCTGGTCTCCTTTGCCCTTGGTCATGTCAAGCACGTAATTCCACAGGAACGGCTTGATCTTCGACGTATCGAAGTTGTGCGTCCGGATCAGCTCGCGCAGATCCTCGTAAGCGCCGGCCCGGATAATATCCTGGTGCGAGGAGGAGGACGAATAGATGATGTCCGGCGTATAGGTGGACAGCACTTCCTCGTTGGTCGTCTGCGCAGCCGGCGTAATCCGTTCGATCGTCACGTTCGGATACTTCTTGTGAATCGGATCCGCGATCTCCGCTTTGAACTCGGTATCCGTGAACGTGCCGCTTGTGACGTACAGCGTCAGCGTCAACGGCTCGTCGCCGAGCTTCTTGTACGTCGGGGCGGCGGAAGCGGAACCTGATGCGGCGGAATTGTCCGATCCCGATGCCGCCGGAGCGGCGCCCTCATTCTTGCCGGCACAGCCGGCCAGCAATCCGACCGCCGCCAGCGCACTAAGCGATAAAGCCCCTTTTCTCATAGTTGTCACCAATCCTTTTCCTATTGAATTAAGTAGATTTCTCTACGTCTCGCTTATACCGCGATGGAAGGCTTGCCCTGACTCCTCATTTCCGGCGACAATCATACAAAGAGCCGGCCGGCTGCCGATGCATCTTGATCACCTCCCCGTTGAACCGCATCCCTCACTCGACAATCCCCGTCCGTTCCACGCCTTCGATGAACCAGCGCTGGGCGAAGAAATACACGATCAGCAGCGGGAAAATAATGAGGAACGAGGACGCCATCTTGATCGCTTCCTGATACACCGACATCTCGCCCGCGCCTTCTGCGGCCGCCATCTCGGCGGCCACCCGCGCCAGCGTAATCGACAGCGGCACGTGCTCGGCGGTGAACATGAAAATCGACGGCAGGTAGAAGTCATTCCAGTTCCAGACAAAGGCGAACAGCACAACCACGACGATGACCGAACGGGAGAGCGGAAACATGACGCGGAAGAACAGCCTGAAGGCGTTCGCCCCGTCGATGCGCGCAGCCTCGTCCAACTCCTTGGGCAAGGTCGAAAAGAACGAGCGATAGATGATGACGAACATCGCGCCCTTGAGCCCGTGACCGAAGATGGCCGGCACGATCATCGGCAGCACGGTGTCCATCCATCCGAAGCTCTTGAACAGCATGATCGTCGGCAAGATGACGACCTGCGGCGGCATAATGAACGTGAACAGCAGCATCGCGCCCCAGAAGCGCTTGAACGGAAAGTCCAGCCGCGCGAACGCGTAGCCCGCGACGGCGCACGAGAACACTTGCAGCACGGAGACGGAGCCGGCCAGCGTCACGCTCAGGAGCAGGCTTCGGCCGTACTCCAGCATCTTGCCCGCCGTCTTCAGATGCCCGAGATAGATGGTCTTCGGCACCCAGATGACGGTCGGATCGAGAATGTTCTTCGCATCCTTGACCATCGTCGTCACCATGTACAGAATCGGCTTGAGATAGATGAACGCGACGTTGATCAGCAGAATGTAGATGATGAGCTTGAACAGCAGGCCCTGATCGATCTCCCGGCCGACGATCCGGTAGCGGAGCCGTTGGAACGTTCGCAGCCAGGTGTCCCGGGAGCCGCTCCACGGGACGGGCTTGCCGATGGGGATTTTAGCCAATGTTCTCGCCTCCTTCTACCGGCGCGCGCCGGAGAGCGCCTTGTCTACCCGGCTGTAGAGCAGCAGCGTCAAGCCGACGAACAGCAGAATGATCGTAAAGTAGATCCACGCCAGCGCGCTGGAGCTGCCGTAGTTGGTCGTGTTGACCTTGCTCACGATCGGATTCGACGGGAAGGTGAACAGGTCGACGACCGTGTACATCAGATTCAGGAAAATGTAGGGCACGAGTCCCGGCAGCGTAATTTTCCAGAACGTGTTCCACGGCCCGGAGCCGTCGATGCGGGAAGCCTCGTACATCGATGCCGACAGCGTCTGCCGGCCCGCCAGGAAGATCAGAATTTGCACGCCCGAATACCAGAGCACCAGCACGAACGAGCTCATCACCGTCGTGATCGGATCCGCCCATCCCGCCGGCACGTAATCCCGCAGATAGCCGTCAATGTTCAGCGACTGCAGCACCGTGAGCGAGCCTTCCCCCTGATTGATGAATTCCTGCACGATCTGCCCCGACGAGAAGATGACCGGCAGGAAGAAGATGACCCGGAACAGCGTCCTCCCCGGGAACCGCATGTTCAGCAGAATCGCCACCAGCAGCGAGAAGACGAGAATGATCGGAATCATCATGAGCGCCTGCTTCAGGAACGGGATCAGATCCTCATAGAGGAGGCTGCCGTTGGCGATCAGAATTTCTTTGTAATTCTGGAAGCCGAGAAACGTATAGACGACGGAATGGACCGTAATGCGCACCTGGAAAAAGCTCATGTACAGCGAGTAGCCGAGCGGAAAAGCGACGAACGCCAGAAATCCGAACACCCACGGCGCGATGAACAGGGAGCCCTCGATCTTCCGCTGCGTAGCGGCATGAAGCCGGCCTTTTCCCCTCATGGCGTCTCCCCTCCCTTCACGATGGCGAAGTCCTGCGCCGGCACCTTCACGCTGCCGACGTCATACGCCGACTTGCCGTAGTTGACGACGACGCGGTAGCCGCCCTCGTAGATCGTCTCTTTGACCTGCGGAGCCAGCGCGCGGTGGCCGACGATGAATTTGTCCTGCACCGGCGCGAGCGCCTCGTCGGCCTTCCGGTACTCTTCGGTCAGCTCGGGCAGCCAATCCCGGCCGTTCATGCTGTAATACCAGGCGGAATACGCGCCTTTCAGCCGGTCCGACGGCGCCGTCGTGAGCAGGTAAGTCGGGTATGCCCCGTATTCGATCATCCGCAGGAACTCCGTCCGCGACTCGTTGCGCAGGTTCGACCATTGGGACGTATAGGGGATGAGCCCGTGCAGCGCGATTTGTGCGAAAGGCACCGCCTCGTCGGTGAAGATGTCGTAGGAATCGTCGTCCGTCAGCAGCGGGATATGATCGATCAGATCATACGTATAGGCGTTGGCGTTCGACACGGCGACGGAGCCGAGCGTTTGCTTCGTCTGCTCGATCACCTGCCTCTGAATGCCGATCTCATCGGTGCGGCTCCCCCCGTAACGGCTGTTGAAGTCGGTGGTGAGCCGCTCGCCGATGCCGTTCTCGAAGCGGATGCCGTCCGCGCCGAGCTTCTTGAATTCCTTCAGATCGGAGGCCAGCGTCTTGCGGTAGAAGCCGGCGCTGACGAGCTTGGCGCCGTCCGGCGCCTCCAGCACATTCCCCGACAGGTCCCGCACGCCGTCCCGCCGCGACCAGAAGCCGTCGTCTCCGTTGTTGTTCTCCGTATAATTGGCGGTCAGGTAGACGGGAATGCCGAGCGTATGCGCGAAGTCGATGAACGCCTTCATCCCCTTGCTGCCCCCGATCCGCGAATCGACGGGAAAATAACCGCCCTGCGTGCTGTAGCCGTCCTGCTGCCAGCCCGCGTACTGCACGACGATCCGATGAATGCCTTGATCGTAAATCTCTTGCAGCAGCCCCTTCGCCTCCGAGGTCGGCGTGGCCGTCATGTAGTCGTCCAGCAGCAGCCCTTTGCGAATGTCGCCGCCCATCAGATCCAGGTAGAACGGGATGTCGGACGGAACGTTCGCCAGCCGCTGCACCTTCTGTTCCTTCATTAGATAGTTGCGGTAGACGCTGGCCATCCCGACGTAGCCGCTGTCTTCGCCGCTGAGCGGATAGTAGCGTACGGAACGGCGCGGGGATTCGAAGCGGTCCTCGCCGTACGTGTAGAAGCCCGCGTTCGTGCTGCGGCTGACGCTCTGGAAAAATCGCTTCCGGTACTGCCACTCCGCCGTGACCCAGTTGGACGTTCCGATCGCGCCGGACGGCGCCGCGAACACTTTGGCGAAGGCCGCCCCGTCCGTCACCACCGCCAGAAACCCTTGATCGCCGGACTTGAGTCCGAATACCGGCAGCAAGATGCGCTGTCTGTTCGGATCGTCCAGGTAGAAGGCCGCGTCGTCGCCGAAAATGCTGTAATTGTAGACCGATTGCGGCAGAATCCGCCCGGACTTGAAGCGGATCAGCGAGCCGGAGCCGTCCGGCACGAACAGATAGCCGTCCTGTCCCTTCGTCGCCTGCCCGCCGAACAGCGGGTACAGCTTGACATTCAGCAAGCTGTTGTCTCCTTCGGCAAGCCCCTGATCCAACAGCGCCGTCTCTACGTAATCGTCGTGCAGCGTCACCTCCACCGGCAGCTTGAAGCCTCCCGCCGGAAGCACGAACGTCGCGGTGAAGCCGTCCGGCTTCGTCTGGAAGTTCTCTACATAACCTTTCTCATCGACAAGCCCCACCGTCTTCGAGGCCGCCTTGTAGTTCGACAGATTCGCGTACTCGACAATGACGGGCGAGAGCAGATTGTTTTTCCAGACGCCGGTCAGCTGCTCTTGCTTCCAGTCCTCCGGATCCGGATAAGAACGCCAGACTTGCCCGGTCGTCTTGCTGACGACCTGGAAGTGCGCCGTCGCCGGATCGGCCAGAAGCGTCAGCGACGCCGATTCCGCCGCCTTGCGGAAGCTTCCCTCGTTCGGCAGCTGCGGCCGGAACAGCGCGGCGCCCGCCGGTGTCTCGATCGCGGCCGACGCGGCGGCCTCTTCGGTGCCCGGCGTCTGGGCGACCCGGAGCGCGAGCCAGCCGATTGCCGCCAGTACGATGGCTCCGGCCAGAAGAGGAACGATGCGGCGCCAAGGCCATCGGTTCATCGGATCGCCACCTCCTGGTAGATGGAATAGATAAAGTCGATCAGTTCGCCGCTCAGGCTGACGAAGATAAAGATCAGCACCGCGATCATCGCCAGCGTCAGCAGCGAGAACAGCATGTTCAGCAGCGCTTCGCCGACGTTGTAGTTTTGAATGCCCTGCACCATCCAGAAAAATTGCAGCGCCGTCCAGACGAGCATCGCCAGCTGCAGGAAGTCGAAGATCGGCTTCTCGCTCAGCGTCAGCGCATGCGACAGAATCGTCAGCGGAACGCCGAGGGCAATGATCGGCAGCAGCGCGTAACAGCTGCCGTAGAACACGTCGCGGAAGCGGCCTTCGCCCCGCATGAGCGAACTGACCAGATAGTTCGAGACGACCCAGCCGAGCCAGATGCCCGCGAATTGCACGAGCAGCGGTCCCAGATTGACCCCTTTGTATACGGCGGTGTTAAACGTGAAGCTCGTCCCCGCCTCGATCCACGAGAACGAGGCGACGGCGGCCGCCAGCACAATCAGGCTGCTGACCGCCCCGGCCTTGCCCTGATAGCGGATGGCGTGATAGCCGTCGATCGGATGCTTCACCAGGTAGCGGACGTGATTGAGCTGCAGGATCAGCTTGTGCCGCGGCCGCAGCCGCTCCCGCA
The DNA here is from genome assembly GCF_000429825.1 of Cohnella thermotolerans DSM 17683. Classification (GTDB taxonomy): domain Bacteria; phylum Bacillota; class Bacilli; order Paenibacillales; family Paenibacillaceae; genus Cohnella; species Cohnella thermotolerans. The sequence goes on from NZ_AUCP01000035.1 coordinate 18,824, forward strand.
GGCGGTCCCGCCATTCCCGGTTGCGCGTGAAGCGGTGGAGCAGGAAGGCCGCGAGCAGCACGCCGATCGCCAGATCCATCCAGAATGCGAAGTGCCGCTGGAACCAGACGAGCCGGAGCTGCCAGAAGGCGTCGGAATAGCCTTTGTTCACGCCCGCCTTGTAGAACAGCTCCTTCGCCCGCGAGTAGTCCTCGCGTTCGTAGGCGGCTTTGGCTAGGCCGATCAGCGCCGGCGTGTAGTAGGCGTTCTGCCGGTACACCTCCGCCCAGAGCGGCTCGCTCTCCGCATAGCGGCCGTCGCGGGTCAGGCTGTTCGCCTGATGAACCAGCGAGCCGAACTCGGTCAGCTGCAGCCGCTGAATGAGGCCGTTCACGCTGTCGAGCACGAGCAGATCGCCGTCTGCGGTCGTCGCGATCGCGGCTGGCGTGTCGACGATGCCGAGCTTCGGGGAGCCTTCGGCGTGCGTGCCGTTCCAGAAGAAGAGCAGGCTGCCGTCGCCGTCATACTGACTGATCGTGCCGGTGACCGCGTCGATCACCGTGAAGTTGCCGTCACGGTCGACGGCGATATCCTGCAGTTGAACCGCCGGCACCCAAGCGGGCGCCGCCGGCGCGACGCTCGAGGAGGACGAAGCGGACGAGGATGTCGTCTGCACCGGAGCGGGCGGCGACAGGTCGCCGTAATATTCGCCGAACTGCTTTTTCTTTTTCTTCTTGACTTCGAATTCGCCCCCGGTCTCGAGCTGATTGAGGCCGGCGATGTTGAACTTCTTGACCTGCTCGTTGCGGATGTCCTTCGTCACGGTGTAGATGAAGCCGTCGTCGTCGATCGCGGTATTGACGATCGCCCCCGGCAGCTTGCTCAGCTCGCGCTGGTACATCCGCCGCGTATACACGAGCCGCTTGAAGGCATCGAATAGCGTGAAGGCGACCTTGTTGGCGCCGAAGAACGTCTGGAAGCGGCCTTCCGGGTCCAGCTCCAGCAGCCCTTGGAACGCGCCGAGCGTCGTCACGTACAGGAATCCGCGTTTGTCCACGACCAGCTTCGTCGGCTGGTACTGGAACGAATCCGGCAGATAGCTCGATTCCGGACGGCCGTATTCGCGCAGCAGCCTGCCCTCCGGGTCCAGCTTGACGACGCGCCGGTTGCCGGTGTCGGCCACGTAAATGTCGCCGTTATCGTCCACGAACAGTCCGCTCGGGCTGCTGAGCGGGCTCTCCTTCACCGCAAACGTTGCGAGCAGGTTCCCCTGCCGATCCAGCTTCACGATCCGGTTGTTGCCCGTGTCCGCAATGTAGATCCGGTCCTGCCGGTCGACGAACAGGTCCTGCGGCTGGCTCAGTCCGGCGGGAAGCGGCTCCTCGCCGGCCGCGGCCTGCCCGCTGTCCGCACTCTCGCCGCCGGCTCCCAGATTAAAGCCGATCACGCCGGCCGGCCGGTAAGCGGACTGAATTTGCATATATTGCTGATAGGCGTCTTTGTAATAGGTCGCATAAGGGGAATATGCGTCCGCCGCGGCCGGCTTCAGCGCCGCTGTCAAAGCCGCCGCCAGAACCGCCGCCGAGACGCGCAACCACCACCGACTGTTCATGCTGCGCCCTCCCCTTGTCTCATTTGATGCCGGAATGGGCCATCGTATCGATGACTTTCCGCTGCAGAAGGATAAAGAACACGAGATTGGGCAGGAGCACAATCAGCGTCGCCACCGCCGCCGCTCCCTGACGGGCGACATTGTTGGCCAGGTTGCTCGTCAGCGTCGACAGGAAGAACGGGAACGTCTTCATGTCGTCGTCCTGCATAAAATAGGCGGATGTCTCCAGATTGCTCCACGAGCCTTGGAAGGCCAGAATGGCGACCGTCGCGACGGCCGGCATGCAGACCGGCACGGCGATCTTCAGGAACAGCCCGAATTCGGTCGCGCCGTCGATGCGCGCCGCTTCGAGCAGCGAATTCGGAATCTGCTCCATGAACTGCTTGAGCAGGAAGACGCCGACCGGCAGCGCAAGCAGCGGCAGGATGTGGCCCGGATACGTGTTCATCAGCCCCAGGCGGCTGACGACCAGGTAGCGCGGAATCTGCACCACCTCCGGCGCGAACATCAGCATCAGCACGATCGTCGAGAAGACGAGCTGCCGGCCGGGGAACGGATGCTTGGCGAGCGCGTAGCCGCACATCGCGCTGATGATCGTCGACAGCACGACCGTCAGCGCGGAGACGACGATGCTGTTGAACAGGTAGCGCGAGAGCGGAATGAGCGAATTCGACGTCACCTGCATCAGCTCGACAAAGTTCTGCGTCGTCGGATGCTTCACCAGAAATTCGGGCGGATAGACGAACAACTCGTCGTACGGCTTGAACGCATGGCTGATGATAAAGACGATCGGCAGCAGCATGAACGCCGCGAAGAGCAGCATCAGGACGACAAACGATATGCGCGACAGCGAAAAACGGAGTCTCATGCCTATTCATCCCTCGTTCCGAACAATCTCCAGCTCAGCCGGTTGGAAGCGTACATCAGCAGCAGGAGAAAGACCGAAATCGCGGCGGCGTAACCCATCTCGTAACGAATGAAGCCGAAGTCGTGAATGTGGTTGACGATCAGGTTGCCCCCGTACTGCGGCGTCGGATTCTGCCCCGACAGCTCCACGCCGATCTGCCCGGTCTTCAGCGTCGTGACGATGGCCATGACGCAGCCGAACAGCATTTGCGGCTTCATCGAAGGGATGGTCAAATACCAGACCTCCTGCAGCCGGCTGCGGATGCCGTCGATGCGGCCGGCCTCGTACAGCTGCGGGTCGACGTTGAGAATGCCCGCCAGCATCGCCAGAAAGCCGACGCCCATGCTCGACCAGAGCGAGACGACGATCATCGAGCCCATGAGCAGATGCGGATCGGTCACCCACAGCTTCGGAACGGAGATCAGGCCCTGGTTCAGCAAGAAGCTGTTCAAATAGCCGATGCGGTCGCCCGACAGCAGCGGCAGCCAGATGATCGTCATCGCCGTGCCGGCCGTCAGCGACGGCGCGTAGACGGCCAGCGCCACCCACTTGCGCAGCCGCTTGCCGAGCAGGGAGATGAGCCAGGCCAGAACGAATCCCGCCGCGTAGCCGCCCGGTCCGACGACGATGGCGAACTTGAACGTGTTCGGCAGCGCGTACTGCAGGAACAGCAGATCCTGAGAGATCAAATATTGGAAGTTGCTCCAGCCGATGAACCGCGGCGGTTCGATCCCGTTGTAGTACGTAAAGCTGAGCCCCGCCGTCATGACGACCGGAATGACGATAAAGGCCAGGAAGACGAGCATGAACGGAGCGATGAACAGATACGAGACGCGATATGACCAGATTCTACTCCACATAAGGATCGATTCCTTCCCACGGCTTGCGGATCACCGGAATGTCCAGCCGCTTCAACCGGTTGCCGCCGGCGTCGACGAAGCCGAATTCCTGCTGCTTGCGGCGAAGCTCCCGGTTGATGTCACGGTTGGCTTGCTCCAGAGAAGCGCGGTAGTTGACCTTGCTCACGACCGTCCGGTTCCAGGCGTTGTTCAGCTCTCTCGTCAGGAAGTAGCCGCCGGGCACGTTCGGAATGTCTTTGTACCAGCGCCACTGCTCGAGAATGACGCGGGCGTCCTCCTTCTTCCAGGGAAGCCGGGAGAACGCTTCGACATTGGCCGTGTTCCAACGGAAGGCGACGCCGTTGATCGCCTCCAGATCCTCTCCGAACGCCTGCTGGACATCGGCCGACGTCCACCATTGCAGGAACCGCCACGCTTCGTCCTTCTTGTTCGAGCGCTTGAACATGACGTCCGTCTGCTGGCCTCCGCCCGCCCAATGGGTGACCGTCCCGTCCGCCTGGCGGACGCCGGGGATCACCGCGATGCCCCAGCGGCCGTTCAGTTCGGGCGCGGCCGCGGCCAGCTGCACGTACGTGTTGTAGTCGGAGATGCCGATCGGCATCGTGCCGTCGCGGAAGTGCTCGTAGAAGCTCGGCACCTGCTGCTCGACGGCGTACGTCGTGAACAGATCCGTCCACCGCTTGAACGCGCTGAACGCCGCGGGCGTGTCGAGCGCCGTCTTCAAGCCGTCCTGATCGTAAAACTCGACATTGTTGTTGTAGAAATATTGCGAGAATTGCGTCGGATCGACATAGAAGTTCATCGCGTTCTGCTGCAGCGTCGGCAGCATCGCGTACACGTCGTCCCACGTCTGAGGCACCTTCAGGCCGAGGCGGTCCAGAATGTCCTGACGGTAGAAGAGCACTTGGAACGACTGCGTCTCCGGCAGCGCGTAATAGCCGCCGTCGTAATACAGCGGGAGCCAGGAGCCCGGGCTGAACCGTTTGTACGTGTCGTCGAAGCCGCTCATCTCCGACAGATCCTGCAGGCTGCCGCGAATGGCCAGGTCGACCGGCATATCCTGCGTCAATCCGAGCGCAAGGTCGGGTTGAACGCCGGCCGCGTTGGACAGCAGCAGCAGCTCCTGATTGGCGATCAGGTTCACCTTGACCTGAATGCCGGTGGCTGGCGTAAACTCTTCGTCCGCCAGCTGCTGCAGCTGGTCGACGTAGTCGCGGCCGCGCCGCACCCAGACGTTCAGCTTCGTGTCGTCCGTCTTCGCGATGCTGTCCCGGCTGTTGAACGAATAGGCGAAGTTTTGCAGACTGCCGGTCACCCGGTTCCAGATGGACGCCTTCATGCTCGGGAACTTGGCGTCCTTCGGCGCGATATACAGCTCGTCGAGCTGCAGCGCCTGATCCAGCAGCGAGTCGGCTGACACATTCAGCTTCTCTCGGATCGCCGTAATCTCGTCCGTGTTGTACGGAATATCCTCCGGTTTCTTTAGAATCGTACGGATGTCCTTGGCGCCCGCCTTCAGCGCTTGACTGACGGCGTCCGAACCGCCGTTGATCCGCACGGAATCGTCCGCCAGCCGATCCATTCGTTCCGCCAGCTCCTGCAGCTTGCCGGGCAGCTCCGGATAATCCCGCTCCGGCACCCACGTCCGGTTGCGGTCGATGACCGCTCCGACTAGCCCGCGAAGGTCCCAGTTCACGGAATCGAGATCGTCGGACAGATGCTGAATCCCTTCCAGCACCGGTTGCACGGGTGCATGGGTGACCGCCAGCGAGATTTGGTGCGTCCCCTTTGTCAGATAAACCAGATAGGGTTTGCCGTCGCCGTCGGCGATCACCTTGCCCTTCCAACTCGCGGTATAGGGAAATGCGTAGGCTTCGAATTCCCGGAACGGCACCCGGCCGTCGATCCGGATCGTGCGGAACGACGTCTTCTGCGACACGAGATTTTGCAGCATGCGGAACGCGAACTTGTACTCGCCGTCGGCCGGCACCTCGAACGTCCACGTGATTTCCTGATTTTGTTCCACCCATCTTGTCCCGCCGACGGTGTTGTAGGTAATTCTCCCTTTCGCGCGGGGCACGCTGCGCGGATCCCGGTCCGAGAACAGCTTGATGGCGGTGTCGTTCTTGTATGTAAAATCTTCGGCCTGGATTGTCTGCGCTTTGCCTTGCGACCGCTGCGCTTCCGGCGTCTGCTCCGGATACCCGGCGGAGACTTCGGCATAGGATGCAACCGGCTTGCTCGGCGCCAGATCGAACCGCTCCAGCGCAACGGGCTCGTTGCCGGAGAAGCGAATGACATGCTTGCCCTGCGTGAAATACCATTGCAGCGGTTCGGAATAACCGCCGGCCGCGTCGAGCAGCGGCTTCACGCTCCAATCCGACACCTCTTCGGAGCGCGGCCGGATCTGGTCGCCGTCGGCATTCTTCAGGATTGGACGATCGTCCTTCCAGAGACGGTACAGCGCGGTTGAGGAAGATTCTTCGAACTGGCGCTCCCCGTCGATCGAGACGTCCCACAGAATCGGTCCCGTGCCTTCTCCGGCGATCGGTTCGTAGGAGACGTCGATCTCGTACAGTGCGCTCTCCGGCACGCTCGCCTCGTACTCCACCCAGTTCTCGTTCGAGGAGCGCCACAGCAGCACTCCCGACTTGCCCGCGTAGTCGCCGATCGTCAGCTTCGCGGCATCCGAGACGCGATGCGGCTGCCCCGCGTCGACCGACACCGTCTGCCGGGCGCCGGCGATCCCCTTCGCTTGCCACTCGAGCTTCTTATCCGCATAAGAGGGATCCCTATGGATGGAAGTCTCCGAAGGAGCAACGGCGGCCTGCGCCTGCCGGACGGACCCCGCCGCGGCATCGCCGCCCGTATCCGCTGGGCCGCCGGATTCGGAGAAGCCGAGCTGCGACGGAATGACGAAGATCAGAGCGGCGGCCGGGACAAGAGCGCAAGCTTTCTGCCACAATCGAATATTCAATGTTGTCCTCTCCTTCCAGACGGAGGTCTAGTCCGCGAACCTCACGCCGGTGTCCGGGTGGAAAAACAGCATTTTCAGCGAGTCGATGCCGAGACGGACTTTGTCGCCGGGTTCGAAGCGGACGGAAGGACTGACGCGGGCCGTGAGCAGCTGATCCTGGCCGATGTCGAGGTAGATGAACCGGTCGGCGCCCATCAGCTCCGTGAACCGGTACGTTCCGGTGACGACCGCGTCGGAGAACAGCGCTTCGAGGCTGATGTTCTCGGGACGGATGCCGAGCAGCACCTGCCGATTCACCTGCCCGTGCTTGCGCAGCAGCTCGGCGTTCGACTCGTGAATTGCGATGCGCAGCCGCGAGGTGAGGAATTCAAGCCCTCCGAGCGCATTCTCCTGGATGCGGCCGCTAATCAGATTGATCTGCGGCGAACCGATAAAACTGGCCACGAACGTATTGCTCGGCAGCGTATAGATGCGCTCCGGCGTATCGATCTGCTGGATAACGCCTTCCTTCATGACGACGATTCGGTCGGCCATCGTCATCGCCTCCACTTGATCGTGCGTCACATAGATGAAAGTCGTCTCCAGGCTCTGATGCAGCTTGATGATCTCCATCCGCATCGCAACCCGCAGCTTGGCGTCCAGGTTCGACAGCGGTTCGTCCATCAGGAACAACTTCGGATTGCGCACGATCGCCCGGCCGATCGCCACGCGCTGCCGCTGGCCGCCCGACAGCTGACGGGGCTTGCGGTGCAGGTAGGATTCAATCTCCAGAATGCGGGACGCCTTCTTGACGGCAAGCTCGATCTCGTATTTGGGCAGCTTGCGCATGCGCAGCCCGAAGGCGATATTTTCAAAGACGCTCATGTTCGGGTACAGCGCGTAGTTCTGGAACACCATGGAGATGTCGCGGTCCTTCGGGGGCAAATGGTTGACCAGTTGATCGTCGATATAAATCTCGCCTTCCGTAATGTCCTCCAGCCCGGCGATCATGCGCAGCATGGTCGATTTGCCGCAGCCGGACGGACCGACGAACACGATAAATTCCTTGTCTCGGATCTCCAAGTTGAAATCCTTCACGACCGGATGTTTGTCCTTGCCGTAGCGCTTATAAATGTGGTCGATTCGAATATTCGCCATAGAATTCCGCTATCTCCCTTGTCGTCCACGACGCAAAAAAAACGGAGACGCTCGGCGGGATTTAAGGGAATCCCTGCCGAATGTCTCCGTTCGAACGGTCGCTTGTCGTTATTGCGGCCTTGCGGCCGGTGGAAACGAATTCCTAATAAAACCGATTAACTTGGTCTGCTTTATGATCGGGTCTTACTATAACAATCCCTTTTCCCATTTGTCAACCAATGATTTTAATTTTTGTCGTTCGTCCGTGATCATGTCAGCCCGTAACTGTTCTGAGATCATGTCACTATGGGACAGGAGAGAATGATATTGACAAACGCTGAGTGGGATGGCCATATGACGAATCTGAAGCGAGCGCAGAAGCCGGAGTATCGGCCGAAGGCGAAAAAGAAATAGGCGGGCGCTGCGCCGCCACGCAAACCCGCCGCCGGTCACCTTGGAGAAGGGCGCACCGCGGATTTTAATTTTTTGTAAGGTGATTGACGAATCCGTCGACATCCGTTAATATGCGGGTAAACGGATTGGTTTACATATAAATTGGTCCAGATACCGGTCAACCGGATTCATGGCGTTGCCGCCACGGGTCCGGTTTTTTGCCGTCTCCCGGGCATGTTGCAAGCCGATGGTCCGTACCATGCACAAACCGAAGGAGAGATGTAAAGTGGGAAAGAAGCGGAAACAGGTTCATTTTAACGTATTTATCCGCGGAGCCGGCCACCATGCGGGCGCATGGAAGCACCCGCTGGTCAATCCGCATACCGATCTGGATCTGGAGCATTACGCGAATCTGGCCGCCATCGCGGAACGCGGACTGTTCGATTCGCTGTTCATGGCCGACAACTACTCGGGCCTTGGACGCCGGCTGGAGCCGTTCACGCTGCTGTCTGCGCTGGCGGGGCTGACGAAGCACGTTGGCTTCATCGCCACGGTCAGCACCACCTACAACGATCCGTACCATGTCGCCAGGAAGTTCGCCTCGCTCGACCACATCAGCAAAGGACGCGCTGGCTGGAACATCGTCACCGGCCATTCGCAGGAGGACGCGGACAACTTCGGCAAGCCCGGCCATCCCGAACATTCCACGCGCTACGACATCGGCACCGAATTCATCGAGGTGACGAAGCAGCTGTGGGACAGCTGGGAGGAAGACGCTCTCGTATACGACCGCGACAACGGAGTGATGATCGATAACAGCAAGGTGCACGAAATCAACTTCAAGGGCAAATACTTCAACGTCAAAGGCCCGCTCAACATTCCCCGGCCGCCGCAAGGCTATCCCGTTCTCGTTCAGGCCGGCTCGTCGGAGAGCGGCAAGGAGCTGGCGGCGCGCGCGGCGGAAGTGATCTTCACCGCGCAGCAGACGCTGGGCGCGGCCCAGGAGTTCTACAATGACGTCAAATCGCGGCTCATCCGCTACGGCCGAACACCGAACGAGCTGCTCATTATGCCGGGTCTCAGCCCGATCGTCGCGGATACCGAAGCCGAGGCGCGCGACCTGCAGGAGGAGCTCGATTCGCTCGTGGATGCGAAGCGTTCGCTGAAGCGGCTGTCGAACTACTTCACCGTCGATCTCTCCGAATACGATCTGGACGATCCGGTGCCGGTTGAGAAGTCGAAGCCTTACGGCTTCTCGCAGAACGGCATTACGAGCCGCCACGAGGCTGTCGTCGATGCGGCGATCCGCGACAAGATGACGATCCGCCAGTTCCTGAGCCGCAGCTACGCGGGTCACGGCCATGTCTCGTACACCGGCTCGGTGCTGCAGGTCGCCGACTTCATCGAGAAGTGGGTGACCGAGAACGGCGCCGACGGCTTCAACATTCTGCCGCCGCTGTTCCCGAGCAGCCTCGAGACCTTCGTCGACAAGGTCGTTCCCGAGCTGCAGAACCGCGGGCTCTTCCGCACCGAATACGAAGGAACGACCTTGCGCGACCGTCTCGGCCTGACGCGGCCCGAGAACCAGCACAAGCAAATCTGGGCGCTGAACCGTGAGGCCAATTAACCGAACCGTTCGAACGGAGTGAAGCAGATGGCAGATTACCAATCAGAAGATATCGAGTTCGGCTGGTACATGCCCACGCGGGGAGACGGGCCTTATATCGGCGTCGAATCCGAACGGGTGGTGGACACCGCGTACATGATCCGGGTCGCTCAAGCGGTGGAGGAAGCGGGCTATACGTTCGGCCTGATTCCGACCGGCGGCACTTGCGCCGACGCCTGGATCATGGGCGCCACGTTGGCCGCCCACACCCGCGTGTTCAAGCCGCTGATCGCCATGCGGCCGGGGCTGATCGCCCCCGCCCTGGCGGCGCGCATGGGTGCGACCTTGGACGAGGTGACAGGGGGACGGGCGCTCTTCAACATCGTCACCGGCAGCTCGCCTGACGACATGCGATCGATGGGCGATCCGCTCGCCGATGACAAGGAAGCCCGCTACGAACGCACGCTTGAGTACATCCGAATCGTGCGCGAGCTGTGGATCCGCTCGCACGGCGCGGAAGGCCGCCGGCTGCTCGCCGGCGGCAATCTGGCGGCCGGCAATGCGGAACAGGCGGCGCCGACGCTCGACTATCAGGGCAAATACTTCTCCCTCGAAGGAGGTAAGAGCTATCCTCCGCCCGTACAACGGCCGCATCCCCCTTTCTACTTCGGCGGAAGCTCGGCGGCGGCCCAGCGCACGGCGGCAGCGATCGCCGACGTGTATCTGATGTGGGCGGAGCCGGTCGACTGGATTCGCGAGCAGATCGCGGAGGTCGAGCGGCACCGCGAGGAGCTGCGGCGAACGGAGGGAACCGAGCGCCGCATCCGTTACGGCCTGCGGGCGCAAGTCGTCATCCGCGACACCGAGGAGGAAGCGTGGGCAGCCGCTTGGCGCATTATCAGCAAGGTTGACCGCAGAGCGCTGGAAGCGTCGGAGCTCCAGTTCGCGTCCTCGCCGTCGGTCGGCCAACAGCGGCAGAATCAAGTCCGCGAGTTGGCCAAAGCGAACGATTACATCATCGGCCCCAACTTCTGGGCCGGCCTGTCCGCCATCCGGGGCGGGGGCGCCATGGCGTTCGTCGGCACGCCCGACCAGGTTGCGGACCGATTGCTTGAATACGTCGACATCGGTATCTCTTCCTTTATTCTGTCCGGCTATCCGAACCTGGAGGAAGCGACGATCTCCGGCCGGCTCATCCCCGTCTTCCGCCGCAAGTTCGCAGAGCGTCTCGCGAATCAGCGAGGCAGCGGCCAAGCCAGTCCGGCAGCGACATAAAGAGGGCGCGGCTCTACGGCGCACGGGGCTGTCCCCGAAGGTTTTGAAGACCTGGGGACGGCCCTTCTTTATGGCAAAGCCGCGAAGAGTTGCTGCAGTAGGCCGCCTGTTCTTCCGAGGGAGCAAGATCCTGGCTTCAAATCGATTTTCGATCTTGCAGCTCGCAATCGCGCCGAAACCCCGACCACAACACGCCGCTGTTAGATCGAAAATCGCACCAGCTTTGCATACAAACTTTAGATACTCGTCCACGAGACTTTATGGGGATGTTTATTCCGTCTACAGTCCCCTTTTTTATTCGTGTGGGTACTCCGATTCCAATCTTAGGATTACCTTCGCTCTTACGGACCCTTGATCCGCTATTTCATGTCTGGAGGCCTATCTAAGCTATGGAACGGACAGAGGATCCGCTATTGGCTTCAATCCGTGCCTCCATCGCGGAAAATCCGACGCATAGCGGAACCAGGGTCCGTTAAAATATCAAAAACGCGTTTTTTAGACAAATAACGGCCCTGTGTCCGTTAGCGTTCGGAATTCTGCTAGGTCACACTCCATGCAGCCCTAAAGATGCCGAAGACGTGTTTGCTTGTGGAAGAACCCTGATTTTGTTATGCAAAGCTAGTGCGAAAATCGATCTTGCAGCCGGGGCCGCGGTGCGATTACGAGTTGTAAGATCGAAAATCGATCTTACAGCAATTGTTCGGCCGAACGCAACTGATCTTATTGGAAGCGGAAGCCTTGACCTTCGATAAAATCCCGCAAGTGATAACGCAAGCGTTCCTTGCGGAAGCGCGAGGCCATCTCCTTGGACCAGTAAGTGTCCTTGATGCCGCCCGTACGACCGGCGTAATACTGCCTTGTCGCGTCGTCATACGCACGAATGCCGTCGGCGAAAGCGTCCGTCCGGTAAGTCTCCGCGTGGTAGACGGTTTGAACGGGCAAACGAGGCCGGAGCGTCGGCTCCTGGTCCGGCACGCCGATGCACATGCCGAAGACCGGATAGACGAGCCGCGGCAGCCCGATCAGCTCGGCCGCACGCTTCGGGTTGTTTCGGATTCCGCCGATATAGACCGTCCCCAGTCCGAGCGCTTCCGCCGCTATCGTCGCATTCTGTGCCGCCAGCGTTGCGTCGATCGTGGCGAGCAGGAACGTCTCAACGTTCTGATCGAGTTCAAGCTCCGGATTGTTCTCCTGCAGCCGGATCGCCGTCTGCAGCCGGTTCAGGTCCGCACACCAGACCAGGAAAATGCCGCTCTCCTCGATGTGCTTCTGACCGCCGGCGAGCTCCGCGAACTGCCGCTTCGTCTCGGGATTGCGGACGCCGACGACGCTGTACGCCTGAATGTTGGAGGAAGTCGGCGCGGATTGGGCCGACGCCAGAATTTGCGCCAGTTGCTCCTCCGTCACCGGTTCCGGCTTAAACTTGCGAACGGAGCGATGCGACTGCAAGTGCTCGATAATGTCCAGTTTGCTCATGGTTCCCTCCTGCGCATGATCGTTAACTCCTGGGAAAACACAAAAAAAGAGCACAAGTTTATCCATCTTGTGTCTCCAGGGGTCTGGTCAACATATTCCGCAATTCCTACTTATCATATCGGCTTCATACTAGCATGCCTCTTTAACCGCGTCAAGACGTACCGGTCGAATAGGATAGCGCCGTAAACTGTCCGGCCGATCGTCTCGGCATAGCGCGCACGACGCAATCGAATCCGGCCGCGGACGGCAGCCCGTCGGCCGCACTTTAAGACGGACGACCGCCGTGTTGACGTGTCGGGAGGGACAAACAATCCGGAGCGGGTCGCCACCGCGAAGGCCAAGCTGGCCGCCACCGAATGCTGGCGGCTGATCATATAGAGTTGCAAATTCCTGCTATAGTAACACGCTCATTTGATACGGGAGGATTCGTCCATGGTCGATCTGGTCATTATCGGAGCGGGACCTTACGGCATATCGCTTGCGGCCCACGCCAAGTCCGCCGGCTTATCCTACGTGCTGCTCGGACAACCGATGCATTTCTGGAAAAATCAAATGCCGCAAACGATGTTCATCCGCACGAATCCGCGCTACATCAGCCTCTCTGACCGCGAGGACCGGTGGACGATCGACAGGTTCAGCGATGAGACGGGCACGCCGCTCGACTCCCCTTTCCCGCGTCCCGCCTTCGTCGATTACGCCTTCTGGTTCGCCCGGCATGCCGGCGTCGAATTTACGCCGGAGTTGGCGGTCAGGGTTGACCGCACGCCGGAAGCGTTTACCGTCGTGACGGAAACGGGCCGCCGCTGGACGGCCGCCCGCGTCATCGTCGCCACAGGCTTGCAGCATTTCAGCTACGTCCCGGATGAGTTGCGCGCACTGCCCCCCTCCCTGTTGACGCATACGTTCGGCCAGACCGATTTTGAACGCTTCCGGAACAAGAAGGTTGCCGTCATCGGAAGCGGCCAGAGCGCGTGGGAGGCGGCGGCGCTGCTGCATATGGCCGGAAGCGACGCGGAGATATTGTTCCGCCGGGAAGCCGTGCAATTCGCGGGAGAAGATAACACGGCCACCGGTCTGCGCCTGATTGAATCCGCCGAGCAATTTTACCGCCTGCCGCTCGAACAGAAGCAGGAGCGTTGGAATACGCCGCGCCGCGGCAGCGTCGCTTTATTTCTGAAGCCTTACGTGGAAGGCAAAGTCAAAACGACCGGCGGCGTGGAGATCGTTCGGGCCGAAACTTGGGGCGACGGCCAGGCGCGCCTGACGCTGACCGGCGGCGAAACCCGGATCGTCGATCATGTTGTCAGCGCCACTGGATATCGCATCAAGCTGGATTTGCTGCCGTTCCTGCCTCCCGCGCTGCTGGAAGCCGTCGAGCGGGAACCCGAGCCGTATCACGGCTTTCCGCTGCTCAGCGAGCAGTTCGAGAGCAGCGTGCCCGGGCTTTACTTTACCGGCCCGCTGGCCAGCCACACCCATGGTTCCGCCTTCGGCTTCGTGGCCGGTATCCGTCAGGCGTGCCGCTCCATCATCCCCCATATCGAACAGGGCAAAACGCAAATGGATCCCTAATCAATCAAAATGCCTCTGTCCAATCGGCATAAACCACCCGATTTTCTCCCATTTTTTACTGTAAATTTATCGTGCCCACAACCAGCTTCTAAGCTGTTGGGTACTCCTCAACCACTCCATCAATCTTTCGTCAAATATGGCGCGAGGCCGACCGCGAGAGACACTCCGATAACGGAATTCAAAGGCGCTCAGCAAGCTGTCCGCCAAAGTCGAAACGACGATGCCGATATTGCTTACCGCCGCTTGGCGCCGTATGCCGTTCCGTTGTCGAACTGCTCCTGCCAGTCGGGCGCCGCAATGCCCGGCACCTTGCCTTCGAGCAGCCGGTCGTTCGTTCGCCGCATCCAGCCGTCCACTTTGGCCCGAAGCTGCTCAAGCACCTCCCGATAGCTTTCGTCCGCAGCCAGATTGTGTTGTTCCAGCGGGTCGTTCACCAGATCGTACAGCTCTTCCGGAACGTTCGGCTTATAGTAATCCTTCCGCACGTCCATGCCGGACAAGCTGCGGTGAATATCGAGCGGCAGATAGACCGACGGGCCTTCTTCGAAATTACGGATATATTTGTACCGTTCCGTCCTCACGCCGCGCATCGGGTGATACCAATCATGCCAGGTCAGCTCCGAGAAAAAGTGGTCGCGAACCGGTTCCTCCCCTTCCCGTGCGAGACGGTGCCAGAAGCTCTTGCCGTCGAGACCTTCGGGAACCGTTGCGCCCGCATAGGTCAGCAGCGTCGGCATCAGATCCACGTTGCACAGCAAGTCGTCGACGACCCGGCCGCGGTCAAGAACCCCCGGATGCCGCATGATCAGCGCCGTCTCCAGGCCGGCGTCCATTAGAGTTCCCTTGGCCCGGGGGAAAGCGATGCCGTGGTCGGTCGTGTATACGACCAGCGTATCCTGAGCCAATCCGGCGGCTTCCAGCGCATCAAGAATACGTCCGACCGCGGCATCCAGCGTCTTGACCGAACCGTGCAGCAGCGCGAAGTCCTCCCTCACGTTAGGGGTGTCCGGCAAATAAGGAGGAGGCGTAATTGAGTCCGCCGGATCCGCTACTGGCTTATATTCGTCAAAGTCCCGGTGCGTCTCGAAAAATCCGACGGAGACGAAGAACGGACGGGAGCCGGCTCCGTTCGCGCGTTCCTGCAGGAAGCCGGCGACTTGCTCCGCGACGTCGGGCGCACGGTCTCCCGGCACCGGAATGACGGTGTTATACCCGAGCTTGTAGGTGGAGGATGTGATCCGGCTGTCGGGTTCGCCGATCGTCTCATGGCTGAAACCGATCAGCACCGTGTCATAACCCGCTTCATTCAAGCATTTCGGCAGCGTGGTGACGGCTTCGCGCATGGAGAAGCCGAGATGGCTGAGTCCGATCATCCCGTGATTTTGCGGATAGAGCCCCGAGAGGATGCTTCCCCGGCTTGGACTGCATTGGGGAGCCGGGCAGAAGTAGCGGTCAAACCGGATGCCGTCCTCCGCCAGCTTGTCGATGGCGGGGGTGTTCACCGGCTTCCCGTAACAGCCAAGGTAGCGGCCCGTATCGTGCGAGATCATGAACAGAATGTTCTTATGTTTCATCGAATCCAGTCTCCTTTAGCGGGGAAATGAAGAAACGGGCTATTCCTTCACCGCTCCGGAAGTAAGTCCGGAGATGATGCGGCTCTGGAACAACAGGACAAGGACGATAATCGGAAAAGTGACCGTAACCGTTGCAGCCGATATTTCGCCCCAAGGAAACGTAAATTCGCCCTGGAACATCGCGATGCCCACGGGCACGGTCATCATCGCTTCCTTCGTATTGATCGTGAGCGCGATGAGGAACTCATGCCAGGCGTCGACGAATACGATGATGGCGGTCGTAAACAGACCGGGGGCGACCAGCGGCAGGAGCACCTTGCCGAAGACGACGAGCACCGATGCGCCGTCCATCTTCGCCGCTTCTTCCAGTTCATAGGGAATCTTCCGGAAGAACGTCGTCAAATACCAGATCGCAAGCGGCAGCGCATAGGTCGTATACGGAATAACCAATCCCGCATACGTATTGCGAAGCCCGGCCGACTGCATGAACAAAAACAACGGCGAGAGCGTCGCGATCTGGGGGAACATCGATACGGCCAGCAGAACGCCCAGGAAGAACGATTTGCCCCAAAAATGGAGCCTTGCTATCGCGTAGGAGGCGAAGGAAGCGACGACAAGCGACACGCCCATCGTAAGCAGCCCGACCGCAAAGCTGTTCAGCAGATAGCGGCCGAACGGATGATTCGTAAAGACCGATACGTATTGGTCAATCGTATACTTCGGCACGATGACGTCGAACGCATAGTCTCCGTACAGATAGGCCGGAGCTTTCACGGACGCAAGAAAAACCCAGAAGAACGGGAACAGAACGATCAGTACGAAGACGGCGACAACCGCATAGAAAGCCGGACCCGCACGTTTGTTCATCTAAGTCCTCCTCCTATCCGATTCGCCGGCTCAGCACTTCGCCGCCCAGCAGTTTGACGTAAACGATGCTGATAAGAAGAACGCAGGCGAAGACGATTACCGATAACGCGGAGCCGGCGCCGAAGTCGAGCTCCGCGAACATCGTCTTGTAAGCGTAGATCGAGATGGATTCGGTCGAATTGGCGGGGCCTCCGCCGGTCAGCACATAGATCAGATCGAACACCCGGAAGGCGTCCAGCGTCCGGAACAGCAGCGCGACGAAGAAGGTCGGCTTCAGCATCGGCACGGTCACATGGACGAATTGCTTCCATCGGCTCGCGCCGTCCATCTGGGCAGCCTCATAAAGAGAGGCGGAAATCGTCTGCAAGCCCGCAAGAAGCAGCAACGCGACGAAGGGGGCCGTCTTCCACACATCGGCAAGCACGACTGCGAATAAAGCCCAGGCACGGGTTGACAGCAGGGCGCCCATATCCGGAATCAAGCCGATCTCCGCAAACAGCTTGGCGACGATGCCGTTCTGGCCGTCATAGAGAAAATGCCAAATCATGGCCGAGACGGCGGTCGGAGTCGCCCACGGAATGAGAACGGCAGCGCGCACAAGCCCTCGTCCGCGGAACGCGCGGTTCATGAGAAGCGCGATCAGCAATCCGGCCAGCATCTCCAGAGCGACCGCAATGGCGGTGAACAGCGCCGTATGATCCAGCGCCTCCCACAGCCGCGGTTCCGACAGCAGCCTTGCATAATGGCCGAATCCGACAAAATTCGGAACGGTGAACGACTGCTGCACCGCCTTCGCCAGTCCGATCGCCTCGTCCGCGCGGGACAAGGCGCCTTGCTCCTTCAGCGTCTGAAGCGATTGGCCGATACCGGACAATTCGCTTCGCATTCGTTCCGCTCCGGTCTTGTCAATATGGATATTCTGCATATCGGCCGGGACCGGCTTGAAATCGTCCAGCAGCGCATTAATCCGATCCAGCCTCGTCTGAAGCGCCGCGTCTTCCCTCAAGCCGGCGTCGGCGCGGGCCAGCCGGTCCGCCAGCTCCCGCAGCTCCGTATGCGATTTCCCGCTCGCCGCTTCGGCTTCTTTGTTCAGCAGCGAGAGCAGCAGCGGCATTGAATTCGCATATTTCTCCGCGTTGATGCCGTACGAGACGTTCAATTCGTTACGTGCCGGGTCGTTAAGCCGTAAATCGTACATGCTGATCCAGAACGTACGGATCAACGGCCATACGGCGATGACGGCGATAATCAGAACCGCGGGCAGCACCATCGCGTAAGCCGTCCAGTTCGCCGTACGGATACGTTGTCGGAATCGCATTCTGTTGTTGTCCCTCCTTGCCCTCCGCCTCTGAAAACAAATGAAGAGTCCCTGCGGGCGACTCTTCATCTGCCGGTAAGCTACGGAACGTTACTTGGCCGCGTTCTGATCGATCTGCTTCTCCAGATTCGCAAGCGCTTGTTCGGGCGTCTGCTGCCCGGCTATCGCCTTGGATACTTCCACCTGGATCAAACCCGATATCTTCGCATAATCCGGAGTGATGGCGCGCGGAACCGCGCTTTTCAGGCCGTTGACGAAATCGCGGCTGGCAAATAGCGGGCTCGCTTGCTGAACCTCGGCGTCGTCGAATAGCTTGAGGTACGTCGGCGTCTGCGTGCTGTTGACGGCAATGATCTTCTCGCCTTCTTCACTGACCAGGAACTTCAGAAATTCCCAGGCTTCCTTCGGATGCTCGGAATATTTGCTGATCGCTCCCAGCCACCCGCCGAGCGCGGCCGCCGAACGGGCATCGCCCGCCGGAAGCGGAGCAATGCCGACTTTGCCGACCACTTTGGATTTGGACGGATCGTTCGCTTGCGCATACAGGGCCGGCCAGTGGCGGGCGAATACCGCACGGCCTTCAATGAAGGCGTTAAGCGTCTCCTTTTCCGTAAAGGTATTGATGTTGGAAGGCACCGCGGGGGAAGTGTAAATCTCGATCAGCTTCTTTAGACCTTTCAGCGCTTCCGGGCTGTTGACCGCCGATCTGCCGTTCTCATCCAGAATGGTTCCGCCATAAGCGCCGACGAGCTCCGTGAATCCGACCGTCAGACCTTCGTACTGCTTCCCTTGGGAGACATAGCCGTATTGCGTGCCGCCCTTGCCCTTAAGCTCCTCCGCCTGCTTCAACAGCTCGTCCCACGTCTTCGGCACTTCCTTGACAAGATCCGTCCGGTAGTACAGCAGCCCCGAATTGTTGTAGCGCGGAAGCGCCCACTGCTGGCCGTTGTAGTTGCCTGCATTCACGCCGCCTTCGAGATATTGGGAGAGATCGAGGCCGTCGTTCTGAATATAACGGTCAAGCGGAAGCAGAAACCCGGCCTGGGCGAATTCCGCGGGCCAGACGACGTCCAGGTTGACGACATCGAGCTCGGGCGATTTCCCGCCAAGAATCGTAACGAGCTGATCGTGCATCTGAGTCGAATCGTTGGGAAATTCCCGCACATCAACGTCAATCTCCGGGTGCTTCGCCTCGAATGCTTCCACGAGCTTCTTCGTGCCGTCCGTCTGGTCCGCCCCCTGCCCGAACACGATCTTCACTTTGGAAGCGGGCTGCCCCCCGCCTGCCTGAGTCTGTTCGCTCGCCGAGGCCTGCCCGTTCGAAGCCGTGTCAGCAGCCGGATTCACATCGTCTCCCGTTCCGCCGCAGCCGGCCAGAAGTCCTCCCGCCAGCGTGACGGCCGAACCGGCACTCCACCATTTTTTCGACATTGTCATTTCCTCCCGTTTTATTCGTTATGCGTTCAGATGAGTTTGAAAAGCTTTTCAGAAAAGATAAAAACGCGTCTGACCTCCATCAAATCCGCTTGCCCGGTGCCGCGACCGAATCCCGTTCGACAATGCTGTGCGGGACGATCGTCCTCAGATCATCCACCGGTTCGCCATTGATAAGCCGCAGCAGCTTGACGACGGATAAATAACCGATGTCGTACAGCGGTTGGGCGACCGTCGTAAGCTTCGGAAAGCACATGCCGGCCATCCGCGTATTGTCGAAACCGATAACCGATACTTGTTCCGGGATGCGGATGCGATTCTCGTGCAGATAGGAGATGGCGGCCAGCGCCCGTTCGTCTCCGGAAGCGAACACGGCCGTCATGTCCGGATATTTGGCATGCAGCTTCTTCATCGCCTCGTAGCTGTGCTCGAAGCGATAGCTTCCATACTCGATGCAGCGTTCCGGGTCGGACTGCAGGCCATGGTCTTCGAGAGCGCGAATAAACCCGCGAATCCGCGGACCGCCGGAGATCGGATCGTCCGCAAGCCCGCTAATCATGCCGATTCGGACGTGGCCGAGACCGATCAAGTAAGCCGCCGCATCGTACGCGGCTTGCTCTTCATCCACTTTAACCGAAGCGATGGCGTAATCGGGACTGTGCGTTGCCGCCAGAACGACCGGACAAGCAAGCTTGGCGATCATCGCCTGATCGTCCGGCAGCACCGGCTCGCTCGTCAGGATAAGCCCATCGATTTGCTTCTCGTCCAGAACTTTCAGGATGGCGCGTTTTCGATCGATATTGTTGTCGGTATTGCAAATAATCAGATTGTTGTCCGACTCGTAAGCAGCGCTTTCCATCCCGGCAAGCACTTCCGAGTAGAACAGGTTGGAGATATCGGGGAACAGAACTCCCAACGTTCTTGTCCGTCTGTGGATGAGTCCCCGAGCCAGGGCATTCGGCGAATAATTGAGCTCTGCGATCGCTTCGAGCACTCTCTCCCGTTTGCTTCTTACAACCATATCCGGAGCGTTGAGCACACGCGATACGGTGCTGATCGATACATTGGCGAGCTTGGCTACATCTCGGATTGTCGCTTTCATTCGAAACACCTTTCCTCGCGAGGTTTGAAAAGCTTTTCAGTCGAAGCGAACCTCCACATCCCTCCCATTGCTCTGGATCCAATGCGGTTGCGCCACGTATGAACCGTTTGCTTCTATATCAGAGTATTATACTTGGCTTTATGGGAATGACAACAACTTCTTTAATAAATCTTTTCTATTTAATATGTAAAAATTTAATCTATCATAACAAAGAGGAGGCGAGCATCGCCTCCATGACCTACCGGCTTCTCTCCCACTCCAGCAGCTTGTCCGCGGCGAGAACGAACAGCCGGACACCGATCTGCAAAGCGTCCTCGTCGAACGTAAAGCGGGGATGATGATGGGGGTACACGATCCCCTTGTCCGCATTGCCGGCTCCGATATTGACGAACGTGCCCGGAACCTTCCGCTGGTAGGCGGAGAAATCTTCGCCCCCCATGCCCGGAGGAACATGGATCACCGCCTCCTTGCCGACAAGTTCGATCGCCGCTTCCTCCAGAACGTGCGTAACCGATTCGTCGTTGACGACGGGATGATAGCCGTAGACGTATTCAATCTCGACTTGGGCTCCATGCGCCGCGGCAATACCTTCCGCGATGCGGTGCAGCCGGTCGCGGGCGTCCGCGCGAACCCGTTCGCCGAAGCTTCGCACCGTCCCCTTCAGAACGGCGGTATCGGGTATGACGTTGTGGGACGAGCCGGCTGTAAACTGAGTCACCGAGATGACCAGCCGGTCCAGAGGATCGGCAAGCCTCGAGACGATATGCTGCAGATTGGATACGATCTGCGCCCCCACCGCGATCGTGTCGACGGTTTTGTGCGGGTACCCGGCGTGTCCGCCGTATCCTTTGATGACGATCGTAAAATTATCCGGCGACGCCATCATGTCTCCGTAGGCGATGCCGATTTGGCCCACGGGAAGCTGGGAAGCCAGATGCTCGCCGACCACCCAGTCCACTCCTTCCATGACGCCCGCCTCTACGAGCTCTGCAGCTCCGCCGGGAAGCCGTTCCTCGGCATGCTGGAAAATAAAACGAATCTCGCCATGCAGCCTCTCCCTGCGAGCGGCCAGCAGCCGCGCAGCCGCCAGCAGCATCGCCGTATGTCCGTCATGGCCGCAAGCGTGCATGACGCCGGGCGTCTGGGACGCGAATTCGAACGTATTCTCCTCCTGAATCGGAAGGGCATCCATATCCGCCCGCAAGGCGAGCGTCTTGCCCGGACGGCTGCCGATCAGTCGAGCCAACACGCTCGTCGGCGTCGGACGGCTGACGATCAGACCGTCGATGCCGCGCAGAATGTCCTCGACGAACCCGGCGGTCCGGTTCTCCTGGAAAGAGAGCTCCGGATGCCGGTGAAGATGTCTTCTCCAGGCGATCAGCTCTTCCGCCAATCCAACCGGCCAGGCTTCGGAAGTCAACGTTTGCTCTGCCATATCGTATCGCCTCCTCCCGTCTTCAGACTCTTTCAAACGCTTGCAGCGCGTTAACCCGATGCGCGATGGCCGACCCCGCTTTGAGCGCGGTAGCGACCAACGTCGTCTCGGCGATCTCCTCGATCGTCGCCCCAGCCTCCTTGGCTTCCCTCGTAAACGTCTCGATGGCATAAGGATTGCCTTCGGCAAGCGCCGATCCGACGGCGATGAGCCGCTTCTCCTTCTTGGCGATTCTCCCCTCTCCTAAGGTGAGCCGCAAATATTCGTGAAAGGCGGTATACAGTTCTTCATTGAAGCTCTCCAGCCGTTCGACCGACTCCAAGTTGCTTAACGGATACAAGTCCGATTCCCGGTTGTCTTCGAACGCCCGCAGCGCGTTCGCGGCATTGTAGAAAGCGGAATAGGCCTTCACCGCCGCTGCGACCGCGATCGATTCGAATATTTCCTCGAAGGCGGCTTGCTCCGCTTTGGACTTGCTTACATGCGCCTCGATGCAATAAGGACATCCCGTGATGTGCGCGACCGCCACCGCGATCAGCTCTTTTGTTTTGACCGGCAACGCGCCGTTCGCCAGCGCCTGCTTATTGAATTCGCCGAACGCTTTGAATCCTTCCGGAGCGTAGCCGGCCAATTTGGCGGAGAAACTCGGGTTATGCCGAACGTACAAGCTTTCATTGGACATGATGATAACCTCGCTTTGATGGATGGTTTTAATTCCTTGTAATCCACTTTCGTTAATAAACTATTTATCTATATAATAGGGGAGAAAACGCAAGATGTATAGTTGTTGCGCCAAAAGATCGGGTGGAGTATTCGCAGACGGGCTGCGGATGCCGGCAAGCGCCCGCACCGCCGTCAAGCCTGCGTTGCGGCGGCCGCATAGCGGTTGGACGGAATCGGGATGCCTAAGTTGCCGCGCAGCGTATCCGCTTCGTATTCTTCGCGGAACAGTCCGCGCCGCTGCAGAATCGGCACGACGCGATCCACGAATTCTTCCAGCCCCTTGGGCGTAACCGAGCCGACGATGAAGCCGTCGGCGGCCCCGGTCTCGAACCAGTGCTCCAGCTTGTCGGCGACCGCTTCGGGCGTTCCCAGGAACGCCGGCTTCGGAGTTGCGACCCGCAGCGCAACTTGACGGAGCGTCAGCCCCTCCTTCTTCGCCCACGCCTTCATGCGATCCGTCGTGCTTTGAAAGCTGTTGCGCCCCAACTCGCCCAGTTCGGGGAACGGTTCGTCCAGCGGATATTGCGTAAAATCGTGATGTTCGTAGAAGCGTCCCAAGAAATCGAGAGCTTTGTCGATCGACACCAGATTGGCCAGTTCCTCGTACTTGCGCTCCGCTTCCTCCGTCGTGCTGCCGATAATCGGCCCGATTCCGGGCAAGATGACGATCTCTTCCGGGTTGCGGCCCAGCGCCTTCGCCCGTCCTTTCACATCGTCGTAATAGAGCTTCGCCTCTTCCCGGGTCTCCGGGCCGGTGAAGATGGCATTGGCCCATTGCGCCGCGAACTGCTTCCCGGTCTCGGACGCCCCCGCCTGGAAAATAACGGGCTGGCCCTGCCTGGAGCGCGCGATATTCAGCGGCCCTTTGACCGAGAAGTAGTTCCCCTTGTGATTGAGTGCATGCATCTTGGCCGGGTCGAAAAAGACGCCGGACTCCTTGTCGCGCACGAACGCGTCATCCTCCCAGGAATCCCACAGTCCCGTCGCGACGGTCAAATATTCGTCCGCGATGCGATAACGCTCGGAATGAGAAGGGTGCTGCTGCTCCGTCTTGCCGTAATTGAGCGCGGAGCCTTCGAGCGGTGAAGTCACGACGTTCCAGCCTGCCCGGCCTCCGCTGATCATGTCGAGCGACGCGAACTGGCGCGCCACCGTGAACGGCTCGCTGTAGGAAGTCGACAGCGTCCCGACCAGCCCGATCTTGGAGCTGACTCCGGCCAAAGCGCTTAAGATCGTGACCGGTTCGAACCGGTTCAAGAAATGAGGGATCGATTTCTCCGTGATATAAAGCCCGTCTGCGACAAAGACGAAATCGAATTTGCCCTCCTCGGCTTTCTGCGTCCACTTCTTATACAGTCCGAAATTGACGCTCGCATCGGTAACGGCGTCCGGATGCCTCCATCCGGATATGTTGCCGCCGACTCCGTGCAGAGCGGCTCCCAGTCTGATTTTTCTTCTCGTTCCCATCGTTTCTCTCCTCCCTGTTTTCAGCTTATCCCGCCGGATCGTGGCAAGCGACAAAGTGGCCTGGGCCGATCTCGCGAAGTTCGGGCGGCTCCAACGCGCATCTGGCCGTCGCCGCCGGACAGCGGGTGCGGAACCGGCAGCCGGAGGGCGGATGGGCGGGCGAAGGAATCTCGCCGTGAATGACCCCGAGATCCTGCTGCCGTTCCGGAACGGGAGTCGGGATCGAAGCGATTAACGCTCTCGTATAATGGTGAGCCGGCCGTCGAAACAGCCGCTCGCCGGGAGCGATCTCGACCAACTTCCCCAAGTACATGACGCCGATGCGGTCCGACACATAGCGTACGACGTTCAGACCATGGCCGATAAACAGAATGGTCAGGTTCAGGCGCCGCTGAAGATCCGACAGCAGATTAACGATCTGCGCCTGAACCGACACATCCAGCGCCGAAACCGCCTCGTCCGCGAGCAAGAACTTCGGCCTCAGGGCAACGGCTCTGGCAATCGCGATCCGTTGCCGTTGCCCTCCGGAGAATTCGTGCGGGTAACGGTCGTAAGCGGCCGGACTCAGTCCGACCAGGCTCAGAAGCTCCAGAACAGCCTCCTTCTTCTCCCGAGCGCCCGCCCGGCCGTGAACGGAGAGAGGTTCGCCGACGATGTCGCCAATCTTCCAGCGCGGGTCGACGGAACCGTACGGGTCCTGGAAAATCATCTGCATATGCTTGCGTTCCTCCCGCAGCTTGGCCGGGGACAACGCACCGAGCTCTCTTCCTTCAAACAGAACGGACCCGGACGTCGGTCTCTCCAGATGCAGCAGCACCCGCCCGAGCGTAGACTTGCCGCTTCCGGATTCCCCGACCAGGCCGAATGTTTCCCCTCTGCGAATCGCCAGGGACACGTCCTCGACTGCCTGAACCGCCCCCTTCTTCCGCGAGAAGACCGAGCGGCCGAACGGGTAATGCTTGGTCACGCGCCGCAGTTCGATCAGGACATCGTCCGGAAGTCCGGCCGAAGCGTCTGCCGGCTCCGGAGTTGAAGATGCGGCGGCGGCGGCTTCGAACGCCGGCGGACGCTCTCCCCGTGCGATCAGCCGGTCCGTGTGCCAGCACGCCGCTTGCCGGCCGCCCCAATCCTTCAGAGGCGGCGCCTCGCTACGGCACTTCTCCGATACGTACGGGCAGCGGGGATGGAAGCGGCAGCCGTCCGGCAGATCGGCATGGCCGGGAATGGAGCCCGGGATCGCGAACAGCCGTTGCGAGCGGTCGCTGTCCATGGTCGTAATCGACTGCAGCAAGCCTTGCGTGTAGGGATGATGGGGCCGGGCGAACAATTCCGCAGTCGAAGCCTGCTCGATCACCTGTCCCGCGTACATCACGACGATTCGGTCGGCTATTTTCGCGGCAACGCCCAGATCGTGCGTAATGAGCAGAATCGACATGTTGAATTCGTTCTTCAATTCCTGCAGCAATTGCAAAATTTGCGCTTGAATGGTGACGTCGAGCGCCGTTGTCGGCTCGTCGGCGATGAGCAGCTCGGGCCGGCAGCTTAGCGCCATGGCGATCATGGCCCGCTGCAGCATTCCGCCGGACAGCTCGCCCGGATATTGCTTTAGCCGCTGCTCCGGCTCCGAAATGCCGACCCGCCGCAGCATCTCCACCGCTCGTTGATGGGCTTCGTTCGGCGTTATCCGTCTGTCGTGACGCCGAATCGTCTCCGTAATCTGCCTCCCGATCGTAAACACCGGGTCGAAGGCCGTCATCGGCTCTTGAAAAATCATCGCCGCCTTCTTCCCGCGAATCGACCGCAGTTCCTGCCGCGGGAGAGCGGCGATATCGGTCCCGTTCAACTTGATCGACCCGGAGCTGATCTTGCCGTTCTCGTCGTCGATCAGCCGCATGACCGCTTTGGACACGACCGTCTTCCCGCTTCCCGACTCGCCTGCCAGACATACGGTCTCGCCGGCGGCGATCGAGAAGCTGACGTCGCTGACGACCTGCAGATCGCCCCGCCCCGTAGCGAACCGAATGCTAACCCGGTCGATCTCCAGCAGTTGGCTCATTCGTCTCTCCTCCCTATTCGCGCCGCTTTCTCGGGTCAAGCGCATCGCGCAATTCATCGCCGATCACGTTGACGGACAGGACGAACAGCGTGATTGCCATTCCGGGAAACGTGCAAATCCACCAAGCGACCGTTAAATATCCTCTTCCCTGCGAGAGCAGCGCTCCCCAATCCGGTATTTCCTTCAGCACTCCAAGTCCCAGGAAGCTGAGGCCGGACCCGGTCAGAATCGACGTTCCCACTCCGATGCACGCCATAACCAGCAGCGGTGACAGCGAATTGGGCAGCACATGTTTGACGAATACCGACAGCTCGCTTGCGCCGATGGAACGGGACGCCGTAATAAACGGTCTGCTTTTTACGCTGAGAATCTGTCCTCTCATGATCCGTGCATAGTTAGGAAGCGAGGCGATGGCCACGGCCAGTACAATATTCCATAGTCCGGGCCCCAGACCGGCGGCGACCGCCAGGGCGAGAAGCACGCCCGGAATCGTCATGATGACGTCGACAATCCGCATCAGCACGCTGTCCACCCATCCGCCCAGATACCCGGACAGTGCGCCGAGCAGCGCGCCGGACACCCCGCCGACCAGAACCGAAGCAAAGCCGATGAACAGCGATTCGCGGGCTCCGTATACAATGAGGCTGAAGACGTCGCGGCCGAAGTAGTCGGTTCCGAGCCAATAAGCGCTCCCCGGAGGGAGAAGAATCCGGTCCGCCTGCATGTCTGTAGGCGAGTAAGGGGCAATCCACTGCGGCACCAGGGCGCAAGCGATCAGAAACAGCACGACGGCCCCGGCGGTCAGCGACATCCAGCGGGCAACGACGATCTTGGGAACCGTGCGCTGCAGCGTTGTCGGGGTTCTTTTCGTTCGCCATGCCGTCTTAACGGAAGCGGCTTCCCTCATGCCCAACCACTCCTTCTGTCGTTATGCAGACGTCTGATCCGCGGATCGATGTATGCATACGAGATGTCAACGAGGGCGTTGACGATGACATAGACGATGGCCGTGAATAAGACGACGCCCTGCACCACCGGCAAATCCTTGGCCATGATCGCGTCGGCAATAATCCTTCCGATCCCCTGCCGCGAGAAAACCGTCTCGATGACGACCGTGCCGGCCAGCATTTCTCCCGCAAGAATGCCCATCATCGTGACGCCCGGTATGAGCGCGTTGCGCAGCGCGTGACGGTACAAGACAGCTCTCTCCGCCAGACCTTTGGCGCGAAGCGTCGTAATGAACGGCTCGCCAAGCACCTCAAGCATCGAATTGCGCACCATCCGAACGATAAATCCGGCACCAAGCATGCCGAGCGTCAGCGCGGGAAGAACGAGCGTGTTCCAGCCGTTCGAGCCCATCGCGGGGAACCAGCCAAGGAAGACGGAAAATATGAGAATCAGCAGAATGCCGGACCAGAAGGTGGGCATGGAAATGCCGAACAAGGCGACGATTCGGACCGCAATATCAATCGGTTTGTTGCGATGCACGGCCGACAGCACGCCTAGCGCCAATCCGACCGTCAGGGACACGAACGAAGCCGAGATCGCAAGTTCCAGCGTGGCCGGCAAGTGAGCGAAGATTTTCGGCAGCACGGGCTCCGAGTTCACCAGCGATTTGCCGAAGTCTCCGCGCAGCACTTCTCTGAAATAATGCAGGAACTGTTCGTAGAAAGGCCGATCCACCCCAAGCTCGTGCCGAAGATTGGCGATCGCTTCCGGGCTCATCGAGCTCGGGTCGATCATATTCATCACTACGTCTCCAGGGAGGACGTATAGGATGCAGAACACCAGTACGGACGAGCCCGCGACAACGGCCAGACAACTGAGCAACCGAACCGCTATGACTTTGGCCATCTTCCGGTCCCCTTCTTACTTGGCAAGCGAGACATCGTTGAAGAGCGGATAGCCGAGCGAATCGAACTTCAAGCCGGACAAGTCGCGCGTTGCCGCCACCGTATACGGGAATACATAAATCGGCAGAATGACGGCATTGTCGATAATATAACGCTGAACCTTCCCGTAAATCTCCTTGCGCTTCACGTCATCCGTCTCGACGACGCCTTGTTCGAGCAGTTTGTCGATCTCGGGATCGGCGAGATGGCTCAACGTCGGACGGGCGCCCGGAGCGATGGAATGATAGAACGAATTGAGCGCAACCGGGTCGGAGTTCACCTGACTGTTGCCATAGAGATCGTACGCTTGGTTCGTATATACGACGGTCGACACATCCTTGGTGATCTCCACTTGGACATCGATGCCCGCTTTTTTCAGTTGCTGCTGGATCATGGCGGCGATGTCGTTGCGTTTCTCCCGGTTCGGCGAACCGTCGACATAACGGAGGACGAGCTTTTTGGCGTCTTTCTCGCGCACGCCGTCCGCCCCTTTGACCCAGCCGAGCTCGTCGAGCAGACGGTTCGCCTTGTCGAGATCCGGCTTGACGCCGTTCTCCAGAGACGGGTCGTAGCCGAATGTAGTCGGCGCGAGCGGCGACCAGGCGCGCTCATAAGTGCCCAGGTACAGACTCTTGACGATGGCGTCGATATCGACGGCGTACTGTACCGCCTGCCGCGCCTTGGCATCGTTCCACGGCTCATGGCTCAGATTGAAGAAGAGCGTATACGGCAACCCCCCCGTATTGACCTGGAACAGCTGCAGCTTGGCGTCGTTCTTCAGCGACAGGACATTTTGCGGAGGGACCGTCTCGATCGCGCCAACTTGCCCGCTCTGGACGCTGCCGATTCGCGTCGCCTCTTCCGGAATGATCTTAAAATCAATGGCGTCCAAATAGGGCGCGCCTTTGTTGTCCACCAGCTCGGGCGCCCATTTGTAGTCGGGATTGCGCTCGACGCGAATGTCCGAATTTTCGTCCCACTTCACGAATTTGTACGGACCCGTGCCGACAGGATGCTGTCCGAATTGGTCGCCGTATTTGCGGGCCGCTGTGGGCGAGACGATCCCGAGCATGGCTTGGCTCAGGTTGCCCAGGAAAGCGACGGAAGGCGTCTCCAGATTCAGCTTGATCGTATAGTCGTCGATCACTTCGGAAGATTGGTAAGGCTTCAACAACGCCGTGGCGTTCTTGGCTCCCGTAGCCGGGTCGAGGATGCGGTCGAAGCTAAACTTCACCGCTTCCGCGTTGAAAGGCGTGCCGTCCTGGAACTTGACGTCCTGGCGCAGCTTAAACGTATAGCTCTTGCCGTCCGGGGAGACGGTCCACGAGGTCGCCAGCCACGGCTTGATCGTATGGTCGGGAAGCTGTGCGACCAAGCTGTCGAAGATCGTGCGGAATACCCTCACCGATACGGCCAAACCGCTGCGATGCGGATCGAGCGTATCCGGCGACGTGGCCAGAGCGTAAGTCAATTCGCCGCCGGATGCGGGCGCCGTGCTCTCGTTCGCTTCGGAAGCGCCGCTCGGGAAGCTGGCTCCGTTCTTCGATTCGGACGCGCTGCATGACGACAAGATCGTCGAGGCGATCAGAAAAAGCGCAATAAATGGAGCCTTCCAACCTTTTCGCATACTTGTCCATCCTCCTGAATATCGATTGCTTGATCGATACGGCAAAGTCTTCATCCGACCGGATTGGACTCCGGCGCATAGCGGTTCCGCGGAACCGTCAGACCCAAATTGCCGCGAAGCGTATCACTCTCGTATTCCGTCCGGAATAAGCCTCGCCGCTGCAAGATCGGAACGACGCTGTCGACGAAGTCGGTCAAGCCGTTCGGCACGACGGTGCGAACGTTGAAGCCGTCCGCCGCGCCGCCTTCGAACCATTGCTCCATCAGATCCGCCACCTTCTCCGGCGTGCCTATAAACGAGGTGGGCGTCGACGCACGGATGGCCGCCTGACGCAGCGTTAGCCCCTGTTCCCGCGCTTCTCGCTTGATTTTGTCCGTTGTGCTGCGGAAGCTGTTGCTGCCCAAGTTGCCGATATCGGGAAACGGTTCGTCCAGCGGGAACTTAGAAAAGTCGAAGTGGTCGAAGTAGCGTCCCAAATAAGACAGCGCCTGCTCGATCGTCACCAATTCGGCAATCTCTCGATACTTTCGCTCGGCCTCCTCTTCGGTTCTGCCGACAATTGGTCCGATCCCCGGAAAAATCAATATCTCTTCGGGTTTTCGACCATACTTGGCCGCCCTTGATTTTACATCCCGATAAAATTCCCTTGCCTCTTCGAACGTCTCGTGCGCCGTGTATACCGCATCCGCCGATTTGGCCGCAAGCTCTTTCCCCGCTTCGGACGAACCGGCCTGGAACACGACCGGGTAGCCTTGTCTGGAACGCGCTACGTTGAGCGGGCCCCGAACGGAAAAGTGCTTCCCTTGGTGATTCAATACGTGCAGCTTGGCCGGGTCGAAAAAGACGCCGTTCGTTTTGTCGCCTATGAAGGCATCGTCCTCCCACGAATCCCACAAGCCTCTGACGACCGCCAGATGCTCTTCCGCAATCTCGTAACGCAAAGCGTGGTCCGGATGATCTCCCTTGCCGAAGTTCAGCGCGGAGCCTTCCAGCGGCGAAGTAACGACATTCCAGCCCGCTCTTCCGCCGCTCAGATGGTCGATTGAGGCGAACTGCCTGGCTACCGTAAACGGTTCGCTGTATGAGGTGGACACGGTTGCCACGAGTCCGACGTTGGAGGTCACGGACGCCAGAGCGGACAACAGCGTAAGCGGCTCGAACCGGTTCAGAAAGTGCGGATTCGACTTCTCGTTAATGAACAATCCGTCCGCAATAAACAACAAATCGAATTTTCCTTCCTCCGCCTTGAACGCCTGCTTTTTGTAATAGTCCAAGCTGACGCTCGCCCGGATCGGCACATCCGGATGGCGCCAGAAGGAGATGCTGTTGCCGACGCCGCTCAAATTGGCTCCCAATTTTAATTGTCTCTTCCCCATGGTTTCCCCTCCGATCAAATACGTGATTATACTTATGATTTTTGTCGGATTTAGAAGTGCATCTTACCGTTACTCATCAAGCCGGCGGTGTCTCGCACCCTTCGGACGCAACCGCGCTGCCCAACTGCCCGGCACCCGCATTCCCGGCCGGATGGAATTCATGCTGTTGAAGCCCCACGCGGCACCAAGCAGCGCAAGGCCGGTCAGAAGAAATACGAACGGAATGCCGATCCACCCGCCCAGAATACCGCCGAGCAGCGGTCCGGCTACAATTCCGAACTGGTTCGCGCTTTGACTGAGACTGACCGCCCTTGCCCGAAACCCGTTATCCGCATTTTGAATGACAAGCGCGTTGATCGCCGGATATACAGCGGCAAAAAACAGCCCGTAACCAAAACGCAATAGACCGAAGGCAGCGAGATGATGCACGGCCAGTTGGAGCAGATTGCCGATTCCGCCTCCGAGCAGTCCGATCAACAACGTTCTCTCATATCCGATTCTCCCTCCGATCCTCCCCCAAACGGAGCCCATGAGAACCGTAGCGAAGCCGACCGCCGAAAACACGATGCCAGAGCTTAGCGCCGCGTTCGTTGCGGTGCCTCCAATCTGGATCACATAAATCGTCAGCAGCGGTTCCAGAATCATGACCGAGGTCGACACCAGCAACATGAGTCCGTACGCCCGCATTAATCGGGGGTTGGCGGCCGCGTGCTTCAGGTCCTGGAGAACGCTGGGGCGAGTCGGGGAACGGGACTCGCGAACTTCCTTCACGCCGAGAACGATGGCGGCCGAGAGCAGCATAATGACACCCGATGCGATAAAGCAGCCCCGCAGTCCGAGCCAAGAGGCAAGCACCCCTCCGGCAAGCGGTCCGAGAATGCCGCCCGCAGCGGTCGAGGTGGAGATGACTCCGAGCGCGTAGCCGACATGCTTCTCCGGCGTATGGGTACCGACCAGAGCTACGGCAGCGGGACTGAAGCCGGCCATTAAACCTTGGAAAATTCGCGCTGCAATGAACATGAACGGATCATGGACGAAATAGTTGGCCAAATGCGCCAGTCCAAGGCCGACACCCGACCGGACCAGCATCAGCTTGCTGCCGTGCTTATCGGCCAGCGATCCCCAGAACGGCGCGCATAAACCGCTGATCAAGAAGCTGATCGAGATGGAGATGCCCGACCAAGCCTCCAGTCCGCTCCGAATCCCCAGAAAGTCCCGCAAAAACAAGGGATAAAAAGGGACCGAGAGCGTAAACGCCATATGATTTAAAAACAAGCCCAGCCATAAAATATACAGATTGCGCTTCCAGCAGGCCACTAAACCATTCCCCCAATCGTTGGCTCTCTTAAGCCTCAGTCCAGTGAGGGGGACGTTGTCGCTCGTCCACGTTCCTGGCTTCATCCTCCTCCTCATTTCGCTCTTTCGGTGTTATTCTTATCATTTCTGTGTGAAAAATTGGTTATTAATAATATAGGGGAAGGCGGATAGGGTTGTATAATTGAAAAAAGCAATCATAATATACAAAATTTATATATATGCCGCTGTTTCCGGAAAACGAAGGTGGGGGTCCGCATGCGAGCGGTTCCGCCGTTAAACAAGCAAAGAACGGCGCAAAAAAAAGGGCTTTGCGCCGTAACGCAAAACCCGCTTCAACTCCCGCTTCCCTCCGGTTCCCGAAGCGGAAGGTTCAGAGAGACGACGGTGCCCCGGCCGGATTTGCTGCGAATCGCAAGTCCGTCTTCGGTGTGGTAGATCAACCGAATTCGTCTTGCGGTATTGGCCAAACCGATGTGCCGGTACACCTCTTCCTCCGATTCGATCCGTCTCCTCACCTCCAGCAGCTGCTCCTCGTCCATGCCCGGTCCGTCGTCGATGACGGCCACGCGAAGCCGATCCCGTATTTCTCGATTCTCCGGGAATGTTCTATCAGAACCGCATTTTCCTATTGGAATAGTATATTTTGATTATGATATACTACTACTCACAAGAAATGGTAAGGACTTTCTATGAATCATTAGGGAAGAAAGGTGTTTGCCATGGAAATGCGGATGATCAAGACCTTTCAAACGATCGTAAAGCTAGGGAGCTTCCAACAAGCGGCAGAAGCGCTGCAATACTCGCAGCCCGCCATCACGCTGCACATTCAGAAGCTTGAAGCCGACCTGGGCACTAAATTGCTCGACAGAGGGAAAAAGATTAAGTTGACAGAGGCGGGGAAAATCTTCTACGCCAGAGCGGATCAGCTCCTCAAAGAATACGAATATTTAACCCATACAATTGCGGACATTCAGCAGGGGAAAGCGGGATATGTAAGGATCGGCGTTTCGGAGCCGACCGCCAGCCATCGGCTGCCCGCCATTCTCTCTGCGTTCGTGGAGCAAAATCCCAGGATCAAGCTTAGCGTGCGCATCGGGGACAGCAAGCTGCTGAATGATCTGCTCATGGACGAGCAAATCGATTTTGCCGTCTGCCCTTCTCCCGAAGTCAGCTTGGAGACCGATTTTCAGCCTCTTCTCTTTGAGCCCATGGCTTTGCTCCTTTACGATACGCATCCTTTTGCGCTGTTAAGGGAAGTTTGTTTGCAGGATTTAAAAGAGCAGCAATTTTTATTTACCCCGCCGAACTGTCCGATCCGAATCCGGATCGAACAGTTGCTTGCCGAGAAACTCGACGGCAAATATCAAAGCATTGAAATTAGCAATATCAGAGCTCACAAATATTACGTGCAAGCGAAGCTTGGCATCTCGATCGCCCCCATCGCTACCATCTGTCCCGCCATACCCGGCACGGTCATAAAGAAGATCGCCGATTTGAATGTCGGTCCGATCGTAGGCATCTTGCGCAAACGGAATACGCCGATCGGTTCGGCGAGCGA
Organism: Cohnella thermotolerans DSM 17683; assembly: GCF_000429825.1. Classification (GTDB taxonomy): domain Bacteria; phylum Bacillota; class Bacilli; order Paenibacillales; family Paenibacillaceae; genus Cohnella; species Cohnella thermotolerans. The sequence continues at coordinate 52,343 of NZ_AUCP01000035.1, forward strand.
AAGGCTGCTTCAAGATATTCAATCCGCCTTATTGCAGCACAATATATACATTCCGGAGTTCGAGCGTCCTTCCAAGATGGCGTAACCTTTAAACGGTTGCCGGCTATTGCCTGTCCAGCCGCCTTTCAAATACAAGAAGGCGCGCAATTCCTCTTCCGAGCCCGACAAGCGCACTTCCTTAGCGATCTGTCCGTTATATTCGGTCAGCAGCTTGGGGTTTATATCATTTAACAGCGAATCCAATTCCGTCTGTTGCTGCTCCGGCTCAGCCATGTCATCCATCCTCCCGCAATCGCTTCAGTGGCTGCTTGGCTTCGTTCAAATAACGAATCGCCGTCTCTCCGAGCACGGATATCCCCGTAACGATGGCGTTCTCATCGAAAATGATAGCGTCGCTGTGGAGCGGAAGCTTGGACCGGGGATCTTCGGAAGTCACGGTACCCAGCCGGAACATCGCACCCGGTACGAATTCCAGATAAGCACCGAAGTCTTCGGCGCCCATGGACGGCTCCTTTAAATAGACGACGTTGTCCCTCCCGATTACGGAAGCCGCAGCCTCCTCGATCAGATCGACGATGCGTTCGTCGTTGATGACCGGAGAGCCGCCGCGGAAGTACGTGAATTCCGCCGCGCCTCCGAAGCCGGCCGCTATCGTTTCCGCCAGCCTGGCGATTGCGCGGGGATCGCTTCGCGGATTTCCTTGCTATGCGTACGGATGGTGCCTCCAAGCCGAACCTCGCTGGCGATGACGTTATAGGCGTTGCTGTTGCTTTGCAGCTTCGTAATGGAAATGACGGCGGAATCGAGCGGCGATACGTTCCTGGATACGATCGATTGCAGCGCGGTCACGATCTGCGCCGCAATGGGGACGGGATCGACGGTTCGATGCGGATAGGCGGCATGGCCGCCTTTGCCGGTGACGCGAATATCGAAGCTGTCGGCGGCCGCGAGCAGTGCGCCTTTCCTCAAGCCGATCGTTCCGGCAGGCAAGTCCGGCCATACATGCAGCGCGATAATGGCGTCCACATCCGGATTCCTTAATAAACCCGCTTCGATCAGATAGGGAGCCCCTCCGCTCACCTCCTCCGCAGGCTGGAAAATAAACTTCACCGTGCCCCGAAGCCGATCCCGGTATTCGTTCAAGGCAGCTGCCGTGCCCAGGAGGATCGCGGTATGAACATCGTGTCCGCATGCGTGCATGACGCCCTCTCGAACGCTGGCGTAGGGCAATCCCGTCTTCTCCACAATCGGCAAGGCGTCCATATCGGCGCGTATTGCGATCGTCGGCCCCTCCTGCACGCCCCTTAACAAACCGATCACGCCGGTTCCGCCTACGCCGGTTTGCACTTCCAGCCCCAAACCGGTCAAGAATCCGGCTGCCAGCTTGGCCGTTTCAAACTCTTGGTGGCCCAGCTCCGGGTTCTGATGGATATGGCGGCGAAGCCGTATCGCTTCATCCTTCCACTTCTCTGCCGCATTGCGAAAACTCATGGTGCAAGCTCGCCTCGCTTTCCGTTCAAGCATTAAACGATTGGATCATTGATGGTATAGGTGACACTTCACTTCGCGGTTCGGTCCGACAAGCTGTCTCTCCGGAACCGTATGCCGGCAAGCTTCCATGGCGTAAGGACATCTCGTATGGAAAACGCAGCCGGAGGGGGGCTTCAGGGGCGAAGGAATCTCCCCGCTCAGCATGACCCTTTGCCGCTTGGCCCTCGGATCCGGAACGGGGACGGCGGACAGCAGCGACTTCGTATAAGGATGCAGCGGATGAGCGAACAACGCTTCCGTGGGCGCTTGCTCGACCATTTCTCCCAAATACATGACGCCTATCCGATCCGCGATGTGGCGGACCACGCTAAGGTCGTGCGCAATAAACAAATACGCGATGCCGAGCTCCTCTTGAACCTCTTCCAGCAGATTAATGACTTGGGATTGGATCGAGACGTCCAAAGCCGAGACCGGCTCATCGCAGATGAGAAGCTTCGGCCCAAGCGCGAGCGCTTTGGCGATTCCGAGCCGCTGGCGCTGGCCGCCCGAGAATTCATGAGGGAACCGATCGTAATGCTCTTCGCTGAAGCCGACTTTCCGAAGCAGCGCCATCGCGATCTCCGTTCGTTCCCGCTTGTTGCCCTTCTTATGGATGAGCAGCGGCTCTTCAATGGAATATCCTACGCGCTTGCGCGGATCGAGCGAAGTATAAGGGTCCTGGAAAACCATCTGCATGTTTTGCCGATAGCTTCGCAATTCCCGTCTGTCCAAAGCGAACAGATTCGTTCCCTCATAGGCCGCTTCCCCGGATGTCGGCTCGATCAGCCTGAGGATGGTCCGTCCCAACGTGCTTTTGCCGCAGCCGGATTCGCCTACGAGGCCGAACGTCTGTCCCGTCTCAATGTCGAAGGAGACGCCGTTCACCGCTTTGACATGCCCCGTCGTCAGGCCAAGCGAAGATTTGACGGGAAAGTGCTTGTGCAGCTCTTTAACCTGCAGCAGCGGCTGCGTCTTAACCGAAAATTCCGAGTTCATGTGCCTCCTCCTCAACCGGCGCGATTCCGGGATACCAGCAGCGCACCGCATGTCCGTCAGCCGTCCGGTTTAAAGGAGGCTCCCGGTGAAGGCAGCGCTCGTCCGCATACTTGCATCGCGGCGCGAACCTGCAGCCGGCCGGAACATGGCGCAGCGACGGCACGGTTCCCTCGATGACATGGAGCTTGCGGTTGCGTTCCCCGTCGATCCGAGGAATGGATCTCATCAATCCGATCGTATAAGGATGCTGTGGCCGGTAGAATAAATCGTCCACGCCGGCCTCTTCCACCACTTGCCCGAGATACATGACGGCGACCCTTGCGCAGATTTCGGCGACTACGCCCAGGTCATGCGTAATCATGATAACGCCCATGCCCGTCTCCGCTTGAAGATGACCGATCAGCTCTAAGATTTGAGCCTGGATCGTAACGTCCAGCGCCGTCGTAGGCTCGTCGGCGATCATCAGCTTGGGCTTGCAGGCGAGGGCGATGGCGATCATGACGCGCTGCCGCATGCCGCCCGATATTTCGTGCGGGTGCTCGTCCACCCGTTGCTCGGGCGACGGGATGCCCGTTAACCGCAACAGCTCGACAGCCGCGCGGCGCGCCTGCTTGCCGCTCAAGCCGCGATGCAGCTTCAGGCTCTCGGCAATCTGCTTGCCGATCGTTTGAACGGGATTAAGGGAAGACATCGGATCTTGGAAGATCATCGATATTTCATTGCCGCGGATGCTCTCCATCTGCCTATCCGATAATTGCAGCAAGTCGGTTCCCTCGTACAGCACTTGTCCGGAGTAAGTGACGTCCTCTTGGTCGAACAGCCTTAGGATCGATTCGGCGGTCACGCTTTTGCCGCAGCCCGACTCCCCGACAATGCCCAGCGTCTCGCCCGCATGCACATGGAAGGTTACGCCGTCCACGGCCACTACGGTTCCGGTCTCCGTTGCGAGAGAGACCTTCAAATCCTTTACTTCAAGGAGAGGTTTTGTTGCCACGGCGTCTTCCCCCTTTCATCCTGCTTGCGCGCGGGTCGAGCACATCCCGCAGACCGTCGCCGAACAGATTGAGCCCAAGCACGACCAGCAGCAGGAAGCTGCCGGGAAATACCGTCATCCACCAGGCGTTATAAATGACCGCTTTTCCGTCGTACAGCATATTGCCGAGGCTCGGAGACGGCGAGGGGATGCCGGCCCCGAGGAAGCTTAAAGAGGCTTCCGTCAAGATGGAGACGGCAAAAATATAAGTGGACTGGATAATCAAAGGGGACAGCGCATTGGGCGCCATATGAATCCAGATGATGCGCCAACTGCTCGCCCCTTGCGCATGAAGCGCTTCAATGTAGGTCAACTCTCTCACGACCAACGCCTTCGAACGGATGATGCGGGCCACCGACGGGATGAAGATTATGCTTAAGGCGATCACGACATTGCCCGGATGCGGTCCGAGCGCAGCCATAATCGAAATCGCCAGCAAGATGGAAGGGAATGCGAACAAGCCGTCGCAGATGCGCATGAAGATAGCGTCCAGAACCGAATAGCACGCCGATAATAATCCGACGATCATCCCGATCAGGGAGGCGATTGCCGTTACGGCAAATCCGACCGCAACCGATATGCGCAAGCCGTATACCGCCCGGGTGAAGACGTCCCGGCCGAAATTATCCGTTCCGAAAAGATGCTGCCAGCTAGGTCCCTTCAACCGGTTAACCGGATCGATCTGAAGCGGACCGTACGGCGTCGCAACCGGCGCAATCGCCGCCAGCAGCACAACGACGAGCAGGATGACCGCTCCGAAAGTCAACAAACGGTTCGCCAGGAATCGGCTGACCGCGAGCTGCCGGCGCTCCCGCCTGCGAAGCGCCGTCGGCGCCGTGACTGTCTCCGAATGGGCCGCCAAGCCTTCTCCTCCTCCCGCTTATTTCTTGCTTAATCGAATGCGAGGATCGACCAAGCCGTATAGCAAATCGACGATCAAATTGATGAAGACGTAAGCGACCGTCACCAGCAGCACCGAACCTTGAATGACGGAATAATCTCTTCGGCTGATGGAGTTGACAATGAGCTGTCCGACGCCTGGGATATTGAACAAGGTCTCAATGACGGCCGCTCCGGTGACGAGTCCTCCGAACGATTCTCCTATGACGGTTAAGATGGGGATAAAAGAGACGCGCAGCGCATGGGTGTATATGATCGTTTTTTCTTTCACGCCCTTGGCCTTAGCCGTCTTCATGAAATTCTCCGATAAGACGTCGAGAATGGAGGATCGGGTCATCCGGGCAATGAGCGCCGCCTGGATGACGCCCAGCACGATTCCCGGCAGGATCAAATATTTCAGATGCGGCCACAGCCCGGCGCTGAGCGGCTGATAGCCCGCGACGGGAAGGCAGCGCAGCTTGACGCCAAAAAGCATGACGAGCAGCGATCCGAGCAGAAAACTCGGGATGGAAATGCCCAGCATGGAGAAGCTCATCACCGATTGATCGATGGCCGTTCCTCTACGCTTCGCCGCCGTGATGCCGAGCAGCAACGCCAACGCGACGCCAATCGCCTGCGCGATGACCGTTAAGGACAACGTAGGACCGAGCCGCTCGAAGAAAGCTTCCGTCACAGGCTTGTGCAGGAAGATCGACTGTCCCAGATTGCCGGAGAGCACGCCCCATATCCATATGCCGAACTGCTCGTAGATCGGCTTGTCCAGGCCCATCTTGCTCTTCATATCGTCGATTTCGGCTTTGTTCGCCTCTTCGCCCAGCAGAATAGCCGCCGGATCGCCGGGCGTTAGATGGATGATGGAGAACACGACGATCGCGACGACGAGAAGAACGGGAACGAGCGATAACAACCGGCGAACGACATACCCTCCCATGATGGCGACCTCGCTTTCGCAACGGCTTATTTGCCATTGGTCGTATTCCAAAAGATAGGACCTAATATATTCTGGAAGCCTTGAACGTTTTTCGACAGCGCCGTCACCTGCTTCGAATGGCCGATCAGCGAGAACGGCACTTCCGTCCAGACGAATTGCTGCAGCCGGTCGATGAGCGGCCTGGCGGCTTCAACCGACTCCGACGTACGGATTCCCTGGAGCAGCTCATCCAATTCCGGGCTCTTCAGCAATCCGGCCCCGCCGCCCCAGAAGGCATATTGATAGAAGGTGGGACGGAACGCATAACTCATCGGATAGATGTCCCACCCTGTCCCTGCTGCAAGCTTCTCCTGCAGCGTGGGCCAATCGTAAACATCCAGCTTGACCTTCACGCCGATCGACTCGAGCTCCTGCTGCAGAACGACGGCCACGTTATACTGATCTATATAGTCCCTGGTCGTGAAAATTTTAACTTCTTCTCCGTTGTAACCCGCCTCCTGAAGCAACTGCTTGGCTTTCTCCGGGTTGGCTTGGCTATAGAATTCCTTGCCCGCTTCCGAGTACCAGTTCGGATAATCCGGAAGGACAAGCGAAGACGTCTTGACATAGAATTGCGGATCGCGGAAAGCCGAAGTCAGAATGTCGTCCGCGTTCTGGATCGCGTTCACGGCTTGGCGAAGCTTGACGTTCCGGAACAAGCCGTCGTTGCTGTTATAGAAATAGGCGATAAGCCCTCCGGGGCTCAGGAAGGTTTGAAGATCCGGGTTGCCCTCAATTTGCCGCTCGTTGTCGACCGATATGTTCAGCGCGATATCGTACTCCCCGGAGGCAATGCCGGCCAGCCTTGTCGATTCGTCCGTCACGAAACGGAAGTACAAGTCGTCGACGAGCGCTTCCTTCTTCCCTCCGGCGCCGTCGCTAGGCTCCGTTCGAGCCGAGTAATCGTTAAATTTGGTTAAATGAATGTACTGGTCCTGCTTCCACTCTTCCAAGCGGTAAGGGCCGGTTCCGATATACGTCTTGATGCCCTTATCGTCGGCCGCGTCCACGACTTCCTTCGGATAAATGGCCGCTGCCGGGATCGGATCGGCAAGAAGCTGCAGCGTCAGCAGGAACGGCGTTTTTAACTGGAGCACGACCGTATATTCATCCTTTTCCTTCGCTTCCGCGCCTGCGAAGTTGGCTTTCCCGTGGCTGGACAGCCGAATCCAGCGGTTGAGGGAAGCGACAACGTCTTCCGCTTTCAATTCTTTGCCGTTATGAAATTTCACTCCCCGGCGCAAATGGAACGTATAGGATAACTTGTCGTCGCTGATCTCATACGATTCAGCCAGCATCGGGATGACCTGCGCATTTTTATCCAGCGTAACCAACTGCTCGTAGATTTCGCGCGTAATATCCTTTACAGCCGTATTCGAAGAGATATGGGCGTCAAGCGTGACTGGTTGCGTCGGGTAACCGATGTTCAACGTTCCGCCCTTCTTGGCATTTTGGTTTGCCGGCGCCGGCTCGGTGGACGAACCCTCTTGCGCGCCTTTCCCTTGTTCTCCCGATGCGCATCCCGATATGAGCAGCAAAGCTAGAAAAGCAAACAGGGCAAGTTTAATTTTGATTGTCATGACATAACCCCTCCCTCATCCCCACTCGAAATGTCTAATCCAGCATCGCCATATATACAACTTAATAAGTAGGATTAGTAATAAATTTTTATCGTTAGTATAAAGGGAGGGTTTTCTTTTGTAAAATAAGCAATCTTAATACATTCATTCATTTTTTGTTAATCGAGAGAGGCATATGGATTATTGCAAAACTATGTACATGCCTTTTATGAAGTGCTAATATACTTTCAAAATTATCCTTTATTTAGAAAGGGCGAATAAAATTGACTGTTCTTAAACGATTAAATCCGCAATTGCAGCAGCATATCGAGAAGATTGAGCATTACAAACAGATCCAAACGCTGCTGGCCTGGGATGCGCGAACAGGCGCTCCCAAGAAGGGCGCCTCCTACAACGCGCTTGCCAAAGGAACGCTGGCGGGCGAGCTGTTCAAGCTGCAAACCGATGCGGAATTCGGCCTTCGGCTGGAGGAAGAAGCGGGACGCGACCACCACGACGAGGTAACGCGAAGGATAATAGCGGAGCACTGGAAAACGTTTAAGCGATGGAGCTCCATTCCCGTCGAGGAGTATCGGGCTTTTGTCCACCGGCAGGGGCTTGCCAATATTGCTTGGCTGGAAGCCCGGGCGGCCAACGATTTTGCCTTGTTTGCCCCTCACTTGAAGCAAATATTCGATCTGAGCTTGAGATTCGCTTCCTATTGGGGGTATGAGCATCACCCCTATGACCCCTTGGTCCAGCAATTCGACCCTGATCTGGACAGCGCAACGTTAAATCGCCTGTTCGGCGAGCTGAAATCCGCCCTGCTGCCCCTGATCCGGCGCGTTACATCTTCCCCGAAGCAGCCGGACGTTTCGATCTTCACCAAGCCTTTCCCGCTCGATAAGCAACGGCAATTAGGCATTGAGCTGCTTCAGGCCATCGGCTACGATTTTGAGGCCGGTAAATTCGGAGAGACGGTCCACCCCTTCAGCTCGGCCATCAACCCCTTCGATGCCAGACTCGCGGCCAAGTTCGTCGAGAATGACGTTCGCGTCTCCCTGTGGAGCGCCCTGCATGAAGGCGGGCATTCCCTGTATACCCAGCACATCAACCCCGACCTCATCCATACGGGCTTGGGCATCTTCACTTCTTACGGCATTCATGAATCGCAATCGATCTTCTTTGAGAAATTCATCGGCAGGCATAAGGGCTTCTGGGTCAACAACTTCCCGATCCTGCAAAAGCTTCAGCCCGAGACGTTCGGGGGCGTGCGGCTCGACGACTTTTATTTCGCTTTGAATGCGGTCAAGCCGACATTCAACAGATTTGAGGCCGATGAGTTGACCTATAATCTGCATCTGATTATTCGTTATGAGCTCGAACAAGCCATTATCGCCGGCGAAGTGGACTACGACGGCCTTCCGGAAGCATGGAACGATAAATACGAGCAGTATTTGGGCGTTCGTCCCCCTACTCATCTGGAGGGCATCCTGCAGGACGGGCATTGGACCGCCGGATTCGGACTGTTCCCTTCCTATACGCTCGGCTTTGTGTATGCCGCTCAGCTGCATGAAGCCATCAGGCGCGATCTTCCGCAATACGACCTTCTGGTTGAAGCCGGAGAGATCGATACCATTACCCAATGGCTAACAAACCATATTCATCGGTTCGGCAAATCCAGGTCGGCGGACGAGCTTATTCGGGCCTCTACAGGGAACGGAATCGATACCGCTCCCTTAATCCGGTATCTGACGGACAAGTACGAAGGACTGTACGAACTGTCGCCGGTTGAGACGGCAAGCTAATCGTGCTTGGCAGCGGAGCAGAGAGTACGGACAACTTCTTTGGAGGGCGGATCGCCCTCCTTTTGCTGTTCGGCGCTCCGCGATAATGAGACGAATCCCTATGTGTCAAATCGGAATAAATCTTGAATTTATAAATCGGGTGTCCTAGAATATGGCTAAACCTAGCATACTGTACTTCGATAGATTTCTGGAGGATCAATGAGGCCGGAGAAGAGAATCGACCGAGAGACGCATGCCCCTCCTGACATCAAGCATGAAGCGCAAGCAAGCGGCGAAAGCTTCCTTCAAGGCGTAAAAGATTGCGTCCCGACGTTGTTAAGTTATTTGAGCATCGGATTTGCCGTTGGCGTCGTTGGCAAGACGGCGGGATTAAGCATAGCAGAAATCGCCTTCATGTCATTGCTCATTTATGCCGGTTCCGCCCAATTTATATTTGCCGGAATGGTCACGGCGAACGGTTCGGCCGCTGCGATTATACTGACCATTTTCATCGTCAATCTTCGTCATCTCTTGCTAAGTGCGGCCTTATCTCCTTACTTTCGCCATCTATCTCCCTTGCGGAACATGTGGATCGGTTCTTTGCTTACGGACGAGACGTTCGGAGTTGCCATGAATCATATAACGCAAAAGAGCGCAATCAGCGAGAAATGGATGGTCGGGCTTAATCTCGCCGCTTATTTGAATTGGCTGATCGCAACTCTATTGGGAGCCGTGTTAGGCCAGTGGATAACAAATCCCGAGAAGTACGGCCTTGATTTTGCGCTGACAGCGATGTTTATCGGACTTCTTGTCCTGCAGATAGCAAGCAGAAAAAAGATCGCAAAAGACATCGTGGTTGCTTTAAGCGCTGCCGTCGTTGTCGTAGGAGCGAGTTTTGTAATATCCGGGAGTGCGGCCGTTATTGTGGCTACTATCGTCGCTGCAACAATAGGGATGGTGATGGAAAAATGGAAATAAGATGGTATATTCTAATAACAATCGTAGGAGCCTCCATAGCAACCTTCATTCCAAGAGTCCTTCCTCTCATGGTGCTTAGTCGATTGAATATTCCCGCCTGGGCCATGCGATGGCTGAATGATGTTCCCGTTGCCGTTATGGCCGCTTTAGTCGGTCAAGAGTTATTGCTGTCGGATGGGAAATTCTCGCTCCACGCCAACAGCGCCGGGATCCTTGCCGCATTGCCGGCTTTTCTCGTCGCCTTATTCACTCGAAGCCTGCTGGGAACCGTTGTGACCGGGATCCTTGCGATGTTGTTGCTGCGTTTGGTTTATTAGAAGCCCGTCATCGTAAGCGCAACACGCCGGACACGGCGACAAAGAAAGCGGGCTCTGCGCCGCAACGCGAAACCCGCTTCAACCGTTATTTGCCTTTATCTCAATGTTTTAAGCGCGCCGCTCCAAGCAACGACCTGATCGAGCATGGCATTCACATTGGCCAGGTGAAGATCGGCAGGCTTGAACACGGAGAAGTTCTCGAAGTCGGTAAACAACGATAAGGTCGGATGAACGCGAACGTCCGCCACGGAGAGTTCGCCCAGTATCCCCCGCAGATGTTCAGCGGCTCGGGCCCCACCTGTAGATCCATAACTTACGATGCCGGCCGCCTTGTTATTCCATGGTTCGCGGGCCGAGTCAAGGGCGTTCTTCAAGGCGCCTGTAATGCTATGATTATATTCCTGGACAATGAATACGAATCCGTCCAGGCTCTCGATCTTGGCATTCCAAGAAGCGATTCCCGGTTCCTGCCCGGTGCCTTCGCCGACGAACGGCAGTTTGTACTCCGCAATATCCACAATTTCGTACTCGGCATCCCCGCGTTTATCCGCGATTTTTTTCACCCATTGGCCGACTTGCGGGCTTACACGTCCTTGGCGGGTGCTGCCAAGAATAATACCGATCTTCAACTTCTCGTTTGCCAAATCCTATCCCTCCTATCGAAAATCCAGATATTTAACGGACTTTCCATTAAATTATACATGAGTTATGCACTTCGCCCCAATTCTTGGTAGCTGCTCTTTGAAAACCATCGTAAATCCAGGCTTTCGGGCCAAAACAACCGAAATAAACTTGCAAATTGCTGCGCTTGTATGTCAAAATCAACGTAGACTCGCTCTTTCCCCTTGTGGGTTCGAGTGTTGATCTGACAACGAGTGTGGAAGAGGCCGCGGACCATTTCGCCGTGGGTGCAGCCTTCATCATCACTCGTTTTTTCTTTGTTCAGTTGCCATAGTGCGTAAGCGAGAAGAGTTTCGGCCGCAAATAGTAGCTCCAAATGCGCGTGATGATGGGCTTCCGACGTCGAATGGCACTTTTCAAATCCAAGCTCCTGCTTAGCCGTCCGAAAAAACACCTCGATCCGCCAGCGTTTGACGTAGGTGCCGAGTGCTTGAAGCGGCACATCATGACGGTTACTAATGATGAGATAGGCGCCTCTGTAGGTGGCTGGAGACTCGTTGTCGTCGTCGGTTTTGCCGTGGGCGGTTTCCTCGTCTTCTTTTAGGCGGGTAGCGACTACGGCTGCAATCGGAACGAGGCGTTGCTTCTCAACCCGTTTGCCGTTGCGGTTCGTCACGGTGTAAGGCAGTTTCATATAGATATCGGGAATGGCGATGCCTACAAGTCCGGACGAACCGAGCTTTATCAAGTCTTTGAATACGGCTTTGATGAGCATAATCGGCGTGACCGGAACAAACCGCTCCCGCCCTGTTCCCGGTTCGATGACCCGCTGAAACAGCGCGGTATTGCGCTTGGCCTTGGTCACCCAGTCATAACCGTTTGCCATCAGAAATACGAAAAACTCTTTGCACAAATACCAGCGATCCATGGCCACCCATAAGCGGCAAGAGACACTCTCGCGCAGCATCAGCAGCATTTGGCGTGCCAAATCAAGTTTGGTCAATCCCGTCTCGTCTTTCCCGATTTTGCGCCACACGGCATAAAAGAGCGGATACTCCAATCCCGACTTTAACACCGCTTGCAGAGCGACGATATTCATGCCCCAAACGTTCACTTTGCGTGCGTGATCACGTAGCCAGCAGAGAAACGGCAACTCCTTGGCGTACGGATGAGCGGCGAGAGTATCGTCCAGATTGACCACATCACCGTTTCGTAGCTGAGTGTCGGAATCTTCCTGAAGACGTGTAACTCGCTTTTTGCCGAAGGTACGCCAGGCAAACGGGTGGGTGAGGAAGCGGCTCATCGCACACTGCGTAATCTGCTGGACGGCAAACATCGCTTTGAGCAAGGCATCCTTCCCGGCAAGCTCAGCCATCTGGAGAACGGAAGAGCACCCTGCCACCAGGCCAATCACGTAAAGGAAGGCTAGCAGCCATGTCGGGGCACCGGAGCGCTTCATAATACCAGATTGAGTGAGGAGCAAAGAGAAGTCGAAGCGATCCCACAACTGCCGAAATGCCGGTGCGCCCGCACACTCTCCTTGAGAAAGTTCTTTAAACCGCGGACCTTGTAGCGTTTTCAATGGAAATTCACCTATAATCTGAAAGATATACCTATTAAAGAGGTATCCTTCGCGATTATGGTGCGATTTTGCGAAAGTCAAGTGGTTTTTGAGATTCTTCAGTATTTTTTTGTGAAACTTTTAAATCTACAAGAGCAGTTTCCAAGTTTTATCTCGAACTGCATAACTCATGAAATTATAATTTTCCATAGAAGTTTTTGGAAGAAGTCACTTTTTGATGCCTAGTACACTTAAGTAACCAACTCATCTTGGGTTACCAAGTTGCCGCCGAAGATCTCCAAGCCTGATTACCGGAAATATCGGAAGAGATGCTCCGCCGCTTTGACGATGCCTTGGCGTTCCGCCTCCAGCGATCCCCAGTAGCGGTGATCCTCCAGCTCGATGCTGATTGCTCCTTTGTACCCGATGCGATCGAGCCGGACGGCGATTTTGCTCCATTCCACGTCGCCTTGTCCGGGTATGGTGTAACGCCACGATCCTTCCGAGAAGCCGTATTTCGCGCCGAAAGTGGCGGGGAGCGCCCCGAATTCGTACAGGTCGTCGTGCAAGATTTCCGTATCTTTGCCGTGGCAATGGACGATGCGTTCTCCGAACTCCGTAAGCGCGCGGAGATAATCGATGCCCAGGCGGACAAGATGGGAAGGATCGTAGTTCAGTCCGAAATGCCGGGAAGGAACCGCGTCGAACATCGCCCGCCACATCTCCGGCGTACAGCCGAGCGTCGGATAATGCGGCGCCGGACCCGGCCAGCCTTCGATCGCGATATAAGTGCCGGTCCGTTCCGCATGGCGAACGAGCTCCGGGAACGTCTCCTTCCAGATGTCGAATCCTTCCTTGCGCGGAAGGGCCGGATCTTCCGGAACGAGACACATAAACAGCACGCTGCCGCCCAGCGCGGAGATGCCGTCCATTTGACGCTTGACCGATTCCACCGCGTCTCTTCGCACCGCTTCGTTCCGGCTCAGCAGCTTCGCCGCGGCCACATCGACCGAACCGATGGCGATGCCGGCCCGGTCGCAGGCCTGCTTGATCTCCGGCGTAAGCTGCGGAACGTCCAGAAAGTCGAGTCCGGCCTCCGCCGCCCATTTGGCCGTTCGGCCGATTCCTTCCGCTCCGATCTTGGGCGGAATGCGCATCCCAATGCGACACTTCATCTACCGGAATCCTCCTTCGATTTAAGCCCGGCATTCGGCGAATAGCCCGCCGCCTGGTAGATCATCTCCGACAGCTTGACGACTTTGAGCGCGAATTCCCCGGGGACGAGCACCTCATGACGGCCCAGAATCGCATCGATGAAGCTTTTATCCTGATTGGTGGTCGCCTGTGGCAATTCCGGCCGGATCGGGTCTTGCTTCCAGCGGCGAAGGGTAATGTTGCCGTTGTCGTAGAAGATTCCGCCGTCTTCGCCGCAGAACACGAACGTCTCGTGCCAGCAGGGAGAGTAACCGACCAGATTCAGTCCGGCCACGGGTCCTTCCGCGAACCGGATCGAAGTGAACGTATCGATCTCAACCGGCGCTCCGTGCATCTGAAGCTGCGGCTTGACTTCCACCGGGGTGAGGCCCGTGGTCCAGAGCAGCGCATCGATAATATGGCTGCCGGAGTCCATCAGGAAGCCGCCTCCCGACAAAGCCGGATCCTGCCGCCAGGACCCGGGCGTTCCCTGCCGCCATTCCTGGTACAGCGAGGCGGTAATCGAGGTCAGCTTGCCGATCTCCCCGCCTGCGATGGCATCGCGTATGTAGAGGAATTCCGGCTGGAAATGGCGTTGATACGACACCTGCATGATTTTTCCGGCTTGCTTGGCTTTCTGAATTAACAGCTCCGCTTCCGCGGACGAGCAAGTCATCGGCTTCTCGATGAGCACATGCAGACCGCGGCTCAGAGCATCTTGCGCCTGCTGAAAGTGCAGCGTATGGGGCGAACAGATGACGACCGCATCCAGCTGCGCCCGGTCCAGCATCTCCTTGTAATCCGAATACGGCGCGGCGTTCTGCAAACCGAACTTCTCCGCGAAAGCGTTCCGGTTGACTTCGCTCGTATCCGCCAGCGCGGCGATTTGAACTTCCGGCAGTTCCAGCAGTTGCCTGGCATGCCAACCGGCGATGCCTCCCGTTCCGATCATTCCCACCCGAATAGGGCTCATCGGCTCAGCCTCCCAACCTGAATGGCGGTTCTTACCAGTGCCCATTATAGGGTTGAAAGCGCATGCAAACAATCCAAATAGCCGCCAAAGCGACGGATATTTCTATAAAATCACGTCACGGGTATTTCAGGTTGCGATCAAGTCCAAAATATTGTGTAAATTTCCTCGGTTCAGAAGTGTCGAGCCGGGGCTTGACATGGAGCCTCCGCAGGCATGATGACTGGCGATTGGGCGATATGTCCTGACGTTAAATCGCCAAGGCAGAACAGCCTATCATGCCCGCCACTCCATGTAAAGCCCCTTTACCCGATACGTGTAACCTTCGACGTGGTCTTTGTCGCTTGAGATTCGCGCCATTCCAAGTACTCGGTCATGTCGAGATATTTCTTGCCGCTAGCCCACTTTTCGTCAAGTTCCATCAGCAACGCACCGATTAACCGAACGACGGATTCGCGGTTTGGGAA
>NZ_AUCP01000036.1 GCF_000429825.1 Cohnella thermotolerans DSM 17683
GAGTGACAGGGTCCGTATTACGCTCGATGTTCAGTTTTCAAGGAACAAGTTTGTTGCGTTCGTCGCCGTAACAGCGACCTTCATAATATATCACAAACGGGCTCTTCATTGCAACAAGCAATTTATTCCAAATCGCCGTCCGCTCGCTTGCGATACATTCGCGCCTAACAAGCGCGAGAGTTAATGTAACACATCGGCCAGGTCTCCGTCAATCGTTTCTTGCTATTTTTTTATTGAATGTTTTTACGACAATACGAGATGTTGAAGCCCGAGCACCAATCCGATGCCCGGCAGACCGAGAACCGCAACCGTTCCGATCGTCCCCGGGTTCAGCGGAACGTACCACCCGGTGACGAGTCCCGAGAAGTTCAAGGCGTAGATCGCCAAAGCGGACAGTACCAGATGGGTTCCGAACCTTGTGGCCCACCCCCGAGGCAGGACCCGGCGAAGCATCAGATACAAGAGCGCGCACGAGGATGCGACGAACAACGCGAGCCACATCGTTCTCATCTATAGAACCCCCACTCCGCTTCCTTGTTGCTTTCGAATTTTCCCCATAAGAGCTTGGCCTTGCGAATCAGGATGTCCAGCTTCTTCTCGGCCGCTTCCAGCGAATAGATCGCGTAGTCCACTTGCTCGGGCTCGAGCGCTTCGTCGAATCGGTTCCGGGCGACCGAGCACTCCCGCTCCGCTTCCCTGATCTCCCTCACGATGCGTTCCTTCTCCGTATTCAAGTCGGGATCTTGCCGAAGTGCCTTTTTGCCGACCATTGCCATCCCCTCCCCATCGGAAATGAAATTGCCCGTAGACAACCCATTACCATCTCTATGTACAAAACCGATCGGCTAGAATCGGGATTCCAACCAAGAGCAGGGTTTGAAGGCAAGGAGCTCAAGATCCGCGACGTCGAACCGTCCCCTTAAAATAAAAACGCCCCGGCAAGGGCGTCGCATGCACAAAATTTCTATAATTGCACCATTTCAAGCGCTTCAATGGAGCTCCCGCCGGCCCTCGAGCGCCTTGGACAACGTCACTTCGTCCGCGTACTCCAGATCGCCGCCGACCGGCAGCCCGTGCGCGATGCGCGTGACCCTGATGCCGAACGGCTTCACGAGCCGGGACAAATACATCGCGGTCGCTTCGCCTTCGATGTTCGGATTGGTCGCCAGAATGAGCTCCTGAACCCGCTCGTCGCCGAGACGGCGGAGCAGCTCCGCGATGCGGATATCGTCCGGTCCGATCCCGTCCACCGGCGAGATGGCGCCGTGCAAAACGTGATAAAGCCCGGTGAACTCCCGCGTGCGCTCCATCGCCACCAGATCCTTCGGCTCCTGTACGACGCAGATAACGGAGTTGTCCCGGGTTGTATCGGAGCAGATCCGGCACGGATCGGTGTCGGTAATGTTGCAGCAGACGGAACAGTACGTCAACTGCCGCTTCACGTTCACGAGCGCTTTGGCGAAATCGATGGTGTCCTCTTCCTTCATGCGCAGAACGTAAAACGCCAACCGGGCGGCCGTCTTGGGACCGATACCCGGAAGGCGGGAAAACGAGTCGATCAGCTTGGCAATCGGTTCGGGGTAGAACAAAAGTTTTCAAACTCCTCTATTCCGGCCGGGTCGAGGCAAGCCGGCAACAGCCGGCCGGATTCGCTTGATCAGAACAATCCGGGAATTTTGAGCCCGCCCGTAAACTTGCCCATATCGTTGTTGGCCAGTTCGTCGGCCTTCGTGAGTGCGTCGTTCACAGCGGTAAGCACGAGATCCTGCAGCATTTCGACGTCTTCCGGATCGACGGCTTCCGGCTTGATCGTGACGCTCAGCACTTTCTTGTGCCCGTTCGCCTGCACGGTTACGACTCCGCCGCCCGCCGTTCCTTCCACCGTCTTGTTGCCCAATTCTTCCTGGGCTTTGAGCATTTGCTCCTGCATCTTCTTCACTTGCTTCATCATCTGGTTCATGTTGTTCATCTGTATGCGCCTCCTTAGTCGTCCTTAATAATGACCAGTTGTTCTCCAAAAAGCCGTATCGCTTCCTCTACCAAAGGCTCGCCCGGCGCGCCGCCGCCATCCTCCGGCTCCAGGCGGAGCTCTTCGGCGGCGGCCTCTTCACGGGCCGGCCCCCCGGAGGACACCGCCTCCTGCCACTCCTTCTGGGTGACCGTGGCGAGCTGGGTCGGGTGCCCCAGCAAAGCGGACAGGGCTCCTTCGATCACCTGCTTGTTCGCAGGCTTCTCCGTCGTCTCCCGGTGAATCGTGTTGCGGAACGCCACCAGAACGGTATCGTCCGCATAAGAGACGGGCTCCCCGTCCACAAGCCAGGCGTGGACCGTCACCCGCTCTTCCTTGACGCGCTGCAAAATCTGCGGCCATTTGGACAGCACCTGCAGCGCATGGGGCGAACCTCTGGCCGCGAGGAAAGGATCGAGCTTCACCCGCGTCCGCAGCCCCTTGGCGGAAGCGGCCGTCCCTCCGGCGGAGCCGCTCCGGCCGCCCCAGCCGTTGCCCTGGCTGCGGGCCGAACCGCCGCCGGCAGAGGCTGCTCCGCCCGGCGATACGGGCGCACCCGCGCCGCCGCGCAGCAGCTCTTCGAGCCGCCGCTCAAGCGCGGCCACCTGCTGCTGCAGCCGCTGCAGCTCGGGGCCGCCCGAGCCCGCACCCGCACCTACGCCTGCGCCGGGCGCCGGCGATCGCTGCGCCGCCGGCACGGTTGCCGCCTGCTCGGAGGCTTCCGCATCGGCGGCGCACAGCTTGAGCAGCGCGATCTCGAACATCGTCTGCGGGTGGGCGGCGTATTTCATCTCCGATTGGTACCGGTTCAGCAGGTCGATGATCGCGAACAGCCGCTCCTTGGAGAAGCTCTGCGCCATGTCGCGCAACTGTCCCGGATCGGCGACTCTCCCGGCCGAAGCGGCGGCTTGCGGCGCCAACTGGGCCAGCAGCAGATCCCGGAAATAATGCATCAGCTGCTCCAGGCACTTGTCCGCGCTCTTGCCCGCCCGCATCATCTCGTCGACTTCGCGCAGCACGGCCGACGCGTCCGCGTCCCGCACGGCGATCGCCAGCCGGCCGAACTGCTCGGCCGGCAAGCCGCCGGTCGCCTCCACCGCGTCCCGGAGCGTCACTTGTCCGCCCGTGAACGAGGAGATTTGATCCAGCAGGCTCAGCGCATCCCGCATCCCCCCGTCGGACAGGCGCGCGATATAAACGAGCGCTTCTCTCTCCGCTTGAATGCCTTCCTTCCGGCAGATGTCCTGAAGCCACTCGCTCTGCTCCTCCAGAGACACCCGGCGAAATTCGAAGCGCTGGCAGCGAGAGACGATCGTCGGCGGCAGGCGATGGGGTTCCGTCGTCGCCAGCATGAACATGACATGTCCCGGCGGCTCCTCCAACGTCTTCAGCAGGGCGTTGAACGCCTCCGTCGTCAGCATATGCACTTCGTCGATGATGTACACTTTGCGCCGGACTTCCGTCGGCGCGTATTTGACTTTATCGCGAATGTCGCGAATCTCTTCGACCCCGCGGTTGGACGCGGCGTCGATCTCGACCACGTCCATGACCGAGCCCGCCGCGATCCGTCTGCAGGCTTCGCATTTGTTGCACGGTTCCGGCGTCGGTCCCTTCTCGCAGTTGACCGCCTTGGCCAACAGCCTCGCGGCGCTCGTCTTCCCTGTTCCTCTGGGGCCGCTGAACAGATAGGCGTGGGACAAACGGTCTTCGCGAATGGCGTTCTGCAGCGTCTGAACGATATGCTGCTGACCGACCATGTCATGGAACGTCTGCGGGCGCCAGGCCCGGTATAATGCGATATGGGCCATCCCTTGTCGCTCCCGTCGGCTAGTTGACTTTCCCTCCATTATACATCATCGGACGGAAGCGCTCCACCGCCCGGCGAGGGCTTCCGCTGCGAAGCCCCGATTGCGGGAATCGTCACCGAAAACACCGTGCCTCCGGTTCCGCTCGACACCTCGATGCGGCCTCCCAGCTCGTGCACGATTCGCTGGCAAATGGACAAGCCCAGTCCCGTGCCCTGCTCCTTCGTCGTAAAGAAAGGATCGAACACCCGATCGATCATCTCTTCGGGTATTCCGGGCCCGTTATCGCACACGTCCACCGTGACCTCCGCCGCGCCGGGAGGGCATGGCCTTTCCCGTATTATCAGCATTCCTCCTTCGGTCATCGCTTCGATCGCGTTTTTGCCCAAGTTCAGAAAAACTTGCTTCAACAGCTCCTTATCCGCAAAAATGGAGGGGAGTTCGTTGCGGGGTATGTACTGCAGCGTTACGTTGTGCATCACAGCTTCGTTGCGAAGCATGGGCAGCATCTCGTCGAAAAGCTTCCCCAACCGGACCGGTTGCAGCTCGACTTTCTTAGGTTTGCTGAGCAGCAAAAATTCGTTCACGAGCGCGTTGACCCTCTCCAGCTCGGCCAGCACGATGTCGACATAGTCGAGCTCCCGGTTCATCTGCCTCTCGGCGAGCGAACGATGCAGGAGCTGAATGAACCCCCGAATCGCCGTCAGCGGATTGCGAATTTCGTGCGCCGTTCCGGCAGCCACTTCGCCGATCATTTTGAGCCTGTCCGACCTGCGGACCTGTTCCTCGAGCGCCATCAGTTGCGTGACATCCCGGAACAGAACGTAGGCGCCGATCACCTTCCCGCCATCGCCATCGCGGAGCAGTTCCCCGTCCAGCACCCATTCCCGCCGCCGGTCTCCGGAGCGCCACGTGTAGCTGCGGTTGCGAAACACCCGGCCCTGAAGCAGCGAGGCGTCTACCGGCAAAGGAACCGTTTGAAGCCGGAACAGGCTCTCCGCATTCTGGCCGAGAAGTTCTTCCCGCTCCCTGCCGATCGCCTGGCATACCATCGGACTCGCTTCCACGATCCGAAAGTCCGCGTCCAGCAGCAGTACGCCGAAATTTTCATGGCCAAGCAAATTTTCGAGGAAACGGCGGACGAACTTTTCCTTCCGCGGCTCTCTGCTTCTCGCTTCCTCGAATTCCCAATCCGATTGTTGGTCCTGATGTTTGGGGATATCCCGGTTTTTTGAATTGTCCATGTCGCGACACCACCCTCCGGTCTGTCTGCCCTGTCCGATGTTTTTCGTGGCCGGGGACTTTTTTCCTCCTTCGGAACTGCGACTTATGCCTCTGTCATGGCCAACATGCAAAAAAAGCATCCCGCGCAATGCATGCCTGCGCCGAGATGCTCTAACTACCGTGCTTTGAATGCTTAAAAAACGAGGACCGTGCACCTGCCCCCGATCGTTGCCATCCAGCCGGCCATGCCGATCCGCTCCCGCCCGGCTACCCCCCAGCACAAGAACGTGACCACTTACGGCTGCTTCCTTCCGGACCTGACCGGGTTCATGGGCGTCCCTTGCGGAGGACCTTGCGATCAACACGAAACCAAACATAGCCGGAACCTGCGTGACAAGACCTCAGACAGGAATTCAACCTCGCTATAGCGGATTGCGAGTTACAGGGCACCGCTACCTCCCCGTCTAGCACGGCATGACTTAGTATAACGAATTCGGAGCGCCAAAGCAACCGATGGAGACAGTATCCAGCCATTTGAAGCGGTCGGCGCTTGACGCAATGCGTTATCCGTTAACGCGTTCGGGTCGAGGTGACATGAATGTTGTATCTTGGAAAATTGAACCGGAGCACCGAAGCGGCTTCGCGTTCCACCGTAGGAACCTTGCGGGCGCTCAGACTCGGGTCCAACTTCAGCGTTACGTACGCATCGGCTCCGTTGAACGTCACGTTGCTTCCTCTGACGCCGCGCACGTTTTTGATCGCCTGCCGGATCAGCAACCCGTCGTTTTTGTAGTTGAGGGCCATGTGCCGACCCGGAATGTGGGGATTGGCGTTCGTGCGTCCCAGGTAACCGTCGTTCGCGTAGCTTTGGGGCTTGACGCTGCTCGTTCCGCCTTGATTGCTGCATCCGGCAAGGAGTCCGGCAGCCGCCAGAGAGAGCGACAAGGACGCCGCCAACCATCGTTTGCTCAGTTGTGCGAACATGAAAAAAACCTCCCTTTATCCGGTAGGATGTAATGGGAGGTCTATTTCTATACAGCCGGATCTTACAGGCCGTATTTTTTCTTGAACTTATCGACACGTCCGCCAGCATCCAGGAACTTCTGTTTACCCGTGAAGAAAGGATGGCATGCGGAGCAAATTTCGACGCGGATGTTCGGACGGACCGAACCCGTTTCGAAAGTATTGCCGCAAGCGCAAGTAGCCGTCGTCACTTGGTAATTAGGATGGATGGAATCTTTCAACGCGTTCACCTCTTTCTGCCCTGAACCACATGCGGATCCAGAGTATTAGACACATAATGGGATTATATCACGTCCGGAGTGAAAATCACAACCGGATTTTTCCGTCAATTTTTGGTGCGGACCCGGCCGCGGGCGGGACGTGGGTGAAGGAGCCGATCGTTACGTCGGGAAGCTCTTCCCTGAAAATGTCGAGCAGCGTTTTCATCCCGTAAATTTCGCCCTTGGCTTCCGGAATGAGCGCCAAATACGCGTCCGGGTCGATGTTCAGATTGCGCATCTGAATGAGCTTGAGACCCGTGCGGCGGACAAAGCCGATCATCGCCTCGATCTCCTCCTCGCGGTCCGTAACGCCCGGGAAGACGAGATAGTTGATCGACGTGTAGACGCCTTTGTCGGCGGCGTACCGGAGCGTCTTCTCGACGTTGGCCAGCGTGTAGCCGCGCGGCTTGTAATAAGCGTTGTAATGGTCGTCCAGCGCGCTGATCGTGCTGACGCGCATCAAGTCGAGGCCGGCGTCGGTAATGGCGCGGAGATGATCGGTCAGCCCCGCGTTCGTATTGATGTTGATGTAGCCCATCGACGTTTGTTCCCGGACGCGCTTGATCGCTTCGACGATGATTTTCGCCTGGGTGGAAGGCTCCCCTTCGCAGCCCTGCCCGAAGCTGATGATCGATTCGGGCGTCCGCAGATGCTCCAGCATAATCTCGACGACTTCGTCCACCGTCGGCTTGAACTGAAGCCGCGTCTGCGGAGAGACGAAGCCGCTGTCGTCGGGCTGCTCGGATATGCAGCCGAAGCATCCGGCGTTGCAGGCGAACGAGACCGGAACGGCCCCTTCCCACCGCTGCAGGAAGGTGTTCGACGACGTCAGGCATTCGTAGCCGAGCGCGCAATTGGACAGATGCTTGTACAGGCGGTTGTCCGGATATTTGTCCAGAAGCCGCTGAACCTGCCGCTTCACTTCGCCCCGGTCGCAGTTCTCCGGATTCCAGCGCTCGGCGTCATCGCTTCGGCAAGCGGCCACGTAGAAGCCGTCCTTCTTCCAGACAACGGCGGTGTAGCCGAACAAGGGCAGCAGCTGCGTCTTGTCGGTCTTCGTGTAGCCGGGCACATAGAATCGCGTATAGCCTTGCGGCAGCAGGGCGCCTACCGCGCAATAGTCGCCGGGTACGGGCACCATCCGGCCGGAATCGGGATCGATGCCGACGGGGCGGGTGTTAGGCAAAGCGACCAGCGTCGCGCCGGGCGGAAGCGGAATGAGATCGTCTTCGAGCAGCTCGACGAGGTCGTTGCCGCTGCGGGCGACGCCATACAGATCCGGATGGTCGAATACGTTATTGTTCTTGTCGGCGTAAACCAGATGCATTTTTTAAAAGCCCCTCTCGGTAGCCGGTTGTTTCAATCCACGCCTACGGCGGGCGACCAGGGTTGACCGGACGCTCAGGTCGAGCTGCCCTTCGTCGTGCGGCGGGAGCCGGTTCCCGTGCGTTTGGCGGTCGCCTTGGCGGCCTTGGCCTCGGCCGCTTCCGTCGCGGCAGCCGCGGCATCGCCCGAAGCCGATACGGCTTCGGCCTTGCTCGCATCGGCCGCCGGTGCGGCTTCGCCGGAGGCGCCGGCTTCCGCGGCGGCTGCGGCGGACTTCGTCCGGGCGCCTGCGCTCCGCGTGGAGGCGCCGGCTTTGCTGCGCGAGCTTGCCGCGCGCGGTTTCGCCGCCGCGGCATCCGCGGCCGGCGCGCTTTCGTCCGCGGCGCCTGCGGGGGCGCCGGCGGCCGCAGCCGGTTCGGCCGCCTCGGCCGTCGCCGCCGCGCGGCGCCTTGCGGGCGCGGCGCTTGCCGGCTTCGCCGTTGCGTCGGCGGCCGGCGCTTCCGGCGCCGGGCCGGAGCCAGCGCTGCTGCGCGAGCTTGCGTCGGCGGCGCCTGCACTTGCCGGGCTAGCGCTTGCAGCGCCCGCAAGCGCACCGCCCGTGCCGGTACTTGCTCCGGCACTGCCCTGGCTTGCATCTCCCGCATTCGCGATGCTTGCGGCGCCATTGCTGGCGCCGACCGTGCCCGCGCTAGCACTGCCTGCTCCCGCTGCGCTTGCGCCAGCCGAGCTGGCGGCGGGAGCCGGTCTGGACGCCGGAGCCGAAGACGACGACCACTGCGTCCCGCCCGACACCGTTCCGCCCGCCGGCTGCGAGGACACCGGGCGGCTCGTGCCCGTTCCCCCGCCGTACGGCCGCGAAGGCGAAGCGGAGGAATACGAGCCGGTGCCCGTCTGGGGCCGAGAACCGTTGTAGCCGACGTTCGGCCGCGACGTCATGCCCGTTCCGTTCGGACGCGCGGACGCGCCGGAGCTCGAGTAGCTCGAACCCGACGAATAGCCCGCCCCTTGCCCGGGGCCGGAATAAGCGCCGGTTCTCGCGGGACGGCTTGCGGCGGAAGAAGTCCCGCCGGAGCTTGCCGATCCGCTCATGCCGCTCGAGCTGCCCGAACCGCCGCTCGAAGCCGATTCGAGCGATTCCAGAAACTCCTGATTCGTCTTCGTATTCGCGAGCTTGCGCAGGAATTGATCGACGAATTCAATGGAGTCGTTCATGCCTTTGCGGATCGCCCATACTTTGTCCAGTTCCTCCTTGGTGAGCAGCATCTCCTCGCGCCGCGTGCCCGAACGCCGAATGTCCAACGCCGGGAAGATGCGCCGTTCCGCCAGCTTGCGGTCCAGATGCAGCTCCATGTTGCCGGTGCCTTTGAACTCCTCGTAAATGACGTCGTCCATCCGGGAGCCGGTCTCGATGAGCGCCGTCGCCAGAATGGTCAGGCTGCCGCCTTCCTCCACGTTGCGCGCCGCGCCGAAGAAGCGCTTCGGGCGGTGGAACGCCGCCGGATCGATACCTCCGGACAGCGTCCGCCCGGACGGCGGAATGACCAGGTTGTAGGCGCGCGCCAGACGGGTGATGCTGTCCAGCAGAATGACGACGTCGCGCTTGTGCTCGACGAGGCGAAGCGCCCGCTCCAGAACCAGTTCGGCAACCTTGATATGATGCTCCGGCACTTCGTCGAACGTCGAGGCGACGACTTCGCCCTTGACCGAGCGCTGCATGTCCGTCACTTCTTCCGGGCGCTCGTCGATGAGCAGCACGAACAGATCGATGTCCGGACGGTTCGTGGAGATACTGTTCGCGATCTCTTTGAGCAACAGCGTCTTGCCCGCCTTCGGCGGCGCGACGATCAGGCCGCGCTGGCCGAGCCCGACGGGCGCCAGCAAGTCCATGATACGGGTCGACAAACGGGTTGGAGTCGTCTCAAGAACAAGTTTCTCCTGCGGGAATAGCGGAGTGAGTGCGGGAAAATGGAGGCGTTCGGCAGCGGTCTCCGGAGATTCGCCGTTGACGGCGTTCACCTGCAGCAGTCCGAAGTAACGCTCGCTCTCCTTCGGAGCCCGGCATTTGCCCGATACGAGATCGCCGGTCCGCAGATCGAACTTGCGGATCTGCGAAGCCGAGATATAAATGTCTTCCGCGCTTGGCAAATAGTTGATCGGGCGAAGGAAGCCGTACCCTTCGGGCAGAACTTCCAGCACGCCCTCCATGAACATGAGCCCGCTTCGTTCGGCCTGCGCGCGCAGAATCGCGACGATGAGCTCCTTTTTCTTCATTTGGCTGTAGTCGGCGATTTGATAGTTCTTGGCGAGCTTGGTCAGCTCGTTCAGCGTCAATCCTTCCAAATCGGCCATCATGAGATCTGTCAATAGAATCCCCACTTTACGATCCGAATGGAGCGATCCGGCAAGCGGATCACCCTTCGCGCCATACTTCGGCGCCCAAATTGCTTAAATGCTCGACCAGGCGTTCATAGCCGCGGTCGATGTACTCCACGCCGGTAATCTCGGTGATGCCGTCTTCTACCGTCAGCGCCGCCACGGCCAGCGCCGCGCCTGCGCGAAGATCGGCCGCGCGCACCTTGGCCGCGTTCAACCGTCCG
Source organism: Cohnella thermotolerans DSM 17683 (assembly GCF_000429825.1). Lineage (GTDB taxonomy): Bacteria > Bacillota > Bacilli > Paenibacillales > Paenibacillaceae > Cohnella > Cohnella thermotolerans. Next base: position 10,244 of record NZ_AUCP01000036.1, read on the forward strand.
CCTTCGATGATGGCGGACCTTCCTTCCACCCGAATTTGCGCGCCCATGCGAATTAGCTCCGGCACATGCTTGAAGCGGTTGCTGTACACGAAATCGGAGAGGATGCTGACCCCTTGCGCTTGCGTGAGCAAGCTGGTCATCGGGGATTGCAAATCGGTCGCAAAGCCCGGATAGACGAGCGCTTTGACATCCACCGCCTCGTATTGAGGCTGGCCTACGACGCGGATCGATTCGTCCATTTCGTAGACGTGCACGCCCATCTCCTGCAGCTTGGCCGTCAACGCCTCGAGATGCTTGGGAATGATATTATCGATGAGTACGTCGCCCCGCGTGGCCGCGGCCGCGATCATGTAAGTGCCGGCCTGAATCCGGTCCGGTATGATCGAATGGCGGCAGCCATGCATGCTGTCGACGCCCTCGATGCGGATCGTCTCCGTGCCGGCTCCCTTGATCTTCGCCCCCATGGAGTTCAGGAGCGTGGCCACATCGACAATCTCCGGTTCCTTGGCCGCATTCTCGATGACGGTGGATCCTTTCGCCCGGGCGGCGGCCAGCATAATGTTAATCGTGGCGCCCACGCTGACGACATCCAAATATATTTTAGCCCCGCGCAGTTCTTTGGCCTTGATGCGGATGGCTCCATGTTCGTTGGTTACGACTGCCCCCAACGCCTCAAAGCCCTTGATATGCTGGTCAATGGGACGGGGTTCGAAGTTGCATCCTCCGGGCATTCCGATCGTCGCCTCTCCGAAACGGCCCAGCAACGCTCCCATCAAGTAATAAGAGGCTCTGAGCATCTTGACGCGTCCGTTCGGCATCGGCTTGGAGATCATCCCGGAAGGATCGATAGACATCGTGTCGGAGGTCCAGGTTACTTTGCCCCCGAGTTCTTCCAGCAATTCGATATAAATCGCTACGTCGCTAAGATGGGGAAGATTATCCAAACGCACTTCCGATTCGGCCAGAATGGCCGCGGGCAGAAGCGCGATCGCGCTGTTTTTCGCGCCGCTGATGCCAACCGTTCCTCGGAGCGGCCGGCCTCCGCGTATCATCAGTTTATCCATGAATGCATGGTTCCTCCTAGTCTGCTGCTCATGCACCGGGAGACGGAGGTCACGCCGATACAAAATGAAGGAAAGGGAAAACGCCGCTTGACGTTTTCCCATATCAGAAAGCATGACTGCTTCGAAGGCATGTCCGGCATGCCGGCGCCTCTTAAAATGGTGAAGTCGGTTAGGATTAGGCTTGGTTGCTGCTTCCGAACAGGCGGATTTTCTCTTGGACCACTTGCTTCATAGCTGCGCGAGCGGGCGTAAGATATTTGCGGGGATCGATAATGTTCGCGTCTTTGGCGAGGACTTCGCGAATTTGGGCGGTGCAAGCGACTTGGTTCTCGGTGTTGACGTTGATCTTGCCGACGCCGGCCTGGATCGCTTCGCGAATCATCTCGTCCGGTACGCCGGAACCGCCGTGCAGAACGATCGGAACCGGAATCTTCGCGGCGACCGCTTTGATGATGTCGTAGTGGATCTTCACTTCGCCTTTGTACATGCCATGAGCCGTACCAACCGCAATTGCCAGCGCGTCGACGCCCGTCTCTTCGTAGAAACGGATCGCTTCTTCCGGCTTGGCCAGTTGCGCATGAGCTTCGTCCACGCTCAGATCGTCCTCGACGCCGCCGATCGTGCCCAGTTCGCCTTCAACGGATACGCCCATCGCATGCGCGGCCTTAACGATTTCTTTCGTCAGCTTGATGTTCTCTTCGAACGGATGGTGGGAACCGTCGAACATAACGGAAGAGAAGCCTGCGCGGATACACTTCATCGCAATGTCGAAGTTGCTTCCGTGGTCAAGGTGAAGGGCGATCGGCAAGCCGGACTTCTTCGCTGCCGCTTCCGCAATCGCTACCGTGTATTCAATCCCCATGTACTTCAATGCGCCTTCGCTGACGCCAAAAATAAAAGGGGATTTCTCTTCGATCGCAGCATCGGTAATCGCTTGGGCGAACTCGAGGTTGTTCATGTTGAACTGACCTACGGCAAACTTGTTCGCCTTCGCTTTGGGCAGAAACTCATTCATTGATACGAGTGGCATGATGCAACTCCTCCTGCGCTTCAAATAAATCGCATTCGCATGCGACTTGCATACTGCGCTATTATAACACAAAATGAGTTTTTATTGTAAACCCGTCCCTACGACCCCGAAGCGAACCGGGAAGGCGCTCCTTCGCCCAGCTGCATATTGACCGCGATCCGCATCTCGTCGATGTCGAACGGCTTCGTAAAGTGCATGAGCGCGCCCAGATCGGTCGCTTCCTTGATCATGTCCAGCTCTCCGTAGGCCGTCATCATGATCACTTTGATCTCGCGGTTCATTTCCTTAATTTTCTTTAATATTTCGAGCCCGTCCATTCCCGGAATCTTCATGTCCAGAAGCACGAGATCGGGCGCGTGGTTGCGAACGATCTCCAGAGCGGCGCGGCCGTTGGCCGCCTGATACGTCTCATACCCTTCCGTTGCGAACACTTCGAGCAGCAAAATCCGGATTCCGATCTGGTCGTCGACGATCAGCAGCTTCTTCTTCCCCATCACCAATACCTCCGTTTCTCCAACCCGTTTTAACCGTATTCGAGATCGGCACCGGGAATTCCTTCAATCTCCATGGTAAAATGTGAAAAACGCCCCGGTATTCACCAAGGCGTTAAAATTGAAGGCGGCGATTCAAGCTTCCGCGCGAGACAGCGAAGCCTTCACGAACTCGCGGAACAAAGGCTGCGGACGGTTCGGGCGGGACGTGAATTCCGGGTGGAACTGCACGGCCAGGAACCACGGATGGCCCGGCAGCTCGATCATCTCGACGAGACGGCCGTCCGGCGAGGTGCCCGAAATGCGCAGGCCCGCGGATTCGATCGTCTCGCGATATTCGTTGTTGAATTCGTAACGGTGGCGATGGCGCTCGTACACGAGCTCGTCGCCGTAGCATTCGGCCGCCAGGGTGCCCGGAACCAGCTTGCAGGGATACAGGCCCAAACGCATCGTGCCGCCGAGGTCCTCGATGTCCTTCTGCTCCGGGAGCAGGTCGATGACGGGATAAGGCGTCGCCGGATGAATCTCCGAGCTGTTGGCGCCGTCGAGCCCGGCCATGCTGCGGGCGAATTCGATGACGGCCACTTGCATCCCGAGGCAAATGCCGAAGAACGGAATGCCTTGCTCACGAGCATAGCGGATGGCCGTAATTTTCCCTTCGATCCCGCGGTCCCCGAACCCTCCGGGAACGAGAATGCCGTGAACGCCGCCCAGCTTCTCCTCCACGTTGCCCGGCTCGACTTCCTCCGCGTTCACCCAGCGGATGTTCACTTCCGCGTCGGCGTCGATGCCCGCGTGGCCGAGCGCCTCGACGATGCTCAGGTAAGCGTCGTGCAGCGCGACGTACTTGCCGACGATCGCGATCTCCGTCGTCTTGCGGAGCGACTTGACCCGTCCGACGAGCGCTTCCCATTCCGCCATGTCCGGCTCGGGAGCGGCATGGGACAGTCCCAGATGTTTGACGACGTAATCGTCCAGGCCTTGATCGCGAAGCATGAGCGGCACTTCGTAAAGCGTGGAAGCGTCGCGGCATTCCACGACGGCGTTCGCGTCGATGTCGCAGAACAGGGCGATCTTGCGCTTCATCTCCTCGGCCAGCGGATATTCCGTACGGCAGACGATGACGTTCGGCTGAATGCCGATGCTGCGCAGCTCCTTCACGCTGTGCTGGGTAGGCTTCGTCTTGACCTCCCCGGCGGCTTTAATATAAGGAATAAGCGTGACGTGGATGTACATGACATTTTCCCGGCCGATGTCGCTCTTGATCTGGCGAATGGCTTCGAGGAAAGGAAGGCTCTCGATATCGCCGACCGTGCCGCCGATCTCCGTGATGACGACGTCGGAACCGGTCTCGCGCCCGGCCCGGAACACGCGGTCTTTGATCTCATTGGTAATATGAGGAATAACTTGCACCGTGCCGCCGAGATACTCGCCCCGCCGCTCCTTGCTGATGACGGTCGAATAGATCTTGCCGGTCGTCACGTTGCTGTTCTTGGACAGGTTGATGTCGATGAACCGCTCGTAGTGCCCGAGATCGAGATCGGTCTCGGCGCCGTCGTCGGTGACGAAAACTTCCCCGTGCTGATAAGGACTCATCGTCCCCGGGTCGACGTTAATGTACGGATCGAACTTCTGGATCGTCACCTTGAGTCCGCGGTTCTTGAGCAGCCGGCCGAGCGAAGCGGCGGTAATCCCTTTGCCCAGCGACGATACGACGCCGCCCGTTACAAAAATATATTTGGTCACTCTGAACGAAACCTCCCACCCCATGCCTGCGGCATTATCTTTATCGTACCCGCATTCGCTCGAATCAAGCAGAAACGCCTTCGCCGTAACCGAGACAGCTCCATCGAAGTCGGACGCGATACAATTTGACAAAACAAAAAAGTGTCACCCATTGACTGGGGGCACTTTTCATTCATTCATCTATGGAAAAGCATACTTCTAAAGCCCAAGCATAAGTTTACCGTCTCGCCGGTATGGTGTCAAGCCTGACAAACGCTCGGAAAAGCCCTTCTATTTGTCCTCTTCCTCATCATCCTCGATGTCGTCGAATTCGTCCTCGTCGAGATCGTCGGTCTCTTCTTCCACTTCGTCGACAAGCTCTTCGGCGAGACCAGCGTCTTCTTCGTCGTCGAGAATGACTTCCTCGTCGACTTCGGCGGCTTCTTCGCCCTCGTCGAACAGCTCCTCGCGCTCTTCGTCGAACAGATCGTAAGTCTCCTCGTCCGGCGAGAAGGACTCTTCTTCTTCCTCGCCGTACAGATCCTCGTCGTCGAGATCGTCGTCGTCGTTGATAATCCGCGGACGCTTGCCGCCGCCCGCAACGGAATCTTCCGAACGCTCCACCGGATACCAGCGTTTAAGGCCCCAGACGTTGTTGCCTACGCAGGCGAAGCGGCCGTCGATGTTGATCTCGGTGTAGAGTTGGGCGATCACTTCGTTGATTTGGTCTTCGGAGAACCCTCTGATCTTGGCGATCTCCATCATCAGATCGCGATAGTAGAATGGGGTATTGGCCGCTTTGAGCACCTCGAAGGCGAGGTCGACCATCGGCATTTCCCGGATTTTCTCGGCATCTAATTTCAGGACGTATTCCGCGCTCACGCTACTGCTCATCCTCTCTTTATGTTAAAACGTCGCAACTGTCCGCTTCTATGTCAACCTTTAGTTAACCTCATTTTTTGCGAAAATGCAAGCGCGGCCCCGAAGCGCGAAAAAGCGAAGGCACGTCCTGCGACGAATGCCTTCGCTTTTCGACTGTACCCCTTCCGGCCGCCCCGCCGGCGGAGAAGCCGTCGCGGTAAAGAGTCTCGCGCGGGAAACTCTCCCTTCATCCTATGTAGCCGGTGCCGGATAGGTACGGTGCGACGCCCATTTGCGGCAAAAAAAGGCCTCTTCCCCATGCGCTTGGATTGGCTCCCTCATACAATAGGGAAGCACATCCGCCGGGAGGGATTTGCGCAATGGACACCAACGGTTTCCTGGATTGGCTCAAAGGTTCCCTATCCTCCTCGGAGAACAGGGCTCGCAGGAGAATTATCCGGTTCGTGCGCCCGGACGACGACAGGCTGTTCCTTAAAGCGCTGCAGGCCGAAAAGACGTGGAACCGGTCGCTCAGGGAAATCCGGCGGCTCAGCATCATCAACGCCTACTCGTGCCCGATGCCTTCGCGCGAATGGCCCCTTCCCTTCGGGGACGCCATCGTCTGGGAGGAGGATCCTCTCGTCAGCATGCACGCCGCCCCCAAAGCCAGAACCGCGCCCAAGCGGGCCAGAGTGCGGACCTCCGTCGAACAGGGAATTCCTTGGGGCGTGCGGCGTATCCGGGCGCCCAAGGCTTGGAGCCGGACGACGGGCTACGGCGTGAAAGTCGGGGTCATCGACACCGGCGTCGACTTCAACCACCCCGATCTGCGCCACTCGGTGGAACGCGGCATCAACCTGATCCAGCGTACGATGCTGCCCCAGGACGACAACGGCCACGGCACGCACATCGCCGGCACGATCGCGGCGGCCAACCGGCTTCACGGGACGATCGGCGTCGCGCCGCGCGCCTCGATCTACCCGATCAAGGCGTTCGATTATAACGGAACGGCTTACGTCTCCGACATTATTCTCGGCATCGACTGGTGCGTCCGCAACCGGATGGATGTCGTCAACATGAGCTTCGGCATGCAGAACCGCAGCAAAGCCTTGCTGAGCGCCGTGAACAATGCGTACCGTTCCGGCATTCTCATCGTCGCTTCGTCGGGGAACGACGGCAAGCGCGACGAGATCGACTTCCCGGCAGGCTACCGTCAGACGATCGCCGTCGGCGCGACCAACCGCCAGGGGCGCGTCGCTTCGTTCACGAACCGGCACGGCGGCATCGACATCTACGCCCCCGGCGAGAAGATCGATTCCTGCTGGCTCCGGGGCACCCGGAAGGTGATGAGCGGCACCTCGATGGCCACTTCCCACGTGACCGGCGCGGTCGCGCTGCTGCTCGGACTGAAGCCGGGGCTGACGCCCGAGCAGATCAAATCGATTCTCAAACGCTCCACCCGGCCGGTGAAGATCGGCAAATCCCCGAGAACGGCCGGCGAGCTCGACGTCCTGCGCATGCTGCAAGCCGCGGACAAGATCACGTAACGCGCCGGGCTTACATTTGCTCCGGAGCGGACACGCCGACAATCTTCAGGCAGTTGGCCAGGACGATGCGCAGCGCGGCGAGCAATTGCAGCCGCGCTTGGGTCTGTCCGGCGTCCTCGGTAATGACGCGTTCGGCGCGGTAATAGCTATGGAACAGCGAAGCCAGCTCGTAGACGTACCGGATCATATGGTGAGGCGCGTAGGACGCGGCTGCGCCGGCGATCGTCTCCGGCAGCTCGCCCATCTTCCGCAGCAGGTCGAGCTCGTGCTCGGCGGTCAACTTGGCGAGCGGCGCTTCCCCGGCCGGCGCGAGCGCGATCCCCTGCTCCTGCGCCTGGCGGAAGATGCTGCAAATCCGGGCGTGCGCGTACTGAACGTAATAAACCGGATTCTCGTTGGACGTCGAGACGGCCAGATCCATGTCGAAGTCCAAATGCGAATCCATGCTGCGCATCGTAAAGAAATAGCGGATGGCGTCGACGCCGACTTCGTCCATCAGATCCTCCATCGTGATGGCCTTGCCGGTCCGTTTGGACATCTTCACCTTCTCGCCGTTCTGGAACAGGCTGACCATCTGGGCGATCAGAACGGTCAGCTTCTCCGGATCGTTGCCGAGCGCCGCCATGGCGGCTTTCATGCGGGGAATGTAGCCGTGGTGGTCGGCCCCCCAGATGTTGATCATTTGGTCGAAGCCGCGGCCGTATTTGTCCATATGGTAGGCGATGTCCGGCGTCAAATACGTATAGCTGCCGTCGTTCTTGACGAGCACGCGGTCCTTATCGTCCCCGAAGGCGGTCGTGTTCAGCCAGACGGCGCCGTCCTGCTCGTAGACGTGTCCCTGCGCCCGAAGGGCGTCCAGCGCGGCGGCGACGCGATTGTTCTCGTACAGCGAAGTTTCGCTGAACCATTCGTCGAAGCGAACCCCGAACCGTCCAAGATCGCGTTTGATCTTGTCGAGCTCCTTCTCCAGCCCGTAATTGCGGAAAAATTGAAAACGCTCCTCATCGGAGAGCGACAGCAGACGGTCTCCCTCCTGCTCCGCCAGCTCCTTCGCGAAGCCGACGATATCTTCGCCGTAATAGCCGTCCTCCGGCATCTCGGCTTCCTGGCCGAGCGCCTGGCGGTAACGGGCTTCGATAGAGGCGGCGAGGTTGGCGACCTGCTTACCCGCGTCGTTGATGTAGTATTCGCGCGTCACGTCGTACCCCGCGAAGTCGAGCACATTGCAGAGCGCATCGCCGACCGCGGCTCCTCTCGCGTGGCCCAGGTGGAGGCTGCCCGTCGGGTTCGCGCTGACGAACTCGACTTGAATTTTGCGCCCCTGCCCCGCGTCCACGCGGCCGTAATTTTCGCCTGCCGCGAGCACCTCGCCGATAATCGAATACAGGCAGCTTTTGTCGAGGCGGAAGTTAATGAAGCCCGGTCCCGCGATTTCCGCGGACAGAATGGAGGCTTTTGCCTTGTCCAGATGCTCCAGAATCGCTTCCGCGATCTGGCGCGGGTTGCGGCGGGCGATCTTCGTCAGCTGCATGGCCGCGTTCGTGGCCAGGTCCCCGTGGGCCTTATCCTTCGGCACTTCGAGCGCGAAGTCGGGCAATGCGTCCCGCTCCGTCAATCCGGCGGCCACGACCGCCTCCCCGATCGCCTCTTTCACTTGACTATACAATCTCTCCAGCGCATACTTGCTCATTCCTCGTGATCCTCCTGTACGCGCAGCCGCAAGTCGAAGCGGTCCGCGCTGATTTCGTCGATCCATAATTCATATTGCCATTCGATCTCGAGCGGCAGTCCGCCCGGCGTCTCGGACCGCAGGCTCAGAGCGGTCGTTTCCATTTCCAACCGCAGTCTTCCCGCGGGGGAGGCGTGCCATCCCGCCGTTCGCCGGCCGAGCCTGAACGTTTGCTCGCCTTGAACGTCCCCGTGCCGCAGCAGCGTCATCCCCGCGCCGTCCCATTTGACCGTCACGGAGCTTCCCCCGCCCTCCCCCGCGTCTTCGTATTTAATGTAGAGAGCGTTCCTTTTCGAATACAACATGCCCTTGTAAACCAGAACGCTCGTCTCGCCGCCGTGTCCGCTGCGCAACTCGATCTTGACCCGTCGCGGTTCCGATTCGTTCACGAGCCCCGATCCGCCCCTTCCGTATGCCCCATTGCCGCACCGACGAACCGCCCCTCCGGAACGCAAAAAATCCGTCTCTCGAAAGAGACGGATGTGAGGTCCGCGGTACCACTCTTCTGAATTCCGGCTCAGGCCTCCGCGGCTGCGTCCGGAATTCGCTCGATCGGATAACGGCAGATGCCGGGTTCCCCTACTGGACAAACGCTTTGCGTTCAGGGAACCAACTCCCGGGTGCGCTTCCCTTGCGCCGCCGCGCCGGCTCTCACCCTCCCGGCTCGCTGCTGCTGGCTCTCGCTCAAGGTACTCTCCCGTTCCACGTCGTTGGGTTTATTAACAACCATTATAGGATACCCGGAGCAAAAAGAAAAGCCGGAAAACCGCCCGGCCCCATACAGGCGGCTCCGGCCCGTCCTTATCGCTTGCGCGTCTCCGTCAACTGGAATTGGCCGACCAGCTGCTTCATGAAGGAGGTAACCCCCTCCACCGCGTGGGAAGTGTGGCGAACGCCCGTAATATCGGCCGTCAGCTCCTGCATTTTCGCTTCGACCTCGGTCGAGATCGCCCGGTTCTCCATGCTGACGGCCGCGATCTTCTCCATCAGCTCGACGACTTCGTCGACCACCTGCGTCTTCAGCGAATCCTCCGCCTGCGCGCCGGAGAGCGTCTCCGATGCGACCGCCACCAGCTGCGTGCCTTCCTCCACGACGCGGGTTCCTTCCTCCATGGAGGCGTAAGCTTCCTGGGCGTGCGCGTAAATTTTCTCGACGATGCCGTGAACCTCTTCCGTCGAGCTGCGGGTCATGTCCGCCAGCTTGCGAATTTCCGAAGCGACGACCGCGAAGCCTTTGCCGTGCTCGCCGACCCTCGCCGCCTCGATGGAAGCGTTCAGCGCCAACAAATGGGTTTGTGCCGATATTTCCTGGATGACGTTCAGCACGCTGCGAATTTCGTTCGCCGTATCCATGAACACGCGGATTGTCTCGTTCGTCTGGGCGACCCTCGACGAGATGTGGGACATCTTGTCCCCGATCCGTTCGACTTCGCCTTGCGCGATCGCGATCTGCTCGGACGCCTTCCGCTCCAGCGCGAGCAGCGTCCGGCGCATCTCGTCGGCCACGACCTTCGCTTCGTCGATGTCCTTGAGCTGACGGCGGATGCTTCGGATCATGTCGTGAATGCGGCCGCTGACTCTCTCCGTCGATTCGGCCGTCGTCGCGGCGGACTCGTTCAGCTGCTTCTGGCTGGAAGTGACGTCGGCCGAAGCGAGCTTCACGCGCAGCATGATGCCTTCGAGCGAGTCGATCATGTTGTTGATCCACTTGGCAAGATCGCGCGTCTCGTCGTTTTGGAACTCGTAGGCGTTGATCCGTTGCGTCAGGTCGCCCTTGCCTTCCGCGTTAATGCGAATGAAGCGGTTGATCTTGCGCAGCGGCTCGACGATCCGCTTCTCGCTCCGGGAGCGAAGCAAGCCCACGGACACGCCACCGTACGCCAGGTTGACGGCGAGCACGGACAGCGCCGTCTGCGCGGGAGAGAGGTTTTGCGCTGCGAAATAGCCTGCCGCCGCCGATACGAGGGCGAATATGCCCAGGAGCAACGATTGCGGCCGGACCTGCCGAAGCGATATGCTGCGGATCCGGTATACCTCCTCCAGGTCGCCTTCGCACATCATCCCCCAGACGTCCGGGCAGTGCGGAAGCTGGAACGTCACCCCTTTGCCGATAACGGGAATGTGACGATAGTCCGAGTAGCCGGGAAATTCGACGAACAGGTTGCTGCCGTTGCGAATGGTGTTCGCGACGCCGGGATGCAGCTGTCCGGTCGCCGGGTCGGTGAACATGATCTCAAGCTCGGTGTGCTCCTTGACGGACACGATGCCCCAGTCGGTGGTAACGCCGTCCTTCAGGTTCTCCCCGTGCGTAAATGTGCGGTCCTCGAACCGGCTGCGCGACAGCGCCGTTCCGGGCGCGATGTGCGTATTGAGCTCGGCCTTCGCCATGAACAAGTAGTTGTCGCCGGAGTCCGGATAGACGTGGCCGGATTCCCGCTGGATCAAATCCCCGATCACGTCGTTGGGCACCCGGCCGCACAGAAGCCCTTGGAGGGAGCCGTTCGCATCCGCGATCGGATTCATGAACAGCAGCGTCATCTTGTCGTGGAAGGAGGACGAGCGCGACCCGATCTCCAGCGTGAGCGGATCGGGGTACGGTCCGAACAGGCATTTGCGCGGCTGTCCGCCGCCGCCTCGTATGTAGCCCAGCCCGGAGGCGAGAAGCGATCCGGGGCCGTAGCTTGCTCCCTTGTGCGGCAAATGCGTCGAATAGACGACCGTTCCTTCCGAGTCGAGCAGAAACAGCTCGGTAAAGTCGGAGGCTCGGTTGTAAGCCGCCGCGAACAGCCGGTCCCAGACGTCCTGCCGGCCGTCAGCGTCGAACGACAGACCGTCGCCGGTCGTCTGCAGTTGTTCGAGCAAGCGGTCGAGATGGCGCCAGTTCTCCAGCGTCCAATCCTTCAGAATTTCCATTCGCGTCTCCGCGATGCCTTCGAAGATGTCCTCAACATCCTTCTTTAAATGCCTGTTGAGGCAATACGACCACCATAACGGCAATCCTTTCCTCCACCCTAGCCAACCGAACATATCCCATACCCCCAGAGAATGCGGCGTTGTATTTTGTCAGTTATTGTATCATAGCCCTAGTTCTTTTTCCTTATTTTTCATGAAAAAAAGAGTATTTTTTCAAAAGTACGTTAGCTTTATTGCAAAAAAACGAGATACTTTCCCGAATATTGGGTTTAAATTCCCGTTAAACCCGAACATTCGACTTGTCCGCGGCATTTTTTGTCAGAATAGTTTACCATTGGCCTTCTAGGTCTTAAGAACGGCCTTAAACGCAAGATGCCAAGTCAGCTCTGAACGCCTCCCGCGGGGCAAGACCTTGCAACCCGCTAATGTCGGCTTACAGCACTAAAAAAACCCCCGACTTCGCCGAGAGGCGGTCGGAGGTTCCTGGGCCGGAACGGGGCGCGTTCCGGGTTTATTTGACGAAGCCGAGCAGCATTTCGCGGACCAGCTTGGATGCGACGATCGGCGTCTGTTCCGTCGGGTCGTAGATCGGCGCCACTTCGACGACGTCGGCGCCGATGACGTTCGCGTCCGAGCGGGCGATCAGATGCACCGCTTCGAGCAGCTCCTTCGACGTGATGCCGCCCGCTTCCGCGGTGCCGGTTCCCGGTGCGGCGGAAGGATCGAGCACGTCGATGTCGATCGTGACGTAGACCGGACGTCCCGCCAGCCGGGGAAGCGCTTGACGAAGAGGCTCGGCCACTTCGAACGGATAGAAGTTGATGTTCTCGCGGGCATAAGCCCATTCCTCGCGGCTTCCGGAACGGATGCCGAACTGGTATACGTTGCTGCCGCCGATAAGGTTCGCCGCCTTCCGGATCGGCGTCGAGTGGGAGAGCGGCTCGCCCTCGTAGCTCTCGCGCAAGTCGGCGTGGGCGTCGATGTGGATAATCGCGAGGTCCGGATATTTTTTATAAACCTCTTGAAGCACCGGCCAGGTGACGAGATGCTCGCCGCCGAGACCGAAAGGGAACTTGCCGTCCGCCAGCACGCCGCGCACGTACTCGGCGATGATGTCGAGGCTCCGGGCCGGATTGCCGAACGGCAGCAGCAAATCCCCTGCGTCGAAGTACGCCAGCTCTTCGAGGCTGCGGTCCAGGTAAGGGCTGTATTCCTCCAGCCCGACCGAGGCTTCGCGGATGCGGCCCGGGCCGAACCGGGAGCCGGGACGGAACGAGACGGTAAAGTCCATCGGCATGCCGTAAATGACGGCTTTGGATGCGGCGTAGTCGTCGGAGCTGAGAATGAAGACGTTGCCGGAATATTTCTGGTCGAGGCGCATGGGGTCATGTTCTCCTTCGATTAGCTTATTTCGTCAGATCTTCGACGAACTTGGGCAGAACGAACGCCGCCTGATGCAAGCGCGGGGTGTAGTATTTCGTGTCGAGCTCGGCGATGTCTTCGGGCTTGACGTTCAGCGGATCGTGCTTTTTACTGCCCATCGTGAACGTCCAGAGGCCGCTCGGATAGGTCGGGATGTTCGCGACGTAGACGCGCACGATCGGGAACACTTCCTTGACGTCGCGGTTGACGCTGCGGATCAGATCGGCCTTGAACCACGGATTGTCCGTCTGTGCGACGAACAGGCCGTCTTCCTTCAGCGACTCGTAGATGCCTTGGTAGAAGCCGCGGGTGAACAGCTGCACCGCCGGCCCGACCGGTTCCGTCGTATCCGCGAGGATGACGTCGTATGTATTTTTGTGGTCGTGGATATGCTTGAAGCCGTCGTCGACCTGCACGGAGACGCGAGGATCGTCAAGCTTGCCCGCAATGGAGGGCAGGTACTTCTTGGAATATTCGATGACTTTGCCGTCGATGTCGACGAGCACCGCCCGCTTGACCTTCGGATGCTTGAGCACTTCGCGGATGACGCCGCCGTCGCCGCCGCCGACGACCAGGACGTTCTCCGGGTTCGGATGGGTGAACAGCGCGGGGTGCGCCACCATCTCATGGTAGACGAACTCGTCTTTGACGGTCGTCATCACCATGCCGTCGAGCACGAGCATATTGCCCCATTCTTCCGTCTCGATCATCGCAAGCTCCTGGAAGTCCGTTTGCTCGTGAACGTAAGTTTGTTTGATTTTGGCCGTAATGCCGAAGTTTTCGGTTTGTTTCTCGGTATACCACAATTCCATCGAGGACATGATCCAAGCCCTTCTTTCCCAGTAGTAGATTCAATCCGCCCCCGATGGGCGGAAGAGTCGTCCTTGTTGCCGCGCATGACCGGCAGCCGCGCCTTGCGGGACGGAGAATCGCATGCACGCCCGCGCTCGTCCGCCGCTCCGGCCGATGTATTAAACAAGTTGTATTATAGGGCATCGGGCGCAAAAAGCAACCATGAACGGAAGATGCCCCCTCCGGAGGCGATGGCGGGGAATAAGCGCGGCTCCCGTTTTCCATAATAAGGGGTGACAGTTAAACCCGTGTTAAGCGGCGAAAAGGAGGCGGCGGCATGAACGGAGAACTCGACAACCAACGGCCCGCGCAGGAGCAGCCGGCGCTAAAAGACGGCATCATGTCCCGGGAAATGACAGCTTCCGACACCCCCTCCCGCAGAAGAAAAGGGCGGCGGCTCGGACTGATCGCCATGGGCATGGCGGCCTTCGTCATTTTAACGATCGGCGCCGTTGCGGCATCCATCCGCTATGTACCGCTTCCTTCCGCCTCCTTTCCCCAATCGACGCAAATTCTCGACGCCGGCGGCAACGTGATCGCTTCCCTGCAGGGCGGCGTCAATCGGCGCACCGTTGCGCTGCGGGATCTTTCGCCGTGGCTGATCAAAGCGACGCTGGCGGCGGAAGACCGCCGCTTCTACGAGCATTCCGGCGTCGACTTGCGCGGCTTGCTGCGGGCGGCCTGGGTGGACGTGCGCCATATGTCGAAGGAGCAAGGAGCGAGCACGCTGACGCAGCAGCTCGCCCGCAATTTGTACTTGTCCCACGAGCGAACCTGGAAGCGCAAGCTCATGGAGGCTTGGTATGCCGCCAAGCTGGAGCAAGCTTATTCCAAGGATGAAATTCTCGAAATGTATTTGAACCAAATTTATTACGGGCATGGCGTCTACGGCGCGGAAGCGGCGGCCCGGCTCTACTTCGGCAAGCCCGCCAAGGAGCTGACGCTGGCGGAGAGCGCGATGCTGGCCGGCATTCCGAAGGGGCCCCGCTACTACTCCCCGCATTTGCGGCTCGACCAGGCCAAGTCCCGGCAGCGGAAGATTCTGAAGGCGATGAGCGAGACCGGCTTCATTACGCGGGAACAAGAGCGGGCGGCCGCCCGCGAAGAGCTGCGGATCATGCCGCTCCCCAAGGACAAAGGGCAGACCGCCCCCTACTTCGTCGATTACGTGCGCAAGCTCGCCGCCGAATACGTGCAATTGGACGAGCAATTGCTGAACGAAGGCGGCTTGCAGATCGTAACGACGCTCGACAGCCGCATGCAGCAAGCGGCGGAGGAAGCCGTCGCGAACCAGTTGCCGACGGACGGCGAGCTGCAGGCCGCGCTCGTCGCCATCGATCCGGCGACCGGCTTCATCAAGGCGATGGTAGGCGGACGCGACTACGGGCGGAACCAGTTCAACCGCGCATTCGCCACGACCCGCCAGCCCGGCTCCGCGTTCAAGCCGATCGTTTACGCGACGGCGCTCGCCGACCCGACCTTCACGCCGGTAACGCGGTTCCGGAGCGCGCCGACGACGTTCTACTACGACGACAATCGGAAAATTTACCGCCCGAGCAACTTCAACGACCGTTATTTCAACGGGGATATCGGGCTGCGGCAGGCGATCAAGTCGTCCGACAACATTTATGCCGTCAATACGATTATGCAGGTCGGGCCGGAGAAGGTGATCGACACGGCCCGCCGGTTGGGCATTACATCGAAGCTGGACGCCGTCCCCTCCCTGGCGCTGGGCACCTTCCCGGTCAGCCCGTTCGAGATGGCCTCGGCCTTCACGGCGTTCGCGGGAGGCGGCGCCCGGACGGAGCCCGTCGCCATTCAGCGCATTCTGGACCGGAACGGCCGGGTGCTATACGAAGCGCATCCCCGCAGGGAGCAAGTGCTGTCGCCGGCGCTCGCTTACGTCATGAGCAATCTGATGAAGAGCGTCTTCGACACCGGGGGGACCGCCCACCGCGTCTCCCGCATGATTACGCGCCCCGTCGCGGGCAAATCCGGAACGACGAGCTCCGACGCCTGGTTCGTCGGCTACACGCCGGAACTGGTCGCCTCCGTCTGGGTCGGTTACGACCGGGGACGCGCCATCACGTCCACCGAGGCGCACCGCGCGGCCCCGATCTTCGCCGAATTTGCCGAGAAGGCGCTTGCCTCGGTGCCTGCCCGCGACTTTCCGGTGCCGGAAGGCGTCGTCAGCGTCTACGTAGATCCCTCTACGGGACAGCTCGCCTCGGACAAGTGTCCCGAGAAGGTGTTGGAGACGTTCCTGGCGGGCACCGAGCCGACAGATACGTGTACGGTTCACGGCGAACCGGAGAAGGATGCCGGGCCCGGCGAAGGCCCCTCCTCCTGGTGGCGCAAAGTGCGGCGCTGGTGGAGGCTTTGAGGCGGGGCAAGCCGCTCTGTCAGGCCGCTCCATCGTCGACTCGCTGCTGAAGCCGTTCCGCTTCCGCAGCAAAATGCAAAGAACCTCCATCGCCGCTCATGCGAAGCGGTCTTGGAGGTTCTTTGCTTACGGCCCTAGTTGCTCGATTTCATCGAACATCTCGATGCCACGGCGCCCTTTTGCACTTTAGAAGCAACGCTATTTTAAGCCAGCAGATCCTTCAGCTGCTGCGGCGAGTTGTTCCACCACTCGATGTTGTGCTCCTGAAGCAGCTTGCGAAGCGCCGCCTTCTCCTCGGGACCGATGTTGTCGAGCTGATACTTCCGCTTGATCGAGGCATCGAGACGGTTCACGTGGTCGGCGAGAATTTTCCACCCTCTGCGCGCCTCCGAATCGATCAGCATCTCGCAAGAAGCCGCTCCCGCGTAGTAGCTGCCCGCTTCGTTGCGGTCGACGGCCACCCAGACGACCCAGGCCCGCCGGCCGTTCGGCACGTCTTCCTTGTTGGGAGAGAATTTGATCCCCCGCTCGATCTTGCTCTTCGCGTGCATCGCCCCGACGTCAATGTAAGCTTCGCCCTGGTCGATAATGACGCAGGCGACCTGGCTCAGGTCGATGCTCCCCGCTCCGAACCCTCTGTGTTCCTTATTGCTAACTACGTTCAACGCCAGCTTCTTCTTCTCCGGCGCAGGCTGCTGTTGATCGTTGTTCATCGCTCATCCTCCATCCTTACTCTCCTCATTTTAACGAAATTTTCGCAGAAAAGCGATGGATCGCCCTATCCCCCGGCCATTTCCCCGCCGCACCTTTCCCTACTCCCTGCAGACGCCTCAAACCCTGCCTTACTGCGGTCCTTCGCCCTCAAATCCCTTCCTTCTATGCAAATACACGGTGCGCAAAGGGTGGTCAAGCCGCAGATATAATCTTGGGACATGCGACATATACATCCCCTAGATGCTTGTCAACGGGAGGGTTAACCGTATGCCCCATCGCCGCTTGTTCCGCGTTCTCGTCTTGGCGCTGTCCGCCGTCCTGCTCGTCGTCTCCGTCCGGTTCGGATTCGCCGACGCCTGGCTGGACCAATTTGCCGTTCCGGCTACAGCCAAGCCCGCGGATACTTCCGCAACCAGCGCGTCCTCGAACGCGCCGTCTTCCGAATCCGGGGCCGACGTGCCCCTCGCGCCCAAGCCGGTCGTCCTCAGCAACCGGGTGACGGAGTACCATATTTCCGTTTCGCTCGGGGACGACGGCACCTTGACCGGCCAGCAGACCGTGACCTGGAAGAACCCCGGACGAAAGCCGGTATCCGAGATTTACCTGCATCTGTATCCCAACGCATTCTCTCCGGGCAGCACCTTCCTCGAAGAATCCGGCGGACAATTGCGCGGGGATAAAATGAAGCCCGGAGGCTACGGTTCGATGACGCTGACCGCCCTTACGACGGAGGAAGGCGAGACGCTGCTGCCCCGCCTTCATTACGTTCAGCCTGACGACGACAACGCCTCGGACCGCACGCTCGCGACGTTCCGGCTGCCCGAGCCGGTCAAGCCCGGCGAGAAGACGACGCTCAACATGAAATTCACCGTCAAGCTGCCGCAAGTATTCGCGCGCATGGGCAAGGCCGGCGACTTCGTGATGGCGGGCCAGTGGTTCCCGAAAATCGCGGTGTACGAGACGGCGGGGACCCGGGGACGCGCGACGGAAGGCTGGAACACCCACCAGTACCACGGCAACTCGGAGTTCTACTCCGACTTCGGCATTTACAGCGTCAAGATCGACGTTCCGGAAAAGGACAAAGTGGCGGCGACCGGCTTCCAAACCCGGCCGGCGACGATCAAGAACGGGCGCAAAATCTATCAGTTCTACGCAGAAGACGTGCACGACTTTGGCTGGGCCGCTTCGCCCTCGTTCCAATTCGTCGAGGATTCCTTCTCCTCCACGGGCGTGCCGGGCGTGCGCATCAAGCTGTATCTCGATCCGCAGCACAAGGATCAGGCCGACCGCTACATGCACGCCGCCAAGTCGGCGCTGGCCAAGCTGGGCGAATGGTACGGCGACTATCCGTACTCGACGCTGTCGATCGTCGTCCCGCCCGCGGACGCGAACGGGGCCGGAGGCATGGAGTACCCGACGCTCGTCACGGCGGCCGCGGCCAAGAGCACAAACCCCGGCTACGAGCTGGAGCGAACCGTCATTCACGAAATCGCGCACCAGTACTGGTACGGCATCGTCGCTTCGAACGAGTTCGAGGAAGCCTGGCTCGACGAAGGCTTCACCTCCTACACCGAAGACAAGCTGATGGCCGTCATCTACGGCGTCGTCCCGAACACGACGATCGAGGCCAGCTATATGACGCATCCGGAGCCGCTCAAGCTCGATTCCTGGCGCTACAGCAACTCCGACCGCTACGCCGAGAACGTCTATATGCGCGGCAAGCTCGTGCTGACGGCGATGGAGAAGCAGGTCGGAGAGAAGACGATGAATAAAATCATGCGCGCCTACTTCCAGAAGTACCGGTTCAAGCATCCGTCCTCCACGGACTTCCAGAAAGTCGTCGAGAACGTGACGAAGGACAAATGGGACGATTTTTTCCAAGCCTACGTGTATCGGGGGCAAATGGCCGACTTCGCCGTCGAATCCATCGATTCCCGGCCCGCCGAAGGCGGCGGCTATCAATCGACGGTGCTGCTTCGCCGCAACGGGGGCAGCCCGCAGCCCGTGACCGTGCTGTTCCGGTTCGCGGACGGGACGTCGATCCGCAAAACCTGGGACGACGTCCAGAACCACGTACAGTTCAAGCTTCAGCATCCGCAGCCGCTCCTTTACGCCGCCGTCGACCCTTCCCGGTCCGTCGTGCTGGACAATTTGCGGTTCAACAATTACTTGAAGACGGAAGTGCCGGAGAAGACGCGCACGCGCCTCAATATCGGCCTGTCGAAGCTGATCGACGGATTGCTTGGCACATTGGCATGGTGAGGTGAGGAAGGTGCGAAAATGGATAGGCAAGGGATGGAATACGACCCGGCGGCACAAATATGTGGTGATCGTGCTTTTCCTGTATCGGTTGCTGTGGGCCTTTTTCCTCTACCGGTTCATCGATTCCGTCGTGACGCCGGTGCTCGCCCGCTACCCCGATAACCATCCGAACTCGGACTCCGTTCACCTGTTCCTGATCGAAGCTCAGTTCCGATTGCTCAAGACGGATTTGGCGAACGATTTTCTCTGGCTGCTGGCCGGCATGTTTCTCATCCGCATGGTGTTGACGCCTCTGCTTAACGCGGGAATCTTCTATTCGTTCCGGCACTCGGAGGATTCGCAGGGCACGCGGGTGCTTGCGGGCATCCGCCATGCATGGAAGTCGGTCAGCATTCTCTATTGGGCGGAAAATGCGGCCATCCTGCTGCCTCTCTTCTGGCTGCTGCCGCTGGCCAAATCCCGGTTCCTCGCCGAGCCGTCGATCGAGGATTGGGCCCGTCATCTGCTTCCGTACGCCCTGGCTTGGGTCGTCTGGAGCTACGCGGTGCATCTGCTCTTCCAATTCATGCAATTCAGCGCGGCGTCCGGCGACAGCATTCCCGGCGGCCTGTGGCGCGCTTGCCGCCGGGCGCTGCCATTGATCGCGGTTTCATTGACAATCCTTGGCATCGGCCTTGCCGCTTCTCTGGTCGTCACGACGGCCTCCCTGTTCTGGACCGGCTTCGCCGCAGTCGCGCTGCATCAAGGGTTTCAGCTCGTTCGATCGCTCATTGCGCTATGGTCGGCGGCTTCGCAATTCGAGCTTTGGAAGCCAGACACGGCGATGTAGTTTCTTCCCGTCTTGTGTCGGATTCCGGAAGATTAAGGAATTCTAATCTGAAAGGAGAAGGAAAAACGCGCCAAAAGACGAATACGTAAAGCTAAGTGCAAAAATTGCCGAATTCCCTGGCACAAGGGAAACGGGGGAACCATTTTTTCCGGGTGAATTGATCTCGCTTAGCCGCAGGGATCATAGGGAACCTTCAACCGAACCCTTCAGCTAACCTCGTAGGCTTGGAAGGAGTCACTGGCTTTGCGGAAGTTTTCGGCAGCATTGTTCGGTTTGGCTTTATTGCTGGTTTTCCAGGTTGGCAGCGCGTTTGCCGATTCCAAGCTGGATACCACCGTAGGAGAACTGATCGGCATCGATTACGATTATGGCGGCACGACGACAGACGGCTTCGACTGCTCGGGGTTTACGTCCTATGTGTTCAAGAAGCTTGGCGTGACGCTGCCTCATTCGTCGAAAGAACAGTTCAACCTCGGAGATAAAGTCGCCAAGGAAGACCTGAGACCGGGCGATCTCGTGTTCTTCAACACGAGCGGCAGCGGCGTCTCGCACGTAGGCATTTATGTCGGAAACAACAAATTCGCGCATGCCGCTTCCAAAGGGGTCACCATCTCCGACCTCGACGAGAAGTACTACGCGAAGCGCTACCTTGGCGCACGCCGGGTCATGGATTCCGACACGTACCAGAAGGTGGCCGTCGACGCCGAATAAAGGCCCGGCCAAGCCAAACCTTCTTCGTCGTCCAAGGACGAAGAAGAAGGTTTGCGGAGATCATTCAGAAATGAACAAGCGTGAGACTTATCAAAGTCTGAATGATCGAGATACAGAACACAAGAGCCGCTGCATCGGGACCGGGTCCCGCGCAGCGGCTCTTGTGTCATTCTCCAAATCTGAAATACGCTTTCGCATTGCCGTAAGAAATGTCCTTCACCATGTTCCCGAGCAGCTCCAGATCGCCCGGAACTTCGCCGTTCTCCGCCCATTCCCCGATCAGATTGCACAGAATCCGCCGGAAATACTCATGCCGCGTATACGACAGGAAGCTTCGGGAATCGGTCAGCATGCCGACGAACCGGCTCAGCAGCCCGAGGTTCGCGAGCGCCTTCAGTTGCTCCAGCATGCCGTCCCTCGTGTCGTTGAACCACCAGGCGGAGCCGAGCTGCATTTTCCCTGGAATGCCCCCGCCCTGGAAGCTGCCGATCGCCGATCCGAGCACGTACAGATGGGTCGGATTCAGCGAGTAGACGATCGTGCGGGGAAGCGCGTCGTCCCGGTCCAACGCGTCCAGCAGACGAACCAGCGGCTCGCCGACCCCGGTATCGCCGATCGAATCGTAGCCGGTGTCCGGACCGAGGCGCTCGAACATCCGCGTGTTGTTGTTGCGAGCGGCGTTGATATGCAGCTGCATCGACCAGCCGAGCCGGGCGTACAGCCGGCCCAGGAACAGCATGGTGAACGTTTTGTATTTCCGTTCCTCGTCCTCGCTCACGGCCTGGCCCGCCACCGCCTTGTCGAATACGGCCGCAGCTTCCTCCAGAGTGGCATCCGCGAAGACCATAACGTCCAGCGCGTGGTCCGACACCCGGCACCCCGTCTCGTGGAAGAACGCCGCCCGCTCCTCCAGAGCGGCCAGCAGCGCGCCGTAGCCGTCGACCTTTCGGCCGATTGCCGCTTCCAGCTTGCCCAGCCAAGGAAGGAAGGCGGCCCGGCGAATCTCCAGCGCCTTGTCCGGGCGGAACGAGGGCAGCACCTGCACGGGGAAGTCCGGAAGCTCCCGCATTCGCAGATGGTATTCGAGCGAGTCGGCGGGATCGTCCGTCGTGCAGACGACTTCCACGCCGGACTTGACGATCAGGTCGCGCACCCGGAACCCGGCGGGCTGCCGCAGCTTCGCGTTAACCTTCTCCCAGATGGCGGGCGCGGTTCCTTCCCCGATCACGTCGTCTACGCCGAAGAAGCGCCGCAGCTCCAGATGCGACCAATGATACAGCGGGTTGCCGATCGTCTTCGGCACGGTCCGGGCCCACGCCAGAAAGCGGTCGTAGTCGCTTACGCCTTCGCCGCCCGTCACGAATCGCTCCTCGACGCCGTTCGCCCGCATGGCGCGCCATTTGTAATGGTCTCCGTACAGCCACACCTGCGTGATATTGTCGTAGGAACGGTTCTCCCAGATCTCTTGGGGACTTAAGTGACAATGATAGTCGATAATCGGCATGCCCGCGGCATAATCGTGATACAGCCGCTTCGCCGTCTCGTTCGCCAGCAGAAAATCCTCGTCCATAAAGGGCTTCATCGGCATCCTCCCCTTTCCGACTCGCGTTAGCGAAACTTCACCAGATCCTCGATTTGCACCGCCTGTCCCGTCCGGATCGAACGATTCGCCGCGATGCCGGTCAGAATCGATCGGGCGCCGTCGACGTGGTTCGCCGCCCGGTTCCACGGATCGGGCACCGGCGTGCCGAACAGGTCGTTCAGCATGACCGGGTCGCCGCCGCCGTGACCGCCGACGCCTTCTTCGACGTCCACGTCGTAGGGCGCTCCGAACATGGGCAGCACGCGGATGCGATGCCCTTGCAGCGCGCCCTCGTCCGCCTTCTCTCCGCCGGAATTGACGTACGACTGCTCGACGACTTCCATCTCGATCCGTCCCTTGCTTCCGTTGAACGCGATCCGGTAGCCTTCCCAGGGGGCGTATGCGGTCAGCGAGTAGGTCAGAATCGCCTGATTGCGGTAGCGCACGATAACGCCCATCGTGTCCTCGATGCTGATGCCGTCGCCGAACACGCTCTGATCGCGGCGGTAGCCGTCCTCATGCTCCGCGTCCAGGTACATCGCCTTCAGATGCTCGTTCGTATCCAGGTGCAGCGCGAACGGATCGTCCTTCGCCAGCGGGTTGCCCGTGGCTCGCTCGTAAAACTTCGTCACGCCCCGCCGCTCCGCGTTCTCCCGGCCGTAGAACAGCAGATCGCCGAAAGCGAATACCGTCTCGGGCCGAGAATCGATCCAGAAGTTGACCAGGTCGAAGTGATGCGTCGACTTGTGAACGAGCAGCCCCCCGCTGTTGCGCTTGTCGCGGTGCCAACGGCGGAAATAGTCGGCTCCGTGCTGCGTGTTGAGCAGCCACTCGAAGTGAACCGAATGGACGCTGCCGATGACGCCGGAAGCGATGAGCTCCTTGGCCTTCGTGTGGTGGGGCGCGTAACGGTAGTTGAACGTGACCCGCACATTCCGTCCCGTCCGCTCCACGGCGTCGAGAATCTCCTGGCACTTCTTCTCGTCGACGGTCATCGGCTTCTCCGTCACGACGTCGCAGCCCAGCTCCAGCGCGCGGATGATGTACGTATGATGGGTGCGGTCCACGCTGGTGACGATGACGGCGTCCGGGCGCTGTTCCTCGATCATCCGGTCGAACGCGTCGGAAGGATACGTCTTGACGGCGGGATAGCCGTAGGTCTCCTTCAGCCGCTTGTTCGCGTAGTCCATCCGGGTTTGATTGATATCGCAAAACGCCAGCAGCTCCGACGTATCCCGGAACGAGGTTGCGATCGCCCCATAGAAAAATTCGGCCCTTCCACCTGTTCCGACCAGTACGTATTTCTTCTTCGTCGACATGTTTGCGCTCCTCTCCGATCTTCGGATTCGGCCTTCATTTTACCGCAAACAAATGCTATAATTCTGCTCAAATGATGCGGTTTTGCGTATAAATGCCGCATATTTTGCGCATTTGGAGGAGCGAAGATGGACATCGAATGCCGCAGCTTCGGCAGCACCCGCGATTTGTATGTGGAATATGTAAAGCGCTCTCAACCTTACACGATGCAGAGCGATCATTTTCACTCCTATTATGAAATTTACTATTTGCTGTCGGGAAGCCGCATCTACTTCGTGCAGGACCGGACTTACCGGGTGGAGCAGGGAGATCTCGTCTTCATCGGCAAAAATGTGCTGCACAAAACGCTGCAAACGAAGGAGCCGGGACACGAGAGGTTCATTGTGCATTTCGACGACGCGTTTCTCGCCTCGAGGGCCGGCCCGCGGATGGAGCTGCTGCGGGAACCGTTCGCTTGCGACAGTCCGGTCGTGCGGCTGCCGCGTTCGGAGCAGCGGACGGTCGACGGGCTCGTTCGCCGCGTCGTGAGCGAAATTCGCAGCAAGCCCCCCGGCTACGAGCTGGTGCCGCCCGCCGCCGTCACGGACTTGCTGCTCGTCGTCGCCCGCTATTTGCGCGAACACGCCCCCCTCGCCGCATCCGAAGACCGTTCGCCCAAGCATGCCAAAATATCTGAAGTCGTGCGCTATTTGAACGGACATTACGACGAGCCGCTCAAGCTCGGAGAGATCGCGGAGCGGTTCTACGTCAGCCCTTACCATCTGAGCCGCACCTTTAAGGAAGTGACCGGCTTCGCCTTCTCCGACTACGTCATTCTGACGCGGATCAAGGAAGCGCAGAGACTGCTCCGGGAGACCGATCTGTCCGTCGCCGAAGTCGCCGCCGCGTCCGGCTTCGACAACTTCTCCCATTTCGGCAAGACGTTCAAACGAATCACCCGCCTGTCCCCGAGGGAATACCGCAAGCGAGGCGGGTGACCGTTCGCCAGTTGCGATGAGGAACGGAATCCCGGCCCTGTTTTTCCTTCCGCCGTTCCCGGTCAGCCGGCCGACTTCAGCCGTCTTCTCCGCATGACCGCTTCTATTCCGATTTCTCCAGCCCTGAGTGAGGGCAGGCGGAAGCCCAGGCCTTACTTGGACGGAGCCTTCCAGGGATAGTCCCGGATCAGCTCTTCGAGTTCCCCGGACGTCGCCTCCCGCGAGCCGTATCGGGCTCTCCCGTACAGCTCGGCCAGCAGCCGGCGCGCCCGCCGAAGCCAACCGGCGGATGCGGAGTCGGCCCCGCCATCGCGCCGTCCGTACCACCGCTCCAGCTCCGCCAACGTCTCGGCGGGCGTATCCGACGCGCGAAAGCCGTATCCCGCCTCCATTCCCGACGCCACCGACTCCCGATAGAGCCGGCGCACTTTGTCGCGAGCCGGAAGCCGATCCCATTCCTGCAGCGTCAACGGCTTGCGGGCGCCGCGTCTCCACAGGCGCACCGTCGCCTGGCGAAGCGCCTTCCCGATGTCCAGAAGACTTTCCCGCTCGTCGACGTAGGCCGGCTTCTCGGGCGGACCTTGGCGGGTGAGCAGCTTGGCGAGAAGCTCCCGAAGCCGATCGGCCAGCGTTCGCAGCCAGGCCCGGTCGAACAGATAGCGCTTCGCAAGCCACCAGATCGACACAACGGCAATCGCCCCCGCGATCCCGTACAGCGCTCGCTCCATCCACTTCGCCCAAGGGGCGGGGTGATCCGGCCCCTTATCCGGGAGCGGCCAGAAGGACGGAGCGGCGGCGGCCGGAGGCGGCTCCGGGTTCGTGGGTCCCCCCTTGGGCGCATGGGCGTTCAGGAAGTCCGCCACGCTGCTCCACAAATGGAAGCCGCTCGTCGCCAGGAAGACGGCCAGAACGACCGCGATGAACCCGGTCAGATAGGCGCGGCTCGACCGCGAGACGGGACGGGTGACGATTCCGTTCTGAAGACCGGCCGTATCCAGCAGACGCGAATGTGCGGCATAGGCGCCCAGAACGAACCAGACGACGCCGGAGACGATGAACAACGGGCGGTACGGGGCCAATCCGGCCGCCCAGTGGGCCGCGATCAATGCGATGCCGTTCGTGGCGACGCCGGCGGCGCAGATCGCCGTCGGCCGCGGCGGGAGCCCGCTCCGCCAGACGGCCGCTCCGAGATAGAGCGCCGGGAGCAGCCAACGTCCGCGTGTCACGACGGCCGCCGCGGCGACGGCCAGAATGATCGCGGCATAGACGGCCAACGGCGGCAGGCGGCGCGGAACCGTCAGCGCCGCTCCGAGCAGGGCGGCTGCCAGCACGAACGCCAGCCAGCGGTAAACCGGTTCGGGCGGGACCGCCGCCGAAACCGCCAGTGTGGCCGGGAGCCAGGCGAGCCATTGGGCGAGCGCCCGCCCGACCGGCGCCTGCCTCGGCAGGGACCGGCTTCTCATGCGATCGCCTCCCGGTACAGCAGCAGCGTCTCCACCCGGTTGCCCGCCGCCCTCAGGCGGTCGACCAGCGCTCGCTGCTTCGGAGTCAGGAAGGCCGAGATGAGCAGCAGGTTCGCGTTCCGGAGGCCCGACGCGGCCATTTCCTCCAGCACGTAAGCGAGCTCGCGGCGGACATCGGCTTCGAATTCCGCCATCAGGCGAAGAAGCCGGAACAGATGCTCCCGCCCGGCACGGGGCTCGACCCGGAGCGGAACGTCCGTGCGGCTGCCGGCTTTGCCGTTGAAGATCAGCCCGGCCTTGCCTCCGTTGTTCATCAGCCCGTAAATGACGGAAGCGGCGTAGCTGACCGCTTCTTCGAACGCTTCGGGCATGACCCTCCGATTCTCCGACGGATCGAACAGCTCCGCGTTCAGGACGACGATCAGATCGTTGTCGGTCATGCTCTCCCGCTTGTTGACGAGCAGCTGCCCGGTCTTCGCCGTCGCGCTCCAGTTCACCTGCTTCAGGGAGTCGCCGCTTCGGTAAGCGCGAACGCCGGCGACGTGCTCGTGATCCTCCCGGAACGCTTCCGGCGCGCTCAGCGCGCTCTGCATGAATTTCCGCACGGAGACGGGCAGCTGCGCCGCCTCCTTGAGCCTCGGCAGCACCGCGATCTCGCATTCCGCGGTCATGCCGAGCGAGGCGGACGGCGTGCCGATCAGGTCCCCGATCGTGCACGTCAGGCTCGACAAGCGGTAGACGCCGCGGTGCGCGCAGGTCACTTCATGCTTCCGGAGCACTTTCGTATAAGGAGGAAGGCTAAACAGGCTCGCATGATTCTGAAGCAGCTGTCCCGAGCTGACGGACATCTCCGCGCTTCGGTTGTCGAACCGCAGCATGGCGGGCATGACCGTCTCCACGCGAATCCAGGGCAACGGCAGGAGCTTCGCGTTCACCAGCCGCTCGTTTAACGTGACGCGCTGCCCGGCAAACACGTACGGCTCCCCGAAGAAACGCTCGTACCGGATCCCCCGCGCCCCCCATATGCGGAACGCCAATCGCTGCAGCCCATAGACCGCGCCGAACACCGTAAGCAGCCATACGATCGCCACCCGCCTCAACTCCGTTCCGGAACGGGCTCGGCGGGAACGGGAACGGCCCGGACGATGCTTTGCAGCAATCGTTCCGGGCGTCCGCGTTCGGCTCCGAACAGGTCCTTGAGCTGAATGCGATGGGCGAACACCGGCACGACCAACGCTTTAATATCGTCCGGAAGGACGTAATCCCGCCCCCGGAGCAGCGCGCGCGCTTGCGCGGCCTTGACGAGCTGCAGGCTGCCGCGCGGACTGACACCGCTTCCAATATCGGGGTGCTCACGGGTCGCGGCCACGATCGCCAGCAAATAGCGCAGCAGATCGTCGCTGATTTTCACCTGGGGAACGAGGCTTTGCATGCGGGCGAGCTGCTCCCGGTCGAGCACCGGGCGCAAGGAAGGCAGCGGATCGCGAGCCGAGAAGCGCCTTAAAATTTCGGCCTCTTCTTCCGGCGTCGGGTAGCCCATCGGCACACGCATCATGAAGCGGTCCAGCTGCGCCTCGGGCAGCGGGAACGTCCCGTGATTCTCGATCGGATTCTGGGTCGCGATGACGAGGAAAGGAGCCGCCAGCGGATACGTGTCCCCGTCGATCGTCACCTGGCGCTCCTCCATGCATTCCAGCAGGCTGGACTGCGTGCGCGGCGTCGCCCGGTTCAGCTCGTCGGCCAGCAGAATATTGGTGAACACCGGACCTTGCCGCAGCTCGAACCGGCCCGCCTGCTGGTTGTAGAAGTTAATGCCCGATATGTCGGAGGGCAGCAGGTCGGCGGTAAACTGAATCCGCTTGAAGTCGCAGCGGAGCGTCTTCGCGAGCGACTTGGCCAGCAGCGTTTTGCCGGTGCCCGGAACGTCCTCCAAAATGAGATGGCCGGAAGCGAGCAGCGCGATCAGGAGGCATTCGACAACTTCCTGCTTGCCTACGACGGCGGAGGCGATCTGCCCGGCGATCGCGTCGGCTTGGATGCGAATATCGGAGAACGTTGTCATGAAGGCGGCCCTCCCATGGGATGATCCTGAATTACCTCCATTTTACAGGGGGAGCGGCGGGCTGACAAATAAATTGCGCCCCTTGGCCGCAACATACGGACGCAAGGGGCGTTCCAGGAGAACATATTTAGACGGCCGCATACACGGGTTCGCCGGAATCCTCCCGTTCGCTGTCCACCACGCTGGGAGAAGCGCCCGCCGGCTGCTCGGCCAGTCCGTAGGGAAGGCACATCGGCGTTCCCGTGCGGGGATCGGGAATGACGTCGGCGTCGATGCCGAACACGACCCGAAGCATTTCCGGCGTCATCACTTCGGTCGGGTTGCCTTCGTATAGAACGGTGCCCTGCTTCAAGGCCACCATATGCTGCGCGTACCGCGCCGCGTGGTTCAGGTCATGGACGACCATGACGATCGTGCTGCCCTGCTCCCGGTTCAGCTTCTCCAGCAGCATCATCACTTCGATCTGGTGCGCCATATCGAGGAACGTCGTCGGTTCGTCGAGCAGCACCATCTCCGTTCCCTGCGCCAGCGCCATCGCGATCCACGCCCGCTGCCGCTGGCCGCCGGAGAGCTGGTCGACCGGCCGGTCGCCGAAAGCCTCGATCCCGGTCGCTACGAGCGCCCACTCCACCATCCGGCGGTCTTCGGCCGTAAGGCTTCCGAAGCCCCGCTGATGGGGATAGCGGCCGAAGGAGACCAGCTCGCGCACGGTCAGGCCTTCCGGCGACGAAGGATTCTGCGGAAGAATCGCGAGCTGCTTCGCGACTTCCTTGGTCGGCTGGCGATGAATTTCCTTGCCGTCCAAATATACGCAACCGCTAAGCGGACTTAGAATTCGCGCCATGGCTTTCAGAATCGTCGACTTGCCCGATCCGTTGGAACCGACCAAAGCGGTAATTTTCCCATCCGGCACCGACAGATTCAGTTCCTCGACGATCCGCCGGCTTCCGTAGGCGAGCGACAGCCGATTCGTGCTTAAACGCGGCATGGCATTTCCCCCTTGCTCCGCAATTGAAAATGATTCTCATGACCTCATAGTATGAATGATAATCGTTCTCATTTTTATTGTCAACTCAGAAATGGCGCGGAGTTCCGGCAGAATTTGACGATTCGAGCAAGAAGAAATGAACTGTTCATGGCGAATTCGTCCCCCTTGCGACAACATGGAAAACGATCCGCCCTTCCCCGACTCCGAGCTTTTGGCGGATGGGTGCGCTCCCCTTGTCAATCTTATAATTCCGAGTATAATACTACGAATAACAACCCTTTTACGACTGGAGATGCGGAACATGACGCAAATTTATCGGCAAGTTGCCGCTCAATGGATAGATGATTATTTGGATCTGTACAACTTCGCCGTTCAAATCGGCGACGAAGCGTGGCAGGAGGAGATCGTCGGCCGCCTGCGGTCGAGAGAGACCCACATTCGGGAGCTTGCCGAGCATCTCGCGCTTCAGGAGCTCTGGAGAAAGTTCGACGCCATCAATCGCCGCATGCTCGAAATCTACGACCAGCTAAAAAGCAACCGGGATGAAGCGAACGTCCAGCGGCTGCGCGAAACGGTGTGGGAGCTGAAGCAGCAACGTGCGATCATCGCGAGCAAAATCAGAGCCCATTGCGCATGATCGCAGGCAAACGCTATCCCCGCCTCGCTTTTGTGATTTTCAAGTTATAAGTTTGCCCGTATCCCCGGGCCAGCCGGACGATCCGCCGCAGCATCGCCGGGTCGGGGAGCAGCTTGAACGGTTTCGGATCGGGCCGCGTATTGACCTCCAAAATCCAGGCCCGCAGCTTCCCGTCCACTGCGATATCCAGCCCGAGCTCGTTCATTCGGGGATGGAAGCGGCCGAATCGCCTCGCCGTCAACCGGGCCAGCCGATCGAACGTTCGCAGCAGCCGCTGCGCGCGCGTCCTCCCCGCCTTCCGGGCAAGCACACGATCAACCGGATAAATGCTGCCGCCCTGGCTCCCGTTCGTTACCGCTTTGAGCGGATGCGCCACGCGCGCCAGCTTGCCCGTCACTTCCCAGGTCCGATCGGATCTGCGTTGAATCATCACCCGAAAATCGACGGGGCGTCCCCCGAACCGAAGCCCCCGTATGCCTCTCTGAGCCAAATACGGTCCGTTCCGTTTATGGGCGTCGATCCACCGGTATACTTCCCGGTAGGTGCTCAACCGCTTTTGCCGCGTCCCCGCGTGGATGCGGTACGTCCCTTGCGCCTCTCGTTCCACCTTCATGACCCCGTTGCCGAGCGACCCCGACACCGGCTTGACGTACGCCATTCCGTAACGGTCGAGCAGCTTCTTTAACGTCCGTCCGTTCATCCGTTTCGTCTCCGGTACATGGGGGGCCAACGCCGGCGAGCCGACCAGCATTTTGGTTTTCTCCCACTTGCTCGTGATCGCGGTCCGTTCGCTCATTCGAACTCCTCCCGTCTGCCCGGCTTTCTCTCCGGGGCATCCTGCTTCTACCATATGGCGATTCCGCCGTCGCGGAAGGGCGAGCGCCCGTCCGGTCCATAGCCCGAACCATCGGAACTTAGGCACATAAAATGGATTGTTGGATATTGGCCGATCAATCGGTGGAGGACAGCGATGAGACAGACGAATTGGTTAGAGAAAAAAATCGAACGGACGCTCGAAACGTTCCCCTGGTACGGCCTGCTGCATCCGGGAGGCGCCGACGGACTTAGGAAGACGACCGCGCTCGGACAGCTTCCGCTGATGACGTCGGAGCGGCTGGAGAAGCATTACTACGGGGCTTACCGTCCTCCCGGCGACGTGCGCCGTTTGCGCGTTTACCGGACGTCCGGCACGAGCTCCGGCATTCGCAAAACGATTTATTACTCGGAGGAAGACGAACGCAGATACGCGGAGATCAAGAGCGGCATTTTCGGGCGGTTCCTGCAAGGGTCTGGCGTCCGCAACGCCTTGTCCGACATGGGCACCGGCCATGCAGCCGACACGGCCCGGGACGTGTTCCGCCGCATCGGGCTGCAGGCCGAATCGGTATCGTTCCGGCTGCCGGTCGAACGCCATCTCGAGCGGTTGGAGGCGCTGCGGCCGGGCGTGCTATACACGATGCCGTCCATCCTGGACCGTCTGCTCCAGGCCGCCGATGATCCCGCGCGGTTCCGCATCCGCAAAATCATTCTCGTCGGCGAACCCGCGCCGCCCGCATGGCAGGCGTACGTCGCCGAGCGGCTCGGCATCCGGCCGGCGGACGTGATGGATACGTACGGATCGATCGAGATCGGAACGCTTGCCTACTTCTCCCACCGGCACGGGAGATACTTGTTCGCCGAAGGCATCGAGGCGGAAGGACTGCGCGATGAGCCGCCGATTGCCGGTTCCGGCACGCTTGGAGACGGCGAGTCCGTGCTGGCGCTGACCTCGACGGAGAGGGAGATGTTCCCGGCCGTCCGGTACGTGACCTACGACGTCGTGCGGGATTTGCGCCCGATCGAGGTCGACGGCGAACGGCGAATGAGCTTTCAGGCCCTTGTCCGCAGGCTGGGACCGGAATTGAAGCACGGCGAGAAGATCAGCGTGTACGACATCGAGAATGTCGTGTTCCGCCACCTGGAGCAAGCGGTCGTGCGCATCCAGGTGGACGGCAACAAGCTTCGCGTTCACGTTCGGAGCGAAGGCGCGAATCCGGAACGATTGGCCGCGATCGAGCACGAGCTGATGGACCGGATCCCGGAGATCGGCCAGATGATCCGCAACCGGCTGCTCGACGAGCTCAAAGTCGTCCAGGCGGACAGCGACGCCCCGTTCGACGGCGAGGCGGTCAAGCATAAGAAGATTTACTACAAGTGAGGTGCCGACGATGGAACTCACGGACGGCGTGCTGAAGACGATCGGCCGAACGCCGCTCGTGCGGCTCGGCCGAATGTTCGCGCATGCGCCCTATCAGGTGTATGCCAAGCTGGAGATGATGAATCCCGGCGGAAGCGCCAAGGACCGCCCCGCGCTGCGGATGATCGAGCAAGCCGTCGAGCGGGGAGACATCGGCCCCGGAACGACCGTCGTCGAGTCGAGCTCGGGCAATCTCGCCGTCAGCCTGGCGCAAATTTGCCGGTATTTGGGGCTCGGCTTCGTCTGCGTGCTGGACGCCCGCACGACGCCCGTCCATCTGCAACTTCTGCGCAGCCTCGGCGCCCGCATCGAATGGATCGGCAAGCCCGACCCCGAGACGGGCGAATACTTGCCCGCGCGCATCCGGCGCGTCCGGCAGTTGCTCAAGGAAATTCCCGACAGCTATTGGCCCAATCAATACGCCAATCCGGACAATTACATGGCCCACTACCTGACGACGCTGCCGGAGATCGTACAGGAGCTCGGCCGGATCGATTATTTGTTCTGCGGCGTCAGTACGTGCGGGACGGTTCGCGGCTGCGCCGAACGCATCCGCAACGAGGGCATGACGACGAAGGTGGTCGCGGTGGACGCGGCGGGAAGCGTCATTTTCGGCGCCGGAGAGGGCGGGCGCGCTGTTCGGCGGCTGCCGGGCCTCGGGGCCGCGGTCGTTCCCCCATTGAACAAGCCGGAATTGGTCGACCGGGTCGTGCATGTAACCGACGCCGACTGCGTGGCGGGCTGCCGGGAGCTGCTCGCCTCGGAAGCGATTCTGGCGGGCGCCTCCTCCGGAGGGGTGCTGACGGCGATTCGCCGCATGCATGACGACATCGAACCGGACGCCGTATGCGTCGCCATCCTCGTCGATCGCGGCGACCGCTATTGGGATACCGTTTACAACGACGATTGGGCGACGAGCGTTCCGGGGTACAACGGGAAGCCGACTTCCGGCGGGGAGAGCAGGCCATGATCTACTTGAACGACAGCCATATCGGGGAAATAGGCGTGGATTGGCGGGAGCTGGCCGGCACGATCCGCCAGGTGCTGCGCCTTTACGGCACCGAGGAAGTCGCACAGCCGCTGAAGCCTTATTTGCGGTTCCGCGATCCGGCGAACCGCATCATCGCGATGCCCGCGTTCGTGGGCGGCGAGGTGGAGGCGTGCGGCATTAAGTGGATCGCCAGCTATCCCGGCAATCCCGCCCGCGGCCTGCCCCGCGCGCACAACACGATCGTGCTGAACGATCCGGCCACGGGGGAGCCGGCCGCCTGCTTCCGGAGCAACGCGTTGAACGCGCTGCGAACCGCCGCCGTCAGCGGCGTCATGCTGGACGCGTGGGCGGCCTGGCGCGGAACGCCCTCCTTCTCCGCGGGAATCGTCGGCTTCGGCCCGATCGGCCGGGCGCATTTGGAGATGCTTGACTCCCTGTTCGGAGAGCGTCTCGAGACCGTCCGGCTGTTCGATCCGCGCGGCGTCGATCTGCAGGATTTCGATGCGGACATGCGTGCGCGGACTTTCGTTTGCCGGGATTGGCGGGAAATATACGACCGTTCCGACGTGTTCATTACCTGTACGACTGCGCGGGAACGTTATATCGACCGTTCGCCCCGCCCCGGCGCGCTGCTGCTGAACGTATCGCTCCGGGATTATGTGCCGGACGCCGTCAAGGATGTGAACGCGGTCGTCGTGGACGACTGGACGGAAGTATGCCGGGAAAATACCGATATCGAGCGGCTTCACCTGCTGCACGGATGGACGAGGGAACGCGCCGTCACGCTCAAGGAGGCCGTCATCGGCGGCGGACTGGCGCGTTTCGTTCCCGGCGAGCCCGTCTTTTTCAACCCGATGGGCTTGGCGGCATTCGACATCGGCGTGGCGGCGCATTATGGGCGCAAAGCGCTGCAGACCGGCGTCGGCGTTCGCTTATAGCGGCGCCGTTCAAGGCGCGGGTTGAAGACGCAAGAACGTTCTTCCGCGGGCTACGCAAAATAAAAAGCCGCGCGTCCCCCCTCGGGAGAAACGTCCGGCTTGAGGTATCGCTAGATTTTCTTGAACAAGTTGACCATAAATAAGACGGCCGACGAGATGACGACCGGGGACGGAGGGCGTCCGTCCGGTCCGGCTACAACCAGAAAGTCGGGTAGCGGCGCTTCGGATCCAGATTGTTGAAAAGCAGCGCAATGAGGACGATGACAATGGCGCCCAGCAAAACTGGGGCGAACAGGAACGACCAGCCGCTCCCCGACGTCATAACGACGATCGGGTCGGCGCCCGCGGGCGGATGGGTCGTCTTCGTCAGCACCATCAGCCCGATGGCGAGACCGACCGCAACCGCCATGCCGACCGGTCCGGCTCCGAACCCGTGATAGACGACAAGACCGACCAAGGTCGACAGCAAGTGACCGCCTATGATGTTTCGGGGCTGGGCCAAAGGCGAGTCCCACAATCCGAAGGCGAGCACGCAGCTGGCCCCGAACGGCGCCATGATCCACTTCGCCGACGTCCAGTCCGACAGCCCGGCCAATACCGCGATCGCCGCAATGCCTCCCGCCGCCGCAATCGCCGCCGTGCGCCACGCGACCTTGAGCGGGCTTCGGCCCGTTCCTCTCATTTTCGCCCAGTAACCGATTGCTTCATCCTTTCCGGTCATCTCCTCACCTCTTTTGACTATTTACATAGTTAACTATTAATATTATATTTGCGGCGGTTTGACACGTCAACAAGGTTCATTTTGCTGATAATGTAGTTGGCCTTACAGGTGAGCCGATGCTAAAATATAAAAATAGAACTAGATGACTATGAAATGGGGTCATTCCATGGATAACGAACTGTCCCTCAAAGTCGACCCTCACCTGACATTCTCCGTTAACACGCAAATCCGGGAGCAGTTGAAGTGGCTGATCGGAATCGGGAAGATTCGCCCGGGAGATAGGCTTCCCCCCGCCAATCAATTGGCGGATCGGCTGGGCATTAACCGCAATACGGTGAATTGGGTGTACACCCAGCTTCGGGACGAAGGGCTCGTGGTCATGCAGAAAGGGCGCGGAACGCAGGTGGCCCGCAGTCAGGCGGTTGCGCAGCTGCAGGAGAAGCGCCAAGCG
This sequence comes from Cohnella thermotolerans DSM 17683, assembly GCF_000429825.1. Lineage (GTDB taxonomy): Bacteria > Bacillota > Bacilli > Paenibacillales > Paenibacillaceae > Cohnella > Cohnella thermotolerans. Next base: position 45,140 of record NZ_AUCP01000036.1, read on the forward strand.
ATGCACCGCTTGCTGACGAATACGATCGGAGAAGCCTCCGCCGCGGGCGCCGAACTCGGCGAGCTCTTCACGGCGGCTCTCGCCTATACGCTGCTGCATCAAGACACGCCTACCGGCAAGCCCCGTTTTGTATTTGTGGAGTGCAAGGAGCATGACTACCCTTTCTATCGAAGAGAAATCGAACGCGTAACGGGCGGGGAGGTCCGGACCGTATTCCTTGAGGATTTGCGGGGAGCCGGCTCGGGCGCGGCGGAGGCGCTGGCCTTCTCAACCATTGTCGTCACGACGCTGAATCACGTGGAAGAGGTGAGAGCGCTATTGACGGGGTTCGAAGCCAGAATCGTCACCATCGGCGCCGCCGTACACGCGCCCACGCTGCTGGAGATCGCAAAGCTGGCGCCGGGAACGAAGGTAAGCTTCGTCTGCCTGGGAAAAGCCGGCGGGCAATGGATGGCCAGCCGGGTGAAGGAAGCCGGAATCGCACAGATCGAAGCGGAAAGCTTCGGGCTGGACGATAAAGCGTCGCTCGCTTCAAGCCTGAAACGGTCCGACCGGATCTACGCCTCGGCCGCCGCGTACCCCGAGGTGAGCGCGCTTGCGCCGGGCAAGGTCGCGATCTACCCGATGGTTCTGGAGAAAAGCAGCGAGAGCCTGCTCGCGGAGGCGGGGACGGGGAGCGCCCGTTGATTGAGGAACAGGCTTGGCGTTCCGGAACCTCGCGGACTGTGGCGGCCACATGGGAGGCGAATTCATTTGTTCGGCGCGAATCGTTCCTGGCCGCCGTGGCGCTAACGAACAGAAAGAACGCTATTTCGCGTCCTTTCTTGTTTGACTAGATCTAACGAACCGGTGACCGCTATTGGACATGCCTGTCGTGCATATGCGCGTTTTTCCGCCATATAAGGTTGTCTGGGTTCGTTAGCGCTCGAAATCCATCCGTTTTGTTGCCGATGAGGTCTCTGGTGTTCGTTACGCCCTAACCTGCACTCTTCTATTTTGAGTTGGCAGGATTAACCTGATATATTGGATTTATACCATCAATAGAGAGAGGTGCCACTATATCAGATGAGGAATCGTAGAAGCCATGCCTTCAAAACCGCGGCGACCGCCGTCCTTGCGCTGACGATGGCGCTGCCCGGCGTCGCGGGCGCGGCGCAGGCCGACTCGACGGGCAGCGGGCTGGCCCCGATCCGGGAGACCGCCGGCAAGCTCGGCGCGCAAGTCCGTTGGGACCGCGCGAGCCGGACCGTTACCGTCACCAAAGGCACGACGACGCTCGTGCTTACGATCGGGCAAGCGACCGCCACCTTGAACGGAGCTCCCGTTCAGCTCGGCGAGCCGCTTCGGGTCGTGCGCAATCAAACGCTCATCTCCCCGGATTTGCTCGCCCAATGGCTGGCCGCGGTGTCCGAACAGCCCGAAGAGGCGGCGGATACGGCGGATCTTTTTATTCGCGCACTGAGCCAAGGGGATGCGAAGCAAGCGCTCCAGTATATGAGCCCCGAGTTCAAGAAGGTGGCAACCGAGCCGCAGCTTCAAAGCTTGTGGGCGGCTTACGGCCAAGTGTACGGCAACGTCGTCAAGCAGCTGTCCAAAACGACAAGCCGCAACGCCGTCCACGACAACGTTACCTATACCTATCAAACGGACAAAACGCAGCTCTCTTACACGGTTCGGCTGAATAAAAAAGGCGAAGTAGACGACCTGTACATCGGCACGGCCAACCCTTCGTCCTACCATGCGCCTTCCTACGACCACCCTTCCGAATATACGGAAGAAGAGGTCACGATCGGCGAAGGGCCTCTCGCCTTGCCGGGAACGTTGACCAAGCCGGCGACGGGCGGCCCGTTCCCCGTCGTCGTGCTCGTTCACGGCTCGGGAACGCACGACCGCGACTCCTCCATCTACGGGGCGAAGCCGTTCCGCGATCTCGCCGTCGGCCTCGCCGCGCAAGGAATCGCCGTGCTGCGGTACGACAAGGTCACGTACGAGCACACGTTCAAGATCGCGTCGGACCCGAAGATCACGCTCCGGCGGGAGACGGTAGACGACGCGATCGCCGCCGTGAACCTGTTAAAGACGAGAGCCGATATCGACGCGTCCCGCATTTTCGTGGCCGGTCACAGCCAGGGCGGGTTCGCGATGCCGCTGATCGTCGATGCCGACAAGGATCATGCGATCAAAGGCACCATTCTGCTGTCGGCCCCGAGCGGCAAATTTACGGACTTGCTGGTCGAGCAGCAGCAGGAACTGATCAAGCGGGTCAAGAGCCTCGGGCAGGATACTGCGCCGTACGAGCAGAGCGCCGCGCAGGTGAAGGCGGTGGCCGATATGGTGAACGATCCGCAGTATTCAGCCGACCATCTGCCAAGCAACTTCCCGGCTTCCAACGCCTATTGGTGGTACGAGCAAAGGGATTACGTTCCGGTCGAGCTCGCCAAGAAGCAATCCGGTCCGATGCTCGTGCTGCAAGGGGAGAACGACTTCCAGGTGCCGATCGACCAGTTCGAAGGGTGGAAAAGCGGGCTGCAAAACCGGTCGGACGTAGAGTTCAAGTCGTACCCGAAAGTGACGCATCTGCTCGGCGAATACGACGGCGTCTCCACCGGAGCCGAATACGTCCAGCCGAGCAACGTGGCCGAGGCCATCGTCAATGACATCGCCTCCTGGATCAAGAGAACGCCATAATTCATCCGATGGATAGCGAAAGGCCGGGGACTGCCCGGCCTTTCGTCCGTTTTGTACGTCCAGAGATTGCTCCCGCGTCACTCCGCCTCCCACCAGGCGAGTTCGGGAATCGCTTGTGCGTCTGCGGACACGGCTTCGCCGATGCGGGGCGTGGCGACCCGAACGCCGCGCATTCGGGCCGCCCGGGTCACGCGTTCGATCGGATCGGTCCAGGCGTGGAAGGCGAGTGTGAACGCGCCCCAATGCACGGGAATCATCAGCTTCCCCTGCACGTCGAGTTGGGCTTGCACCGTCTCTTCCGGCTGCATATGGATCGCGGCCCACCTGTCGTCGTACTGCCCGCACTCCATGAGCGTCAAGTCGAACGGTCCGAACTTCTCTCCGATCTCCTTGAAGTGGGGGCCATACCCGCTATCCCCGCTGAAAAAGACCCGCATCCCCGCCCCCGCGACGACCCAAGAGCACCACAGCGTCGAGTTGCGGTCGAACAGTCCGCGCCCCGAGAAGTGCCGGGCCGGCGTGCAGACCAGCTTCAAGCCGTCCAACTCCGCTTCGTCCCACCAGCGATGCTCGCTCACCTTTGCCGGATCGACTCCCCAGCGGATAAGCCGGGCTCCCACTCCCTGAGGGGCCAGGAACCGCTTCGCCTTGTCCTTCAGCTTCAAGATCGAGCCGTAATCCAGATGGTCGTAATGGTCGTGGGACAGGACGACGGCGTCGATCGGCGGCAAACGCTCGGGTTCGGCCGGCAGGACGCGGCTGTAGCGCTTGCCCCCGAACAGAGGGAACGGGGACGGCGTGTCCGAAGCCCAGTCGACGGCCGGAAGGCGGCAATCTATGATAAACTGGAAGAATAGATTCGGATTCGATAGGGAGAGTCGACAAGATGAAGCTGGCATCCTGGAACGTCAACGGCTTGAGAGCGTGCGTCAATAAAGGATTTAACGAATATGTGCTGGAATCGGGCGCGGATATTGTCTGCGTGCAAGAGACGAAGCTGCAGGAGGGGCAAATCAGCCTGGACTACGGCGATTCGTATTCGTTCTACTGGAACTATGCGGAGAAGAAGGGGTATTCGGGGACGGCCGTTTTTACGAAAATCAGACCTCTATCCGTGCGATACGGCATCGAGGACGACTATGAGCCGGAGGGGCGGATCTTGACGCTGGAATTCGAAGGCTTCTATCTCGTCAACGTCTATACCCCGAACGCCAAGCGCGATCTGTCCCGGCTCCCGTACCGGCTCGAATGGGAGGATCGGTTCCGCGGCTACTTGCAGCAGCTCGACGCCGTTAAGCCGGTCATCGCCTGCGGCGATTTGAACGTGGCGCACAAGGAGATCGACATCAAGAACTGGCGAAGCAACCGCGGCAACTCCGGCTTCACCGACGAAGAGCGGGAGAAGATGACGCGGCTGCTGGACGCCGGATTTATCGATACGTTCCGCCATTTCTACCCGGATCGGGAGGACGCCTACACGTGGTGGTCGAACATGCCGAAGGTGAGGGAGCGCAATGTCGGCTGGCGGATCGACTATTTTCTCGCTTCCGAGAGGCTCATTCCCCATCTTGTCGACGCAGGCATCGACGCCCACGTGCTGGGCAGCGATCATTGCCCGGTGACGCTGGAAGTGGCGGATTCGCTCGCTTCAAGGAAGGAGTAGATCGTGCATGTTACTTCTTTGTAATGTTGCCGGCTTCGGAAGCATGGCGCCGGCTACGCTTCATCTTTAGCGCGCTTCGGCCATAACGTGTAGCTGAAGCTGATCAGGAAATCGATGCCCAGCACGAGCGACCACAGCCTAATGACCCGGTCCAGACTTTCGGTCCGCTCTTCCACGTTTACGATAAGTATCGTTGCGTACAGCAGCGCACATCCAATGGCCCAGGCAAGCAGATGCCGGTACCAACCGCTTCGTTCTTGACGGGCGTGCTCCCGGCCAAATCCGGCCTTCTTGGCGGGCGCGGGACCGCCTGCGAACCGGTGCATGAATCGGGCGTCCGCCCATTGAATCATCGAATGCCCGAATGCGATCGACACGCCGATGTAGACGGCGGCCAAACCGTGGGCCATCGTGGCCCTCGCTCCATTCTTCAAATCGATCGCCGCCACGGCAAGAAGAACGAGATCGACGACAGGCGTGCAATAAAGCAGCAACGCGCCGATCCGCCGTTTACCGAGCGCATAGCGGCAGAACAACCCGGCCAGCACGAACACCCAGAATGCAATTTCACATCCGATAATGACCGCAACCATCGCTCCGCCCCTCTCTTTTTTAATACATTTGTATTAAAAATACGGACTTATTATAGCACGATTGTATTGAAAAACAAGCGTGCTATAATGAGTACATGCCAAAAATCGTGAATCATGAGGAACGAAAAGAAAATATTGCGGAAGCCGTATGGCGCGTGATCCGTACGGACGGGCTGGACGGCGTATCCGTTCGACGCGTGGCGGACGAAGCGGGAATGTCGCTGGGCTCGCTGCGCCATTACTTCGCTTCGCAGGACGAGCTGCTCGCGTTCTCCATGAGTCTGATCTCGAAGCGGGTAAGAGAACGGATTCGAAGCTTGCCGTTCACCGGCGAGCCGCGCCGGGATATCGAGATTGCGCTCGCAGAGCTGCTTCCGCTCGACGAGATCCGTACGCTGGAAGCCGAAGTGTGGCTCGCCTTCGCGGGGAAAGCCGCCTCCGACGCCGGCATACGCGCGATTTATCAAAACGTGCACGACGATCTCTATGCGGGACTTCGCGGCATGATCGACCTTCTCGTCTCCCGGAAGCTGGCGAAGGAAGGCATGGACGCCGAGCTTGAGACGAGAAGGCTGCACGCGCTTCTCGACGGGCTGGTCGTCCACCGCGCCGCATTCCCGGAACGAACGGGCAAAGACGAGATGCTGCGCACCGTCTCCTATCACCTCGACAGCTTGCTTGGGCACGCTCCAACTGAAAAGAACCGTCCGGGAACAAATTCGTTCCCGGACGGTTAGGACAAACAAAGAGAGTCGAACCAAGCTCTTGCAGTCGAGATGAATTCGTTTGAGTGGAGACTAACTTGCCGCGTGCCAATTCCTTTCCTAATCAAAACCTACCCTTCATTTTTCTCCTCTTTGTTAAAGAAACGTTCAAGCGTAAACTTCGTCAAATCCCCTCGAACGACCGCAGAGGAATATTCAATCGGCCGGTCATCCTCTGCAAAAGTAATCGACTCCAGCAGAAAAGCGGGCGATCCGGGTTTGACTTCAAGCAGACCGGCCGTATGCTTGCTCTGGAGAATCGGCTCGATCGACTCGATCGAACGTTGAAGGGCAATGTGATACTTCGTGCGCAGCAGCTCGAACAGCGAGCCGGTGCAGTCGTCCTCGGTCAGGCCCGGCGCAAGCTTCCACGGAATAAAAGATGTGCTGTATTGCAAAGGCTCCGAGTCGGCGTAGCGAAGCCGAACCAGCTTGACTACCGGATCTTTCAACTCGATCTTCAGCTTCTCCGCCAGCGTCATGTCGGCGGGAACAACCCCCTGCTCCAGCACCTTGGCGTGGCTTTTGACCCCGAGACCATTCATTTGCTCCTGGAAGGACTTGATGCTCGGCGTCAACGATTCCTTCAGCTTCGGCTTGGACACAAAAGTACCCTTGCCTTGCACCTTCCGGACGTACCCTTCAAGCTCCAACTGCTGCATCGCCAGCCGGATGGTTGTCCGGCTGACCTGGAACTGCTGGGTCAACTCGTTCTCCGTCGGCAACTGGTCGCCGACCCTCATGCCGCCGTTTTTGATCTTCTCCAGCAGCTTTTCCTTAATCACATAATAAAGGGCGACGCCCTGTTTGCCTTCAGTCATCATAACAACCTCCAATTAACAAGCTATGTGTTGTACACATACGGACATCGGAATAATCATTATAAGTTCATTGTAACCGCAGCGTGCTGTAGAGTAAAATACTAATCGCGATATAAACCCGTTCATCCCATGTAATTCAAAACTCATAGCAAACAAGATGAACTGAAATTTCGTCACTTATATTGACGCTCCAATAACCCAAATATATAATGATGTTGTAACAATATAACTAATTTGTTGTAACGTAATCATTAAAAATGAAAGCGCTATAGGAGGCGAAACGGGATGAAATCGGGAGTGAAATGGATAGGGGCCTGCGCGGCTGGTTTAATGCTGTTGTCCGGGTGTTCAGCCGCTCCGACAGGATCGCCGGCGGCTTCGAGCTCGGCGTCGGGAACCGCCGCAGCCGAAACGGCGGCGGGAAGCGAGCTGGATTGGAGCAAGATCAACGATCCTTCGCTTAAGGGTCAGGAAATCACGCTGCTCTGGAGCAACGACAAGAACAATCTGATGGCCGATACGTTCGCTGAGTTCACGAAGCAAACGGGCATTAAGGTGAATGCCGTATCCACGGACTATAACTCGCTTTACAACAAGATTTCGACCGCGGTCATGTCCAATTCCTCCGATATCGACGTCGTCGAGATGGACACGATCTGGGCCGGGCAATTTCTGAAGGGGAATTTTGCCGTCGACCTGACAAACGTGGTGCCGCCGGACGTACAAAAACAATTCTCTCCTTCGTCGCTCGAATCCGTTAAATACGACGGCCATCTCGTCGCGATTCCGCATTTCTCAAGCACAAAGCACTTTTATTGGAACACCGAGCTCCTGGCCAGGGCCGGGATCGACAAGCCGCCCGTTACTTGGGACCAGTTCAGAGAGGATTCCTTGAAGCTCAAAGAGCTTGGCATCTATGCCTCGGCATGGTCCTGGAAGCAAGCGGAAGGCCTTGTTTGCGACTTCGTCAGCCTGACCAGCGCCTTCGGCGGCAAATTTTTCGACGACAACGGCAAGCCCATCTTCAATCAAGGCGGAGGGGTTCAAGCCCTTCAATTCATGACGGATCTCGTCCAAAAGGACAAAACGGTAGATCCCGCCAGCTTGCAATGGACGGAGAACGATGTGCAGAACGCGTTCGCTGCGGGCAAAATCGCCATGATGAGCAACTGGGAGTATATGTACCCGGATTTGGACGATCCGACGAAGTCGAAAGTGGCCGGCAAAACGGACGTCGGTCTGATGCCGGGAGAAGGCGGCATTCTGTCGGCGGCGGTTACGGGCTCGGAGGGTTTGGCGATTCTGCAGTCCAGCAAGCATAAGGAGGCGGCTCTCGCCTTCCTGAACTTCGTCGCCAGCAAGGAGTTCCAGCTTCCGTTCTTCCAGAAGACGGGCAACTATCCTTCCTTGAACGAATTGTTCCAGGACAGCGAAGTGGTCAATTCGGACAAGAGCAACCATTTCTCCAAGATCGTCAACCAATATCAATACGGCTATAACCGTCCAAACGCACCCGGTTATGTAACGTGGTCGGATGCGCTTGCGGCCGAGATTCACGAGGCCCTGGTCGGCAACAAGACTCCTCAAGCCGCTTTGGACAGCGCCGTACAGAAAATCGAGAGCTCCCAATAAACGGTGGGGAAGCGGCCGGCGCGTCCAGCCGCTTCCCGAAGCAAGGAGGAACACGACGCCATGGCCCGAATATCCCCTTCTCCTAGGCTTGGGCTGCTCAACCGCAAGCGAAAAGACACTTTGTTCGCCATCTTGCTTTTATTGCCGACCGTCTATGTGCTTTGCAAAGTTTTTATCTACCCGATTTACCAATCGGCGGTCTGGAGCCTGTTTAAATACAATTTGACGGAACCGGGGGACGTTCGCTTCATCGGATGGGGCAACTATCTGGAGCTGCTCAAAAATCACGACTTCTGGGTCTCGATCGACCGCACCTTCTATTTTACGATTCTATCGGTCGCCGCCGAGCTGGTTCTCGGCTTCTTCAGCGCCCTGCTGCTCAACCAATCTTTCAAAGGCCGCACGTTCTTCCGGGGATCGATCATCGTCCCTTGGGCGCTTCTCACACTGGTCAACGGCTTGATGTGGAACTGGATTTATCAGCCGGGCAACGGCGCGCTGAGCCAACTGCTGCATCGAGCGCACCTGCTTGCGCCGGATCAGAATCCGGTCTGGCTCGGCAATTCGGATTCCATCATGAACTTCGTGATTTTGGCGGACGTATGGAAGACGACGCCGTTTATGACTTTGTTGCTCCTGGCGGGAATGCAGCATATTCCCGGGTCCCTCTATGAAGCCGCGGCCATGGACGGCGCGGGTTTCTGGAAGAAGCTCAAGCACGTGACGATCCCGCAGTTGATGCCGTCCGTCATCGTAGCGGTTGTGCTCCGACTGATCAACGCGATCCGGGTATACGACATTCTCACCGTCTTTACGGGAGACCCGACGACATCCGTCAGCTATTTGACGTTCAACAACGCGTTCCGTTACTTCTACTTGGGAAGATCGTCCGCCATGGCCTGGCTGACGACGTTGTTTATTATCCTGCTGATCGTCGTTTACATGATTTTGTTGAGACGCAACTCGGACACCGATTGAGAGGAGGGGCATCATGTCAAACACGACTTTGCGAAGGGGAATCGGGAGACGCTTGTTCAGAGCGAAACCGACGGAATTGATCCCGCCGTTTTATTTGTGGATCGGACTTGCGCTGCTGTGCGTGTTCACTCTGGCTCCGTTCGCCAATCTTGTGCTGTCGTCCTTGATGGAGAAGCAGGAACTGCTGAGCGGGCACCTGTTTCCGAAGAAGTTCACTCTGATCAATTACCGGCAGCTGTTCGGCGGGCCGGGAGCATTGGACTTCGTCTCCGCCATTCGCAACAGCGTTGTCGTCGCCGCGGTTACGACGGCATTCACGATTTTGATCGGCGTCTTCGCTTCCTATGCGCTGGCCCGGATCAAGTTCCGCTTCCGCTCCACCGCTCTCTTCGCCATTTTGGCGATGCAGCTGCTGCCGACGATCAGCATCGTCGTTCCCCTTTACATGATGATGCGCGACGGCGTAACGGTCGGCATTCCGTTCACCGACATCGTTTGGTTTCGAACGCCGCCTTTGCTCAATACGGTTTGGGCGCTGATCGTGTCTTATATCACCTTCTCTTTGCCATTCGCCGTCTGGATGATGACGGGCTATTTCAAAAACGTTCCGAAGGAGATGGAGGAAGCGGCGTTTGTGGACGGAAGCGGGCGTTTTCGTACGATGTTCACGATTGTTTTTCCGCTGGCCATGCCGGGAATCGCGGCAACCTCGATTTTTACGTTCCTGACGGCCTGGGACGAATTCATGTTCGCCAGCTCCTTTACCCAGACGTACGCCTCCAAAACGCTGCCGATCGCCGTAAGCGAATTTGTGGGCAAACACAGTCTGGACTGGGGCCTGATGACGGCGGCCGGTTTTATCGCCTCGCTGCCTCCGGTATTGATCTCGCTGTTTCTGTACCGTTATATTGTAGGCGGCTTGACGGCAGGCGGGGTTAAGGGATAAAGGGGAGATTTGGCGAATAGACAAGTCTTCTCTTGCATCAATTTGTAGTAACGTTATAATGAATTTGAACAGATGAGCGAACTTGGGAGGTGCTTGCGGTGTGAGAACCTATGACGCGCTGGTTTGCGGGACGATCTTCACGGATGTGATCTTTGCCTCCATTCCCCGAATGCCTATGCCGGGAGAGGAGGTGTACAGCGGGGCGTTCGAATTCACCTGCGGAGGAAGCGCCTATATTACGTCCGTGGCGATGTCCCGTCTCGGAATGGACGTTTGCGTCTTGTCCCCTCTCGGCAACGATGATTTGAGCGAGCTTACCGAATGGCGCCTCAAAAGAGAAGGCATCTCCACCGACCGAATCTATCGTCTCGACCGTCCGTTGCGAAACGTCACCGCGGCGTTCAATCATGGAGGCGATCGAGCGTTCCTGACCTATGAGGACAAGCTGGATTTCCCGCGTTACCAAGATCACCTCATGCAAATGGTACGGCAATCGGCATCGCGCTTCATACTCGTTAACCCAAAACCGGAATACGTGCCCTTGATCGAAGCGGCTCGGAGCCAAGGGATGCGCGTCGTGTACGATCTGGGCTGGGACGATTCGTGGCTGACCGATCCGAGGCTGAAGGACATTCTCCGGTTAGGTCATTTGTACACGCCCAACCTGAAAGAGGCGCTCGCGATCACCGGAACGGAGACGGCGGAACAAGCGCTGGAGGCGCTTGGAGAGCTGTTGGACACCGTCGTCATCAAACTGGGGCCGGAAGGAGCCGTATACTCCGACGGGGGAACGCCCAAAAGAGTGAAGGGGTATCCGGTCGATCATCCGATCGATACGACGGGCGCCGGAGACAATTTCCTTGCGGGTTTGCTGACGGGTCTGTCCAGGGGCTGGCCGTTAGAAGAGGCGGTACGGCTTGGCAATTACTGCGGATCCTGCTCCGTCCGAGGGCTGGGCGGTACGGCCGCTTCTCCGACCTGGAACGAGGTCGTCTCCCTGGAAGAATTCAAACCCAAGAACTGATACAGGAGGAATCATACGATGAAACTTACGGTACTAGGCGGCGCTGGCATGAGAACGGCATTATTGGTAAACGGTCTGATCCGGCATTCCAAGGAGTTGGAATTTCGCGAAGTCGCTTTGTTCGACAACGATGAAGAAAGGCTGTCCGTCATGGGCAAGCTTTCCAAATATATAGCGGAGAAAAACAACGCCCCGTTCAAAGTGACTTTCACGACGGACATTCGGGAGGCGGTCAGAGGAACCGACTTTATCTTCTCCGCCGTGCGTGTGGGGCAGGAAGAGAGCCGCGTCAACGACGAGAGGGTTGCCCTGAAATATGGCGTCCTCGGTCAGGAAACCACCGGCCCCGGGGGCTTCGCCATGGCGCTCCGGACCATTCCGGTCATGATCGAATACTCGCGAATCATTGCCGAAGAGGCTCCGAACGCCTGGCTGCTGAATTTTAGCAACCCTTCCGGTCTTCTCGCTCAAGCCCTCAACACGTACGGTTCCGCGAAGACGATCGGCATCTGCGACGCCCACGCCGGCATCAAGAACGCCTTGAGCAAATTTCTGCGCGTGCACGCCAACCGTTTGCAGGTCGATTATTTCGGCTTGAACCACCTTGGCTGGGTGCCGAAGGTGCTTCTTGACGGTCAGGACCAAATGCCCTACCTGCTCGAAAACTTCGAACGTTTGCAGAAATCCTCGCATATTTTCAGCTTCTTCGATCCGGAGTTGATCCGCAATATCGGCATGCTGCCCAACGAGTACTTATACTACTTCTACTATTACGACCAAGCGGTCAAAAACATTTTAGAAGTCGGAGAGACGCGCGGCGAACAGATCGTCAAGCTTAATCGTCCCCTTCTGCAGCGCATCACCCCGCTTGTCAAGGAAGGAAAGCTTGCCGAAGCTTGGAAGGATTATAACGATACTTTGGAAAAGCGTTCGAGCACCTATATGTCCCGCGAAACGTCCGGCCATGTTCACAATATTCACGAGCATGAGGAGCCGGCTCCGCTGGAGTTCGAAGAGGAAGGCTACGAAGGACTGGCGATCAATATTATCAAGAGCATCCATTTGAACAAGCCGCAAGTTCTGATTCTGAACGTGCCGAACAACGGCACTATCGGCGGGTTGAGCGATGACGACGTGGTTGAAGTTCCTTGTCTGGTCAACGGCAACGGTTATTCACCGCTGACCGTCGGGGAAATTCCGGGAGCATCCAAGGCCTTGATTCACCCTATCAAAGCCTACGAGCGGTTCACCGTGGAAGCTGCCGTCAAAGGCGACTATCAAGCCGCGCTCAATGCGCTGACGGTTCACCCGATGGTGCCTTCCTTTACGGTCGCCAAACAGATCCTGGATGAATATTTGGTCGTTCATCAACCTTACCTCCCTCAGTTTCAATAATCATGGCTTTGCAAGCAAAGGCACCGCTGGTTCTGCTGGGCATAAGGGCTTTCCGTTGAAGACATACGAATAAAAGCGGTCCAGGGACTAATCGTTCCCTGACCGCTTTTATTTTCCCTCCGTTTACGCCTTGGAGATATCGCGCCACTCAACGACAAATTCGCGCTCCTCGGGGCCGTTCTCGAATCGGCTGTACTCGTCCAACGCCTGGCCGCACTCGCAGGAGATTTGGTCCGCACCGTAATTGTCCGTGCCGAACACGATGCGCTCGTTGCGGTAGTCGCGCCGGCCCGGCACAACCCGAAGCTCTTCGCCGCACCGCAAACAGCGGATGAGAAATCCGGTCTCTTGCTCTCGCATGCCTCGTCCTCCTCCGGGTTAATCCAAGAAATCTTTGAGCCGCTTGCTCCGGCTCGGGTGCCGCAGCTTGCGCAGCGCCTTCGCTTCGATCTGGCGAATCCGCTCGCGAGTGACGCCGAATTCCTGGCCCACTTCCTCGAGCGTGCGGGTCCGTCCGTCGTCCAGCCCGAAACGCAGCCGAAGCACGTTCTCTTCGCGCTCCGTCAGCGTGTCGAGCACTTCCGCGAGCTGCTCCTTCAACAGCTCGAACGCCGCGGCTTCGGAAGGCGCGGGCGCATCCTGATCCTCGATAAATTCGCCCAGCTTCGAATCGTTCTCGTCCCCGATCGGCATCTCGAGCGACACCGGCTCCTGCGATATTTTTAAAATTTCCCTGACTTTATCCGGCTCCAGCTCCATCGCTTGCCCGATCTCTTCCGGCGTCGGTTCCCGTCCGAGCTCCTGCAGCAATTGGCGGGAGACGCGCACGAGCTTATTGATCGTCTCCACCATGTGAACCGGAATCCGGATCGTACGGCTCTGATCCGCGATGCTCCGGGTGATCGCCTGGCGAATCCACCAAGTCGCGTACGTGCTGAATTTGAAGCCTTTGCGGTAATCGAACTTCTCGACGGCTTTGATCAGGCCCATGTTGCCTTCCTGGATGAGGTCGAGGAACAACATGCCGCGTCCGACATATCTGCGGGCGATGCTGACGACCAGACGCAGATTCGCTTCCGCCAATCTCCGTTTGGCCCATTCGTCGCCTTCTTCGATCCGCTTCGCCAGCTCAATCTCTTCATCGGCTGAGAGCAACGGAACGCGTCCGATCTCCTTTAAGTACATCCGCACAGGGTCATCCATCTTGATGCCCGGCGGGAGAGCCAGATCTTCGCCGATAAGGAATTCCGTCCGGTCGTCCGACATTTCCCCAACCCCTCCTTCAACGCTTCGAGAAGCCATTTCATTCTTGACAAACGCTTCCGCTTGTGATAATATGGTTTATGATTGCTTAAGATGTACATATCACAAGGGCATATGCCATTGTAACAAATCAATAACAAGTACGCAAGATCTATCTTGCAGTTCCCAATATTTAGACTTTTTTGCAACCCTCGGCGCTCGATGCCGGGGGTTTTTCGTTTGGTTTTCCGCGCAAAGTTTTTCTTATTCCTTCCTGACATTTCGGATTAGGATAGGAAGAGAGGGGGGGCGCGTCATGGAGGACGTTATCGGCAAATCGTAACGAGGCGGTTGACAGGACAGCCGCCTATCCTTCCGTAGATAAGGTGGCCTCGAAGATAATCGAGCGGTCTCCAACGGTGTCCGAACATCGGTTCCTGTGGGAATCCGTCGGATGGGGAACCGTCGACTCGGACATGGCGTCGCATTCCCTCGCCCATTCGCTTTATGCGATGGTCGCCGTTAGCGGCGGCGCTGCGGTCGGCATGGGGCGAATCGTCGGCGACGACTCCATGTATTTTTATATTCAGGATGTCGCCGTTCTGCCCGAGCATCAGCGCAGCGGCATCGGCAAATTGATCGCGGAACGGTTGCCGGATTATATTCGATGGCAACAGCATCCGAACGGCATTGCACTCGCGGGTTTGTTTGCCTCCGCAGAGCCTGCGGAACGATCGGGTTCGTCTTGAACGCTACTATGGCCGCTTCCTGTCGGAGGACGGATGGAATTTGTACCGGGCTGCGATCAAGTCTTGTTCCGCTCCTCGACGCCGCACCGCCCGTCTTGCTCGGCGCCTCCGCCAAACACAAGAAGCCAGCCCCCAAAAGGCTGGCTTCTTGCTCTTACCGCGCCTCCAACGACAGCGCGACGACGGACGCCGCCGGCAAGCGGACTTGCAGCTTGCCTCCCTCGAGCGTCGCACCCTCGAACGGCCGCGGCGCGACGCGCTCCGGCTGCTCGAACGTGTTGTGCGCGCCGATCTCGTCGGCCGCGAGAATAACGCCGCGGCAATCGTATGCCGCTTCGGTGCCGCGCAGCTCGATCTGCAGGTCGGCCGCGTCCGCATGGCTCAGGTTGCACAAGCTGATGTGCAGCTTGCCGTCCTTCTTCGAGGCCGACAGGCTCACCTGCGGCAAGCTTGCGCCGTCCATCTCGTACTCCCCGAACGTGCCGTGTACGGCCAGCGCTTCGGCATTCTGATGCGCCTTGAACATCTCCAGCACGTGGTAGGTCGGCGTCAGCAGCATCTTGTCCCCTTCCGTCAGGACGACGGCCTGAAGCACGTTGACCATCTGCGCCAGATTCGCCATTTGCACGCGGTCGCAATGCTTGTGGAACACGTGCAGGTGAATCGCCGCCACCAGCGCGTCGCGCATCGTGTTCTGCTGATACAGGAAGCCCGGATTCGTTCCCGGCTCCGGCAGGAACCAGGTGCCCCACTCGTCGACGATCAAGCCGACGCGCTTCTGCGGGTCGTAGCGGTCCATGATCGTGCTGTGGCGCGTAATCAGCTCGTCCATGCGAAGCGACTTCTGCATCGTCTCGAACCATTCGCGTTCGTCGAAGCCGAGCGCCGGCCGTTTATTTTCCCAGCTTCCCGGAATCGTATAGTTATGCAGGCTCAGCCCGTCCATGAGCCAGTGCGCCTCGCGCATCAGCACGTCCGTCCAATTGTAATCGTCGACGTTGGCGCCGCCGGCGATCTTGTACAGCCGGTTGTCGCCGTACTGGCGGACATAGGTTTGATAATTGCGGTACAGATCGGCGTAATGCTCCGGCCTCATGTTGCCGCCGCAGCCCCAGTTCTCGTTGCCGACGCCGAAATATTTCAGCTTCCAGGGCTTCTCCCGGCCGTTCTCCCTGCGCCAGTTGGCCATCGGAGAATCGCCGCCCGACGTCATGTACTCGACCCACTCCGACATCTCCTGAACGGTGCCGCTGCCCACGTTGCCGCAGATGTACGGCTCGGCGCCGAGCAGCTCGCACAGTTCGAAAAATTCATGCGTGCCGAAATGGTTGTTCTCCACCACGCCGCCCCAGTGGGTGTTGATCATCCGTTTGCGGGACTCGCGCGGGCCGACGCCGTCCTTCCAGTGGTACTCGTCGGCGAAGCAGCCGCCCGGCCAGCGCAGCACCGGAACGTTCAGCTTCCGAAGCGCTTCCAATACGTCGTTACGGATCCCCTTCGTGTTCGGGATGGCCGAATCCTCGCCTACCCATAAGCCTTCATAGATGCAGCGGCCCAGATGCTCGGCGAAATGGCCGTAAATGTTCTTGTTGATCGTGCCCAGCGACCAGTCGGCGTGAACGACGATTTTGCGGTCTGCCAACCCGATTTCCTCCTCTGCCCGAGCTTTAATAATTAATATTTCCAGTAATATGTTTATTTCAACATCAACAATAATGAAAAAGCGCTTTCGTGTCAATACGATCAAGGCCAAATGAAGTACGGACCGCTTTTTGCCCTTCCCCCGGTCCGACAGTCCGAATCCGGACGATGGCATGTGTCGTTGCGAAATAATTAATAAAAATATATATTATTCTTACACACTCTCATCGTTGGAACCGAACTGGAGGATAGGCATGAACCTCGACATTACCGAGAAATCCTTGCCCGTATACGAAGCGCTGGCAAGCAGCGTCCGCCTCAAGGTGATCCGCCTGCTGGCCAAGCAGCCCATGAATATTCGCGAGCTGTCGGAAGCGGTCGGCCTGAGCAGCGCCATCATGACGATGCACATTAAAAAGTTGGAGAAAGCCGGCATTGTCCGCAGCGAAATGCAGCCAAGCCGCGGCGGTGTGCAGAAGGTATGCTCGCTGCAAGTCGAACAGGCGGAGATCGCGTTCCCGAACAAGATGGAGCACATTCGGGAATATCACCAGAGGGAAATTTCCGTCGGACATTTCACGGACTTCCATGTGGAGCCGACGTGCGGCTTGGCCACGACCGAGCAATTTCTCGGCATCGTCGACGATCCCCGGTCCTTCCTGGACGCCGACCGATTCAACGCGAAAATTATCTGGTTCAGCGAAGGCTTTATCGAATACAAGATTCCCAACTTCCTGCTGGCCACGGAAAGCCCGAAAGAGCTCGTCATTTCGATGGAGATCGCCTCGGAAGCGCCGCTGACGAACAATGAATGGCCGTCCGACATTACGTTCTACTTGAACAACGTGAAGCTCGGCACCTGGACGAGCCCCGGCGATTTCGGCGACAAGCGGGGCAAATACAATCCGCCCTGGTGGCCCGACGACATCAACCAGTACGGGCTGCTCAAGCATCTGACGGTGACGACCCAAGGCACCCGAATGGACGGAAACCCGATGTCCGATGTGACCCTCGATCAGGTCAACGTCTGGGACAAACAGTGGACGCTCCGGATCGCGGTCGAGAGCCAATCGCGCAATGTCGGCGGACTCACCCTGTTCGGCAACGGATTCGGCAATTACAAGCAGGACATTCTTTTTCGCCTGTACTACGAGAAAGCTGCGCCCGAGGGGATCGATTAACCGTAAAGGAGGGGAACGTTCGGCATGCAGACAAGCTCCCCGTGCAAAGGCTGCTCCGCGGATGTTCACGCGACCCGGGAGCAGATCGAGAAGATGGTTCGCCAAATCTCCCGTTTCCCCGAAGCATGCGTCCCGGACGAAGTATACGAGAGCCGTCTGGCCGCCTGCTCCTCCTGCCCGTCCTTGCAGTACGGCTCGACTTGTTCGCATTGCGGATGCTTCGTCGAGGTC
Source organism: Cohnella thermotolerans DSM 17683 (assembly GCF_000429825.1). Lineage (GTDB taxonomy): Bacteria > Bacillota > Bacilli > Paenibacillales > Paenibacillaceae > Cohnella > Cohnella thermotolerans. The sequence continues at coordinate 62,688 of NZ_AUCP01000036.1, forward strand.
CGGGCCAAATTCCCGGACAAGACTTGCCCCGCTCCCGGCGGCAGCCGATGGGCCGGATAGGCGCTTCCATCCATCCATGCCATTCGACAGACATACGCCGATCTTGCTGCGCTCGCGACCGGGCGGCGGCGGATCGGCGTGTTTTTTAGAGTATTCATGAAATTTTTATCAATATTTACAGGAGACTGGGGAAGCGTGTCGAATTGGATTTCAGACCAAGAAGTTGCCGAGAGGTGCGCAATGAGATCGATTCGTTCGCTGCCCATGATTCCTATCATTTTCATTCTGATTGTTGGCGCCGTCCTCTTCGTGCCTCCGTCCCGAGCCCATGCACAATCGAAAGAAGCGGTCATCGAGAGCTGGGACGTCATGTGGATCGGCAGCGAAGACGCGCAATCGGAAATTCCTCCCGCATCCGGCCAATGGATGCCCAGCCGCGCCGGCCATGCGATAACGAACATCCCGAAGGGGAAAGTCGGGATGTGGGTTCGTATCGACGTTCCCCCGACCTCCCGCTGGCGAAGCCCGGGCATACTGGTGGAACGGCTGTATGGTCTGGACATCGCCGTTTATGCCGATCAACGCCTCATGTTCGAATCGCAGCGCCACTTTATATTCGAGCGCGACAAGCTGCTGCTGCCGCTCGGCGCAAAGAACGTACCTGCCGAATTGTACATCCGCATTCTCTCGGAGAAGAAGGCGGGGCTCAGCAGCGACATTCGGATCGGGGAGCTGGATTCGCTGTCCGACCGATTCATTCGCCGCAACCTGCCCGACCTTCTGCTCGGCGCGTCCATCACGTTCGTAGGGCTCATCATGTCGTTGTGTTCCGGCTACCTGAACGGGAGGCAGCGCGGACCCTGGCTCTCTTTATGTACGATCGCTCTGACGACAGGCATTCTCATCGCGACGTATTCGCCGCTTCCGTACATCTATTTCCCGAGATTCGGGAACCTGTTCCTGATCCTGTTCGATCTGTCCGTCTTCGCCATGTTTCCCGCGCTTAATTTCTATATCGGCCGCGTCTTTGACGACACGTCCGCGCTGTATGCGAAATTCGCCAAGCTTCAAGCGGGCTATTCGCTGTTTTGCGTTGCGGTCGTCCTCTTCTATAAAGTGGAGGGAGACCGTTATTTCGCCCTGTACGATCTGTTTACGACCACGATTCTCGGCCTTCTCATTCTCGTTCAGATGCTGTTCATTATCGTTCTGTCCGTTCGAAACGCTCTTAAAGGCAATAAAGACGGCATCCTGTTGTCGGTCGGCATTTTCGTATTGGCTCTGTCGGTCGCGCTCGATATGACTCTTTTCCTTGCCAAAGAAACCCAGTATGTGCTGTTCCTGTGGAAGTTCGGCGTCATGGCGTTTATCGTGACGCTCGTCGTCATTTTGGCCAGACGGATCTCGTCCGACTATTCGAAGCTGGTCAGCTACTCGAAGGAATTGGAGCTTTACAACCACAGGCTGCAACGATCGGAGAAAATCAAGATCATCAGCGAGCTGGCCGCATCGGTCGCCCACGAAGTGCGCAATCCGCTGCAAGTTACGCGGGGCTTTCTGCAACTGCTGGCCGGCAAAGCCGAGGAAGGAAACGCTCAGTACTTCAAAATGGCCATTCACGAGTTGGATCGCGCCTCCAACATCATTACCGACTTCCTGACCTTCGCCAAGCCGGAGTTGGATACGGTCGAGCGCTTGAATTTGGCCGAAGAGATAAGCAAAATCGAGTCGATTATGAACCCGCTCGTCGCCATGCACGGCGGAACGCTGACGGTCCGGATCGAAGAAAACCTGTTCATCCAGGGCAACGCCTCGAAGCTGAAGCAGGCGATTATTAATATTGTCAAAAACAGCGTCGAAGCTTTGACGGCGGACGGCTGGATCCGGATCGAAGGTTACGTGGAGAACGGGACGGCGGTGCTGCGCATCGAGGATAACGGAGAGGGGATCGAGCCGGAACAAATCGCCAAGCTGGGCGAGCCTTTCTTCTCTACCAAAACGAAAGGAACCGGGCTCGGCTTGATGGTCACGTTCCGGATCGTCGAGGTGATGAGAGGAACGCTCGACTTCCGCAGCGAAAAGGGCAAGGGAACCGAAGCGATTCTCCGGTTCCCTCTCGATTCATCTCATTCAGCTCCAGACGCCCTCCGGACTTGACGTTCCGTCGTCCACGGCTTCCGGACTCGGAGGAAGGGTCAGGTAGAAGCGATTGGGCGTCTCTTCTACCACTTGTAGGTCGATTTCGGGGGCAAAGTCCACGCCGAATTCGGATTTGATCGTGTTCTTCGGATCGGACAGCAAGCTTGTCTTAAATTCCTCGTCGGACCAAGCCTTCTTGATGATCTCCACCTTTAACAATTCCAAAGACATAGGATCACAATCCTTCCATAGAATGGATGAACTACTTCTTCTATCATACCACGTACTAGTCTCTTAGTCGCTATCGTTTTCTAAATTTTCGATAAATTTGACAAAAGGAGGCGATTACAGCTTGGACAGGTAGTTGGCGAACCCTCCTCCTGCCGCAAGCTTCGTCGTCCATTCCTCCACTTCCCGCGCATCCTTCCGGATGCTTGCGGCGATCCAGGCTTGAAAGGCGGCCAGCTTCGGCTGCGCGCCCTCCAGAAGTCCCATTCGGGCGACATGGCTGTCGGCGATATCCGCCAGGCGATCGAGACAACCGTGCCGGTAGATCGCCCGCTTCACCGCCGTCTCGTCCAGAGCGGCGTCCGGTTGAAGCCGTTCCTTCACGAGCGTAAGGAAGGCGTTCGCGTTCGCTTGCTTCGGCAGATCGTCGCGCCAATCGGCCAGATCGTCGGATAGCTGAAGCACGGCCAGCGCAAGATCGACCGCTTCCTCCGTCCGGGAGACGTCCTCCTCCCGACCGGCCCCGATCAGCAGTCCCGTCGCGCACAGCTTCACCGGCGCCGCTTTGCCGGCCAGGCGCCCGACATCCCGCGGATCCGCCGGCAGATCGGTCTCCCGGTAGACGACGCGCGCCCACTCCTCCAAATACTTGCGGTTGTAGCCCCACAGCGGAGAATCGGAGGAGAAATGCCGGGCGTAGCGGCGCAGGAACCGCTCGTGGAACAGCTCCGAGAGCGACAGATAGGCGCGAACCCCGTTCCCCGGCCCGCCCTCCTCTCCGTCCATCGCATCGTCGACCAGGAAGAAATGAAGCATCATATAAATGTTGGCCACCGCCAGTTCCCGGCACAGTCCGATCGGACTTCCCGCCGGCTCTCCTGCCCAATAAGGGAGCAGATAGCAGATTCCGTTCGTCGTTCCGCCGTTGCGCATCGGATCGGATTTCGCAAGAAGGGCTTGTCCGAGCTCGCGCAAGCCGTCGGGGAATTCGGCGATCTCGCCGGCCGCTTCCGCGAAAATCCGCTCAATCTCATCGGCGTATTCAACCAAAAATTCCGGAAGCTTCGCAAAGCCCGGCCTCTCATTCGATGGTTCGTTCGGCATGTTCTCCGCCCCCTTAGGAAATCAGTGGAAATCTGACTCTATCCTGAATCCGTGATAGTTCTTCTGTGAAAAAGAAGAAAAAGAAAGGAAATCGCATCTCCGATGGTGAATTTTAAAGGAACCATGAATGATCCACTTTCACCTGCGAGGTGCTACATATGAGAATCCAATTCACCCAATCTAAGGAAATTCTGTTGACTACGCATGCTGGCCTGGCCACCGTCGGCGCCTTGCTTTCCCATACCCGATTGCCGCAGCGTCTCAATCGCTCCACCGTGAAAGGAATGGAGAACCCGATTCACAGTCATGGCGATGTCATGACCAGCTATCTTGGCTTGCTTTGCCAAGGCAAAAGCGACTTCGACCACATCGAA
>NZ_AUCP01000037.1 GCF_000429825.1 Cohnella thermotolerans DSM 17683
TCCAAAGAACAACGTGACGCCGATGATCGAAAGCAAGAGAAGCAAGACGCTGCACAGCGCAATGCGATCGAAGGAAAGTTCGGCGAAGGCAAACGCAAGTTGGGTTTGGGCCGAATTTGCTCCCGCGGTGCTCATACAAGTTTAACTGTCATCGCTATCCAGTTTCTGGTTATGAACCTGGAACGGCGACTGCGGGTTCTTTTTTTCTCTTTTTTCAGATTCATTGCGTTCCGTCCGATTTTTTGCATGAAAACCGCAAAGAAAATCACGGTCTAGGCTCATGCGTTGGGAGCAGCTTAAATTGATCTTGTTCAGCAAGCCCTATTTAACCTTCTTTCTGGATCATCAGCCAACCTGAACGGTTGGACGAATGATCATTTCGTTGATGGCCACATCGGATGGTTGCTCAATCGCAAAAGAGATGGCGCGAGCAATGCGGTCGGCATCAATGGCAACTTTGTAGAAATCCTCCATTCCCTCCTTCATCTCCGGATCGGAAATCGTTTCAAGCAACTCGCTGCTGACAGCACCTGGAGAAACATTCGTCACCCGAATGCTTGTCCCGCTCATCGCTTCCTCTTGTCGCAGTCCTTCCGAGATGGCTTTTACCGCATGTTTGGTACCGCAATAGACCGTTCCACCCGGGTAAATGTTATGACCGGCCACCGACGAAAGGTTGATGATATGACCGGATTTACGCTCTCTCATGGACGGAGTTACAGCCGCAATCGCGTATAAAACTCCTTTGATATTTACATCGATCATCCGATCCCATTCATCCACCTTGTTCTTGGAAAGAAAAGCTTGCGGCATGATGCCGGCATTATTGACGAGAACGTCGATTTTGCCAAATTCTCTGAGGGTAAAAGCAGCAAGCTCTTGCATTTGCTCATAAGAAGTCACATCGACAACTTGATAACGAGCTTGTCCGCCAGCCGCTTGAATTTCATCTTGTAATTTCTTCAATCGGTCTTCACGACGAGCGGCCAACACCAGCTTCGCACCTTTGGACGCCAGTTCTTTGGCGGTCGCTTCTCCAATCCCGGAAGAAGCCCCCGTAATAATGACCACTTGATCTTGAATATTCGACATCGTACATTAGCCCCTTTCGATTAATTTTCCGGAATCACTTCATTCATACAAGCTAAGGCGTTCAACGTTCTCGGGAAGCCCATGTAGGGCAGACAATGGGTGATGGCGGCGATCAAGGTTTCCTTGCCATTGCCCACATTTCTGTTCCCCTGCACATGGGCCTTCACTTGGCCTTCCGCACCGCCGAGCGCGCTTATGATGCACAGTGTCAGCAATTCCCGTGTTTTTATATCAAGTCCGCCGCGCGTATAGAAGTCACCAAAACAGAAAGATGAAAGATAGTCCTGGATGTGTTTTTGATTTGCCGGAGCACTTTCGCGCATCTTTTCAATAACATCGCCGAAAATCTCTGTCTGCACGGCGAGTCCCTTGTCAAAACGGGTTTCTTCTGTGACCTGCTTTTGGCTGTCGAGCGGTAATGCAATATTTCTCGCTTTGAAAACCTTATTGACCTCGGCCACGGCATTTAGCGTTCTGGGGAATCCAAGGTATGGCGCACACTGGTAAATCGCCTCTTTGATTTCCATCGGCGTGAGACCAACGTTCAGCGCGGCGTTAGCATGTGCCTTGAGCTGAGGCAATGTTTGGTTAGTAGCAAGCACCACCAAGGTGATCAGCTCGCGCTGCTTATCGTCCAGTTTTCCTTGGTCAAAAACTTCCCCAAAAATGAAGCGGCTCAGGATATCCTGAAAATCAGGATCGGTAGCATATGCGGCTGGCACGCCATCCCCGAAGAGCATTTTGTACTTTTCCTTGCTCTTCTCAATTCGATCCATAACGAAACCTCCTGCTTGATTTTCGGCTGAATGAGATCGCCGCAAGAATGACGGCAATGGCGACTGACACGGCTGCGATCCAACCGACCGCCCGTATGGACAAACCTCCTGCTGCAATGCCACCAATTCCGCCGGCTGCAGCGATACTAAGCTGTAAGATGGAACCATACAGACTCAGCATGATTCCGGAAGCTTCAGGTGCGAGCGCGACCAAGCTAAACTGCAATCCCGGACCGGACGACCATGCCGAGAAAGCCCACAGCATAAGAAGCGGTATGGTGACGACAGTCGATTTGGCGAAACCGGACAGCAGTACCAGGGCTAACACATGAACGATCATTCCCCCGATAAGTGACCTTGGGATACCGATCCGGTCGGTCATGAATCCGCCGAACTTGGAACCGATTAAGGTAGCGACACCGAAGGCAAAAAGCGCCATGCTCACTTCCCGTTCGCTCATGGATGTAACATTTAGCAAGAAGGGGGCAATATAGGCATAGAGCATGGCATATCCTAACTGCCAGAAGAACGTCACACCAAAACCAGTAAGGATGTTCGGATTCTTCAAAAGAGCCAGTTGCTTGCCGAGCGGAACAGGCGCATCACCTTCTGTGGGCGGAATCGTTCGCGCCACAACGAAGATCGCAAGTAAACTAAGAATGCCGATACCGACGAAGATGACCTTCCAGCCGTAGGCTGCGGCCACAACGCGGCCAATGGGAACCCCGGCAATAAGGGAGGCGCTGAACCCAATGATCACGGTGCCGATCGCCCCGGCTTGCTTGCCTGGCGCCGCCAGTTTCGCCGCGACGGTCTTCGCGGCGATGACAAATACGCCGCCACCTATGGCAAGGACAATCCGAGAGACAATGAGAAATCCGAAGCCCGGTAACGTAACGGTCAATACGCTGCCGAGCACAACTATCGCGAGAGCAAGCATTAACAAATGGCGCTGATCCATCTTCGTTGTCGCCATCACGAAAATCGGCGAACCGATCACGCCTGCGATCGCAAATACAGTGATCAGTTGTCCTGCAGCGGATATCGAAATATTTGCCCAGGCTGCGATCTGGTCCAGAATACCGGCGATGACATACTCCGATGTACTGACATAGAAACTCATGAATGCCAGCAGATATATTTTCCAAGTACTGTTCATTTATTCTCCCCTGCCAACGAACCTCGTTGAAGAAGCGAATGAATCGCGCAGAGCTATTTCAAAAATGACCAACGATTCGGTGCGGGACATACGGTTCTTCCAAAAACGCAATTTCTTTAGGCGTTAATTGAATGGAAAGGGCAGCATTCGCATCCTCGAGATGGGAAATTTTCGTAGCGCCGACGATCGGGGCGGTGACCGACTCTTTGTGCAGAAGCCACGCAAGAGCAATGTGAACGCGGCGAACGCCATATTGATCCGCCAGACTCGCAACCCGGTTTACAACCAGTTGATCCGCGTCTGCTGTTGCATCATATTTCTGTTTGGCAATTTCATCGGTTTCGGCACGAGGTGTTGTTGCCTCCCGCGCCAATCTTCCGCCTGCGAGCGGGCTATAAGGAATGACCCCAATTTTTTCTTCCTTGCAAAGCGGCAGCATCTCTCGCTCCTCTTCGCGGTAAATGAGGTTTAAATGATTCTGCATCGATACAAATCGGGTCCACCCATTTTTCTCCGCTACGTGCAATGCCTTCTGGAACTGCCATGCCCACATGGCAGAAGCGCCAATGTATCGTGCTTTCCCGGCCTTGACTACGTCGTGAAGGGCCTCCATCGTCTCTTCGATGGGCGTGTTGTAATCCCAACGATGAATTTGATACAAATCGACGTAGTCGGTTCTCAATCGCTTAAGGCTCTTGTCGATTTCGCTCATGATCGCTTTACGGGAGAGTCCGGCGCAGTTGGGTCCCGGTCGCATTCGCCCGTGAACTTTGGTTGCAATAACGACTTCATCCCGGCTGGCATAATCCTTCAGTACCTTTCCAACGATTTCCTCGCTTGTTCCCTCAGCATAGACGTTCGCTGTATCAAAAAAATTGATTCCAAGCTCCAGAGCCTTTTTTATGATGGGACGAGCACGTTCCTCATCAAGCACCCATCGATGATGCCCTTTCTCTGCGTCGCCGAAGCCCATACATCCAAGACAAATCCGAGATACATCCAACCCGGTATTCCCGAGTTTCGTATAATCCATCTGTTGGTCCTCCCTTTCTGTTCCTTAAATCATGGTCGAATTCGGCGACAGTGATTCGCCCCGCCTTCTGCCGTATCGCTGCCTGGTACCAACGTGAGTTCTGCCCGTGGTAGGCGCGTACAAAGAGTGAGTCGCCGACCACAACGGACCAAATCCAAGTTGGGGTGCCATAGGTTACTCCATCTTCACGGAACGGCGAGATGTGTAGGTCATCAGTTTGAGCAATCTTGTGAAGTTCTTCTTTCGACCATGTGTCCATGAATTGCATCCTCCTTTTTATAAGTGTGTGTCAAGCTCTGGCATCCTATTTCCAGCAACTCCAAACAAAATGGACATTGATTGTTTAATCAACTCACGTTTATAATTCTAAGCGGAAAGGAAATGCTTGCAATAATCAATTCCTCGCGATGTGTGGAATACTCAACAAACCATACAAAATTGCCTATTATTTAAGAAGGGTGACTTTAAAATGACCAAAGTGGATCGAAGGGTACTCAAATCTCAAGAAGCAATCAAGAAAGCCATTCTTGAACTGATGGCTGAAAAAAACTTCGATGACATTACAATTCGCGATATATCCGACAGGGCAAATGTGAATCGAGGAACAATCTACCTCCATTACGCAGATAAATATGACTTGCTTGATAAGATTATCGAAGAACATATCAACAATCTCCGTGAACTTTGCCATTCCGCTTCTGAAATGACTTTTAAAGATGGAAATTATGTCTGGTTCGAATACTTTGCGGACAATCATTTGTTCTTTTCAACCATGCTAAACACGAAAAGTGCAGCTTATTTTCGGAGTCGATTCCTTGATTTAGTCGTCCAAGAGTATAAGGTTGAGGTAGATGTAACCGAAGGAAAAAATCAAGGCTTAAGGGAAGATGTGATTCTTCAATTTTTTGGGGCGGCGGTCGTGGGGACGGTGGAATGGTGGTTCAGGAATGGAATGCCTGTACCACCTCGTGTTATTGCAGAACAAACAGGGATATTGTTGGATAGGAATTTTTAACGCGAAAGAGAGTCCTAACAACAAGTGATTGCTTTCTTCCGACATTGTCTAAATTTATTTCAATTTGAACAAAAATCCTCATCCATTAATTCGTGATGGGGATTTTGTTTGCCTCAATTAAATGTATCTTTCTGACACCATGTTAAAACAAAAATAAAAAACCCTTCCGAAGAAGAGTTTTGTTATAAAGGGTGGTGCGGTCGAGAGGACTCGAACCTCCACGGGGGGTTAGCCCACTGGAACCTGAATCCAGCGCGTCTGCCAATTCCGCCACGACCGCACATTTCGCTTACGCCTGTATTTTCGGCGTCAACGAGATATAATTTATCACGAAACGGCATAAGGAGTCAAGCATTAATTTAAAAAAAGATTTCCTTGAGATGGCCTTGCCGGTAATAGGCTCCATTACGCGCCAGAACTGAAAAATCGGTTCAAGGCACACTATCGCCATAACGGCCGGTATAATCGCAGCCCCTCAAGAGAAAAGTATGAAGTGCCGCGCCGTTTTCCGAGCGCGAAGGATCGCGCCAAAGAAAAATACCCGGAAGGCTCGGCCGCCCTCCGGGTATTTCTCTTGTTGCTACCAGCCGACCCTTAAAATCAATCCCTTCGGATCGCCGACTTCGAAATACGCCGCCTGCCCGTTCACGTCGTCGTATGCGAACCCGTAGGCGAGTCTGTCGATGCTGTGGTCGTGCCAAAATTTCGCGTAATAGTTGGCCGGGGCGGCGTTATAATAATTGGCGACGTTGTTCCAGTCGGAGCTCGTGTAGACGTGCCGGTTGATCGCCGCGCAGACGGCCGGGTCGGTGACGCTGTTGTCGCACCGCAGGATGTCTTGCGTATTGTAGCCGGAATAACCGGCGAAATAGTTGGCGTTCGCGCCTCCTGCGGCGAACGATCCGTGGATCGGCGCGACGATGCGGTAAGGCGCCTGCACGGTGCCGAGCGACTTGAATGCCGTCGGCACTTCGTTCTGATAAGCCGCGAACAGGCCGGCGCGCGTCTCGGATTCGAGTTCTCCTACCGTCCGATCGTAATTGCCGGCGCGGTTGACGAGCCGGTGCTGAATCGGGAAGCCGAAGGCGTCGACGCGAGTGGTGTTCCCGTGGTACCCGGAATCGTTGACCGTAAATTCGACGAAATCGAAATAAACGTTCAGATTCGGATCGGTCGGATTGTTAATGTCCGGTCCGGCGAAGCCGTTGTCGTAAGTCTTGATGTAGCAGGGCGTCCCGACGCAGAGGAAAAGGCGGCCCGAGGTAATCTTCGGCAAGTTGACCCAGCTTGCGTCGCTGATTTTGTGGTAGATGTTCGCGTAATTTTGTCCGTTCTTCGTCAAATGGCCGGCCGCATCGTTGAGTGCGGTCGAGATCGGGATCAGGTTCCCGCTCAGATCGAGATAGCTCCAGGCGCCGCTCGCCGGATTGATGCCGAGCACGCCCCAGTAAATCTGGCTGTCGCTATAGGCGCCGTTCGTGCCGTTCATCACCTTGAGCGACAACGCGCCGCTGCCGGTCGGAGTCGGGATCGACGAAGCCGGAATCGAGCCGATTCCCGAACCCGAGCCGTCGCCGCCTCCTCCGCTGCCGCCGCTCCCGACGGTATAGGTGAAGGTAGATGTATCGTAAGCGGGGGTACCGTTATTATAGGTAAAAAAATAGGACAACACATTGCCCGACGCCACCCCCGCCACCGTCTGTTCGTAGCGCGCGAGCCCCGAATTGTAGCTCATGCGGAGATTTTGCTGGTTGCCGCCGTTCAACTGATAGTGTACGTCGACCCAAGTCGTGTTAACCGAAGAATTGAACCAGATCGTCGCCGTGGAGCCTGAGACGGACACGCCTTGCGTGTAATCGGCCGCGGAGACGCTTGAAGAGGTAATCGGAAAGCTGATTGCCAGAAGCAGGGTTAACACCAGCCATAACGTTTTTCTTCTCATCATTGCACCATCCTTCTCTTTGTAATCGTTTACAACGCGACTTTCGTTGTCTCAAGCAGGACATTGCCGCGGAAAATAATCGGCTTGGATATCCTCATTCTCCGTTCTCCGCTTCATTTTTTGACCTACGTGGGACATTTTCACCAAAACTATAGCTCCGCACCCTATTTTTGTCAACGACTACTTCTGTCGATTCTTGTCGTTCGAACCGGCCGGAGCGCATGACGACCGCTCGACGAGCGTTGCCATGAAAACTTCCCTTCCCGCTTCCTCTTCTCCCCGCTTTTCCAGTCTCGCAATCAATCGGTCCGCCACCTGCACCGCCATTTCCACCCTCGGCACCTTCATCGTCGTAAGCGGAGGATGCGTATACTGGGAGATTAGCAGATCGTCGAAGCCGACGACGGATACCGCTTCGGGAACGGGAATCCGGTTCCGGGCCAACGCCTTGAGCGCGCCGTAAGCCATCAGGTCATTGCTGCAGAACAAAGCTTCCGGCAGCCGGCCCATGCCAAGCCAATGCTCCACCGCACGTTCGCCGTCCTCCTCCGTGAACCGGCCGTAGTAGACGGCATCCGCCCCGAGCGGCAAGCCGTGCTTGCGCAGCGCATCCGCGAAGCCGCGATACCGCTCTCTGGCCGTATCGTTGTCCATATCGCCGGTGACGATGGCAAGGCGCTTATGGCCCAGCCCTATCAAATAACGGGCGGCCTCCCCGGCGCTTCGGTAATTGTCCAGGTGCGGAACGGGCACGTCCGCGGGCGGATTGCGGAAGTAGCCTTCGTCGAACACCCCGACTTCATAGCCGGCCTCCCGCATCCGGGCGACGACCTCCCGCAAGTCCGACCAGCTGACGATAATACCGCCGTCGATGCTCTTTTGCCGGTACATGCTGAACAACGGCTCGGGGTCGGCAATATCCAGCAACGTCACCAGCGTATTGTAGCCGTGCGTCGCGCATCGGCTAATGAGGGTGCCGATCACCGCTCCGAAAAAAAGATCGTCCGTATGCAGCGTATATTTGGAGGCGTCCTGCACGATAAACAAGCCGATCGTATGCGATTTGCGGGCCGACAGCCTGCGGGCGGCCGCATTCGGCTCGTAGCGGTGCTCCTCCATGATGCGCAGCACCTTCTCGCGCGTCTCGGGCTTGACTTGGCTGGAGTTGTTCAGCACGCGTTGGACCGTCTTCCTGGAGACGCCGGCCAGTCTGGCGATATCGAAGCTATCCATGGCATACATCCCGTCCGAATTTTACGAATATATCAAGTCTAGCCGAACCCTCCGGGACGGTCAAGGCTCGCGGAAGCGGCGAATGCGGCTCTCTTCCGGCCGACTTGGGCGCCGATTCGGGTTCCGGCTGAGCAGCCGGGATAAGCCCGGCAAAGTAGCCGGAAGCAAGCGGAGAGGGGCATCAGATGCACAAAGGCCGATGGGGGCGGGCACCGGAGCGTTCATAACGGATGTCTCGCATGAACTCATGCCGTTCGCGAGACGAAGCGAAAAAAAGCCCCGGCGAACAACCGCCGAAGCGCAAAGATAAAGACAAAGACAAAAGCACAATCAAAGGCACAATCAAATTCAAATTCAAATTCAAACTCAAAGCCGCCAGCCGTCAGCCCTTCACGCCGCCGAGGGTCATGCCTTTGACGAAGTATTTCTGCAGGAACGGATAGACGAGAATCATCGGCAGGCTGGCCACAATCGTCATCGTCGCCCGGATCGACGTCGGCGTCACATAGTTGGCGTTGTCGTTGCCGCTGTTCGCGAACGCGGAAGCGGACGTCATCGACGAATTGGAGTTCGAGTTGGCCAGCATCCGCATCAGCTCGTACTGAAGCGTACTCAAGTCGGGCACTTGCGAGTTGTAGAGGAAGACGTCGAACCACGAGTTCCACTGGTAGACGCCCGTGAACAAGGCGACGGTGGCGAGCGCGGGCATGGACAGCGGAAGCACGATCCGCATAAACGTCCGGAACTCCCCCGCCCCGTCGATCCGCGCGGATTCGAGGATGCCTTCCGGCAAGCCTTCGATGAACGAGCGGATGACGATCATGTTGAAGACGCCGATAATTCCCGGCACGATGTACACCCAGAAGCTTCCGATCAGGTGAAGATCGCGGATGAGCAAATAGTTCGGGATGAGACCTCCGTTCAGGTACATCGTCAGGACGAACATGACCGTCACGAACTTGCGCAGGACGAATTCGGGACGGCTGATCGTATAGGCGACCATGGCCGATGCCAGCACGGTGACGACCGTACCGATGACCGTGCGAAGCACCGAAATCAAGGTGGCGTGGAAGATCGTCGCTTCCTTGAAGACGTACTTGTAGTTGCCCCAACTGAAATCCCTCGGCCACAAATAAATGCCGCCGCGAATGGAATCGTTCGCATCGTTAAGCGAGACAGCCAGCGTATTGACGAACGGATACAGCGTAACGACGGTCAAGCCGAGCAGAAGCAGCACGTTGATCGTATCGAACAGGCGGTCGCCGGGCGAACGGAACCGTTTGTACACTTTTTTGACGGGCGCTTGCATAGGCCACTCTTCTCCTTTCGATTAGAACAATCTCTCCTCGCCCATCCGTTTGGCGATCGAATTCGCGGAGAACAACAGGACGAAGCTGATGACCGTCTTGAAAATGCCGGCCGCGGTCGCGAGCGAGAAGTTGCCCATCGAAATCCCGTATTTGAGCACGAAAATCTCCAGGTTCTCCGAATAGTCGGCGTTCATGCCGTTGCCCATCAAATATTGCGGTTCGAATCCCGTCTCCAGAATGTTCCCGAGGTTCATGATCAGCAGGATGATGACGACCGGCTTCAGTCCGGGGAGCGTCACCCGCAAAATGCGCTGGAACCGGCTCGCCCCGTCGATCTCCGCCGCTTCGTATTGCGACGGATCGATCATCGTCATGGCCGCCAAATAGACGATCGTATTCCAACCGACATCCTTCCATACTTCGGAGATGCCGAGAATTCCCCAAAAGTAATGACCGACGCCGAGCCACATGATGGGCTTGTCGATCAGATGAAGCCACATCAGCACTTTGTTGACGATGCCATCATTGTCGATGGACAGCGCGGTCGAGATGATGTTCGCCGCGACGACCCAAGATATAAAGTGCGGCAAATAACTGATCGTCTGCACGGTCCGCTTGAACACGATCATGCGCAGCTCGTTGAGCAGAATCGCGAGCGTAATGGCCGTAACGAAGCCGAGCACCAGCTTGATGACCGCCATCGCCAGCGTATTGCGCATCACGCGGATGAACGATTCGTCCGCGAACAGAAACTTGAATTGCGACAAGCCGACCCATTCCTGCTCGAATAGGCCCAGATTGGGCCGATAGTGCTGGAAAGCGATCGTCCAGCCCCATAACGGCAAATATTTGAATACGAAAATCCAGATCACGAAAGGCACCGACATGAAGACGAGCGTTCTCTGCTTCAGCAGCAGTTTAAAAAAACGTCTGACGCCCGACGGCCGCGGCAAAGCTTCCGGGCTTTGCGCAGCAACGGATATGGAATTGCGCACGGCTTCTCTCCTCCCCTAAAGCACGGTTCCCGAACCGACCGCTTCGATGGCCGGAAGGCCGGACCTTCGCGAACGAGGCCCGACCCACCGATTTTTGCGGTCTAGTTGCTGCTGCCCGTCACTTTTGCAATTTTGTTCTTGATGAGCTGGGTCAACGTATTTTCGAACCCTTTGACGTCGAGCTTCCCGAATTCCTTCAGGTATTCGTTCCACAGGCTCTCGAACTGGTCCGGCTTCGAGAGGACGAGCTTGGGGAAGTATTTGAGCTTGACGTCCTTCGATTTCTGCTGGAAAATTTGCGCCGGCGAGCCTTGCTCGATCGAGATGCTCCAGGCCGGATACCACGGACGGTCCTCCGGTTTGGCGAACAGCTCGGAGAACGTCTTAACGCCGTACTTGTCAAGAATCAGCTTGTCGCCTTCGGTGAAGGAAGCCTGCGCCACTTCCGGCTGACGGCCCGCGTTGAACGAGTTGCCGTCGCTCAGCGTGGAGCCTTGGCCGTACATCGGCCAGCTGTAGTTGAAGTAGGAGAAGCCGATGCTTTGCTGCGTCGCGTTGTCCTTCAGCTTGTCGATTTGCTCCTGGGTCCGGTAGAAGCGGCCCTTGTCGTCCACTTCGTACGTCTCGCCCTTGAAGCCCCATTGAATCATGACCTGGTTCTCTTCCTTCAGCATGTTGTCGAAAAATTTCATGATTCGGACAGGGTCTTTCGCGCTCGTCGTGATGCCGACGCCGCGGTTGTCGATGAACGAAGGCGGATCGAGATATTGGTCGGTGACGCTGTCGTCGAAGACGATCGGAAGCGGCATGTAATCGAGATCGTCGTTGCCGGTCTTCTTGATGTTCTGAAGGGCCTGGTCCACTTCCCACCCGTAGTCGAAGAAGCCGAGCACGTTGCCGGACGAAATCTTCGCCAAATACTGGTCGTAGTTGTTCACGAAGGAAGATTGGTCATAGAGGCCTTCGCTGTTGATTTCGTTCAGCTTCTTGAGCCACCGCTTCGTATAATCGTCGTCCGCGTATACGTTGGCCTCATGGGTTTGCATGTCGACGATGACGTCGCCGTCGTTCGGGTAGCCGGCGAGGTGCATCGGCGGGTTGAAGATGCCCATCGTGCGCCAGTCGTAGGTAAGGGACGTAAAGCCCGTCAAATTGTCGCCCTTGTGGGCGTCGTAGTATTTCTTGATCAGATCGAAGTATTCGTCGAGCGTTTTGATTTTCGGATAGCCGAATTCCTTCAGCACGCGCCGCTGGATGAAGAAGGCGCCCTGGTCGATGGTCGGGTTGGAGATATACTCGCCGACGACCGGGCTGAACGGCAGGAAGTAGATGTTGCCGTCCGCCGCTTTCATCTGGTTGAAGTAGGGTTCGTAGACTCTCTTGACATTGGGGCCGTATTGGTCGATCAGGTCGTTAAGCGGAATAAACCCTTTGGCGTCCAGCACTTTGTCGATCGCCGTATCCGGCGCGAGAACGTCCGGGTAATCGCCGCTGGCGATCATGGTGCCGATCTTCGTGTTGACGTCGCCGACGGGAAATTGCAGCTTGAAGTTAACGCCGGTTTGCTCCTCCAGCTTCTTGCCGATCTCCGTCTTGTTGGAATCGATGTCCGGAATCTGCGCGTTCGCGTTGAAGTAAGTGAACGTGACGGGCGTCAAATCCTCCTTCGCCGTCTCTCCGGACGCCGAAGCGGACGGGCTCGAGCCGCTCGGAGAAGCCGCCGGGCTCGCACTGTTGCCGGCGCTTTTGCCGCCGCTGCTGCAGCCGGCCAAGGCGGCCGTCATGGCGAGGGCCAATCCAAGCATTGTGAACTTCTTTGCCACCATGCTGATAATTTCCCCTTTCGCTTTTTTGAAAGTATTTTCTGTAAGCATTTACATTTTAGCCGAGCGGGGAAAGACCGGTAACCCGACAAACTTTAGGCTCTACTTAAAAAAGCATAGAATCTAGCCTTCGATTTCCTCGAGATGGCGCGGAAGACGGATCCGGACGACGGTGCCCTCACCCGCTTCGCTCGACAGCTGAAAGTCGAACCGTTCCCGGTAAAGCAGCTTGAGCCGGAAATAAGCGTTGCGGATGCCGACGTGGTCGCCCATCGTCTCTTCCTGGTCCAGCAAACGGCGAATCGCTTCCAGACGTTCTTCGGAGATGCCCGCGCCGTTGTCCTTGACCGTCGCGACCAGCTCCGTACCGGCGATCCGGATGTCCAATTCGATCCGCCCGCCCTCCTTGAGCGGCTCGATGCCGTGGATGCTCGCGTTCTCGACGAAGGGTAAAATCGACATTTTCGGAATTTTCGCTTCGTAAGCCTCGTCGTCGACCGAAACCGCGTAGTCCAGCTTGTCGCCGAACCGGTATTTCTGAATTTCCAGGAAGCATTGAATGAGCTCCAGCTCTTCCCGGACGGACACCCAATCCCGTTCCCAGGACAGCGACTTGCGGAAAATTTTGGCCATGCTGTGAATGATTCTGGCGGTCTCCGACTCCCGCTTCATAAGGCTGCGCATTCGGATCGTCTCCAGCGCGTTGAACAGGAAATGGGGATTGATTTGGCTCTGCAGCGCATGAAGCTGCGCCTGATTGCGCTTGATCTCCAGGTCCTTTCGTTGGATGTCCGCCAAGTAGACGTCGTCGATCAAGTTTTTGATCTGCAGCGTCATCCGGTTGAATTCGTTGGTCAGTTGGCCGATCTCGTCGCGGTATTGCACCTGGTCGATCGTCTCGAAATGGTGGTTGCGGACTTTCTTCATATGCTTCAGAATGCGCACGATCCGAACGTTGAGGGAGCCGGTGAACCAGATGATGATGAGCGTAGGAACGACGATGTTCGGAATCGCCAGGTAAAGGACGAAATTGCGGGAACGATGCACGTCGCGCAGCACCTGATTTTCCGGAAAAACGCCGACGATGCGCCAATCCCGCAGATAGTTGACGTTATTGAAATGTTGCTCCATGACGATCGCGTCGGACGGCGTTGCGATGTCTCCGAGCCGGATGGGCCGGTTCTGCCAATCGAGATCCGGATCGGTGCTGTAGTCGATCTCGCCGCTGCCGTTCACCAAATACAGCTTGCCTTCCAGCGTCGTCTTGCGGAACAGCGACCCGACCGTATCCTCGCTGATATCGATTTTGAGCACCTTCTGGCGCTTGTTCTGATCTTTGAAATAATTCAGCTTGCGAACGACGGTGTACGTAATTTCGCGTCCCTTGTACGTCTGGATCGCGTTGCGGATGACGATGGGGGACGAACTGTTCGCATACAAGGCTTTGTACCACTTCTCCCGGCGCACGCCTTCCGTAATCGGCAGAACGCCGCCGCCGCCCACGATCGTCCGGTTGTCGGTGTAAATGGTAATCCCTTGAATCGCTTTGTAAATCGGAGAATAACGGTACAACGTCGGACTTACGTCCGTATAGTACGAGTCGACGTAGCTCGAAGGGGTGTCGTAGTCTTTCTCAATGGCGTCGTTGAGCACATTGTCCGTATACAGCACCGACGATATGCCGACGGCGACGTCGATCTGCGCCAGAAAGTCGTTGCGGATCTGCTCCATCCCGATGGAGATGTCGTGCATTTTCTGCTGCTTGACGTTATGGGTCGTCACCTGATAGAACACGAGATTCGTCAGCACGATCGGAAGAAAGACGGACAGCATAAAGACGATCATCATTTTGCCGCGCAGCCGGACGTGGTTTAAGCTGAGATTCATAGAAGCCCCCGCGATCGATTATTTGGCCATCAGTTCGTTGCGATAGGCCGTCGGCGTCTTGCCTTCCACCTTCTCGAATTTGATCACGAAGTAATCGGCGTTGTCGAAGCCGACGGAACGGGCGATTTCGTACACGCGCTTCTCGGTTTGACGAAGCAGCCGCTTGGCGTTATGGATGCGAATTTGCAGCAGGAAGTCGTTGAAGTAGACGCCGTACGTCTTCTTGAACAGCTGGCCGAGATAGACGGGATTCATATAGAAGCGGGCGGCGATGCTTTTCAGGCTCAGGTCTTCGTTATAGTGCTTTTCGATGTAGCTTTTGATTTTGGCGATGTCGCCCATCGCGTTGTTTTTGCGCAGGCGCGCGATCGTCTCCGAGCTCTCTTCAAGGAAAGCCCGAAACCGTTCCTTCAAGCCGTCCAGCGTAATCGGATGGTCGCGCCACTGCAGGATCGGTTCCAGCGAGCGGAGCTCGTTCTCGTCTCCCTGCATCGCGCGGATGGAGCCGATGACGCCGAA
Source organism: Cohnella thermotolerans DSM 17683 (assembly GCF_000429825.1). Classification (GTDB taxonomy): domain Bacteria; phylum Bacillota; class Bacilli; order Paenibacillales; family Paenibacillaceae; genus Cohnella; species Cohnella thermotolerans. The sequence continues at coordinate 14,785 of NZ_AUCP01000037.1, forward strand.
CGCGAACCGGGCGACGGCGTTCTGAACCGCCTCCGGCGCGTACCGCTTGCGCTGGATCTGCTCGAAGATCCAATCCGCCGTGGCGAACATCGCGTCCCGTTCGCCTTCTTCCACTTGCTCCAGCAGCTTGGCGTATTCTCCGGGCTCGAACTCCGCATATTGCAGCTCGCATCCCTTCACGTCTCCATACGACAGAACGCTCCGGTCGGCGAAAGCGTACTTGTACTCCATCGCGGCGCAAGCGGTCGAGTAGGCCCGTTGGATCTCTCCCAGGTCCCGGACGCCCTCTCCCGCGTACACCATAATGGGCAGCCCGAACCGCTGCCTTAGGCGGCGAACGAAGAGATCGGCGGCCTCCGCAATGACGTTCGTCCGCACGGAAGAGCCGAAATTCAGCAAGAATCCGTAGACGCCGGGCTTCTGCTCCCGGATATGAACCGGATTCCGGACGAGTCCCAGCTCTTCGGCCGTGCGTGCCATCGCGGATCGAAGCTCGCTCATCCATTCGGCGGCGGAGTCCTTGTCCATGAACGATTGAATCCCGTTCATCTCCGCGAACGCGTAGTAGTAGGTTCCCTCGCGCTCCAACCCGAGAAGCTTGGCGATCGTGCCGATCTCCTCTTCGGAAGCTTTGCCCAGGAGAAGCCGTTCCAGCGCCTTCTGCGAGTATGCGGGCGATTCGTCCTTCAGCATTTTGTCGCGCTCGATCTGGACGGCCAAATGGGCGAGCGTGTCCGTCAGTTCCGTCTCGTCGACCGGCTTCAGAATGAAGTCCTTGACGCCGAACTTGATCGCCTTCTGCGCGTATTTGAAATCACCGTACCCGCTGATGATAATGAACTTCGTATCCTGGTTGCCGGACTCCCGCACCGTCCGGATCAATTCCAAGCCGTCCAGCACCGGCATCCGGATGTCCGTGATGACGAGCTCCGGCTTCGCATCCTCGATCAGCCGAAGCGCTTCTTCCCCGTTCTCCGCTTCGAAGCCCACCTCGAATCCGAACCGCTCCCATTCGATCAGGTTGCGAAGCCCTTGCCGCGCATACATTTCGTCTTCGACCAACATCACCTTGTTCATGTCGGTTCTCCTCCTCGAGACATTGTCCGCCTGCGCCGCAATGCCGCCCGAACGATTAAAAAACCGCCCAACCGCCGGATCGAATCGACGAGAAGGGCGGACACGAATCATCGGACGGTTCCGTTCGACGGTTTCCAGATTCGATAATTTCCGCTCAAGGCCAGAATCGCGAACAGATAGAGGCAATTGTCGTAGTAGCGCCGCTCGCCGGTGCGAACCGGCGTATCCCACAGCAGTTGCACGCAGGCCATGGCGTTCGGCCCGTCTGCGGCCAAGGAGGCCATCGCGTTCGTCGCCAGCAGCCCGACCGGGTGCAGCGACTTCTCTTCCAGCGGCTCGCCCTCGATCGTGTAGCGGCGGTAGTCGTCAGCCGGCTTATCCGCGAAAAAGGCCTGAATCCGGTTTGCGGCCCCGGGCTGCCATTCGTCCGCGCGGAACCATTCGTAGTCGAGGCCGATATTCGCCGCGACCCGATAGGCATCGCTGAAGAACTTCCCGTATCCGCGCTCGTCGTTCGGCGTTCCGTCGTAATAGGCGTATTCCGGCGCGAGCCCCGTAACCGGGTGGCACGCCGTGCGCAAATAGGCGCGGCTGGCCTCAGCCGCTTCCCGCCAGAAGGCGCGATCCTCCGGGTACGCCCAGAGCGCGAACAGCTCGTAAAAATGAGGAAGATGATAGGACGGATCCGTAAACTCGCAGTTCGGCACGAACTTGATCAGCTTGTTGTCCGGATTCCACATCGGATGGCCGATCCCGTCCTCGCCTTTGTGCAGGCACGTTCGAAGCAGGTCTCGGGCCTGCTTGCCGTAGTCGAACGGCGCAGGGCCGTCCCCCCAGCGGTGCGAGGCGAACAGCAGCGCCATGGCGAAGTATTCTTCTCCGTCCGGCGCCGGTCCCCGGGACCGCTTCGATCCGTCCGGATTGCACGACCAGGCGAAATAGCCTGCGTTCTCGCCTTCCGTCATGTACATGTAGGTGCGCGTCCATTTCCAGATCCGGTCGAACACGTCCCGGCGATCGAGCTGAACGGCCATCATCATGCCGTAGGACATGCCTTCGGTGCGGACGTCGTGATTGCCCGTGTCAAGCAGATAGCCCATATCGTCGCCGGCTTCGTAGTAAATTCGCGTATCTTCGCCGCCGACGAACAGCTTCGTCCACGTCTCCTCGACCCTGGCAGCGATTTCCGCTTCCGACTTTCCGATTTCCCTGAAGACGTTCCGGTAACGATCCGTGTAAAAAGCGCCTTGACGCCGTTCCGTCGACATCGATGAGCTCCTCCCCCGTATTTCCGCTTCGTTCTTTGTAATCGTTTTCACAAAATTAAAAAAAACGTTCTCCTTTCCTGCTTCATTATAGCTTTCGAATCGGGGAGAATGGCTACGACAAATTAAAGATTTTCCTTTGAAAATTAAAGATTTTGCGGGAGACGTTTGTTCCGATCGATCGGCCGGGTCAACGATGCGGATGCGCCAATTCGCTCACCGTAACGAGCTCGTACCCTTCCGCCGCAAGCTCCGTCACGAGCTGCCGAACGGCCTCCACCGTCTGGGAACGATCGCCGAATCCGTCGTGGAACAACAAGACGCATCCCGGCTTTACGGACGCTCTCGATGACTCCACAATATGACGGACGCCCGGCTGCTCCCAATCTCTCGCTGCCCCGTTGACCGCGCCGATCACCGAGTACCCCAGGTTCGCGGCAATGTCCGCCACCCGCCCGTCGCAATCGAAATACGGCGGGCGGAACGACCGCGGCGGCTGCCCGGCAAGAGCCTCGATCGACTTGTGCGTCCGCAGAAGCTCGCTTCTGCACGATTCTTCGTCGAGCCTCGTCAAGTAAGGGTGCGTATACGTGTGGTTTCCGATGGCGGGCGTATAAACCGGATTCGGCCCGTCGTCGAACGTGATCGCAACCGCTTTGCGGTTCGTCGCAAACGCGTGCCGGATCGCAACGCCTGACATCGCAATCCCTCCCCGTCGCATTTGTTGGGCTTTTCCGCTATTGTCGCACGGCCCCGCCGGGGATGTAAAGGGGGATTCATGCCCGCATTTTGGCGCGGGGAATATTCTGTGTTTGGCTCCAATCCGCGATCGAACGCCAACCTGCCCGTTTGGCCTGACGCATGCCGGCCGGCCCCCCCGTGCTCTTGTCAATCCGCGACCTCGACCGTCACGCCCGAGTCCGCGCAAGCTTGCAGCATCGCCTCGTCCGGCCGCTCGTCGGTCACGATTCGCCGCACGCCCGCAAGCGGGGCGAAAGAGACGAGCACTTTGGCTCCGAATTTGGTACGGTCCGCCACGATGGCCGTTTCGGCGCTTTGGCGAATGGCCAGCTGCTTGATTTCCGCTTCATATAAATTGGAGTTGCTGAAGCCGTGCTCCACGCTGACCCCGGTCGCTCCAAGAAAAGCGCGGTCGAACGCCATCGCCGACAGCCCTTGAACCGCGAGGGGGCCGACGAGGGAATGGGTCGTCTCCAGCAGCGTCCCGCCGGTCATGATCGTCGGAATTTGCCTCGCGGTAAGCTCCGCCGCCACATTCAAGGCGTTGGTGACGATCGTCACCTGCATTCCCACGGGCAAATGCCGCGCAATTTGCAGTGTCGTCGTTCCTCCGTCGAGGAAGACCGATTCCCCCGGCCGGATGAGCGAGGCGGCCTTGCGGCCGATTCGTGCCTTCTCTTCGGTGTGCAGCCCGGAACGTTCCTTCAGCGCCACGTCTTGACCGACGAAGATGGCGCCGCCGAACGTCCGCTTGATCGAGCCCGTCTCCTCCAGCTTCTCCAGATCGCGGCGGATCGTCATCTCCGTGACGCCGAACGCCTCGCGGAGGTCGGCGATGCGGACCTCGCCTTCCCGGGAGATGCGCTCCAGCATTTGCCGCTGTCTGTCGTTCAGATTGGATTGGGCTGCGTATTTCATATCGTTGCGGCCTCCCGGCTTCTCGTGTTCGATGCGTCTACTATTATCGCTCGGTTCGCCCGCACGTTCAACCGCTCGCATGCGAACGGCGTACGAGCGATCCGGGCATCAGGCTTCGGGCGGCAAAGGAATGCGCACGATGGACGGGTCGGTGAAAATATCGTGCTCGTCCCGGCTCGTGCCGGAAAATTCCGACACGACGGCCCCCTCAGGCCCTCCCTGGAACCAATGCTTCGTGCCCGGAGGGATCGTAAATTGCTCGCCCGGCCGGAGCTCGATTTCGCGGAAAACGGTGTAGTAAGCCTCGCTGCCCGCGGGAACGGCCGCCCGAATATCGGCCGTCGCCTCTCCTTCCACATACAGATAGACGAGGCCCCAGCGGCAGCGGAACGTCTCCATTTTGCCAGGCTCGCCGCCCACGGGCGGATGCAGGTGCTCGGGACACGTCTGTCCGGGAAAAAGGGCCAGCTCCTTGGCGCAATAACGATCGGTATTGACATACGTGATTAGCTCCAGACCTTCCCGCTCCAGCCGGCCGAGCCCAAAGTCCGCCACTTCGATGCGGCCCCGTTCCTCTTCGGTCAGCACGATGCCGGCCCGGGCGAACAGCTCCGCCGTCCGCTCCTGCGCTTGCTTCCATTCGCTTCGTTTCATCCGATCTTCCCCTCCATCGCATTTCTATGACCGTTCGACCGTTCCCAAATGCCGTACCGCTCGTCGCAAGTCCATCCGGGCAGCGGCAGCAGCGCCTCGCTCCGCTTCCACCCCGCGGCGATCCGCGCCCGAACCTCGTTCCAGCCGCTAACGCCGCTGATCGCATCCGCCCGCTCCACGCAGCAAGCCCCCGTTCCGACCGCCCCAAGCAGCGCCTCCTCGACGCCGAGACGTTGCACAAGCCCCGCGAGGAATCCTGCAATCGTGCAGTCTCCCGCTCCCGTCGTGCCGACGGCCTCGACCTGGAAGCATGGCGCCAGCAGCTCCCGGTCCCGCCATGCCGCCAGCCTGTCTTCCTCCGGCGCGCACGGCCCCATCCGCCGAAGACGCTCGGCGCTGGCCGCTGTTCGAACATAGAAGCCGTACTCCCCAAGCTTCAGCCCGGCGATCGCGGCGCCCATGTCCAGCAGCTGTTCGGACAGCTCTCCAAGCAGCGAACCGTCCGCGTAAGCCAGCAGCTCGCCCGTCCCGTGGCGCTCGGACAGCGTGCGGTAATCGTCCGGGCGAAGCATATACAAAATTTCGTCGAAGCTCGGCAAGAAAACGTCCACATGAGGCAGGACGCGGGCCAGAATCGCCCGCCAATCGGCCCGGCCCGCCGGGGACGCGGGATCCGGACGCGCGAGGTCGAGAGAGACGGTGAGCCCTTGCGCTTTGACCTTGCCAAGCAGACGCTCCAGCTCCGCTCCGCCGTCCTCGTACATCGAGCGCATCAGCGGCGGATAACCGAAATGGAACAGCCGCGCCCCTTGCACAGCGTCCGCCGTCACGTCCTCCGCGGCGAACGTGTCGTTCGCTCCGGTGGCGTGCAGGAACAGGCGGTCCACACCGGGCGGGCTGACGACGATCGAATAGGAGCTCGACGCGCCGGGAGCGACGATCATGCCTTCCGCGAGCTTATCCCCGTGTTCGCTTAAAAGCCGGAGAATGAGCCCCCCGAACGGATCGTCCCCCACCTTGCCCATCAGCTTGACCGATAACCCCAGCCGGTGCAGCGCTAGTCCCGTGTTGGAGACGGCGCCTCCCGTGGACAGCGTCGCCGGGCCGACATCGATCAGCCTTCCGGGAACGAGCAATTCGCCGAGCCCCCGGGCCGGCTTGCCGGCGGCGATCGCCGGAATGACGTCCAGGCAAATGTGCCCGGCGACCACGATCTCGGCCGCGTCCTTCTGAACCGCCTTCACCTTAGCTCCCCCAATCTACGGCCGCCGTTCCTCCCGTTCGATGGGATTCGAGCGCCGCGGTAAATATCCGATGGCTCCCCGCCGCTTCCTCGGGCAGCGCACAAACGAACGGCTGGGACATGCCGTCCCTCCCATGCGCAATCTCGTCGCAGAACGCCGCCCACATCTGCAGAATCGAATCGGAGAACCCGAATTCGAAGATCGCTCCCGTAAGGGTGCCGTAAGCGGAACGATAAGGCGCATCCTCGACGTGCCACGCTTGCCGGCCCCCGGGCGAGTATGGGAGGGAGGCGACCTGCTTCGGGTTTTTCGTCGAAAATTCCGCGGAGAACTCGGTTCCCTGGATGCGGATAAACCACGTATTCGCGTGGCCCGGGGCGATCCGCTTCGTGGACAGAATCATCGGGAACCGCCGATCGGCCGCGTTCACGTCGCAAGCGAGAATGGCGTTGTCCCACGTCTCGCACGGCGCCGTTCCGCCCCGGCCGTCCGGCCGCTCTTCGACGATCTTGGACAACAGCGCCCGCACGCTGGCCGGCTTCCAGCCGAACCGAAGCGGCAGATGAAGCACGTGCAGCCCGAGATCGCCCATGCAGCCGTACTCCCCGTTCGTCGCGACGCGGCGCTTCCAATTGATCGGCTTCGTCGGGTCGAGATCGCTGGAATGCCAGAAGCCGGCTTCGACTTCGATAATCCGCCCGAATCGGCCTTCGTTCACCCATTCCACGATCCGCTGTGCGCCCGGGAAAAACGGAAATTCGGAGGAGCAGCGCACGACGACTCCCGGATTCGCCCGGATCGCCGCCGATATCGCTTCGTTCGCGCTTCGGTCGATGCCGAACGGCTTCTCCCCCAGCAGATGCTTGCCTGCGCTCACGATATCGATGTAGATTTGCTCGTGCAGATGGTGCGGCACCGCGCAGTAGACGGCTTCGACGGCAGGATCGGCCAGCAAATCCCGATAATCCGAGTAAACGTTCGCCACGCTCGGAACGTTGTCGGCAAACCATTGCGCCGCCGCCGGATTGGCGTCGCACACCGCCGCGATGCGGGGCTCGAAATCCGCGTCGGTCAGATGGCACCACCGGGCCGCCGCGCTCGCGAACTCCTTGCCCATCAGACCGCAACCGATGACGCCGAAGCCGATAATCCGTTTAGCCATGCGTCCGCCCTCCCCGAACGATCGCCAGCGCCTGCTCGGCGGAAGCGTCTTCATGAACGATCGCCATCAAAGCCGACGTCATGGCGGCCGGATCGGCATGCTGTACGACGTTGCGGCCGTAGACGATGCCCGAAGCGCCCTGCTTCATCAAATTCGCCGTCCGGTTCATCATTTCCTCGTCGCTGGCGCGCCCGCCGCCCCGCACGAGGACGGGAATGCCCGAGGCGACCTCGATGACGCGGTGGTACTCGCTTACGTCGTCCGTCGGATCCGCCTTGATCACATCGGCGCCCAGCTCCACCCCTTGCCGGACGAGCGCCATAATTTTATGCAAATCCCCGTCCGTCATATAACCTCCTTTCACTTCGTTCGGCAGCATGACGAGCGGCTCGACCATGAGGGGCATGCCGTATTTCTCGCACTCGCTCTTCAGCAGCGAGATGTTCCGTACGCATTGGCGGTGCAGATCGGGCTGGCCCGGCAGCAGCAGCAAATTGACGCATACGGCGACGGCGTCCAGCCGAACGGCGTGCTCGATCGCGCGGTCGACCAGCTCGCTGAACAGCACCTTCGGCAGCTCGCTGCCGTACACGTTCGCGGCGTCCGTCCGCAGCACGAGGCCGGGCTTGCGCTTGCCCGGAATGTCTTGCAGCAGGCGGGCTTGCCCCATGCTGAGCTGAATGCAGTCCGGCCCCGCCTGAGCGACCGTCTCAATGGCGCTGCGCATGTTCTCGATGCCGGACAAAAAGGCAAACTCGTTGAAAAAACCGTGATCGATCGCGACGTCGAAGCATTTGCCGTTCTCGCCGAACATCCGGTTCAAACGTGCTTTTGCGGAAGACATGGAAGATGAACCCCTTTCGTTAATAACATAAATATGTTCGTTTATAACATTATCACATAAAAAAAGAACATGGCAATCCATTTTTCCAGCGCCCCGCTCCAGGCGTGATTTTCGGCTATTGCCGGAGAATGCCGAGCCCGCTATACTTACAAATATAGGTCGCGAAGTACGCGCCGCTTCCGGATACAACCGTTCCTCTTCACGGAGAGCGTTGTACGGAGGCGGCTTTTCATTTTCTTAAGGAGGCGGGAGTCCGATGGTGCGTTTCGATGAAAGTTTCGAGGAGTGGATGCAGAGCCGGCTTGAAGCCGAGAATAATCCCCGAAGACGCGAACGGCTTGAAAAGGGGCTTGGACACGGCACGTTGGAATTTCTTCGGACGGTTTGGTTTCCGGCTGTCGGCCATTTCGAGCATTTGTATCCCGAATGGGAGGTGCGCGATTTCTCCAACGGTTATCGCTATCTGGACCTTGCCTACATGCCGGGAGGCGCGAAAGGCGGGATTGAAATTCAAGGCTACGGCCCCCATGCCCGGGATTTGGATGTAAGACGTTTCAAAGACTTATGCCGGCGTCATTGCTTATTGGCGCTCGACGGTTGGGTATTCCTTCCGGTCGCTTACCCTTCCATCACCGACGAACCCGCGCAATGCCGCCAGCTCGTACTCTCGTTTATCGGCAAGTTTGTGGCTTCGGACGTCGACGCCTCCTTATCCTGGCTGGAAGCGGAAACGGTTCGTTTCGCGCGAAGAGGGCTGCGGCCGTTTACGCCGTTGGAGCTTGCCGCGCATCTCAGGGTGAGCGATCGGCACGCCAGGCGCATCTTGCATCGGCTCGTCGAGCGGCAAATGTTGGCCGTGGCCGGCGGCCGGGAGCGCCACCGGACGTACCAAATCCGGGCGTAGTCGTAGAAATGGGGGAGTGGTGCGTGGAGTTCAATAGGGAGGCGGAGCGAGATCCGGTTCGCGAATGGGAGACGACGCAAACGACTTCCCCGCTCGCAACGGACATTCGATCCGTTATTTTACGGAATCGCCTTGATTTGGACGAGCGAACGGACCGTGAATCCGTTATTCGAGGCAAATCGGCGGAAAATGGCCCCTCCGTCCGTAAATAGCGGATCCTCTGTCCGCTAGATTTCCAATAAGTTGCCCATGCCAAAAATAACGGAACGACGGTCCGTTAGAGAAACGGCCGAAGTATCGGGGCCCGTTCGGAGAAGGTCGGGGCTCGGAGGAGGTTTATAGCTTCCGGGGCCTGGCGGCCTCCGGACGGGACGCGAGGCGGATCCTCGACATGCGCCAGGCGCGCCTACCGCCGGAAGCTGTGCAATATGCCAAAGTACCGGGGGTTGGAGACTCGATGCCGGATTTCCGCCGGAGAAAGCTTGTTTTTAACGCAATCTCAATGCCAGCAAGCCGAGATATTCCTTGAGCGCATCCTGCGGCCCTCTATGCCGCTGCGTCCATCAACGAAACTCCGGCGGGATGCGGCGGGCGACTCCGGTCAATATCGCCGCTTCAATAACCGACTGCCGCACCTTCTTCACCACTTGCTCGTTAAAAATGCTTGGAATAATATAGACTTCGTTCAGCTCCGACTCGGACACCACAGAAGCGATCGCTCGGGCTGCGGCCAATTTCATCGGTTCGTTAATGCATCGAGCCCGGCAATCCAGCACCCCGCGGAAGATTCCGGGAAAAACGAGCACGTTATTAATCTGGTTGGGATAATCGCTTCTTCCGGTGCCCAGCACCCGAACATGAGGCAAAGCCTCCTCGGGATCGATCTCCGGCACGGGATTCGCCATGGCGAACACGATGCTGTCTGGCGCCATCGTCTGAATATCCCGGGCGTTCAAGAGACCTCCTCGCGATACGCCGATAAAAACATCCGCACCCGGCAGCAAATCCTTCAAAGTTCCCGGTGTGTCCTCCACCTGCGGTTGTTCCGCAAGCCAATTCCACATCGGGTGCTCGTACGTTTTCCCCCGAACGATAGCCCCCTCCCGGTCGACCGGAACCAGACGCTTCACTCCGGCGGCAAGAAGCATTTTGCAGATCGATACGCCGGCGGCGCCGATGCCGTTGACGACAATCCGAACTTGCCCGATCCGTTTGCCTACAACTTTCAAAGCGTTCAACAAACCGGCCACGACGACTACGGCAGTTCCGTGCTGATCGTCGTGGAAGATGGGAATATCCAATTGTTCGCCAAGTTTCGCTTCGATCTCGAAGCAACGAGGCGAGCTGATATCCTCCAAATTGATTCCGCCAAAGATCGGACTGATCGTCTTAATGGTGCGAACGATCTCTTCGGTGTCTGTCGTATCCAAACAAATCGGGAAGGCGTCGACTCCGGCCAACTGTTTAAACAACATCGCTTTGCCTTCCATGACCGGCGCTGCGGCGAACGGCCCGATATCCCCAAGGCCGAGAACCGCCGTCCCGTCGGTAATGATCGCGACGGTGTTGCGCTTGATCGTGAGCGAGAACGCCTTTTCCGGATTTTGGTGAATAGCCGTACATACCTTGGCGACTCCCGGGGTATAAACCTTCGACAGATCGTCCCGATTGCGAATCGGCATATTCGGGTTCACGTTGATTTTGCCCCCAAGATGAACAAGGAACGTCCGGTCCGACACGTTGATCAGTTTGATTCCCTGCTGCCCGTTCACCGCTTCGACTACCTTGGACTCGGCCGATTCCGCAATATCTACCGTAATATCCCTTACAGACAAACCCTTGCTTGAACGGATCACGTCGATGGAGGTAATGTCCCCGCCGGCTTTGCCGATGATGGAAGCGACCTCGCCGAATGTAATCTGTTCGTGGTTTAATTCCACCCTTAGAACGATACTGGTTAATGCCATGTCGCTGCTCCTTATCTTGTCGGCATTTATAGCATAACATCGCCTGAATTCGGCCCGAGCGTCTGGCCGGTGTATAAATTCCCGTCCGGTTCCGAAGCCAGCAGAACGGCCGTAGGAGCGACTTCTTCGGGATAACCGAACCGCGGAATCGCGAGCTCCTTCTTCTTGCGTTCCTTCCAATCCGGATCGATGCCCGCGACCAATCTCGTCTCAATCGGACCGGGCGCGATGCAATTGGCCGTAATGCCGTATTGTCCAAGCTCCAAGGCGATGGATTTGGTGAATCCGATCACGCCCGCCTTGGCCGCTGCGTAGTGGCTTAATTGCAGGCCGCCCTTCTGCGCGATTTGGGACGCGATATTGATAATCCGCCCGCTTCGTTGACGGATCATATGCGGAACGGCCTGCCGGGTCATCAGGAAGACGGATTTCAAATCGACTTCGATCATGCGGTCCCATACTTCGACCGTCATGTCTTGAATGAAGCTCTGGGTCAGTATCCCCGCGTTGTTGACCAAGATATCGAGGGAACCGAACCGGGACACGGTCTGCCGGACGAAGCTCTCGACGAACGCCGCATCGGTGACATCGCCTTCGACCGCGAATACTCGGCTTCCGGTTTGCTCCAGCTCCCGCACGAACTCGTCGATCTGAGCTTTCGGCTGATTGAAATAATTGAGCGCCAGATCCGCCCCTTCTCTAGCGAAGGCCTCGGCAATCGCCTTGCCTATGCCTTCCCCCGCTCCCGTAACAATTGCCGTTTTGTTTTTCAGTCGCATGTTCGATTCCTCGCTTTCAGCTCTGCGGCAACTAGAAATGAATGACGACTTTGATCACTCCGTCTCTTTGCTGTTCGAACAGCTCATAGGCTTCCAATGCACGATCGATAGGGAACCTGTGCGTGATCATGCTGGTCAAGTCCAGCCGCTTGCTTCGCACCAGACGGATCAGCTGCAGCATCCGTTCCCGCCCGCCGGGACATAAAGTCGTGACGATGCGGTGATCGCCCATTCCGCCGGCGAACGTCTCTTCGGGAATGGTGACATGCCCCGAATAAATGCCCACGCTGGAGACCGTCCCTCCCCGGCGGATGACCTTCATGCAGTTCGCAAACGTGCTCTGCGACCCCAAGGCTTCGATCGCGACATCCGCGCCTTGGCCTTCGGTGAGTCTCCTAATCTCTTCCGCCACATCGACAGAACGATAATCCAACGTCAGGTCGGCTCCCATCTTGCGGGCGATCTCCAGACGCGCCGGATTGCCGTCCACGCCGATGATCGTACTGGCCCCCATGAGCCGGGCGCCGGCTATGGCACATAGACCGACAGGACCGCATGCCATCACGACGACGACATCGCCGACTTGAATGCCGGCCTTCTCCGCAGCCGCGATTCCGGTCGAGCCGATGTCCGACACAAGCAGCACCTCATCATCGGTCAGCTCGTCGGGAACCTTGGTGAGGTTATATTGGGGAAAAGGCATTTTGAAATATTCGGCATGCGTTCCGTCTACGGTATTCCCGAGTCTCCAGCCGCCGGGATGCCGATGGTCGCCTTCCGGGCCGATGCATTGCGAAGGCAGCCCCTTCTGGCAATAGTAGCAGATGCCGCACGGTGTGCAGGAGCCGCACATCACGCGATCGCCGACGGAGAACCCTTGAATTCCTTCGCCGATCTCATGAATGATGCCCACATGCTCGTGCCCCAGCACCCTTCCTTCTTCTACCGGATGCTCCCCGTGCAGGATGTGAATGTCCGTGCCGCATATCGTCGTGGAAGTTGTCTTGATGACGACCTCGCCCGCACCCGCTCTCGGAATCGGCTTGTATTCCAACGCAGGCTTGCCCGTTCCGCGATAGACGACAGCCTTCATGAAGCCCTCCGGTGCCGGTTCCATTCTCGTCATAGCATCTCTCTCCTCGTTAAGCATGGCGTATGATGTTAAGCGCCGTTAGACGGGCCTTGGCGTCCATCATGTGTTGAAAAGCCTCCAACGATTGCATCAGCTGTTCCGGGTCGATCGACTTCATGATGAACACGACATGAGACCGAGGCTCGACTTGCTTCGGCCATGCAGGCAGATGTTCGGGCGGATGAATGATGTGCTGGACCCCGTTGAGCAGGACGGGTCCCCGCTCCCCGACATCCAGCAGCCCTTTCACGCGCATGACGTTCTCGCCGCACGAATGAAGCAGCAGACTGAGCCACATGCCGAAAGCGTTCCAATCGATCGGACGGTCGAACGTAACGGATAACGAATGGGCCGCTTCCCGCGAATGCGCGGATTCGGGACCGGGAACCGGCCGTTCCCGGTCCGCTGCGAGCGCGCCGGATGCGATCGGAACTTCTTGGGAGAAGAGGAGGTCCCAATCCGTCCGTCCATTGTCGGAGAAGACGATAGGGGCCGTCGGATTGAGACGCGCAAGCTCGCGCACCAGCTCCTCTCTCGCTTCGTCGGTGACCATGTCGGTCTTCGTCACGACGAGCTTATCCGCTGCCGTAATCTGCTTCTTCGTCTCCGGATGCCGGTCCAGATGCAGTCCGGCATTGACGGCATCGACCGTAGCGAGCACGTGCTCGATCCGATAATGATGCTGCAAGACCGGATCGGTCATCACCGTAAACAAGATCGGCGCAGGGTCGGCCAACCCGCTCGTCTCAATGACGACCCGTTCCAAGTCGGGAAGCTCCCCTCTCTGGCTCCGGTCCAACAAATCCTTCAGCTCGCGGATCAAATCTTCCCGCACTGAACAGCACAGGCAGCCCCCGCTGAGAAGACGGGTGTGCTCGTCGATCCGCCGGAGCAAATGGTGGTCCAGGCCGACCTCGCCGAATTCATTGACCAGTACGGCCGTCCTTCCGCCCGGTTCCTCCTTCAGCAAGTGCGTCAGCAGCGTCGTTTTACCGCTTCCCAAATATCCGGTTACGATGGTCACGGCCCGTTTCATTCGCGTCTACCCCGGTTCAAATAGTCAAGGAGGCCGGAATCCAGAGGATTTAGCGGCCGCCCTGCGAGCTTCTCGGCTTTCTCCCACAAGTCGCCCAAATCATGAACGATCTCCGAACGTCCCTTTTTATCGCGGACGACAAATTTGACGCCGTTCCAATCGTCCACCTTCAGTCCGTAATATCCGAGCATTTGATTCAGCAGCCGGATACGGCGGAGACGCTCCCTTTGTCTCGTTCTCGAGGCGAAGGCCGATTCGGGCGGTTGCTTGCGATCGGTCCAATGAATTCGAAGAATCGATTCTCCGCACAGCACGCACATAGTCTCGCCCCTTTGGCCGAATGCTTACGCTCTCGGAAATCTCGCTTTATAATCCTTGGCGATCTCGTCGAACGTCACCCAACGCACCCCTTCATGGCCGCTGATATATTCGATTAACCGCTCGTGCATCAGGAGAACTTGCGGTCTTCCGCTTACGTCGGGATGAATCGTCATCGTAAATACGGCGTAATCATGCTCGCGATACACCCAGTCGAACTGGTCCTTCCACATCTGCTCAATGTCTCGCGGATTGACGAAGCCGTGGCTGTTGGGCGACTTCTTGATGAACATCATCGGCGGCAAATCGTCCAGATACCAGTTGGCCGGAATTTCAATGAGATCGGTCTCCCGGCCTCGAACGAGCGGCTTCATCCACGATTCGGCCGGCTGCTCGTAGTCGATATTGGTCCAGCTGTCCCCGACCCGGACGTAGTAAGGCGTAAAATCGTTGTGCATCAGACTGTGATCGTACACAATCCCGTGCTTGAGCAGCAATTCGTTCGTAATATTCGAGAATTCCCACCAGGGCGCTACATAACCGGTCGGCCGTCTCCCCGATACCTTCTCAATGAGGTCGATGCATTTTAGCAAAATGGTTTCTTCCTGCTGCGGGGTCAACGCGATCGGATTCTCATGCGAATAGCCGTGAAGGCCGATCTCGTGTCCGGCGTCTACGATCATGCGCGTCTGCTCCGGGAAAGTCTCGATCGAGTGCCCGGGAACAAACCAGGTCGTTTTCAACCGATATTTGTCGAACAATTTCAGCAGACGAGGCGTTCCGACCTCCCCCGCGAACAAGCCGCGGGAAATATCGTCGGGCGAATCTTCGCCGCCATAAGAACCGAGCCAGCCTGCAACAGCGTCAACGTCTACTCCGTAAGCTACCAAGATTTCTTTTTTGTTGGCCATCTTTATCGCTCTCCTTGTCGATTGCGGATTATTGGGATATTTCTTCCAATTCTTGCTTCGGGGAAATAGATTTGGCGCCGGCCATTAAAATAGCCGACAGCGCCAGCGGGAGGACGCCGGAGACGAATATGGCGGGAATCGTTCCCAAGCTGTCGATGGTGGCCGAGAAAATAATCGAACTGAAAATCGCTCCGACAGGCCCGAGCGCATTAATGAACGCGGCGCCCGTCCCGCGGATTCGGGTCGGGAACGATTCTCCCATGTAGCTGTACAAGGCCGCGTAAGAACCGATCAAGAAAAACAGACCGACGCTGTAGGAGATCAAGACCGGCCAATAGCCTTCCGCGACGAACAGCATGAAGCTGAAGCCGATGGCGGACATCATCCAGGCAAACATGATGGTTCCCCTTCTGCCGAATTTGTCGCCGAGATATCCGTGCGTAATATAGCCGATGTAAGCCAAGCCGTTGGAGAAAATGAGCATGAACAACGAGTTGTTAAACGAGATGTCCTTCCCATCCGTCAGTACCGTCGTAGAAAGAACGGAGAAAATCTGAATGGCGAACCAGTTGAGCATGTGGGCCACGCCCAGGAAAATCGTATGTTTGCGAATGTCCGAGGCAAAAAGCTGCGTAATCGAGGTTTTCGTCATCTTCTCGCTGTCGATGCCGATTCGCTGTCCCAGCGCCTTGGCTTCCGTCAGCTTGCCGGCTTTAATCAGCTTGCGAACCTCGCGCATTTGTTCATATTTCGGCGATTCCTTCAGCTTGATCCGCAGCAGCATAATCAGCACCGCCGGAATGGTGCCGACCAGGAATACGCCCCGCCAGCCGATGTGCGGAAGCAACTGGGCCGTTATAAAAGAGGCGAGGAGCACGCCGATCGGCCATCCGCCTTGAATGAAGCTGTACATAAAGCCCCTCTTCTTGGCTCCGGACAATTCGGATAAATACGTCGTGTTTACCGCCTGTTCGGAGAATCCCAAACCCGACATAGCCCGCACGACAATCAGATACAGAGGGCCCATCGTAAAGGCGGTCAATCCCGAGCTGATCGCGGCCCCGGCCGTCGTAAGCATAAGAGCGTTGCGCCGTCCAAAATAATCGGTGATCGGGCCTACCATCAAAGAGACGATCAGCGTGGACACGGATACCCAGGTGGCAATTTGAGCGCTTTGGGCCGTCGTCCAGTGAAATTCGTCCGACATGACCGGAAGAAGCGTTCCGAACAGAATGAAATCGTAAGTCGAAAATACCCAGGCGAAGAAGGCGATAACGGAGGCGTAGATCAGACTGCCTCTGGAGATGGCAGCGGCCTCTTTGGTTACGGAAGTCTTCAACGCGACTTCATCGACTTTGAGCACATTGGATTCCATACAAACACCGCACTTTCCAGTTTGATGGTTGAGGATCAATCGTATAAGGTTCTCATTAATGGCCGGTTCAGGTCTCGCAAATAGGGAATTCTGGTTCGCTGAACGGCTATAAATTCCAGATCCAGCTCGGCAACGACGACTTCGTCCGGCTGTTTAGCCTCGGCCAGAACATGGCCGGCAGGATCGACGATGCGGCTTCTGCCGCCGAACTCCGTCTCCCCCCGTTCGATGCCCGATCGGTTGGAGGCAATCAAATAGACCCCGTTCTCCAAAGCTCTCGCACGGCTGGCCAAATCCCAAGCGTAATCCCGCTCCTTCCCGAAGGCCGACGGAATCGCAATAATATCCGCTCCTTGCAAGGTCAAGCTTCTCGCTCCCTCGGGGAAGCCGATCTCGTAACAAATTTGCAAGCCCAAGCGCGCAAAGCCAAGATCGAATACGGGGAAGCTCGAACCTTTGGCAAATCGGATATTTTCCTTATCCCATAGATGAGTCTTCCGGTAAGAACCGATCCATCCGTCCGGACCGACCAAGAAAGCCGTATCGTAAATAATTCCGCTGACGTTGCACTTCTCCAACAGGGAGCCTGCGATGTGAATGCGGTCGCGTCGGCAGATCGTTTCCAGGAGGGCAATCGTCTCTCCCGGAATGCTCTCGGCGAGCTCCCGGTCCCGTTCTTCGACGCGGTACCCCGTATTGAACAATTCCGGCAGAACAATCAGCTCCGCTCCCCGGTCAACCGCTTCTTGCACGAGCCGGATCGCCTTGGCCATATTCGCATCCTTGTCGCCCAGCACACAATCCATCTGAATAGCGGCCGCTTTGAAAATATGTCTCATACCCTGTCCTTTCCATTTCATCCGAAGTCGCTTTTTTACAACTGCCAGACCCCTCTATCCCGAACTTTCAGCCTCCTATTAATGTAAATTTTTGTTACACAACATGTTGTGATTTTCTTACACAATCATTAAATCACAGACTTTTCGCGTAGGTAATACTAACACCTCGAAAAAGTTATGCATTTCTGCATAAACTCCTTTGCCTCAACTTTAATGAAGCGCTTTCATTTTAAACGATAACCGGCGGTTTTGTCTTTCTGACGACAACAAAAACATATGCGCCGCCGCATATGTCCGTTATCACCCCGAATCGGCCTTCCGCCGGTTCATGGCCTGAAGCTTTCGGCTGATCGTCGATTGATTGACGCCCAATACTTCCGCCATTTTTGTCGTTGACCCGTATTTTTGAAGCGCCATCTCCAGAAGCTCGCTCTCTACCGTTTCTGCCGCTTCCTTCAAGGGGACAATGTCGTTCACTTGAATTTTGGCCGGCGTTCCGCTTGGCTCCGCCATATGCTTGGGAAGATCTTGCGCAGTAATGACAGGATGGTTGGTCGTTAACAGCACGTTCTCGATCGTATTCCGCAATTCGCGCACATTGCCTGGCCAATGGTAATGCTGGAACTTCTCCATAATCGAGGAAGAAAACTTCTTGTTCAGGCCGTATTTTTCCGTGAGCCGATGGATGAAATGCAGGGATAAAGCCAGAATATCTTCTTTTCTCTCGCGCAGAGGAGGGATGGCGATCGGAATCACATTCAAGCGATAGTACAGGTCCGAACGAAACGCGCCGGAAGCGATCTCTTCTTCCAGATTCCGGTTCGTCGAGGCAATAATTCTTACATCCACCTTCAATCGCGTCGTACTCCCGATCCGGACAACCTCCATATCTTCCAGCACTTTCAGCAGTTTCGTCTGCAAAGTCGGCGGCAAGCTGCAAATCTCGTCCAAATACAAGGTGCCCTCATGCGCCATTTCAAACAGCCCGATTCTTTTGCCGCTGTCCCCGTCGCCGGAAATATCCTCTTCGCTCCCGAACAACTCGGCCTCCAGCAGCTTCTCGGGGATGGAAGCGCAGTTGAAGGTGACAAAAGGTTTTTTGCTGCGGGGACCCCACTTGTGAATGAAAGAAGCAAGAACATCCTTCCCGACTCCCGATTCTCCCGTCAACAATACGGTAGCGTCCACTTGCGCTACTTTTTGCGCGATGCCGACGACCTCTCTCATTTTAACGCTGCGGTAAATAATGTTCGTCTGTTCTTCGTCTTTTTGTCTTAACTCCATGAGCTCTTTTTTGTATCCTTCGGTCATGCTGCGCAATTCATCCAGCTCCAATTGAAGCTTGCTGACCTCCGTAATATCCCGAGAAGCGTTGACGACCCGGACAATCCTTCCCTGCTCGTCTTTGATCGGAGTTCCGACGACCATCAGCCTGCGCCCTGTTTTGGTCGTTTGAATCATGGAAACCTTCTCCTTCTTCTCCAGCACAAGACGGGTGACGGAAGGTTTAAATAGGCCGAGCCGCTCCAAATCATTGACGCTTTTGCCTACCAATTCGCTCTCTTTATGCCCCCAGAGCTTCTCGCAGGCCGAACTTACTCTCAGCGTAATCCCGTTGCCGTCCGAGACATAAATCACATCGTAAGAAATGTCGAAGATGGCTTGCAAATCGGCTCATATCCCGATAAGAGTCAAGCGCTTGCGTCAATTGTTCCAATTCGGTCGTTTTCTGAAACAACAAAACAAAACCCGCTTGCTTCCCTTTCCCGTAGAAGGGATGCTTCTTCAACACGTAATTTTCGTTCCCGCATTTGAAATTGACAAAGCTCTGCCCCTCGTTGCCGGGACTGGAATCCGGAGGGCATACGCTAGGAAATTTATTGCTCCATAAGCGGCGTATGACTTCCTCTTTGCGGCATTGCAGAACTTCGCATGCATATTGGTTGATTTCAATAATGCATTCGAATGGATCCAGAATGACAATGCCCATCGGGATTTCGTCCAATATCCCCTTCTGTTCGAGGAAATGAAGCGTTTTCAATTTCTTCTCTCCTTGCACACAAACGATAAATTCGTACTATTCAGTATAGGGCAGGCCCGGAACAACCTCAACGCCAAATTTTCAAAGCCTATGCATTCGTGCATAGTTGCTTCTAACGCAAAGAAAAGAAAACCCTTCCTCGGAAGAGTTTTCTCGGAATGCGGGTCCGGCCGAACCGTCCCGTTCTGTTAGCGGATAGGAGCTCCGTATTTCTCTCGCGCGATCCGGGCGGCCGCCACCATGTTGCGCAAGGAAGCGACCGTCTCCTCCCGGCGGCGCGTTTTGAGCCCGCAATCCGGGTTGATCCAGAACAGCTTCGGATCCAGCACGCGCAGGGCGCGCTCGATCATGCTCGTCATTTCCTCCACCGCCGGAATACGCGGACTATGAATATCGTAAACGCCCAGCCCGATGCCCTGCCGGTAGGTGCCCGCTTCGAAGCTATGAATCAGTTCCCCGTGACTGCGCGAGGCTTCGATCGAGATGACGTCCGCATCCATCGCTTCGATCGACGAGATCATATCGTGGAACTCGCAATAGCACATATGGGTATGAATTTGCGTCGTATCCCGAACGGTGCTTGTGGCGATTCGGAACGCTTGGACTGCCCAATCCAAGTAGCCGGCATGCTCCGCTTCCTTGAGCGGCAACCCTTCGCGCACCGCCGGCTCGTCGACCTGGATCATGCCGATTCCCGCTTGCTCGAGCGCCTCGACTTCCTGCCGCAGCGCATAAGCGAGTTGGTAGGCGATCTGCTCGCGCGGAATATCTTCGCGAACGAACGACCAATTCATGATGGTGATCGGCCCGGTCAGCATGCCTTTGACGGGACGGGCGGTCCGGGACTGCGCATAGGCGGTTTCTTCGACCGTCATAGGCCCCCGATAAGCTACGTCGCCATAGATGATAGGCGGCTTCACGCAGCGCGAACCGTACGACTGAACCCATCCGTTCTGCGTCATGGCAAAGCCCGCCAGCTTCTCTCCGAAAAACTCGACCATGTCGGTCCGCTCGAATTCGCCGTGAACGAGCACATCCAGTCCGATGTCTTCCTGCAG
This sequence comes from Cohnella thermotolerans DSM 17683, assembly GCF_000429825.1. Classification (GTDB taxonomy): domain Bacteria; phylum Bacillota; class Bacilli; order Paenibacillales; family Paenibacillaceae; genus Cohnella; species Cohnella thermotolerans. The sequence goes on from NZ_AUCP01000037.1 coordinate 35,050, forward strand.
CCCGATCCAGGTGTCGATCTGTTCGCGGATAAAAGCGGCATACCGCCCGTCGTCCCATTCCCCTTTGCGCCACAGCCGGCGGGCTTTGCGCACTTCGTCGGTCTGCGGGAAGCTGCCGATCGTGGTCGTCGGGAACAACGGCAGCTGCCATTGCTCCTGCTGGACGAGCCGACGCTCGGCAAACGGCCGATTGCGGGCTTGCGCCTGCGAGCTTAGGGAAGCAACGGCCTCCCGGATGTCGCTGCGGAAGCGGTCTCCCCATTGATCGAGCCGGCTCAGCACACGATCGCACGCTTCAAGTTCGCCGGCAACCTCCTCCTCGCCAAGCGACAGCGCCTTGGTCAGAAGCGCGAGCTCATCCAGCTTCTCGTCGGCGAAAGCAAGCGCATCCCTCAGCTCCGGCGCCAGCTTCGACTCTTGCGCCGCCGTGACCGGAACATGGAGCAGACTGCACGACGTTTGGACCACGAGGCGATCTTCCCCAACCGCGTCCGTCAACTCCCGAAGCAGGGCCAATCTCTCGCGAATCGGCGCTTTCCAGATGCCCCGGCCGTCGATGACGCCCGCACCCAACACTTTATCCTCCGGAAAACCGAATGCCCGAATCGACGACAAATTTCCGGAGCGGCCGTGCACGAAGTCGAGTCCGATTCCGCCGACCGGCAGTGCGACGATATCGCGGTAACGTTCCACCGCTTCAAAGTAGGTTTGCAGCATCACCTTCAGCTTCGGCGCCGCAGCGGCGAACGTTCCATAAATCCGCTCCAGCCGTCTCAAGTCTTCATCGCCGACTTTCGTTACGAGAATCGGTTCGTCGATCTGCACCCATGATACCCCTTCTTGCTCCAGCTCCTGAAGAATCCGAACGTAGAGCGGAATCAGCCGGTCCAGCCAAGCGTCGGTCTCGGACGGATCGTAGCCTTTCGACAGCGTTAGGAAGGTCAACGGGCCGACGATGACCGGCCTGCCCTCCAGACCGAGATGTTCTTTGGCTTCCCGATAGGCCGCAAGAGGTTTGTTCTCGGCAAGTGTCGGCTCGATTCCGCCCAGCTCCGGCACGATGTAGTGGTAATTGGTGTTGAACCATTTGGTCATCTCGCTGGCTACGGCGTCCTTCGTTCCGCGAGCGATGCCATAATAGACCGATACCGGGACGTTCCCGCCGTCATAGGCAAAACGCTGCGGAACCAAGCCGAACATGGCGGCTGTGTCGAGCATGTGATCGTAATAGCTGAAATCGTTGACCGCGATCCAATCGATGCCTTTCTGCTGCTGCTTGCGCAAGTGGTTCAACCGGATTTCCCGCAGCCGGCTGTGAAGCTCCGATTCGTCAATTTTCCCCGCCCAGAATGCTTCGAGCGTCTTCTTCCATTCCCGATCCGCCCCGATGCGCGGATACCCCAAAACCCCGCTTCTCACCATCAGATTAGCCCTCCTATCGATTCAACCAAGTGATTGGTAATAGGAAGGATATCATGAGCGGCTTGTTATAATGTAACTCCAATTACCTATAACTGGTTATAGCCAACAGCTATAGCGACTCGTTTATTATAGGCGTCGTCGCCGTTGCCGCTTCTCTGGCCGGCGAATCTCTTCCTCCTTGCGTTCAGGCCGCAGCGCGTTTACCGTCCTTCTTCTCCTTGCCCGGCCCCGGTTCGTCGCCCGTACGCCCAATGGTTGGTCGGACCGTGCCCTTGCCCGAGATGCAGCGAATCCACGATAGCCGCTTGAATGAACTGCTTTGCCGTCTCGACGGCTTGCAGAACGGTTCGTCCTTTGGCGAGCTCCGCTGTGATGGCGGCGGCGAACGTGCACCCCGTGCCATGCGTCTGCCGGGTCTCTAACCTGGGACCGCTGAATTCATAAAAATCCCGCCCGTCATACAGCAGATCAATCGCTCGATTCGGGTCGGAATCGTCATGGCCGCCCTTCATGACGACGTTCCTGACACCCAGATCGGCCAATATTCGCGCCGCTTCTTTCCGTCCTTCCAGCCCGCGGACGGGAACGCCCGCAATCCGTTCCGCCTCCGGCACATTCGGCGTCAAGACAAGCGCCAGCGGCAGCAAGCGCTCACGGAGCGCGCGAACCGCTTCTTCTTGAAGCAGCTCAGCCCCTCCCTTGGCGATCATGACGGGATCGATGACGACTTTGTCCCATCCGAATCGGACAAGCTGGTCCGCTACGCACCGAATAATGCCGCTATTGAACAGCATGCCGGTTTTGACCGCGTCGGCGCCGATATCTTCGCCGATCGCCTCGATTTGCCGCTCCACCGCCTCGACGGACATCGGATAGACGCCCTTGACGCCGAGCGTGTTTTGCGCGGTGACGGCGGTCAATGCCGTCATGCCGAATACGCCGAGCTCCTGAAACGTCTTCACATCGGCCTGAATGCCCGCGCCGCCGCCGCTGTCGGAGCCGGCTATCGTTAATGCCCTTGGAACAGCCATTCGTTCCAACCTCCTTACCCGCTGATTTGCACGATTCGCCCCAAGCAAGCCCTAACAAAAAAGCGCCATGCCTGCAGAAGCAAGCACAGCGCGTCGCAAATCCATGCGAACATAAGCTGCTCGTCCCTACGCTGGCATTATCCAACAGGTTCACTCGGTCTACGACGGATTAGCCGTACTCTCAGCCTGCTTCCGCAAGCTCCCGGAAGTATTCAATTGCGACAAGTGTAATACAAGGAGGGGAAAATTACAATCCCAGCGATCCGGGAGGCCGAACCCATTGTCGTCGTCTTCATGGAATAAAAAGACAGTCTTGTGGAAACATAAAGAAGATCAATTTGAACAAAGGTGAGTTCAATGAACTGGATAACCTTTTGGAAAATGGCCCGAAAATTAAAACCAAGTTCACGTCCCGCTCCGATGGCGGACGCCGGCGGACCGCCGACGCCCAAGCAAATCCAAGATTTGTTTCGGGATATTCACGACGCGCAAATTCATGAGCTGCTGGCTGAAAAGCAAACCGTTAAGTTGTTTTATATCCATTCCCTTGTGGATGAAACTCAATTGCAAAGCGATATCGTGCTTCCGATTTTGCACGGCTCCGCCGCACAAACCGGGCGGAACATCATATCCGACGAGATTGTGCAAGTGGATACATTGTCGAAAGCTGAACAACTGATCCTCGAAGGTTCCGTGTTGGTTTTTTTTGAAAATGATCACGTCTATGCGGTGAAAAAAAGGAATACCCTCGGCCGCTCCATCAATACTTCCGAGCAGGAAGCCATCGTATACGGCCCGAAAGACAGCTTGAGCGAACAACTCGATAATAGTCTGACTTTGATTCGCCGCCGGCTGCCTGTTCCAAACCTGAAATCCAAAAAATTCATAATCGGTTCGTTCAGCAAAACCTCGGTCATCCTCTTGTATATGGAAGGGATCGTAAATCCGGAACTCGTGCGCATTGCCGAAAGTAAAACCAAGGAGATCGACTTCGATGGTATTTTCGATGCAGCGCACGTGTCCGCCTTTCTGGAAGATCACATCTTCAGCGTTTTTCCGCAATTTCAGCAAACGGACCGGCCGGATGCTCTGGCGTCAGCTCTATTGAGCGGAAAAGTGGTATGGCTGGTTGACAATACGCCGTTTGCCATCGTCGCTCCCATTACGTTTTTCGATCTGTTCCAGTCACCGGAAGATTATATCCATCGCTGGATGGTCGGCAGTTTTCTCAGAGGACTTCGCTTTGTGGCATTTGCAATAGCCCTTTTCTTGACCCCTGTCTATGTAGCGCTATCCGTACATCATTATCAGATGATCCCGTTGGCCATGCTGTTTGTACTCATGGAGTCCAGAAGCCAAATCCCGTTCACTCCGTTTTGGGAAGCGTTGTTTATGCTTTTGACGCTTGAGATATTGAAGGAAGCAAGTTTGCGTATGCCGTCCAAAGCCAGCCAAACCCTCGGCATTGTAGGGGGCATCGTCATCGGGGAAGCATCGGTCGATGCGGGAATTGCCAGCAATGTTCTCATCATTATCATTGCCATATCCGCGGTCGCCTCGTTCCTGATTCCCAATTATTTGATGACGAACGCGAGCAAACTGATTCAGTTCGCGCTTCTCATCTTGGCTGCATGGCTGGGCATGTGGGGCATCGGTTTGGGGCTCATTTGGCTTTGCATTCATCTGCAGGGTCTGACTTCGTTGCGGCAGCCCTATTTGGCGCCGCTTAGTCCATTTTTCGGAAGAGATTGGAAAGATACCGTCATCCGGCTGCCGATGACCAGCATGAAAACGCGCCCCGCCCACTTAAAGCCATTGGACCGATTTCGTATTCTCAAGAGGAAGATATGATGAAACACAACGTGCATTCTGCCGATTTATTCGACATCTCCGGACCGGTCGAACCCCTGTCCTGGACGTTTATGGTCAACCGAATTCAAACCCTATCCTACATTTTGTTTTTTCCCAGTACGTTTATCGAACCGTCGATGATCTGGATCATTCTGCTTGCCGCGGCCTGTTCGCATCTCAATATCTGGTTGTTGGCCAACTGGTTAAGGCGGATGGATCGGCCTGACGGCTACTTCGGAACCGTTCGGCTATTAGGCAAAACAGTACTATGGCTGTTTTCGCTCTTCGGTCTGTCGTTAGCTTTGGTGAAGTGCGCCGTACTTTTGCTCGGATACGTCGACATCGTGAATAATATCTTGTTTCCTTCCCTGGACCCCAAATTGTTTGTTGCGCTTCTACTATTCGCTTGCCTGTATCTGGCCCGACTTGGTATGGAAAAGACTCTTCGTTTCGGAGTCATTTCCTTTATTGGAACCGTTTGGGTCGTTCTGTTCTACGTTCCTTACATTTTTCCGGCGAATGCCGATTACTATCATCTCCTGCCCTTGATTCCGGAACGGATGCCGCCCCATCCCTGGCATACATTCCTCACCTTGTGGGCGGCTTTTGCCGGCCCCGAATATTTGTTGATGCTGCCGAAACAGGCAGTGGACGAGCGGCGGATCCAATCTTCTTTGCTGATCGGAAATGCATTCAGCATCGTGGAATATGTGTTCTTTTTTGTCGTTTGCCATCTGTTTTACGGATCGCAGTATTTGCGAAGGCTGGATCTGCCTGTGGTTCAGCTCGTTCGTTACATTCACCTGCCGTTTGCCGAACGGCTGGAGATAATTATTATTCCGGCTTATGCCTTCTCCGTCGTTTATGTCGTTACATTCCTGCTGCTGTACGCGGCAGCAGCGCTTCGCATGATGACCGGCGCCTCTGACGTTCCATCCGGCCGAAAATGGCTAGGGCCTGCCTTTGTGATGCTGTGTTTGACCACAATGGCGATACAATACTGGGGTTGGGCGAACGAAATGGGGAAGAATCGCTGGATCGAGTGGCATAACTGGTCGGATGCATGTACGTATGCCGCTCTGCCCGTTCTCCTTATGATCGCCGCTCTCCTGACCAAGAAGCGAGGGACACGCCATGCAACCAATCATTCGCCAGATTAGCCGAGCCATGATTTTTCTGATCCTCTTGATGATGTGCGGATGTTCTTCCTTTAACGTAAAATCCAATACGGTGGAGGAGATTTCCCCGATCATCTTGCTTTATCTGGACCAGAACAAAAACGGCCAATTGCTGATATCGACGATTATACCGCCGCTCAAAAAAGAGCAAAAAAGCGTTATAACCGTCAGTAGCGCGTTAATTAAGGAAGGCAGATACCAGATGGACCACAAATATTACCGGGAAATCAAAAGCGGACAGTTGCGAATGGTTTTTGTGTCGGATACATTGGCCCGGAAAGGGCTCAAGGATGTCATCAGTTCGCAGCTGCTTGATCCTGAAATATCCGATCGGGTTTATCTCGTCGTAGCGGAAGGCAACATGATCGATTATTTAAACAATCAGCTGCAACAAAAGCAGGCACAAGTCGACTTTTACTTATATAAAATGTTTGCCCATTACGAAAAGCAACAGGAGCTGACGATTACCAATCTGAAGCAATTTATGGAAAGATTGTACGACCCCTATTCCGATCCGGTCACTCCGCTATTTGCGGTCAACGCTGAAGGGTTTGAATATCAAGGTACGGCATTATTTCAAGACGACCGGATGGTAGGAGCGATCCGACAACCGGACGATGTGTACTTTCAAATCCTGCGTCATAAAAACCGTCATCACAAATCGATGCCGATAACGGCCTTGGACACTACCCTTGGTGAAGTTTACGCTACCCGCAAAATTCGGTTTACCGATTCTTACCGAGAAGTGCAGATCGACGTCCATATAGGAGGAAGAGTGGAAGAATACCGGGACAATCGGGACTTGAGCGATCCGACTGAAGCGGCTTCCTGGGTCCGGACGGTAGAGCGCCGAGTCGAATCGGATATGGAACAAATTATTCAACAAATAAAATCATTGTCTGTCGATCCGCTTTCCATAGGCGAGCACACGCTGGGGCTCATGCGTCGACCGTTTACGGGGGATCAATGGAGGAAGCATTGGCCGGACATGCAAGTAAACGTGCGAGTACACGTTAATGTTGAACAATCAGGCATGTTGAAATCGAACCGATCCATCTTTGCACCGAAAGGCAGACGCTGATACCGATTACAGTATAACGGCGGAACGACATGGAAAGCCTTAACAGAAGGAGCAAAGGATAAAAGGGTGATCGCTATTTCTCAAGAAAATAACAAAATTACGTTGGTTCAAGCCTACATCGTGCTTATGATGGCGATCGGCATACTGAACCATGTGATCATCATTCCGATGTTGCTGACCGCCGCCAAAAGGGATGCTTGGGTCTCGGTATTGGCTGCAGTCGCCATCGCTCCTCTATGGATCGGATGTTTATCCTTCATTATCAAAGACATGAACGGACAAGCGTTCCGGGATTGGCTGTACAAGCATTTCGGGAAAACGCTGGCCACCATCATTTTGCTGTTCAGCTCCGCTTATTTATTCATGATGGGATCCCTTTCTTTGAAAGACACCATAACATGGACGATTGCCTCCTATTTGCCGCAAACACCGGTTGTTGCCATCGTTCTGGTAACGGTCATCAGTTGTGTGTTCGCTGCCAACGCGGGAATACGCCCCATTGCCATCGTGGCCGGCATCCTTCTGCCGATCGTTATGATGCTTGGCTATTTTGTCATGTCGGCCAACTTTAAGTATAAGAATTATTCCTCATTATTTCCCGTCATGGAATATGGAATGTCTCCTGTTTGGAAAGGGATAACGTATGCCGCCAGCGGGATATTGGAATTGATGGGGATCCTTTTTTTTCAAGACCACCTTTCCAAATTGCCCAGATTCAGCAACTTGATGGTGTTCTGCCTTATTTTGGCCGGTCTGATCTTGGGGCCGTTAATGGGGACGATTGCCATATTCGGACCGGAAGAGGCGGCTGAACAACGTTACCCCGCTTATGAGCAGTGGCGTATGGTTCAGCTCGGTCAATACCTGGCTCATCTTGATTTCTTCTCCATCTACCAATGGCTGTCCGGCACGTTTATTCGGGTAGCGCTGGCTTTGTTTTTGATGGTTGACATCTGGAAACCGAAGACGAAGTGGATATGGCTTACCCTTGCCGGAATGGCCATGATGGCGACCGTTTTGTTGCCTGTTAGCGACGCTCAATTTTTTATTTTTCTCAAAAACCTGTATTTACCCGTTACTGTTTGCATTGCCGTTGGGATGACTGTTGTGTTTGTTACAAAAATCTGGTTCGCCAGCCTCATCAAAAGGTGAAAACAAATGACCGTTACTTCATTGTTGAAACAATTGCTCAATAGACTTGACTCCAAGTCCAAACCGCGTCCGATCTCGGAACATTCCAGGAACGATCAATTGCCGCGGGATAAACCTGTACCGGAAGCGTCAGACCTGTTCGATTTGTTCAGCCAGTGCAGCGATGTCAAGCATTACACCTATACGTTTAAGCCGGATGCTGCCGATTCATCCGTTATCTTTTTTTATTGCGAGGGAATGAGCGACAATCAACAAATGCTGCACGAGATCATCCTCCCACGGTTGAGCCGGATCTATGAACAGCATGGGTTTCAGAATGTTGAGTTGCTTACTCAATCGGGTCAACTGCAACTGGACATGTTTCAAAATGAAGAATGGCAGAAGAAGAGTGTGCAGCACGTGTTTGACGGCAAGCTCCTTCTGTTCATTCCTGCGCTTCGCGCCATCGGATCGATAGACATTGCCCGACTCCCGATCCGCCAGCCGGAGGATTCGAATATCGACGTTTCTGTTCGGGGGCCAAGAGACGGTTTTGTGGAAGACGTTGCGACGAATGTGGCGCTCGTTCGCAGACGCATCCGGTCCGTTTCTTTGGCCTGCGAATCCACCTTAATAGGCGAGCGCACGCAAACGAAAATCTCATTGTTGTATATGCACGATATCGTGGATCCCAAAATCATACAGCAATTGAAGCACAATCTGCAGACCATTAACATTGACGGCGTTATCAGTTCGACGCAATTGGAGGAGATTTTGACGCCGTCGCTCACCCTGTTCCCCTTGATGGTCTATACAGGACGGCCGGATTTCGCTGTGAATTGTTTGCTGAATGGGCGTTTCGTCCTGTTCGTGGAAGGAACTCCGGCCGCCTTGGTTGCTCCCGCGACATTGACGATGGTGCTGAAAACGCCGGAAGACAGTCATGTAACGTGGTTTTCCGCTTCCTTCGGACAATCGATCCGGATGCTGGGATTGGTTGTGACCATATTGTTGCCGGCCTTTTGGGTTTCCGTGCTGGCTCACCATCAGGATCAAATCCCGTTTTTCCTGCTGGCCACCATTACGATGAACCGGCTTGGCATTCCCCTTTCGATCACCCAGGAAATGGTTCTTGCCCTGGTTTTTCTTGAAATATTAAGGGAGGCTAGCGTCCGTCTCTCCCCCTCGATCGGTTCGACATTGACCGTGGTCGGGGGATTGATCATCGGCGATGCCGCCATCAGAGCCGGATTTTTGTCGCCGGCGATCGTGGTGATCGGGGCGATCACTCAAGTATTCGGAGCCACCATTGCCAACGTTTCCCTCATAGGCACCTTAAGCATTCTGCGCTTCTTTATCTTTTTTATGGCGGCCATGTTCGGATTGTACGGCTTCTTCCTCAGCGTATTTGTTCTGCTGATCCATTTGTCGACTTTGCAATCGTATGGCGTTCCGTATTTGGCGCCGTTTTCGCCGCCATATTTCAAGGAAATCGCCCATGCGTTCTTTCGTATGCCGTGGCCGTGGAAAAAAAGAAGACCGGAATATTTGCACCCTAACGATGGAACCAAAGGGGGAGGCGCAAAATGAAATTTCTGAAACTGGCGTTTCTTTTGCTCCTTATTCTTTCGACCGCAACCGGCTGCTGGGGCAACCGGGAAGTCCAAAACGTCAATTATCCTTCCGCCATAGGGGTTGATTACGAAGGAGGGAATTATACGGTGTACGTACAACTTCTGGATTTCTCTTCCGTTGCCAAGTTGGAAGGACAGCAAAAACAGCAAGAAGCCCCGGTCTGGATCGGGAAAGGTGTAGGACCGACTTTTACCGACGCAGCCAATTACTTGTATGAAACATCGCAGCAGCGGGTGACCTGGGGGCATGTCGAAGCCATTGTTTTCAGCGAACGGATTCTTGAACAAAACAAATACAACGAAGTGTTGGAACTGATCAACCGATACCGTGAAATTCGTTATTTAATCTGGGCATTCAGCACCAAAGAACCTATAGAGGAAGTACTTCGCGCAACCCCATTCTTCAGGCTGTCTCCTGAGGCATCTATCCTGCACAACCCCGAAGAGGCCTACCGGCAACGTTCGATGATTCGCCCGGTAAGATTATACCAGTTTATTATGTCAATTAAAGAAAAGGTAAATCCCGCTTATTTGCCATGCCTGACCATTGACCAAGAACGATGGGAAGAAAGCAATAAAAAGCATCCTTTGTTGAAATATGATGGGATGCATATCTTTCAATACAAAAAATTTATAGGCCATATGAACCTGACCGACTTGAAAGGACTGCCATGGATGCGGGAAGACACAGTGCGCATGCCGCTGTCGGTCAGACAAAACGATCATTTGGTCGCTATTTTGATTACGGAGAAACCTCATGTTCATATCCGGCATGCCATTCAAGATGGAAAGGTCTATTTCGACGTCACGGTATCGATGAAAGCCGGGATCAACGAGCAGCACATGAAAATAACCGAGAAAGAATTATCGAAATTGGCGGGAGAAGAAGTGGAAGAGGAAATTCGATATACCTACAAGAAGGCATATGAACGGGGAGTAGACATTTATAATTTGGCAGAAACATTGTATCGAAGCAAACCGGCTGCATTCCATCGGCTGGCTGACGAAAATCAATTCGTACTAAACGAAAACTCCTTACGAAATGTGCGCGTTAAAGTACATTTAACCAGTACAGGCAGATACAAATTTGAGCCAGGCATGAGTCATCACGATACCGCTCAATAGACAACGTATTGTCCTTTTATCGGCGAGCTCGGCATGGACAAAATGAAAGACCCTCCAGATTCTCTGAAGGGCTTCTTCCGGCAGCATTTTCTGATCAAGATTGCCGGGCGTCATCTTCGGCAAAGATATGCGCGGGATAACGCCCGGCAGCCGGAGACCGCAATCTCGACCGGCGCTCTTAAGCAACCTGATTCATGAGGGCCTTCCGGCAGAACGCGGCCCCCGGCGTAGAAAGCGCGGCACGCCTCCGTCGTTACCATCCTGAAAACGGTACAACCATTTAGTTGAATTCATCCGGACGATCTCCTTTTGTCTGGCTGCAAAGTTTGTTCCCGCATTCTCCGTAAAAAAGCTTGACCCCGCTTGTCGGCAGCGTATCGATGATTTCCCCGCAGTGACGGCAGACGAGTGTGCCGAGATGCAGCGGCGACCGTCCCGGTTCCTTCATCATGCGAATGTTTTGCTCCATGGTCCGTTCACCCTCATCTCATTTTTTTTGGCGACATGGGCGACGAAATCAAGCACCCGGCAGGCGTACGCCCATTCGTTGTCATACCATGCCAGCACCTTCACTTGCCGGCCCGAAGCCATGATCGACAGTCCGTCGATAACCGCCGACTTGTCATTGCCGATGTAGTCCGACGAAACTAGCGGCAGCTCGTTGTATTCGATGTAGGCTGCGAGCGCCCCCTGCGCCGCCGTCTTGAACGCTTGCTGCACGTCTTCTTTCGTTGCCGGACGGCGAAGCTCGACTGTCAAATCGACAAGCGAAACGTCCTGCGTCGGCACGCGCAGCGACAAGCCCCGAATGACGGGGGCAAGGTGCGGCAGCACCCCGGACAGCGCTTTGCCGACCCCGGTGGAAGTCGGAACAATCGACTGCGTGCAAGCCCGCGCGCGCCGCAAATCCTTGTGCGGATTATCGAGATGGTTTTGATCGTTCGTATAGGCGTGAACCGTTGTCATCCAGCCGGATTCGACGCCGAACGCACGGTCGAGAATGTGCAGCACCGGCACAAGGCAGTTCGTCGTGCACGACGCCGTGGACAGCAGCGTATGCTTGTCGGGATCGTAGCTCGCTTCGTTGACGCCCATCACCACCGTCAAATCCAGATCCTTGCCGGGCGCCGTCACGACGACTCGCTTCGCTCCCGCCGCCAGATGTTGGACCGCTCCCGCACGTTCGTTGAACTTGCCGGTGGCGTCGATCGCGATGTCAATGCCGTACTTGTCCCATGGCAGCAACGCCGGATCGCGCTCCGAGACGAAAGCAACCGGTTGCCCGTTTATCACCAGCTTGTCCTTTTCGACCTGAATGTCGGCGTCCCATTTGCCGTGTACCGTATCGTATTTCAGCAAATGCGCCGCCGTCCCGATCGGGCTTGTCGAATTGATCGCCTTGACTTGAGCTCCCGGAATGCCGGTTGTAAACGCCTTTCTGATCAACAGTCGGCCGATTCTGCCCGTGCCGCTGATCCCCACCTGCTGGTTCATGATGACCTCCTCTGGTGCATAGTTCCGATGTGCCGGATCGTTCGGCGGAATAACGGGGAACCGCAAGAGGATCCGCCTACGTCTTCGCGAGCACATGGTTGACGGTCTCGATGGCCGTCCGTCCCCGCAGGTAAACGCGGGGAACCCGCTTGCCAACCAAACAGACGATTTCATAGTTGATCGTATCCAGAAGGGAAGCGATCTCTTCGACGGGCAAACCGCCTTCTTCGGTGCGGCCGAACAGAAGCACTTCGTCTCCCGCCCGGACGCCGGGTATGTCGCTGACATCAAGCATCGTCTGGTCCATGCATACTCTTCCGACGATCGGCGCTTTGCGTCCGCCGATCATCAGGCTGCCCCGGTTGGACAACCGGCGGGACAGCCCGTCGGCATAGCCGGCCGGAATGGTCGCGATCCAGCTTGGCCGTTCCGGCCGATAGGTGCACCCGTAGCTGATGGGCTGCCCGGCGGGCACCTGCTTCAATGCCGCGATTCTGGTTTTCCACTTCATCGCCGGCAGCAGCTCGGGCAGTCCCGGCATCGGATCGGAAAAAGGAAGCAGCCCGTACAAGCCGATGCCCACCCGGACCATATCCAGATGCATGTCCGGAAATCGCAGGCTCGCCGCGCTGTTGCAGCAGTGCTTGAGCGGGACCCGGACACCGTGCCGCTCCAGGTATTCGATATAAGCAAGAAACGTCTCAAATTGTTTGCGGGTGTACGTCTCATCCGGACTGTCGGCGCTGGCGAAATGCGTAAAGATGCCTTCCAGCCTGACCCATGGCGAGCTTGCCGCTTTTCGCGCCAAGTCAAGGGCCGTTTCCGGATCGGTCACGCCGAGCCGCGACATCCCTGTATCCGCTTTCAAATGCACGTCGGCATGCTGCCGATGGCGTGCCGCACAAGCGATCACGGATTCCAGTTCCTTCTCGGTAAACACGGTCACGGCGATGCGGTGCTTTACGGCCGCTTCGACGGATGCGGAAGGCGTGTACCCCAGAACGAGAATGGGGCAATCGATGCCTGCCGCCCGAAGCTGCAAGGCTTCGTCCAATAAGGCCACGCCAAGCCAATCCGCCCCGGCTTCCAGCGCCGCCTTGGCGACCTGGACGGCGCCATGGCCGTAACCGTCCGCCTTGACCACCGCCATGAAGCGGCAGGAAGGCTTTAGTCCCGCCTTGATCGTCTTCACATTATGCGCAATGGCGTCGAGCGAAACTTCGGCCCAAGTCTCCCTGTAACTAAACACGATGTGAGCCGCCTCCGTTCGGGCCGCGTTGCAATCCGACGCGGCATGTTGCAAAACCCCTCCAAGCCATAACCGAAGGGGTATTTATTGGAATGATTACAGGACAAACGGAAGTTTTGCCAGCGCTTTTTCGACAGGGACGTATTCGTGGCCAAGGCTGTCGGCCACCGCTTTATACGCAACGCTGCCCGCTGCGACATTGACCCCTTGAAGCAGCGCCTTGTTCTCCTGCACGGCGCGGATGACGCCTTTATTGGCGATTTGCAAGGCGTACGGCATGGTCACATTGGTCAGCGCGATCGTAGACGTTCTCGGAACGGCCCCCGGCATATTCGCGACAGCGTAATGAACGACTCCGTGTTTGACAAACGTCGGATTGTCATGCGTCGTAATGTGGTCTACGGTTTCAAGGATGCCGCCTTGGTCGATCGCCACATCCACAACCACCGAGCCCGGTTTCATGGAGCGGATCATGCTCTCCGTGACCAGCTTCGGCGCTTTCGCACCCGGAATGAGCACCGCTCCCACGACCAGATCGGATTCCGAAACCGCTTCGGCAATATTGAACGGATTGGACATCATCGTTTGAATGTCGGCTCCGAAAATATCGTCCAACTGACGCAGACGTTCCGGATTCAGATCGATAATCGTCACATGAGCGCCGAGCCCGACCGCGATTTTGGCCGCATTGGTGCCGACGATGCCTCCGCCGACAATCGTTACTTTTGCCCGCTTCACGCCGGGCACGCCTCCGAGCAGAACGCCTTTGCCGCCGTAAACCTTTTCCAGAAATTGCGCTCCGATTTGCGGCGCCATCCGGCCGGCCACTTCGCTCATCGGCGTCAAAAGCGGCAGCGTACGGTTCACTTCTACGGTTTCATAGGCGACTGCGGTAACGCCTTTTTCCATCAGCGCCCGGGTCAATTCCGGCTCTGCCGCCAGATGCAGGTACGTAAACAGAATCAATCCGTCACGGAAATAGCCGTATTCGGACGGCAAGGGTTCTTTCACTTTCATGATCATATCGGCGTTGGCCCAGACGTCGGCCGCCTGCTGGAGAATCGTCGCTCCGGCTGCGGCGTAGTCTTCATTCGTGAAACCGCTTCCCAATCCGGCGTCGCTTTCAATCATCACTTGATGTCCGGCTTTGACGAAAGCGTCTACACCTGCCGGAGTGATGGCCACCCGGTTTTCGTTGTTTTTAATTTCCTTGGGAATCCCGATTTTCATGTCTAATCTCTCCTTTGTCTGATGCGGTCTATAGCCAGTATAAGGGAGTAAGCGCTTTATTACGTTGTTCGGAATTCAGAAAATATGTCGGGAGCCTTGTGAAAATCAACAAAGCTCCGCTTCCCTTTGCTTCTTGCGTTCCGGCTACTCCAGCATTTTTTCCGCCTTTAAATCCAGATAAAGCGTAACCTTCTGATCCATGCTGTTCAGGTCAATGTCCACGATCTCAGCGATGCGCTTCAGGCGGTACGTGAGCGTGTTTATGTGAACATGAAGCAGATCCGCCGTGGCTTTGACATTGCTGTCTTGGCTTAAATACAATTCCAGCGTCTGCAGCAGTTCGCTGTTGTGCTCGCGGTCGTACTTCCGCAATTTGCTCAGAGCGGGATTCTCGAACCGGTGCAGCTGCTTTTCCTGCAATATGTGAGGGAGATAGCGATAGTAACCCAAATCGGGATAGGAATGCGCTGAACTCGTTTCCTCGGGAAACCGCCGCTTGATTTGCAGAAGCGTCAAGGCTTCCTGGTAGCTCCGCTCCACCATCGCGTAGTCGCTGTAGATCATTCCGCTGCCGCTATCCACAGGCGAGATTCCGAAACGCTGCTTCATTTGGCGGAACATCCGCAACATAGCTTCCCACTGCTCCTCCTCATGGCCGGCCGCTGGGGAAGGCGCCGCCGCCAACAGAACCAATCGGGCATCGGTCATTGCATGCAGAACGATCCGCACGAAAGGCGTCGTTTCCAACGTATAGCGGATTTGCTGTTGGAGTTTGTCGGAAATGGCTTCTTCGAACTGAGACCGTCACGTGATACCGTTCCGGCAGCCGCACGCCAAGCAGCTTCGCCCTTTCCCGGACCGTTTCGTCCAACTGCAGATGGCCGGTCAGAAGCTGCCAGAAAAAATCATGATAGCTTTTCTCTTCTTTTCGGCTTTTCATCTGAAGCTGGATTAACAGCGATCTGGCGGCATCGGCCGCTCGTTTGAGCAGATGCAATCCGTGTTCGCCAAGAGGCTCGTTCACTTCCAGAAGCCATATATAACCGAGGACTTCCTGATTTCGGCGAATCGCGATTGCCACCCGGTCGCCCAACCCGATTTCCCCCATCGCAGAAATCCGGATCGGGAGTTCACTTTGCAGCAGACGCTTCATCACGCCGTCTCTCCATAAGGTGCTGATGACTTTGTCCGGTACTTTGCGTCCCATGATGGTCGATATTCGGGCGGGGTCCGTCATATCTTCGTGCGAACTGTATGCGAGCAGCCGGTGATTGGTGTCCTCGATCGTTACCGGACAGCGCAGCTCACCATAGATGGTTTCCGCCAGCGTATCCAGACTGCCGAAACTTTGGTCAAACGGATTGGTGTCTTGATTCATCCTCAGACTCCTCAAGCTTCAATTTCTTCCATAAGAGGGCTCAGCCCCCGAGCGTCAAGGTCACATTTGTAGAATGTCACAAAAGCGGCAAGAAAATTTCTCACTACGCAACAAATCGGAACGGCCCGTTTTACAGTACGATAAGGGTGCCGAATGAAAGGAAATTTAACGATTCCGTTTTTCGGCATGTTTCACCCCGATTGACAGCGCTTACAAAAATGATGAAAGGGGTTTCACTATGAGCAATCAACAAGAAAAAACCGAGTTGAACCGCGGGCTTCAACAACGACACATCAATTTGATGTCCTTAGGGGCGGCAATTGGGGTCGGGTTGTTCCTCGGTTCCGCATCCGCCATCAAATTGGCCGGACCTGCGATTTTGTTGGCTTATGGCATCGGCGGTATCGCCATCTTCTTTATCATGCGCGCGCTTGGGGAGATGGCGATTCATCAACCGATCGCAGGCTCCTTCAGCCGGTATGCCCGCAACTACATGGGACCCCTGTTCGGATACTTGACCGGCTGGAACTATTGGTTTTTATGGGTTATCACTTGTATGGCGGAGATTACAGCCGTAAGCGTATACATGGAGTTCTGGTTCCCGGGTATGCCTCGCTGGATCTGGGCACTGGCCGCTCTAATCATCATGAGCGCCGTCAACCTGATTGCCGTCAAAGCCTATGGCGAGCTGGAATTCTGGTTTGCGCTTATTAAAATCGCGGCCATCATCCTGATGATTCTGCTTGGAGTCGGCATGATCGTATTTGGTCTCGGCAACGGCGGCACCCCTGTAGGTATCGGCAATCTATGGCAGCACGGCGGATTTCTGCCGAACGGTTGGAAGGGCGTTCTCTTGTCCCTGCAGATGGTGATGTTCGCTTATCTGGGGATTGAGATGATCGGGGTCACCGCAGGCGAAGTGCAAAACCCTAAAAAGACGTTGTCCCGCGCCATTGACAGCGTTTTCTGGAGAATCCTCCTTTTCTACGTCGGCGCCCTGTTTGTCATCATGTCCATCTATCCTTGGAACGAAATCGGACAAAAAGGCAGCCCGTTCGTTATGACCTTCGATCATTTCGGCATTCCGTATGCGGCAGGCATCATTAACTTTGTCGTACTGACGGCGGCATTGTCCTCCTGCAACAGCGGCATCTTCAGCACCGGCCGCATGCTGTTCAACTTGGCTCAACAAGGGGAAGCTTCTCCGAAATTCGGTCAGCTGAGCAAGAGCGGCGTACCCGGCACTGCGATCATTGTCTCCGCGTTGGCACTGCTCGTGGGCGTCGTGTTGAACTACCTGGTTCCGGAAAAAGTATTTACCTGGGTAACCAGCATTGCCACGTTTGGCGCGGTATGGACGTGGGCAGTGATCCTGATTTCGCAGCTTCGGTTCCGCAAATCGTTGTCCATTGCCGAACGGAACCAGCTCGCCTACAAAATGCCCTGGGCACCTTACAGTTCTTATCTGTCCCTTGCGTTCCTTGCCCTCGTCATCGTCCTGATGGCTTTCTCGCCGGGAACCCGGATCGCCCTGGTGGTCGGCCCGATCTGGTATGCCATCCTGATTGGGGTATACTACAGAAAAGGACTGCATAAGAAAAGTCAAATGCACCTTGTGAATAACGATAAAATGGCTGGATGATCGGCAGGCTTTTGCACTCGGTTTATGTAAACCCTTACAATCGAATGCCTCCTGGCGGGAACCCGGGGGGCTTCTTCTCCTATCCGAAATGAAGATTGAGTCCCGGTTTGAGCTATTAAAAAAGCTGGACACAAACTCCGAATCGAATTACCTGTATCAATCCTGCACTAACCAAGTTTTTGCATCCTCCGGATCGCTATAGAATTTAATCGGTGTATACATATCGATCTGTAATTTTTTGATCGTATTGCGAAATCTCCACCTATCGATAGCCGAAAAGCCTACAATTGATAATTTTCCGATGTAATTATCCAGACGATGTAAACTTTTGACGAATTCCATAAGAACTTCATTGGTTAATGAAGTTTCATAAAAATCGACCCATACATTCAGTTTGCGATTTTTACCAATAATAAACGATTCTTCGGATTTCATAATGTTGAAAAGCGCGTCTGTATCTTTGAAAAAACTTCCGTATTTTAAACAATGAACTTCACCCCCCTTGTAATAATAGGGGAAAACGGAACCGCCGGGTGATTTTTGCAGCATAAATGGCATCTCCTCCGTTTGCTGAGTTAAATGGATCCTCTACATATAATACAAAAAAATCCAATACGCATCGACCGAATACTTGGGGATAACGCAAAGCGATATAGAGCATGCGGACGATGTTGTCATCTTTCGGTCGTCTTACGGACAACATGGCATTAAGCCTCTTTCGATGATCGATGGCCGGACTTCCGCCTTGCGGTTTACGTTCGTTTGCTTTTCTTCTAAGTTACCCCTTACAATTGGAGACAGCGAATCGGAGGAAAGCTGTATGGAATATGATATCGTAATTATTGGAGCCGGAGTCAGCGGGATCTTCGCCGCGCATGAATTGGCCGGAACCGGTCAAAGCATATTGATGATCGATAAAGGGAAGAAGCTTGAGGAACGCAACTGCCCTTTGGATCGCGGTCAAAGTTGCGGCTGTGATGCGTGCGATAAGTATGTGGGATTCGGTGGTTTGGGATTGTCGGAAGGCAAGTACAACTATACGAATGACTTTGGAGGCTATCTTGAGCGAAAAGTAGGCTATCGCCGTGCTTTGCAGCTTATGGATGAAGTGGACCATCTTCTGTGCCGGTACGGGGGCAGCCAAGCCGAGGTGTATTACACCGGAGATCCCGATCTTGTCGAAAGAGCGAAAAAGGCTGGCTTTGACGTTTTGACAACCAAAACACGGCATTTGGGGACCGAACTCTCGCGGCATGTGCTTCAAGGGATGTACAATTATTTGGAAAACCGGATGGATTGGCGGCTTGAGACAGAGGTTCTTAAGATCTACAATCGGAAGAATGGCGGATTCAGGCTCGTTACCTCCCATTGTGAGATCATCGAGACAGACAAGCTGATCATCGCAACCGGACGCAGCGGCAAAGAGTGGTTTTCCCGGCAATGCCATTTCCTTGGTCTTAAACCGGGAGAATCAAGAGTTGATTTGGGTTTGCGTATCGAAATGCGCGGCAATCAGTTAGATTCATTATTGAATCGAACATTCGAGATCAAGCTGCGCTTCGAAGGTAACGATTATTCGGCGACCACCTATTGCATGAACCCTCACGGGAGGGTTGTTTTCAAGCACCAAGAGGGGCTGACCATGCCGGATGGGCAGAACTACCGGGAACAGAAGGAAAGCTCAAAGAACTTGAACTTTAGCTTATTTATTCCGTCCTACTTTTCATCGCTCGAAGAGGCAGATCGGTATCTGCGGGAAGTGGTCGGAGGTATCAATCGCGGTATTGGCCGAATTGCGGTTCAACGGCTTGGTGATTTGCGGACAGGCTCCGTCGTGTATGGCCCCGATCAAACCAGCGCTATCGTACCGACTCTTGAAGCCGATTTTGCCGATCTACGGCGAGAAGTTCCGGAACTTTATATCCGGGCGACATTGGAGTTTCTGGAAGCATTGGAAACGCTGCTGGGAGAGCCGATTGACGGAGATACCCTTCTTTATGCCATTGACGGTAAACTGTATTCGCCCGGTGTCGAGACCAACGAACGTTTTGAGACCTGTATCCGTCACCTATACGTGATCGGAGACTGCTCCGGCACGACCCATTCTCTATCTCAAGCTGCCGCCAGCGGTTTATATGTGGGACGCGCGTTGGGCCGATCTGGGAATAGCCGGAACTAGCCGATCACGTCAATGAATGATCAGCAGATCCCGCATCTTGTATCGAAACAACTCTGAAATCCGGCGCGTTTTTTTCAAAAAAGGAAGGTTCATCTTTGAACCTTCCCTTGACCGGATGACCAGGCCCGTGGAACCGCGGCGGTTTCGTTGCGTTTTTGGAGATGGAAACAGGCTTGTTTTCTGGGGACTTTGCTACTGGTCCACTTCATACAACGCCTCATCCAGCGCCTGGAGATAGGGCGTCCATTCTCCTACCGAGTAGAGCAGCAGCCGATGCATCGCGCGCGTACATGCCGTGTAGAAGAGCTTGCGTTCGTTTTCCCGGTAGTACGTCTGTGCAGAAGCGTCGTAGATCAGCACTGCGTCGAATTCTACTCCCTTGGCGAGATATACGGGAATCACCATCGCCCCCTTCTCGAAGTCGGGCGTTTTTTTGGTGATCAGCCGCAGCTCAAGGCTGCCCAGAGCCGTCAGGAGAGCATAAGCGTCTCTGCTTTCGGCCGCGGTCTTGGTGATGACGGCGATGGAGCCGAAGCCTTCGGCCAAAAGCGCCGCGAGGTGCTCCGCCATGCGAACCGTCCGCTCCTCGCTGCTGCTTGCTTGGACAAGAAGCGGTTTCCTGCCGCTCCGCTCAAAGGGCACGATCTCCTCGCCGCCCGGCACAAGCATCCTCGTGAACGCCACAATCTCGCGGGTGGAGCGATAACTGCGCACAAGACGGAACAGGCTCGTCTCAGCCTCGCCGTAAAGCCGGAACAGCGGCGAATCCGCCTCGTGCAGATTCGTCGCCTGCGGGAAGATCGCTTGGCCGAAATCGCCGAGCACCGTCATGCGAGCGCGGGGGAACAGCTTTTTGAGATATGCGTATTGAAACATCGAATAATCCTGTCCCTCATCGACGAAGAGATGCCGCACCTCCATGTTCGTCCGCGCGCCTTCGATGAGCTCTTGCAAGTACAGATACGGCGTCGCATCTTCGTAGAACAGCTCGCCCCGGTTCAGCTTCTCCTTGGTTTGCGCGCAGATGGCCGGCCAGTGCTCGGGGACATCGGCTGCATGCGTCATCTCCCGGTAAACGTCCACATCGCCGAACAACTGGACGTACAGCCCCCTCACGTCGACGAACTTCAGCCGCTTCACCTGCTGCCTTAGCGGGTTGAAGCGCTTTTTCACGATCATGCGCCGGAGCAGCTCTTCCTCCCGATCGGCAAAGTCGAAGTCCCCTTCGTCCCGCCGGCGCTTCTTGTGCAATATCTCGAAGACTTCGGCGTATCGTTCGGCAAAATCGAAAACCTCCCGCTCCTTGTGCAGCGCGTCGAACACTTCGGCGTACTGCTCCTTGTCAAGGTAATGAAGCTCTTCCTGCACCCAAGGCGCCTCCCGCTCCTTGCGCTCCAACGAAGTCAGCTGCTCCAGCAGCCATTCCCGCAATAAAACGATACGATTGGCCAGACGGACAGAAGTGTCGTAGCTGTAAAATTGCGCCTTTATTTGCTCGGCGGTGATCAGATCGCGGTCCCGGAAGCGGATGCCGATAAATCGCATCCCTTCCCGCTCCAGCCATAACGCATAGTTGTGAAGAACTTACAGGAAAGCTTCTGAGGCCTTATACACGATCCCGCTCAGACGGGCTTCATACCCGTGCTCGGACTGCTCTGTCAGGACGTATTCGATCTGATCGAACGGGTCCTCAAGCCGCAGCGACGCTCCAAGCCAATAGTCGAGATATTCCTGGAATGTCGTCTGCTGCATATTTTCCTCGCCGAGCTCAGGCAGGACGGTCGAGACGTAGCTGTTAAACATCGGATTGGGCGAGAAAAGCACGATCTGGTCGGCCTTGAGCCGTTCGCGGTGTTTGTACAGCAAGTAGGCCACCCGCTGCAGCGCCGCGGAGGTCTTTCCGCTGCCGGCCGCCCCTTGCACAATAAGCATTCGATTTTTATCGTCGCGGATGATGGCATTTTGTTCCTTCTGGATCGTCGCCACGATGCTCCTCATCTGCGCATCCGCCCCTTGGCTGAGGGCACTGCTGCAGCATTTCGTCACCGATCGTGACACTCGCGTCGAACAAATGGCGAAGCTGCCCGTCACGAATCCGGTATTGCCGCTTCAGCAGCATCGTCCCGGTAACGCGTCCGCCCGGCGTTTCATAGGCGGCCGCCCCCGGCGGATAGTCATAGTATAAACTCGCAATCGGCGTACGCCAGTCATACACCAGGAAATTCATCGCGTCTTCGTCCACGAAAGACGATACGCCAATGTAGACTTGCTCGGTGAAGCTTTCCCGCTGCCACTCCTTGGCGTTCACCATCGTCCCGAACACGCTCCTTTTCCTATTCGTTTGAAGAAGTAAAGAACAAGAAGTAAAAGAACATTTGACAAACCGCGCATCCGTGTGGTAAAATGAAATTGTAATAAAGTTAAAATGGGTTATACTATAAAATTATTGCGGTGGCGTTTCAATCATACCACAGTGCTTTTTGGTGTGCAAATCTTTATATCAGGTTCCAAACCGGCTGGCTTCGCCGGTTTTTTTGTTTCAATATCAGACAGGATATCGGGGAAACGGCTCTATATCTCGGCAACCGGTTGCCATCGGCAGCTTGAAGCAGACTTCATTCGCTCGTGCCCCACCATTATCTGACACTCCAAACGACGGTGCAATATGAGAGCAGCACAGGTACGTCTGCAACAGCTAACGGTTTAATGAAAATCAAATGGGAAGTTTACTACCCATCATCCTCCTTATTCGGTTCTGATTCGAAAGAGTTGCCATTTACGTATAATGTATCAAATTTTTTCTTTGATCATTCACATGTGGGTAACAGGATAACGTCCCGGTTGTACACAGCAGCTGGCGTATGGTTTTGCAGAGACTGATGCGGCAGATAGTGATTGTGCAAATGGATGTAGCCTTCCACACCATGTCTCGTCTCTCGCGGACTGTTGTAGTCGTTGATATAGACCTCGTTGTACTTCAGGCTGCGCCAGAAGCGTTCAATGACGATGTTGTCCTTGGCACGGCCTTTGCCGTCCATACTGATCCGAACCTCGTTTTCTTTTAGCAGATCGATATACTGCGGACTCGTAAAATGGCTGCCTCGGTCACTGTTGATAATCCCCGGCTTACGCCGCGCCAGTGCCCGTTTCATGGTCTCCAGTACGAACTCGATCTCAAGGCTCTGGTCCAGCTGCCAGTCTACGATATAGCGGGAATACCAATCCATAATGGCGTATAGGTACATCCAGCCGTGCTTCATCCGGATATACGTGATGTCCACAGACCACACCTGATCAGGCTGTGTGATGAGCAGCTTCCGGAGGAGATAAGGATAGATCCGGTGCTGCAGATCGCGCTTGCTCAGGTTCGGGCCGGGATAGATGGCCATGAGCCCCATTTCCCGCATGTAGCGCCTTACCGTGTTCTTGTGGATCACCTCTCCTTCCCGATTCATAATGGCGGCAATCTTCCGGTAGCCCTGGAACGAATGCTGCGTGTAAAGCTCATCAATCCGGTGCTTGAGGCGAATTTCCTCCGGGGAGGGAGGAACCGGCTTGTAGTACAGGCTGGAGCGATTCAGGCTCAGCAGATCGGCTTGAACGCAAGCTTGAAAATCTCATTTTTCTTGGCCCTCCGGGAACGGGGAAAACGCATCTGGCGGTCGCTTTGGCGCTGGAAGCGATCCAGCATCGGTATACGGTCTACTTCGTCACGGCCCACGATCTGGTGCAGATGCTGCAGCAGGCTTATCAAAACCAGACCATCAAGCAGAAAATGCGGGTGCTCACGAGACCCCATCTGCTCATTATCGATGAAATCGGCTACCGAAAGATGGAGGAACCGGCGGCGCATTTCTTCTTCCAGATCGTATCGGAACGCTATGAGACCGGCTCGATCATCTTGACGTCGAACAAGTCTTACTACGGTTCATGGGGGGATATTTTTGGCGACTCGGTCCTGGCCACCGCCATCCTGGACCGCCTGCTCCACAACGATCAACATTAAAGGGGAGAGCTATCGCATCAAAGAAAAGAAGAAAGCTGGATTTTTCAAGCCGGAGTTGCAGGCGCATCACAAAGAATAGCTGGAATTTTCTGTCGCCGCGGCCGCCCCCCTAGGGAGGCCTGTCCTTGATCCTAATGGGGAATTTTCAACAGGTCTCCCCTTACGAGCCAATCTGCTTCACGGAAGCGGAAGTGGAGCGCATTCTCCAACAACCGAATCTCCGTCGATTCACTGGACTGCGGGACTACATCATCATGCTGTTATTGCTGGATACCGGCATTCGGCTTAGCGAATTAAGCGCTCTGCTCCTCTCCGATCTGTAAGCGTCAAATAGCCCACACCTTGCCATCAAGATGAGGGCTTAGATAAGCTGGATGGAAAAAATAACGAAGGCTCGCGGCGACCGCAAGGCTTTCCCGCGAACGAGCCGGGAAAGCCTTGGAGCGCCTTCGGTCATTTGTTCAAGGCGTACAAATAATTATACTTCGTCGCGTGCTTCTGTTCGTCCATCAAAATCCCCAGCACCGTGTCCTTGTAGACGCCGGGAGGCAGGGCCGACCAGATGGTCCGGTATCTCTCAACTGCCGCCAATTCGCCGAACAGAGCCGTAACGAGCCCGCTCAGATAGGAGCGAGGCTTCTCGTATGGCTCTTCGGCCGCGAGCGGGATATCCTGTCCCGTCAATTCTCTGTACATGCTTCTGAACATGCGGTTGTGTCCTCGCTCGTCGTCGCGAATAGAGGCGATGATCTTCTTCTGTTCCTGCGTCGGAGCCAACTTGATCATGTCATCGTAGAACAATTCGTCGTGCCGCTCACCCTGCACAGCTTCCTTGATCATATCCAGCGCATGGGCGTAGGTGGTCGCCCAAACCGGCTGGAACGTTTGGCGGTAACCGTAAACCGGTGCACTCCAATACATACTTATGACTCCTTTTGATTAAGATTCATTCCTAGAATATGCGAATGCCCAGTCCGGGGACTGGGCATTTTTCGTATCCGTCCGATTCGTTCATGCTGTGTCTTCCTCTCTTGCTTCTCGGATCGCGTCCCGATTTAGAAGGGGCGGTCGCTGCATTTGATCGAATCGGTCGGGCATCCGTCGAAGGCGTCCTGCAGATCGTCGTGCAGACTCTTGGGAAATGCCGTTACTCCTCTGTTCGGTCGTTATCGTAAATGGCCGTCGCCAGCCCCTCATCGTCATAATCGAGTTGTTCCCTCCAAGGTTGTTGTCTGCGGGCTTTCGAACATGAAAGCTTGACCACGAGTATAAGGAACCAATCTTTAATTTAGCTTAAACGGCGATAAGATCGAATTTCAGATTCGGGACGCGCAGGCTTCGCCGGGCGTTTCGAGAACTTGAATCGTAACACCTGATAGAAGTTGCCGGCCAGCAGTCCGATGTACAAGTAGATCAACCCTCCAAACAGCCCGTAGATAACGGCCCCCGCAGCGCCGGCGATCGCTCCGAATACGATCTGGTCCGTCGTTTTGGCCGGCGAAGTCGGCGGGTCGGTCAGCATCAGCATGGCGAAAAACAGCGCTGCGTTGATAAACGGCGGCCGCAGCGCGTCATAAAAGCCGCCCGTCCGCAAGCTTTCCGCGTGCAAAGGGAGTACACCGGCGTCCAGGACGAACAGAGCGAGGAGATAAACAACTGCGAAAGAGAACACTTGAGGAAATTTCTGAATCCGGTTGGTCACCCAGAAGCCGCCGATCAGAACGACCGGCAGGAACCAGCCCGGCAAATCCCCGAACGCCCCCCACCAGCTTTGCTGCGCATGAAAGATCGGAACGGACAGAAGCAGTCCGAACGCCGCCGGGTTGAAAAGCGGCTTTTTCCGGTAGGCTAGCAGGTGCTTGGACAAAATGGAGACGGCGGCGGTGGCTGCAACGACGTACCAAGGGGACGTTACGCTCAGGATCAAGGAGACAATCAGGCCGGTAATGAACGCGCCGTCGGGAAAAATTCGCTTCCTTCGCTCGATCAGGCAGCAGCCGACGTCGAAGGCAACCGCCGATCCGACCGCAATCAGGGCATTCTTCGCGCCACCCCAATCGCGGGAAGCGGCAGAGGCGATTCCCAGGAAGGCGGGCAGGATCAGCAGAACGTTTCCTTTCGGCGACTTGAGCCATACCTTCGGTTTCATTTCTCACATTCCTCCAACCTTGACGATCCGTAAATCCGGCATGATGAAAACGCCGCGAAGCTCCGCCCGTTCAAGGAGAGATAGGGCCTCTTCCTGCGCCAGCAAGAATGCGGCGGTCGAAAAGGCGTCCGCCAGCATGGCGTAGGGAGCGACGACACTGCAGCTGACCCAGGCGTTCGGCGACCGCTTCGTGCGCGGATTGACGATATGATGAACGCCGTCTGCGGCGGCGCTTATTCGCTCGTAGCTCCCGGACGTGCAGATGGCTTCGTTCGATATGTCGACCGTCTGAATGATGTCGTCCCGCCGTTCGGGATGACGGATCCCGATGTTCCAGACGTTATTTCGCCCATCTGCCCCACCCGCGAACAGATCGCCGCCGGCGTTGACGATGAATCGTTCGAATCGGCTAAGCTCCCGTGCCGCCAGATCGATGGCGAACCCTTTGGCCACCGCTCCCAGATCGATTACCATCGGCTTCCGAAGCCGCATAGTCCGATTGTGCTTGTCCAGTTCGATGTCCTGATAAGTGGCGGAATCGTCTGAGGGATTGTTCCCGATTTCGCCTGTCAAGTAGCGGCGGTTGAAGCCGAACTTCTCCATCGTACCACCCACCGTCGGGTCGAAGACGCCGCTAGTCCAGTCGGCAAGCTCCAACGAGAACTTCAGCGGTTCGAACAAGTAGGGCCCGACCGCCACCGGAACGCCGATCCGCCGGCAAGCTCTCATGAGCTCGCTGTCGGGATGAAACCGACTGCATGCGTCCTCCACCTTGCGAAAAGCCGAGAAAGCCCGTTCGATCGCGGCTTCCGCTTCTTCCTCTGGCCGCTCGGTCGTTACCTGAATGTCGACGACGGTATCCATATACAATTTCGTTTTTCGCATCGTTCACATACTGCCTTAATTGATCCTAGCCTGCGACAGCGCATCAGCCACCGCATCCTCGAAAGCCCGCGTGCTGTACGTGGCGCCGGATACGTTGTCTACCTGCGAGCTTTGCTTCTGCAGCACTTCGTCCGGCAGGTTCACGACATCGCTCTCGGAGTAATGCATGGCGAAATCGCTGATTTCCACGTCCGTAATTTTGTCGAGCTTCACCGTGACGGCGACTTGAATATATCCTCGCCGATTGCTGCCCGTCCCCGTATAGGTGCCGTCATTGTAGCGTTTGTTGGCCGAACTTGGACTCGGACTCGACGCCGTCGCGCTCGCGGACGGAAGAGCGGAAGCGGAGTCGTTTGAAGATTCGCCATCCTCGTTCGTAAGAGCCGAATTGCCGGAAAGCGGGTTCCCTGTGGGTAGCGAACTGTCTCCGGAAGCCGGACCGTTCGAAGACAGGCTGCCTGGCGCCTGTAGCCCCGTACCCGGTTGCGGCAGGTACGCCTGGGCGTTCGACGCGTAATACTCGGAAGCATAAATGACGCCGATCGCGGCGGAACAAAGAACGATCCATTTCTTTTGCATTTTGGCCATCGCCAACCCTCCTTCAGCCATAGGACTAGTGTAGCAGGGCAATATTTAAATTTTCTTAAAGCCAGGCTTTCTGGTAAGATGGATGTGATGATGACACCGGAACGGATGGGATCAGAATGCGGGTGCTGGTGGTGGAGGATGACGCTTCCCTGCTTCGAATCGTTCGCGATGTCTTCGAAGGCGAAGGATTCGCGACCGATGGAGCGGATACGGGCGATGCAGGATGGTATTGGGCTGAACAGGCCGTTCACGATTTGATCGTTCTCGACGTGATGCTGCCGGGAATGAACGGAATCGATATCGTCCGCAAGCTGAGAGCCAAAAGATTGGACATTCCGGTTATTCTCCTGACGGCTAAGGATGCTGTGGAGGATCTGGTGGCCGGGCTAGATGCGGGAGCGGACGACTACGTCACGAAACCTTTCGCTGTCTCCGAGCTGCTAGCCCGCACCCGGGCTGTTCTGCGCCGGAAGGGCACAATCGGGCAGGAAGGCGAACTGACCGGCGGCCCCGTCCGACTTGTTCCTTCGGTCAGGGCGGCGTTCGTCGGCGACACGCCGTTGAACTTGACGGTCAAGGAGTACGAACTGCTGGAATGCTTTCTCTGCAACAAATGTTTCAAGAAAACCATCTGACTCTCGGGCTATTTTTTCCTATCGAATCCTACGAAGGCAGCATTCCGGAAATGAACCTCGAAAAGCAGATCCAACCTTCGTCACCCTTTGCACGTGGCGAAAGCCGCCGCTTCCATCGACCGCCTGTCCGGCGAACGGCTCGTTCTCGGAGTGGCGACCGGGGACCGTCCGATCGAATATCCGGCCTTCTCCGTCGATTTCGAAAAGCGCGGCGCTTTGTTTCAAGAAGCCGATTCGGTCATGAAAACCGCGTGGAAGGAGAGCTCTCCGGCGATCCGTTCGCCGCGTGTCGATATGTCTCACGGCGATCTTCTGCCCAAACCGCGCCTGTCGGATATACCCGTGCTGGTAACCGGCCACAGCTCGCAATCCCCTGAATGGATTGCCCAAAGTAGCGATGGTTGGATGTCTTATCCCCGGAACGTGAAATTCCAAGCGGAATTGATTCAGCATTGGCGCTCGCTCACCGATGAGTTTAAACCCTTCAGTCAGTCCCTCTATATCGATTTGGCGGAGGACCCGAATCATGCCCCGATTCATTCATTTGGGGTTCCGGATCGGGCGCAATCCGCTGATCGAATTCATTCGGCTTCTTCAAAATGTGGGCGTCAATCATGTGATCATCAACTTGAAATACGGACATCGTCCTGTTGAAGAAGTGATCGAAGAACTGGGAGAAGAAGTTCTACCGCACTTTCCCGCGTTAAGCGGCGAGCAGCATGGCGTGTCGTGAATATGGGATCAACTGACCGACGCTTCTATTGGGCCCCTGGGTCAAACAGAAGCGGAACCGATTCGCTGCAAAGAAGGAGTGCGCAACTATGGCTTACCGTGGGTCGAGCGCCACGAGGACGCGGTGCGTCTGTGCCGGCGGCTGAATCATACCCAGTTGGGGATCCTGTTCTGCGGCTACCACTGGTACGCCGTCGACGGAACCAATCTAACGGGCATACTGGAAGCGGCGGCGCCATACCTGAAACAAGCGAACCTGTCCGGCAGCCGTCGGAATCCGCACGGTTTTGGGAACATTGCGACGATCGAGCCGCTCGACGAAGGCGAGTTGGACAATTTCGCTTTGTTAGGGCAGCTGAAAAAGATCGGTTTTCAAGGCATGATCGGCTTTCAGGGTTGGAGTGAGGGGGGCGACGCTTACTTGAAGCTGAGTCGCTCGCTCCGGGCATTCCGCGACATGGAACGGCGTCTTAAGGCACATCCGCACTGGGCGGAATTGAAATTGCTTCCGTAACTTAACGTAACTTAATATAAGGGAAGACAACGACTCGGCAAACACATCTGGCTCGGTAATTGCCGGGGATGAGGAGTTCGAACGAATGACAGACTCGTTGACTGTTCGGGATATTTTGCAGCGCCCTTACTTTCAGGGATCGACCGTTTACGCAAGCGAAAAAGCATTGCAGCGTGTGGTGGAATGGGTTCATATATTGGAAGTCGCGGAAGTCGGCCATCTGCTGAACGGAAATGAGCTGATTCTGACAACCGGTCTGGTCTGGCAGCATAACGAAGAGATGAGCCTTTCTTTTTTACGGCAAATTATGGACCGCAACGCTTCCGGGCTGTGCATCGAGATCGGAAGAGTGATAAACGGCATTCCGGATGCCATGATACGAATGGCGGAGCAAGCCGACTTTCCTTTGATTTTGATCACCCATGAAATTCGTTATATCGACATCACCCGCGACATTCATACGTGGATCATCAACCTTCAGCAGAAGAAGATCGCGGAACTGGAGAATTTATCCGTACGTTTTAACGAGCTGATTCTGTCGGGGACAGGATTGCAGCCGCTGCTCAACCTTTTCCATGACACGACAAGCAAGCCGATCGTATACCTGCCGTTGGAAGGAAAGCCGTTATGCGTACCTTCCCTTCCCCTTGATCGGCAGCAAAAAATCCTCGAGCAAATGTTGGCGTTGAACAAACAACAAGACCCGCGAGTCAGCACCCATCAAATTCGCGTGATGGGCTTTGAAATCGGAGAGTTGCTCATTTGGTCGGAAGAGAGCCTGGACAAATACGATCTTCTCGCTCTGGACCGCTGCGCTACCGCGGTTGCGCAAGAACAGATGCGGACCATCTTTTGGGAAGAAAGAAGAATGTACAGGCAAAATCAATGGGTTCACGATTGGTTGGCCGGCAATCATGAGGAAAAAGAGATCAAGGAATATATCCTATCTTTGATACCGACGTACAAGCCTGGTCAAAATACGGTCATTGTCTTCGAACCCGAACTAAAAACATTGCGGTCGCCCGATTTTGAAACGGCCCTGATTCAAAAAAACGGGATTGCTCGTACGATATTTGAACAAGAAGGATTTTTCCTCATTCCCGCCTTGATGAACAAACAGATTATTTAGGGCTTGCTGAACAAGATCAATTTAAGCTGCTCCCAACGCATGAGCCTAGACCGTGATTTTCTTTGCGGTTTTCATGCAAAAAATCGGACGGAACGCAATGAATCTGAAAAAAGAGAAAAAAAGAACCCGCAGTCGCCGTTCCAGGTTCATAACCAGAAACTGGATAGCGATGACAGTTAAACTTGTATGAGCACCGCGGGAGCAAATTCGGCCCAAACCCAACTTGCGTTT
>NZ_AUCP01000038.1 GCF_000429825.1 Cohnella thermotolerans DSM 17683
GAGTGACAGGGTCCGTATTACGCTCGATGTTCAGTTTTCAAGGAACAAGTTTGTTGCGTTCGTCGCCGTAACAGCGACCTTCATAATATATCACAGTCAGCTAATCGTTTGCAACAGGTAATTTCTTTCAAATCCTTATCGCCTGTTGCCGACTCACTTTCCGTGTGCCTCTCCAAGAGGGGCGAAAGTTAATTTATCACATGCGCCTACATGGAGTCAAGCCCTAAACGGACTTTTTGTCGACTCGGTTGAATTCCCGTAAATAGCGGCGAAGGAGCCGCACTCCAGGCCTCCACTCCTGGTATGCGCCTCCGAAGGCCAAAATATTATGCATGTTGAACATTTCAGATAAACTGGTGGAATGGAATTTCGTCCCACTCCATGCACAAACGCACAATATCCTCTTCGATCAGCTCTTGCCCCGTCTGCACCTCGATCAGTTCGACATCCGTCACGCCTTTGATGCTGTGCCGGGTTCCCTCCGGAACCCGCACGACGTCCCCCGGCTTCACGTGATAAGGACGTTCGTTGAGCACGATGTCGGCTATGCCGCTGACGATCGTCCATACTTCGTTTCTTTTACGGTGCAGCTGATAGCTGACATTGCATCCGGAACGGATGTGAATCCGCTTCGTGAGCACTTCATATCCTTCGGGGTACTTCACGTAATCGACCACCTTGTACTGCCCCCAGCGGCGCTCTTCGAACATCGGACGCGGATTGTCGCCCCCGAGAACGTCCTTGATGCGCGGACTGGCGTCCTTGGTCGTAACGAGAATGCCGTCGGGACTCGCGGCCACGACCAAATCGCGGGCTCCGAGAACCGCCACGGGGATGTCCAGTTCGTTGATCAAGTGGGTATTCTCCGCATCTTCGGCGACGAGTCCGCGGCCGATGATCGGACTGCCGATTTCCTCGGTCAGCGTGTTCCATGTGCCGAGATCTTTCCAGTAGCCGTCGTACGGTAGAACGACCGTCTTCGTCTCGCGCTCGACCACCTCGTAGTCGAAGCTGATTTTCGGCAGCTCCGCGTAAGACTCCAAGAGCTTCCCGTATCGGATCGGATAGCCTTTATCCGACAGAAGCCCGATCAGGTAGCCGAGCCGGAACGCGAACACGCCGCAGTTCCAAAGAGCTCCTTCCGCCATGAGCGCTTCGGCAGCCTCACGGCTGGGCTTCTCGCGGAAATGCCCGACTCTGAGCGCTTCCGCCGAGGAAGCTGCGGAGCCGGACGGCACGATGTAACCGTATTTCTCGGACGGCAGGCTCGGCACAACCCCGATCAAAGCCAGGTTGGCTCCCGTCTCCCGCAGAACGTTCTCCAGCTTCCGGACATGTCCGAAAAAGGCGTCGTCCACGTAAGGATCGACTGGCATGACGGCGACAACGGTATCCAAAGAGACGTTCTCCTCCGAGTACAAGTAGGAGGCGGCCAGCGCCATCGCGGGGAACGTATCCCGGCGCTCGGGCTCTACGATGACCGGCACGTCCGGTCCGAGCTGGCTGGCGATCATCTCCCGCTGCGCCCGGTTGGTGGCCACGTACGCCGACTCCCGAAGTCCGGCCGAGCCAAGCTGGCGCCATACCCGCTCTACCATCGACTCCGCCGCTCCGTCTTGCCCCTCGAGCACCCGCAGAAACTGTTTGGACCGCGAATCGTTGGACAACGGCCACAATCGTTTTCCCGAACCTCCGGATAGAAGCACCAGTTTCACGATAAACCACTCCTTTTCTATAGTTGTAGAAAGTTCACACCTTCTCTTCTCCCCGCAGCCTCCTTCCCCTCGCTAAACCCGGACCTCGGAGCGAAAATTCCGCCCCAGTCTCGGCCGTCCCACCGGGTAGTAATTCAGGCCCGTGCCCCTGATCTGTTCCTCGGTATAGGCGTTCCTGCCGTCGATTAAATTCAGTTTGTTCATGACCAAGTACATATGCTTTAGATTAATCGCCTTGAATTCCGGCCAGTCCGTCAGCAAGCATACCGCGTCCGCGGCGGCCGCCGCCTCCATCGCGCTTCCGCACCATTCGATTGCCGGATGGTCGAAGTGCTCCTGCATCTTGGGCATAGCCACGGGATCGTACAGCTTGAGCCGCGCGCCCGCCCGGATGAGCGCCTCGATAATGTCGAGCGACGGAGCGTCGCGGATATCGTCGGTGTTCGGCTTGAACGAGAGGCCCCAGATGCCGATCACCGAACCGCGAATCGAACCGAGCGCTTCTTCGAGCTTGGCGACGACTTTTAAACGCTGCCCTTGGTTCACCTCGATGACGGACTTGAGCAGGTGAAACTCGTAGTTGACGTTGCCCGCCAGCTGAACGAGCGCCTTCGTGTCCTTCGGGAAGCAGGAGCCGCCGTATCCGATGCCCGCGTTCAGGAATGACGGACCGATGCGGGGATCCATGCCCATCCCGAGCGCCACTTCGGTGACGTCTGCGTCGACTTTCTCGCAGATGTTGGAGATTTCGTTAATGAACGATATTTTGGTCGCGAGAAAAGCGTTGGACGCGTATTTGATCATCTCCGCGCTGCGGATGTCCGTCACGAAGATGTTCGGGGTAAAGGGGCGATGCAGCTCGGTCAGCTCTTTCGCAAGCTCCGGGTTGTCGAGGCCGATGACGATCCGGTCCGGGTGAAGCGTATCCTGGAGCGCCGATCCTTCGCGAAGAAACTCCGGAACGGAAGCAATATCGAACGGCTCGTCGCTCTCTCCGTTCACGATCCGCCGAATCTTCTCGTTGGTGCCGACGGGGACGGTACTTTTCGTCATAATAATCTTGTATCCATTCATCGCCCGGCCGATTGCCTTGGCCGCTTGCTGAATGTACTGCAAGTCGGCCTCTCCGTTCGGAAGCGAAGGCGTGCCGACGGCCAGAATGATCAGCCTGGACCGATGGACCGCCCAAGACAGATTGGAGGTGAACGCAAGCCGTCCTTCCTCGAGGTTGCGGGTCAGGAACGACTCGATTCCCGGTTCGTAAATCGGCGATTTCCCCCGCCGCAGCATCGCGACCTTGCTCTCGTCCAAGTCGACGCAGATGACGCGATGGCCCTGCTCCGCGAAGCAAACTCCCGACACCAAGCCGACATATCCGGTTCCGATTACCGCAATCTCCATCGTCTCACCGTTCCTCTCTGAATTTGCCTGACAGAAGATAAATAACTGAATATTCGGTCTTTTATGGCCGAATCCGCTTGTGGGGATGGCCGTCCGCAAGGAGGGAAACGATCCGGCCGAAGGACGCTCCGGACTCGCATAGGCCCAAGCCTTGCATGGAACAGACGCAGGCAACCTGCGTCCGTTCTCTCCATAAGATCCATCTCCGTTCGAATCGTTCGTCGCTTTGTAATTCCATGTTAGAGCATCGTTTGGCAATAGGAAATGACGCGATGTTGGCATTTTTGCCGGACCGATCGGACGAGGGGAATGGCCTCTGAAGTTTACCTGGCGGTATACTTTGGTACCATATCGGACTCGGCCGGCGAATGGGGCGTGAAGCTCACCAAGCCCTTGGATTGCGCATACAGCGCGGCCTGGGTCCGGTCGTTGAGGCCGAGCTTGTTCAAAATTTGGCTGACGTGCTTCTTGACGGTAAACTCGGAAATAAAAAACTTGTTCGCAATGCCTTGATTGGACAAGCCCTCGCCCAGCCCGATCAGAACTTCCCGCTCCTTGGGGGTGAGCTTGCCAAGCGCCTCGTCGTCTTCGCGGCCCATCAGCATCTCCATTAACCCGGGGTCGTAGTACTTTTTACCCCTGCCAATCAGCTTGACGGCGAGCAGAAGCTCCTCCGGCATCGCCTCTTTGAGCACAAAACCGTGCGCGCCGGACCGTTCCGCTCTGCGTACGTCCGCCGCGGTCATGGAAGAGGTCAGCATCATAAAGCGGCAAACCGCCTGGCCCTGCATCCCCTCCAGCACTTCGAACCCCGAGCGATTGCCCAGCCGGATATCGACGATGGCCAGATCGGGACGGGCCGATTCGATGAGGCACATCGCATCCTCCACCGTCTCCGACTCTCCCGATATTTCGATATTTTGCTCGAGAGACAACACGGCGGACAAACCTTTTCGAACCAAGGGATGGTCGTCTACAATCACGATTTTCATCCTCGCACACCCGCTTTCATCGTATGAATTGGCGCCTGGCCTGCCGCATCGGCATCGGCCGGCGTCGAAAGAAGAGGAACGATCGGAAGACGCACCGCGATTCGGGTACCGTTGCCCTTGCTGCTGGAGATGTCGAAGCATCCCCCCATGGAATAAACCAAATATTGAATATTACCGAGTCCAAGCCCCGACATTTTGGAAGGCTGCCTTCTCTCGTTCACCTGGAACCCTGTGCCGTTGTCCTCGACGATCAGCAGCACGCTGTCGGCGTCCATTCGGAGATCGACTTCGATTCGACTGCTCAGTCCGTGGCGAATGGCGTTGCCTGCCGCTTCCGAGACGATCCGGTACAGCGCCTTCTGGTGTTGAACCGGAAGCCGGTTATTGTCGCCCGATACGTCGAAGCGAATGTCGATGGCATGGAGCTTCGAGAGTCGATCCAAATAGGACCCGATGGCTTCGATCCACGTTGTCCCGTTATTCTTGCGGGAACTTAGGCTGTAGATGGTGGAGCGAAGCTCCTGCGATGCTTTCTGGGCGGACACCTGAATGAGCCGAAGCTGCTCCTTGGCTTGCGATTCGGGAACGGATGGCCATTGGCGTATCAGCGATTGAATGGCGTACACGATGCCGAACAAATGCTGGGAGACGCTGTCGTGCATCTCGTCTGCGATGCGGTTCTGTTCTTCGATGATCATCAGTTGGTTCTCCGCCTGGTTCAGGTGGTGCCTCTCCACAATGACCGCGCACAGCTCGGACAGGAAAGACAACTGCTGGGCGTACCAACGTCTGCCCTCGGACGGATTCATCCCTCCGATCCGGACACCCATGACGCCCCGAAACCGGGCGGTCGACTTGACGGCCGTCGCCAGAAACACCCCGTGCGGGGTCAGGTTGAGCATGCTTGCATTGCTCATCCTGCGAAGATGGTCCAGATTCGATTCGACCGCACGCCGCAAAGCTTCTCGCGTAGCTTCATCCGCTTCTCCCCGCACCGTGAGATTCGCACCGCCCGCTTCGGACCCGTCCCAGAAAAAAGCCAAGTCCGATTTGGTCAGCTTGAGCGCAAACTCGGCGAACACCCGGGCCATGTTGTCGGTCTCGGTTCGGGTCGCCGTCTCGACGATCCTGTAGAGCAGCTTCAGATGCTCCATCGATTCGTCCATGCGCGCTCTGGCGTGAGCCGAATCCCGGTTGATCTTGGCGAACAATTGCAAGGCGAGCGCGATCAGAAATACGAGCATCAGAAACGGAATGGCGTCCGCCAGCAAGCGGTGGATCGGTTCGGGCCGCCACGGCTGCAATACGGAAGTGACGCCAACGATAACGGCGAGCCCGCTTGCCAGCAAGGACCAACATGCCGCGGGCGAATAGCCGACGGCCGCGATGAGGGCGGGATTCAGCAAGCACCAGAGGAAGGAGCTCTTCAATCCCCCGTTCATGACAACCAGCCACACGATTCCCGCCGTCTCCGCTGCGAGGGCGGCTCTGAATTTGAAGCGCGAGGCCGGATAGCGCCGGTAAACCCAAGTCGCCCATCCGGCCAGGCAAAAGGCAGCCAGCACGATTTCAACCTTAAGGGATAACGGCAGCTCGTTTTTTTGCGCAAGGTAAACGAGCGAGGTCAGGGAGAGCGAAGCGTAACGGTAGAAGACAAGCGTCCGTTCGACGACCCGGCTTTTGCTTTTCATGCGGATTCCCAATCCCTTCGACCTAATGATCTAGCCTTCTCGTCAATCATTCCGTCCTTTCGGATTAATGTTGAATTTTCTGATAATTACACCACTCCTGTCCCAATGATGTAATAGTTTCTTATTCATTGGCCATAAAATCAACCCTCCCCTATCGGAAAATAGCAGAAAAACCCTATATTTGAACGAATAGACCCAATCGCTTCGTGCGGGAAGAACCACACTCCGTTCCTCTTCCTTGAACCGTTGTACCTCCCGGACCGTACATATTTGACTAGTCGCCATCCGCGCCTTCTAATTCCTTCAGCGTCCATCCAAAGTCGGAGGAGGAACGACAGAAAGCAACAAAAGACGCCCCGTTAGGGGCGCCTTCCGTGGCGGACGAATGGCTTGGAGAAGCTTATCGGTTCGACTTCAACCCGAGCGCGTACCGCGACAGCTCGCGAGGCGGGGCGATGCGCGCGTACATGCGGAAAATGATTTTATAACGTTTGGTGATGGCCTCTTTAACGGGACCGTCCAGGCGGCGATCGCTCATTTCCATAAGCATTTCGTCCATTTCCTTGCGAAGCAAGTAATCGAACTCCCTGCATTCCTTATCCGTAAACATCATCCCGAGCATCTGCATGCCCTAAGCCTCCTGTCGATTGGCAGCGTCATCCGCCTTCCCGCAGTCGCCTTGGAGCGGGATTCGGAATTTCGTTTTACTGTTATGCTCCATTTCTGCCACGATTATGACCGACTGGTCGATGTTCCCCGAACAAAGAAAAATTCAGGGCTTCATGAGCCAATAGGTGACGGTGCTCTCCACAACCGCCGCGGCAAGCAGAAGCAGGACGATCAGAACAGCCGCCGGCACGGAACCTTTGAGCGCCGCCGCGAACCCGCTCCACGGCTGCGTCTTGCCGATCAGCGCCGCGAAAATTCCCCTGACGAGCGAGAAGCCGAGCCGGACGCCGTATCCGCAAGCGAGAAGCAGCGCCGGAATTTCCAGGATGCCGTGCGGCAGAATGCCTTTGACGATCAACACCCATACGTTGCTCCCGGCATCGGCGAGATTGCCGAGCAAGTACCCCATCAGCATCCCGTTCACGATAAGCGTGACAATCGGCATAACGCCGGCCAGAATGCCTAAATACAAGGCCATCAGGGAGCTATAGATATTGTTGAACAAAATGGCGGTGAACAGTGTTCTCTCGGGCGTAGCGGACGTCGCGGCCGACTCAGATATATCCCGGATGCTCAGAATCGCCTGATCGAGCCAATCGATCGGATCGTGGGAAGCCGCGCCGACAACGGCGCTGGCGAAAAACAAAATGACGGCGAAGATGAAATAAGGCTTTACGGTTCTCCAATTGCTGCGCAATGCTTCGCGTCTGAACAAACTATCCCCCCGTTTGCGCCGAACGCGCGAATAACTTGGACTTGGTCAAGCATACATTGGTATTGACCAAGCCTGAGCCGGTCCCCATGAACAAAAAATGACGGAAAGGAGCGGAAGTTCCCATGAATCACTTCTTCGTTTATAACGCAAGAAACATCAAACGGTTTCTTTTTCTTTTGCTGGCAGCGGTATTCTCCGCGGGAGTCGTATGGGCCGAGAAGGACAACATCAGCGTGTTTTCTCCCCATCCGCCGGCGGCGGTCTACAGCGTGCCGACTGACCGCAAGGTGGTCGCCCTTACGTTCGATATCAGTTGGGGAGACAAGCGAGCCGAACCGATTCTGGACATTCTAAAAAACAAGGGCGTAAAAAATGTCACCTTTTTCCTGTCTTCTCCCTGGAGCAAGACGCATCCCGAAATCGTCAAAAAAATCGTGGACAGCGGCTACGAGATCGGCAGCCACGGGCACAAGCACGATTATTACAGCCGCTACACAGACGAGGAAATCCGCAATCAAATTGCGACCGCCGACGGCATATTGTCCGAACTGACCGGCCGCTCGCCCACGCTCATTCGGTTGCCTAACGGAGATTTTGACAAAAGGGTGCTGCGCATCGCGGAAAGCTTGAACTACAAAGTCATTCAATGGGATACCGATTCGCTCGATTGGAAAAATCCCGGCGTCGATACGATCGTATCGCGCGTCGTCACCAAGGCGCACCCCGGCGACATTATCCTTCTCCATGCCAGCGATTCCAGCAAGCAGACGCATGAAGCCCTGCCCATCATCATCGACCAGCTCCGGGCCAAAGGCTACGAATTCGTAACGGTCTCCCAACTGCTCAGCCAGACCGAAACGCAAGGCCATACGGTGGAAGACAAGCCTTCCTGGAGCCGGATGGCTTTACCTTGACGCATTCGCTCCGACCGGGGCGGAAGCGGCATTCGGTTTCTCCAGCACGCGGTGAAGCCGCATAATTTGATATCCGTTGCACACGAACAGCGGGATAAGACTGAAGACGAGCGACGACAATTTGCCCGATTGAAACCCCGGCACCGCTTCGATCGCCGTCACCGCGATCATGTAGAACAGCGTCGGCAGCCATGCGCCCGCGGTCGTCTCCTTGACCTTCCACCAGGCGACCGCGACGGCTCCCGCGCCGAGCGCGAGCGGGACGGCCCAGAACGTAGCCGCGGGGAATTTGCTGTCATAGGTCCAATAGGCGATTTCAGCCAGGACAAAAAAAGCGATAAAGCCCTGCAGCGCTACCCACAGGTACGGTCTTTTGAAGATGCTCCTGGCTATGTAATTCAACATTAAATACGCAAAAAAGCCCATATGGGCAAAGGCGCCGTACGTCAAGCCGGCCAGCGCCATCATGATGACGTTAAAAAGCCAGTCATCCCCCGTCTTCACCACTCGGAATGACGAATCGCACAGAAGCATAACGATTCCCGTGACGAGGGACGCCGCACCCCCGATCAAAATCGTAGTGCCGAACAAAGTCATCCATTTGCGCAAATTCAAGTGCTATTCCTCCTCTGTCAGTCCTCCTCCATTTTACCACGATCATGCCAAAAAGCCATGAAAGCCCCCTTATATTCGCCCCAGGCGCGTCGCATACTACTCACAGAAAGCCCCACGAAGGGAGTAGTCGGGAATGCGCCATCGTTTGCCATGGCTTAGCGCCATGCTCGGACTTGCCGTCATGCTGACTTCCTGCGGAACGGAGTCGAGCAGCGGCGGCGAGCAAATGAGTTACAAAGACGTAAAGTCGATGGTTATCGACATTCTCGGTTCGAGCGAAGCCCAGCAAGCGCTTGAGAAGGCTTCGGCAGCCAAATACGGGACGAGCAGTCTGCATATGCAGAGCATCACGCCGGCGGATCAGGAGCAAATTCGGATTGCCGTCAAGGACGTGCTGACTTCTTCGGAATACGACAGAGTGCTTCGGGGCATTATGACGGATCCCAAATTCGCGGGCGAATTCGCCAAGGCGGTCAGCAAGGACAACAAGCAGATCCATAGGGATTTGCTCAAGGATCCTTCGTATCAGAAAGAATTGGTCAGCGTCTTGAAGAGCAAGGATATGCAGACGGTGATGCTCGAAGCGATGAAGACGAGCGAATACCGGACGCAGATGATGAGCGCCGTGCAGGAAGCGGTGCAGAATCCGATCTTCAAGCTGGAGATTATGAAAATGCTGCAGAGCGTCGTGAAAGAGCAGCTTACGCCGACTCCGAAGAAATCGTCGGAAGGCGGCAATTCGGGCGGAGAATCCGAAGGCGGCGGCGATCAGGGAGATCAAGGCGACCAAGGCTCCGGAGGCGGCGGCTCCTAACGAAGAAAAACCGGCCTCGGCCGGTTTTTCTCGTCGCTCGTCATTTTTCGCAGCGGGCGATGATCTTCCTCGCAAGCTCGGTATACTCCTGTCCGATCGCCGTGTCCGCCTTGTACACGGAGGGGGAGAAGTTGGGCTCGAGCGGATGGTTGTCGGGCGCTCCGAGCGGGAATTGGGCGAGCAGATCGGTATGGAGCGTCTCGGCCAGCTTCCCTCCGCCTCCCCGCCCGAATACATACTCCCGTTCGCCGCTCTTGCTCTCGTACCAGGACATATTCTCGACGACGCCCAGCACCTCGTGGTTTGTCTTGATGGCCATAGCGCCAGCCCTGGCGGCAACGAACGCCGCCGTGGCGTGCGGAGTCGTCACGATGATCTCCTTGCTGTGCGGGAGAATCTGATGGACGTCCAGCGCGACGTCCCCGGTGCCCGGCGGCAGATCAAGCAGAAC
The DNA here is from genome assembly GCF_000429825.1 of Cohnella thermotolerans DSM 17683. GTDB lineage: Bacteria > Bacillota > Bacilli > Paenibacillales > Paenibacillaceae > Cohnella > Cohnella thermotolerans. The sequence goes on from NZ_AUCP01000038.1 coordinate 9,978, forward strand.
GTAGTCCAACTCGCCCCAGTCGATCTCGAGGAAGAAGTTGCGCAGCATCCGGCCCAGCATCGGCCCCCGCCAGACGACCGGGCTGTTGTCTTCGACGAAGAAGCCCATCGAGATGACTTTGACGCCGAACCGCTCGACCGGCTTGATCTTGTTGCCCACCTGCTGCGGACGCTCTTCGATTCCCATCATGTCGGGAACGCTGAAACCGTAAATATCGCAATCCATCAACCCGACCCGCTTGCCGCACCGCGCCAGGGCCGCGGCCAAATTGACCGTCACTGTCGACTTGCCGACCCCGCCTTTGCCGCTCGCGATCGCAATGAATTGCGTCTTGCTGTCCGGGCGAAGCAAGGGACTTGCCTCCAGACCGGCCGAATGTCCCTTCACGGGCGCGGCTCCTTGGGCGGACGGGTTGCCGGAAGGAGCGGAGGGTTGCCCTTGCGCCGGTCCCTTCAGCTTCGACAGCGTCTCCGCCTTCTCGTGCTCGGTCATCGGCCGGACGCGGATGTGCGGGTCGTCGGCATGGAGGGTGCCGAGCGCCGCGGCGAGCTCCTCCTCGAGCTTGGCGGACTTGTCCAGGCTGTCGGGATGGAGAACGGCCGTCAGGGAGACGGCGCCTTCCCGAACGACGACATCCCTGACGAGGCCGAGCGCGACGAGCGGTTGCTTCAGCGTAGGCTCGACAACCGATTTTAACGCTTCCAATACGTTATCCCTAGTAATCATCAGTTCCAGCCCTCGCTTGTATAAGCATTGTCTCCTCCATTATAGCACACGGGAGCCCCCCTTACTGCCGCGTCTTCGGGGGCGGGCCCTCCCCGGCGCTATACCGGAGAATTCCGCGATACAAGGCGGCGGCGACCTTCTTCTGGTAGTTCTCGTCGGCCAGCATCCGGGCTTCCCCGGGATTGGACAAGAAGCCGATCTCCACCAGAGCCGCCGGCATCGGGAGCGATTTGAGCAAATAAACCGTGCTGTTCGTAAGCGCCGTCCGGTTCGTATTGCCAAGCGTCTCCTTGATTTCTCCCTGAATGACCGTGGCGAGCCGGGCGCTGTCAGGCACGTTCGGAGAATAGAAAGTCTGAGCGCCCGACCATTTCGACGAAGGCACGCTGTTCAGATGGATGCTGACCGCCAGATCCGCTTTGCGTTCCTGAATCGTCTGCACTCTTCTTTTCAAATCCTCCGTCTTCCGCTTCGAATAGCCCTTGACGCCTTCCTCCGCCAGGTCGTAATCGCCTTCCCGCGTAAGAATGACAAGGGCCCCCGCTTGCTGCAGGTAGTCCCGCAAATAGAGCGCGATGGCCAGGTTGATGTCCTTCTCGATCACGCCGTCGCGGCTCACCGCCCCGCCGTCCGCTCCCCCGTGGCCGGCGTCGAGCGCGATCACTTTGCCCGTCAGCGGCGTCGTCCAGAACGTCCACGTTTTGGCCGAAGGCATCTCGGTGGACAGAACCGCGCCCGCCAGCACAAGCAGCGCCGCGACCGACAGCAGCCGCAGCCATCCGCTTCGGGTGATCCATACGACCAATCCGTAACGCCGTCCTTGCGGCTTATGACCGTTCTTGCGATCGTCATTGAACACAAAAATCCACCTCGTCCCGGGGAAATACGCTACATCATATGGGACAAGGTGGACAAATATTCGTATGGAGCGATCGTCGGACCGCCGCCAGTCAAGCATTCGGTCGTTAGATGGCGTAGGTTTTGCTTTGTTCGGCCATGCCTTCGATCAAAATTTTCGCCACTTCGGGGCGGGAAAACTCCGGCGGCGGGCAGATGCCGTCGCGCAGCATCGCGCGAACCTTCGTGCCGGACAGCGTCAGATGGTCTTCCTTGCCGTGCGGGCACGTCTTGCTCGAAGCCATGTTGCCGCATTTCGTGCAGAAGAAGCTGTGCTCGAAGTACAGCGGCGTAATGCCCAGCTCTTCGGCCGTAAACGTGCGAAGCAAATCTTGCGCTTCATACGTTCCGTAATAGTCGCCTACGCCCGCGTGGTCGCGGCCGACGATGAAGTGGGTGCAGCCGTAGTTCTTGCGCACGATCGCGTGGAAGATCGCTTCCCGCGGGCCCGCATAGCGCATGGCGGCCGGGAAAACGCCCAGGAAGACGCGATCTTTCGGATAATAATTTTCCAGCAGCGCAACATAGCTCTTCATCCGGACGTTCGCCGGCACATCGTCCGACTTCGTCTCGCCGACGAGCGGGTTGAGGAACAGCGCGTCGACGATCTCCATCGCAGCCTTCTGGATGTACTCGTGGGCGCGGTGGACCGGATTCCGGGTCTGGAACCCGACGACCGTTCTCCAACCCTTCTCCGCGAAAATGCGGCGGGTTTCCGCCGGGTCGAAGTAGTACTCGTTGAACTTCTCCGGCTGCGGACGGTTCAGCACGCGAACCGGTCCGCCGACGTACACGTCCGGACGGTCGAACAGCTTGCGTACGCCCGGGTGCTCGATATCGTCCGTCTTGAACACCTGGACCGCTTCGTGCCGCTTATCCGGCGTGTAGATGCTCTCGACGTCGATGACGCCGTAGACGACTCCATCCGTCTCGCCGACCAGCGCCGCTTGCTTCCCAACGGCCAAAGCCGCCGCCTGATCGTTCGTAACGGTGAGCGTAATCGGAATGCTCCAGACGGTTCCGTCGGCCAGGCGCATGCCGTTCACGACGGAGTCGTAATCTTCCTTGTTCATAAATCCGGCGAGCGGGCTGAACGCCCCGACGCCGATCAGGTCCAAATCCGATACGGTCCAAGCGTTGACCGGGATTTGCGGGAGTCCGGCCGCAGCTTGAAGCAACGCCTCGCGCTCCGCTCCCTCGACAATCCGGTTCACCAACGTTCCGCCATGCGGCTTAATCGCGCTCATGTTCTTGTCGATTCTCCTCTGCCGTCATTATTTGTGCAAGCCGCACTCGGTCTTCTCGAAGCCGGACCAGCGTCCCGCCCGCGGATCTTCGCCCGGCATAACAGGGCGCGTGCAATGTTCGCAGCCGATGCTCGGGTAGTTCTGATCGTGCAGCGGGTTGTAAATGATGTCGTTGGCGCGGATGTAATCCCATACGTCGTCGGACGTCCAGCTGGCCAGCGGATTGAACTTCACCAGTCCGAATTTGGTATCGTACTCCACTTTCTTCGCGTTGGCCCGGGTCGGGGCCTGATCGCGGCGAATGCCCGTAATCCAGGCATCGTACTGGCCGAGAATCCGCGTCAGCGGCTCGACTTTGCGAATGTTGCAGCAGGCGTTCGGGTCTCTCTTCCACAGCTCCTCGCCATGCTGGGCCGCCTGCTCTTCCGGCGTCAGCTTCGGCTTCACCTGAACGAACGTCAAGCCGTATTTCTCGCTCAGCCGGTCGCGCGTTTCGTACGTTTCCTTGAAGTGAAAGTCCGTATCCAAATAGAAGATGTCCGTGGAACGTCTAATTTTCTGAATCATATCGACCAGCACAACGTCTTCGGCGCCGAAGCTGCATGCGAACGTAATGTTCGGGAACGTCTCGACGGCCCACTTGATGACCGTCTCTGCGGACGCATTCTCGAATTCCTCCGCTTTCTCGCGGATGAGCGCTTCCTTCTCCAACAAATTCATCCGAATAACCCCCTGTTGACAAGTAGGTACACAACATAGCATCAAAATTATACGTTATCTTATCGGATTATACAATGTATTCGACCATTTCTTTCGTTGGCCATCATTTGGCTAAAAAAGCAAGATCCTGGAGGATGCAAAAATGCCTTCCAGCCGTCGACAGACAGCGGGAAGGCATGGGTATAGCCTCTTAACGTTTGGAGAACTGAGGCGCGCGGCGAGCCGCTTTGAGACCGTATTTCTTCCGTTCCTTCATCCGCGGATCGCGGGTCAGGAAGCCGGCTTTCTTCAGCGTGGAGCGAAGCTCCGGATCGGCTTTGAGCAGCGCGCGGGAAATGCCGTGGCGGATGGCGCCGGCTTGGCCGGAAATGCCGCCGCCGTTGGCCAATACGATAACGTCGTATTTGCCGTCGGTTTCCGTCAGGACAAGCGGTTGCTTGACGATCAGCTTGAGCGTGTCCAGACCGAAATAATCGTTGATGTCGCGTTTGTTGATCGTGATACGGCCTTCACCCGGTACGAGACGAACGCGCGCAACCGAATGCTTCCGTCGGCCTGTTCCAATATAATTCGCTTGAGCCATTGGTAGGTCCTCCCTTTCGATTAACCGCGAAGTTCGTAAACTTCAGGTTGTTGGGCTTGGTGCGGATGCTCCGCGCCAGCGTATACTTTCAACTTCGTCTTCAGCTGATGGCCGAGCTTGTTCTTCGGCAGCATGCCGTGAACCGCCAGTTCGATCAGACGTTCCGGTCTCTTGGCGAGCATATCGCCGGCCGTCGTCGTCTTGAGTCCGCCCGGATAGTGGGAGTGCGTGTAGTATTTCTTCTGTTGCAGCTTCTTGCCGGTCAGAACGATCTTCTCCGCGTTGATAATGACGACGAAATCGCCGGTATCGACATGAGGAGTGAATTCCGGTTTATGTTTGCCGCGGATCAGGGATGCGGCTTCGGTAGCGAGACGGCCGAGGGTTTGGCCCGCAGCGTCGATGACGTACCATTTGCGTTCGACTTCGTTCGGCTTCGCCATATAAGTTGTACGCATGGGTGATCCTCCTTCTAATTCATTGTATTCCGTTATATGTCCATCGACATATTCGTTCATTATCATCGGTTGGGAATGACTTCGTCCGATTGTCCGGATCCTTGCCGTCTTCGGGATGGAAGGCCCAGCGGACGCATGTCAAAAGGCGGCTTATCTTCACCGGGGCCGTGGGATAGCCATGAAGAAAGCACAAAATTTATTGTACAGCATAAGCCCTGGTTTCGCAAGCAAATCTTCGCTTTACAAGCGTTATCTTCTGCGATTCATCGCCGCTTCCCAATCAATTCCCCACTCCGGTCCGTACTCTACGTTCATGAGCGTCAGACCGTGGGCGACGGCGGTCGGTCCCGCCTTGCTGCGGTCCTTGGCCGCCAGAATCTTCGGAATGTCTTCGGGCTGCCGCTTGCCTTCTCCGACCTGAATCAACGTGCCGGCGATGATTCTCACCATGTTGTAGAGGAAACCGTTGCCGGTGACGAAGAGGCTTGCCTTCCCCCGCCCGTCCGCCACCGACCCGTCTCCGCCCGGCTCCACCGTCAGCTTCGCCTCGTAGAGCGTACGTACGTGGTTCGGCTGCGTGGAGTGAGGCGACGCGAACGAAGTGAAGTCGTGCTCGCCGAGCAAATGGACAAGCCCTTCCCGCATGGCGTCAAAGCGAAGCGGGGTCGGATGATGGAACACGTACTTGCGTTCGAACACGTCGGGAAAACGGCAGCTGTTGATCGTATATTTGTAAGTTTTGCGGATGGCGGATAGACGGGCGTGGAACGTGTCCGGCACGCTCACGGCCGCCCGGACGACGATGTCGTCGGGGAGGCGGCTGTTCAGCGCCAGCGCCCAGCGGTCCACCGGAATGGACGAAGCGGTGCGGAAATGAACGACTTGCCCCCGCGCGTGAACGCCGGCGTCCGTGCGCCCGGAGCCGTGGATTTTCAAGCTCTCGCCCGTCAGAATCCGGATCGCCGCCTCCAGCTTGTCCTGGATCGTCCGGCCTCCCGGCTGGCTTTGAAACCCCTGATAGCCCGTTCCGTCATAGCTTACGAGCAAGCAAATATTTTGCATGCGCTGCTGCCCCTCCGCTCCATCGAATGCGATGAGCGCGACCGCGCCGATCGGCACAAAAAAAGGATGATCCGAATACGAGTTCGGTCCATCCTTTCTTGTTCCGGTCTTACGCGCGATCGACGAGCTCGAGGTACACCATCGGGGCGGAATCGCCGCGACGGGGCCCAAGCTTCAAGATGCGAGTGTATCCGCCCGGACGTTCCGCATAACGCGTCGCCAAATCGGAGAACAACTTCTGGATGGCGTCTTGATCGCCGTTCAGGGATTCCCGACGCACGAATGCCGCTGCCTGACGGCGGGCATGAAGATCGCCGCGCTTGGCCAGCGTAATCAATTTCTCGGCGATGGAACGCACTTCCTTGGCTTTCGCCTCGGTCGTTTGGATGCGTTCATAAAGGAACAGGTCGGTTACCAGATCGCGGAAGAGCGCCTTCCGGGAGCTGGAGTCGCGACTCAGTTTTTGGTAAGCCATCGTTTTCCCTCCTTGCTGCTTATTCTGCCTAGCTTATTCTTCGACACGCAATCCGAGACCGAGCTCCTCGAGCTTCTCTTGCACTTCCTCCAGCGACTTGCGTCCCAGGTTGCGGACCTTCATCATGTCTTCTTCGGATTTGGTGATCAGCTCTTGCACCGTGTTGATGCCGGCGCGTTTGAGGCAGTTGTAGGAGCGGACGGACAGATCGAGCTCTTCGATCGTCATCTCGAGCACTTTCTCTTTCTTGTCCTCTTCCTTCTCCTTCATCGTCTCGGTGTCCTTGGCTTCGTCCGTTAGTCCGACGAACAACGACAAGTGATCCGTCAGGATCTTCGCGCCCAAACTGACCGCTTCTTCCGGTCGAATACTGCCGTCCGTCCACACTTCGAGCGTGAGCTTGTCATAGTTGGTCACTTGGCCGACACGGGTGTTTTCGACTTTATAGTTAACGCGGGTAATAGGCGTGTAGATCGAGTCGACGGGAATGACCCCGATCGGCTGATCTTCCTTCTTGTTGCGATCCGCCGGGACGTAACCACGTCCCTGTCTGGCAAAAATGCGCATATGAAGGCGCGCACCGGAAGCCAGAGTCGCGATATGCAAATCCGGGTTAAGAATTTCCACATCGCTGTCCGCTCGAATGTCGCCGGCCGTCACGACGCCTTCGCCTTCAGCATCAATCTCGAGCACTTTCTCCTCGTCGGAATGAATCTTCAGCGAAAGGCGCTTCAGATTGAGGATAATTTCGGTCACATCCTCAATGACGCCCGGAACGGTGGAGAACTCGTGAAGAACTCCGTCGATCTGCACCGAATTGACGGCGGCGCCCGGCAAGGACGACAGCAGAATGCGGCGGAGGGAATTGCCCAACGTCATCCCGTAGCCGCGTTCGAGCGGCTCCACGACGAAACGTCCGTACCTCTTGTCTTCCTGGATCTCCACGGACTCGATTTTCGGCTTCTCGATCACAATCACAACCATACCCCTCCTTCAAAACGTCGCTGCGATGCTGACGTTGCCGATTGCTTACCCTGACCGTACAGCTGCCGATTCGTGCTGTGCCACGCTCGCTTGACGCAAGCCCAAAGGGTAAACCTTGTAGTATGCCTAACCATTACAACCATTATTCACAAGTTGTTCTTGTTTGATACCACAGCGGCTTTGATTACACGCGACGACGTTTCGGAGGACGGCAGCCGTTGTGAGGGATCGGCGTAACGTCTTTGATCATGCTGACTTCCAGACCGGCCGCTTGCAGGGAACGAATCGCCGCTTCGCGTCCGGCGCCCGGACCTTTAACCATGACTTCAACGGTGCGCATGCCATGCTCCATCGCTGCGCGAGCTGCGGATTCGGCCGCCATTTGCGCCGCGAACGGTGTGCTCTTCCGCGAGCCCTTGAAGCCGAGGTTGCCGGAGCTAGCCCAGGAGATCGCGTTGCCGTGCGGGTCCGTGATCGTCACGATCGTATTGTTGAACGTCGAGCGGATATGCGCTACGCCGGAGTCGATGTTCTTCCGGTCACGACGCTTGGTTCGAACGACTTTCTTGCCTTTTGGTGCCATGTGCATTATCCCCCCTTATTATTTCTTCTTGTTAGCTACCGTACGACGCGGGCCTTTGCGCGTGCGGGCATTCGTTTTCGTACGTTGACCGCGAACCGGCAGGCCGCGACGATGGCGTACTCCGCGGTAGCAGCCGATTTCGATCAGGCGCTTGATATTCAGAGCGATTTCGCGGCGAAGATCGCCCTCGACCTTTTGGGTCTTGTCGATCGCTTCGCGAATGCGGGCCAATTCGTCTTCCGTCAGATCGCGAACGCGCGTGTCGGGGTTGATGCCGGCCGTTGCGAGCAGCTTCTGGGAAGTCGTTTTGCCGATTCCGAAGATGTACGTCAGGGCGATTTCCACCCGCTTGTCGCGGGGAAGGTCAACACCAGCAATACGTGCCATGCTTTACAGCACCTCCTCTTAACCTTGTTTTTGTTTATGCTTCGGGTTTTCGCAAATAACCATCACGTTGCCTTTGCGGCGAATGACTTTGCATTTCTCGCAAATCGGTTTGACCGAGGGTCTCACCTTCATGATAATAACCTCCTTCAATGTGCGATCGTTCTAAGTAGCGCGCGGCGCGCGCGTCCGATCGTCACGAGTGGTGCGGAAGATCGGCAAGTTTATTTGCGGTAGGTGATCCGTCCCCGCGTCAGATCGTAAGGCGACAGCTGGATAACCACTTTGTCTCCCGTCAGGATGCGGATGAAATGCATCCGCAGCTTGCCGGAGACGTGCGCCAGAATTTGGTGTCCGTTCTCGAGTTCGACTCTGAACATTGCGTTCGGCAGCGGTTCGATGACCGTTCCTTCCACCTCAATGACATCCTCTTTGGCCACGGTCAATCTCCTTTCTCTTCAGCATGAGCTTCGAGCCGCCGCAAAGCGTGGGCGATGGCAAACCGGAGCTTCCCGTTGGTGACGCGTCCGGTCTCTCGCAGACTGCTCGCGACTTCGTCGCTGGCGAACCCGGTAGGTTCGAGATGCAGCACGTTTTTGCGTTTGGGCCGATCGAATCGGCGCTTGTTGCCGTCGGCCACAAGCGCGAATCGTTCGCCCTCGAGAGCGATGACGACCGTCAGCTCGCCCTCGTCTTTGCCACGCCGGTTCCTCACGACGTCTCCGGGCGACAACCTTGCGTGTTCCGTCACGTTCGATTCACCTAAGCTTCCGTTCGGGTTAAGATTTCGTACCCATCTTCAGTCACGGCAATCGTATGTTCGAAATGCGCACACAGGGAGCCGTCCACGGTTACGACCGTCCAGTTGTCGGAGAGCGTCCGAACGTAGCGTTCGCCGACGTTCACCATCGGCTCGATCGCGAGCGTCATGCCCGGCTTGAGCCGCGGCCCCCGATCGGGCACGCCGTAGTTCGGAATTTGCGGTTCTTCGTGCAATTCGGCGCCTACGCCGTGTCCGACGTATTCGCGAACGACCGAGAATCCGGCCTCTTCGATCACTTGCTGGATGCGGTGGGAGATCGTAAACAAACGGACGCCGGGCCGAACGAGCTCAAGGCCTGCGTACAACGACGCTTCCGTTACATCCAGGAGCCTCTGCGCTTCTTCGCTGATCTTCCCGACACCGTAGGTCCAAGCCGAATCTCCGTGATAACCTTTGTACTGCGCGCCGATGTCGATGCTGATGATATCGCCCTCTACGAGCTTCCGCGGACCGGGGAACCCGTGAACGAGTTCTTCGTTGACGGAAGCGCATATGCTGGACGGGAATCCGTTATAGCCTTTGAAGGAAGGTACGGCACCTTGACTGCGGATATACTCGTCGGCAATCCGATCCAGCTCCGCCGTCGTAATCCCCGGAGCGATCGCCTGCTTCATCAGGCGATGCGTCTCGGCGACGATCCGGCCGGCCTCCCGCATCAACTTCAATTCCGATTCGGATTTGCACACGATCATGGCTGGTTACCCTCTCAGGAGGGAACCGATGTCGGCCGTGACCGCGTCGATATCCTTCTCCCCGTCCACTTCACGGAGCAATCCTTTATTGCGGTAATACTCGAGCAACGGCGCTGTCTTGCTCGTGTACTCGTCGAGCCGCGTGCCGACTTTCTCTTCCGTATCGTCGGAGCGCTGGTAAAGCTCTCCGCCGCACTTGTCGCAAACCGCCTCTTGCTTCGGCGGATTGAACAACACATGGTAAGTCGATCCGCACGACTTGCAAATCCGCCGTCCCGTCAGGCGCGCCAGCAGCAGGCTGCGGTCGACCTTCAGGTTGATAACGTGATCGATTTTGCGTCCCATGTCGGCGAGCATTTGGTCGAGCGCTTCGGCTTGAGCGAGCGTACGCGGGAATCCGTCGAGCAGAAACCCGGCTTCGCAGTCCGGCAGGGACAGACGATCGCGCACGATTCCGTTCGTCACTTCGTCCGGCACGAGAAGGCCTTGATCGACGTACTCCTTGGCCTTCTGTCCGAGCGGCGTGTTTTCCTTCATCGCCAGGCGGAACGCGTCTCCCGTCGAGATGTGCGGTACGCCGAACTCTGCGACGATTCGTTCGGCCTGCGTGCCCTTGCCGGCGCCAGGAGGCCCCATAAACAGGATGTTCATTGCTGTTCCTCCCATGGCGTTGTTACTTATTGATAAACCCTTTGTAATGGCGTTTGATCAAGTTGCTCTCTACCTGCTTCATCGTCTCCAGCGCGACGCCGACGACGATGAGAAGCGATGTGCCGCCAAGCTGCACCGTTCGGGGAAGTCCGAACGCCGGTCCGAAAATGACCGGAAGAATGGAGATGACGGCGAGGAAGATCGCGCCGGCCAGGGTGATGCGGGTTATGACGCGCATCAGATAGCCTGCGGTCGGTTTGCCCGGACGGATGCCGGGAATGTATCCGCCGTTCTTCTTCATGTTGTCCGCGAGCTGTTGCGGGTTGAACTGGACGAACGTGTAGAAGAAGGTGAATCCGACGATGAGCAAAATGTACAACACCATGCCAAGCGGCTTGTCGTAGTACAAATGGTTGATAATCCATCTAGCCCACTGGTGATCGGACCAGAAGTTGGCGATCGTAACCGGGAACATCAACAGCGAGGAAGCGAAGATGACCGGGATAACGCCCGCGCCGTTAACCTTGAGCGGAATGTGCGTCGATTGGCCGCCGTACATCTTCTGCCCGACGACGCGCTTGGCGTATTGAACCGGAATCTTGCGCACGCCTTGCTGCACGAAGATTACGCCAACGATGATCAACAGGACCATAATGGCGATAATCACGATTTTGAGAATGCTCCAGAACAACTGATCGGAGTTGTTCGCGAATTGCGATTTGTAAATGTCCTGCGCATAGGTCGGAATGCGGGACACGATCGCCGCGAACATCAGGATGGAAATCCCGTTGCCGATGCCCTTCTCGTTGATCTGCTCGCCGAGCCACATCAGGAAAGCCGTACCTGCCGTCAATACGATGGCAATCATAATGTAGGTGGCTGCCGACGGATCGAGCACCATCCGGCTGCTATAGATCCGGTTAAAGCCGATCGCGGTAGCGAACGCTTGAATGAGCCCCAACACGACTGTTCCGTACCGTGTGATCTGCGCCAGTTTCCGTTTGCCGATCTCGCCTTCTTTTTGCCACTCCGAGAACTTCGGAATGACGTCCATCGACAGCAACTGCACGATGATCGAAGCCGTGATGTAAGGCATGATCCCCAGCGCAAAAATCGAGAACTGGAACAGAGCGCCGCCGGAGAACGTGTTCAGAAGGCCGAACAACTCGTTGCCTTGTTCGTTGACCATCTCAAGCACGCTCTTATCAATGTTCGGAACCGGAATGAAGGAACCTACGCGATAGACAAGCAGGATGAATAGGGTAAACAGGATCCTCTTGCGAAGGTCCTCAACTTTCCAAATGTTGGAGACGGTAGCGAACATTAGATCACCTCGGTTTTACCGCCGGCGGCCTGGATTTTTTCTACTGCGGATTTCGAGAACTTGTGAGCTTTAACCGTCAGTTGCACGCTCAGTTCGCCATTGCCCAGGATCTTGATCCCGTCTTTCGGGTTTTTCACGATGCCTTGAGAAAGCAGCAGTTCCGGCGTTACTTCCGTGCCTGCCGCAAATCCGTTCAGTTGATCCAGGTTTACGATCGCGAATTCAGTCGCGAAGCGATCGTTGTTGAAGCCGCGTTTCGGCAGCCTGCGGTACAGAGGGTTCTGGCCGCCTTCGAATCCGGGACGAACTCCGCCGCCGGAACGTGCGTTTTGACCTTTGTGACCGCGGGTGGACGTTTTGCCCATACCGCTGCCGATGCCGCGACCGACGCGCTTGCGGCTGAACTTGGACCCTTCTGCAGGAGAAAGTTCATGCAATTTCATCGTTCGTCGCACCTCCTTAAATGTTTTGCCAATAAGGATCTATCTTACACTTCTTTGACTTCGACCAAATGGCTGACTTGGTTCACCATGCCGCGGATGGCCGCGTTGTCTTCTTTGACGACAGTGGAATTCACTTTGGTGAGTCCCAGGGATTGAATCGTGGCGCGCTGGTTCCCCGGACGGCCGATCAAGCTGCGCTTGAGGGTGATTTGCAGTTTTGCCATCTTGTTCCCCTCCTTAACCCAACAGCTCTTCCACGGTTTTGCCGCGGAGCTTCGCTACGTCTTCGGCGCGTTTCAGTCGGGACAGTCCTTCCAACGTCGCATTGACCATGTTGATGGAGTTGGAGGAACCGAGCGATTTCGTCAAAATGTCGCCGACTCCGGCCAGCTCGAGCACCGCGCGGACCGGCCCGCCCGCGATAACGCCCGTACCTTCCGCGGCCGGTTTCAACAGCACTTTGCCGGCGCCGAACTCACCCGTAACGGCGTGCGGAATCGTCGTGCCAACCAGCGGAACGTAAATCAGATTTTTCTTGGCGTCCTCAACGCCTTTGCGGATCGCATCCGGAACTTCGCCCGCTTTGCCGATCCCGGCGCCGACCCAACCTTTGCCGTCGCCGACAACGACGAGCGCGCTGAAGCTGAAGCGGCGTCCGCCTTTGACGACTTTGGCAACGCGGTTGATCTGGACCATTTTTTCAGTAAGTTCCAACGTATTTGGATCTACACGCAAGTCGTTTACCCTCCTTGTGACCAATTTTGTTTTTTAGAACTGAAGACCGGCTTCGCGAGCTGCGTCCGCCAGCGCTTGAATACGTCCGTGATACAGGTAGCCGCCGCGATCGAACACGACTTTCTCGTAGCCTTTGTCTTTCGCGCGCTTCGCGATCAGTTCGCCCACTTTGCGAGCGGACTCGACGTTGCCGCCGTTGCCGATTTGCGGAGCCAGCTCCTTGTCGAGCGTCGAGGCCGAAGCCAGCGTAACGCCTTTGACGTCGTCGATCAATTGAGCGTAAATATGCTTCGAAGAACGGAACACGGAGAGGCGGGGACGTTCGTTCGTACCGTTGATTTTCTTGCGCACGCGAAGGTGACGCTTCAAACGGGCTTTGTTTTTATCGCCTTTGGTGATCATTCCGAGGTTCACTCCCTTCTAACTGCATCCGTTACCGCGGCGTCTGCGCGGTAGGTTGTCCGGTAACTGCAACCGCCGTAGCAACGCCGTTGCGGTCGGTTATTTGCATAGCTTTACGCGGCCTCAAGCCGCGCGACCGTTATTTCTTCTTGCCGGCTTTGCCTTCCTTGCGGAGGATGCGTTCGCCTTCGTACTTGATGCCCTTGCCTTTGTAAGGCTCCGGCGGACGAACGGCGCGCACTTTCGCGGCGATGGAACCGACGGCTTCCTTGTCGATGCCCTTGATGACGATCTTGTTCTGAGCCGGAACTTCGAATTCGATGCCTTTCTCCGGAACGAATTCGACCGGATGGGAGTACCCTACGTTCAGAACGAGCTTCTCGCCGGATTTGTTGGCACGGTAACCTACGCCGACAAGCTCAAGGCTCTTGGAGTAACCTTCGGTTACGCCGTTCACCATGTTCGCTACGATGCTGCGGGTCGTGCCGTGCAGCGAACGGTGAAGCTTCTCGTCGGAAGGACGTTCGATCGTAATGACGTTCGAATCGACCGTAACCTTCATGTCTTTGTGCAATTCGCGGGACAAAGTGCCTTTCGGTCCTTTGACGGTAATGACGTTGTTGTCCAGGTTCACGTTCACGCCGTTAGGCACCTGGATCGGTTTGCGTCCGATACGGGACATGGGTACACCTCCAATCTTGTACGGATTGTATTACCAAACGTAGCAGAGCACTTCGCCGCCGGATTTCCCTTGACGGGCTTCCTTGTCGGTGACGATGCCTTTGGACGTCGAGATGATCGCGATGCCGAGGCCGCCCAGCACACGAGGTACTTCGTTGGATTTCGTATATACGCGCAGGCCCGGCTTGCTAATGCGCTTGAGCCCGGTGATGACGCGTTCGTTGTTCGGTCCGTATTTCAAGAAAATACGGATCAGCCCTTGCTTGTTATCCTCAATGTACTCGGCGTCACGGATGAAGCCTTCCCGTTTGAGGATTTCTGCGATTTGCTTTTTCACTTTGGACGCGGGCAATTCCACCGTCTCGTGGCGCACCAGATTCGCGTTGCGAATGCGCGTCAGCATATCTGCAATGGGATCAGACATAACCATGGGGTAAACCTCCTTCCCGAACTAGGCTGATTACCAGCTCGCTTTTTTGACGCCAGGAATCTGGCCTTTGTATGCCAACTCACGGAAACAAATCCGGCAAATTTTGAACTTTTGCAGCACGGAATGCGGACGTCCGCAACGTTCGCACCGCGTGTAAGCACGGACCTTAAACTTCGGCGCACGTTGCTGCTTGACTTTCATCGACGTTTTTGCCACTTTGCTTTCACACCTCCCAAAGGATCCCTTGGCTCATAGGCCAGGTGGGCGTCGTCACTTCGCGAAAGGCATACCCAGTTGGGCCAGCAGTTCGCGTGCTTCTTCGTCCGATTTTGCCGTCGTCACGATTACGATGTCCATCCCGCGGACCTTGTCGACTTTGTCGTACTCGATCTCGGGGAAGATGAGCTGTTCCTTCACGCCGAGCGTGTAGTTGCCGCGGCCGTCGAACGCCTTGGTGGAGACGCCGCGGAAGTCGCGTACGCGCGGAAGCGAGATGTTGAACAGCTTGTCGAGGAAGTAATACATGCGGTCGCCCCGCAGCGTAACCTTCGCTCCGATCGGCGCGTTCTCGCGAAGGCGGAAGCCTGCGATGGACTTCTTCGCACGAGTAACGACCGGCTTCTGACCTGCGATCTTCTGCAGATCTTCGACGGCGGAATCCAATACCTTGGAATTTTGAACCGCGTCGCCGACACCCATGTTAATAACAACTTTCTCGATTTTCGGCACTTGCATAACCGATTTGTAGCTAAACTTCTGCATCAGAGCAGGAGTGATCTCGTTCAGGAAACGTTCTTTCAATCTAGCTGCCATTTGCCACAGTGACCTCCTTTCCGCTTAAATCCGATTAATCGATCTCTTGGCCGGAACGCTTGGCAATCCGGACTTTCTTGCCGTTCTCCAATACTTTGTAACCGATACGGGTCGGCTTGCCGCTCTTCGGATCGACGTGCATAACGTTGGAAGCATGGATCGGAGCTTCTTGCTCGATGATTCCGCCTTGTTGGTTGTTCACGCTCGGGCGGGTATGCTTCTTCACCATATTGACGCCTTCGACCAAAACGCGGTTCTCGCGAGGATAAGCGGCGATGACGCGACCCTTCTTGCCTTTATCTTTGCCGGTGATGACGATAACGGTATCGTCTTTCTTCACGTGCAGCTTATTGTTGTGCGACTCGAGCACTTTTTTCAAACGGGGCATGGGTACACCTCCTTGCGTGTCTCTCGATGGCCGATATTCGGCTTACAGAACTTCCGGCGCCAGAGAAATGATTTTCATGTAATCACGTTCGCGAAGCTCGCGGGCTACCGGTCCGAAAATACGCGTTCCGCGCGGGCTCTTGTCTTCCTTGACGATAACGGCCGCGTTCTCGTCGAACGCGATATAGGAACCATCCTTACGGCGTACCGGACGTTTGGTGCGGACGATAACGCATTTCACGACATCGCCTTTCTTGACAACGCCGCCTGGTGTTGCTTGTTTGACGGAAGCAACGATCAGATCGCCGATGTGTCCTACGCGACGTCCCGTGCCTCCGAGCACGCGAATGCACATCAGTTCCTTCGCTCCCGAGTTGTCGGCCACGGCCAGTCTCGTAAACGGTTGAATCATCGCTGGGTCCTCCTTTCAGCTGCAGATGAGGTCGCGTTACAGAATAACGGCTTTCTCGGTAATTTCGACGAGGCGCCAGTTCTTGTCCTTGGACAGCGGGCGAGTCTCCATGATTTTCACGGTATCGCCGATTTTCGCTTCGTTGTTCTCGTCGTGCGCTTTGAATTTCTTCGTGTACTTGATGCGCTTGTGATACAAGCTGTGCTTCTTGTACGTTTCGACAGCTACCACGATCGTTTTATCCATCTTGTCGCTGACGACTTTGCCGATCTGAACCTTGCGGTTGTTGCGGTCGCTCATTGAAATCCTCCTTCCCGGAAGCGGTTTTCGGGGTTATGGTCGGTGTTAGCCGATGCCGAGTTCACGCTCGCGCAAAATGGTTTTGGCCCGGGCAATCTCTTTGCGCAACTCGCTGATGCGGTGCGGGTTGTCCAGTTGGCCGGTGGCCAGTTGGAAACGGAGGTTAAACAGTTCTTCCTTGAAGCCGGCGACTTTCTGTTCGATCTCGACGGTTGTCAAGTTACGGAACTCACTGCCCTTCATTTGCTTCACCACCCAGTTCTTCACGTTTCACAAACTTCGTCTTGATCGGCAGCTTGTGAGCCGCAAGACGCATCGCTTCACGTGCAACTTCCTCGGATACGCCGGCGAGTTCAAACAGAACCTTGCCCGGTTTGACGACGGCAACCCATTTCTCTACGTTACCTTTACCGCTACCCATCCGAACTTCGAGAGGCTTTTGGGTGATCGGTTTCGACGGGAAAATCTTGATCCAAACTTTACCGCCCCGTTTGATATAACGGGTCATGGCGATACGGGCAGCCTCGATTTGGCGGTTCGTAACCCATGCAGGCTCTTGGGCTTGCAGGCCGAATTCGCCGAAGCTTACCGTCGTGCCGCCTTTCGCGCGGCCTTTCATTTTACCGCGGTGCTGTTTGCGGTGTTTGACGCGTTTAGGGACCAACATGGTTTAGTTGCCTCCTTCCTGAGCAGCTTTCTTCTTCTTCGCCGGAAGGACTTCGCCGCGATAGATCCATACTTTAACGCCGATACGGCCGTAAGTGGTATGAGCTTCCGCCGTACCGTAGTCGATATCCGCACGCAGCGTATGGAGCGGAACCGTTCCTTCGCTGTAACCTTCCGTACGCGCGATTTCGGCGCCGCCGAGACGTCCGCTGACCGAAGTCTTGATGCCCTTCGCGCCTGCGCGGAGCGTGCGTTGGATGGCTTGCTTCATGGCGCGGCGGAACGCGATGCGGCGCTCCAGCTGTTGAGCGATGCTCTCGGCCACGAGGATGGCGTCCAATTCCGGGTTCTTGATCTCGGAGATGTTGATGTGAACCTTCTTGCCGTTCGTCAGCTTGGTCAGTTCGCCGCGGATCACTTCCACTTCCGCGCCGCCCTTGCCGATTACCATGCCCGGCTTCGCCGTATGGATGGTAACGTTGACGCGATTGGCCGCGCGCTCGATTTCGAAACGCGATACCGCCGCGTCTTTCAATTTATTTTTGAGGAATTCGCGGATTTTGACGTCTTCCATGAGAAGAGCGCCGAAATCTTTGTCGGCATACCATTTGGATTCCCAGTCACGGATGATGCCGATGCGAAGACCTACCGGATTTACCTTTTGACCCACACGTTGTCCCTCCTTATTTTTCGGATACGACCAGCGTAATGTGGCTGGTCCGCTTGAAGATGCTGAACGCGCGCCCCTGCGAACGAGGTTGGAACCGTTTCAGGGTCGGACCTTCATTGACGTAAGCTTCGGTGATCACCAGCTTGTTCACGTCCAATTGGTAGTTGTGTTCAGCGTTGGCCACGGCAGAGTTCAGCAACTTCTCCAGAACGGGGGAAGCCGAACGCGGCGTGTGGCGCAAAATGGCGATCGCTTCGCCAACCTTCTTGCCGCGGATCAGGTCAACGACCAGTCGGACTTTGCGGGCCGGAATGCGAATGTATCTCGCAACGGCTTTCGCTTCTTGTGCCATCGATGTACCTCCTTCCCTACGTTACGCGAGCCGGTTGCCCGGCTTTATCGTTTATCGTTTGCCCGTTTTCTTGTCGTCGTCGGTGTGTCCTTTGAACGTACGCGTCGGAGCGAATTCCCCGAGCTTGTGACCGACCATGTCTTCCGTCACGTAGACCGGCACATGCTTGCGGCCGTCGTATACGGCGAACGTATGGCCGACGAACTGCGGGAAAATCGTCGAACGGCGGGACCACGTTTTGATAACGACTTTCTTGTTGGACTCGTTCAGGGCGTCCACTTTCTTAAGCAAGTAATCGTCGACGAAAGGTCCTTTTTTCAAGCTGCGACCCATGGTAAAATCCTCCCTTCAACCCGAGATAAGGGTTGGCCGTTATCGCGGCCCTTACTTGCGGCGGCGAACAATATATTGGCTTGAAGCTTTTTTCTTCTTGCGGGTTTTGTAACCGAGCGTCGGCTTGCCCCAAGGAGACATCGGGGATTTGCGTCCGATCGGAGCGCGGCCTTCGCCACCACCGTGCGGGTGATCGACCGGGTTCATGACGACACCGCGAACGACCGGGCGTTTGCCCATGTTCCGGGAGCGTCCGGCTTTACCGATATTGATCAGCTCGTGGTCTTGGTTGCCAACGGAGCCGACCGTAGCGCGGCATTGCTTCAGAACCTTGCGGATCTCGCCGGATGCCAGGCGAATCGTGACGTAAGCTTCTTCCTTGCCGAGCAATTGAGCTTCCGTGCCGGCTGCGCGAACCAGTTGGCCGCCTTTGCCAGGCTTCAGCTCGATGTTGTGGATAACCGTACCGACCGGGATGTTCTCCAGCGGAAGGGCGTTGCCCACTTTGATGTCGGCGTCGGGGCCGGATACGATCTCGTCTCCGACTTTCAGCCCTTTGGGAGCGACGATGTAACGTTTCTCGCCGTCCAGGTAGTTGATCAGCGCGATGTAAGACGTACGGTTCGGATCGTATTCGATCGAAGCGACGCGTCCCGGAACGCCGTCCTTGTTGCGCTTGAAGTCGATGATCCGATATTTGCGCTTATGGCCGCCACCTTGGTGACGAACCGTAATTTTGCCTTGATTGTTGCGTCCGCCGCGCTTCGGCAGAGGAGCGAGCAACGATTTCTCCGGCGTCGAAGTGGTAACTTCTTCGAACGTGGAGACCGTCATTTGACGACGGCTAGGCGATGTCGGTTTAAACTTTTTGACTGCCACTAGATTTCCCTCCTTGCTTCACAGACTTGGTTAGACCGATGCTTCGAAGAATTCAAGCGGCTTGCTGCCTTCGGCCAGTTGCACGATCGCTTTCTTCCATTCGGAAGTGTAGCCTGCGTGGCGTCCGTAGCGGCGCGGCTTGGCCGGCATGCGAAGCGTGTTGACCTTGACGACCTTCACTTTGAAGATCTGCTCGATCGCTTGTTTGATTTCCGTCTTGTTGGCTTTGAGATCGACCTCGAACACGTATTTCAGCTGATCGATGGATTCACTCGTACGCTCGGTAATGACCGGACGCTTGATAATATCGCGAGGGTTTTTCATTACGCGAACACCTCCTCGACTTTGGCGACCGCATCCTTGGTGATAATAAGCTTGTCATGCACCATGATGTCGAGCACGTTGATCCCCGTAGCGGAGACGAATTTGACGCCTGGAATATTGCGCGCGGACAATGCCACGTTGTTGTCGAAGTCGGCGGTTACGACCAGCGCTTTGCGCTCGACTTTGAGGTTGTTCAGGATCGTTGCGAATTCTTTCGTCTTCGGTTGAGCCAGGCTCAATTGATCCAGAACGATAATTTCGCCCCCGATCACCTTGCTGGACAAAGCCGATTTGATCGCCAGACGGCGAACTTTACGCGGAAGTTTGAAGCCGTAGCTGCGCGGAGTCGGTCCGAAAACGGTGCCGCCGCCCTTCCATTGCGGCGCGCGGATCGAGCCTTGACGGGCGCGGCCGGTGCCTTTCTGTTTCCAAGGTTTGCGGCCGCCGCCGCGAACTTCGGAACGGCCTTTCGTTTTGTGCGTGCCTTGTCGTACGGAAGCTTGTTGGAGAACGACGGCGCTATGCAGAACGTGGGTATTCGGGTTGACGCCGAACACGCCGTCCGCCAGCTCGATCTCTCCGACTTGGCTGCCGCTAACGTTGTATACATTCACTTTAGGCATGTGTGGTCCTCCTTTCTAAACGATGATGATTATTTCTTCACCGACGAGCGGATTTTGAGGTAACTGTTGCGGGCGCCCGGTACGGAGCCTTTGATCAGCAGCACGTTGCGCTCGACGTCCACTTTGACGACTTCGAGGTTTTGCACCGTAACCGTTTCGCCGCCAAGACGGCCGTGCATTTTCTTGCCTTTCGGCACGCGATTGGCGTCGCGAATGGTAGCGAGCGAACCGTTGCCGCGATGGTATTTCGAACCGTGCGTCATTTTGCCGCGTTGGAAGCCCCAACGCTTGATGGCGCCGGCCGTTCCTTTACCTTTGGAAATCCCCGTTACGTCAACAAACTCTCCCTCAGCAAATACGTCAACTTTGACTTCCGAGCCTACTTCGGCGCCGGAACCGCTGATTTCGCGAATGAAGCGCTTGGGGGTCGTGCCTGCCTTCTTCGCATGGCCGATGGCCGGCTTGGTCGCGAGTTTCTCGCGTTTATCGGCGAAGCCGAGCTGAATCGCTTCGTATCCGTCGTTATCCACAGTCTTAACTTGCAGTACGACGTTCGGAGTTGCTTCGACTACGGTTACCGGCACGACGCTTCCGTCTGCGGCGAACACTTGAGTCATTCCGATTTTGCGTCCCAAGATTCCTTTCATGTTGACACCTCTTTTCCTTTCCTAATGCAACTGTTGTGGTCCTGCAATATTAAAGCTTGATTTCGATATCAACGCCGGACGGCAGATCCAAACGCATCAGCGCGTCTACCGTTTGCGGCGTAGGATTGACGATGTCAATCAAACGCTTGTGCGTACGCATCTCGAATTGCTCGCGCGAGTCCTTGTACTTGTGAACCGCGCGCAGGATCGTGATGACCTGCTTCTCGGTCGGCAACGGAATCGGACCGGACACGCCGGCGCCCGTGCGCTTTGCCGTTTCTACGATCTTCTCCGCGGATTGATCCAGGATACGGTGATCGTAGGCTTTCAAACGGATACGGATTTTTTGCTTTGCCATAGAATTCCCTCCTTCATTCGCCCAATTTTGGAATCGGACATACTCCGCGAGAATACCCCGACAGCGCCCGTGTGCCCTCTCTATGGCAAAGGGGCCGGGTGTGTCGGCAACCTCCCACATCATCGCACAGTCACAGACCAACATTCACTATTATAGCGATCGGCCCAAGCAAAAGCAACAAAAATTTAATTTTATGCGCCGGTCTTTCCATTTCGCGCTTGACAAGTCGATTTCTTCGTTTTAACGAGCCGTTCCGGAGGTAATTTTATATGGGCCCTTCTCCGGAAGCATACAAACAAACCGGAGAAATACAATGGGAATGAAATCGATCATATGCTGGAAGGATGGATGAACTTGCGTTATCGGAGACTTGGCCATTCGGGTTTGAAAGTGAGCGAGATCAGCTTGGGGAGCTGGTTGACGTACGGCGGCTACGTGAGCAAGCAAAGCGCATTGGATACGATCGACCGGGCTTACCGGCTGGGAGTCAATTTTTTTGATACGGCCAACGTGTACCGTCAAGGCGAAGCCGAACAGATCGTCGGCGAAGCGCTGTCCCGTTATCCCCGTTCCTCCTACGTGCTGGCCACCAAAGTCAGAGGTCCGATGGGCGAATTGCCGAACGACCAGGGATTGTCCCGCAAACATATTATCGAGCAGTGCGAAGCCAGCCTTCGCCGTCTGGGCGTCGAATACATCGATTTGTACTACTGCCATTATCCCGATCCCGATACGCCGATCGAAGAGACGCTCCGGGCGATGGACGATCTGGTGCGGCAAGGCAAAGTGCTGTATGTCGGGATCAGCAACGTGAGCGCAGGGCAGATTGCGGAGGCGGCAGCCGTCAGCGAACGGTACGGGCTTCATCCGATCGTGGCGAATCAGCCCTTGTACAATATGTTTGCAAGAGAGATCGAGCAAGAGGTCGTTCCTCTGTGCGAAAAGCTGGGAATCGGTCAGGTCGTTTACTCCCCTCTTGCCCAGGGCTTGCTGGCGGGCAAGTATGCCGACGTCGACCGGGTTCCCCAGGCGAGCCGGGCCTCGGACAAGGAAGGCGGACAGGCGGTTCGGTCCTGGCTGCGCGAGAATTATCTGCTCAAATCCCGTAAGCTTCACCAGACGGCCAACGAATGGGGACTGACTCCCTCGCAGCTTGCCTTGGGCTGGACGCTGAGACTCGGCAACGTCGCCAGCGCCATCGTCGGCGCCAGCACCCCCGAGCAGATCGAGGAGAACGTCAAAGCTTCCGGCGTGGAACTGAATGAAGAGCTTCTCGCCCGCATCGACCAAATCCTGAACGAAGCTTAACCCCTATATATAATAGAAGAAAAACATCCGAGTTCCCCCGATTGGATATGCCCTCCTTCCTTGTGCTATGATTTTTGCGGCAAGCAAAAAACGCCGCAAGCATCGCACAAGGAGGAACCCCATCAATGTCGAGGACTGCAAGCAAGTTCCCGGTTTGGATCGTGTTGGCATTGCTTATGCTAATCGCTACGGCCTGCGGGGCCAAGAACGAATCGGCCGGAGGCGCGGCGAACGCCGCGAGTTCCCCGGCGGCCAGCGCATCGGAGCCCCCTTCGGGCATCGATCCGTCCGCCAAGCACCCGATCGTCACGATTGAGATGGACAGCGGCCAAACGATCAAGCTGGAGCTTTATCCGGAAGTCGCCCCGAACACCGTCAACAATTTTATCTCGCTCGTCAAGAAAGGATTTTACGACGGAACGATTTTCCACCGCGTCATCCCCGGCTTTATGATCCAGGGAGGCGACCCGGACGGAAACGGTACGGGCGGACCGGGCTACAGCATACCGGGCGAATTTACGGCGAACGGCTTCACGAATAATTTGAAGCATACGCGCGGTATCCTATCCATGGCACGGACGCAGGATCCGAACTCCGCCGGCTCGCAATTTTTCATCATGGTGGCGGATGCCCCTTCCCTGGACGGCCAATACGCCGCGTTCGGGCAAGTGATCGAAGGCATGAACACGGTCGACCAGATCGTCAAGCTGCCGAGAGATGAGAACGATCGTCCCAAATCGCCGCCGGTGATGAAGAAGGTAACGGTCGACACGCTCGGTGTCGATTACCCGGAACCGCAGAAAACGGGAACGCAGTAACCAACCAATCCATGAGCTTCTCGAAAGTGTAAAAAGACCTTGACCGGCAATCGGTCAAGGTCTTTTCAATAGGGGACGATCTTACTTCAGGATGGAAGCTACGGCGCCGGCGCCAACCGTACGGCCGCCTTCGCGGATGGAGAAGCGGGTTCCTTCTTCAACGGCGATCGGAGCGATCAGTTGAACCGTAACGGTGATGTTGTCGCCAGGCATAACCATTTCCGTGCCTTCCGGCAGGTTGATAACGCCCGTAACGTCCGTCGTACGGAAGTAGAACTGCGGACGGTAGCCCGTGAAGAAAGGCTTATGACGGCCGCCTTCTTCTTTGGTCAGGACGTAGATTTGAGCGGTGAATTCCGTGTGAGGCTTAACGGAACCCGGTTTAGCCAATACTTGGCCGCGCTCGATTTCTTTGCGGTCGATACCGCGAAGCAGGGCGCCGATGTTGTCGCCGGCTTGAGCGGAGTCGAGCAGCTTGCGGAACATTTCAACGCCGGTAACGACGGATTTCTTGGTGTCTTCTTGCAGACCGATGATCTCGACTTCGTCGCCGACTTTAACCGTACCGCGTTCTACACGGCCCGTAGCAACGGTACCGCGGCCCGTGATCGTGAACACGTCTTCGACCGGCATCAGGAACGGCTTGGATACGTCGCGTTCCGGCGTCGGGATGTAGCTGTCGATTTGCTCGAACAGTTCTACGATCTTGTCAGCCCAAGGGCCGTCCGGATTTTGCAGAGCTTCGCGAGCGGCGCCACGGATGATCGGAGTGTCGTCGCCCGGGAACTCGTACTCGTTCAGCAGGTCGCGAACTTCCATTTCGACCAGTTCAAGCAGCTCTTCGTCTTCAACCATGTCGCATTTGTTCAGGAATACGACGATGTAAGGAACGCCTACTTGGCGGGAGAGCAGGATATGCTCGCGCGTTTGCGGCATCGGGCCGTCAGCTGCGGATACGACCAGGATCGCTCCGTCCATTTGAGCGGCGCCGGTGATCATGTTTTTAACATAGTCGGCGTGTCCCGGGCAGTCAACGTGTGCATAGTGACGGTTCGGGGTTTCGTATTCGACGTGTGCGGTGGAAATCGTGATGCCGCGTTCGCGTTCTTCCGGAGCTTTGTCGATTTGGTCGAATGCGACGGCAGCGCCGCCGTATTTCTTGGCCAGAACGGTCGTGATGGCAGCCGTCAGCGTCGTTTTGCCATGGTCGACGTGACCGATCGTGCCGATGTTAACGTGCGGTTTCGTACGTTCAAACTTAGCCTTTGCCATTGAATGTTCTCCTCCTTATAGGTAAAGGAAATTTTATGAGGTGGAGAGGCCGGCGGAGGCTCGCGCCTCCGTCCGGGCCCGTCCGAATCCAAACCTTATTAAGCGCCTTTGTTCTTGGAGACGATCTCGTCCTGAATCGATTTCGGCACTTCTTCGTAGTGCGACAGTTCCATGGAGAACACGCCGCGTCCTTGCGTACCGGAACGAAGAACGGTCGAGTAGCCGAACATTTCAGCCAGCGGCACTTTCGCCCGAACGATGACCGCGCCGTGGCGCGAGTCGCTTCCTTCGATGCGTCCGCGACGGGAGCTGATCATGCCCATAACGTCGCCCATGTATTCCTCGGGAACGGTAACTTCGACTTTCATGATCGGCTCGAGCAGCACGGGATTACATTTGTCCTTCGCCGCTTTGAGCGCCATGGAGCCCGCAATTTTGAACGCCATTTCGGAGGAGTCGACGTCGTGGTACGATCCGTCGAAGATGGTGGCTTTGATGTCCACGATCGGGTAGCCCGCGAGGACGCCGTTCTTCATCGCTTCTTCGATACCCGCTTGTACCGGCGCGATGTATTCGCGCGGTACGACGCCGCCGACAATCTTGTTCTCGAATACGAAGCCCGAACCCGGTTCGAGCGGTTCGAATTCGATCCAGACGTGGCCGTATTGTCCGCGTCCGCCGGATTGGCGAACGAATTTGCCTTCGACCTTCGCGGATTGACGGAACGTCTCGCGGTAAGCGACTTGCGGCTTGCCGACGTTCGTCTCGACCTTGAATTCGCGAAGCATACGGTCAACGAGAATTTCCAAGTGAAGCTCGCCCATGCCGGCAATGATCGTCTGTCCGGTCTCTTCGTCGGTGTGCGCGCGGAAGGTCGGATCCTCTTCGGCGAGCTTCTGCAGAGCGATCGCCATCTTGTCTTGGTCGGCTTTGGTTTTCGGCTCGACCGCAAGCTGGATAACCGGTTCCGGGAAGTTCATCGACTCGAGAATAACCGGATTCTTCTCGTCGCACAGCGTGTCGCCCGTCGTCGTGTCTTTGAGACCGACGGCAGCGGCGATGTCGCCCGCGTAGACTTCGCTGATCTCTTGACGGCTGTTCGCGTGCATTTGCAGAATGCGGCCGATCCGCTCGCGCTTGCCTTTCGTGGCATTCAGGACGTAAGAACCGGAGCTCAATACGCCGGAATATACGCGGAAGAACGTCAGCTTCCCTACGAACGGGTCGGTCATAATCTTGAACGCAAGCGCGGCAAACGGTTGATCGTCGCCGGATTTGCGCGTCGTCTCCGTGCCGTCCTCGAGATGCCCCTTGATGTCCGGAACGTCCGTCGGAGCCGGCAGGTAATCGACGACCGCGTCCAGCATCGGCTGAACGCCTTTGTTGCGGTAGGAGGAGCCGCAGACGACCGGGAAGATTTTCACTTCGCAGACGCCTTTGCGCAGAGCTTTCTTGATTTCGTCCACCGTCAGCTCTTCGCCTTCGAGGTACTTCATCATCAGCTCTTCGTCAAGCTCGGCTACCTTCTCAACCAATTCCAGACGCAGCTCTTCGGCCTTGTCGGCCAGCTCCGCCGGAATTTCGGATTTGATCGGCTCTTTGCCCAGATCGTCTTTGTAGATATATGCGACCCGTTCGATCAGGTCGATCATACCGACGAAGTCGTTCTCGGCGCCGATCGGCAATTGAATCGCGACAGCATTGGCTTGCAGACGGGTACGCATGTCTTCGACGACTTGCAGGAAGTCTGCACCGATGATGTCCATCTTGTTGACGTAAGCGATACGCGGAACCCCGTAGCGGTCGGCTTGGCGCCATACCGTCTCGGACTGCGGCTCTACGCCTTCTTTGGCGCTGAATACGCCTACTGCTCCGTCCAATACGCGCAAGGAGCGCTCGACCTCTACCGTGAAGTCAACGTGACCCGGAGTGTCGATAATATTGATGCGGTGACCCTTCCACTGAGCGGTCGTCGCGGCCGACGTAATCGTGATGCCGCGTTCTTGTTCTTGCTCCATCCAGTCCATCGTAGCGGCGCCTTCATGCACTTCGCCGATCTTGTGAACGCGCCCGGTATAGAACAGGATCCGTTCGGTGGTCGTCGTCTTACCCGCGTCAATATGCGCCATGATGCCGATATTGCGCGTGTTCTGTAAGGAGAACTCCCTTGCCATGCATTTGTCTCCTTTCGACCTTTTCGCTTCCTCAGATCCGCAAAATTACCAGCGGTAGTGAGCGAATGCTTTGTTGGCTTCCGCCATTTTGTGCGTATCTTCGCGCTTCTTCACGGCAGCTCCCGTATTGTTGGATGCGTCCAGAATCTCGGCTGCGAGACGCTCTTCCATCGTCTTCTCGCCGCGGGTGCGGGAGTAGTTGACGAGCCAACGCAGTCCAAGGGACGTGCGGCGTTCCGGTTTGACTTCGATCGGAACTTGGTAGTTGGCGCCGCCGACGCGACGGGCTTTAACTTCGAGAACCGGCATGATGTTCTTCAATGCCGCCTCGAAAACTTCCATAGGATCTTTGCCGGAACGTTCACGAATGATGTTGAAAGCATTGTACAGCAATTGCTGGGCAACGCCTTTCTTCCCGTCGATCATGATCCGGTTAACGAGCCGTGTAACCAGCTTGCTGTTGTACACCGGATCCGGGAGAACATCCCGCTTCGGTACTGGTCCTTTACGTGGCATCGGTAAATTCCTCCTTTCTCATTCTTGGTTGCAACTAGCCGAGCCTATACCTAGGCGGAGCGGCTTATTTCTTCGCTTTCGCGCGTTTCGTTCCGTATTTGGAACGGCCTTGCTTCCGGTTGTTGACGCCTGCGGTATCCAGAGCGCCGCGAACGATGTGATAACGGACACCCGGAAGGTCTTTAACCCGGCCGCCGCGGATCAGAACGACGCTGTGCTCTTGCAGGTTGTGACCGATACCCGGAATGTACGCCGTCACCTCAACGCGGTTCGTCAGACGTACCCGCGCATATTTACGAAGTGCGGAGTTCGGTTTCTTCGGCGTCATCGTGCCTACACGAGTGCATACGCCGCGCTTCTGCGGGGCGCTCAGATCGGTCTCGACGCGCTTCAAGGCGTTGAAGCCCTTCTGCAGAGCAGGGGATTTCGATTTGACCACCTTCGGTTCGCGTCCTTTACGTACGAGCTGATTGATTGTTGGCATGTTGCCACCCCCTTCCCATAGAGTCAGAACTAATAAGATAACGGCAATCGGTCCGGGCGGAGCGAAGCCCACAGATCCAGGCGGTTCATTTTGAGAAATGCGAAAGGGTCTGACCGATTCCTTCCTCGAAGAAAACGGCTAGAACCCAAAATTCTTATTCCCCGACGACAACGGCTGCCGCCGTGCCGACATCAATTCCGCACGCTTTGCCCAAGCTTCGCATCGTATCCACGAACGTGACTTCTACGTCATGTTGCTTGCATAAATGCACAATACGGCTGACCAGGCGTGAATCTGCGTCTTGCGCCACATAGACCATCGTGGCTTTGCCTTGCTCCACCATCTTGGTCGTCTGCTTGGTGCCGACCTTCACGCTTCCCGGTTGTAATCGTCCGAGCGAATCCATGGACATCCGACCTCCGGCAGCATAAAATTCAGCACTTCGGGCACACACTAGGATATTTTATCATCTGGACCGGGCAGTGTCAAGAATCGCGCCACAGAAAAGCAGCCGCTTCGCCGTGCTTTTCCCCGAACCGTTGGGCCCCATGACGGCCGCCAGTTCGCCCCGCCGAATGTCCAGCGTAAGCTCCCGAAGCACGTCCCGGGAACTCCTCACGCAGAAGCATTGATCATTTATACCTGCTTTGCGAAGTAAAGTTTCGTGTCGTACTGATTTATTCACATTGGAATAATCACCGGGCCATTGAGACTTTGAGCGGCGGTCGATTGCTTTTGGGTTAGTCACATGTTAATAAGCCTTTTCAGCCGGCGATTGTCCACAAATTGGTTCAGGCGAGCCAGGGTGTCTCGTGCGATTTGGGATAACTTCGGCAGCTGTCAACAGATAATTGTGGAAAAATTAAAAATACTGTGAATAATTATCGGGTTTAATTGTTGATGGCGTTGCTTAAAGAGATTTAGGCACATGTGGATACGTGGTTGCCGCTCAACGAACCGCCGAATGGAATTGGTCACATGTGAGTAACGTCGAAGGCGCATGTGGATTTATGCGGCGTGGGAAGGAGATGTTCGATGTTTTCGAGTAACGTCCAGGCACTGGCCAGTTTGCGGGTGAGCGGTTGGCCATAGGCAAAGACGATGGTAAAAAAGAAGCGGCCCCTGACGGGACCGCTTCTCGGTTAGATAGAGAAGCCTGCCGATTACTCGACGGTGACGGCTTCCAGATCGACTTGCTCGTCTTCCGGTTCGTCCAGAGGAGAGACGACCTTGATGTTGCGGTAACGGGACATCCCCGTTCCTGCCGGAATGAGCTTGCCGATAATGACATTCTCCTTCAGGCCGAGCAGACGGTCGACCTTGCCTTTGATGGCGGCGTCGGTGAGGACGCGGGTCGTCTCTTGGAACGACGCGGCCGACAGGAAGGAGTCGGTTTCGAGCGAAGCTTTCGTAATCCCGAGCAGGACCGGACGCGCTACGGCAGGCTCCAGGCCGGCCATGATCGCTTCGCGGTTCGCCGCTTCGTATTCGTGCACGTCGACGAAAGAGCCCGGCAGCAGCTTCGTATCGCCCGGATCGACGATCCGGATTTTGCGCAGCATCTGCTTGATCATAACTTCGATGTGCTTGTCGTTGATTTCAACGCCCTGATTCCGGTAAACGCGCTGAACTTCCTGCAGAATGTAGTTCTGCACGCCGCGGACGCCCTTGATCCGGAGAATTTCCTTCGGATCGATGGAGCCGTCGGTCAGCTCGTCGCCGGCTTCGATATGCTGGCCTTCATAAACGCGGATGCGCGATCCGTAGGTGACGGCGTAAACTTTCGTCTCGGCGTCGCCTTGCACTTCGATCTCGCGGCGATCCTTCGTTTCGCGGATTTCCTTGACGACGCCGTCGATCTCGGAGATGACCGCCTGGCCTTTCGGGTTCCGGGCTTCGAACAGCTCCTGGATCCGCGGCAAACCTTGCGTGATGTCGTCTCCGGCGACGCCGCCGGTGTGGAACGTACGCATCGTCAGCTGGGTACCCGGTTCGCCGATCGACTGAGCCGCGATGATGCCGACGGCTTCGCCGATTTCGACTTTTTTGCCGGTTGCCAGGTTGCGTCCGTAGCACATCTTGCACACGCCATGACGGGCGCGGCAGCTGAGAACGGAACGAATTTGCAGCTTCTGCACGCCGGCGCGGACGATCTGCTCCGCTTTGACGGAATCGATCAGGTCGTTGCGGCCGACGATGATCTCGCCCGTCTCCGGATGGCGGATTGTCTCGAACGCGTAGCGGCCTTCGATCCGGTCGTACAGGTCCTCGATAATTTCCTTGCCGTCTTCGATCCGGCTGACGACGATGCCCTTGTCGGTTCCGCAGTCTTCTTCGCGAACGATGACGTCTTGGGCGACGTCGACGAGACGGCGGGTCAAGTAACCCGAGTCGGCGGTCCGCAGCGCGGTATCGGCAAGACCTTTACGCGCACCGTGGGTGGAGATGAAGTACTCCAGGACGGTCAGACCTTCGCGGAAGTTCGATTTGATCGGCAATTCGAAGATTCGGCCGGACGGGGTGGCCATCAGGCCCCGCATGCCGCCGAGCTGCGTAATCTGCGATTTGTTGCCCCGCGCCTTGGAATCGACCATGAGCATGATGGAGTTGTAGCGGTCCATCGATTTCATGAGGACGTCCGTAATTTCGTCCTTCGTCTTCGACCAGATCTCGATGACGCGGTCGTAGCGTTCTTCGTCCGTGATCAAGCCGCGGCGGTATTGCGTCGTAATCGTCTTGACGCTCTCGTCGGACCGTTTCAGAATTTCCGCCTTTTGCGGCGGAATCATGACGTCGGCCACGGCGACGGTAATCCCCGCGCGCGTCGAGTACGTGAAGCCGAGCTGCTTGATGTCGTCGAGGATGACGGAAGTCATCATCGTCTGGTAGCGGTTGAAGCACTCGCCGATAATTTGGCCCAGATACTCCTTGCCTACCGCGCCCGGCGTCGGCACTTCCTGAATAATCTTGTCGACGTCCGCGCCTTTGTCGTAGATGAAGTATTTATCCGGCGTACCCTTCAGCAGATTTTCCTTCGTCGGCTCGTTGATGTACGGGAACGTATCCGGGAAAATCTCGTTGAAAATGATTTTGCCGATGGTCGTCACGAGCAGCGCATTTTGTTGCTCAGGCGTGAACGACTTCTTCTTCAGCGCTTTGGCGGGAATGACGACGCGCGCGTGAAGATCGGCTATGCCGCGATGGTAAGCGGACACCGCTTCGTTGATCTCCGACAGCCGAAGTCCGGAGCCCTTGGCGTCCTTGTTGTCCATCGTCAAGTAGTAACAGCCGAGAACCATGTCCTGCGAAGGCGTAACGACAGGCTTGCCGTCCTTCGGGTTCAGGATGTTGCCCGACGCCAGCATCAGCAGGCGCGCTTCCGCTTGCGCTTCGGAAGACAGCGGAACGTGCACGGCCATTTGGTCACCGTCGAAGTCGGCGTTGTACGCCGTACAGACGAGCGGGTGCAGCTTGATCGCGCGGCCTTCGACCAGAATCGGTTCGAAGGCTTGAATCCCGAGACGGTGAAGCGTCGGCGCACGGTTCAGCAGAACGGGATGCTCCTTGATGACGTCTTCGAGCACGTCCCACACTTCGGAGCTGACGCGTTCGACTTTGCGCTTTGCGCTCTTGATATTGTGGGCGAGCCCTTTCTGCACGAGCTCCTTCATGACGAAAGGCTTGAACAGCTCAAGCGCCATTTCCTTCGGCAGGCCGCATTGATACATCTTCAGGCTCGGACCTACGACGATAACGGAACGGCCGGAATAGTCGACCCGTTTACCGAGCAGGTTCTGACGGAAACGTCCTTGCTTCCCTTTGAGCATATGACTGAGGGACTTCAACGGACGGTTGCCGGGACCCGTGACGGGACGGCCGCGGCGGCCGTTGTCGATCAGCGCGTCCACCGCTTCCTGAAGCATCCGCTTCTCGTTCTGGACGATGATGTCCGGCGCGCCCAGATCGAGCAGCCGTTTGAGGCGGTTGTTCCGGTTAATGACGCGGCGGTACAGGTCGTTCAAGTCGCTCGTCGCAAAGCGGCCGCCGTCCAGCTGGACCATCGGGCGCAGTTCGGGCGGAATGACCGGCAGCACGTCGAGAATCATCCACTCCGGCATGTTGCCGGAGTTGCGGAACGATTCGATCACTTCGAGCCGCTTGATCGCGCGGTTGCGGCGTTGGCCTTGCGCCGTGCGAAGCTCTTCCTTGAGCACTTCCAGCTCGCGGTCCAGATCGATATCCTGCAGCAGCTTCTTGACCGCTTCGGCGCCCATGCTCGCCTGGAAGGCATAGCCATACTTCTCGCGGTAGCTGCGGTATTCCTTCTCGGACAGCAGTTGCTTCTTCTCCAGCGGCGTGTCGCCCGGATCCGTCACAACGTACGATGCGAAGTAAATGATCTCTTCGAGCGAACGGGGAGACATGTCGAGCGCGAGACCCATGCGGCTCGGAATGCCCTTGAAGTACCAGATATGCGAGACGGGAGCAGCCAGCTCGATGTGGCCCATCCGTTCGCGGCGCACTTTCGCGCGGGTCACTTCGACGCCGCAGCGATCGCACACGACGCCTTTGTAGCGAACGCGTTTATATTTGCCGCAATGACATTCCCAGTCCTTCGTCGGACCGAAAATTTTCTCGCAGAACAGGCCTTCCTTCTCCGGCTTGAGCGTACGGTAGTTGATCGTCTCCGGCTTTTTCACTTCGCCTCTCGACCACGAGCGGATTTTGTCCGGAGAAGCCAAACCGATTTTCATAAACTCGAAATTGTTAACGTCTAACAAGGAGCAAACCCTCCTTCATCGTTGCTGGGATTTCGGAACGGGAAAGACGATTTTTCTACGATCGGACGGACGCAAGAGGGGGATAGCGGCCCAATCGCCGCTATCGCCCCGCCGCCTTACTCGGCTCCCACTTCGGAGCCTTCGAGATTCAAGTTCAACTTGTCGCCGGCAGCGTCGTCTTCGTCGTCCATTTCTTTCATTTCGATCTCCCGCTCGTCTCCCGCAAGGATCTTGACGTCCATGCCGAGACTTTGCAGTTCTTTGATCAAAACTTTGAACGATTCGGGAACGCCCGGTTCCGGCACGTTCTCACCCTTGACGATCGACTCGTACGTTTTGACGCGTCCGACGACGTCGTCGGATTTGACGGTCAAAATTTCTTGCAGCGTGTAGGCAGCGCCGTAAGCTTCGAGCGCCCACACTTCCATCTCCCCGAAGCGCTGGCCGCCGAACTGGGCTTTACCGCCCAGCGGCTGCTGCGTAACGAGCGAGTACGGACCGGTGGAACGGGCGTGAATCTTGTCGTCGACCATGTGCGCCAGCTTGATCATGTACATGACGCCGACGGTAATTTCCCGTTCGAACGGTTCGCCCGTCCGGCCGTCGTACAGAATCGTTTTGCCGTTGCGCTGCATGCCGGCTTCTTCCATCGTATCGAAAACGTCGTTCTCGTGCGCCCCGTCGAATACCGGGGTAGCCGCGCGAATACCGAGGTATTTGCAAGCCATGCCCAGATGCACTTCAAGCACCTGGCCGATGTTCATCCGGGAAGGAACGCCCAGCGGGTTCAGAACAACCTCAACCGGCGTGCCGTCCGGCAGGAACGGCATATCTTCCTCCGGAAGGATGCGGGCGACGACCCCTTTGTTGCCGTGGCGTCCGGCCATCTTGTCGCCTTCGGAAATTTTCCGCTTCTGCGCGATGTAGACGCGCACCAGCTGGTTGACGCCCGGCGGGAGCTCGTCTCCGTTCTCGCGGGTGAACACCTTGACGTCGACGACGATGCCGTCGGTGCCGTGCGGCACGCGCAAGCTCGTGTCGCGCACTTCGCGCGCCTTCTCGCCGAAGATCGCGTGCAGCAGCCGCTCTTCCGCCGTCAGCTCGGTAACGCCCTTCGGCGTAACTTTGCCGACGAGAATGTCGCCGGCGCCGATCTCGGCGCCTACGCGGATGATGCCGCGCTCGTCGAGATTGCGCAGCGCGTCTTCCCCGACGTTCGGGATGTCGCGCGTAATCTCTTCCGGCCCGAGCTTCGTGTCGCGCGCTTCGGACTCGTATTCCTCGATGTGAATCGAAGTGTACACGTCTTCGCGGACGAGCTTCTCGGACAGCAGAATCGCATCCTCGTAGTTGTAGCCTTCCCAAGTCATGAACGCGACGACGACGTTGCGTCCGAGCGCCAATTCGCCGTTCTCCGTGGAGGGTCCGTCCGCCAGGATGTCGCCCTTCTTGACGATATCTCCCTTGCGGGCGAGCGGACGCTGGTTAATGCACGTTCCTTGGTTGGAACGCATGAACTTCTGCAATTTATATTTGACAAGGTCGCCCTTGACCTCTTTGCCGTCGATGACTTCCGTGCGGCGCAGCCAAATTTCGTTGGCGGTTACGCGCTCGATCACGCCGTCGTACTTGGAGACGATGCAGACCCCGGAATCCTTGGCCGCCTTGTGCTCCATGCCGGTGCCGACATACGGGGCGTCCGGAACGAGCAGCGGAACGGCCTGCCGCTGCATGTTCGATCCCATGAGCGCGCGGTTGGAGTCGTCGTTCTCGAGGAACGGAATCATCGCGGTAGCGACGGACACGACCTGCTTCGGCGAGACGTCCATAAAGTCGACCCGGTCGGAAGGCATGGTCAGGATGTTGTCGGCCTGCTTGTTATAGCGGACGATGACCATGTCTTCGGCGAACGTGTTGTCCGGATTGAGCTTTGCGTTCGCCTGGGCGATGATGTAGTTGTCTTCCTCGTCGGCCGTCATGTAGACGACCTCGTCCGTTACGCGCCCGGTCGTGTGGTCGACCTTGCGGTAAGGCGCTTCGATGAAGCCGTACTCGTTGATCCGAGCGTAGGTCGACAGCGAGTTGATCAAGCCGATGTTCGGACCTTCCGGCGTCTCGATCGGGCACATCCGTCCGTAGTGGGACGGATGCACGTCCCGCACTTCCATGCCCGCGCGTTCCCGCGTCAGACCGCCCGGCCCGAGCGCGGACAGACGGCGCTTGTGCGTAAGCTCGGCAAGCGGGTTCGTCTGGTCCATGAACTGGGACAGCTGCGAGGAGCCGAAAAACTCCTTGATCGCGGCGATCACCGGACGGATGTTGATCAGCGCTTGCGGCGTGATCGCATTCTGGTCCTGAATGGACATCCGTTCGCGAACGACTCGTTCCATCCGCGACAGGCCGATGCGGAACTGATTCTGCAGCAGCTCGCCTACGGAACGCAGACGGCGGTTGCCCAGATGGTCGATATCGTCCGTGCTGCCGATGTTGTGCAGCAGATTCATAAAATAATTGATTGCGGCGATAATATCCGCTGGTGTGATATGCTTCACCGACTTGTCGATAATGCCGTTGGAGATGACTTTGACGACTTTGCCGTCTTCGTCCGGGGAATAGACGTTTATGCTTTGCAGCGGAATATCCTCGGACTCGTTCACTCCACCCGTCACACGGTACGTTTTGAACCCGACATTCTTCTCGAGTGCCGGAAGAATCTGGTCGAGCAGACGGCGGTCGATCATCTGTCCGGCTTCGGCGATAATTTCGCCCGTGGAAGGATCGACAAGCGTCTCGGCCAGGCGCTGGTTGAATAAGCGGTTCTTGATATGCAGCTTCTTGTTAATCTTGTAGCGGCCTACGTTCGCAAGGTCGTAGCGCTTCGGATCGAAGAAGCGGGCGATGAGCAAACTCCGCGCGTTCTCCAGCGTCGGCGGTTCGCCCGGACGCAGACGCTCGTAAATCTCGATGAGCGCCTTCTCGGTCGAATCGGTATTGTCTTTCTCAAGCGTGTTGCGGATAAATTCGTCGTGTCCGAGCAAGTCGAGAATTTCGGCGTCTGTGCCGAATCCGAGCGCGCGGAGCAGAACGGTGACCGGAATTTTGCGGGTCCGGTCAATCCGCACGTACACGATATCCTTCGCGTCCGTCTCCAGCTCCAGCCAGGCGCCGCGGTTCGGGATGACGGTGGCGGTATAAGTTTTCTTGCCGTTCTTGTCTACCTTCGTGCTGTAATATACGCTTGGCGAACGGACCAACTGGCTGACGATAACCCGTTCCGCGCCGTTGATAATGAAAGTGCCGGTCTCCGTCATAAGCGGGAAATCGCCCATGAACACTTCCTGTTCCTTGACTTCGCCGGTTTCCTTGTTAAGCAGTCTGACTTTGACGCGAAGCGGAGCCGCGTACGTGACGTCGCGCTCCTTCGACTCGTCGACGGAATACTTTGGCTCTCCGAGACTGTAGTCGATAAACTCCAGCACCAGATTGCCCGTGAAATCCGTGATTGGCGAGATGTCTTGGAAAATCTCGCGCAGTCCTTCATCAAGAAACTTCTGATAAGACTGCTGTTGGATTTCGATCAGGTTCGGAACTTCCAGCACCTCGTTAATGCGGGCGTAGCTGCGCCGCGAGCGGCGGCCATACTGAACAAGATGTCCTGCCAACTTAACCTCACCCCTTCAGTCTACTTCAATGCAAGCGAGAACGAGATCCTCTCTCCAGCACTAGCAGAGGCAGCCGTTCCGCGGGCGTACGCGCTCGTAAGCAAGCCAAATCGCAAGGCAAACGGCCGGATAGCGCAAATAAAGAAAAGCCCTTATGCGCCGGTAGGCGGCACAATGGCACCCGTTATCCAGTCATTTGCCCAAAACAAACCCATTATACGCCATTTGGCCAAAACTTATTCGCGAAAACCGCGAATTGGGCTTGACTTTTTAGTCCACTAAAGACAATGAGCCCATCTTAATACTGACATTTTTCAATAATATCACATAGTGAAAGTCAAGTCAAACCATTTCTGCGCGATAAATCCGGTAGCCTTTGTCCTTCCCGATTTCCGCGACCGCGTCCTCGCCGAACACTTCTTGCAGCTTCGCTTTGGCCGAAGGAGCCCCTTGCTTGTTCTGGATCACGATCCAGAGCGCGCCTCCCGGCCGCAAATGGTCTCTTGCTTCCGACAAAATCCGATGCACGACGGCTTTGCCCGCGCGAATCGGCGGATTGGACAAAATGACGTCGAACCGCCTTCCGGCTACGGCCTCGTAGAGATCGCTTTGCTTCACGGTCGCGTTGACGATGCCGTTCGCGGCCGCATTCTCGCGGGCCAGCGCCACCGCGCGTTCGTTAATGTCCAGCATGGTCACATGTCCTCGCGGCGCAAGGCGGGCTGCGGCCAGTCCGATCGGGCCGTATCCGCATCCCAGATCGAGCACTTCGGCATCTTCGGCGAATTCCATCATTCCGATCAACACGCGGCTTCCGTAGTCCACCCCGTCCCGCGAGAACACGCCGGCGTCGGAGGTAAGACGAAAGCGATAGCCTCTCAGCTCGGCCTCGATCGTCCGCCGATCGCTTGCGGTTTGCGGCTTTTTCGAATAATAATGCTCGCTCAACGGCGTTCCTCCTTGCCTTCATGAACAAACCCCTCGAAGAAAA
This sequence comes from Cohnella thermotolerans DSM 17683, assembly GCF_000429825.1. GTDB lineage: Bacteria > Bacillota > Bacilli > Paenibacillales > Paenibacillaceae > Cohnella > Cohnella thermotolerans. The sequence continues at coordinate 47,048 of NZ_AUCP01000038.1, forward strand.
AAGCATCTTCAAGGGGTTTGCACCTATGCGGTCCGATTACTTAACTTCGACTTTAGCGCCTGCTTCTTCGAGCTTAGCTTTAACAGCTTCGGCTTCTTCCTTGGACACTTTCTCTTTGAGTGCCTTCGGAGCGTTGTCGACAACGTCTTTCGCTTCTTTCAGGCCGAGACCCGTAATTTCGCGAACGACTTTGATAACGTTGATTTTGGAAGCGCCGGCGTCAACGAGGACGACGTCGAATTCCGTTTGTTCAGCCGCTTCCGGAGCAGCGCCGCCAGCGACAACTGCAACCGGAGCTGCAGCGGTTACGCCGAATTCTTCTTCGATTGCTTTGACGAGATCGTTCAGTTCCAGAACGCTCATGCCTTTGATGGCTTCCAAGATTTGCTCTTTGCTCATGGAATGTTACCCTCCAATATAATTTAAGTTGGTTCGGCCGTCAGGCCGTTGCTTGCAGATATAACACGTACGAGTTACGCGCTTGCTTCGTTCTTCTCGGCAACCGCTTTGACCGCGAGCGCCAGGTTGCGGATCGGAGCTTGCAGGACGCTGAGCAGCATGGAGAGCAAGCCTTCGCGGGACGGCAGTTCGGCCAGAGCCTTCACTTGCGCGCTGTCGACGAAGCGGCCTTCGACGACGCCGCCTTTCAGCTTGAGCGCCTCGTTCTTCTTCGCGAAATCGCTCAGAATCTTCGCGGCAGCAACGGCGTCGTTCTTGCTGAAAGCAACCGCCGTCGGTCCGGTCAGAACGGAGTCGAGTTCGGAAAGTTCGATGCTGGCTGCAGCGCGGCTGACCAAGGAGTTCTTCAGCACTTGGAATTCCACGCCGGCTTCGCGAAGCGCTTTGCGCAGCTCGGTCACTTGAGCCACGTTCAGTCCGCGGTAGTCGGCCACGACCGAGCTCGCGCTCTCGCGCAGCTTCGTCGCGATCGCTTCCACTTCCCGCTGCTTCGCTTCGATAATTTTCGCATTTGCCATTTCGTACACCTCCTGAATCATGATTCAACCGTATCGGAATCGCGCAGAATCGGCGGAAACATAAGCAATGCCTCCGCAGATTCTACGGAGGCATGACGTGTTCGATCGAAACGAAGACCCTCTCGGGAACTTCGCGATTCTATGCACACACCTCGGTAGGAAATTAAGCCTCTCGGCACCTACGGTCTACGGTATCCATATTCAACTTTGAGAGCTTACCACGATCGTACAAAGCCTGTCAATCGCAGGTACGAGACCCGCTAGTATTAACGGTAAGAAGCTACGTTCAGACGCACGCCCGGTCCCATCGTCGAAGAGATCGAGATGTTCTTCAGGTAGACGCCTTTGGCAGCCGCCGGCTTCGCGCGGTTCAACGCGTCGATCAGCGCCTTCAGGTTCTCGTTCAGCTTCTCGGCGTCGAACGATACCTTGCCGATCGGAGCGTGAATTTGTCCGGCTTTGTCCAGACGGTATTCGATCTTACCGGCTTTGATCTCTTGCACGGCTTTGGCAACGTCGTTCGTTACCGTGCCGGCTTTGGGGTTCGGCATCAAGCCTTTACCGCCGAGAATACGACCGAGTTTACCAACTTCGCTCATCATGTCCGGAGTGGCGACGCACACGTCGAACTCGAACCAGCCTTGCTGGATCTTGTTGATGAGGTCCGTATCGCCGACGTAGTCCGCTCCGGCCGCTTCCGCTTCCTTGAGCTTGTCGCCTTTGGCGAATACGAGCACGCGCTTCGTCTTGCCCGTGCCGTGCGGCAGAACAACGACGCCGCGGACGTTCTGGTCTTGCTTCCTCGGATCGACGCCGAGACGGACGGCAACTTCGACGGATTCGTCGAATTTGGCCGTGGCCGCTTTCTTCACGAGCTCGATGGCTTCCAACGCTTCGTAGGTAGCGTCACGGTCGATCAGCTTTGCGGCTTCTGCGTATTTCTTGCCGTGTTTGGCCATGTTGTTCTCCTCCTTGCGTGGTAGTAACGGAAGTCTCCTCCCACATGCTCCGGACTTAAGCGTCCGGCGCGTCCGGTTCGGCGATCGTTCGCCGTCCGGATTAGTCTTCGACGACAACGCCCATGCTGCGGGCGGTACCCTCGATCATGCGCATAGCCGCTTCGACGGAAGCCGCGTTCAGGTCGACCAGCTTCTGCTCGGCGATCTCGCGTACTTTCGCGCGTTTAACGGTTGCGACTTTCTTCTTGTTCGGCTCTCCGGAACCTTTCTGGATTCCGGCGGCAACGCGCAGCAATACGGCAGCCGGCGGCGTCTTCGTCTCGAACGTGAAGGAACGGTCCTCGAATACGGTGATGACAACCGGAATGATCAGACCGGCTTGATCGGCCGTACGGGCGTTGAATTCCTTACAGAAAGCCATGATGTTCACGCCCGCTTGACCGAGCGCAGGACCGATAGGCGGCGCAGGGTTCGCTTTGCCGGCGGGAACTTGAAGCTTAACAAGCTTGATGACTTTTTTTGCCATGATGCACACCTCCTTGCCCCATAATGCGGTTCAACGGGACACGAGCCCCTCCCGCTCTTGCATAGAAACCGGATATTATATCTTTTCCACTTGAGTGTAATCCAACTCCAGCGGGGTTTCCCTACCAAACATGTTGACGTGAACTTTCAGCTTGCTCTTGTCGTGCATGATCTCTTCGACCGTGCCGACAAAATTGGCGAAGGGTCCGACCTTGACGCGGACGTTCTCCTTGAGCTCGAAATCGATCACCGGCTTCGGGTCTTCCATGCCCATATGGCGGAGAATTTGCTCCGCTTCCTCGGGAAGAAGCGCCGTCGGCTTCGATCCGGAGCCCGTAGATCCGACAAACCCGGTAACGCCGGGCGTGTTGCGGACTACGTACCAGGAGTCGTCGGTCTGGATCATTTCCACAAGAACGTAGCCGGGATACACTTTGCGCATCACCGTCTTCTTCTTGCCGTCCTTGTTCACGATCTCCTCTTCCATAGGCACGAGCACGCGGAAGATCTTGTCCTGCATACCCATCGATTCCACGCGTTTCTCCAGGTTCGTCTTTACCTTGTTCTCGTAACCGGAGTACGTGTGGACAACGTACCATCTTTTCTCCATCGAAATGCCACCTTTGGTTCCCGCGTCAAATGACGAGATCGACGAGGCGCGAAATGATAATGTCCAGCACCCAGAAGTAGACGGTCACCAGCAGCACGGTCACGACAACGACGATCGTGTAGCTGACGAGCTCTTTCCGCTTGGGCCAGCGGACCTTCTTCAATTCGCCCCAACTGTCGCTGAAGAACGAGAAAAAGGACCCAAAGCTCTGTTTCATTTTGGCTAGGAAAGTCACGTCCAAACCTCCTACGACTTACCGGGTCTCGCGATGAGGAAGATGAGCGTTGCAGAACTTGCAGAACTTCTTCAGCTCAATGCGATCGGAGTGAGTCCGTTTGTTCTTGCTCGTCGTGTAGTTCCGTTGCTTGCAGCTCGTGCAAGCGAGCGTAATGATAACCCGCATGTGTTCCACCTCCCGGGCTTGCCAACTTCATAAACATATTGAATCCAAGCGCAAACGGCCGATCCGTCGCATCACGACAACGAATCCTGGCGTTTCGCTCGAGATCCAAGGCCAGTGCATACAACTCCACCTTAAGGTTACTAAAATAATTTATCACACGGCCTATTCGATGTCAACGAAATATCGGTTGGAAGGATTTTGGAGGCGGCCCCCAGCCTCAGAGCCTAGCATCATTGTTTCTCTATTTTCAAAGATTTAACCCTTCGGATTTCGCGAAAATGGGACGTGGTCTCGAGAACGCTGCGGCAGGCGGCAATGGGACAGTGCCGCTTGTAAGCCGCTATTGTCGGCTTACAGCACCGGCGCACCGCGCTCAAAGCGTCAAAAAGCAGCCCGCCCGGGCTGCCTGCCGTTATCCGCTTCGTTATGTACGAGCTTCACTTTCAACCGCCGACATCGCGCACTTCCAAGTACCTCTCCAGCTTGCGCTTCACCCGCTGCAGCGCGTTGTCGATCGACTTCACGTGCCGGTCGAGATCGACGGCGATCTCCTGGTACGAGCGGCCGTCCAGATAAAGCATCAGTACTTTCCGCTCCAGATCGCTCAGAATCTCGGACATCTTGTCCTCAAGGCCGAAAAACTCTTCCTGGTTGATAATCATCTCTTCCGGATCGCAAACCCGGGAGCCGCAAATGACGTCCAGCAGCGTGCGGTCGGAATCTTCGTCGTAAATGGGTTTATCCAACGAAACGTAGGAGTTGAGGGGAATGTGCTTCTGGCGGGTCGCGGTCTTGATCGCCGTAATGATCTGCCGGGTGACGCAAAGCTCGGCAAACGCCTTGAACGAAGCCAGCTTGTCTCCCTTGAAGTCGCGGATCGACTTGTACAGGCCGATCATGCCCTCCTGCACGATATCTTCCCGCTCGGCGCCGATCAGGAAATAAGACCGGGCCTTCGCCCTGACGAAGTTCCGGTATTTGTTGATCAAGTACTCCAGCGCCCCGGAATCGCCCAGCCGAACGGCTTCGACAATGTCCTCGTCGGTCTTGAAGTCGTATTCGTGTGTTGCCAGCTCATTCACGTCAACGCTCACGAATCATCCCTCCGACCCCAAGGCGTGTTGGATTTCCTGCTCTCAATCTACCAAACTACTACCAATATACTTGATGATACCCGCAGCGTCAACCGATAAGACTTGATTTGACGCGGATTATCAGGATTCGACAAACGATGCGGGGGTTATTCGTTCCCGTCTACGGTTCCTTGCCCTCGCCTCATCCGCTCGAGGCGGAGCTGGATGTCGGGGGCGAGCACGCTCCCGAGCGGATTGCGCTTCGGCGGCGGCTCCTTCCGGATCGTCCGCTCGATCTCCCGCCGGCTCTCCTCGACGGCGAGCCGAAGCTCCCTGGCGGACAGCCGGAGCGCCCCCCGGCCGAAGGCGACCCTCTGCTCGGTCTGGTCCGACGTGGCCACGTAGACGTTGCGCTTGACCGACGTCGTCTCACCGACCAGCCGCTCGATGCATTCGTCCGCCGTCTCCTTCTCCCGGGTGAACACGACGTTCACCCGGTGCTGCTTGAAGGCGGCGCCCAGGCCGGGAACCCGGAAGGCGTCGAACACGACGGAGACGGACACGCCGGCGTAGCTTTGATAATTCGCGAGCAAATCGAGCAGCCGGTCGCGGGCGTCCTCGAGCCGGTCCCGCTTCAGCTTCTCCAGTTCGGGCCACGCTCCGATCATGTTGTAGCCGTCGACGATCAGGACGTCTTCACGGCGAAGCATGCCCGTCTCCTTGCCCGGGGAGAACGGCTTCGGTTTGCGCAGCTTGCGCCGCCCGGCGCTGGCGGACGCTCTCGTACAGAATGACTCCCGCCGCCACGGAGGCGTTCAGGGAGTTGATCTTGCCGAACATCGGCAGCGAGATCAGGAAGTCGCATTTGTCCTTCACCAGCCGGGAGATGCCCCTGCCCTCGCTTCCGATGACGATCGCCAGCGGACCGGTCAGGTTCGCCTTGTACACGTCTTGCGTCGCGGCGGCGTCCGCGCCCGCGATCCATACGCCCGCTTCCTTCAGCTTGTCGATTGTCTGCGCCAGATTCGCCACCCGGGCGACCGGCACGTATTCGACCGCTCCGGCGGAAGTCTTGGCGACGACCGCGGTCAGGCCGGCGCTCCGGCGCTTCGGCACGACGACGCCGTGAGCCCCCGTGCAATCGGCCGTACGCAGAATGGAGCCGAGATTGTGCGGGTCTTCCACTTCGTCCAGCAGAACGAGCAGCGGCGCTTCGCCGAGCTCCTCCGCGCGGGCGAGCAGGTCGTCCACCTCGGCGTATGAGACGGCCGCCGCCTGAGCGACGACACCTTGGTGCGGCACGTCCGGCGCGAGGGCGTCCAGCTTCTTCTTATCGGCGAACTGCACGACGACGCCGCGCGACTTGGCCTCCTCGAGAATCGGCTGAACGAGGCTCCGCTGCGCCTGATTGGACAGCCAGATTTTGTTGAGGGCACGGCCCGCCTTGAGCGCTTCGAGCACCGGGTGCTTGCCGGCCAAATATTGCTCGGAGGCGCCCGCTTCCTCCTCCTGCTCGAAGCCGGGCTGGCGGTCCGCCTCGCGTTCCCGGACCGGAGGGCGCTCTTTAGGCCCGCGCCGCGCTTCGCTTCCCCGGGACGCGGGATGCCGCGCCTGGCCGGACGACGGGCGGGGACGGTTACGATTGTTCATGGTGGTTGTTCCTTTCTCACGCGTTCGTCGGATCGTCGGCAAAGGCAAGAGCGATCAACTGTTCGAGCCTGTCCCGCTCCCCGCGGTAATAAAGATAGCCGACCAGGCATTCGAGCCCGGTGGCGAGGCGGTATTCCGCCGGATCGGCGTTTTTGGGAGGCTGCCCGGATTTGGCGTTGCGGCCGCGGCGGACGACGTCCGCCTCCTCCTCGGTCAGGAGCGGCACCCAGCGCTGCAGCAGCCGGGCCTGCGCTCCCGCCGACACGTAGCGCGTCGCCGCGCGATGGAGCTCGTGCGGCTTGCGCACGACGCTCGCGATCAGCCGCTGCCGCACATAGACCTCATAAACCGCATCCCCGATGTAGGCGAGCACGATCGGCGAGATTTGGCCGACGGGGACGCCCGCCGGCAGAAGCGGCGCGATGACGGGCGCCGCCGGTTCCAACGGCGCCCCGCTCATGCGCGCCGCCAGCGGATGCCCTGCGGCGTATCCTCGAGCAGGATGCCTCTCGCCGCGAGCAGATCGCGAATCTCGTCCGCGCGGGCGAAGTTCCGGTTCTTGCGCGCCTCCGTCCGCTCGGCGATCAGCCCTTCGATCTCCGCGTCGAGCAGCTCCTCGCCGGCTTCCGGCAGCAGCAGTCCGAACACGTCGTCCAGCTCCCCGATGAGTTCGAGAATGAGCTTCAAGCTCGCCGCCTCGACCGTCTCCCGCTGCAAATACGCGTTCGTCTCGGACACGAGCTGGAACCAGACGGTGACGGCATCCGCCGTGTTGAAGTCGTCGTTCATTTTCGCCCGGAACTCTTCCTTCAGCTTCTCCAGCCTGGCTTGCAGCCCGGCATCCGGTCCCGCCGAAGATCCCGCGTCCGCGCTCGCCAGGCGGTGCTTGATGTTGTCCCGGTTCGTCGTCAGCCGCGCCACGCTGTTCTCCGCCTGCCGCAGCGTCTCTTCGCTGAAGTTGAGCGGGCTGCGGTAATGCGTCGTCAACATGACGTACCGGATCGCCTGCGCGCTCGTCCGCTTGAGCAGCTCCCGCGGGTTTATCCCGTTGCCGAGCGACTTGGACATTTTCTCGTTATTGATGTTGACGAAGCCGTTATGCATCCAGTAGCGGGCCAGCGGCTTGCCCGTCAGCGATTCCGACTGCGCGATCTCGCATTCGTGGTGCGGGAACTGCAGGTCGTGGCCGCCGCCGTGAATGTCCAGCGTCTCGCCGGCGTATTTGCGGGCCATCGCGGAGCATTCGATGTGCCAGCCCGGACGGCCGTCCCCCCAAGGGCTGGGCCAATGAATTTCGCCCGGCTTCGCGGCCTTCCACAGCACGAAATCCTGCGGATTCTCCTTGCGCTCGTCGACCTCGACGCGAATGCCGTATTGCAGTTCGTCGAGATTTTTGTGCGACAGCTTGCCGTATTCCGGGAAGGCGGACGTCCGGAAGTAAACGTCTCCGCCGCTCTCGTACGCATAGCCTTTGTCGACGAGCGTCTCGATAAACGAGACGATCTCCGGCATGTTCTCGGTCACCCGCGGGTTAATCGAGGCGGGACGCACGCCCAGCCCTTCGCGGTCTTCGTTGAAGCCGGCGATGAAGCGCTCCGCCAGCTCCGGAACGGTCACGCCGAGCTCGCCCGCCCGGCGGATCATCTTGTCGTCGACGTCGGTAAAATTGACGACGTAGTTGACCTTGTAGCCGACGGATTCGAGATAACGGCGGACGACGTCGAAAAAAATGACGGGCCGCGCGTTCCCGATATGGATGTAGTCGTACACGGTCGGGCCGCACACGTACATGTTCACCTTGCCGGGCTCGAGCGGAACGAACGTTTCCTTCTCCCGGGTCAGACTGTTGTAGATCTTTATGGACACCTAGGCATGCTCCTTTGCTAATCCATATAATCAGGACGGATCCTGGGACGCCGCGCCGACCTTCTCTCTCTCGGGCCCGGACGCTTCCTTGCGCTCGCGCTCTTCCTCCCGCTCCTTGAGCCGGGCGATCTCCGCCTTGAGCTCGTTGATCTCCTTCTGCATGAAGCGGAACGTGTCGATCACCGGGTCGGGCAAATTCGTGTGGTCCAGCCGGTCGCCTACCCGCTCTCCGTTGCGCTTGACGATCCGCCCCGGAATGCCGACGACGGTGCTGTCGGGCGGCACGGGCCGCAGCACGACGGAGTTGGCGCCGATATTCGAATTGTCGCCGACTTTGAACGAACCTAACACCTTGGCTCCGGACGCGATAACGACGCGGTTGCCGATCGTCGGATGCCGCTTGCCCTTCTCCTTGCCGGTTCCTCCGAGGGTAACGCCCTGGTAAATGACGACTTCGTCGCCGATCTCGCACGTCTCCCCGATGACGACGCCCATCCCGTGGTCGATAAACAGCTTGCGGCCGATTTTCGCGCCGGGATGGATTTCGATGCCGGTCATGAACCGGCTGAACTGCGAGATCATTCTGGCGACCGTAAACCAGCGCCTGCGGTAGAAGGCGTGCGCAATCCGGTGCGCCCATATGGCGTGCAGCCCGGAATACGTGAAGATGACCTCGAATCGGCTTCGCGCCGCCGGATCGTTCTCGAAGACGGCGTCGATATCCGAACGAATCGTACTCCATACCCCCATGTTCAATCCCCCTTTATGTCCCGCGAAAAACGATGCCCCGCCTTGTGAGCCGGAGTCCTGCGAACCGGAGTCTTGCGAGCCGGAGCCTTGCGAACCGGAGGCCCGGCGGGCCCCCGAGGCGCACGCCGCGGCTTGCTTGCGCTGCCGAAGCCCGGACCTGCCCCGCAATAAAAAAGCCTCCGCAGCATGCGCTGCAGAGGCGTCGTCGTACGCGGTCCCACTCTGCTTGAGCCTTCCCCGGCCGCACTCTCCGGGAGTGCGCGGCAAAACCCAACTCTTCCGGCTCGTAACGGGCGCCGCCCGGCGCCGCTTACCCGAAGGATCGGCTGTAGCCGGCCGGCGGAAGCGGCGCGCGGTTCTTCAACAGAACGCGCGGCCGACGTCCGCGGACGGCGCATGCCGGTACCTTCGCTCGGCGGCACGGCTCCCAGGCGCATTTCGGTTCCGTCGGAAGAGACTGCTTCCAGCCTTGGCAGTCCTCTCTGGTCGTTCCGTGAGCGGAACTTACTCTCCTGTTCGTCGCTGATTTCGATATGAACATCGTTAACGAAAGTATATCCCAACCGGCTTCGGGTGACAAGGTATAGCGCAGGAATCCCCCTAATCGGGCGGACACGGTGCATTTCAGCCGCGCTGGAGCGGCGCCACGGTCAAAAAGACGGCTCGCCGTTCGTTCAAACGATTGCCTCGTCCCAAAATCTTCTTGTGTTCGCCATGCCGATTCTGGAGCCTACCCGGCAATCCTCCATGCCCTCGAACTCGACCGTAATGTAGCCGTCGTAGCCCGACGCTTTCACGAGCTTCGTCACTTCCCGCAGCTTGAGATCGCCATGCCCGACGATCGCGCCCCGCAAATAATTTTGATTGACCGTCCGAAACCATTTGCCCTCTCCGGGATCTTCGTAATAAGGACGGACATAAAAGTCTTTATAGTGTACCCGATTCGCATAGGAAATGTTCTTCTTGACCCCGACGAGCGGATCTTCATCCGCGCACAGGAAATTGCCGATATCGAGCGGTTCGCCGGGAAGGAATACCCGGACAGCTCGATTCCGGCCGCGGCCGCCTTCTCCCTGATTTGATCGGCCAATTCGACGTTGTCCACGACCGTATAGCCATACGGCACCAATTCCATATGTTCGCCGCCGTTATCGGCGACCCATTGGATGGCATCCAGGATCGTCAGCTTTCCCGCTTTAATATCGTCCAGCAAACTGTACGAGCTTAATCCCACTTTCATTCCGGCTTCCCCTCCCCCGCTTGATTGAGAGCCCGATGGATCGAGTCCAGCAGCCGATGCGTCCGGTCGCAGCCGTATTCCCAGAACATGAGGCCGGCCAGCCCGTTCTGGCGCACGTATTCGCCTTTATGGCCGATCGACTCCTCGTCGTCGTAGGAAATAAAGCTGCTGCCGTCGAACAGATAAGGCGCCTTGGCTTCGTCGTCCCAATATCGCGCATAGCCGTTTTTGCCGATGTACTCCGCCGCCAACGCCGTATAATCCGGTCCGTATCCGCCGGCGCCGGCCGCCATCTGGTACAGGCCGTTCCGGACGTCCGGCACCCCCTTCCACATGCGGGAATAGAACGCGGCGCCGATGACGATTTTCTCCCGGGGAACGCCTGCGCGCACAAACATCCGGACCGAGGCGTCGACGCTGATGCGGAACAAATCGCCGGTGCCCGTATATATATTCGTATGGTGGCCCGTCAGCGTTTGAAAGCCTCCCCGCATGTCGTAGGTCATCAACTGGACGAAATCCAGCACTTTTTGCGCCTGATCCATCTCGGTCCCATCCAGGTAATACCGGTCGGCGCCGGCCGCGATCGTAAGCAAGTATCGTCTGCCGTCCCGCTCTCCTTTGCGGTCCAGCGCGTTCCGAATCGTCTTCAGCAGCAGCGTAAAATTCGTTTTGTCATCCGGGCTGGACACAGATCGTTCAAGGACAAGATGGGCATCAATTTTGTCCAGTACGTTTGGAGAAAAAGAATCGAAGCGGCCATCGCGGAGCTAACGACAACAACCGACCCCCTGAAGGATATCATTCAGAGGGTCGGTTATCTCGATACGCCCAACTTCATCCGCAAATTCAAGAAAGAAACGGGACATACGCCGGGCCAGTATCGCAAGCTCTATTCGCACAAAATCGGATGACGCTTAGGCGAGCTTCCCGCTTGCCGCGGCTTCCAGCCGGGCCAGCACCTTGTCGCGGCCGAGCAGCCAGATGGTGCCGTTCAGGTCCGGTCCGTGCGTCTGCCCGGTGAGCGCCACGCGGATCGGCATGAACAGCCCTTTGCCCTTCGCGCCCGTCTCCGCCTGCACGGCCTTGATCGCCGCCTTGATGGCGTCGACGGTAAAGCTGTCCCCCTGCAGCGCTTCGATCTGGCGGGCGAAGGCGTTCAGGACGGCCGGCACGTTCTCTTCCGCCAGCACGGCGCGGCCCTCGTCTTCCAGCGCGATCTCGTCCTTGAAGAACAGGTCGGACAGCGGCACGATCTCCGCCCCGTAGCGGAGATGCTCCCGCAGCAGGCCGACCAGCGTCGCCGCCCAATGCAGCTCGGCTTCGGTCGGCTCCTGCGGCAGTCGTCCCGCCTGCTTCAAATGCGGCAGGCAAAGATCGACCACCCGCTCTGCCGTCGCCGCTTTCATGTAGTGCTGGTTCAGCCAGTTCAGCTTGACCGTATCGAACACCGCCGGGCTCTTGGACAGACGGTCGGCGTCGAAAATTTCGATGAGCCGCTCGCGCCCGAAAATCTCCTCTTCCCCTTCCGGCGACCAACCGAGCAGGGCGATGAAGTTCAGGAGCGCTTCCGGCAAGTAGCCGAGAGCGTCGTACTGCTCGATGAACTGCACGATCGACTCGTCGCGCTTGGACAGCTTCTTGCGGTTCTCGTTGACGATCAGCGTCATATGCCCGAACACCGGCGGCGTCCAGCCGTGCGCCTCGTATACCATGAGCTGGCGCGGCGTGTTCGTAATATGGTCTTCCCCGCGCAGCACGTGCGTGATGGCCATCAGATGGTCGTCGAGCGCCACCGCATAGTTATAGGTCGGGATGCCGTCCTTCTTGACGATGACGAAATCGCCGAAGTCGTCCGACTGGAACGAGATCGTCCCTTTGACCATGTCGTCGAACGCATACGTCTTGCCCGCAGGCACGGCGAAGCGGACGCTCGGCACGCGGCCTTCCGCTTCCAGACGGGCGCGGTCCTCGGCCGTCAGATGCCGGCACTTCCCGGAATATCGCGGCGTCTCGCCGCGGGCGGTCTGCTCCTCGCGCTCCCGCTCCAGCTCCTCTTCGGTGCAATAGCAGCGGTAGGCTTGTCCCCGGTCGAGCAGCTCCTGCCAATAGCGGCGGTAAATGTCCAGCCGCTCCGTCTGCCGGTAAGGCCCATAGGCCCCTTCGCGGTCGACGCTCTCGTCCCAATCGACGCCCAGCCACTTCAGGTACTTCAGCTGGTTCTCCTCGCCGCCCGCGACGTTGCGCTTGACGTCGGTATCCTCGATGCGAATGATGAAGTCTCCCCCGTGATGGCGGGCGAACAAATAGTTGAAAATGGCGGTTCGCGCGTTGCCGATATGCAGATGCCCCGTCGGGCTCGGCGCGTAACGCACGCGTACTTTAGCGGTCATGACGCAGCTTCCTCCCCGTTCCTTCGTTCTCGCAAATCATAGCACATCGCGGACGAGGCAGACAATCGCCTGGGCGGCGATGCCCTCTCCGCGGCCGGTAAAGCCGAGCCGCTCGGACGTCGTCGCCTTGACATTCACCTGCGAGGCCTCGGCTTCGAGCGCCCGGGCGATCACCTCGACCATCGCCGGAATGTGCGGCGCCATCTTCGGCGCCTGCGCGATAATCGTCGCGTCGGCGTTGCCGAGCTTGTAGCCGCGTTCCTTCGCGAGCGACCAGACGTGCTCCAGCAGCTTGACGCTGTCCGCGTCCTTGAACGCCGGGTCCGTATCGGGAAAGTGCTTGCCGATGTCGCCCAGCGCCAGCGCCCCGAGCACCGCGTCGCTGATCGCGTGCAGCAGCACGTCGGCGTCGGAATGGCCGAGCAATCCCTTCTCGTACGGAATGCGGACGCCGCCGATGATGCAATCGCGGCCTTCCGTCAGTTGATGAACGTCGAATCCTTGTCCCACTCTGATCATATTAGTCCGAATCCTCCCGACGACGCCGCTCGAGCAGCAGCTCCGCAATCGGCAAATCCTCCGGCGTCGTGATTTTCAAGTTGCGGTAATCGCCCGGCACGATCGCCACTTTGCGGCCGAGCCGCTCCAGCAGCATCGTGTCGTCGGTGGCCGCGGCCCCTTCCGCCTTCGCGAGCCGGTGCGCCTCCATCAGCTCCGCCCGCGCGAACGCCTGGGGCGTCTGCACCGCCCACAGCGTGCTGCGGTCCGGCGTGGCGGTCATGAACCCGCGCTCGCCTTCGATCTTGATCGTATCCTTCACCGGCACGGCCAGCGCCGACGCGCCGTGACGCTCCGCTTCCCGGCAGCAGGCCTCAATCTGCTCGGGCGTCACCAGCGGACGGGCGGCATCGTGTACGAGCACGCCTTCCGTCTCCAAGGCGGCCAGCCCTTCGTATACGCTGTCCTGCCGTTCCGCGCCTCCCGGCACGATCGCCCGCAGCTTGCGGCAGGCGACCGTCATGGCGCGGACGGCGGCTTCCGCCTTCGCTTCCTCGCCGGGCGCGGCGACGACGACGATGCTCTCCACCGTCCCGCACCGTTCGAACGCCTCCAGCGTATGAGCCAGAATCGGCCGGCCTGCCAGAGGCAAATAAGGCTTGTTGTCGGCGGCGCCCATCCGCTTGCCGCGGCCCGCGGCGACGACAACGGCTCCCCACTTCATGCTTCGAACTCCTCTCCCTTGCGCTAGGCGCGGACGAACCCCCGGGCTGCGCGCACGTTCGGCGGCTGACCCGGCGGCTTGTTCACGGCAAAAAGCGGGACACTTCAGAGCGTGTCCCGCCCGTATTGTTATAATCATACCCTGTCAGAGCGCTTTTTCCAATAGCTTCGGCTTCGCGAAGATCATCCGGCCCGCGGACGTCTGCAGCACGCTGGTCACCAGCACCTCCATCGTCGTTCCGATAAAATCGCGGCCGCCTTCGACGACGATCATCGTGCCGTCGTCCAAATAGGCGACGCCTTGCCCGTGCTCCTTGCCGTCCTTGATGACCTGAACGACGATCTCTTCGCCGGGCAGCACGACGGGCTTGACCGCATTGGCCAGATCGTTGATGTTCAGAACGGAGACGCCCTGCAGCTCGCATACTTTGTTCAGGTTGAAGTCGTTCGTCACCACTTTGCCCCGCATCGCCTTCGCCAGCTTCACCAGCTTGCTGTCCACTTCTCCGGGCTCGTCGGCGCCATCCTCGTAAATGAGCACCTTCACGTCGAGCTCCTTCTGAATTTTGTTCAGAATGTCCAGGCCGCGGCGTCCGCGGTTGCGCTTCAGCAAGTCCGAGGAATCCGCGATATGCTGCAGCTCCTCCAGCACGAATTCGGGGATGACGAGCGTGCCTTCGATGAATCCGGTCTTGCAAATGTCGGCGATCCGGCCGTCGATAATGACGCTGGTGTCCAAAATTTTGTGCTGCTCGTAACGGGGCTCCTCCTCTTTCGCCGGTTCCGGCGTCCGGCGCGACTGCGACCAGACGGCCAGCTCATCTTGCTTGCGGAGACCGACCTTAAGCCCCATGTAGCCCAGCGCGATGGCGGCGAGCGCCGCGGCCAGCCCCCCCACGCGCGGGATGCCGGATATATACGGATAGAGGAAGGCGGCCAAGGCGAGTCCCGATCCGCCGCCGAGCAACCCGCACGCCAGCGTCGATACCGGCAGCGCAGACAGCCGCTCGACGCTCCGCTGCAACCCCTGCGCGAGCGGTCCGGCCAGCGCGGTGGCGATCAGCAGGCCGAGCATAACCCCGATCGCCGCTCCCATATAACCGCCGGAGCCGATTCCCGTCGTCGTCGGAACGCCCCATACCGGATTCATCCACGAAGCTCCTCCGGCCGTTTTCCAAGTGGAGAACCCTTGTCCGATCAGCATCCCAAGCAGCGCCCCGGCCGCTTGGATCATGCGTTTCATCATCATAAATATCACTCCCTTATTTTGTTACTAGTATGTTCCAATTTTCGCCCGGCTAATCTCTCCTTAGAACGTCCCTGCCAAACTTCCTTCGCGAACCGCGCTGCGGCAGGCCATCGCGGCATTCTTCTTTTGAAATGGCGGACGCCTTGCTCTATAATGTAGGAGGAAAAGTAAATTTACGGTAACCGGGGTGGAACGGATGAGCGCACCATCGCTGAAAGAGTTTCAGCAGCAGGTCTCGGAACTCTTGCTCCGTCATCGCAGTCTGCTGGATGTCGTTACCAAATACAGCCAATCGAACGCTTCCGTGAATCGGGCCATAGCCAAAGCCATTACGGAATGCGGCTGTATCGAGCTGAACGCCCGGCATCAGGGCTTCTCGGAGGACATGCCGTTGGATCAGGCGAAGAAGCAGTCCAAGTCGCATATGGAAGGCCATCTGTGCGAGAATTGCGAAGACATCGTCCGCTCCGAACTCGGGAAGAACATCTTCTATATGGCGGCGCTGTGCAATTTGCTCGACATCGGCATGGATGAGGTCGTCGCCAAGGAAGCGGACAAGTGCGCCACGCTCGGCTTTTTCAACATGACGTAGACAACGCAGAAAGGGAAACCAGACGGAGAACGACCCTCGGAAGCCGGCAAGCCGGCGGCCGGAACGGGTCGGACTTCACTCGGCAAAGCGGGACGAAGCGGGCAGCAAGGCCGCTCTCCCGCTTTTTATTTTCGTTCTAGAAGTCCGGTGAATTAAGTCAGTTCTTGCCGTCTAACCGGCGTGCAAAATGAGAAGAACAACCCAGCGAGCGCTGGAACTAGCAGGCCTGACACTACCTCCGTTATCACGGATTTCGGTTTTTCGCATGCCGAAATACCGGTTTGAGGTCGTTTTTTCTTAAACCGGCATAGTTTTTTCAGATTCTGAACCGTTGCCGTAAGTATCGCCTGTTCCTGCATGCAGTCCAACCCACGGCTCCGAGCTCGATCCAAGCCATGTACGACTTTGCTTTCGGCAAACACATGCTCACAACGAGCGCGCAACTTTTGCAAATGACGATAGGAACCATTCAA
>NZ_AUCP01000039.1 GCF_000429825.1 Cohnella thermotolerans DSM 17683
GCGTACGGATTGCAGAACGTGACCTCGAAACCATAGTGGGCCTTGAAGCGAAGGAACAGATCCGCCATCTGGACATTTTCGTTCACTCGCCGGCCTACGCCGCTGGCATTGTCAAAGATCAGTCTTCCCGGCACACCGCCGATCCGGTGAAAAATATCGCGCAGGCCGTGCACCACGCACTCGGCCGTCTCGCCGCCGAACAGCTGCGTGTAGCCCGCGTTGCTGTAGGGGAAGGTGACGCAGAGGAACTTACAGGCTTTCTTCTCGCCGTCCGCATCAAAGATATCCGCTTCACCGAAATCGACTTGCGCTTCACCCGGCGGCCATTCCAGTTCCAGCAACAATGATGAGATAAGAAATAAATAATCATGGATAGCCTACATTTAAGAGTGGAAAATGGCGAAAATTCAGTATTTATGTAAAATAGTGTATGTTGTATGATCGGATCAAGGGCTTTCTTTGCGGGAGTACTATCTCGGTTACAACGGAAGACGCGTCGGCTCGCCGCTACCCAGGGAGGAAGCGTTTCTGCTCCTGTTCACTACGCGAGGCAAGGTCAAAAATGTTTGCATCCTCATTTACGAGAACGGCCGATTGGTGCGGCAAATTCCCAAAAGGCTGCGTTAGCATACGATTCTCGAAGGTTTCCTCAATCCATACCCATTGACGGAATAGCCTCCCCTCCCTGATAAGCGGGGGCTTTCTTGCGTTTGCCCTCCGCATTCGCCAGGGAAAGTTTAGTCGTTACGGGGGGAGGGGGCGGCGGTGGCGGGAGCGGCGGAATCCCAGGCAACGGAGGAATCCATGTGCGTTCCGACGGCCGCAAAAGCTCGGCCCAAGGGGATGTTCTTCGTTCGATGAGCATCGTTACCAACCTTCCCGGATGTCTTGATTCAATATATTCGTGCTCGCGTTCTCTGCTTGCGTTATTTGCAGAAAGGCGGGAGAGCGCGCCGGGCAAGGCATAATTAGAAGACCGGGGAAACATGCTAACGGGAGAGGTTCATTCCAGTTACCGGAGGCGATCAACACCCGATGGGCAATGTTCGTTATGGAAGATGGGTCGGCGGCGCATCGGCGGCTCTTCTGATCTCGGCCGCGCTAACCGGCTGCGTGAATAATCCCGGAGATACCCAAGGCGATCTGAGAAAATATTCCGGTCCGGTCAAAGTGAAATCCCTGGACACGACTCGTTCGGAGGAAAAACGCGCGGCCAGCGTCGTTCCCGTCGTCCCGATTCATCATACGGGCTATGTCGCGCTGAATGACATCGCCCGGGCCATCGGCTTCCGAGGGCAATGGCTAAGCGGCGGGCGGTACGGCATCGGCGATCGGGACGCCAGATGGACGTTCAAGCCGGGGGAAAGCTCCGTTCACAGCGGCGGACGCATGATTCGGATGCCGGCTCCGGCAGTAAAGGAAAGCAATCGGCTATATGCTCCGGTCAGCGCGCTGCAAGCCCTGTTCGGAGAAGTCGCTTCGTTCCGTTCGGACGGACGCGAAGTCTCGTTTTTCCCCCGTCCGGCGGCCCGGGACACGGGAGCGGACGATCTCGCGCTTCCGTTCCGGGACGCTCGCGGGACGGAAGCGGGGGAGCCGCGCGCCCAATCCAGGGGCGGCAACGAGGCCGTCGGCCCCCTCTTGCCGGGCGGCCAAGCGGGCCAAGGAAGCCCTATCGGTCAAGGCAATGTTGTCGGTCAAGGAGCTCGGGGCCACTTCGCGGGCCAAACCGCTCAAACCGGCCAAAGCGCCGTCGGCAGCCGGGTGGTTCAGGATGCTCAGAAGTATTTGGGCGTAAAATACGATTTCGGAACGGGGAAGTATGAGGACACGGGCACGTTCGACTGCTCGTCCTTCACCCAATTTATCTTCGGCAAATACGGAGTCGAGCTGCCTCGTACGGCGGAGGAGCAGAGCCGTCTCGGAACGGCCGTGGCGAAGGACGGGCTTCAGGCGGGCGACCTGCTGTTCTTCTCCGTGCCGGGCCGCTTCAAGAACGATGCGACTGTCGGCCATGTGGGCATCTATATGGGAGACGGGAAAATGATCCACTCCAGCCCGGAGCCGCAGGACGGCGTGCAAATTACCGACATCAACAAGCCGTACTGGCAGATGACGTTTTTGTCGGCCAAGCGGGTGCTTTCCTGAACCGTAGATAAGAAAATCCGTGAGGCTGTCCCGGAAGGTCGAATGCCGACCGTCCGGAGACGGCCTTTTGAACGTTCCCGGCGAACATCCGAACGACTTTCCGGGAATCCTTTTACAGGAATACTTGCTTGATCTCGAAGCTGCGATCGACGGACGAGTCCACGAATTTGTCCCCGACCCGGACGAGCGGGTGGAACAGCAAGGTAGGATGATTCATGACGACGATGCCTGTCTCCCCGTTGACCATCTCGACCTTCTTCCCGATGAAGTTGGGCAGCATGTGCCGGATGAACGTCTGGGTCATATGGGGATCGAGCTCCCGGAAGCTCAGCTGATAAAGCTTCTTGAGCACGGTCAGCATATCGAGCTTGTCGCGGTAAGACCGGTCGGAGATCATGGCGCTGTAGACGTCCGCGATGGCCACAATCCGGGAGATCGGCTCGATTCGTTCGGCCGTCAGCCGGTATGGATAGCCTTCGCCGTTCAACCGCTCGTGATGCTGGAGCGCGGCGGTTGCAGCCACACCTTCGCCGAACGATGCGCGAATAATCTCGAAGCCGTAGACGGAATGGCGGCGGACTTCGTCGAACTCCTCGTCGGTCAGCTTGCCGGGCTTGTTCAGGATGGAATCGGGAATGCGGCATTTGCCGATATCGTGCAGGAACCCGGCTTTGCCGGCTTGAGTCGTCTCTTCCTCGTCCCAACCCGACCACTTGGCCAGATAGTAGCTGAGCATGCCGACTTGAACGGAGTGCTGATACGTATAATCGTCCCGATTATTAAGTATGAGCAGAAGCGAGACGACGTCCCGCTCCGTCTTGACTTGATCCACAAGCGGTTGAAAACTCGCCTCGACGTCGCCGCCGCGCAACTGCCCTTCTTCCAGCGCCCGCTTGAAGAGCAGCTCGCAACCGGCCACCGCGTCGTCGTAATACGGAAGCAGGCGAGCTTGCGAAGCAAAGCCGGTTGTGCCCTCTTCCTCCGCGATCCGGCGCTCGATCTCGACGTCGTCGATCCGAAGCTGATGAAGCCGATGCAAGTCCCGTTCCTGAATGACGGTTCCCCTGGATAAGACATGAAGCCCCTGTTCGGTGAAAATATCTTCCGCCAATCGATCCCCAGGTTGCACATCCGTTAATTGGACTCTCATGAGGCACCTCGACATTCGCGTGATGATCGTGCAATTCCGTATGCATAAAAATGCCATAAAGCGGTTTCATTCGGTAACTTTATGCTACCAATCCTTGGTGAGGGACGCAAGCTTTTCCTTCATTCTCCGACAAGGGAAGCGTAAATTCGCCTGGCCACGACCGGCTCGTCCGTACCCGAGACGAGCGCCCGTCCGTCCGGAAACAGCGAGAACAGGGCGCCTTCCGGCTCCGGCAGCCGAAGACGAAGGAGGTACGGGGTCAGCTCCACCTCGCCGAGCCGGCTCCATCGATTCGCGAGAAGCTCCAGGTCCAGGCTGGCGGGCTCGGCCGGCGATACCTGCACCGTATGCCTCCCGCATAACGCGGCCGTCATCGGCTCCGCCGCGAACGAATCCAGGGCGGCGAACCGGCGTTCCGCGCAGACCGGGCAATCGGCCCGCTTCGCGCCCGATAACGCCAGCGGCTGCCATTGATGGTGCCATAGATCGATCTGCAGCAGCGATCCGTGCAGCGCTTCGGTCTGCCCCGTCAGCAGCTTGATCGCTTCCATCGCTTGAATCGAGGCGATCGTATCGACGATCGGGGCCAGTACGCCCGCCGTCTCGCACGTATCGAGGGAGCCGCCCGGAGGCGTGTTCGGGAAAAGGCAGCGCAAGCAAGGCGTAACGCCCGGCCGGATCGTCGCCGTCATGCCCGATGCGCCCACCGCGGCTCCGTAAATCCAGGGAACGCCGGATTTGACGGCGACTTCGTTGATCAAGTAGCGGGCGCCGAAATTGTCCGTTCCGTCGACGATCAGATCGGCCGCGCCGAGCAGCGTCTCCGCGTTGGCCGAAGACAGGTCGACGGCGCGAGGCTCAATCGCGATGCCGCTGTTCACCGCCGCGAGACGGCCCGCCGCGGCGACCGCTTTGGGCAGGCCGGCCGCCGCGTCGTTCTCGTCGTAGAGCAGTTGACGCTGAAGATTGGTGCGGTCGACAATATCCCGGTCGATCAGGATCAGGCGGCCGACGCCCGCCCGGGCGAGATGATTGGCGATGACGCAGCCGAGGGCGCCGACGCCGACGATCGCGACGCAGGCTTCGCCCAGCTTCCGTTGTCCCGCGGTTCCGATCTTCGCGAACCGAATCTGGCGGGCATACCGTTCTTCCGCAGACGGCCCGTTCATGAAGCTCCCCCCTCCGGAAGCTCGAACGGAGCGAGAGGATTCCAAGGCCCGAGCTGATGGCCCTTCCATTCGGAGCCGTCTTCGTACACTTCCTTTTTCCAGATCGGCACCGTTTGCTTCAAACGCTCGATCGCATATCGGCTCGCCTCGTAGCCGGCCGCCCGGTGAGGCGAGGAGACGGCGATGACGACGCTGGCTTCGCCGATGCCGACCTT
Organism: Cohnella thermotolerans DSM 17683; assembly: GCF_000429825.1. Lineage (GTDB taxonomy): Bacteria > Bacillota > Bacilli > Paenibacillales > Paenibacillaceae > Cohnella > Cohnella thermotolerans. The sequence goes on from NZ_AUCP01000039.1 coordinate 4,683, forward strand.
TCCGATCCGGTGGTGAATGGCGCACAGCGTTCCCGGCCAACGCTCCGCGATCTCTTCCCCGATCCGCTCGAGCGCCCCGATCGCCATCGGAACGTAAGCTTCGTATTCGAGCAGCACCGTACGCGAACCGTTCGTCCATTCCCTGGTCGTGCCGATGAACAGCAGGCAAGCGCCGTGGTCGGGATGCGCGACCAATTGCCGGACCGTCTCTGCGTTAATCGGACCGGTGACGACCGCATACCGCTTCGCCTTCGCGCCGGAGGCGGCCTCCCGCGTCTCGTCGTCCGCCCCGCCGGATACGGGGGGGAGCAGCGCCAGCTCGTCGCTCCGCGAGACGACCGTCTCGTCGCTTGCGAACGCCTGATTGCGCGCCATGAAGGAGACGGACAGCAAGTCCGCCTGATCCGGATAGCGCGCCATGAGCCGCCGTTTGATTTCGCCGACGGTCAGCTCGTCTTCTTCGTAATCCATATCGATGAAGCGGGCTTCCAATCGTTCGGCAAGTCCCGCAAACAAGGCGATCCGCCAACTATGTGCACGGTTCATGTCCATATTCCTTCCATCTGATGTTCATTGATCCCTTGTTCAAGAATACCATATCGCTTCCGAAAATGTTATTCTAGTATCATTAAATACGCAGAACAGAGAACCTTTGGGTGCGAGGAGGGATACGGATGCCGGAGCTGGTGGATCGATTTGGAAGGCGACATACGTATTTACGGATATCCGTTACGGACCGCTGCAACCTGCGGTGCTTATATTGCATGCCCGAGGAAGGCATGAAGTTCATGGATCAGGACCGGCTGCTCTCGTATGCGGAGATCGCCGAAGTGGTGGAAGCCGCCGCGGAGCGGGGAATCCGCAAGCTGCGCATTACGGGAGGAGAGCCGCTCATCCGCCCCGACCTCGACCGATTGATCGGGCGGCTCGCTTCGATCGACGGCATCGAAGAGATTGCGCTGACGACCAACGGACTGCTGCTGGCGCCGCAGGCGCGCAAGCTGAAGGAAGCGGGATTGAACCGGGTGAACATCAGTCTCGATACGCTCGATCCGGCGCGGTTCCGGTTTATCGCGAGGCGCGGCAACCTCGAGAAGGTGCTCGAAGGCGTACGGGCGGCGGCCGAAGCCGGATTGAACCCGATCAAGCTGAATTGCGTCTTACTTAAAGGAATCAACGAAGACGAGATCGAGACGTTCCTGCGCATGTCCGTCGAACAGCCGCTGCACATCCGCTTCATCGAATATATGCCCATCGGGCATGACGACGCGGGCTGGCGCAATCACTACCTCCCGCTCGGCCGGGTTCTGGAGACGGCAAGGATGAAGGGCTACGAGCTCGAAGCCGCTTCGGAAGCGCCCGAAGGGAGCGGCCCGTCGGAGAACTGGCGCATTCGCGGAGCGGCCGGCACGTTCGGTCTGATCCATCCGATCAGCGATCACTTCTGCAAGAACTGCAACCGGCTGAGACTGACGGCGGACGGCCATATCAAGCCCTGCCTGTATTGGATGGACGAACTGAACGTCCGTCCGGCTCTCGGCTCCAGAGAGGCGCTGGACGCGCTGCTCGACCGGGCGATGGCCATCAAACCCGAGAATCATGAGATGGCGGCCCTTCTGGCCGGAGAGGCCCAGTCCCATGTTCCTACCGAGCGGAGAATGTCCCAAATTGGCGGCTAAAGCCCCGGTTGCGCGGCCACAACGAATCGTGTAACGTTATCAAGGAAGAGGTAGGGGGCCGGTAGAACGGAACGGGCGCTTGTCCGTTCCCGGCGCAGGAGGGGAAGATGAACGCGAAGGCAAACGCCGAGACGCTGATATTGCTGCATACGAACGATATTCACAGCCATTTCGAAGAGGCGGCGCGGATCGCCGGATACGTCCGGGAACTGCGCGGAAGCGTGCCGCCGGACCGCCTGCTGCTCGTCGATTGCGGCGACTTCCTCGACCGCGTGCGCGTCGAGACGGAAGGGACGCAGGGCATGGCGAACCGCAGCCTCCTGGAGGCGATGGGGTACGACGCCGTGGCGATGGGCAACAACGAAGGGTTGTCCTATACGCGGCAGCAGCTCGACGTTCTCTTCGATGGCGTCCCGTTCCCGATCGTGTGCGCGAATTTGCTGGATTCGGCCACCGGCAGGAGACCTTCCTGGATGAAGCCCGCCGTCGTCGTCGAGAAAGCCGGAATGAAGATCGGCCTGCTCGGCTTGACGGCGCCCTTCAATGACTTCTACGAGCTGCTGGGCTGGCGTGCGGAAGATCCGTTCAAGACCGCGGAGGAGTGGGTGCCCAAGCTGCGGAGAGAAGCGGACGCGGTCGTCCTCCTCTCGCATCTCGGCCTGAAGCAGGACGAGCGGTTCGCCGCCTCGCTCGACGGCATCGACGTCATTCTGGGCGCCCACACCCACCATCTGCTGGAGACGCCGGTGAAGGTGGCGGGAACGGTGCTATGCGCGGCCGGCAAGTTCGGCCGGCACGTGGGCGTGGTCGAGCTGGCGAGAAATCCGGACGGCTCCCTGTCGGTCGAAGGGCGCTGCCTTCCGACAGGCGGCATGGCCCCCGACGCGGCCGTCTCGTCTTTGTTAGACAAGCGCAGGGAAGAAGCGAACGCCGCCCTGGACGTGGCGATCGCCACGCTGGATGAGCCGCTGGAAGCGGCCCCGGACCGCGAATCTCCGCTTGGGACGCTGCTCGCCTCCGGCATCCGGAAGGCCGCCGGCGCGGAGATCGGTCTGACGAACGCCGGCCAGCTGCTTGCCGGGCTTCCGGCCGGCAGGGTGACGAAGCGGGATTTGCACGCGATCTGCCCGTCGCCGATCAACCCTTGCCTGATACGGCTGAAGGGGAAGCAGTTGCGGCGGGCGCTGGAAGAGAGCCTGCTGCCGGAATTTATCGGGCTTGAATTCCAGGGGTTCGGGTTTCGCGGGCGCGAGCTCGGCACGCTGTGCGTGGACGGGGCGGAGGTCACGATCGACGAGACGAGGCCGCCGTACGAGCGGATTGCAGAGCTGAGCGTCGGTGGGGTCCCGGTGGACGACGAGCGCGAATACGACGTCGGGACGCTGGACATGTTCACGTTCGGCGTCGGTTACTTGGACTTGAAGGAGGGAACCGTCGTCCGCTATCTCCTTCCGGAATTTATCCGGGACGTGCTCGCGGACTCGCTGAACGACAAAGAAGCCATAGCCGATTGCAGGCGCCCGCGTCGACGCACGGCAAAGCGCAACGGTTAACACGATCGATGGATAATGGGGAGGAGAAGCATGCTGCATTGGTTTGATAGCGTCATACTAGGAATCGTGGAAGGGTTGACCGAATTTCTTCCCGTTTCGTCGTCGGGGCACATGATTCTGACGAACAAGCTGCTGGGCTACGGCGAAGCGCCCGACATTCTCAAGACGTTCGAGGTCGTCATCCAGTTTGCCGCCATATTGGCTATCGCGCTCGTCTACCGGAAGAAAATTTACCAGATATTCGGCGGACGTTCGAAGGAGACGGTCAAAGGGCTGAGCGTGGACAACCTGGGAAAGGGAAAGCGCCTGAATCTGATCCATGTCGCCATCGCCATCGTACCCGCCCTGGCTCTCGCATTCCTGCTGCGGCACCCGATCAAGGAGCTCGGTTTCTCGCAATATCCGGTGCTGCTCTCGCTGGTCGTAGGCGGCATCTACATGTGGATTTCCGAAGCGTTGTATGACGCCGGCAAAATCAAGCGAACCTCGGAGACGATGGACGATATTACGTACAAGCAAGCGCTGATCATCGGCTTGCTGCAATGCTTGTCGCTGTGGCCGGGCTTCTCCCGGTCCGGCTCGACGATCGCGGCCGGCATGCTCTCCGGGCTTAGCTACCGGGCGGCCGCCGACTTCTCGTTCTTCATCGCCATTCCGATCATGACGGTGGCGACGGGCTACGAGCTGCTCGACAATATCGGCAACTTCAACTCGGACGATATCGGCTTTTTCATTACCGGCTTTATCGTATCGTTCGTCGTCGCCTGGATCGTCATCGTCGGTTTCCTCAAATTCATGCAGAAGGTCAAGCTGAAATATTTCGCGTGGTACCGTTTCGCGTTGGCTATTCTATTCTACTTGTTCATCATGCGATAAACGATAGGAGGCGGATTTCGCCTCCTTTTTTGCATATTCGTGGCGAATTTTGTCGTATTTTTTCCTCCAAACGCTTGCCCAAATCTTCCAAATCTCTTAGATTAAGAATAGGTATCAAGTAATACATCTATAGACTTGCTGAAGAGGGGGACCCGTTAGGAATGCGCATGATGCCCATTTCAATGTGCCGCCCGGGAATGAAACTGGGCAAAAGGATTTATGCGGATGATGGCATCGTGCTGTTGGCGGAAGGCGTCGAGCTTACCGATTCGTTGATCCGGCGGTTGGGCGATAAGGGGATCAGCTATTTATACATCGAGGATCCGCGGACCGAAGGAGTTGAAATGCCGGAAATTTTGAGCGAAGAAACGCAGAGGCAGGCGCTCAGCTGCATTCGCTCCGTCTTTCGGGATCTGGTGGATCAACCCGGCAAGCGGCACGCGGGAACGTATCCCTATGTCGGCCGTTCTCTGCGGCAGGTCATGCATCTGGTGATGGAAGATCTGCAGCGCAACCGGGACGCGATGATCATGCTGATGAATCTGCATACGGTCGACCATTATTTGTATATGCATTCATTGAATGTGTGCGTGTATTCAGTTCTGCTCGGCATGGCTTACGGCTACAATTCGGAGGAACTGACGACGCTCGGGCTCGGAGCGCTGCTTCACGATGTCGGGAAAACGCAAATTTCGATGCAGGTGCTCCTGAAGCCGGGCCAATTGACGGACCGCGAGTACGAGGAGATGAAGCGGCATACGGAGCGGGGGTTCTTCCTGCTGAAGGACGAGCCGAACATCCCGCTCATCGTCGCTCACTGCGCCTATCAGCATCACGAACGGCTGAACGGATCGGGCTATCCCCGCGGGTTGAAAGGGGACGAAATTCACGAATACGCCAAATGGATCGGCATCGTCGACTCCTACGACGCAATGACGAGCCATAGGGTGTATCGCGACGCCATGCTGCCGCACCGGGCGGTCGAGACGCTGTATACGGGAAGCGGCACGCTGTACGACACCTCCATGCTGAAGCTGTTCCGGGACAAAGTGGCCATCTACCCGCTGGGCATTACCGTCAAGCTGAACACCGGCCAGACGGCGGTCGTCGTCGACATCAATGCGGCCAGCGCCCATCGTCCGGTCGTGCGGGTGCTGACCGACGAAGCGGGCGTCGACCTGAAGACGCCTTACGATATAGACTTGTCCAAGCAGCTGTCTGTGATGATCACGAAGGTCGAAACCGGCCGCTCCGACCGGTGAACGCGGAGCGAAGCAGCCGTGCGGAAAGCTCATGGAACGGACGGATCCGCGGGCTTTCGTTTGCTTTATGTTAACCCGACAAGTACAATAAACATTAAATTCAGTCACGACAGGAGTACTTGCCATGCACGGCTTTACCGCACCGGCGGCGGCGGCGTCCGCCCGTTTCGCTCCGCCCGCCGATTTGACGCCATTATCGCCCGAATACGATCCGTGGGATCCGATCCGCTCCCTGAGAAGGTTCGGCCGACATGCGTTGACGAGCGTCGAATTTACGGTCACTCACTTGTGCAACATGCGCTGCGAGCATTGCGCGGTCGGAGACAGCCTGACCTTGACCGAAGCGCCGCATTTGCCGATCGATTTGATTCTGAAGCGGCTGGACGAGGTCGAACATCTCGAGACGATCAGCCTGACCGGAGGCGAGCCGACCTTCCGGGAGGAGACGGTCCGCAACGTCTTGTTGCCGCTGCTCAAATATGCGCGGGAACGGGGCATTCGTTCCCAGCTCAATTCCAACGTCACTTTGGATTACGCGCGCTACGAGCTGATCGCTCCGTATCTGGACGTTATGCATATTTCCTTTAACTATACGACCGCCGAAGACTTCCATACGGTCGGCTTCGCCCGTTCGGCCCGTCCCGTCGGAAGCGCGGCTTCCTCCCGCTTGTACGAGCGCATGATCGAGAATGCCAGCAGGCTGGCTTCCGAAGGCCTGTTCGTATCGGCCGAATCGATGATCAACTTCCGCACGCATGCCAAAATGAACGAAATCCATCGCCTGATTGTCGAAATGGGCTGCAAAAGGCACGAGGTGCATCCGATGTACCCGAGCTCGTTCGCGGCGGGGCTTCCGATGCTCTCGCGCGATCAGATGAGAGAGACGATCGAATCCTTGCTCGACCATCGCAATCCGGATATTTGGATGCTGTTCGGCACGCTGCCGTTTTTCGCTTGCGGGGACGACCCGCGGGAACGGGCGCTCGTCCGAAGGCTGGCCAACGAACGGAACGTGACGGTCCGCAACGATCCCGACGGCCGCAACCGGGTCAACGTCAATCTGTTCAGCGGCGACGTGTACGTGACCGACTTCGCGTCCATTCCGCCGTTCGGCAATATAAAGAACGAGAGGCTGGACGATGTGTTCGCCAGGTGGCAGAACCATCCCGTTCAGGGCAAGGTGAACTGCCATTGCCCGTCCGCAAACTGCTGCGGACCGAATCTGCTCGTATCCGACATGTATTTCAAGGATGTGGATTTTACCCGCCGGCGCGTTTCGATCTGATTGGGGCCATACGGGTACAAGACGGCGCGCGGGCATTCACGATATGAAGGGGTGCACTTGCCACATTGCATACTGAATTTTTATGGGGCTCCATCGTCTGGAATTTAATCGTCGTCCTTATTTTGGTTTTCCTGAACGGTTTTTTCGTCGCGGCCGAATTCGCCCTTGTAAAGGTAAGGCAAAGCCGTTTGACGCAGCTGGCCAACGAAGGAAACGCCAGAGCCCGCTACGCGCTTAAAGTGAACCGCAAGCTGGACGTCTATTTGTCCGCGACCCAGCTCGGCATTACGCTTGCGTCGCTCGGTCTCGGCTGGACCGGCGAACCCGCGATCGCCGATCTGATCGTGGAGCCGCTGCTTCACAAGTTTCATGTGACGGACGAGACGGTCATTCATACGATTTCGGCCATCGTCGCGTTTATCGTCATCACCTTCATGCATATCGTGCTCGGCGAACTGGCGCCGAAGTCGCTCGCCATCCAGAAGTCGGAAGGGGTATCCCTCTGGCTCTCCTGGCCGCTGCTTATGTTTTACCGGATTTTCCTGCCTGCGATTTGGCTGCTCAACGGCGCCGCCAATTTGATGCTCAAGGCGATCGGCGTCCGCCCGGCCAGCGAGCACGACGCGGCCCATACCGAGGAAGAAATCCGCATTCTGATGAACGAGAGCGCGAAGAGCGGCATCATCGACAAGGAAGAGATGACGCTGTTCGACAACGTATTCGAATTTTCCGACCGGGTCGCGCGTGAGGTCATGCTGCCGCGAACGGACATGGACTGCATGTTTACCAACTTGCCGTTCCACGACAATATGAAGCTCGTCTATGAGACCAAGCATACCCGTTATCCGGTCGCCGTCGAAGACAAGGATCAAATTATCGGCTTCGTGCACATTACCGATCTGCTGACCGCGGACCCGGACGAGGAGCACGATCTGCGGGAATTTCTCCGGCCGATTCTGAGCGTGCCGGAATCGATGGAAATCAGCAAAGTGCTGAAGCTGATGCAGAAGCGGAAATCGCAGCTTGCGATCGTCATCGACGAATACGGCGGAACGGCGGGCATGCTGACGGCGGAGACGATTCTCGAGGAGATTGTCGGCGAAATCCATGACGAGTTCGACGACGAGCTGCCGAGCGTCGTGACGAAGGGCGACATCACCTCGGTCGAAGGCCGCATGCTGATCGAGGATATTAACGACATGTTCGGTCTCGACATCGACGACGAGGAGGTCGACTCGATCGGCGGATGGCTGTTCCGCAATCTCGAAGGCAATATCGCCAAAGGACAGAAATGGTATTACGGCGGCTACGTGTTCGAAATTTCCCAGACGGAGCGGCTTCGCGTACTCCGGGTGCACATTTACCGCGCCAAGCCGGGCGCGGCGGATGGAGCCCCGGCGACGGCCAAAGAGCCGGTCGAAGCGAGCGCACGAATCGACCCGACGGAGGACTAGGACGAGCCTGGCTCCGACGGATCGGATTTTGCCGGATTCCCGTCTCCCATTCTTCAGCGATGACTATCCCCAACGGCCCGTCTGGTCCGGGGATAGTCTCTTTTTTTGCCCGGATGGTCATTCGCCTATATTTGACTCATACACTAGGAAAGAATGCCCACTCAGGTGGAACGAAGGAGGTAAGACGCTTGTACGACGGCCAATGGAGAGAATGGAAGCCGTACGTGAGCCCTTGGGACCCGTGTCCGCCCATACGGGTCAAATCGTATGTCGTGGCGCCGAATCTGTTCATCCCCTTTCAACCGCCCAATTTGCCGCAATTTTCGCTGGACGAGGCGCTTAGCAGAGGGACGTTGTGGCCCGCGCTATACAGCCCTTATCCGTCGCGGCGCGAATGGAAAGGAGGCTGAAGCGGATGGAAGAGAACAAGGAGGCAAACGAAAGCGCCGGCAACCGGGAGCCGGAAAGGGACGGCCATTCCGTCGCCGGCGATGCGGCCTATGTCGCCGAATTGGAGCAGCTGCAGAAGGTCGATTTTGCGCTCGTGGAGCTGACGCTTTATCTGGATACGCATCCGAACGACATGCACGCCCTTCAGCAGTTCAACCAACTAGCCCAGCGGAGGGCTCACTTGGCCCACTCGTTCGAGATCAAGTACGGCCCGCTGATGCAGTTCGGCCACAGCTACAGCCGGTATCCCTGGCAGTGGTATCAGCCGCCGTGGCCGTGGCAGGTATAAGGAGGGACGCGAATGTGGATCTATGAGAAAAAGCTGCAGTATCCCGTCAGAGTCAGCAAATGCGATCCCCGGATGGCGCGGTTCCTGTTGGAGCAATATGGCGGCGCGGACGGCGAGCTGTCGGCCGCTTTGCGGTATTTGAACCAGCGGTACACGATCCCGGACAAAGTCGTCGGTCTGCTAAACGACATCGGCACCGAAGAGTTCGCGCACCTCGAGATGATCGCCACGATGGTCTACAAGCTGACGAAGGACGCGACGCCCGAACAGTTGGAGGCGGCGGGGCTCGGCCCCCACTTCGTCAATCACGACAAAGCGCTCTTCTACGAGAACGCGGGAGGGTCTCCCTGGACGGCGACCTATATCCAGGCCAAGGGAGATCCGATCGCAGATCTCTTCGAGGACATCGCGGCGGAGGAGAAGGCTCGGGCAACGTATCAATGGCTCATCGACTACACCGACGACGTGGACATTCAGGACTCGCTGAAGTTCCTCCGGGAGCGGGAGATCGTGCACTCCATGCGCTTCAAGGAAGCGGTGGAGATTTTGAAGGCGGAGCAGGGGAAGAAGAAGGTGTTCTGATCGTCGGGCAGCGCAAGTAAGACGGCGAACAGCGAGTCCGGGACGGAGCCGGGCTCTTTCCTTTTGAATGCCCCGGCGAAGCATCGTTAGCCGTTAACCTGGCTGCGAAGCGAGACAAGACCCGTGGTCCGATTCCATTCCATCGCGATTCCGAACGTCCTGCAAATAGACTCCAGCGGGAATTGCGTCGAATTCGCCGCTGACCGAAGCTTGGCGGCGGTCCGGACCCGTTTGCCGTTCACGAACACTTCGGCGGGATCGGATGTCTTGAAAACAATCGACTTTCCTTGATAGTCGAGCTTCCACTCGGAAGACGAAGCGTTGCCGCGCTGCTTGTCCTGAGCGGACCCGCTCCGGCTCAAGCGGATGCCAAGCGATTCGAACACGCTGACATAAGGGACGTACAGCTCGTTCTCATAGACGGTCGGAGTCGCCGCGAACGCAACGGCTTGGCCGTTCACTTGCCAGGAGAGAGGCTGAACCCATTCGCGGGGCGCTTCCGAAGCCGCAGCCGCTTGGCCTCCTTCCAAACCGACGCCTGCCCGATTAAAGAAGCTGTCGCCCCAGAGGAACAACTTGCCGTCCTTGCGAATCGCCAAGTGCAAGTCCGATTGGCTCCCGGCCAATCGGATGATATGCTCCAATCCTTTTACTTGAGCGGGTTTGGAGACATGGACAGCGGTATAATTCCACTGCCAGACCGTCCCGTCGGATTTTAGTCCCAATAATTGATTGTAAGCCGTCTGGATATCGATCAGATGCTCTAGTCCGGCAACCTTGGCGAAGGAACAACCGGCCGCTCCGTCGATTTGGAAACGACGATTTGGATAGGAGGTCGCGGAAGCGTTCGGCGCGCCGGTCGATGGGCTGGCGCAGATCCGCGTCGTCAATATCGTCGCCGCGAATTGAATACAGCAGCTTCGGCCGGTTTCGGGCGCGTCCCGGACCGGCTTTTGTTTTCGCTTCTTTTGACGATCGTAAATTAATCGATTTTTTTCTGAAATAATTCAACTCTCTTTTCGAAGGGGCTCCTCTACAATGGGATCAGACTAACGGAGAGAGGTGAAGAAGATGGGCGAGCCGCTGGTGCGGATGACAGGGATCGAGAAGCGGTTCCCGGGCGTGCTGGCGCTGTCTGATTGCCGCTTCGAGCTGAACGCGGGGGAGGTGCATGCGCTGGTCGGCGAGAACGGAGCCGGCAAATCGACGCTGATGAAAATATTGACGGGCGTCTATCGCAAGGATGCGGGAAGCATCGTCTACAAAGGGCGCGAGACGGACATTCCCCATACGAAGGCGGCGCAGCAGCTCGGCATCGGCATCATCCACCAGGAGCTGAATTTGATTCCGGATTTGACCGTCGCGCAAAATCTGTTCATCGGCAGGGAACCGCGCAAGTGGTTCGGGCTGCTGCTGGACGACAAGGAGCTGGAGCGCCGCACGCTGCATTGGCTGGAGCAGCTCAACGTCAACGTCGATCCGAAGACGAAGGTGGCGGATTTGACGGTGGCGAAGCAGCAGATGATCGAAATTGTGAAAGCGCTGTCGTATCACTCCGAGGTGCTCATTATGGACGAACCGACCGCCGCGCTGACCGACGCCGAGATTCGGGAGCTGTTCCGCGTCATCGGGCGGCTCAAGAGCAGCGGCGTGGGCATCGTCTACATCTCGCACCGGATGGAGGAGCTGAAGGTGATCGCCGATCGGATCACCGTCATGCGGGACGGGCGTTACGTCGATACGATGCCCGCGGCGGACGCGTCGATCGAGCGGATTATCGCGATGATGGTCGGCCGGGAGCTGGAGGAACGGACGAAGATCGGCTCCGGCCCCGGCGCGGGGGAGACCGTTCTGGAAGTGAAGGGACTGAGCCGGGGCTCGGCCGTGAAGGACGTCAGCTTCCGGCTGCGCAAGGGCGAAATTCTCGGCATCGCCGGCCTGATGGGGGCGGGGCGCACCGAAGTGGCGCGGGCGATCTTCGGCGCGGACCGCCCCGACGCCGGGGAGATCGTCGTTCGGGGGCGCAAGGCGCGAATCCGCCATCCGCACGATGCCGTCCGGCTCGGGATCGGCTATTTGTCGGAGGACCGGAAGCGGTACGGGCTGCTCATCGATATGGACGTCTGCGACAATATCGCCATGGCGTCGCTTCCCCGCTTCCGGCGGCGGACCGGATGGATGCGGGACAAGGCGATGGAGCGGGCGGCGGAGGAGCAGGCGGGCGCGCTGCGGATCAAAACGCCGGGCATTCGCCAGAAAGTGAAGTTTCTGTCGGGCGGCAACCAGCAGAAGGTCGTCATCGGCAAGTGGCTCGTCCGGGACTGCGACATTCTCATCTTCGACGAGCCGACCCGCGGCATCGACGTCGGCGCGAAGGCGGAAATTTACGCGCTGCTGGAAGAGCTGGCCGCCCGCGGCAAGTCGATCGTCATGATCTCCTCGGAGTTGCCGGAAATTCTGAGGCTCAGCCACCGGATTCTGGTCATGTGCGAGGGGCGAATGACGGGCGAGCTGAGCGGAGCCGAGGCGACGCAGGAGAACATTATGAAGCTTGCCACGCAGAGAGGAGCCTGACAGGTGGAATCGATGGAAATGGCCGCACCGACGTCGTTGTCCCGGCTTGCGATTTTCCGGAAGACGGGAGCTTTTCAGAAGCTGCTTGCTTTCGCCAGTCTCATTTTGCTCATTGTCGTCTTCTCGGCTTCGTCGCCGAACTTCTTCAAATTCGACAATATCGTCGGCATTTTGCTTGCGACGGCGGTGACCGGGGTGCTTGCGCTCGGCTCGACCTTCGTCATCATCACGGGCGGCATCGACCTGGCGGTCGGCACCGTCATGACGTTCAGTTCGGTCATCGCCGGCGTCATCATCACGTTCGGGAGCGGCTCGATCGTCCTGGGCATCGCCGGGGCCGTCGCGGCGGGCGCGCTGTGCGGCGCGGCCAGCGGCTTCGCCGTCTCCCGCATGAACATTCCGCCGTTCATCGCGACGCTGGCGGTCATGATGATGACCAAAGGGCTGTCGCTCGTCATCTCGGGCACGAAGCCGATCTACTTCGTCGATACGCCCGATTTCGCCAAGATCGCTCTCGGCACCTCGATCGAAGCGATCATCCCCGGCTTCGCGATTCCGAACGCGGTGTTTATTTTCTTCGGCATGGCGATTATCGCCAGTCTGCTGCTGTCCAAAACGATCGTCGGGCGCTACAACTTCGCCCTCGGCAGCAACGAGGAAGCCGCCCGGCTGTCGGGCATCAACGTCCGCCGGTGGAAAATCGTCATCTACACGATTACCGGCGCGTTCAGCGGCGTCGCGGGCATTCTGATGGCTTCCCGCCTCAATTCGGCCCAGCCGGCGCTCGGCCAAGGCTACGAGCTGGAGGCGATCGCGGCGGTCGTCATCGGCGGCACGTCGCTCAGCGGCGGCCGGGGCTCCATCCTCGGCACCGTCATCGGCGCGCTCATCATGAGCGTGCTGACGAACGGCCTCCGCATCCTGTCGGTGCCGCAGGAATGGCAGACCGTCATCATCGGCGGCGTCGTGCTGCTGGCCGTCTACGCCGACATGATCCGGCGGCGCAATGCGTAACACGTTCAGAGCAAACCGCTATTTTGATCGAGAGGGGGAGAAAGCCATGAAAGCAAGCAAAAGTTTCGCCATGGCGGCCGTACTGGCGCTCGTCGCCGCTTTGCTCGGGGCGTGCGGCGCAAGCGGCAACGGCAGCGGCAACGTCGGCGGCAAGGAGGGAGGCGAAGCGGCTCCATCTGCAAGCGCGGCTTCACCGTCGGCCTCCTCCGCCGCGCCGGACAAAATTTACATTCCCGTCATCTCCAAAGGGTTCCAGCACCAGTTCTGGCAGGCGGTCAAGCAAGGCTCCGAGAAAGCGGCGAAGGAACTGGGCGTCGAGGTGACGTTCGAAGGGCCGGATACGGAAACCCAGGTCGACAAGCAAATTGAAATGCTGCAAGCCGCGCTCGACAAGAAGCCGCAGGCGATCGCGCTGGCGGCGCTGGACAGCAAGGCCGTTATCCCGCTGCTTCAGAAAGCCCAAGCCGCTCACATTCCCGTCGTGGGCTTCGACTCGGGCGTCGACAGCGACATTCCGGTGTCGACGGCCGCCACCGACAACCTGAAAGCCGCGGCGCTCGCCGCCGACAAGATGGCGGAGCTGATCGGCGGCAAAGGCGAGATCGCCCTCGTCGTCCACGACCAGACGAGCCGCACCGGCGTCGACCGCCGCGACGGCTTCAAGAAGGAGATCGAAGCGAAGTATCCCGACATCAAGATCGTCGATACGCAATACGGCGGCGGCGACCATCTGAAGTCGACCGACCTGACCAAGGCGATCATTCAGGCGCACCCGAACCTGAAGGGCATCTTCGGCTCGAACGAAGGCTCCGCGGTCGGCGTCGTCAACGCCATCACCGAGTTGAAGCGGGACGACATCGTCGTCATCGGCTACGATTCCGGCAAGGCGCAGATGGATGCGATCCGCAGCGGCAAGATGGCGGGCGCGGTTACGCAGGACCCGATCGGCATCGGCTACTGGGCCGTCAAGGCCGCCTATATGGCCTACAAGGGCGAAGCGGTCGACAAGACGATCGACACGGGTTTCCACTGGTACGACAAGAACAATATCGATTCCGACGAAATCAAGCCGCTTCTGTACGAATAAACCGGCGGCGGCATCGGCGAACAGGGGCGTCCCGGAAGGGGGCCTCCGTTCGCCCTTTTGCCGTCCGGGGGGGGGGCGGCGCTGGCGGAAGCTCCGAGGGGTGGTATACACTCAGGAGGGGTGCCGATATGAGCCAGTCAGGCGGGGGGAGTGATTACGGCGATGTACAAAGTGTTCCTGATCGACGACGAAGACGAAGTGCGGGAAGGGATGATGGCGAGAACCGATTGGGCTTCCTTCGGCTTCGAGCTCGCCGGGGCGTTCGGCAACGGCAAGGAGGCGCTTGAGGCGGCCGATCTCCGTCCTCCGGATTTGGTCATTACCGACATTTGCATGCCGTTCATGGACGGACTTGAGCTGACGAAGCGGATCGGGGAGAAATACCGCGACGTGAAGACGGTCATTCTGACCGGGTACGAGGACTTCGATTACGCCAAGAGAGCCATCCAGCTGAAAGTTCACGAGTATTTGCTCAAGCCGATCAACTTCCGGGAATTCGCCGGGCTGCTCGCCAGACTGAAGCAGGAGCTCGACGAGGAACGGGCGCGGCGCGAGGATATGCGGCGGCTGCAGCTCCAGTTGAACGAAAGCTTGCCGCTGCTGCGGGAGAAGTTTCTGGAACGGATGGCGACGAGCGTCGTGAGCGAGGAGGAGATCGAACGCAAATTCCGCCTGTTCGGCCTTCGTCTGGAAGGTCCGGCCTACATCGCGCTGGTCATGGACATCGACGAGTTCAAGGGCGACTCCGGCGGCGGTCAAGCTCCGGAACGGGAGCTCCTGCGATTCGGCGCGGCCAACATTGTGCAGGAAATTTTCGGGCAGGAGCACGGCGGGTTCGTCTTCGGCACGAAGGACGAGAAGACGGCCGTCCTGTACGCGGGGGCCGCCGAAGATTGCTCCGTCGCCGCCCAAACGCTCGCTTCGCAAGCGGCGCACAGCATCGAGAAATATTTGAAGGTGCGCGTGTCGTTCGGCATCGGCCGGCCGCGCGACCGCAAATCTGCGTTGTCTTCCTCTTATTTGGAAGCGATTTCAGCTCTCGATTACCGCTTTTTGCTCGGCAAGAACCGAATCATCGCCATTCACGACGTGGAGCGGGGAACGGGCCTGCACCAGCTTGGTTACGCCGAATGGGAACGGAAGCTGCTCGCCGCCATGAAGCTCGGCAACGAACAGGCTTATGCGTCGACGCTTCGGGAATGGATCGAGCATCTTCGGCGATCGGTTCCTTCCGTCGATAAAGGCTACGCCTCGATTCAGCGTTTTCTCGTCTCCGTCATGAATTTGGTGGAGGAGACCGGCTACGGGGAAGAAGCGTTCGAAGCCGACCGCCCGTTCGCGCGCGTTCCGACTTTGAAGACGCTGGACGCCCTGCGGGAGTGGCTGACCGAATGGGGCATTCGCATCCTTCGCCAGATGGACAGCCGCAGGCGGACGGACGCCGACTCCCACCTTCAGGCGGCGAAGGAATTCGTCGAGCGGAACTACGCCGATCCGAACTTGTCGCTGCAGCAAGCCGCCCAGCAAGCGTGCATGAGCGTCAACTATTTCAGCGCTATGTTCAAGCAGTATTGCGGCCAGACGTTTATCGAACATCTGACCGGCATCCGGCTGGCGAAGGCCAAGGAGCTGCTCGCCGGCACCGCGCTCAAAACCTACGAGATCGCGGAGAAAGTCGGCTACGAAGATCCGCAATATTTCAGCGTCATTTTCAAGCGGAACGTCGGGGTTACGCCGAAGGAATACCGGGCGGCGGCGAGAGAAGGGACGACGGGGTGAGGGGAAGACGTCCGTTCCAGTTCAAAAGCATTCATACGAGCATCGCGCTTGCCTTCTCGTTGCTCATCCTCGGCACGACGATGCTTCTCAGCTACAGCTCGTACCGGCAGTCGGCGTCGTTCGTCACGAACAATTCGATCGATTACACGACGGCGCTGATCGAACAGGTGAACGCGAACATCCGGACGTACGTCAGCAATATGGAGAGCATCTCCGCGCTCGCGCTGAGCAACGGGGATTTGCAGAAGTTTCTGTCCACCGCCCGGAAGACGCCCGAGAACGAGCGGCTGGCGGCGCGGATCGAACAGTTTTTCCACTCGATCGTCGTTTCCCGGACCGATATCGCCACCTTGCTGTTCGCGGGCTCGAACGGCGTCGTTCTCACGGACCGGCCGGACGCGGCGGTCAAGGATTACAACGAGCTGATCGTCCAGGACTGGTATAAGCAGGCCCGCGCATCCGGAGGCCGAGTCGTGCTGTCCTCCTCGCACGTGGAGCATTTATACCCGAAGGAGTACCGGTGGGTCATCTCGCTGAGCCGGGAGCTGAGCGGCGACCGGCCGTCCGACCCGAGCGGCGTGCTGCTGGTCGACTTGAACTACAATCTGATCAACGATCTGTGCAGGCAAATCAAGCTCGGAAGCCGGGGCTACGTGTTCATTGTCGACGCGTACGGCGATCTGATCTACCATCCCCAGCAGCAGATCATGTTTACCGACTTGAAGTCCGAGGACATTCCGCTCATCCTTCGGTCGCCGGATACGACGTTGAACGTCAAGGAGGACGGAGAGCCGAAGATGTACACGATCCGCTCGACCGATTTGGGTTGGAAAATCGTCGGCGTCACCTACCCGAAGGAGCTGGCGGGCGACAAGACGCGCATGCAGCTCTCCTCCGCGCTGTGGGGAGGCGTCTGTCTCGTTGTCGCGCTCGGCCTTTCCGTGCTGCTCTCCTTTACGATGACTAGGCCGCTTAAGAAGCTCGACGCGCATATGAAGCAGGTGGAAAAAGGGAACTTCGATATCCGCGTCGACGTGACCAGCACGAACGAGATCGGCAAGCTCGCCCGCACCTTCAACCTGATGATCTCCAAGATCAAGGAGCTGATGGAGCAGAAGCTGCGGGACGAAGAAATCAAGCGCAGCAGCGAGATCAAGGCGCTGCAGGCGCAGATCCAGCCGCATTTCCTGTACAATACGCTCGATTCGATTATCTGGATGGCGGAGACGAACAAGATGGCGGAAGTGGTCGACATGACGACGGCGCTGTCCCGGCTGTTCCGCTCGAGCATCGGCCAGGGCGAGGAAGAGGTGCCGCTCGCCGTGGAGCTGGAGCATATCGGCAATTACTTGACGATTCAATCGATGCGCTACCGGAACCGGTTCGTCCACCGTATCGATGTTCCCCCGGAGCTGCGGGATTGCCGGATTTTGCGGGTCGTGCTGCAGCCGCTCGTGGAGAACGCGATCTATCACGGCATGAAGAACAAGGCGGAGACGGGGACGATCGTCGTCTCGGGACGGAAGGCCGGCGATACGCTGGAGCTGATCGTTGCGGACGACGGCGCCGGCATGCCGCCGGAGCGGGTCCGGACGATGCTGTCCGAACGGGGCGACCGGGAGCGCGGCAGAGGAGGCGTGGGCGTCCGCAACGTCCATCAGCGCATTCGGCTCTATTACGGCCCGCAGTACGGGCTGGAGTTCCATAGCGAGCGGGAGGAAGGGACGACCGTTGTGCTCCGGGTTCCGTTCCGCCGGGGAGGGGAGGAGACGTGAGGGGAAAAGGAAGACTATTCGTCCTGTTCGCCGTCCTGCTGCTGGCGGCCGTCGGGGCCTTCGGAGCGATCCGGTGGGCCCAGGCGAAGTGGCTCGCTTCCGATGGCCCGATCGTCTATATCCCGAAAACGATCGATCCCGGCATCGAATTCTGGGAGGTCGTCCGGCAAGGCGTGGACGCAGCGGCGGCGGAGCTCGGAACCGACGTCCGCGTGTTCGGCGCCGATTGGGAGAAGGACATCGACAGCCAAATCCGGCTCGCCCTTCAGGCCATCGAGCTCCGCCCGAAGGCGATCGTCCTCTCCGCCGCCGATTACGAGCGGCTCGTCCCCGTCGCCCGCAAAATCCGAAGCGCGGGCATCCCGCTCATTCTGATCGATTCCGGCATCAACGGCCGGTATGCGGAGAGCCTGGTCGCCACCGACAATTTCGAGGCGGGGAGGAAGGCCGGCGACGCGCTGAAGGAGCAGCTGCCGGACGGAGGTCTGGTCGGCGTTGTCAGCTTCATCCGGGCGTCGTCCCCCGCGATCGAACGGGAGAAGGGCGTGTTGGCCAGCCTGCGGGAAGACGGAAGATACGAGACCGTTCCGACGGTTTACAGCGACGGCCTTCCCGACAAGGCTTACGAGGCGACCCGGGCGCTGCTGCGGGAGTATCCCGGCCTGGCCGGCATCGCGGCGCTCAACGAGCCTTCGACCGTGGGCGCGGCCCGCGCGATCGAGGAAGCGGGCGCGGCGGGGCGCGTCAAGCTGATCGGCTTCGACAGCTCCACGGACGAGATCGACTACCTGGAGCGGGAGGTGCTGCAGGCGATCGTCGTGCAGAAGCCGTTCAACATGGGGTATCTGGCGATCAAGACGGCGATGCGGGCGTACCGGGGACAGAAGGTGGAACCGCTCATCAGCACGGGGTCGGCGGTCATCACGAAACAGAATATGTACGGAAGGGAAAATCAGAAGCTCTTGTTCCCGTTTCTGGGAAGCTCGGAGGAAGGGGCGGACTGAGCCTACGGCTAAGCAAGAACAAGAATAGGAGCAAGGGCCGCCTCCGAGACGCCGTCGCGTCCAGGGCAGCCCTTATGTAGGAAGGCATTCGATTATTGGAAAAACAAAAAGTTCGTGGCGAGCGGCCTAAGCTGTCCGTCCGAGGGATGGTTGACGATTCGGCCCTTGAACACCAGGCTGGACGATCCGCCGCCGTCGAGATTGTACGCGTCGATGGCCCCGAAGCGGGTGAGGAGCATTTGCACTTCCTCCAGCGTCGCCCCGGAGCTGCCGTTCTCGTTCCGGCCGTCGATGACGAGGAAGAGCAGTTGGTCGTCCTTGTAGTTGGCGACGACCGTGCGCGGCGCCCGGTAGGGATCGGTCTGCCATTTGGACGGGATCGGCAAGTTGACGCCGTTCTTGCGCAGCATGGGCACGAACGAGGCGCCGAATTTCGGCTTCAGCTTGTCGAGCTGAGCCTGGCTGGAGAATTTGCCGCCGATCAGCTCCAGATTCTCGTTCAGCCCGACGAAAAACAGGTCGTTGTAGCTGGCTTCAAAGCCCGTGACGTATTTGCCGCCGACGACCGTCGTGCTGAGCGGATACCGCTTCCCGCGCGAATCGGCGAACCCGCCCGCGTTGACGCCGGCGACGGCTCCCGTCCGGCGGACGGCCGCGAGCGTCGTCTCGGACCCGCCCAGCTTGTCGCGGCCGAGCGCCATCGTCATCGCGCTCGCGCTTTTGAGTTTGACCTTGAGCGCATAGCCGCTGAAATTTTGCGCCCGAATGGTGAATAGCTGAGCTCGAATCTTGTCGGATTGGACGGAGTCCGTCGGGGATCCGAGCCGGCCTGTAATGCGGCGGTCGTAGATAAGGCCGGGCCGGTTTACCTGCGCTTTGGCCGTCGTCATGATCGCGCTCATCGTCGCGTTCGTTTTGGCGTAAAGCTCGGACACTTTTTTGATCGATACCGATATTTCCTTGGCCGTCGTCGTGGCCTGATCCAGTCCGGCCTCGACGGGCTCGGCGACGGAAGCGAGGAGCGGGACGGCGGCCGGCATCCGGCTCGGCCCGGCGTCTTCGGAAATCGTTAGCGAGAAGTTCGCGCCGAGCACCCAAATCATCAGGCCGATGAACGGAGCGCATGCGAGCAGTACGGTCCGGTTCATCCGCTGGACGGTGTTGGGAGCCGTCGTCATTTTAACACGTCCAGGTTCTTCTTCAACTCGTCGAGCTGCTTCTTAAGCTCGCTGATCTGCGTATACAGCTTGTTGCTGTTGTCGGTTTTGTCGCTCGCATTGTCTTTGTTGAACGTGAGCAGCTCGTTCAAAGCTTCGACTTTGGACTGCAGCTTCGTCATTTCGTCTTGATAGTTTTGCTTCAACTCTTCCAACTGCTTCGTATAATCGGCTTGAACCGCCTCGATCTGGCGCGCGGTCTGCTTCTCCAGTTCGGACTCTATCTGCTGCTTGAGATGGCCGGTGTACCAGACGGAGCCTGCGACGCCGGCGCCGATCAGGACGATCCACAGCAGGACGAAGGGAAGAAAGGACGGCTTGGACGTTCGGCGCGCGAGCGGCTCTACGGAACCGGACGGCGCCTTCATTTGGGGAATCGGAGTACTCATAGATTACTGCTTCACCTCGACTTGCTAATGCTTTGCGATTCTGAGAGTCCATTGTAGCACAAATGATAGAATCGTCCCAAAGATTGACGTAAGTTGTCGGCCGAGGGTTGCTTCGCGATTCGGGAATTCGTTATGATGGGAGAAAATAACTTCAAGGAGCTGGCTATGAGAAACTCTTTCTTGCCGGAAGCGATGCTGTTCGATCTGGACGGAACGCTGTTCAAAACCGAGACGCTGCTGGAGACGGTCCATCGCCGGGTGTTCGAGACGCTGCGGAAGGAAGGCCTCTACACAGCGGAGGAGCCGCCCGTGGAGAGGCTGCTCGGCTCGCTCGGCATGCTGCTCGAGCACATCTGGCAGCGCGTCATGCCGGACGGCTCGCCGGAGGCTCATGCGCGGGCGAACGAGCTGCTGCTGCGCTACGAGCTCGAGGAGCTGGAAGCGGGCCGCGGCGAGCTGTACCCGGACGTTCCCGAGACGCTGCGCAAGCTCCGGGAGAAGGGTATCCGGCTCTTCGTCGCGAGCAACGGCCTGGAAGATTACGTGAAGGAAGTGCCCCGGCTGAGAGGGATCGCAGATTTGTTCGAAGCTTTCTACAGCGCGGGAGAATACGGCACCGCGACCAAGGTCGAGCTCGTGCGGATTCTGCTCGGGAAGCACGGGATCCGCTCGGCCTGGATGGTCGGCGACCGCTCGTCCGACGTGGAAGCGGGCAAAGGCAACGGCTTGTTCGTCGTCGGCTGCGACTACGCGGGCTTCCGGCGCGAAGGCGAGCTGGACGGCGCCGACGCGGTGATCGGCCGCTTCGCCGAGCTGGCGGAGCTGGTCGAACGGCTCGGCTAGCGGGACTAGCGGAGGCTGTTGGACAATTCGGCTGAACATGAAGAAATGGCTGGCGACGCTAGGGAGCTTATCCCTGCGTCGCCTTTTTTGGCAAATTAAGGGGCCGATCTTAAGGCACTCCTTCGGCATTTTCGCTCTTGCAGCCTCTTCTGACGTTCAGGCGCCGTTCTCTTCCCGTGCGGACGGGGGAGCCGCCGCTCCCCGATGCTCCTGCAGCAGCGAGGACGAATTCGTACCGACGATGGCCGGTTCGGGCGTGCGGGACCGATGATCGGCGAACCCGCTTCCGTCCCGCTTGCGGCGGTACAGCCAGAGCGCGTATTCCAGCGGCCGCGTAATCGCCCGGTTGTACACGTCGCGTTCTCCGGCCTGAATGAACACCTCGCGGGCCGGCTTCGGATTCACCTCCAGCAGCCACACGCGGCCGTTGCGGTCGATCGCAAGATCCAGGGCCAGCTCGCATAGCGTATCGAACGCCGACTCCAGGTAGCGGGCGACGGAGAGACCGAGCCCCTCCGCCGTCTGGCGAATCTGGGCGATCTTGGCTTCGCTGCCGACCCATTGCTTGAGCAGGGCGTTCATCGAAGCGGCCGTTCCGCCGCCGTGCAAGTTGGACGTAATGCTGCGCGGCGGACCGACGCGCCCCGCGCAGCCGGTCACCTCCCATTCGCCGGCGCCGTTCTTCTGCACGAGCATGCGGTAATCGTGCACCCGCCCGCTCGGCAGCCGAATATGGAGCCCTTGCTGGACGATATAGCGGTCGCCTCGCATCACCCACGTCCGGATCGCCTCGGAGAGCTGGGTCCGCGTGACGATCCGGGGCTCGACGATCCGGCGGTCGTGGTTCCGTCCCTGCAGCAGAAGCGTCCCGTTTTTGCGCTTCTCGATCCGCAGGATGCCGCGCCCTCCGGTTCCGTTAATCGGCTTCAGATAAAGCAGCGAATGTTTGCCGAGCATGGCCGTCACGTCGCTTGGGGAGGCGTAGAGACGGGTGGCGGGGAGATGGTTGCGGAACGCGTTCACCTTGGCCAGCGTGCGGTATACGGTCCACTTGTTGCGAAGCGGACGGTTCAGAAACGCCAGATGGGCGTATTTTTTGCGGAACGCGAGCAGCTTCTCGAAGCGCTTGCTGCGCTGAATGCGGCAGCGGTCGTAGATCAGGCCCGGCATTCGGATCAGCCTGCGCTTCCAAGTGCGTGAATCGGCGCGATAGATCAGCGCGTTCACGCGCCCGCTGCTCTCTTCCACGTCTTCCGGCGTGAAGACGACCACGCTCAGTCCCATTTTGGCGCCGGCCGCGGTCATTTTCGCATAGACGCTTTTCTCTTCCAACGCTTTGTTGTCGTTCAAGTAGAGCGTTAAAATGCCGAGTACGGGTTGCGCCACCCGGTTCACCTCCGCAGCGGCGACGCCAGGCCGGCGAGTACGTCTCCCGACGCGGCTTCGCGGCCTTCGGCGGCGCCGGCGGTTCGCGGCTGCCGCACGAGGCGCAGCGTCGCTTTGCCCGTAGGCCCGCTCTCGAGGCCGACGGCAACCAGCCCCGCCGCGAAGCACGCGGCGAGACTGGCGGTGTTGTCGGCGGCGACGCGGCACGTCAGCCGCCCCCACTCGTCCGCGAGGCGGGAGAGCAGGCTGCGGCAGATGCCCCGGCCGCGCAGCGCCGGGTGGACGACGACGAAGCACGCGTCGTCGCCGTAGCCGGCGGCGAAAGCGATGCCGGCCGGCTGGCCGCCCGCCGTGTGCGCGACGGCCACTGCCGTTCCGGGGCGCTCCAGCTCCGCCGCGGCCAGGGCGACGAGCCGCAGCCAGCCCGCCTGGGTAATGCGGCGTTCGCCGTGACTGCGTATAAAACGAAGCAGCGAGAACCGCTTGCGTTCCCACTCCTCCGAAGACATCAATCGGACGTTCATCGGGTCAACCCCCTTTTTGCTGCCGCGACTTCTGATGCAAATATTCGCTGTAATGGAATATTTGCTCCAGCGACTTTTTGCGAATATGCGGTTCGTCGAATTTCATCGGCTTGGAGTTGGCTTCGAAGAACCAAATGTGTCCCGTGGCATCCACGCCCAAATCCATCGACATTTCGCCCATTCGGCTTTTCGCCGACCGTTCGATTTGGCGGGCCAGCACCAACGCGGTGCTCCGCACCTTCGACATCACCTTCTGCGCTTTGTCCTGACCGAACACGAAGACGAGCAGTTTCTCCGGTTCTTCGATGTATCCGCCGCGGGGCACATGCGTCGTAATGCTCGAGTCGCCCGCGACCCGGGCGCCGATGCCGGTCACTTCCCACTGCCCGGAACTGTTCTTCTGAATGAGCGCGCGCAGGTCGAACGGGCGGCTGTTCACCGAAGCGAGAGAGATTCCTTGCTGGGCGATATAGGGCTCGTCGGCGGCCTTCAATTGCTTCGATACCCGCTCCCACAGTCTGCTCAACGTCGAGCAGCGGTACGTGCGGCTGCCCTTCTCTTCCTGGATTTGCAGGCGGTAGGGCAAATTCCTCTCGGGCTGCACCCTCACCGACATGATCCCGACACCCGCTTTCCCGCGAACGGGCTTCAGGTAAATAAGCGAATGGCGCTTCAGCAGGCCGGCCAGCACGGCCGAGTCCGTCAGCCGGCTCGTCTCCGGAATGTAAGATCGCGTCGTATTCGATTCGTTGAGCCATTTGAAAAGCGACCATTTGTTGAAGAAGCGCCGGTTGAACAGCTGGATGTCCGGCTGCCGGGCGAGGGAGATCAGCTTCTTCCGCACCCGCGGCAGCCTCTCGTCCTCGCGCTGGGGAATGCGATTGTAGACGATGTCCGGCCGGGGAAAATACCCTTTCACCCAGCTCCCGCTTTTGGCCCGGTACGTGTATCCGAGAAGGCGCGAACGGTTGAGCTTCAAATGTTTGACGGTCAGGACGTACGCGATGAAGCCCAACTGTTCGCCCGTGATGAGCAGGTCGGCGAAATTCAGCCGATTGCCCCGGAAATATTGGAGGTCGTCGTCGATGGTCAGAATCGCGACGACCGGTTTGTCGTTCGAAGCAACGTCGGTCATATCCGGGTTCAAGGCTTGCTCGATGCCCGGCATCATGACGTCTCTTCCTTTCTGCGGAACTTGCTCAGATAGAGGCAATGGTCAAGGATGTACTCGAGCGAGGCGCGCCCTTGCGCTTTCAAAGCGGGATGCTTGAAAATCGATCTTCCGGGCTTCGCATTCGCCTCGAACATCCAGACGTTGGCGTCGCGGTCGATGCCGATGTCGAGGCCGAGCTCGCCGAGCGTATGGGCGTAATTGCGCTCGATCGCCTCCGACAGCCGGATCGCAACCTGCTTCGCCTCCTGCAAAATTTCCTGCGAGCGTTCTCCGAACGCCCGGCTCAGCGCCTGCTCCGGCGTCATGAGCGAGCCGCCGTTTTTAATGTGCGTAGTCACGCTGCCCCGTCCGGCTTTTTTGGCGCCGATGCCGGCGACGACCCAGTTGTTGTTGCCGTCCTTGTGCATATGGAAGCGAAAGTCGATCGGGCAATTGTCGATATCGATCAGCCGGATGCCTTGCTGCACCACGTAATGGCCGAGGCTGCTGCCGTGCCGGGCCCGAAGCATCCTCATCAGGCTGCCGAAATTGGCGAAACGGAGCAGCACGTTCGAGCCGTTGCGCCGGTACCTGGCGAAATACCCCCGGCGCGGATGGTACGTCAGCCGGTAAATGCCGTTGCCGAGGCTGCCGCCCGTCGGTTTGTAATAGAGGAACTGGTGCTTCTCGAGCATCTCCTTGATTTTCTCGGGCGCGGGGTTGTTGATCGATTCCGGCAAATGGCTCAGCGCTTCGGGGTCCTTGTCGAGCAGCGTGTAGACGTCCGATTTGTTGAAGAAGCTCCAGTTGAAGAACGGAATCTTCTTCTTCACGAACCGGTCGCGCAAGGTCGTAATGGCGACGCCCGTCTCGGCTCTCCGGCTCGGCAGCCGGTTGTAAACGACGTCCGGCAGCGGCACGACCTTGCGGACCCAACCGCCGCCGCCGTCGAGAAACCAGCCGTGCACCGTCTCCTGCTGCCAGTTGATGTCCCGGGGAGTGAAGGCGAAGAAATACGCTTTTTTCTGGCCGAGCTGAAGCAACTGCTTAATGAAGGAGGTGCGCGGCCCGAACGGGGCTTCGGACGATCGGACGTCGCTGTCCGTCAGGATGCCGATGAGCGGTCCGAGCTGCACCTCCTCGCTGTCGGCGCCTGCGATATATACGTTGCCGGCCTTGGGGACGCGGACCGAGCGGCGGAGTCCCGCCGACAGGAATACGTGATGGCCTTTGCGGTTGATCGTGCGAACCGTGGCCGGTACGGTATCCCGGCCGAGCTTGACGTTGATCGATTTGCGTCCGTTCAGCTTCAGGAGCTTCGCAAGGGGGCTGGAAAACCAGACAATTCTCTCCGGCTGCTGGGTGAAGTGGACGTTACATAGAGTCAAACTCATGAAATACCCTCCCAGGTGTTCGAAGCAGGATATATCGGGCGTAAGCGAGCGGCCGCTCGGCGGCTTCTGCAGCCGCAGCACCGCCGGCGCACGCCATGGAGGCGCGCCCGGGTTTGGCATTTGCTTCCAGAAACCAGATGCGTCCCGACCGGTCGACTCCGAAATCGAGACCGAGCTCCGCGAATTTCCCGTACGATTCCTCAAGCCGAAAGACGATGTCAAAGGCCGCTTCCCGAAGGCTATCGATCAGCTCCGGCGCGCGCCGCTTTCCGAACTGCTCCTCCAGATAAGCTTCGGCACGGCGGGGGCTGCCGCCGCCGTGCAGATTGGCGGTGACGGAGCCTGACGCTCCGCAGCGCGCGGCGATGCCCGCCGTCGTCCAGCGGCCGCGGCCGTTGCGCTGCATCAGCACGCGCAGGTCGAACGGCGTCCCGTCCTTCGCTTGCAGTTCAAGCAACGGCTGCATCACGTAAGGGCGTTCGCCGATCCAGCGATGAATGCGCCGAATCGCTTCCGCCTCCCGCACGCCCGCCAGCCGGAAAGGCCGGTTGGCGGCGGTCCGGCCGCCTATGCTCACCAGACCTGAGCCGGGGTTTTCCCGGGAAATCGAAAGGACTCTTCGGCCTTGCGAGCCGTTCGAGGGCTTGAGGAACGCGGCCCCTCCTTGGCGGTCGAGCCAGTCGATCAACGAGGCTTCCCCCCGGTAGACGGCGGTCGGCGGCAGCCAGCGGCCGAGCTCCGGGCAGCGGGACAAGGCGCGATGCACCTCGGCTTTCCCCGGGAGGCTTCCGTTCAACAGCCTCAGTCCCCGGCTTTGCACCATGCAGCCGAGTCCCAAGCGGTAGCGTCTGCGCTGCGCGGCATTTTCGGGCCAGGCCCGGTCGTAGGCGACCGAGGGGACCGGCCGTTCCTCCCGGCACCAGCCGGATCGCCATTTCCAGGCGCGGACGGTTCCCCGCTCCTCGCTCCACGTGGCGGGCGAGAAGGCGAAGACGTCCAGGCCGTACCTTCGGCCGGCGCCGATCAGGCGGCGGATGAACGAAGCTTCGGCGAAGGGAGGCGACGTCTCGCGCTCGCACACGACGATGCCGAGCGCCTGCAAGCGTTCGGGCGGTTCGCGGTCCGCCCGTCTTGATGAGAAGGCGGCAAGAACGGCGGACGACGGTTTAGAATCCGGACACAAAACGGGCATATTGAATCATCATCCGCACCGAGGGGCGGACTTTCCCTTCGTTTAATGGGGTATTGTCGTTTTTGGAAGGCTTCGAGTTCACTTCCAACAGCCAAATTCTCCCGCCGGTATCCATCGCCATATCGATGCCGAGCTCCCCGAAGTGAGCCGGGATTTGCGCGTCGACCCCTCGCGCGATTTCGAGAGCCGCCCGGTTGAGCCGGGCGGAGGCGTCCCCTCGGAACATGGCCGGCAAATTGGACTTCGCCACCGAATCCCGAACCGTCGCGAGCGTGCCGCCGCGGGCCAGGTTGGAGACGTAATGCTGGCTGCCCGCGGTGCGTCCGACGATCGAGGTGACGATCCACTTCCCGGAGCCGTTCTTCTGCGTCAGAGCCCGGAAGTCGATGGGCCGGCCCGAGGAATCGATCAAGTTCAAACCTTGCTGGATCAGGTAGCGGACCGTCTTCATCTTGCCGGAGATGGCGGAGAAGAACTTGAGCAAGTTCGGGTACGTCTGTTTGCGGGTTCCGCTGACCGTCGTGAACGAAGCCTGCCAGCCTTCCGCTCCCAGCCTGGACAGCCGGATGATTCCTTTGCCCAGCGAGCCCCGGACCGGCTTGAGGAACACGACGGGATAACGCGAGCACATGCTCTTGAGCATCGTGTAGTTCCGCAAGGAATGCGATTCCGGCAAATATCGCTGCAGGGATGCATCCCGGCCGAGCGCTTCGAACACTTCGGATTTGTCGAGAAACTTCTCGTTGAACACGGCCGCTCCGTACTTGCGCTTGATTTCCGCGATGAACTGCTGCACGATCGGACGGTTCTCCAGCTTGCGCGACGTCAGGCGGTTGTTGACGACGTCGGGAGCCGGCATTGTCGTCCGTCGCCAGCCCCCGGCCTGGTAGACCCAGCCTTCGACGTTTTTCAGATCGGAGTGAATGGCCGAAGGCGTAAAAAAATACACGTAGGCGCCCTGATTGCGGCAAGTTTCCGCCAATTCCCGGCAGAACATCGTGATGCCCCCGAACGGCTTGTCGGGCTGATCGGGATCGTCCCGGCTGACGAGAACCCCGATCAGCGGGCCGAGGGCGATCGTGCGCGAAGCCGAACGGTACTGCAGCCGAAGGGGCGCGCCGGACAGCAGCCCCATCTTGCGGGCCAGCGTCTGGTTGACGCGCATGCCTTCGTAACGGGAGACCGACGCGACCGAGACGTGCTGCCTGAATGAGCCGAATTGAAGAACGAGCTGCTGCTGGACCGGGATTTTGGCTTGCTTGATCACGGATTCCCCCAGCATGAGGACGTCTTCGGGCAAATATCCGGAGCTGATGACCTGGACGTCGATTTTCGGGGTGGACATGCTTCGATCTCCTTCCACCGTGTCGAGTTCTTTGGTGCAGGCCTCTTAGGCTTCCTTCCCGGGGGCGTGCGAGAATACTCCATCATATGAGGACATCTATCCATCGGTGATTGGCCACATTCGAGGAAAAACGCTATACTGAAGGGGAACTTGACGCGCAGACAAGCGCCTATTTTTTTGCGGCCTAGCCGCGACAGGACACGTTTGGGGAAGGCGAAGCGTCTCCGAACGAGATAGGGGGGATGAACGGAAATGCGAGAATTCGCTCCGATTACCCGTCACGACAACGGATGGATCCAGGCGCGGGTGCCTTTGCCGTTCGCGCTCCGATGGGTCAACGCTTATTTGCTTCCGGGAGAATCGGGTTGGACGCTGATCGATCCGGGCCTTCGCTCTCCGGTTACGGAAGCGTTCTGGGAGGCGCGGTTGCCGGAGCTCGGCATCGGCTGGCGGGACGTTTGCGCGATCGTGCTGACCCATCATCATCCCGATCATTACGGTCTCTCGGGATGGCTGCAGGAGCGAACGGGAGCGCCGGTCTATATGTCGGAGACGGCGCGGCATTACGCGATGCGAATGTGGGGAGAAGAGGAGAGGCGCTCGCCGCTGTTCTCCGAGGCGCTGGTGGAGGCGTTCCGCGATCACGGATTGCCGGAGCCGCTCATCGAGGGGCTGCGCGGCCATATAAGCGGCGTATTCGGGCAGGTGCTGCCCCACCCGGCGGACGTTCGGCCGCTGCCCCCGCCGGGCGAGACATTCCGGATGGCCGGCGCCGAATGGGAGCTGATCGGCGGTGAAGGGCACGCGCCTAGCCACATCGCCTTCTACGATCCGGCACGCGGCGTCGCGCTGTGCGGCGATCAGGTGCTTCCCGACATAACGCCGAATATCGGCTGGATGCCGGATTCCGATCCGGACCCGCTCGGCTCGTATTTATCGAGTCTGCGGGCCATGCTGCCGCTGGGCGGCGTGTTCGCGTATCCCGGACACCGCGATCCGTTCGCGGATTTGGCCGGGAGGGCGGCAGCGCTGCTGGAGCATCACGACCGGAGGCTGCTCCGGATGCTCGAGCTGATCGAAGAAGCGGGGGCGCTGACGGCGTTCGAGCTGTGCGAGCGCCTCTTCGGCGCGAGATTGCGCGGCAACCCGCACAATCTGCGGTTTGCGATGGCGGAGACGATCGCGCATCTGGTCCGTCTCGAGCTAAGCGGCGCCGCCAAGCGATGGATCGGGCCGGGACCGGAAGGGCGGGACGTCGTGCGGTTTTCGAAGGCTGCGGTAATTTGCGGCGCCTGACATCGGATACCTGGCAACCGATTTTCTGCATTTCCGAAGCAGCTTAAGCGGGAAGAGGCGTGTGTAACGATGAATGCGCTGTCCGCGTTGGCGAAAATAAACGCCGCGCTTGAGAAAATCATGCCGCTCATCACTCCGGCTGCGATCGGCGTCGGGGTGCTATGCGGTTCGCGGCTGACGCCGCTGGAATGGCTCGTGCCGTGGATATTTGCCGTCAT
Source organism: Cohnella thermotolerans DSM 17683 (assembly GCF_000429825.1). Classification (GTDB taxonomy): domain Bacteria; phylum Bacillota; class Bacilli; order Paenibacillales; family Paenibacillaceae; genus Cohnella; species Cohnella thermotolerans. The sequence goes on from NZ_AUCP01000039.1 coordinate 34,303, forward strand.
GACCTTCGTCGGCAGTCTGAAGTCCAGCTTCCGCGAGATGGTCCGCGTGCTGCTAAGGCCGCAGAAGCTGATTTGGATTTTCGTTATTCTGCACGTTGTTATGCCTTGTATCGGGTGGGCGGCCGGACGGCTGTTTTTCCCCGACGATCCGTATACGATTACAGGCTACGTGCTGCTGTTCGTCATTCCGACCGGCGTCGTGAGCGTCGTCTGGGTGACGATTTATGGCGGGAACCTCGCGCTGACGCTTGCACTCATTCTGATCGATACCCTGCTGTCCCCCCTGGTCGTCCCGGGGAGTCTGTACGCTCTGATGGGAGCTACCGTTCGCATTGAAGCATGGGACATGATGAAGGGGCTGCTGTGGATGATCGTCGTCCCTTCCGTCATCGGCATGCTTCTGAACCAATGGACGAAGGGCAAGGTTGCCTCGGCCTGGAGCCCGCCGCTCGCCCCGCTCGTCAAGATCGGACTGTTCGCGGTCGTGGCCGTCAACGGCTCCACCATTTCCGCCGATCTTCGGCATGCCGACGGCCATATGGCGAAGATTATCGTCGTGACGCTGGGAACGGCCGTAACGGGCTACTTGATCGGATGGGGCGTATCGGCCTTGTTCCGCTGGAACCGGGAAGATTCCGTCGCCGTTCAATTCAATTCGGGGATGCGCAACTTGAGCGCGGGCGCAGTTCTCGCGATTCAATATTTTCCGCCTGCGGTATCTCTGCCGGTCATCAGCGGCATGCTGTTCCAGCAGTTGCTCGCGGCGGCCTTCGGCTTCCGGATCGGCAGAAGCGGGAGGAAGAGGAGGGCGTCGGGGGCCGGGTTGTCCGGGTAGGAGGAGAGAAGGGGCCAAACGACGGCCGCGCCGCCGCTTGGCTGAATAGCAGCGAATGCTGCCCAAGCGCAAAGTCTTCGGCGAATCGCTTGGCGAAAGATCGATCGGAACAGCGGCGCGCCTCTTAGGGCGCGTCTTGCTTCGTCTGCGCCGCCAGCGCTTCTTCCTGCGCTTCGCGTTCCGCCTGCTTGCGGTGCGCGATGCGGCTGGACGCCGCGGCGGCGATCGCTCCGACGATGTCGTCGAGGAACGTGTGAACGTCCTTGCCGTTTTTCTCGTTGAGCTTCTTCAGCACGCCCGGCTTGAACTTGTCGATGTACCCGAAGTTCGTAAATCCGATGCTTCCGTATACATTGACGATGCTCAGCGCAAGCACTTCGTCGCATCCGTAAAGGCCTTCGTCGAAGGCGATCATGTTTTGCAGCGGGGGCAGCAGCTTCTTCTCTTCCGCCAATATATCCAATTGAATGCCGGTCAGAACAGCGTTTTGCACTTCGCGTTTGGAGAGGACGGAATCCACGTTGGCGATGCATTCGTCCAGCGTGAGCTCGGGGAAGAAGTCCTTTTGGAGCAGCATGACCAACTGGCCGATCTGGCCTTTGGTTACGCCTCTTTTCGCCATCCATTCTTCCGTGGCTCGGGCCACTTCTTTGCTATTGAGCCGATACTCGTTCTGTTCGGGCAACGGCGACACCTCTTTCGGATCGGATTGCGGCCGTTCCGCGCGCAGCGGGACAAACCGTTCATACATTCCCCTGGGGGCTAGTATACATATTACTACAATCGGGAAGGCCGGGAAACGGCGTTTCTCTATACGGGAGGAATTGGCATGAAATTAGCAGGCCGTAAAAACGTTCGGAAGCTGCTGGCCGCCGTCTTGCTGCTGCCTCTGGCCGCAGGCTGCGCGAATTCGGGCGCAGGCGTCCAGAGCAAGGAGGCTATCGATCCGCCGCCGGCGGAAGTCGAACAGACGATGCTTCAAGCTGCGGAGACGCCGGCCCAAGCGGAGAAGCCGGATTCGCGCGTGACCGTTGCCGCGGGCAAGGACGAGTTGACCGTCTATTTGCTGGACCGCAACGGCTACGTCGCCCCGATGACGCTGGGGCTGAGCGGCGACACTACCCAATCGCCGGAGAACACCGCCGCCGCCTGGCTCATTCAAGGCAAGCTGCCGGCCGATCAACTGCCGCCCGGCTTCTCTCCGCTGCTGCCGGAAGGCACGAAAATCAATTCCGTGCACGCCGATGCGTCGAGCGGCGTTGCGACGGTCGACTTCGCTTCACCGTTCCCGCAAATTCCCCCGAAGCAGGAACGCAAGGCGGTCGAAGCGATCGTCTGGACGATGACCGAATTGCCCGGCATCCGGAACGTGAAGATTACCGTCGACGGTCAGCCTCTGCGCCAGCTTCCCGCTTCCGGGCTGCCGCTGGCCGAGACGCTGTCGCGGGACATCGGCATCAACCTGGAGCAAGCGGCCGGCACGAACGCGAGCCGGTCGATGGCGGTGACGCTGTACTTCTCGGCCCGTTCCGAGCAGGGAGAAGGCTACTTCGTACCCGTCACCCGCCTGATCACGCGTACCCCGGACCGCAACCGCGCCGCTCTGGAGGAGCTGATCAAAGGTCCGCTGGACGACCGGAAGCTTCAGCCCGTGCTGACCTCGGATGTGACGGTCGACAAGCTGTCCGAATCGGACGGCACGGTCAGCGTGTCTCTTAAGGATCCGGGCTGGGAGCCGGAGATGACCGTGCCGGCGGAGACGATGGAGGCCGTCGTCCTGACGCTGACCGAGACGGCGGGCGAGCCGAAGGCCCTCATTACGCTGAACGGCAGCGACGAGTTTACCGATTCCGACAACCGCTCCTACACCGAGCCCGTCGACCGTCCCGTGGCGATCAACGCGCTGTCCCGCTAACGAATGACTCCCGGTCCCGTTATTTTGACTCGGGTGACGACTTTAAACCGGACTTGCGGATAGACGGACTGCCAATGCTTGTATGCTTTGTCGCCGCCGAAATAAGTGGACATATAATGGAGACCGAAGCCGTACGGATCGACGCCGGTGTCGCGGATTTTGTAGAGCAAGTCCTCGACCTCGTTGGAGAATTGTTGGGCCAGCTTCCGTTCGATGCCTTGCCAATCCTTCTCCAGCACTTCGCTGGGGCTCTCCTCCAACAGGCCGGACACCATGACGTTCAGGGTGATCTTGGGAATTTCGTCCCGGCTGATGTTCATCTTCGTCTGCGTATGGTTGACGGTCAACACGATCCGCCTTTCTCCGTAAGGCATCTTGAGCTCGGACTTCGGCGTTTGGTTGGCCGTCATATTGAACAACAGCGTCTCTTCCGGATTCAGGATGAGACGCGCCTTTTTTTTGTCCATCAGAAGCAAACGGTCGATTTCGTAAGTTTGATCTTTGCTTTTGACGACGGGAAGAACCGGATCGAGCCCCCGCTCGAAATGGCGCCGAAACAGGTCGAACAAATAGGTCGTTACCGTGTAGGGCGATTCGGAGCCTTCGTTGCCGAAGGTGAGGAACAACGCGTTGCCGGGGTACCGCTCCGATACCGGCTTTACTTTCAACACCGACAAGGCGTCCGGATCGCCAACGCCGAAGAAAGAGACCATCTGAATGTCGCGGCGGCGGACGAACCAGGTCATCGCTTCGGGATCGCCTCGATCCAGAAGCGTCTTGCCTAAAATGAACACGCGGCAGTGGCCGAACTCCAGCTCCTTGTCCACGAACGACTTCAAGTGGCGCACGCCCTCGGCGATCGAAGGGGCGTCGATCGTCTGAATCTGGGTTTGGGACGATCCGCTCTCGACTTTCGCCGACGTAATGGCCAGCCTAACCGATATCCGGTAAGGCTTCTCCGGGTTGCCGCTCCAGTCGACTCCCGTCGTGACGACGTAAAAGCGTTTGTCGATATCCTTTATGCCGCAGCCTGACAGCAGCGAACAGAGCAGGAAGACGAGGAACGCTCGCCTCATGCCGGACACCTCCTTCATTTGCCATAATGGGCGGAGCCCCCTTTCGCGCCCCGGACGTTCGATTTTTTTCTGGCGCGCAACACGACGAACAGCATCACGAACATCGCGAACAGTTCCACAAAAAATCGGGAGACGAGCCACCATTCCGTCGCCCATGTGTTTCTCTGCTCGTTGGCCCACAGAGAATACAAGAAGGACAGCGCCCCGAAGACGGAGCAGAGAATCCAGTTGCTTCTCGGTACGGGCATTTCCTCCGGTTTGGGCTTGTAGTTTGGCGAACACGATTTGAAAAACTCCATCGAGCAGTGGAACGCGTTCATGACGAACATGAGCGACAGCACCGCAAAGAGGATGAGGAACGTAAACAGCACCCGCTGGACGAACCCGTACTTCATGACCATGGAATCCGCGGTAACGCTCCAGAGGAACACGTAATGCTCGACCGCCATCGTTCCGTGGAAGCCGATCGGGATGAAGAAGGTGAAGAAGGCGAAGAACGCCCCGAGAAGCGGGATGCTCCATCGATACTTCAGCTTGTAGCCGGACGGATTCATCCGGTTGAAGAGCTGAATGTTGAGGTAGCCGCTGAAGAGGAACGAGGCCGCGGCTACCGATTTCAACGTCGGCGCTTTCCACACGTAGCCCGCCACCACCCGCATGGCGTCCCAGCTAACCTGATCATCGGTCACCGCCTTGAACAGAATGAACAGTCCCAATGGAGCGATGATTAAAAAAAGAATTTCCAGGGTGAACTGAACGGATCGGGAAGATCGGGAACCGGCCAATACGCAGGCGAAGACGACGATGAACAGAAAGTAGAATTCGTTCGTCTCGGGGTTGAAGAAAATGCCCATCGTCCGCGTAAAGCTGTAGACGACGAGAATCCCGGCGGTCGACCAGGCAACGCCGGCCAGGACGATAAGCGGGATGGCGATCCACGCGGGAAAATACCGATGCAAAATTTCAGGCAGGCCCATTTCCGGAAACTGCTGATAGCACCATATCGTGACCATCGAGACGACGGATCCGCAAGCGATGGCGACGAGCAGGCTCATGACGGCACCGTCGAAGCGGTCTTTCACCAGGATGTGGGGAACGAACAGCATGATGTTCATAAACCCGACGTAAATGAAATGATAGTAAAAGTAGCGGTTCAGAAACCATCACCCCGATTTTTTGTGCGACTGGTGTTCCTTTTCGCTCGGCATAAAGAGCGCCAGGTAAGGCTGGCCGAAGCTGCGCAAATGGCACAAATAAACGATGACGAGAAACATCGTTACGATGACCCCGATCATGCCGTAAAAGATGGAGACGACGACGAACAAGTATTTCAAAGCCCGAATCGAATAGCTGAACGAGCTGTTCGGAATGACGAAGTTCGAGATCGCGACGACCGACGTCACGATGATCATGATGCTGCTGACGAGCCCCGCCTGCTGGGCGGCCTGGCCGAGAATAAGACCGCCGACGGTCGCGGCGGTGGAACCGACGAACCGGGGCAACCGGATGCTGGCCTCGATCAGCGCCTCGATCATAAAGAGCATGATAAACACTTCGATGAAAGCGGGATACGGCACGGCCGCCCTGCTTCCGTCGATGGAGAAGGCGAGCTGTACCCGGAAAAACTCCGGATTGTAGGAAGAGACGGCAATGTAGAGCGAAGGCAGCGTCATGGACAGCAGCATGCCGATATAGCGGAACAGGATGATGACTCGCCCCATCCAGAACGGCTCGTAATCGTCGTCCATCGCATGCATGAAGTCGAAGAACCGGACGGGCAGGGCGATGGCGAATCGGCTGCCGTCGACCATGATGGCGATTTTGCCCCGCTCGAGAAATTGGGCCACCCGGTCCGGACGCTCCGTCTGGATCGTGACGGGGAACAGGCTGAACCGGGAATTGCCGAGGTACATCCCGAGCTGGCCGGCCGCCTGCAGCAGCTTCATCTGAATCGTCTCCAGCCGTTTGTGCAGCTCGTCGAGCGGTTTGCGGTCCACTTTGTCGCGGTCGTACAGAATCATAAACCGGGTTTTGGAGACGTCCCCTTTTTCCATTTTCTCCACCGCCAGCGTAGGCAAATTGTAGCGGAGGCGGATCAAATTCATGTTCATGTCCAAATCTTCGGTGAACGACGACTGCGGCCCTTGCAGAGAAGCCTCCACTTCCGTATTGCCGGGCTTCGTCTCCATTTTGCGAATCGCTTCCATGGCGTAGACGGCGCCTTCGTATTGAATCAGCGTGCAGCCTTTGAGCAGCATGGCGACCCATTCGTCGGGATTGTCCGCGCGCACGAAGCCGGGGCTGCTCTTCAGCATGCGCCGGAATTCGTCGGGATCGAACCGGTAGGAGAACGGGACCATGATGGCGTCTTTCACCTGATTAATGTCGCACATGCTCGGAAAGAAGCAGAATTCCATTTTCGTATAGCCGTTGTCCAGCGTCTTGGCCAGCAGATCGGCCGGATCGCCAAGCTGTTGCTTGATTTGGTCGAGCACGGGGTTCGTCTCCTTCCCGCCTGGAAATAATCGCGAATAGGTTGCCCAGCTTCAGGAAAATCATACCGGAGGCGGAAGACGCTTCTTTGGGCTTGCTTGCCGCCTTTGTGTCAAGCGTCAATGAAAATGTCAGGTTAAATGTTCTGTGAAAATGTCATGGTTAGTGGTTGAAGAAGATGGGTTTACAGCGGGCCTCCATCGTCGTCGGTAAACCCCATCTGCCACTTGCGTTGCTCTAACGAGCTATGCTACGCTGAAAGCGCGTATTGGTGAATCCCTTTCTCCAGGGATGATCCGCAGCGGGCTTGCGTGGCGTCGCAGGCTCGCTCTTTTTATTTGCGACATTTGCGACGGGTTTCGCTTGGCGAGTGGTTTCCGTGCAAATCCAAGCCCGATTGTTATGCCAAATCAGCACCTCGCCTTGCATCGTTTCCCGAACTTCGATTACAGCCTTGGGTTCCCATAATGGCAAGCCCTTTACAGGTGTTGGAGTGTAGCATTTACCGTTCCAAGAAAAGGTTTGTCCGCCTCCCATTTTGCGTATTTCGCGGCGTGTAAATACATGTTCAAGCTTTAGTTCGTTGGGAAGCGGGCGATAAGCAGACTCGACTTGCTGCGGTTTGACGGCAAAGCGACGGTTGTGCTTCTTTAGCAAGGATGGTAGAACCCGATTGGCTTCCTGTTCGGAGCAGACGCCTAACAAGCGCAGTTCGATCACCAGACGATCCTGGAAGGTTTGCCATAGCCGCTCAATCCTTCCCTTGGCTTGGGGTGATAAGGCCTTGATGTGGGTGATCCCCAGATCGGCCACAGCCTTCCCGAAGTTGGATAAGGGCTTGGTTTCTCCCGCCAATTCCTGTTCCAGCGTCAAAGCTTCTTGAGGGGAACGGAAGATCGTATGGCGGTCGCTATACAAAGCCATCGGAACGCCTCTGCTGCGCAGAGCCTGCATCATCGCCAAGGCATAGCCTTCAAACGTTTCGGTTGGACGAAACACAGCACCCAGCACCTCACCTGTTGCATCGTCGATGATCCCATGCAAGGTCAACGACGGACCTCGATCCTCCAACCACGCAAAAGGGGAGGAATCGATTTGCCAGAGCATGCCGGCTTGTGGCTTCCGAGTTCGAGGCCGGTGAGTTTTGACGAAAGACCGTCTGGTGCGTGGCAGCTTTAGACCATGTTCGATGAGGATACGACGGACGGAAGAAACGCTAAGCTTAATGTTTTCCCGTTCCTGCAACAGTTCGGCGTAATGGACAGCGTTGCTGCCGTGATACGGTCCGCGGTACAAATCCGCCACCCGCTGCTTGAGTTCGTCCGACAGCGTGTGAATCGGTTTTCGCCCCCGATTCTGATGGGCCAACACTTGTGCACCTCCATGGACGTATTTGGCTTTCAGCCGATACGCTTGACGGACGGAGATTCCCAAAGCAGAAGCAACATCGGTTTCCGTTAGATGCCCACTGATCCATTTGTCTAGAACCATTGCACGCTTCAGTTCTTCTCGTGTCAAGGTAACCTGCTCCTTCTTATCCATACTGACATTTTCTCGGAACAGTTACACCCTGACAATATCACAGAACAACGACACTTGCTTGCCGCCTTTGGTGCTTTTCGCCCGCTTCTCTGGTAGAATAGGAGGGATATACTCGAGAACCGAAATTCAGGAGGACATACCATGAGATCCGACGGAAGGCAGCTTCGCGACTTGCGGCCGTTTGCCGCAACGCTTCATCCGAATAAATACGCGGAAGGGTCCGTGCTCATCGAGATGGGGGACACGAAGGTGTTGTGCACCGCCACGGTGGACGAGAAGGTGCCCCCGTTCTTGAAAGGTCAGGGCAAGGGCTGGGTAACGGCGGAATATTCCATGCTGCCGCGCGCGACCCAGACGCGCAATCAGCGCGAGTCGATCAAGGGCAAGCTGGGCGGCCGGACGATGGAAATCCAGCGGCTGATCGGGCGGGCGCTTCGTTCGGTCGTGAACCTGGAAGCGCTGGGCGAGCGGACGATTACGCTCGATTGCGACGTGCTGCAGGCGGACGGGGGAACGCGGACGACATCGATCACCGGCTCGTTCATCGCCTTGGCGCTGGCCGTACATAAGCTGTCGGAAGCGGGGAAATTCGCAAAGTATCCGCTGACGGACTATCTCGCTTCGGTGAGCGTCGGCGTGCTGAACGGGAAGACGCTGCTGGACTTGAACTACGAGGAGGATTCCAAGGCGAAGGTGGACATGAACGTCGTCATGACGGGGGCCGGCGCTTTCGTAGAGGTGCAGGGCACCGGCGAGGAATCGCCGTTTACCCGGACCGAGCTGAACGAGATGCTGGAGCTGGCCGGGGAAGGGATCGGCAGGCTGATCGCGCTGCAGCGGGACGTTCTGGGCGTAGCCGGAACCCGGATCGGAGGCGCAGAGATATGATCGGACGGGGGGATACGCTCCTGATCGCGACCCGCAACGCGGGCAAGACGCGGGAATTCCGGGAAGCGTTCGCCGCGCTCGGCGTCAGCGTCAAAGATTTGAACGAAGTCGCAGGCGTTCCCGAGATCGAAGAGACCGGAGATACGTTCGAGGCGAACGCGCTGATCAAGGCGAAGGCGGCGGCGGAGGCGACGGGGCTGCCGGCGCTGGCCGACGATTCCGGCTTGTGCGTCGACGCGCTGGGCGGCGCTCCCGGCGTTTATTCCGCGCGGTACGCCGGCGAAGGGGCGGGAGACGCCGCAAACAACGCGAAGCTGCTGCGGGAACTGTCGGCGCTCGGCGCCTCGGCGGAGGGTGCCGGAGCCGGGCCGGACGGCGCCAAGCTGCTCAGCTCCGCGCGGTTCGTATGCTCGCTTGTGCTGTACGAACCGGCCACCGGCGCCCAAACGGTCGCCGAAGGAACGGTGGAAGGCTTTATCGCGGACCGCGCGAGCGGCTCCGGCGGGTTCGGCTACGATCCGCTGTTCTACCTCCCGGAATACGGCAAGTCGATGGCCGAGATTTCGCTCGAGGAGAAAAACCGGATCAGCCATCGCGGTCTTGCGCTGCGCCGTCTGCTTGCGAAGCTGTGACGGACGCCACGAAAAAGAAGCTTCCGAGTCCGCGCGATCCGTGCGGCGGGAAGCTTCTTTTTTCTGAAACGTTCGTTAGCCAGGCCTTTCAGACGAACTTCACCTTGTAATGCCGCAGCCAGAAATCGAATTGCAGCAAGTAAGCGAACAGCTGTGGAGCGGACATCAACTGTCCGAACCAAGGCAGGTGCGAGCCGGGGTCCGCCTGCGCGGCGATCTCCCGCACTTTGCCCGCGTCGATAAGCGGCAGAAGCGGGCAGGAGGGATCGTCCAGCCGCTCCAGCAGAAGGCCGCGAACCGCGTTCAAATAACCCGGGTTGTGCGTTTTCGGGTAGGGGCTTTTTTTGCGGTACAGCACTTCGTGGGGCAGCACGCCTTCCAGCGCCTTGCGCAGGATGCCTTTCTCGCGGTCGCCCGCCATTTTCAGCTTCCACGGGATGTTGAACACGTACTGCACGAGCCGATGATCGCAGAACGGCACCCGCACCTCCAGTCCGACGGCCATGCTCATCCGGTCCTTGCGGTCGAGCAGCGTCGGCATGAACCGCGTAATGTTCAAGTAAGACATGCGCCGCATGCGCCGCGCGTCCTCGTCTTCGCCGGGCAGCTCCGGTACTTCCGCGAGCGCCTGGGCGTAGCGGTCGCCCAAGTAATCGCGCGCCCGGACGATTTCGCGCACTTCCGCCGACATGACGCTCTCCCGCAGCTCGGGAGCGAGCGACCAGGGGAATGTGTTCGCCTCCAGCGCCTCCCGGCGGTGGAACCACGGGTAGCCGCCGAACACTTCGTCGGCCGCTTCCCCGGAGATGGCGACGGTCGCGCCCTTCTTGATCTCCCGGCAGAACAAATACAGGGAAGCGTCGATGTCGGCCATGCCGGGGGAATCCTTCGCCAGCGCGGCCGCTTCGAGCGCTTCTACGAGCTCCGGCGTATCGAACTGCACCGGATGATGATCCGTGCCGAGGTAGCCGACCATCCGCCGGATCCAGGGGGCGTCCGGGTTCGGCTGAAAGTCGTGAGCTTTAAAAAACTTGTCGTTATCCACGTAATCGACGGAATACGTTTGCACCCGGCCTTGGCCGGTTCTCTCATAATAACGGACGGCCAGCGTCGTAAGCGCGCTGGAGTCGAGTCCTCCGGACAGCAGCGTGCCGACCGGCACGTCGGAGACGAGCTGCCGTTCGACCGTGTCGGTCAGCAGCTCCCGCACGCGCTCGGCTGTCGCCGGCTCGTCGTCCTCATGCGGAACGCTCTCGAGCCGCCAATAGGCCGACTGCCGCATGCCGTCGCGGTCGTAAATCAGGCTGTGCCCCGGCTTCAGCTCCGACATGCCGCGCCAGATGCCGTGGCCGGGCGTGCGCGCGGGACCGATGATGAACAGCTCGGCCAGGCCTTCCCGGTCGATCTCCGCCGGCACGTCCGGATGGGCCAGAATCGCCTTGGGCTCGGAACCGAACAGCAGACGCCCTTCCTCCCGCCGGTAGAACAGCGGTTTGACGCCCAGCCGGTCCCGCGCCATGAACAGCCGCTCTTTCTCCGTATCCCAGATCGCGAACGCGAAGATGCCGTTGAATTTGCCCAGACATTCCGGCCCCCACTCGACGTACGCGAGCAGCAATACCTCCGTGTCGCAAGTTGTCCGGAACGCGTAGCCGAGCTTCTCGAGTTCCTTGCGCAGCTCAAGCGCGTTGTATAGTTCGCCGTTATAAACGACGACGCATCGTTGATCGTCGGCATATTTGGCCGGTCGCACCATCGGCTGCGCCCCGTTCTGCGGATCGATGACGCTGAGCCGCCGGTGCCCGAGCGCACAATGCCTGGACAGCCACGTTCCCGCCGCGTCCGGTCCGCGAAGCGACATCGTCTCCGTCATTTTCTCCACGATGTCGGCCTGTGTCGTCAGATCGTTTCGCCAATCCACCCAACCTGTAATTCCGCACATTGCCGTTTCCTCCTTACGAATTTGCCGCGGATGCTGCCCCGAATGGTCATCTTGTCTGCTTCCAACCAAATCGTACCGAGACAATTGCCCCGGATTCACCATATTCCGCCGGCGGCCGTTTTGACTCAAAGTCCGGGCGAAATTCGGGAGCGGTCTTTCGGGAAGTGACATAAAAGCGGGCGGGCGGGAGAAAATACGGAAAGAACGGACCGGGATTCGCAGTCGTGGAAAAGGAGGGAAGGGTCATCGGGGACGAGCGCAAAACGTATTACGTCGCCGTAGGCGCGGGACAAATTCTGGAGGACAAGGAGGCGGCGCCTTTCGAGTTCGCCATTCGCGCCAACGAGGAGGAGCTGAACAAGCTTCAGGAGAAGTTCGAGGAGCTGGCGAGCGCCGAAGAGGCGTCTGCGTTTCACTTCACCGGCTGGCTGACGGCAGGAGACGAGCAGACCAACGAGGCGTACGCCGGCCACTTGAAGGGCATTTACAGCCTGCTGTACGAACTGGGGACGGAAGAGACGAAACGCCATATCGAAGATCACCATTTTCTCGACTGACAGGAGGCAGGCCGCATTCATGTTGACGATACGCCGTGCGTCGTTCCGCCAGGTGCTGGAGCGGGGCAGCCAGCGCTACGCCGAAATCGAAGTGGAGACGGACGCTGCCCGCGCGCCACGTTTGCTCGCCTACTTCCGCAGAGAGGGCAACGGACACTACCAGCTCGTCCGCGTCATCGCGAACGGCGCGGACGCGGAGACGGATTGGTTCGATAACAGCCTGCACGCGGCATACGAGGACGTCACGGCGCAAATGTTCGCGGGCCCGAGCCATGGCGGAGCGGAGGATCGCGTGCAGTTCGGCCGCCGGCTGCTCGAGTATGGGGATCTGCAGCGCCAATTGGACATCCATTTGAAGGAGGCTTCGGCCCATGGGCGATAAATTCAAGAAGAACAAAGGCAATTCCTATGCGAAGCGCGGCGAGGAGTTCGCCGAGCAGACGATCAAGACGAGCCAGAGCGAACCGCATCCCGCGCAAAACGCGCCCGCCACGCCGCACAACCGTTAGGCGGCGGCCAGCCCCGGGAAGGAGCCGAACGGCTTCGCCCGGGGCTTTTTTGCCGTGAGGCTAGTCTCCCTTCGCCGCCGATACTTGGCCGAAGTTGTTGACGTAGAACGAGAAAAGCAGAGAGGAGACGATCCACCCGACGGAGGCGAAGGCTGATCCCGGCATCGCTTCGTGCCAGGTCAATCTGCGTGTATATGACCCTCTCTTTCAAGTTTATGAACGAGCCTCGGCCTGCTTGACCGTTATTTCAGCGCGGCGATCACGACGCTAAGCTTGTCGATCGGTCCGACTTGCGATACTTTCCCGTACTTCAGGGCGAGGAAATAAAACAGCCACGACAGCGCCCCTGCCTTTCCGCTCAGAACGATGAACGTCAGCGCCTTGCGGTGCGACAAAATTTCGCCCAACTGGCTGAATTTCCCTTGGACGGCCACGACGATAAGAAGAAATAAAGCCATAATGACGGAGCGGAAAGCCGTCGCCGAATTGGCGTCGATGTCTTTCAGCCCGATCTTGCCGAAGATCGCCACCAGTGCGGCCATGACGGCCCGACAGCAGCCCGTAAAGCAACTAGATCATGGGAGTCCCCCCTCTTCTAGAAAAAAGTGATTTCTCTTTCTTCGACGAAGAGAAGGGAATGCCTCCCCCCATATCATGATTTCTCCCCTTGAATAAAGCAAAAGAGCAGGAGGGGTGGCCCTCGCTGCTCTCGCTTGGTTATCTCCAGTTGCTTTGGCCCGCCAGTTGCTGCTCGGCGATCAGAACCAGGCGACGGGTGATGTTCCCCCCGATGCGTCCGGTATCGCGAGTCACCATATTGCCGTAGTAACCGTCTTGCGGAATTTGAATGCCCAGCTCTTGGGCGACTTCAAATTTTAGCTGGTCCAGAGCGGCTTTCGCTTGCTGAACGACGAGTTGATTGGAGCTGCGGTCGTTTGCCATGTTTTTGATCACCTCCACCGTTTCTGGACCTATTATGCTTCCTTCGGTTTCCTCCTATGCAAGGGGTTGCCGAATTTCTTCGAAGCGACCTTTCGCGTATTCGCGCCGCCCATAAAGAAACCGACACTCGGCCTCGAGTGTCGGACGTGGTGTTCCTGCAGCGAGGATAATGACCAGCAAAATGAAGAGCACAAGTACAAAAGCAATAGCTCCGGATCCACCGTATCCGCCGCAAGATCCTCCTGCTCCGCCAACAAACAAAAAATCCCGAAAACCCATAATGCTGCCGGGCTTTCGGGATATTCGCGTCATCGTCAATCGCGTTCAAAATGAATCAAATGGCGTCCCAGGAGGGATTCGAACCCCCGACCGTACGCTTAGAAGGCGTATGCTCTATCCAGCTGAGCTACTGGGACACAGCTTGATTATATTATCATATTCGAGCGGAAAGACTCAAGTGCAAATTTGGAAATTTTCGCGCCCCTTCAAAGAAAATCGATTGAAGCGATAAGCAGAAGGAGCCTTCCGGCGGCGGGAGGCTCCTTTTGCGAACGTCTTACTCTTCCGGACGATGCGGGTCCAAGCGGGCCGAACGTCATCGTGATAACCCCCAAACTTTGACGGTTCAACCTATGCCCAAGGACTGGGCGTTGACACAGTTGGAAAACGGATCACTTGATCGTTTGACGCGAACGGATTATAATGGGAACGAACAAATGTTCTTGTCGGAGAGTGATAAGGGTGGTTATCGAGCGTGCGATCGGACGTTGGCCCGTCCAGATCGTTTACCGGGACAGCAAGGGACGGACGACGAAGACGGTCGTCACGGTCTATTCGGTGAGGAACGGCAAAGCCCGGGTGCTGGATTGGCGCAGGCGCGCTTTGCGGACGCTGGCGACGAGGCGCATCTTGGCCGCGATCCCTGTCGTTCGGCGCGTCTCCTGACCGGACAACAAACAAAAAAACCTTTGCGCAAGCAAAGGCTTAACGTAATCGTAGGATGGAGCGGGTGATGGGAATCGAACCCACGCCTCAAGCTTGGGAAGCTGGCGTTCTACCATTGAACTACACCCGCAAGTAGGATAACAATAAGAAATATAGCACAGACGCCGTTTGGAAATCAACCCCGAACGGCAGGCGTTTCGCCGGGATGATCCGGGTGTGTTCGGAGAAGCCTCTTCCGGGCTTTTCCTTTTTCCGCGGGGTTCATGGTATAATGCGGGTGAATCGGCCACCGAGGGCCGCCGCGCCAACAGGAAGGGGTTCACCGCGTGAATGATTCCAACAAAGATAACTTGGTCTTGTTTCCCAAGACGTTGGACTACTATCAGATTCAATTGACGAGAATGCTGGAGACGGAACGTTACGGCGAAGCCAAATCGCTGCTCTCGTTCCTGCTCCAATGCGGCGGGGAGGCCGAACGGCACCATACCGAATGGCTGGCTCTGCTCGGCTGGCTGGAAGCCGCATTCCCGGATGCCGGGAACGGAGCCGACGCCGGCGAGCCGTGGAACGAGGATGAGGAGGACGCCGAGGAAGCGCTGCAGCGGCGGCTGTACGACCGTTCCGGGAAGGACGCGGACTATATTCCCAGGCTTCTGGCTTCCCTGAGGGAGAAGGAGGAACCCGAGGATCAATTGCTGGCGCTGGGGCAGCTTTATTATTTGGAGCATCCCGACATCGAGCCGGGTATCCGCGCTTGGCTGGCGGAACGGGAATGTCATCCGGCCGTGCAGTTTCGCGCGTTTCAGCTCTTGAACAAATTGGGCGCGACCGGTCCCGTGTTTTTCCGGCGGGGCGGCGCGACGCTGTCCGTAGAGGCCGAGACGACGCCGATGAAGTTCGAGGACTTCCCGCCGGCCGTATCGAACGTGCTGGCCAGGGTGAAGCAGGCCGCGGAGGTGTCGGATCCGACGCTGTCCTATTTCGCCGAGGAGATGTGGAAGGAATGCGTCCAGGTGGCTTATGGCAGTCCGGTCTACGACTGGATCACGGAGGACGACGATGGAGCTGCGGATTTGTGGGCCGCGGCGCTGCATCAATTTCTGGTGGAGAAGCTGCACGGTCCGGCGAGCGACGAACCGGTCCGCGAACAGTATGGCATTACCGGGGATTTGCGGTTCCGCTACGAGCAAGCGCTCCGATGGCTCCGGTTGTACGCGGGGGATCTGCAGCCTGACGCGTGATGCGTCAGAGGGGACAACCCTTGAAATGATAGCGAAGGTTGATTATAATAGAATGGTTTATGTTAAGCTGCCGATCAAGTCGGCAAGCGGTTTCGGAGGGGAATAGCTGACATGAAAGCGAACTGGGAAAAAATAGAGCAAAACGTCGGCCTGCTCGAGGTCGAGATCGAGGAGCAGAAGGTCGCGGAAGCGCTCGATAAAGCGTTCCGCAAAATCGTCAACCGGGTGAACGTTCCGGGCTTCCGCAAAGGCAAAGTGCCGCGCAAGATTTTCGAAGCTCGTTTCGGCGTAGAGAGCCTCTACCAAGACGCCATCGACATTTTGCTGCCGAGCGCGTACAGCGAAGCCGTCGACCAAACCGGCATCGTCCCGGTCGACCGTCCGGAAGTGGACGTCGAGCAATTCGGGAAAGGCCAGCCGTTCAAGTTCAAAGCGAAAGTGACCGTTAAACCGGAAGTGAAGCTGGGCGAATACAAGGGCCTGGACGTTCCGCTTGCCGATACTGAAGTGACGGAAGAAGAAATCAACCAAGAGCTGGAGCGCCTCCAACAGCGCCATGCGGAGCTCGTCGTCGTGGACGAAGGTCCGGCGCAAATGGGCGACGTTACGGTTATCGACTTCGAAGGCTTCGAGAACGGCGTTCCGTTCGAAGGCGGCAAGGGCGAGCGCTATTCGCTGGAGCTCGGCTCCGGATCGTTCATCCCCGGCTTCGAAGAACAAGTCGTCGGCTTGAACATTGCCGAAGAGAAGGACATCAACGTTACCTTCCCGGAAGATTATCACGTGGAGAATCTGGCCGGCAAGCCGGTTGTATTCAAAGTGAAGCTGCACGAGATCAAGCGCAAGAACCTGCCGGCGCTGGACGACGAGTTCGCGAAGGACATCAGCGAGTTCGATACGCTGGATGAATACAAACAGGATTTGGCGAGCAAGCTGAAAGAGCGTAAAGCTAAAGAAGCCCAATCGGCCCGCGAGGCCGCGCTTGTCGATCTGGCCGCGGCCAATGCCGAAGTCGACATTCCGGAAGTGATGATCGACACCGAAGTCGACAACATGCTGAAGGAATTCGAGAACCGCATCCGCATGCAAGGCTTGACCCTCGACGTGTACTATCAGTTCAGCGGTCAAGATGAAGCGGCGCTTCGCGCGCAGCTGAGACCGGACGCTTCCAAGCGCGTTCGCAACAACCTGGTGCTTGAAGCGATCGCCAAAGCGGAGAACCTGGAAGTAACCGAACAAGACATCGAAGAAGAACTGAACAACCTGTCCAAAGTTTACAACCGCTCGGCGGACGAGCTCCGCAACCTGTTCGCTTCCAACGGTTACCTGAGCACGCTCAAGTCCGACTTGGAAGTCCGCAAGGCCGTCAAGTTCCTTGAAGACAACAGCAAGCAAGCCGCTTAATTTCAAGGCTGAAAGTCCAACATAGGGTTAAGGCACGTGCAAGCCGCGTGCCTTCTTTTTCACTCTACATAAGGCCGGAAGCCCAATTGAGGAGTACCGGGTGACCGCCAACATGACATTGCGGATTGAACGTGTTAGAATATTACCGAAACTTCAAAAGTCCAATAAAGAAAAGAGGTTGGTCACATGAACTTGGTACCGATCGTCGTCGAACAGACGAACCGGGGAGAACGCTCGTACGATATTTACTCCCGGTTGTTGAAAGACCGCATTATTTTTCTAGGCAGCGCCATTGATGACGATGTGGCCAATTCCATCATCGCCCAACTGCTTTTCTTGGCTGCGGATGATCCGGAGAAAGACATCAGCCTGTACATCAACTCCCCCGGCGGTTCCGTCACGGCCGGAATGGGAATTTATGATACGATGCAATTCATCAAGCCGGACGTCAGCACGATTTGCGTCGGCATGGCGGCAAGCATGGGTTCGTTGCTGCTTACCGCGGGCGCGAAGGGCAAGCGCTTCGCTTTGCCGAACAGCGAAATCATGATTCACCAGCCTCTCGGAGGCGTCAGGGGGCAAGCGGCCGACATCAAGATTCACGCCGACTGGATTCTCAAGACGAAGGAGAAGCTTAACCGTATTTACGTGGAGCGCACCGGTCAATCCTATGAGAAGATCGAGCGCGACACGGACCGCGACAATTTCATGACCGCGGAGGAAGCTTGCGCCTACGGTCTGGTCGACAAGGTCATCGCTTCTCCCATTAACGGTTAAGGAGTGATCCCATGGGGTTCAAATTTAACGACGAGAAAGGTCAACTGAAGTGTTCTTTCTGCGGCAAGTCGCAAGATCAGGTCCGTAAATTGGTCGCCGGTCCCGGCGTCTATATATGCGACGAGTGCATCGAGCTCTGCACCGAGATCGTGGAGGAGGAGCTGGGCCACGAAGAAGAGCTTGATCTGAAGGATATTCCGAAGCCTAAGGATATCCGCAACATTCTCGACCAATACGTCATCGGCCAGGAACAAGCGAAGAAGTCGCTGTCCGTCGCCGTATACAACCATTACAAGCGCATCAATTCGCAGAGCAAGATCGAGGACGTGGAGCTTCAGAAGAGCAACATTCTGCTGGTCGGTCCGACCGGTTCCGGCAAAACGCTGCTTGCCCAGACGATGGCGAAGATTCTGAATGTTCCGTTTGCGATCGCCGACGCCACCTCGTTGACGGAAGCGGGGTACGTGGGCGAAGACGTGGAAAATATTTTGCTGAAGCTGATTCAAGCGGCGGATTACGATGTGGAGAAGGCCGAACGCGGCATCATCTACATCGACGAGATCGACAAAGTCGCCCGCAAATCGGAGAACCCTTCCATTACCCGCGACGTGTCCGGGGAAGGCGTTCAGCAAGCGCTGCTCAAAATTTTGGAGGGCACGGTTGCATCCGTTCCGCCGCAAGGCGGCCGCAAGCATCCGCATCAGGAGTTCATCCAGATCGACACGACGAACATCCTGTTCATTTGCGGCGGCGCGTTCGACGGCCTGGAGCAAATTATCAAGCGCCGGATCGGCAAGAAGGTCATCGGCTTCAACGCGGCTCTGGAAGGCCAGAAGGAGCTGAAGCCGGGCGAGTACCTGTCCCTGGTGCAGCCGGAAGACCTGCTCAAATTCGGCCTCATTCCGGAGTTCGTCGGCCGTCTGCCGGTCATCTCCGCGCTCGAGCCGCTTGACGAACCGGCATTGGTACGAATTCTGGCGGAGCCCAAGAACGCTCTCGTCAAGCAATACCAGAAGCTGCTCGAGATGGACAACGTCAAGCTGGAGTTCGACACCGGCGCTCTGGAAGAGATCGCCCGCGAGGCGATCAAGCGCAATACGGGCGCCCGCGGCCTTCGCGCCATTATCGAAGGCATTATGCTGGACGTCATGTACGAAGTGCCTTCGCGCGACGACGTGACCAGCTGCGTCATCACCGAGAAGGTCGTCAAGGAGAAAGTGTCTCCGGAGCTGACCACGAAGAAAGGCAAGAAAAAAGAAGAAAGCGCGTAAGCGGCGGGCGGATCGATTCCGCGGGCCGGCGAACGGCTTTCGAAGTCTGCCGGTTCCACCCTGTTGCCTGGCTTATGCGGCGGCAGGGTGGGATTTGGCATATACGGGGAGATTGGGAGAAATGTACTTGCGCACTGAGACCGTTCCCGTTCGGGTGGGGAACCTGACGATCGGCGGGAACAATCAGGTCATACTTCAAAGCATGTGCACGACCAAGACGGCGGACGTCGCGGCAACGGTAGCCGAGATCAAGCGGCTGGAAGAAGCCGGATGCCAGCTCGTACGCGTGACCGTCAACAACAAGGAAGCGGCCGAGGCGATCAAAGCGATCAAACGCGAAATTTCCATTCCGCTCGTAGCCGACATTCATTTCGATTACCGGTTGGCGCTGCTCGCCATCGAGAACGGCATTGACAAAGTCCGCATCAACCCCGGCAACATCGGCCGCCGCGAGAAAGTCGAAGCGGTCGTCAAGGCGTGCAAGGAGAAAGGCATTCCGATCCGGATCGGCGTCAACGCCGGGTCGCTGGAGAACCACCTGCTCGAAAAATACGGCTATCCGACGCCCGAAGCGATGGTCGAGAGCGCGCTTTATCATATCGGCATTTTGGAAGAGCTCGATTTTCACGACATTATCGTATCCCTGAAAGCTTCCAACGTGCCCATGGCCATCGCCGCTTACACGAAGGCGGCCGAAGTCATTAAATATCCTTTGCATCTGGGCATTACCGAGGCGGGGACGCTGTTCTCCGGCACGGTGAAAAGCGCGGCGGGACTCGGCGTTCTGTTGAACGCCGGCATCGGCAACACGATGCGGATCTCGCTCAGCGCCGATCCGGTCGAGGAGATCAAGGTCGCCCGCGAACTGCTCAAGACGTTTGGCCTCATATCGGACGCCCCGACGTTGATCTCCTGCCCGACGTGCGGGCGGCTTGACATCGACCTGTTCGCGGTTGCGAACGAAGTGGAAGAGTATTTGTCCAAAGTGAAAGTGCCGATCAAAGTGTCGGTGCTTGGCTGCGCGGTCAACGGTCCCGGCGAAGCGCGGGAGGCCGACATCGGCATCGCGGGCGCCCGCGGCGAAGGGATGCTGTTCCGCTACGGCGAGATGATCCGCAAAGTGCCCGAGAAGGAGCTCGTCAGCGAGCTGAAGAAGGAGATCGACAACATCGTCGCCGTTTACAACGAGACGGGCGTCATTCCGGGCCGGAAGCATTAAGTCTGGGGAGAAGCCGATGATGAAGAACCGGATGTTTTGGCTGCTGACGGGCCTGGCCTTGTTCGTGTTGCTTGCGGCTTGCGGTAAGGATAACAGCAAGGACGATGCGAGCGCCGCACATATTATGCCTAATGGCGATAGACAGGAAGAGACGGCTTCCCTTGCGGACATGCCCGGCTTCCTGGACGGCTTGCCGGAGACGGTTCGGCTTGCCTATGCAGCCGCGGCCAAGCTCCAAGACACGCTGATCTACATCCCGTGCTATTGCGGTTGCGGGCAGACGGCAGGGCACAAGAGCAATCTGGATTGCTTCATCGCCGGCGTGCGGGAAGACGGCACGGTCATCTGGGACGATCACGGCACCGGCTGCGGCGTTTGCCAGCAGATCGCGCTCCAGGCGGCGAGCATGAAGCGGCAGGGCCATTCCGTTCTGGAAATTCGCAAATTCGTGGACGACACTTACAAGGAAGGCTATGCGGCTCCGACAGACACTCCGATGCCTCAAGCCTGACCGGCCATACGAACCAAACTTGGAACACCTTCGGGTGTTCTTTTTTTGTTTTTTTCATGACCTTCCAGGGATAATAGCCGCTTTCAGGGGGGCCATCCCATTATCCCCTCCGTTCAGAGACGCGGCGCAACTGAATGAAAGGGATAATGGGATGGGGCTGAAAAAAAAGAGATATGCCCCAGTTTACAAACCGACCATCGGTCTGTCTTTATGAGAATACATCTGCAGCGCCGGCAAGGAGGAATCATGAGACGCGAATTGAAACGGGAGCAGACGCTGCAGCTTTTGCTGGACACGGCCAGGCAGCTTATTCGGGAGAAGGGATGCATGAAGACGACCTTCAGCGACATTATGGAACGATCCGGTTTGTCCAAGGGCGCGATCTTCCACTATGTGAAAGGGAAAGACGATCTGCTCGGAATGCTGCTTCGGTCGGGAATAGAACCGAAGCCTACCGCAAAGCCTCCAGGCAATGGGCCGTGTTCGGAACGGTGGCCACCTTGCTGCCGGTGGTTGTGCTTTATCTGATGATCGCCAAGACAAATATAGGATAAGGGGGATTCGAGTGGTCACGCCGCTGCTTCCCCGCACGTTGATGCAAGTGCTGTTTTTGGCCGCCGCCATTGGCTCCGGTTGGCTTCGGGTTTGACGGCAATTGTAGATTCGGATGACTATATTGGCCGGTATTCGGGCAATACTACCAAGTATGAGCCCGGGTACCGGTTTTTTTGCGCCGTTCCAGAGGTCGGCCAACACGGGACGGTACGGAAAGGATGGATCGTATGACGCTCAGCACTTTGCTTATGTTGGTGCAAGTTTTTTTTGCCGTGGTTATCGGCGTATATTTCTGGAATCTTCTGCGCAATCAGAAAAATAACCGTACCGCCGTCGATCGGGAATCGCGCAAGGAGATGGATAAGCTCCGTAAGCTGCGGTCCATCTCGCTGACGAAGCCGCTCGCCGAGAAGACGCGGCCCGTCTCGATGAACGATATCGTCGGCCAGAAGGAAGGGCTGCGCGCGCTGAAAGCGGCTCTCTGCAGCAGCAATCCGCAGCACGTTATCGTCTACGGCCCTCCCGGCGTAGGGAAGACGGCGGCCGCACGCGTCATTCTGGAGGAGGCGAAGCGCAATCCGTCTTCGCCGTTCCGGCTGGACGCCAAATTTACCGAGATCGACGCCACGACGGCCCGGTTCGACGAGCGGGGCATCGCCGACCCGTTGATCGGCTCGGTGCACGACCCGATCTACCAGGGCGCGGGGGCGATGGGCGTCGCGGGCATTCCCCAGCCGAAGCCCGGAGCGGTAACGAAGGCGCACGGAGGCATTCTCTTTATCGACGAGATCGGCGAGCTTCACCCGATTCAACTGAACAAGCTGCTGAAAGTGCTCGAAGACCGCAAGGTGTTCTTGGAAAGCGCGTATTATCACGCCGAAGACGCGAATATTCCGCTGTACATTCACGATATTTTCCAGAACGGCTTGCCGGCAGACTTCCGCCTCGTCGGAGCGACGACCCGCTCGCCGAGCGAGCTGCCGCCGGCGCTGCGGAGCCGGTGCATGGAAGTTTACTTCCGGCCGCTTCTTCCCGAAGAGATCGGCCAGATCGCGGAGAATGCGATCTCCAAGATCGGCTTCCCGCCGCAGCCCGATGCGGTGGAGGTCGTCAAGCACTACGCGACGAACGGCCGGGAAGCGGTGAACATGATCCAGCTGGCGGCCGGGCTGGCGCTGTCCGAGAACCGCCAAGGGCTGACAGCCGCCGACGTCGAATGGGTCGCGAACAGCAGCCAGCTGCCGCCGCGCCCGGATCGCAAAGTGCCGGCGGAGCCGCAAGTCGGCCTCGTCAACGGCCTGGCCGTCTACGGGCCGAGCATGGGAGCCTTGCTGGAAATCGAGGTTACCGCGATTCCCGCTTCCGCCGGCAAAGGCTCGTTCACGATTACCGGCGTGGTGGAGGAGGAAGAGCTCGGCGGCGGCCAACGTACGCTGCGCCGCAAGAGCATGGCCAAAGGCTCGGTGGACAACGTCCTGACGGTGCTCCGCCGCTGCGGCCTCCATCCGGAGAACTTCGACCTGCACATTAACTTCCCCGGCGGAACGCCCGTCGACGGACCGTCCGCCGGCGTCGCGATGGCCGTCGCGATCGCTTCGGCCATGACGGGCCGCCCGGTCGACAACAAGCTCGCGATGACCGGGGAGATCAGCATCCACGGCAAGATCAAGCCGGTCGGGGGCGTTGTGGCGAAGGTCGAAGCCGCGTTCCAGGCGGGAGCGGAGACGGTGATCATTCCGAAGGAGAACTGGCAGGCGATCTTCGAAGGCTTGGAAGGCGTGACGGTCGTCCCGGCCGAGAACATCGAGGAGGTGTTCGCAAGAATTTTCGGCGAACAGCTTGCGCCCCTCGAGGTGGAGAACGCAGAACGCCCGCTTCCCGCCGAAGCCTTCGCCGCCGCGCCCGTATCGGTTCTCCACGCCGGAAGCATCGGGCTGGAGCCGCAGAAGCAGCCGCATTTTCCGACCGGAAACCACGCTTCTCCGAATCCCGGGGCCCCGGTGTCGGGCTGAACGCCGCGGCCGGGGATCTATCGATCGCAATGTCGGCGCCGTCCTTCGGGCGGCGCTACTTTTGTGTCCGTTTTGCGGCGCGTGGTAACATTTGATACAATGACTGGAGTACTTGTTTGACGATTCACATGACATCCATGGAGGTGCCGGATCATGGGTTCGAACAAATCGAAAAGCCGTTCTCTGCCCCTTCTTCCCTTGAGAGGGCTTCTGGTATACCCCAGCATGGTTCTTCACCTGGACGTAGGCCGGGAGAAGTCGATCAAAGCGCTGGAGCAGTGCATGGTCGACGACCACATGATCCTGCTGTGCTCGCAATCGGAAGTGAACATCGAGGAGCCGACCCAGGAAGACATCTATCGCGTCGGCACGATTGCCAAAGTCCGCCAAATGCTCAAGCTCCCCAACGGAACGATCCGCGTGCTCGTCGAAGGCGTCGTCCGTGCGGAGATCGAACAATATTTGCCTAACGACAACTACTACGAAGTGGTCGCCCGCGAGCTGCCCGAGCTGATAAGCGGGGATTCCGAGCTGGACGCGCTCATGCGAGCGGTGCTCGGCCAATTCGAGCATTACATCAATCTGTCCAAGAAAGTGACGCCGGAGACGCTTGCCGCCGTAGCCGACATCGAGCAGCCGGGCCGTCTCGCCGACGTCATCACGAGCCATCTGTCGCTCAAAATCAAGGATAAGCAGGAGATTCTCGAGACCGTCGACGTGCGCGAACGGCTGGAGAAGCTGCTCGACTTCCTGAACAATGAGCGCGAAGTGCTGGAGCTGGAGCGCAAGATCAGCCAGCGCGTCAAGAAGCAGATGGAGAAGACGCAGAAGGAGTACTACCTTCGCGAGCAGATGAAGGCGATTCAGAAGGAGCTCGGCGAGAAGGAAGGCCGCGCCGGCGAGGCTGAAGAGCTTCGCAACCAGCTGGCGGAAGCGAAGTTGCCGGAGAAGATCGCCGCCAAGGTGGAGAAGGAGATCGACCGGCTCGAGAAGATGCCCGCTTCTTCCGCGGAGGGAGCCGTCATCCGCACTTATGTGGAATGGATTCTCGCTTTGCCCTGGAACAAGGAAACCGAAGACCACCTGGACATCGCCAAAGCGCAAGAGCTTCTGGACGCGGAGCACGCCGGCCTCGACAAGCCGAAGGAGCGCGTGCTTGAATATTTGGCCGTCCAACAGCTTGTCAAGAAGCTGAAAGGCCCGATTCTCTGCCTTGTCGGCCCCCCAGGGGTCGGCAAGACGTCGCTTGGCCGCTCGGTCGCCAAGTCGCTCGGCCGCGAATTCGTCCGCATCTCGCTGGGCGGGGTGCGCGACGAAGCGGAAATTCGCGGGCACCGCCGGACTTACGTCGGCGCCATGCCGGGCCGCATCATCCAGGGCATGCGCACGGCGGGGACGATGAACCCGGTGTTCCTGCTCGACGAGATCGACAAGATGGCGATGGATTTCCGCGGCGATCCCGCCTCGGCGATGCTCGAGGTGCTCGATCCGGAGCAGAACGCCACGTTCAGCGACCACTACATCGAGATGCCGTTCGACCTGTCCAAGGTCATGTTTATTACGACGGCCAACGCCGTTCATCAAATTCCGAGACCGCTGCTCGACCGGATGGAAGTGCTCTACATTCCGGGCTACACCGAGCTCGAGAAGCTGGAGATCGCCCGCAAACATCTGCTGCCGAAGCAGAAGCGCGACCACGGCCTCTCCGAAGAGCAGCTCTCGATCGACGACGGCACGCTCATGCAGCTGATCCGCGACTATACCCGGGAATCGGGCGTGCGCAATCTGGAGCAGCAACTGGCGGCCATCTGCCGCAAAACGGCGAAGCGGATCGTCGCCGATCCTTCTTCGGCACCGGTCGTCGTGGACGGCGACCTGCTGAAGGAGTTCCTCGGGCCGGCCAAGTTCCGCTACGGTATGGCCGAGCTGGAGGATCAGGTCGGCGCCGTGACCGGCCTCGCCTGGACCGAAGTCGGCGGCGACACGCTCGTCATCGAAGTGACCGTCATGCCGGGCAGCGGCAAGCTGACGCTGACCGGGAAGCTCGGAGACGTCATGAAGGAATCCGCCCAGGCCGCGTTCAGCTATATCCGCAGCCGGGCGAAGGAATGGGGCATCGATCCCGCGTTCCATGAGAAAAACGACATTCATATTCATATTCCCGAAGGGGCCATCCCGAAGGACGGACCGTCGGCGGGCATTACGATGGCCACCGCCCTCGTCTCGGCGCTCACCGGCCTCCGCGTCAACCGCGAGGTGGCGATGACGGGAGAGATTACGCTCCGCGGCCGCGTGCTTCCGATCGGCGGCCTGAAGGAGAAATCGCTCGCCGCCCACCGGGCCGGCATCAAGAAGGTGCTCATGCCGAAGGACAACGAGCGCGATCTGCGCGAAATCCCGGACAGCATCAAGGCGGATATGATGTTCGTTCCGGTCGCCAGCATGGACGAGGTGCTCCGGCATGCGCTGTCCGATCCGCTGCCGCAGCGGCCGTCGGACGAAGACGACGAGCCGGCGTTCGCCGCCGAGAACATCCCGACGTCCGAAGCCGGAGAGCCGGAGGACGTTCCGCCGCTCGGCACCCATTGACAGGAGAATCGACCGCTTATGAAGATCAAATCCAGCGAATTTGTCATCAGCGCCGTCGGCCCCAAGCAATACCCGGACGAAGGATTGCCCGAGGTGGCGCTTGCGGGCCGCTCGAACGTCGGCAAATCGTCGCTGATCAACCGGATGCTGCTGCGCAAGAATCTGGCGCGCACGAGCTCCCAGCCGGGCAAAACGCAGCAGCTCAACTATTACCGCATCAACAACGAGTTGTTTTTCGTCGACGTTCCGGGCTACGGCTACGCGAAAGTATCCCGCACGGAGCGCGAGGCGTGGGGCCGCATGATCGAGCATTATTTGCGCCATCGCGAGCCGCTGCGCCTCGTCATTCTGCTCGTCGACTTGCGCCATCCGCCGTCCGCCCTCGACGTATCGATGTACGAGTGGCTGTCCCACTACGGCATTCCGCTTTGCGTCGTCGCCACGAAGGCGGACAAATTGGGCAAAAGCCAGCTGCCTAAGCACGCCAAGCAGGTGCGCGAGACGCTCGGCATGCCCAAGGATCAGCCGCTTGTCCTCTTCTCGTCCGAGACGGGCATGGGAAGGGACGAATTATGGAGCATTATCGAGCAAGCGGCCGATTTGCCCGCAATCTCCCCCTCGGAACCGCAGAATGACCCGCAGGAAAGCGAGGATAACGAGTAAAAGCTCGCGAAGATTCCGGCAGGCATCGTTTTTTTCGCTTATATCCGGGAATATCGCGGTTGGCCGGCAGGAAACCCCTTTGGAATTATCGTATAATGAAGAGGAAACAAGAAACAGTCACCTTCGCAACAAAATGGAATTGAGGAGATTTCTATGGCTAAGCGAATAGCCACGGAGTATGTCAGCGCCAATTTTAAAGTGACGGAAGCCGAGATGCCGATTCTTATTTCTCTATGCGAAGCTCAGCAGTTGCGTCTGCAAGTGTTCGTGTTGGATAACGGTAATCACGAGGTCGTCCTTCAAGACGAAGCCGGAGAAGCGGTCCGTCTCCGTTTCGAACGCAGCCGCGAAGGGTACGTTTGCGACTTGTCCTGCCGGGTCGTGCAGCTCAACTTGACCAACGCGCTGCGCACGCTGGTGGCCACTTTCAAAGGGGACGCCGTCGTCAATCGCATTTATCAAGGTTTTACGATGGTGTACCACTATTTGGAAGGCAAGGTTATCCGAATCGTCGAGAGCAAAGGAGATCAATTACGTACCGTATTCGAGCACCGGGACACGCTTGGGGAGCTGGAAGCGCAATTCAAGCGGCGTTCGGTGGAGGAAGAGATCGGGATTTTGCGGCGGGCGGTGAACGAGCTGCTCGATCTGCGGAATCAGACGGCGCATCCCGAACAGATCGCGGACATCGACGAACGGCTGAAGCATCACAGCCGCTTGCTCTTCGCGTTGGAAGCGTGAATCTCCAATAGGCCTGTTTATCGGTTTAAGCCTGCCGGGCGTCCGGCGGGTTTTTTTGACATTATAGAATTTATAAATTTTGGGGTGGGAGCAGGTCTTCCGCCTGATTTCTGTTTTTGGTAAGGTTAGGATATGGAGACGAACATCTTGAAACGAATCTTCTTTGATGAGCGAGGGCACTGGGATCGGTTTGTGGCAAAACATGGTGGCAAGCTGCGTGCCAATGTGCGGAAAGAAGTAGAGAAGTTCCGTCGATGCGGGGATCCCAGAAACGGTTTTAAGCTGATGGTATGTGAAGGATGTCATGACCTACGGCTCGTTCCGTATCGTTGTAAAGGAAGATTCTGTACGACCTGTTCATGCGGAGAAACAGAGGAATGG
>NZ_AUCP01000040.1 GCF_000429825.1 Cohnella thermotolerans DSM 17683
TAGTCCAGCACCAGACGCAGACGATCCAAGTCTCCAAGCGTTTGAATTTCATTCCACTCAAACAGTTTCAGTTGTGGTATAATAGCCATAGCAGGCGACCCCTCTCATAGTGAAAATTGTTTTCTCGTCAATTACAATTTTACCATGGATGGACTCGCCTGTTTACTATTTATTACCACATCGGGAGGCTGGGGTGGAATTTCGCTCCGCCTCTCTTTTTACGCCCATAGCCCCGCATTTTTCCGCTTGTTTTTGGGGTAAAATTTATTTTCGCTCATCTTTCAACCTTTGTCGCGTCCGGTTTCCCGGACATCGCAATTAGCTTCATTTGTTGGCGGGTATACGAAAGATTCGCGAGGCCGCAAACGCCTCGAGGGCTCGATTTTCCCTTATACGGTATACCGGCCGAAGAAAGGGGATTTGATCGTACACCATCCGATGGTCGAACACCAGGAGGCTTCCGTCAAGGGTTCTTCATTCCAGGCGATCTCCATCCTGTTTAAAGGATTGAAGCTGGGCGGCAAGCCCGCCGGGCGGATTACGGGAGAAGACGAATCGCCCCTGTTTCATTGCCAGCACAGCTACGATAAGGTCAACCAATATCTGATCGAGGTATTGACCGAGTATTATGAAGAGAAGCCCGGATACGTCGAACTGAATTCCTCCCTGCTTCAGACCGTCATCCTTTTGCTGCTGCGCAATCAGCAAGCTGCGCCTCCTCCTTCGCTTTCCTCGGTTTCCGAGAAGGTGAAAGCTTATATAGAAGAGAATTTCCGGCTCGAATTGACTTTGAGCGATTTGGCGGAAATCGTCCATGTCAGTTCGTACCACCTTGCTCACGTTTTCAAGGAGGAAGTCGGGGTATCCCCCATTCAATACCTCATCCGATGCCGGATCGAGGAGGCCAAGAAGCTGCTGCTCCAAACGGATCTTTCCGTTGCCGATATTTCCGCGGAAGTCGGTTACCCCAACGCCAACTATTTCAATATTCTGTTTAAAAAAGTGACGGGTGCAAACCCGGGAAAATTCAGATCGAAACGCGGTTGAAGGATTGGAGGCAAAAAGATGCTACTGCAGATGCAGAACGTGTTCAAACAATTTTTCGGCGTCAACGTCCTTTCTTCCGTTGATTTCGACCTGAAGCGAGGGGAAGCGCACGCTCTTCTCGGCTTGAACGGCGCGGGCAAGTCGACGCTGATCAACATTATTTCAGGGTTGTACGAACCGGATTACGGGCATATTTGGATGAACGGCCGTCCCGTTAAAATAAGTTCTCCCGCCCAAGCGCAAAAACACGGCATTTTCACGATCCATCAAGCCCCGGCGCTGGTTGAAAACTTGAGCGTCGCCGAAAATATTTTTCTCGGGAACGAGCCCCGGTTGTTTAAAATGTTCACGGATTTCAAAACGATGAAGCGGCAGGCGGCAAACGTATTGAACATGCTGGGGAATCCGATCGATCCGGAGCTCCCGGTCCGTTCCTTGTCGCTCGGCGAGAAGTATGAAGTGGCGATCGCGAAGTGCTTCGTGATCCAGCCGAACATTTTGATCCTGGACGAGCCTACGGCCGGGTTGTCCGAGCGGGAGCGGACGCTGCTGTTCGAGCTGATTCGGAATCTCAAGCGCCGGAATACCGGCATTATTTATATTACGCACCGCTTGAATGAGCTTCCGTTCATTTGCGATCGGATCACGATTTTGAAGGACGGCCGCAATATCGTCACTTGCGGCATCGACGAAATGTCGGAGCAAGAAATGATCGAGACGATGTGCGGCAAGATGATCGTCCAATATTTCCCCGAGATCATTCCCTCCTGCGGGCAGGAAGTGCTCAAGGTGGAAAATCTGTGCCTGGACACCCGGCTCAAAAACGTAAGTTTTTCGCTCCGCGAGGGCGAAGTTCTGGGCATTGCCGGCCTTGCGGGCTCGGGCAAAAAGGAATTGGCGAAGTCGATATTCGGCCATATCAAGAAGGATGCCGGCCGAATCTGGTGGAGGAACAAGGAAGTGGATTTTAAGGATCCTTCGCATGCGGTCGATCAATCCTTCGGTTATATTAGCGACAACCGGATCAAAGCGGGCCTTTTTATGGATATGGGCGTGACGGCGAACATGACGATCGCCAGCTTGAAAAAGCAGAATATCTGGCAGCTGATCCGTCTGGACAACGAGAAGGAGTCGGCCGTAGACAAGGTGATCGAGCTCGACATCAAAATTCGCCATCTCGAACAGGAAGTCAAATATTTGAGCGGAGGCAATCAGCAGAAGGTTTTGCTTGGACGCTGGATGATGTCGGAGAGCGAACTGTATATTCTGGAGGAGCCAACGCAAGGCATCGACGTAGCCTCGAAGAGCGACATTTACCTTGCGATAAGCGATCTGGCCAATCAGGGCAAAAGCTTCATCTTGATGTCCGACGATATTAAAGAATTGATCGGGCTGTGCTCCAGGATCATCGTCATGCACCAGGGCGCCATCGTCGACGAGATGAGCGCTTCCGAAGTTTCCGAAGAGCGCATCCTTAGGGGGATGAAAGGAGCGGCGCCGCTTATGGCGGACCCCTCGCAAGCGAGTGAAGTCGGCTCGATTCGATAAGTGCAAAATAGGGAACGATGTTCCTTGTCCAAGACGGAGAAGCCGTTTTACTTCATGCGCGATTTGAGCCATACTTGAAGAGGAAACCTAGCAACCAATCTCATGGGAGGCTGACGCCAGGTGGCTCTTATTCATTGTCAATTTTTCTCCGAAGTTTTGGGCTTGAGCACCTCGATGACCGTTATTTTGCCGCAGCAGACAAACAACCAGATCGGCATGAGCGGCCATGCGCATAGCGGCAAGCATCCGACGCTGTATTTGCTGCACGGCTTGTCGGACGACGACACGATCTGGACGAGGCGAACCTCCATCGAGCGCTATGTCGCGCCGCTCGGGCTCGCCGTCGTCATGCCCAACGTCCATCAGAGCTTCTATACGGACATGGAATACGGCAATCCGTACTGGACGTTCCTGACGGAGGAGCTGCCGGCGGTGGCTCGTTCGTTCTTCCCGCTGTCCGGGGAGCGGGAGCATAATTACGTCGCGGGGTTGTCGATGGGAGGATACGGAGCGTTCAAATGGGCGCTTCGGCATCCGGACAAGTTCGCGGCGGCAGCCAGCTTGTCGGGAGCGCTCGATATGGTGTCGCGGATCGCCAGGGAGAAGGGAACGCCGATGGGACGGGTGCTGCAGCTTGTGTACGGCGGCAAGAACATTCAAGGAACGCCGGACGATTTGCTGTGGCTTCTGGAAGAGGCGAGCCGTTCCGGCGAGCCGAAGCCCGCCTTGTATCAATGCTGCGGAACGGAGGATTTCCTGTACGACGACAATCAAGCGTTTCGGCAAGCTTGCCTGAGAACCGGCTATCCGGCGTACGTCTACGAGGAGGGGCCGGGCGACCATACTTGGGAGTATTGGGACGAGCATATCCGGAAAGCGCTCGATTTCTTCTTTAAAGCCCAATGAACGCTTCCAAACCGAAGCCGCCCGTCGAAGAATAAGCGCAGGACGCTATGGGAGAAAAGACAATATCCACGGAGCCGCGCACAGCGTGACGAAGGCGGTGAACATCATGGCGACGCTCGCGACGGACCCGGTGACCGGGTCGTATTCCAGCGCTTTGCTGATGCCCGCCGAGTGCGCGCTCGTTCCGAACAAGACCCCGCGTCCGATGGGACTTTGCATGCGCAGCCCTTTGACGATGAGCGGCCCCATGACGAGACCCAACAAACCCGTAATCAACGTCGCCACGGCCGTAACGGTCGGAATGCCGCCGATAAGGCGCGATATGGAGATCGCGATCGGCGTCGTCGCGGACCGCGGCGCCAGGCTGTCCGTTACGGCCGGCTGCAGCCCGAACCATCGGGCCAGACAGACGGACGTGACGATGGCGGCGACGCCTCCGCAGCCGGCTCCGACCGCGATCGCGACCGCATGCTTGCGCAGCACGTCGATATGCTTGTAAAGCGTAACGGCCAGCGCGATCGTGGCGGGTTCGACCAGATCGCTGAGCAGGCCCGCGCCGCGGTCGTACGTGCCGAACGATACGCCGCTGCACTCGAGCAGCGCGATCAGGACGACCGGCGTGACGAGCAGCGGGGTCAAATAAATTTTCGGATACCGTCTATAGATTCGTTTGGCCGCAGCATAGACCACGACCGTGACAAGAAGCCACATCGCCGCGCTTAGCATTCCTTCGCTTCCTCCTTCCGGCGAGCCGCGATCCGCTCTCCGATCCAACCGGAGCAAGCCATGACCGCCGCGGTGCTGAGCACGATCGTCAAGGCGATTTGCCAGCCGCTGTTCGCCACGAGGCTGCGGTAGTTGACGATGCCGACGGCGGCGGGAATGAAGAACAGCAGCATCTCGCCGAGCAGCCAGCTCGCCCCCCGCTCGATCCAAGCGAGCTTGACAATTCCGAGCTTCAGCGAGACGAACAGGATGGCGATGCCCGCGATGCTCCCCGGAATCGGCAGATGCAGCCGTCCGACGAGCCAATCGGCGCCGCGGGCGAGCGCAATATAAAACGCCACTTGGACGAGGGTGATTGCCAACGTCTTCATGATGTCATACCCCTTCCTTTATGACGTAAGTATATACGGTTGATTTTCATGCGTAAAATGAATATATTGAATGTGTTACATTCCGTTTATCTATGTTAGGAGCGGCTGCATGGACATACGCCATCTGCAAGCGATTTCCGAGATCGTCCGCCACAACAGCTTTACGAGGGCGGCCGATGCGCTCCACGTTACGCAGCCGACGATCAGCAAGATGATCAAGAGCCTGGAGCAGGAGCTGAATATCGAAATATTCGCGCGCGACGGCAAGCAAGTGAAGCTGACCGATGCCGGCGAGGCGATTTTCAAGCACGCGGGACCGATTCTGCAGCTGTTCGACCGCCTCGTTACGGAGATCAACGACCTGACCTACTTGCACAAGGGCAGCATCCGCCTCGGCATCCCGCCGATGGCGGGCTCCAGTTTTTTTCCGCCCGTGATCAAGCGGTTCCAGGAACGGTATCCGGGCATCGCCATCCAGATGGAGGAGGACGGGGCCCTCAAAATCGAAGAGCGCCTCGCGGACGGCGCCCTGGACGTGGGGGTCGTGCTGCTGCCGATCGATCGCGAAGAGTTCAATTGGTTCCCGATCGTCGAAGACCGGCTGAACGTGCTCGTTCAGCCCGCCCACCGGCTCGCTTCCCGCAAGCGGATCGAGCTGGCGGAGCTGGAAGGGGAGCCGTTTATTCTGTTCAACAACGATTTTGCGCTGCACGACCGCATTCTCCGGGAATGCCGCGCGATCGGGTTCGAGCCTCGCGTCGCGTACGAGAGCACGCAGTGGGACTTTATCGGCGAATTGGCCGGGGCGGGACTCGGCGTCGCCATGCTGCCGGATACGGTCTGCCGCTCGCTCCACCCGGACAAGGTGCGCGCCGTGCCGCTCGTCCGGCCGGTCATTCCCTGGCATCTGGCCATGGCTTGGAGGCGGGACGGGTATTTATCGCTTGCCGCGCGGGAGTGGATCCAGTTTACGAGAGAAGCGTTCGGACAGACTTAGCGGATCGGGCGGTCTCGTTCATATTCCGTTCAAAAAAAGATGGTATAGTTTCGATAACAGAGGAGGGGGGTGGTCGGATGAAAGAGTGCCTGGACGTGCGAAGAGCCGTCCTCTACGTCGGATTCGCCATGGTGCTGTTCTCGCTCATCACCGCCTTCGTACCTCATTGATCGCGATAGCGGCGAAGCCGTCCCGTCAAGGCCCCGAGCCTTGCGGGACGGCTTTGTTGTTGCGGGCCGAACGGCCGCCCGGTGCGTTTGCCGCACGCCGGTTCCGATCGCGCCATGAAACATTCATTTCAATAACGCCGGAATTGGTGTATCATTCGAAATGAATTTCATTCGAGGAGAGAGGCTATCATGGCGCGATTGTCGCGTAAGCAGACCGTTCTGTATTTATCGTTTCTAGTGCTGATGTGGGGCGTCAACTGGCCTTTGTCCAAATACGCGCTCAGGTTTACGCCGCCTGTTCTGTTTGCGGGCATCCGCACGCTGATCGGCGGCCTTCTCTTAATCGCTGTGGCGCTGCCGCGCTGGAGACAGCTGCGCCTCCGGGAGACTTGGCGCATCTACCTGCTGTCCGCCATTCTGAGCATCGTGTTCTATTACGGCTTCCAAACCGTAGGCCTTCAATATATGCCGGCCGGGCTGTTCTCGGCGATCGTCTTCCTGCAGCCCGTCCTGCTCGGCTTGTTCGCGTGGATATGGCTGGGAGAGGCCATGTACGGCCGGAAAATCGCCGGGCTGCTCGTCGGCTTCGCGGGCGTGGCCGCGATGAGCATCGGGGGGCTGGAAGGCGGCGTCTCGGCCATCGGCATCGTCCTGGCGCTGGCTTCCGCCTTGAGCTGGGCGCTTGGCACCGTCTACACGAAGCGGGTGACGGCCAAAGTCGATTCGCTCTGGATGACCGCTATGCAAATAACGATCGGCGGCATCGTCATGCTCGCGTACGGTTCTTCCGTCGAGAGCTGGTCGGCGATCCGCTGGACGGGATCGTTCGTTTACGACACGCTGTTCATCTCGATTTTTGTCATCGCCCTCGGCTGGCTCGTCTACTTCCGGCTTATCGGTTCCGGCGAAGCTTCCACGGTAGGCTCGTTTACGTTTCTCATCCCGGTCGTCTCCATTATTTGCAGCGTGCTGTTCATGAACGAGAAAGTGACGCTGAACCTGGTCGCCGGTCTTGCGCTCATCGTCTCCAGCATTGTTCTCGTCAACGTGAAGCCGAAGCGCTTGAGAGGTTCCGTGCAACCCTGATACAATGAGAGCCGGAATGGCGGACGAGCGGTCGAAGGAGAGGGTGGGAATGGCCAAATATTATGTGGTGTGGGCGGGAGCCAACCCCGGCATTTATGCGAGCTGGCCCGAATGCCAGGCTCAGGTGAAGGGAATCGCCGACGCCAAGTACAAATCTTATCCGACCCGGGAGGAAGCCGAGCGGGCTTACCGGGAAGGGTGGAAGAAGCATTGGGGGCAAGGCGCGCGAGGCGGCTCGTCCGGAGCGGCGGCTGCCGGGAGGAAGGCCGCGCCGGCCAAGGCCTCGCCGAAGCCAGCCCCGGAGGCCATCGACTACGACAGCATCTCGGTCGATGTCGGCACGCGGGGCAACCCGGGACCGGTCGAATACAAAGGCGTGGACACCCGCACGGGCGAGGTGCTGTTCGAACGCGGGCCGATCCCGAACGGCACGAACAATCTCGGCGAATTTCTCGCCATCGTGCACGCGCTGGCCTACCTGAAGAAGCAGGGCAGCGCGAAAACCGTCTACAGCGATTCCCGCACCGCCTTGAAGTGGGTCAAGACGAAGCGAGTGGCGACGACGCTTCCGCGCAACGAATCGACCCGCGAAATTTGGGAGTTGGTCGACCGGGCGCTTCGCTGGCTGCAAACCAACACTTATCCGAACAAGGTGCTCAAGTGGCAGACGGAGGAGTGGGGCGAGATCAGGGCGGACTACGGGAGAAAATAAGGTATGGGGCTGTTCACGAGGAAGAAGTGGGGCTCTTCATTCGCGATGAGTTGGAAGTCTACTCGATTCGCAAGAGGCGCCAGAGAGGGGAATCCATCGAATGCCGACGAGTTACCGGTTAAGACCCGCAGTGCCGGCCGATATCCCGGGCATTCAGGTGACGGCTCAGGTCACTTGGGAGCACACGTACGGATCGTTTTATTCGGAGGCTTATATTCGTTCGTTTCTCGAGAGGGCCTATTCTACTGCAAATCTTGAGGCTTCGATCGCCCGGGACGAAGCGAGCGCGATCCGCCGATTCCTCGTGGCCGAGACCGAGGCGGGCGTCGTCGGGTACGCGCAGCTGGCCGAGCCCAAAGCCGGCGAAGCTGAACTTTATCGGATTTACGTGCGCCCGGAATGCCAGGGACAAGGCATTGGCAAGGCGTTGCTTGAAAAGCTTATTGCAGCCGATCCGGAGATCGGTCGCGTAACGGCTTGGGTAGAGAAGGATAACCGGTCGGGAATCGCCTTCTATCGATCGAGCGGATTCCGGTTCGAAGAAGATACGGAAGAGAAGGAAGACGGGCAAACCTTCACGTTGAGCAAGTTTGTATTGAATTTGCAAGATAGATAAGCCGGCATACCGGCAGCGGACCCAACGGAGCCACGCATCCGATAAACGCGGAGGAACGGATATCGGGTGCGGAATACGGAATGCCGGTGAAGATCGGCTACAACGTGTGGATCGGCGGGAGGGCGGTCATCAACCCCGGCGTAACCATCGGCAACACGCCGCGATTCTGATACAAGATTTCCCCCTTTTCCGGACCGATGGGTCAAGAAAAAATTACGCGGGCGAAGCTCGGGCATAATCGCGATTGATGATGTTTTTGACTAACCCCGGCCATTTCGAATTGGCGGGACAATATTTTCTGCCGATTTTCTCGATGGTGGTGTAGCCCTTGCCTATGTAATTTTTGGAGATCAACTGTCCGAATTTTTTCACGCTGTCGACCTTCGTCTTGAACCGGAGGTAGCCGGTTCCGTTGCTTGAGTTCAAGCCGAACAAATTGTTTTTGTTTTTGGCGATTTTGCTGTTGCCGTTGCCGCTTTCCAGCTTCATGACGGCGATGGTGAAGTAAGCGTTGATTCCGTATTCTTCCTCGATTTCGAGCACCGCTTGTTCCAGGTCGTTACCCGCGAGTCCCGTCCCTTTGAAGATGGCCCGAATCGCTTCCTCCGTCAATCCGGAGTCGGAGACGACCTGGGAAGCGGGCTTGCGGGGAGAATCGGCGGCCAG
This sequence comes from Cohnella thermotolerans DSM 17683, assembly GCF_000429825.1. Lineage (GTDB taxonomy): Bacteria > Bacillota > Bacilli > Paenibacillales > Paenibacillaceae > Cohnella > Cohnella thermotolerans. Next base: position 8,846 of record NZ_AUCP01000040.1, read on the forward strand.
CTTCCGGACTTTTGCGGCCGGCGCGGGGGTTTCTTTCACCGATTTGCCGTCAGGCTTGGCATACGCGCCGTGCACGTAGGTTCCGTCGGCCAACTGCAGCCAGCCGTTCTCGGTTTTGCCGACGACCGATATCGACGCCCCTTTTTTGAGAACATTCAGAATTTTTGATTTGGCGGATGCTTCCGCCCGGACATTTAGATAATAAGCGGTGGTTACGTATGGCGTCGCAACGAGCTCCTTCTCATCGGATACGGCCGCCGCGTCGGCGAGGCCGCCCTGGGCGATGCCAAAATATAAGAAAATCGCAAAGAAGACGGCAAAGTAAACGCTTGAACGGCACGTTCTTTGAACAGGAAATTTCATCATACGACCACTCCTCCTACAGATGGTTGGAGACAGGTTACAATGATTGTACTGAGAAGCGGCCGAGAAGCATGTCAAAGTCTCTGAGCGTATTGCATGTTTATTTGTCGCAATAAGCGAAATCCCCCGCCTTTTCGGTCGAGGGATAGGGGAACGCAACTTAAAAAATTTTAATATTGATTCGGTTTGGCCGTTCAAGACGGAGTCGGCCCGGCGATTTTGCGCAGCGCTTCGGACAATCGGACGACGCCTTCTTCGATCTGATCGAGCCTGGGCCTTGCGAAGCATAAACGGAAGCAATCGGCATCCGAGCCGTATACGCTGCCCGGGACATAGACGACTCCTTCGCGAACGGCTTGCTCGAACAAGCGCAGATCGTCGATAGGGCGGCGCCATTGAACCCACAGGTTCAAGCCGCCTTCCGGCACCCGGTATTCCGTCTCGCCCGGGAGATGGGCGTCCAACGCGACGCGCAGGCTGTCCAGCTTATAAGCGAGCTTCAACCGAAGGTCCCGCAGATGGCGGTCGAATTCGCCGGAATCGAGAAATTCCGCTGCGACCCATTGCGGGATGGTGCTCAGGCCGAAATCCATTTGCCGTCTGGCGTCGGCCAGCCGGGAGACGACGGAACCCGGCGCGGCCAGCCAGCCGATGCGAAGGCCCGATGCCGCAATTTTGGACAACGATCCGATATAGAGCACTTGCCCGCCCGCATCCATCGACCGGAGCGGGGGCGGAACGTTCCCGTCGAACGCCGTTAAGCTGAACGGGTCGTCCTCGACGATCGGAATGCCCCATTCGGCTGCGACGTCCAGCAGCCTTCGCTTGCGCTCGGCCGACAGGACGGTGCCCGTCGGATTTTGAAAGTTCGGATTGGTGAAAATCATTTTGAGCCGGTGCCGGCGGTGGAGCGCGACGATATCGTCGGGATCGAGGCCTTCCCGGCGATCGGCGCGCAGCCTGAGAACTTTGAGCCCGGCCGACTCGAAGAGCGAGAGCGAGCGGCAGTAGGACGGATCCTCCACCGCCACGGCGTCTCCCGGCTGCAGAAGGCAGTGGGTGATCAGAAACAGCGATTGCTGCGAGCCCGACGTCACGATCAGCGACGATTCGGAAGCCTCGACGTTCAAATATCGCCGGAGAAACCGGGACAACGCCTCGCGGAGCGGTCGGAAGCCTTGCGGATCGTCGTAGCCCAAATAGCCGGAGTAAGGCCGTTCTTGCAGCAGCTTGCGCACGATGTCGTTCGGGAACAGGTCGGCGGACAGCTCCCCGCTGGCGAAATCGATCACCGGGGCTTCCACGTTCAATTCGGAGCGGATGCGGCGCATGGCCGGAACGTTCGGGAGGAAGGTGCCGCTCTCGAGATATTGCCGCCAGTTCGGCGTCTTGACCGTGCCCGCTGCAGGTCCGGCCACCCGGGTTCCGCTTCCGACCGCCCGTTCGACGAGCCCCAAGGATCGGAGTTCCTCGTAAGCTTGAATGACGGTCGTCCGGTTCACCCGGAGCATCGCCGCCAGCTTGCGCTCGGAGGGGAGAACGCTGCCCGGCGGAAATTCGCCGCTGCGTATTCGCCCTTCCATATGTCCGGCGATCTGCCGGTAAATCGGCGTCTTGGCTTGCCGATCGGGTTTCCACATGTTCTCGTTCACCGCTTTCGTCATGCTCCCATTATTGCGGAAATCCGAGGCTCGTTCAAGCCGTATTGGATGGGACAATCGGCTCGGAATTGGATGGTGAACTCGCGGCGCAAACCGACTAAGATACACGATAGAGAAAAAGAAATGGGGGATTCGATGAACGTCGAATGGTTGATCGCCCTGGTCGTCGTCGTTATGCTGATCGCGCTGGTGAGCACGTTCACCGTGGGATTCTCCCGCAGCAACCGGGAGGAGAACTCCGATTATATGAAGCGGACGGGCCGGAACTGGACGAATCTGGCGCTGCTGTACGCCGTTATTTTCCTGATCGTCTTGTTGATCTTTTTTATCGTCTGGAAAAGCTGACCGCACCCGCCCGGGGAAGGGAACGGCGCCCGGCTTTGCCTCCGGATGTAGAACTATCCCGCGCAAAGTAGTATAATAGCGGCTAGCTCTGCATTGTATTGGAGGAAACTTCATGTCTCAACTGTTGGAAGGCAAAACGATCGTTGTCATGGGCGTCGCCAACGAGCGCAGCATCGCTTGGGGAATCGCCAAGTCGTTGCACCGTCAAGGCGCCAAGCTTGTATTTACGTACCGGAAGGAGCGTTCGCGGGACAAGCTCCTGAAGCTCCTGGAGACCAGCGGCATCGAAGCGAAGGCAGTCGTCGCCTGCGACGTGTCGGACGACGCCAGCGTCGCCGAAGCGTTCGAACGCATCGGCAAGGAGGCGGGGACGATTCACGGCGTCGCGCATTCGCTCGCGTATTCGGACAAGGACGAGCTGAAGGGCGAATACGTCGATACGTCGCGCGCCGGCTACATGCTGGCCCAGGATTCGAGCGCCTATTCGCTCGTCGCGGTCGCCCGCGAAGCGAAGAAATGGATGACCGAAGGCGGCGGCATCGTCACGCAGTCGTATATCGGGGCGGAGCGCGTCGTGAAAAACTACAACGTCATGGGCGTCGCCAAGGCGGCGCTGGAAGCGAGCGTCCGTTATTTGGCGGAGGATTTGGGCAAATACGGCATTCGCGTCAATGCGGTATCGGCCGGGCCGATCCGCACGCTGGCCGCCAAAGGCGTATCCGGCTTCAACGAGATCATGTCGACCATCGAGGAGAAGGCGCCGCTTCGCCGGAACGTCGACCACGAGGAAGTCGGGGATGCGACGATGTTCCTGCTGAGCGACCTGTCCAGAGGCATTACCGGCGAAGTGCTGCACGTAGATGCCGGGTACCATATTATCGGGCTGTAATTCGATTCCGAAGAACGGGGGATTTGTCCCGCGCGCGGCGCGGCGGCAAGTCCTTTTTTTTCTTGCCGGTTATTCGCGTTACCCAAGCCCGCCGTACTTCCGGTTGCGAATCCAAACGTCAGGGGCTGTCCCGGGGGGCCGAGAATCGGCCCTCTGGAGACAGCCCCTGTTACATTCTTACGTTAACGCGACGAATTGCGGTCTTCCGCCTGCACTCCATCGACTTTGGCGCCGAGCGGCTCCCTGATGCACCGGAGCGGCCAATAGGAGGAAGAGCCGGCGATCGTCACGCAAGGGCGGGAGCGTTCTGCTTATGCGGCATCAGTGTCCGGCGTCCACCGTGTCGTTGGAGACGCGCATGACTTCGAACAACTTGAACAACAGGCTCAAGACGATAGCGACGACGGTGGCCAGCGCCATGCCGGTCAGGGAGAAGTCGCCGATCTTGATCGTGACGCCGGACAAGCCGGTGACGAGGACGACCGTCGTCAGATAAAGGTTCGTCGGCTTGCTGTAGTCGACCTTCGATTCGACGAGCATGCGCAAGCCGGAAGCGGCGATGACGCCGAACAGCAGCAGGGAGACGCCGCCCATGACCGCACCCGGAATGGCCGCAATCAGCGCCGAGAACTTGCCGAGGAAGGAGAGCACGATCGCGAACACGGCCGCGCCGCCGATGACGAAGGTGGAATAGACGCGGGTGATGGCGAGCACGCCGATGTTTTCTCCGTAGGTCGTGTTCGGAGTTGCGCCGGTGAAGCCGGAGAGAATCGTCGAGATGCCGTTGCTCAGGAGCGAACGGTGCAGGCCGGGATCTTTGGTCAAGTCTTTGCCGACGATGTTGCCGGTAACGATCAGGTGGCCGGTATGCTCGACGACGACGACGAGCGCGGCCGGGACGATCGTCAGAATGGCGGACAGCTCGAAGGTCGGCCAGGAGAACGTTGGCGCATCGAAGAAGCGGGCCGCTTCGACGCCGGAGAAATTCGTCAGGCCGGCGAGCCAGGCAATGACGTAGCCCGCGACGATGCCGAACAAAATTGGGATGATGCGCATAAAACCCCGGAACAGCACGGAACCGAGCACCGTGATGAGCAGCGTAACCGTCGAGACGAAAATCGTGGTCGCGTCCGGCTTCCAATCCGGCGTTCCGTCGGAGATCCATCCGGCCATCCGCGCGGCGACGGGGATCAGCTCAAGCCCGATGACGGCGATAATGGCGCCCATGGCGGCCGGCGGGAACACGACGTGAATCCATTTGGTTCCGGCCAATTGGATGATGTAAGCCACCAGGGCGAACACGACGCCCGCGACGATAAATCCGCCCAGTGCCGCGGAATAACCGTCTCCATGGGAAGCGTGCGCGCCGATGACGGCGCCGGCCGGTGCGATGAACGCGAAGCTGGAGCCGAGGTAGGCGGGAATCTTGCCTTTGCAAATCAGGATGTAGAGCAGGGTGCCGATGCCGTTCATAAGCAAACAAACGGCCGGATCGACTTCCAGCAGGTTCGGGACGAGCACGGTCGAGCCGAACATGGCGAATAGGTGCTGCAGGCTGAGCATAACGCTCTGCCCGAGCGGGGGTCTTTCGTGAACGCCGATCTCGCGTCTCATAATCGGTGAATTCCTCCAATGAAATAAGGTCGCTTCCTTTGATGCCCTTGTAGATTCTACATAGCGCGGCGCAAGTTGACAAGCGTTCCTTTCAAAGTTTTCGAATCGCCGCGTCTAAATATCCCTTTCGCGCCAGCGGCGCCCAACGGCGAGGCGAACCCGCGCTTCCCGTCCGACGCAAAAAAGGGGATCGTCCCGCAGCAGCGGAACGATCCCCATTGGCGCTTGTTTGATTCGCCTATACGCCCGAATAGGCCAGAAACCCGCCGTCCACCGGCACGACGGTGCCGGTGACGAAGCCGGACGTCGCGTCGTCGACGAGCCACAGCAGCGTGCCGAGCAGATCCTCCGGCTCGCCGAACCGCCGCATCGGCGTGTGCGCGACGATTTTGCGCGAACGCTCGGTCGGCGTGCCGTCCGCGTTGCGGAGCAGATTGCGATTCTGCTCGGTCAGGAAGAAGCCCGGCGCGATCGCGTTCACGCGGATGCCCGCTTCGGCGAAATGAACGGCGAGCCATTGCGTGAAGTTTTCGATGGCCGCCTTCGCCGCGCTGTACGCCGGCACCTTCGTCATCGGCGACGGAGCGCTCATCGAGGAGACGTTCAGGATGACGCCCGAGCCGCGCTCCGTCATGTCGCGGGCGAAAATTTGCGTCGGAATGAGCGTCCCGACGAAGTTCAGGTCGAGGACGTTGCGGAACCCTTCCACACTGACGTCGAAGAACGTCGTCACGCCCGGGGCGCCAAGATCGTCCGGCCGGAAAATTTCGTTCGTCGTATTGGCGCTCGGATGGTTGCCGCCCGCGCCGTTCAGCAAGATGTCGCAAGACCCCAGCCGCTCGCGCACGACGCGCGCCGCCTCCTCGACGCTTGCTGCGTCGGTCACGTCGCATGCGACCGCGATAGCCGTGCCTCCGGCCGCTTCGATCTCGCGGACGACGTTTGCCCCTTTCTCGGCCGTGCGGTTCAGAATCGCCACCTTGACGCCCTGCCGGGCAAGCTCGATCGCCATGACCCGGCAGAGGACGCCGGAGCCTCCGGTGACGACGGCGACTTTGCCGGCCAGCGCCGGATGAATCGGCAATTCCGTTCTCATGGCGCAACCTTCCTTTCCCGGGCTGCGCGGCGCTCGGCGCCGTCCCACAGCCCCCACAAATACATGATGCCTAAGGCGCGATCGTACAACCCGTACCCCGGCCGGCATTGCTCGCCCCACAGATGGCGGCCGTGATCGGGCCGCGCATAGCCGGTGAACCCGATGTCGTGATACGCCTGGACGATGCCGGCGATATCGACCGTGCCGTCCTGCGTGCGGTGGGACGTCTCGATGAAGTCGCCGTTCTCGTACACGCGCACGTTGCGGATATGGGCGAACGGAATGCGGTCCGCGAACTCGTGAATCATGGCGACGATGTCGTTGTCCGGATTGGCCCCGAGGGAGCCGCTGCACAACGTAATGCCGTTATAAGGGCTGTCGTACAGCTTCAAGAAACGGCGCAGGTTGGCCTGGCTCGTAATGATGCGGGGCAAGCCGAACACCGGCCACGGCGGATCGTCCGGATGAATCGCCATCTTGATGCCGCAGCGCTCGGCGACCGGAACGATCTCGCTGAGGAAATAGCGGAGATTGTCCCACAGATGCTCCTGCGTCACGCCTTGGTACGCTTCGAACAGCGCGGTCAAATGCGCGAGCCGCTCGGGCTCCCAGCCGGGCATCGTCAGCGCCGAATTCTCGTTGATGCGCCTCACCAGCTCGAACGGGTCGATATCTTCGATTTTGCTTTTCTCGTAGAACAGCGCCGTCGATCCGTCTTCCAGCTCCTTGCGCAGATCGGTGCGCAGCCAGTCGAACACCGGCATGAAATTGTAGCAGATAACCTTCACGCCGACTTGCGCCAGCTTCTCGATCGTCCGCTTGTAATTGGCGATGTACCCGTCCCGGCTCGGCCGTCCCAGCTTAATGTCCTCATGGACGTTGACGCTCTCGACGACGTCGATGTTCAGACCGGCGCGCGCCGCCTGATCGCGTACCGCCTCAATTTTGTCCATCGGCCATTCCTCGCCGGCCGGCACGTCGTGCAGCGCCCACACGATGCCCGTCACGCCGGGAATTTGCCGGATTTGGTCCAGCGTGACGGTGTCGTTGCCTTCGCCGAACCAGCGGAATCCCATTTGCATGCTCGGTTCCTCCCCCAAGGATTCATTTGAAGTATTGCGGAAACTTCTCCTTGAGCATCGCCTGATCGTGAATGTTCAAGGAGAGATGTTCCTTCATGACCTTCTCCGCCGCGTCGGCGTCGCGGGACCGGATCGCTTCCGCCATCTGCTTGTGCTGGGCGTACAGATGGTCCCAATCGTGATCGCTGACGAGGCGCAGCATCCGGCTGCGGTTCAGATGGGCGTTCATCTGCTGAATGACCGACCACGTGTTCAGCTTGCGGCAGCCTTCGAAGATCGTGCGGTGAAAAGCTTCGTCCAGCTCGAACATCCGCTTGTCGTCTTCGCGGGCGATGCTCTCCCGCTGGCGGAGCAGATTCGTCTCGAGCGCCTCGAGGGATTCGTCGGGAAAAGACGCGCAAGCGAGGCGGATGACCGCCTTCTCCAGCTGCTCCCGCATGAAGCGGGCTTCCTCGACGAGCTCCGGATCGATGAGCGAGACGAACGTGCCGCGCTGCGGCAGCACCTGCACGAGGCCTTCCTGCGCGAGCCGGACGAAGCTCTCGCGGACCGGCGTGCGGCTGACGCCGAACGCGAGGGAGGCTTCCTTCTCCGACAAAGCCGCGCCCGGAGGCAGCTCCAGGCTCAAAATTTGCTCCCTTAGCTTCGCATAGACGGCATCCCGCGCGGATGCCGGCGTTACGTTCAAATTCATTTCTCAGCCTCCTATGGTTCCATACTACCACACTTGTATGGTAGTATGGAACTCGTGAAGTTATTTTTGTAGGGGGAGGCTATCGGCGGATGGCTGTTTTCGAGACGGAAAACTTGCTGCTCACGAGCAAAAGCGCGCGAACGTTATATTACGATTACGCGGCGGCGATGCCGATTTACGACTTTCACAACCATCTGGATCCCGGCAAAATCGCCGGCCGCCACCGGTTCCGCAATTTGACCGAGGCCTGGTTGAACGGAGATCACTACAAATGGCGGGCGCTGCGATGGCTCGGCGTGGACGAAGCCTATATTACGGGGGAAGCGCCGGACAAGATCAAGTTTCTGACCTGGGCGAAGGCGGTTCCCGCCATGGCCGGCAACCCGCTCTACCATTGGACGCATCTGGAGCTTGAGCGGCATTTCGGCATTCGGGAACGGCTCTCGGAGGACAATGCGGAAGAAGTATGGAACGTCTGCAACGAGCGGCTGCGGGACGACGATTCCTTGACCGCCGCCGGCATTCTGGAGCGATTCGACGTTCGGGTCGCCTGCACGACGGACGACCCGGCCGATTCGCTGGCCGCGCACCGGACGATCCGGGATAAGGGCGAGATCCGGACGAAGGTCGTTCCGACGTTCCGGCCGGACCGCATCCTGGACATCCGGCGGCCGGATTTTGCCGCTTATTTGGAACAGCTCGGGGCGGCTGCGGGTGTCGGGATCGATTCGCTGCCCGGCTTGCTCAAGGCGATCGAGGCGCGGGCGCAAGCGTTTCACGAGCAGGGCTGCCGGCTGTCGGACCACGGCTTCGGGGAGCTTCCGTACGAGCCTGCGGACGAGAAGACGGCAGGGGACATTTTCGCGCGCGCGCTGGCCGGAGGGGATATTTCGGAGAAGGAAGTCAGGCAGTATCAGACATTCATGATGCTTAAGCTCGGCGAATTGTATCATGCGCGCGGCTGGACGATGCAGCTTCATATCGGAGCCATCCGGAACAACAACACGCGCATGTCCGCGCTTCTCGGCAAGGATGCGGGGTACGATTCGATTCTCGATTTCCACCTGGCGCGCTCGCTGAACGGATTGCTGAACGCGTTGGACGCGGAAGACCGGCTGCCGCAAACGATCGTCTACACGTTGTTCCCGGCGCAATACGACATGATCGCGACGACGATCGGCAACTTCCAGGGAGGGGGCGTGCGCGGCAAGCTGCAGCTCGGCTCGGCCTGGTGGTTCCACGACCAGAAGGAAGGGATGCGGCAGCAATTGAAGGCGCTGTCCAGCATCGGACTCGTCAGCACGTTCGTCGGCATGCTGACCGATTCGCGCAGCTTCCTGTCGTTCCCGCGCCACGAATATTTCCGGCGGGTGCTGTGCGGCTTGTTCGGCGCCTGGATCGAGGAAGGGGAGCTGCCGGCCGATTATGAATACGTAGGGGAAATGATTCGCGATATTTGCTTCCGCAACGCCGAAGCATATTTTGGAATTTGAGGATGGACAACGGGAGGAGAATCGGCATGGCTGATTATGCATACGTAAAAAGGGAACCCGGTTACGACGCGTGGCTTGGGCGAGAGCCGATCGCAGACGAAGCGCGCCGCTCGTATGTCGCGGATTGGGGAGGCGCGGTCGTCGCCGAGGAACGCGACCCGCTCGTGCGGAATGCCGCCAAGGAGCTGGAGGAAGGTTTGGCGGCCATGCTCGGCGGGCGTTCCGCGCAAGCGGACGAGATAGGCGGCGCGCGCCGCATTGTGCTGGGCACGTTCGGGGGGAGCCCGGAAGCGGCGCAGCCGTTCCAGGCGGCGGAGATGGCGGCGGTCGGCGAGGAAGGGTTCCGCCTTCGGGCGGCCGCGGACGGGCGCACGCTCGTCGTCGCCGGCACAACCGGCAAAGGCGTGCTGTACGGCGCGTTCCATCTGCTGCGGCTGCTCCGGACCGGAGCGCGGCTGGATGATCTGGACGTGTTTGAAAACCCGGCCAACGAGCTGCGCATGATCAACCATTGGGACAACGCCGACGGCAGCATCGAGCGCGGGTATGCGGGCCGGTCGATTTTCTACAAGGACAACGAGATCGTCGAAGACCTGTCGCGCGTTCGCGATTACGCCAGGCTGCTCGCTTCGGTCGGCATCAACGCGCTGTCGATCAACAATGTCAACGTTCACCGCTATGAGACGATGTTCGTGACGGAACGCTATCTGCCGCAAATCGCCAAGCTCGCGGACACGTTCCGCGACTACGGCATCCGGCTGTTCCTCAGCATCAACTTCGCGGCGCCGATCGAGATCGGCGGTCTGGCGACGGCCGATCCGCTCGACGAGTCGGTTCGGGCTTGGTGGCGGCGGAAGACGGAGGAGGTGTACAGCTACGTGCCCGATTTCGGCGGCTATCTCGTGAAGGCCGACTCGGAATTCCGCCCGGGTCCGTTCACGTACGGGCGCGATCACGCCGACGGCGCGAACATGCTGGCCGAGGCGCTGCGGCCGTTCGGCGGTCTCGTCGTCTGGCGCTGCTTCGTTTACAACTGCCGGCAGGACTGGCGGGATCGGACGACGGACCGCGCCAGGGCCGCTTACGATCATTTCACGCCGCTGGACGGCCGGTTTGCGGACAATGTCATTCTGCAGGTCAAGAACGGGCCGATGGACTTCCAGGTGCGCGAGCCGGTGTCTCCCTTGTTCGGCGCGATGGAGAAGACGAATATGGTGATCGAGTTTCAGGCGACGCAGGAGTATACGGGCCAGCAGCGCCATTTGTGCTACCTCGTCCCGCAGTGGAAGGAAGCGCTCGACTTCGACACCTACGCCAAGGGCGAGGGATCGACCGTGAAGCGCGTCGTCGACGGCTCGCTGTTCGGCAGCCGCCACGGCGGGTTCGCGGCCGTCTCCAATATCGGCGACGATGCGAACTGGACCGGGCATACGCTCGCGCAGGCCAATCTGTACGGCTTCGGCCGCCTCGCGTGGAATCCGGAGCTGTCGGCCGCGGAGATCGCGCAGGAATGGACGCTGCTGACGTTCGGCAGCGACGGGCGCGTCGTCCGCACCGTATGCGGGATGCTGCTCGACTCCTGGAGCATTTACGAGTCGTACACCGCGCCGCTGGGCGTCGGCTGGATGGTCAAGCCGAACCACCACTACGGCCCGGACGTCGACGGATACGAATATTCGATGTGGGGGACGTACCATTTCGCCGATTGCCGCGGCATCGGCGTCGACCGCACGTCCCGGACCGGAACGGGCTACGCGCGGCAGTACAAAGGGCCGAACGCGGAACGTTACGAATCGCTCGCGGATACGCCGGACGAGCTGCTGCTGTTTTTCCACCACGTTCCTTATACGCACGTGCTGAAGTCCGGCAAGACGGTCATCCAGCACATCTACGATTCCCGCTTCGAAGGCGCTGAGCGCGCGGAAGCGCTGGTCGCCCGGTGGGAGACGCTGAAGGGGCTCGTCGACGACGGCCGCTTCGCGCAGGTCAAGGCGCGGCTTCAGGAGCAAGCCGAGCACGCGAAGGAATGGCGCGACGTCATCAACACGTATTTCTGGCGCAAAAGCGGCATTCCCGACGCTCACGGGAGGAAAATTTACTAAAGCGCCGGACCAGGCGCGAAGCCAGCGTCCCCGCAACCGCTTCAGGCGGCTGCGGGGGCTTTTTTTGCGGAGCGGGCAGCTCCGATCGCCGCAAGAGAGTAACCAGGTTCCTCACATCACCGCCGCCCAATACGCTAGGCAGCTCGCCGCAGCTCAGGCGGCGCCGGCCTCATTTTCGTAGCATTTTAAAAGAATTTGTGGATCTCTCTTCTACTGCCGCCTCGGCGCCGCTTCTATACTAGAGTTACGATTACGACTAGAAGAACGACACGAGGTGAGATCATGAGCCGCACCGCAGCTGCGCCGACGCCCCAGACCGGCTCGAAAAAGCGGAACCGCTTCCTGAGCCGCTGGGAATCCCCGGTCGCCGGGTATTTGTTCATTTCCCCGTGGCTCATCGGATTTTTTCTGCTGACGCTTTATCCGATGCTGCTGTCCCTGTACTACTCCTTTACCGACTATACGCTGATGAAAGACATCAAGTGGGTCGGCTTCCGCAACTACCACCGCATCTTCACGGCCGACGACAAGTTCGTCCAATCGATCAAAGTTACGTTCCTGTACGTGCTGGGCTCGGTGCCGCTGAAGCTGATCGCCGCGCTGCTCGTCGCGATCGTGCTCAACAAGGCGGTTCGCGGCATCTCCGCGTATCGCGTCGCCATCTACTTCCCGTCGCTCGTCGGCGGAAGCATCGCCGTATCGATGCTGTGGCGCAACATTTTCGGCGTCGACGGGATTTTCAACGGCTTCCTCTCGCTGCTGGGCATCGAAGGCACCGGCTGGATCAGCAATCCGAAGACGGCGCTCTGGACGCTTATTTTGCTGACTGTCTGGCAATTCGGCTCGTCGATGGTCATTTTCCTGGCCGGCCTGAAGCAAATTCCGAAGGACTTGTACGAAGCTTCCGGCGTCGACGGGGCGAACCGGTTCGTTCAGTTTTTCAAGATTACGCTGCCGATGCTGTCCCCGACGATCTACTTCAATCTGATTATGGGCATCATCAACGCGTTCCAGATGTTTACGTCCGCCTACGTCATCACGAACGGCGGCCCGATGAATTCCACCTTCGTGTACGCGGTGTACTTGTACGAGCGGGCGTTTAGCCGCTACCAGCTCGGCTACGCGTCTTCGCTGGCGTGGATCATGCTCGCGATCATCGTCGTATTCGCCGGCGTCATCGCCATGACATCCAAGTACTGGGTGTTCTACGAGACGGAGTCGGGAAGGGGGAAGCGCAAATGACGCTCAGATCGAAAGGCATCGTCCGGCACGTTTTCATGATTCTGTTCAGCTTGCTGATGATTTATCCGGTCGTCTGGTGGATCGGCGCTTCGCTCAAAACGAACGAAGAGCTGAGTTCGCCCGGCCTGTTCCCGTCGGTTCCGCAATGGAGCAACTTCAAGGACGGCTGGCATTCGATTCCGGGACATTCGTTTACCGACTTTTACCTGAATACGTTCGGTCTGGAGATCGGCGTGCTTCTGACGACGCTGTTCTCCAGCACGCTCGTCGCGTTCGGCTTCGCCCGGCTCGATTTTCCGCTCAAAAACTTCTGGTTCTCCCTGCTCATGCTGACGCTGATGCTGCCGGGGCAGGTGCTCATCATCCCGCAGTACGCGATGTTCCACCAATTCGGCTGGGTCAATACGTACTTGCCGTTCTTCGTGCCGCATCTGCTGGCGACGGGAGCGGGCGGAACGTTCTTCGTCTTCCTGCTCGTCCAGTTTATCCGCGGCGTTCCGCGGGAGCTCGACGAATCGGCCAAAATCGACGGCTGCAGCTGGCTGGGCATCTACCTGCGGATCGTCATGCCGCTGACGAAGCCGGCGATCGTGACGGTGATGATTTTCTGCTTCCTGTGGAACTGGGACGACTTCCTCGGCCATCTGCTGTACATTAACTCGGTAGACAAGTACACGGTCGGGCTCGCGCTCAAAATGATCAATGACTCGCAGTCGGGCATGCAGTGGGGACAGGTGCTCGCCATGTCGCTCGTCTCCATCGTGCCGGCCACCATTGTCTTCGCCTTCGCGCAGAAGCAGCTGGTCGAAGGCGTTGCAACGACAGGGTTGAAAGGGTAAAATAACACGGACGAACCGACGCGCGAAAGCGCGGACAAGCAGGCGAAAAAAAAGCGACGAGCGATCGTTGCTTTTTTGTCGTCCGGAGGGAAGAAGGCTGCCGCATGAGCAATCCTTTCAAAAAATATAGGATCGACTATTTGTTTTTCGGCAGCTTCGCGATTTTGATCGTCGCCGTGCTCGGCTGCACGGTCTGGACGAGCTACGCGCTCTCGTCCAAGGAGCTGGCCGAGACGACATCGATCAACCAGCAGAAGCTTCTTGACCAACTGAATCAGGAAATTGCCGCGCGTCTCGTCACGATCGAGCAAATCTCGTTGTCGACTTCAAGGGACAACACCCTTGTCGGTTTTCTGGCCGGCCACGGCGAGGAAGACGAATTCACGCGGCTGCAAAATTTCAAGGACGTCCAGCAATCGCTGGCGAACCTGACCTACTCGATTCCGCTCATCCAGGGGATCGACCTGTATATGAAACGGCCGTTCGTAGGCGATCCGCAGAGCTATATTCAATTTCGCGACTTGTCGGAAGCCCCGTCGCAAATCTGGTACGAAGCGATGAAGCTGAGCGATTCGGCCTGGACCCAGACGCATGTGATCCACGCCTTTCGGGGCGACGTCAAGGTGATCAGCTTCGTCCGGTCGATCGAGTACAACAATCGCCATCTCGGTTACCTGGTCATTCACGCGAAAGCCGAGACGCTGGAAAATATGCTCGCCGGCTCCTCGGGGGAAGCGAACCGGATGATGCTGGGCGCGGACGGCAAGCCGATGCTGGCGATCGGGCGCGTGCCTTCCGACGAGCAATGGGCCGCATGGAGCGCCAAGCTCGGGGACGGTTCGGGCGTCCTTCGCGTCGGCCGGGAATCGGGCGGTTCGGGCTCGCTCCTCGTCTATTCCAGAAGCGACAATTCGGATTGGACGATGGTGGAGATAACGCCGTGGAAGCAAATAACGGCGGGCAGCCTCCGGCTGGCGCAATTCGTCGGCCTGATCGGCGTCGGCGCCATTCTGCTCGCGCTGCTGCTGACGCTCTGGCTCGGCCGGCAGCTGTCGAAGCCGATCAAGCGGCTCGTCCGGGAGATGAACCGCTATTCGGTCGGAAGTCCGGTGGAGCTGCCGGACGATTACCGCAACGAATTCGGCTATTTGTTCTCCGGCTACCGCAAGCAAATGGAGCGAATCGACGAGCTTTACCGCTCGCTCGAACGGCGGCATGAGCAGCAGCGCCGGGCGGAGATCGAAGCGCTGCAGGCCAATATAAACCCGCATTTTCTGTACAATACGCTCGATCAATTGAACTGGATGGCGATCGCGGCGGAGCAGCCGGAGATGAGCCGGATTCTGGAGCTGATGGGCCGGATGTTCCGCATCAGCCTTTCGAACGGAGAAAGCTTCATCACGGTCGCCGAAGAAATCGAGCATATCGGCTGTTATTTGGAAATCCAGCAGCTTCGCCGGGGGGACGGGCTGACGTTCGAAGTCGACGCGCCGGAGGACGTTCTCCGGCTTTATATGCCGAAAATGATTTTGCAGCCGTTCGTCGAGAACGCCGTCATCCACGGGCTTCACATGCGCGACAGGGGCAACGTCTCGATCCGGATTCGCCGCGAGGAGACGAGGCTCCGCATAGTCGTTGAGGACGACGGCGCCGGGTTGCGCGCCGGCCTCGACCTGGAGCGCAAGCGCAAGACCGGAGGCTACGGCGTCCGCAACGTCAAAGAGCGGATCAAGGCGTACTTCGGCGAGCTTTACGGCGTCGCGCTGTCCAACCGCCCGGAAGGAGGCGCGAGAGCGGAGATCGTGCTGCCCGTTCTTCTGGAGAGGCCGGGTTTTTCCGCGGAACGGGGAGAGTTCGGATAATATTAAAACAAATTGTGCATCTCTCTTCTACATTCGCCCCGGGCGAATTGGTACGATAAACGACGTAAGCTACGATAGACAACTACAGGGGAGATGAAGACAGGATGAAATCTTGGAAGCGCTTTGCCGGCGCGTCCGCCGCGCTTGTCCTGACCGTCGCGCTTGCCGCTTGCGGCGGAGGCAACGGAGGGGGCGGGAACAGCGCCGCCAGCCCGTCCGGCAGTGCCGATGCGTCCGCATCGAGCGGGTCGTCTTCGGGCGAGAAAGTGAAGCTGCGCATTATGTGGTGGGGCTCGCAGCAGCGCCATCAAGCGACGCTCGACGCATTGGAACTGTATACGAAAAACAATCCGAACGTGACGTTCGAGCCCGAATATTCCGGCATGGACGGGTACCTGGACAAGCTGTCCACCCAAGCGGCGGCGAAAAACGCGCCCGACATCTTCCAGATCGACCCGAGCTGGGTAGCGGACTGGGCGTCGCGCGGCCAATTGGCGGATCTGTCCTCGGGCGTCGATCTGTCGCAAGTGGATCAAAAATTGGTGGACGCCGGGAAATACGAAGGAACGCAATACGCCATTCCGCTCGGTTCGGCGGCGTACGGCATGATTTACGACAAGGCGGCGCTGGAGAAGCTCGGCCTCGCCGCTCCGAAGAACGGCTGGACCTGGGACGACTTCTTTGCGCTCGCGGAAGCGGCGAAGCCGAAGATGGCCAAAGGCCAATACTTCACCAAAGACTATGCGGGCGACTATTTCGCGTACAGCGCGTACCAATACGCGAAAGGCAAAGGCCTGCTCGTCACCGAAGACGGCAAATTCAACATCGATAAGGATACGTTCCTGGACTGGACGAACAAGTTCCAGAAGCTGCGCGAGGAAGGCGTCGTGCCGCCGGCCGACGTCAATGCGTCGGACAAGGAGATGGATCCGACGGCCGACCTGATGGTCAAGGGCACGGTGCTTTTCCGCCTCGCGTTCTCCAACCAGTCGGCTTCCTATGACAGCTTGAAGCCGGACAATTACGCGATGGTCACGATGCCCCGCGACGTGGAAGCGGGCGGTTGGGTGAAGCCGTCCCTGTTCTTCGGAGTTTCCTCGTCGTCCAAAAACGCGGAAGAGGCGAAGAAGTTCCTCGACTGGTTCACGAACAGCCCCGACGCGGTCAAAATTCTCGGCACGACGCGCGGCAATCCGGTGAACAACAAAGTCGCCGCGGAGCTCATGTCCAGCTTCAGCAAGGCCGACCAGATCGGCATCGACCTGTTCAACGCCTCCGTCGCCGACGCGCAGCAATGGACGCCGGGCGCGAGCGGCTGGTCGAACTGGGTCGACAAGGACTGGATTCTCGTCCGCGACAAGTTGAGCTTCAAGAAGATTACGCCGGAGCAAGCGTTTGACGAGTTGAAGAGCACGGCTCAGGAATACGAAAATTAACGGATGACCCGGCGGGAAGCCCGGAGCGCAGCCTTGCGTTCCGGGCCTTGTCGCGCTCGTACGGCAAGCCGGGGCTCAGCGTCGGAGGAGGGAGACACGATGTGGAAAATCGCCATTATCGACGACGACCAGCAGGTGCTCCAGGGGATGAGGAAGGCGATTCCGTGGGACCGGCTCAACGCCGAATGGGTCGGCGAAGCGATGAACGGCGAAGACGGCTTGCGAATGATCCGGCGCGAGCGGCCGGACATCGTCATTACGGATATTTATATGCCCGTCATGAACGGGCTCGACATGATCGAGCGGCTGCGGGACGAGCAGTTCGACGGCAAGATCGTCATCCTTAGCGGGTATTCGGACTTCGAATACGCGCGCAAGGCGCTTCGGCTGAACGTCTGCGATTACTTGTCGAAGCCGGTAAGCCTGCCGACCTTGCATTCGGTGCTCGGCCAAATCGTCGCCGATCTCTCCGAAGACGAGGAGAAGCGGATGGAGCAGGAAGATCTTCACCGCAAGCTGTCGCTCTACGCCCCTTTCGTCGAACAGGAGTGGATCAAATCCGCCGTCTCCGGCACGCTGACGGAGTCGTATTTGCGCAGCGGCGCGATTCCCGCTCCATATCGGCACTGGGCGCGCGGCAGCCATCTCGTGCTCGCCGTCGACATTGCGAGAGACGCCCGGTTCAGCGGGCTGTCGCTGCCGGACCTCCACTTGTTCCGCTTTGCGGTCCGCAATATCGCGACCGAGCTCGCCGGAGCCGCCTTCGAGACGTTCGAGCATACGGAATTGTACGGAACGCGCTCGGCGCTCGTCCTACACGCCGAACGGGAGACCGACCCGAGCGCGATCGAAGCGCGCGTGGCCGAGCTCGGCATGAAGCTGATCGATGCGGTCCGCAGCTACCTGAAGCTGACCTTGTTTCTCGGCGTCGGCGGCATCAAGTCGGACTGGAGGGAGATCTCCGATTCCACCGAGGAAGCGTTCCACGCGATTGACCGGAAAAGCCGGCCGCTCGCGGCCGGTTACGCCCTGTACTCGAACGGAGGGAAGGATGCCGACGCGGCTTCGGGGACGGCGCCGATTCGCCCGGTCAAGTTCTACCAGGAGCTGGCCGCTGCGCTCAAGCTTAGCCACGAGCAGCAGGCGAACGAGCTGATCGACGCCTTCGTCGGGCAATTGAAGGAGGCGAACGAGGCGACGCCCGCCTATTTGCAGATGCTGGCGAGAGAGCTTTGGACGATTTTCGCCTACAGCCTGTACGAAGTCGGGATGGTGCTGGACGAGATGTTCCCCGACGAGCGTCTGCGCCAAGAGCGAAGCGCCATCGCGCAGCCCGAGCAGCTGGCGGAGTGGCTCAAGGGTAAGGTGTCGTTCATTTGCAACAGCCGGCAGTGGAAGGGCAACAGCAAGCATCGGCAGGCGGTCGATTTTATGATCCAGTACATTCACGAGAATTACCGCGAAGAGATTACGCTCGCCGATCTGGCGGACAAAGTGTACATTTCGCGCAATTATTTGTCCAACATTTTCAAAAATACGACGGGCGAATCGTTCAACACGTATTTGACCCGCGTGCGCATGGAGAAGGCGAAGGAGTTGTTGATGGAACGGCGAATGCTTGTCTACGAGGTGGCGGAGAGCGTCGGTTACAAGAACGTGCCGTATTTCAGCACCTTGTTCAAGAAGTTTACAGGCATGAACCCGACGGAGCTTGCAAAGTAGGGCATAACGGAGGAGCCGAAGACATGTCGATTACGATACGGATGGCGCTCGAGCGGTTAGAGGAATTAACCGGCGGTAAGCCGGAACATACGGTGGACGGGCTCCTGTCGGGCGATCCGAGTACGCCGGTCGCCGGCATCGCGGTTGCGTTCATGCCGTCGCACGCGACGATCGAGAAGGCGATCGCTTGCGGCGCGAATTTGCTCATCGCGCATGAAGGCGTCTTTTACAGCCATCGGGACGCTGCGGAACGGTTGAATAACGACGAAGTCTGCATGGCGAAGCAGCGTCTGATCGAACGATCGGGCATCGCCGTCTACCGGTGTCACGACGGCTGGCACCGCCGCCGGCCCGACGGCATTGCATACGGTCTGATCGAGAAGCTGGGCTGGACGGAATTTGTGGAAAGTCACCAGATGGCGGCGTCGATCCTGACGCTTCCTCCCACGACGGTCGGCGAAGCGGCGGCCCGGCTGAAGCGCCGGCTTGGCGTTCCGATGCTGCGCGTCGTCGGCGACCTGGCAATGCCTTGCCGCCGCGTCGGCTTGCTCGTCGGGTACCGCGGCGGCGGGGACACCGCGATTCCGCTGCTGGAGCAGGAGCGGCTCGATTTGGTCGTCGCGGGCGAAGGGCCCGAATGGGAGACGCCGGAATACGTTCGCGACGCCGTGCGCCAAGGGAGAAGCAAGGCGCTGATTTTGCTGGGCCATGCCGCGAGCGAAGAGCCGGGCATGGCCTTTTTGGCCGAACGGCTGCAAGCGGCTTGTCCGGAGGTTCCGGTACGCTATCTGCGCGACGAGCCTTTATTTCAATGGATTTGAAGATTAGCAATTGACAACAAATGGAGCCCGCTTGATAATGAGATAGTAAACATTTGTGTTTAAAAAGTCATTCATCGAAAAGGGGCTCCAGTCACGTGGCAAAACAAACGAATCTGAAGTGGGTTGTGGTCGGGCTGTTGGTGGCGCTCTTCATCGGGGCGTTGGACGTAACCGTTGTAAGCACCGCGGTTCCGAACATGATCGGCGACCTGCAAGGCGGGCATCTCATCAGCTGGGTGTTTACGACTTATACGCTGACCACCTGCGTGACGACGCCGATCTTCGGCAAACTGACCGATCTGTTCGGCCGGAAAGCCGTGTTTGCGATCGGCGTCGCCATGTTCGTCATCGGTTCTGCGCTGTGCGGCATGGCGCAATCGATGACCGCGCTCATCTGGTTCCGCGCGCTGCAAGGCATCGGAGCGGGCGCTCTCAATCCCGTCTGCTTCACGATCGTCGGCGATTTGTTCACCGGCGAGAAGCGCGGCAAAATGATGGGGGTATTCGCTTCGGTCTGGTCGGTCGCCGGACTGCTGGGCCCGCTCGTCGGGGGTTATTTCGTCGATCAGGTGTCGTGGCGCTGGATTTTTTTCATCAACCTGCCGCTCGGCATCGTCGCGTTCGTTCTCGTCATGGGCTTCTTGAAGGAGAAGTTCGACAGACAAGCGAAGAAGATCGACTACTGGGGCGCGGTTACATTTACGGTGGCCGTCTCCGCGCTGATGTACGCACTTCTGAGCGGCGGGGAGAAGTACGCCTGGGATTCGCCCGTCATTCTCGGGTTGTTCGCAGCCGCGGCCTTGTTCCTCGTTCTGTTCCTTCGGATCGAGAGCCAAGCGAAGGAGCCGATGATGCCGCTGAGCCTTTTCCGCAATCGGGTCATGAACATTTCCAATTTGAGCGGCTTCCTGGCGTTCAGCATCACATCGGGCGTAACGATCTACGCCCCGATCTGGATTCAATCCGTGCTCGGCCATTCCGCGACAAGCTCGGGCCTTACGGTCATGCCGATGTCGATCTTCTGGCCGATCGCTTCCAACCTGGCCGGCCGGTTGATGTACAAACTCGGCGTCAAAGCGAGCGTCGTCGCGGGAGCGGTCATCGTGACCGCGGGCGCCGCCTGGCTGACCGCCCTCGAATTGCAATCGCCTTATTGGTACTGGGTGTTCATTTTGAGCATGATCGGCTTCGGCATGGGCCTCGTCTCGACGCCGACGACCGTTATGGTCCAATCCGCGGTCGGATGGGAGCAACGCGGCGTAGCCACCGCAGCCAACTCCCTGCTGCGTTCGCTCGGGCAAACCGTCGGCGTCGCCGTGTTCGGCACGATCTACAATTATTACGTCGCCGATCAGAACGTCCCGGCCCAGCTCGTCCGGGGCATGCACGTCATCTTCTTGCTCATGATCGCCATCGCGGCGGCTCATCTGCTCGCGGTGCTGTTCCTGCCCTCACACCGCAAAGTCATGGCGCAGCAGGCTTCCTAAGTCCCGCCCGATCCGCAATTCACACAGGCGTTCCTCCCCCCGGCGGGGCAGGACGCTTTTTTTACGCCTGCAGCTCCAACCATCCTTCCGCACCTCCTCCCATCCGCAACCTCACGCGCTGCGCTCCTGAGACAAGAAAAGCCCTTTTTCAAGCATCAAACGGCCTTGCCCAAAAACGGGGAAGACCAAAAGAACGGATCCGTTTGCTGAGCAGTGGGGGAGCCCACAAAAGGGCTGCGAAAGGCTGCATCGGTCTAGAAAACAGGACGCTGCCTGGGGCGCTTCTGCGCGCTTGACGATTTCAGCAATCGCGTATACATTTGTATACGAGAGGAAAAGGTATACAAACGGCGACGTCGCGAAAGGGAGGTGAATGGGCAGGATGAACGGAGACCGCAGACATGGAGGCCATGGAGGGCGCGGGCGACGCGGCGGGGGCGAGCCGGGATCCGACGGCCGGGCAGGAGCGGGTTCGGGCGTTCATAGCGCTCAGACGTTTCGCAGGGGCAGGGCGATCGCCTTTCTCGAGCGGCTGCAGGTGATGCGCTCCACGCTTGCGAAGCAGCTGAACGAGCCCGAGTTCCAATCCATTCAACCGGTCATCAGCGGAGAACTGAAGGCGATCGACAACGTCATTCAGGCGTTCATTCATACGTTCGAGCTTCGGGAAGAACAAGAGCAGAGCCCAGGTTCGGACGATCCTCACAAATCGAGCGACTCAAATACTTAAATAAGAAGGAGATCTCATTAACATGAATACGATCGAAGCGATTCAAACCCGCCGCAATATCAAGCTGTTCAAGGCAGATCCTATTGCCAGGGAGACGATCGTCTCTTGGCTGGAAGCGGCCAGCTTCGCGCCCAACCATCGGATGACCGAGCCGTGGGAGATCCGGTTCGTCGGGCCCGAGACGAGGGCGAAGCTGAACCATAAGACCGACTTCGGAGGCGCTCCGGTCGTCGTATTGATCACTTCCAAAGGCGCGCCGACGCCGATCGATCGCGAGGAACACCTGATGGCGTCGGCCTGCTTCGCCCAGAACTTCCTGCTCGCCGCCCACGACGCGGGAGCGGGCGCCTTCTGGTCCTCGCTCGCGGCATCCCCGCGCAGCCGGGAAATTCTCGGCGTCCCCGAAGGCGACGACGTCGTCGGCATCTTCGGCGTCGGATATCCGGCCGAAATTCCGCAGCCCAAAGAGCGGACGCCAATCGCGCTGAAAATTACGGATTTGGCGTAAGGAGGAGCAGCGCTTGAACGGGAACGCGCAGCCGGCCGGCCTGCGGCGGCCGGCGCCCAATCGTTGGATCGTCCTCGCAAACGTCTCGCTCGGCACCTTCATGTCCACGCTCGACAGCAGCATCGCCAACGTGGCGCTGCCGACGATGTCCCGGGAACTGGCCGCTCCGGTTCATCTCATTCAATGGGTGCTTACCGCTTATCTGCTCACGATATGCGCCACGCTCCCGATCATGGGCAAGCTGTCGGATCTATGGGGCCGAACGCGCGTCTATCAATTCGGCTTCCTGCTGTTTGCGTTCGGATCCGCATTGTGCGCCATGTCCCATTCGCTTGGCCTGCTTATCGCGTCCCGAATCGCGCAGGCGCTCGGAGCCGCCTGCCTCATGTCCAACAGCCAGGCCATCGTGGCGCAGACATTCTCCAAGGGCGGCCGCGGGCGGGCGCTCGGCATCATCGGCACGGTCGTGTCGCTCGGCTCGCTGACGGGGCCGGGCATCGGCGGCATCCTCGTCGAACGGTTCGGCTGGCCGACTATCTTCTGGATCAACGTCCCGATCGGCGTTGTCGCGTTCCTGGCCGGCCTTGTTTTCTTGCCGAAGGACACGGCTTCGCGCCGGGAGCCGTTCGATTATGCCGGCTCGGGCTTGTTCATCGTCGGGATGACCGCCTTTCTGTACACGTTGTCGAACGCCCAGGATTGGGGCTGGTCGTCCGTTGCCGTCGCGGCCGGCGGCGCAGGCTCGCTTGCCGTTCTCGCCGTTTTCTACGTATGGGAGAGAAGAACCCGCTATCCGATGCTGGATTTCGGCCTGTATCGGATCAAAGCGTTCGCGGTGGGGAACGTGACCGCCATGCTCGTGTTTGCGGCGAACTTTTTTACGACGGTCATGATGCCTTTCTACATGGAGAACGTGCTGGGCCTGTCCGCGGAAAACACCGGCTACATGATGATGGTCTATCCGCTCACGATGGCGGTCGTAGCGCCGCTGTCCGGCTTCCTGTCCGACCGGATCGGCTCCAAGCTGCTGACGACAGCCGGCCTCGTCGTTATGCTCGGGGGATTTCTCTGCCTGACGACGCTCGGCGCCGCCGAGCATTTGCTCGTGCTCGCGTTGTATCTCGCGCTGTTCGGCCTGGGGAGCGGCTTGTTCCAATCGCCGAACAATGCGAGCGTCATGGGCGCCGTGCCCGCTCCGAAGCTGGGCTCCGCCGGCGGCTTGAACGCGCTGGCCCGCAACGTCGGCATGGTGCTCGGAACGTCCGTGTCCGTCTCGATTTACGCGACCGGACTGCAGCATTTCGGCGGCGGGGCGGCGACAACCGATCCGCAGGCGATGATGAGCGCTTTGCGAATCGTGTTCGTCTCGGGCATGGCGGTTTGCCTGCTGGCGCTGGCCGTCTCCTTAAGGCGCCTTAAGCTTTAACAATAACGATGCGAGGTTAACCGGATGTCTTACTCGTCGTTTTCGCAAAATTTCAATACGGTCATCATCGCCATCAACGTCGTGCTGGCGATCAGCGTCATTTTCCTGGAGCGGCGGAACGTCGGCGCGACATGGGCATGGCTGATGGTTTTGCTGTTCCTGCCGATCGTCGGATTCGTGCTGTATTTGATCTTCGGCCAAAATTTGAGCCGGTTCAAAATTTACAAGGTCCGCAAAGAGAGCGAGGAACGGATTGCCGAACTGATCAAGCGCCAGCGGGAGGAGTTCAAAAATTACCGGCTCGCCTACAACGACCCTGCCGCAGCCGCCTACGAAGACCTCATTTATATGAACTTGTCGAGTGCCATGGCGTTCTACAGCCAGGACAACTCCGCCGAGCTGTTTATCGACGGTCCTTCCAAATTCGAAGCGCTGTTCAAGGATCTCGAGCAGGCGAAGGAGCATATTCACCTCGTCTACTATATCGTGAACAACGACGGCATCGGGCGGAAGCTGCTGGAATGCTTGACGCGCAAAGCCGAGGAAGGCGTCGAAGTGCGCTTCCTGTACGACCCGATCGGCAGCTACCGTCTTCCCTCCGGCTTCTTCGCGCCGCTCATCCGGGCGGGGGGACAGGCGGCGGCCTTTTTCCCCTCCAAAATTCCTTACCTGAACTTCCGTGTCAATTACCGCAATCATCGCAAGCTGGCGATCGTCGACGGCAAAATCGGGTATATCGGCGGCATCAACGTCGGAGACGAATATATGGGGCTGGACAAACGCTTCGGCTACTGGCGGGACACCCATCTGAGGCTCACCGGCTCGTCGGTCAGGCAAATGCAGGCGCGGTTCCTGATGGATTGGAATTTGGCCGCCAAGGAAGATTTGGGCGAGAGCGAGAAGTTCTTTCCGCCGGTAGCAGACGCAGGGACCGTCGGAGTCCAAATCGTCGCCAGCGGACCCGACCAGACGCTGGAGCAAATCCGCAACGCCTATATCAAGATGATCCACCATGCCAAAGAAAGCGTCTGGATCGAGACGCCGTACTTCATTCCCGACGAGAGCCTGCTGAACGCCTTGCAGATGGCCGCCTTGTCCGGCGTGGACGTGAGAATCATCATTCCCGGCATTCCGGACCATCAAATGGTGTACTGGGCGACGCATTCGTATCTCGGCGACCTGCTTCCGCTCGGCGTGAAGTGCTACCTGTACCAGAACGGCTTCCTCCACGCCAAGACGCTGATCGTCGACGGGGAGGCGGCCACCGTCGGAACCGCCAACTTCGACATCCGCAGCTTCAAGCTCAACTTCGAGGTGAACGCCATTTTGTACGATCAAGGCGTTGCGCGCCAACTGCAGGACATTTTCCGCAAGGATATGGAGAACAGCGTCGAATGGACCTACGAAGCCTATTTAAAAAGGCCGACGAGCCACAAGTTCCGCGAATCGGTCACCCGCCTGCTGTCTCCGATCTTGTAACGCAACGGCAGGCGCCGTCCGAACGATCTCCGCGAAGCTCCTTCGTCGTCCGAAGACGCCGAAGGCGCATCTCCGCACATTTACTCCGGCAGCCGGTAAGTCGCGAACGGCTCGCCGTAGCGGTAAGGGGCGCTCAGCCGGTCGAGCTCCCGCCACACGGCGTCCCCCGGATCGAGCGCGACGGCTTCCAGATTCTCGTCCAACTGCTCCACTCGCGTCGCGCCGACGATGACCGTCGCGACGGCGGGCCGGCGCATCAGCCAGGCGATCGACAGCACGCCCGGCGTGCAGCCCGCCTCTTCCGCGATCCGGCCGACCTGCCGGCCGAGCTCGATCCGGTCCTCGCTCAGAAACCGCGCGAAGCTCGGGTCCGTTCGCACGCGGGAGCCTTCCGGCGCGGCGCCCGCAGACGCGTACTTGCCCGTCAGAATGCCGCCCGCGAGCGGAAAATACGGGATGATGCCGACGCCCTGATCCAGCGACATCGGCACGAGCTCCCGCTCCGGCACGCGATCGGCCAGCGAGTAGCTGACCTGCGTCGAGACGAAGCGGTTCAAGCCGAGCCGTTCGCTCAGGCCGATCGCCTTCATCAGCTCCCACGCCGCGTAGTTCGATGCGCCGATATACCGCACCTTGCCGGCCCGGACCATGTCGTCCAGCGCCCGGAGCGTCTCCTCCAGCGGCGTCGACGGATCGAACGTGTGGATCTGGTACAGGTCCACGTAATCCGTCCGCAGCCGCTTCAGGCTCGCGTCGAGCTGCTGCATCAGATGATGCCGCGAAGATCCCCGATCGTTCGGCCCCGCGCCGAACACAAGCCCCGCTTTGGTCGCCAGCACGACTTCGTGCCGCCTGTCCGCGAGCGCCTCCCCGATAATCGACTCCGACGCAGTTCCCGCGTAAATGTTGGCCGTGTCGATAAAATTAATGCCGCAGTCGATCGCCCGGTGAACGATCCGGATCGACGTCTCGCGGTCGGCCCGCTTCCCGAACGCGTTCGTGCCGAGCCCGAGGGCGGACACCTTCAGTCCGCTGCGGCCCAAAGGCCGGTAAATCATCGTCATCGCCAATCCCTCCGTTTCTCTATTCAGCCATTATACCATCTCGTCCGCCGCTGTCGCCCCCCCTCCTCCTAATCGAACTATTACGGTATATGTAAAATTTATGCGCGAAAAATGAAGCAAAAGTAAAATTTTTTTATCGGATTATGCAGGAGATTGTTTATTTATACCGAAATTCATTATAGTGTCATCAAAATTTGTCGAATCGATAGGGAAGAAAGGGGCGTTGTATGGATCACGTTTACGAGAAAATCCGATCCCTGCGAACGCAGCGTAACTTGACACTGAAAGATTTGTCCGAGAAGACGGGCCTGTCCATCAGCTTCCTCTCGCAGGTGGAACGAGGCGAATCCTCGCTTGCGATTACGTCGCTGCAGAAGATCGCGGAAGCGCTGGGCGTGCCGATCTCGAAGTTTTTCGAATCCCCGCACAACAACAATTTCCTTGTCAAGGCGGACGAACGGAAGACGTTCACGATCGAGACGTCGAGCAACAGCTACGCCAGACTGGGGAGCGAATTCCCGGGACGGCTTCTGGAGCCGATTCTGGTCACCCTCAATCCGGGCGACGACCAGAACGGAACGTACTCGCATCCGGGAGAAGAGTTCTACTACCTGCTGAGCGGGACGATGACGATGGTCGTCGACGGCCAGGAATACGAGCTGAAGGAGGGGGACAGCATTCATTTTCCTTCTCATCTGCCGCATCACTGGTACAACCCGTCGGACAAGCCGGCGCGCATGATCAGCGTGCTGACTCCGGCCATCTTCACTTAGGCAGTACATCAACTCAACGATAGAGGAGAGAGACCATGAGGAAAAAATGGACGATGACGGCCGCGGCCGTGCTGCTGACGGCGGCGCTCGCGGGCTGCAGCTCCGGAGGAGATTCCGGCGCAAGCGGGGGAGACGGCGGCTCGGGAAGCGCCAAGGACGCGAAGGTGGCGGTTTACGGCTCCACTTCGGAGCCGGTCATATTCTGGGATCCGTCCGAAAGCCACTCCAACGAAATTATCGTGCTCAACAATATTTACGAGACGCTTCTGCGTTACAACGCCGCCGACGACTCGATCACGCCGGTGCTGGCGGAGTCCTACGAGAAATCCGAGGACGGCCTGACCTGGACGTTCCATCTGAAAAAAAACGTGAAGTTCCACAGCGGCAAAACGATGACGTCCGCGGACGTCAAAAAGTCGTTCGAGCGCACCATCAAGCTGGGCAAGGGCGCGGCGTACATTTTGGATCCGATCGATACGATCGAGACGCCGGACGACCAGACGGTCGTGTTTAAACTGAAATACACCGCCACCCTCGACCTGATCGTCAGCGCGCCTTACGCCGCCTTCATCTATAATACGGACGAGCTGGACAAGCAGGGCGACGATTACTTCACCAAAGGCCACGAGGACGGCACCGGACCTTACATGCTCAAAAGCTGGTCTTCCGGCAAGCCGGTCGTGCTGACCAAATTCGCGGACTACCACGAAGGCTGGTCGGGCTCGCACTACGAGAACGTCGTTTTCCAGACTGTGGCGGACGCGAATACGAAGGCCCAAATGGTCAAAAACGGCGAGCTGACCTACGTCGACATGCTGCCGGTCCAACAGCTGAACGCGCTCAAGAGCGACAGCAGCGTCTCCGTCGTCACGACGCCGTCCTATCAGAATCTGATCGGCTTCCTGAACACGAAGAGCGAGAAGCTGTCCGATCCGAAAGTGCGCGAAGCGCTGGTCGACGCCTTCCCTTACGACCGGGTCGTAAACGACGTCATGGGCGGAACGGCCACCGCGGCGAACGGCCCGCTGCCGAAAGGGCTGTGGGGTCATGACGACAGCCTGCCCGCGCCGAAGTACGACCTGGAGAAGGCGAAGTCGCTGCTCCTCGAAGCGGGCGTGAAAAATTTGACGCTCACCTTGACCTATACGACCGGCGACAGCAACCAGCAGCAAATCGCCGAATTGTACAAGGCGACGCTGGCGCAAATCGGCGTGACGCTCGACGTGAAGCCGATGCCCTGGGATTCGCAGTGGCAGCTCGCCAAGGCGACCGATCCTTCGCAGCGCCAGGACATCTTCATGATGTATTGGTGGCCCGACTACGCCAACCCTTACGGCTTCATGTACAGCTTGTTCCATACCGAGAAGGAAGTGAACTACAACATGTCCTACTACTCGAACGCGGACATCGACAAGCTGATCGACGAGGCCAACGTCAAAGCGGGCGTCGACCGGGCCGCGGCCGCGCGAATGTACGGGGAAGCGCAAGCGAAGCTGAATCAGGATTATCCGGCCATCTGGATGTACGACCAGCAGTACGTAAGGGTCATTAACAGCAAAATGCAGGGCTTCGTGGACAATCCGGCTTATCCGAACGTCGTCTTCTGGTACAACGTTCATCCCTAAGCATTCGGCAACCGAGCGAAGATCCTCCCCGGCGGAGGATCTTCGTTGTTGCCCGCCGGACCGGAACGCGAACCGCTAGGAGGAATACGATTGCTCTCATACATCGGACGCAGAATCATGCTCAGCGTCTTGGTCATCATCGGCTTGTCCGTCGTAACGTTTCTGATCGCGCGGGTCGTTCCCTCCGATCCGGCCGCCCGCTACGCGGGCCCGAAAGCGACGGTGGAGCAGATCGCCGCCGCGAAGCAAGAGCTCGGTCTCGACAAGCCGCTGCCGGTGCAGTATGTCCGCTACATGGCGGGGGTGCTGCGCGGCGATCTGGGCACTTCCATCACGACCCACAACAAGGTGGCCCAGGACATTCGGGGAACGCTGCCTCCCAGCCTGGAGCTCATCGTGCTCGGCATGCTGATCGCGCTTGCCGCGGGCATTCCCGTCGGCGTGCTCGGCGCGATGAAGCCGGGGTCGTGGATCGACGGCTTCGGCCGCCTGGCTGCCGTCGTCCTCGTGTCGTTCCCGAGCTTCTGCCTCGGGTTCGTGCTTCAACTGCTGCTCTACGACTGGCTTCATCTGCTGCCCGTCTCCGGACGGGTGTCGAATTTGGCCATGGTGCTCCATCCGGTCGAAGCCCGCACCGGGTTTTATCTGATCGACAGCGCGCTTGCGGGCAACTGGTCGTTTTTCGGAGACGCGCTGTCGCACCTGCTGCTTCCGGCGCTGACGCTCGCCGCTTATCCGTTCGGCCTCGTCGTGCGCATGGTTCGCGCCTCCATGGTCGAAGTGCTGGCGCAGGACCATACCCGGCTGCTGAAGGCGCTCGGCATGAAGCTGCCCAAGATCGCTTTCCGCTACGCGTTCAAGCTGACGCTGCCGGCGCTGCTGACCGTTATCGCCTTATCGTTCGCTTATTCGCTTACGGGCACCTTCCTGATCGAATCGGTGTTCGGATGGCCCGGTATGGGCGACTACGTCTCCAAGGCGCTCATTACGAACGACTATCCGGCCGTCATGGGCACGACGCTCCTGATCGGCATCGTTTATATCGGGCTTAATCTCATCGTCGATCTGGGCATCGCCTTCGTCGATCCGAGAGTGAGGTGGTCGTAATGGGCAAAAGCAAGTTGATCTACTACATGCGGCACAACGCGCTCGTGACGTTCGGCTTCGCGATTCTGGCGCTGCTCGTTCTCGCAAGCCTGCTCGCGCCGTGGCTCGCCCCCTACCCGCAGGACGCGCACGGCGCGGTCCATACGGAGCGGGCGTTCCTGCCGCCGTCCGGCGCCCACTTGTTCGGCACCGACGCCCTCGGGCGCGACCTGTTCTCCCTCGTCCTCTACGGCGGGCGCATCTCGCTGTCGGCGGGCTGCATCGCCATCGTCGTATCGGTCGCCGCCGGGGCGCTCATCGGCCTTATCGCCGGCTACGTCGGGGGCTGGATCGACGAAATGCTGATGCGCTTCACCGACATCGTGCTCAGCTTCCCGCCCTTGCTGCTGGCGGTGTCCATCGCTTCGCTGCTGGGGCCGAGCCTGAGCCACGCGCTGCTGGCCATCATGCTCTCGTGGTGGCCCTGGTATACGCGGCTCATCCGCTCGCAGATCGTGCAGCTGCGCAGCGCCGGCTACGTCGAATCGGCCATTGTCTCGGGCAAAGGCGCGGGGGCGATTATGCGACGCCACATTTTGCCGAACTCGCTGTCGCCCGTCATCGTGCAGGCTTCGATGGACTTCGGCTCGATCATTCTGACGCTGGCCGGCCTCAGCTTCCTCGGCATGGGCGCGCAGCCTCCTTCGACGGAATGGGGACTGCTGGTGTCCCAGGGCAAAACGTACGTGCTGTCGAACTGGTGGTACGCCGCGTTCCCGGGCTTGCCGATTCTGCTGACCGCCGTGGCGCTCAACC
Organism: Cohnella thermotolerans DSM 17683; assembly: GCF_000429825.1. GTDB lineage: Bacteria > Bacillota > Bacilli > Paenibacillales > Paenibacillaceae > Cohnella > Cohnella thermotolerans. Next base: position 39,101 of record NZ_AUCP01000040.1, read on the forward strand.
TTGCCGGGGACGGGCTGCGCGACCTGCTCGATCCGAGACAGAAAGGAGTGACCCGCTGATGCTTCTACAGATGAAGGACGTGAAAGTAACGGTCCAATCGTCGTCGGGCGCCCGCGATCTGCTGAATTTGTCCGAACTGTCCGTCGCGGAAGGGGAGGCGGTCGGCGTCGTCGGGGAGACGGGCTCCGGGAAAACGATGACGTCGCTGGCCATCACGCGGCTGTTCCCCACGCCGGCCATCCGGCTGACCGGAGGCTCGATCTCGTTCGCCGGACAAGAGCTGTCCGGGCTGCCGGCGAAGGACGTGGAGCGGCTGCGGGGCAAGCAGATCGGCATGATCTTCCAGGATCCGAGCACGTCGCTCAATCCGGTTTTCCGAATCGGCCGAACGCTGTCGGATTTGATTCGCGAGCATCACAAAGTCGGCCGCCGGACGGCCCGCGAACGGGCGGTCGAGCTGCTTCGCCGCGTCGAACTGCCGCAGCCCGAGGAGATGCTGGAGCGCTATCCGTTCGAGCTGTCGGGCGGCCAGCGGCAGCGCGTCATGATCGCGATGGCGCTAGTCGGCAAGCCGAAGCTGCTCATCGCCGACGAGCCGACGACCGCGCTCGACGTCACGATCCAGGCGGGCGTTCTGTCGCTGCTCAAGCGGCTGCAGCGGGAAGAGGCGATGTCCATGATGATGATCACGCACAACATGGGCCTCGTCGCCCATACGACCGACCGTCTGTACGTGATGTACGACGGCGAGGTCGTCGAGACGGGCGAGACGAAGCGGGTGCTGACGTCGCCCGGACATCCGTATACGCGAATGCTGCTTCGCTCCATCCCGAGCTGGGAGAAGAGGGGAACGAAATTGTCCGCGCTGCCGGTCGCAGACGGCCGGGAGGCGGAGCCGGGGGGCGAGCCGGCTCCGGCGTCGGACGGGCGGCCGAACGGCTGCGTCTTCGCCGGACGCTGCCCGTACGCGGAAGCCGTCTGCCGCAAGGTGAAGCCGGAGCTCCGTCCGATGCCGGACGGGTCTCATCTGGCCGGCTGCCATCGATTGGAGGAGATTGGAGCATGAACCCGCCCATCGTCGAAGTGCGCGGCTTGCGCGTGGAACATATCGTCAAAGGCAAAGGATGGAGGCGCGAACGCGGGCGGGTTCAAGCCCTCGGCGGCGTCGATCTGACGCTCCGGCAAGGAGAGGCGCTCGGCATCGCCGGCGAATCCGGCTCGGGCAAGACGACGCTCGCCCGTGTGCTGATCGGCCTGCAGAAGGCGACGGCCGGCGAAGTGAAGCTGTTCGGGCAGCCGATTCCGGAAGGCAAGTGGCCGAAGGAGCTGCGCAAAAGGGTGCAGATGGTGTTCCAGGACGCATCGGGCTTTCTCGATCCGAGGCAGTCGATCGTTCGCGCGGTGTACGAGCCGCTGGAGGAGCTTGCGGGACTGAGCGGAGACAAGCTGCGGACGGAAGCGATTGCGCTGCTCGAGCGCGTCGGCTTGTCCGCCCGGCACGCGAACCGGCTGCCGCACGAGCTGTCCGGCGGCCAGCGGCAGCGGGTCGCGATCGCGAAGGCGCTCGCGTCTTCGCCGGACCTGGTCATTCTCGACGAGCCGACGTCGGCGCTGGACGTCTCGGTGCAGGCGCAAATTTTGAACCTGCTGGAGGAGCTGCGGAAGGAGAAGGGAATGAGCTACATTCTCATCTCACACGATCTGAACGTCATCGCCCATCTGTGCGATCGGGTGTCGATCATGTATCTCGGCCGGATCGCGGAGAGCGGACCGATCGAGCGGGTGTTCCCGCAACCGGCGCATCCGTATACGAAGGCGCTGCTTGCGGCGGCGCCGAGCGCCGACCCGAACGTGCCGTGGGCTCCGATGATGCTGTCCGGCGAACTGCCGTCGGCGATGAACCCGCCATCCGGCTGCGCGTTCCATCCGCGGTGTCCGATTGCGGCGGACGTCTGCCGCAACGCCCGACCGGAAGCGCGGCTTAAGGACGGCGTGGAGACGGCCTGCCACCTGGCCGGCAACGGCTGAAGAAGCGGCGGGAAGAACAAGAATGACGGCCGCTCCGCCCGGCGGGCGGCCGATAACGAGGTGCGAATATGAGGCGTTTAACCTACCAAGAAGCGGAAGACATCATCTACGGCGCCTGCATATGCGGCACGGGCGGGGGCGGGAGCGCGACCGAAGCGCTGGACGTCGTCCGCCGGATTTACGACGAAGGCAAGAGCATCCGGCTTGCCGCTCTGGAGGAGATCGGCGACGACTGGACGGTCGCATCGCCTTATTATATGGGTTCCATTTTGCCGCCTCCCGAACATCTAATGAAGCGATTCGAAGGCAAGAAGCCGCTGCCGGTGCCGGTGGCCCGGCTCGCGCTGGAAGCGCTGCAAGCGTATCTGGGCGAGCCGATCCGCGCGGTGATCGCGACCGAGCTCGGCGGGAACACGTCGTGCGCGATGGAAGCGGCGGCGGCGTTGGACATTCCGCTCGTGGACGCGGACCCTGCGGGCCGGTCGGTGCCGGAGCTCGAGCATACGACGTTCCGCCTCCACGGCATCGACATTTATCCGCTGGCGCTGGCGAGCCGCTTCGGCGACACGCTCATCGTGACGAACGCGGTCGATCACAGCCACGCGGACATGATCGGCCGCGCGTTCGCCGGCCAATTCGGCAATCTGTGCGGCGTCTGCGACCATCCCGTCAAGGGCGGCAAGCTGCGGGGCAGCGTCATCGGCGGAACGCTGACGATGGCCGAGAAGCTCGGCCGCGCGCGGCGCATCGCCTGCGAGACGGGCCGGGGCCCGGCGGCGGCGATCGCCGAAGCCGGAGGCGGCAAGCTGCTGGCGGAAGGGACCATTGTCGAGGCGTACTGGAACGACGCCGCCGGCTTTACCGAAGGAAGCCTCGAGATCGAAGCGGCGGAAGACAGGGCTCGGTGGTCCATTGGTTACCGCAACGAGCATATGGTCGCGCGAAGGAACGGAGAGATCGCGTCGGTTATTCCGGAGCTGATCGTGCTGCTGGATCGGCACACCGGCATGCCGATTCTCAACCCGGACGGCGAGCCGGGCATGGAGGTGGCTATCGTCACGCTGCCGGCGCCCGCCGCCTGGGAGACGGAAGAGGGCTTGGCCGCGTTCGGGCCGGAATATATCGGTCTGCCCCGCGAGACGTATTGGGAGCTGAAGGAGGCTAGGCCCTTCAAGAAATGATTCTTCCGGCCGCGGGTGCGGCAGCGCGGGCGAACGAAGCGGCTCCGAGCCGCCGCCGTTGCCGCCCGGAAGGCGGATCGAATGTCCGACGATCCGAACGCGCAAACGAACAGAAAAGCAGGTGATCCCATGAAGCTCGCGGTTGACGTGGGCGGGACGTTCACCGATCTCGTCCTGTATGACGAGAAGACGGGCAACGTCTCCATCGTGAAATGTCCGAGCACGCCGGAAGGGTTCGAGCGCGGCGTGCTGAAAGCGGTAGACGAGGCGGCCGCGGAACGGGAAGGCCGGGAGGTCGTCTTCATCCACGGCTCGACGGTCGTCATCAACCATTTGCTCGAACGCAAGGGAGCCCGGACGGCGCTCGTGACGACCAAAGGGTTCCGCGACAACCTCGACATTCAACGGACGAACCGTCCGGATTTGTATAATCTGCGCTACCGGAAGCCGAAGCCGTTCGTGGAGCGGGCCGACCGCTACGAAGTAGACGAACGGATCGGCGCGGACGGCGCGGTCGTGAGGCCGCTCGACCCGGCCGAGATCGGACGGATCGCGGAGCGGGTGCGCGCGGGCGGCTACGAGGCGGTGGCGGTCGCTTTTATCAACGCGTACAAAAATCCGGTCCATGAGCGGGAAGCGGCGAGGCTGCTGAAGGAGATGCTGCCCGGCGTCTACGTGACTTGCTCTTCCAACGTCGCGCTCTGGCGCGAATACGAACGGACGAACACGGCCGTCTCCAGCGCTTATGTCGGTCCCGCGGTCCACTCTTATCTGGGCAAGCTCGAAGACGGGCTGCGCGAACGGGGCATCGGCGGCGAGAAGGAGCTTCAGCCGACGATGATGCTCTCGAACGGGGGACGGACGACGTTCGACGAGGCCAGAAGCTGGCCGATCGACCTGGTCGAATCCGGACCGGCCGCCGGCATTACCGGCGCTTGCGCGCTGGGCGAACGGACGGGCAAACGCGATTTCATCGCGCTTGACGTCGGGGGGACGACCGCCAAGGCGGGGCTCGTCGAGAACGGCAAGCCGATGCGGCTGCAGGAATATACGCTGGAGCCCGGCTCGCGCAGCGCGGGGTATCCGCTCCTCGTGCCGACCGTCGACATCGTCGAGGTCGGCGCCGGAGGCGGCAGCATCGTGCGCGTCACCGAGGACGGCGCGATCCGCGTCGGTCCCGACAGCGCGGGCGCGAATCCGGGGCCGGCCTGCTACGGCCGGGGAGGCCGGCTGCCCGCCGTGACGGACGCCAACTTCCTGGCGGGCCGGCTGCCGGAGACGCTGGCCAGCGGGCTGAAGCTGGACCGCGCGGCGGCGGAGCGGGCGTTCGAGCCGATCGCGCGGCAGCTCGGCATTCCGCTGGAGGACGTCGTCCGGGGCGCGCTGCGCGTCGCCGAATCGAAGATGGCGCAGGTGCTTAGGCTGGCGACCGTCGCCCGGGGCAAAGACCCGCGCGAATACGATCTGATTGCGTACGGCGGCAGCGCGCCGCTGCACGCGGCCGAGATGGCCCGCGACCTGCGGCTGCGCTCGGTGCTCATCCCGCCGAACGCGGGCGTGTTCTCCGCCTGGGGCATGCTGCATGCGCCCTTCCTCGCCGACGCGATGCGGACGGTGTGGGTGAGCTGGCCCGAAGGACGGGAGCGGATCGAGCGGGAGACGGAAGAACTCGTCGCCGAAGCGCAGGCTAAATTCGCCGCAATGGGGCTTACAGCCCGCTCCTTCGAGAAGAACGCGGAAGTCCGCTACCAGGGACAAGCCCGTTCGATCACGGTGGACGCGAGCGATCTCGACCGGGTGGCGGAGGCGTTCGCCGCCGCGCACAAGGAGAAGTTCGGCTTTACGATGGACGCGCCGCTCGAGATCACCGGCATTCACGTGGTCGCTTCGGACGCCGAAGCGGCCGCCGATGCCGGAACCGGGTCCGGCGGAACGGATGCCGGCGCCGACGAGGAAGCCCGGACCGCGGCTTCGCCCGTTCCGGCGGGCCGCCGCCGCGTCCTCGCTTCGGACGGCTGGCATGAAGCGGCCGTCTACCGCCGCGGCGACCTGAAGCCGGGCGACCGGATCGACGGCCCCGCCGTCGTGGAGGAGCATACGACGACGACGTACGTTCCGCCGGACGCGAAGCTTGCGGTCGACCGGTTCGCCAATTTGGTCCTTACGTTCGGGAAGGAGGAGGGATGAGCATGGATCCGTTTACGCTGGCGATTATCGAAGGCGCGCTGATGGCGGCCAGCGAGGAGATGTTCGGCGCCGTCAAGCAGTCGAGCTACAGCCCGATCATCTACGAGGTGCTGGACTACGCGGCCGGCATTACCGATACGTCCGGGCGGCTCGTCGTGCAGGGCAACGGCATTACCGGCTTCCTCGGAAGCCTGTCGGACGCCGTCAAGGCGGTCATTGCCAAGTACGGCCGGTTCGAGCCGGGCGACGCGTTCGCGGTCAACGACCCGTATACGGCCGGAGGCACCCACTCCTCCGACGTGACGGTCGTAAGGCCATATTTCGCGTCAGGCGAGCTGATCGGGTTCGGCGCCTGCAAAGCCCACTTGACGGAAATGGGCGGGGCGCGGCCGGGCAGCTGGTCCACGGAGGCGGAAGACGTCTTCGCGGAAGGCTTCCGCCTTCCGCTGATCAAGCTCGTCGATCGCGGAACGGTCAACGAGACGATTCTCGAACTGCTGTCGGCCAACGTGCGGACGCCGCGCGAGACGCTGGGCGACCTGTACGCCCAGCTCGGCGCGCTTCAGGTCGGGGAGCGCCGCGTGGCCGAGCTCGTCCAGCGCTACGGCGCGGAAGCGGTCGCCGCCGCGATGGACGGCATTATCGTCCGCGGCCGGAAATCCGCCGAGCGGATGCTAAGGAAGCTTCCCAAAGGCGAGTTCGTCGCCGAGGACTACCTTGACTCCGACGGCAAGACGGACAAGCCGGTGTACGTGCGCGTGAAGTTGACGATAACGGACGACGCATTCACGGCGGACTTCACCGGCAGCTCGCCGGCCGTCGCCAGCACGATCAACGGGACGTGGCCGAGCCTCGAATGCGGCGTCCGGATCGCGTTCCGGGCGCTCATCGACACGGACGAGCCGACGTCGGACGGCATGTTCGCGCCGCTGAGGATCGTATGTCCGAGCGGCACGGTATTCACAGCCGAGCCCCCGACGCCGGTGTCGACCTATTGGGAGTCGTCGGACATGGCGACCGATCTCGTGCTCAAAGCGCTCGCGGGCGCGATGGGCGGCCGCATTCCCGCCGGCCATACGCTGAGCGTGTGCGCATCGATTCTGGCGTTCGAGCAGCGCCCGGGCGACGAGTCTCCGCTTATTTTCTGCGAGCCGATGGGGGGCGGCTGGGGCGGCAGCCTCGGACAGGACGGGGAGAGCGCCCTCGTTCCGATCAGCGACGGGGATACGAATTCGATTCCGGTCGAAGTCCTGGAGGCGACGTATCCGGTGCTCGTCGAGCGGTACGCGCTCAACCTGGACGCCTCCGGAGGAAGCGGACAATTCCGCGGCGGCTACGGCCTGATCCGTCAAATGAAGCTGCTGCGTCCCGCCACCTTGACGGCGAGCTTCGGCCGCAGCCTGTTCCCGGCATGGGGCATCGAAGGCGGCTCGAACGGAACGCCCAATTATGTGGAAGCGAAGGACGAAGACGGGAACGTGCTGGTGCGGTCGGGCCGCGTCAACAATCTGGCGCTGCGGGCGGGCGCGACCGTATCGCTCGTAACCGGCGTAGGCGGCGGTTACGGCGACCCCGCGAAGCGCGACCCGCGCCGGGTGGAAGACGACGTCCGCAACGGCCTGATCTCGGTCGAGGACGCGCAGCGTCTATACGGTTATAAGCAAGGAGCGATGGAACGGTGAGAATCGGAATCGACGTAGGCGGCACGAACACGGACGCCGTACTGATGGACGGAACGGAAGTGCTGGCCTCGTTCAAAACCGCGACGACGCCGGACATTATGACCGGCATGATGAAGGCCGTCGCCCAAATGGCGGAGGCGTGCGGCGACCGCCGGCCGGCGTGCGTCATGGCGGGGACGACGCATTTCGCCAATGCGCTCGTCGAACGCAAAAGGCTGTCGCGAACGGCCGTGCTGCGGCTCGGGAAGCCGTACGGCGCGGCAATTCCGCCGTTCGCCGCGTTCCCCGGGGAGCTGGCGGAGGTCGTGCAGGGACCGGTGTTCCTGCTGTCCGGCGGCCACGAATTCGACGGCCGGGAGATTACGCCGTTCCGGCCGGAAGAGATCGTCATGGCGGCGGAGCGGCTCCAGGAGGAAGGCATCCGGACGGCGGTCGTCTCCAGCCCGTTCAGCCCGGTCAACGACGAGATGGAGCGCCGGGCGGCCGAGCTCGTTCGCTCCGTTTGTCCGGACATCCGGATCACGAAGTCTTCCGAGATCGGCTCGGTCGGCTTGCTCGAGCGGGAGAACGCGGCCATTCTGAACGCGTCGCTGTCGCTGCTGGCCGAGGAGATCGTGGACGCGCTGCGGAATGCGCTTCGGGAGCTCGGTCTGGACTGCCCGTTCTACTTGACGCAGAACGACGGCACGCTGATGAACGCCGATTACGCGCGCAAATATCCGGTGCTTACGCTCTCTTCGGGACCGACCAACAGCATGCGCGGCGCCGCTTATTTGTCCGGTCTGAAGGACGCGATCGTCATCGATATCGGCGGCACGACGGCGGACATCGGCATCTTGTCGGGCGGGTTCCCGCTGACGTCCTCCCGCACGTCCGAAATTGCCGGCGTCCGCACCAACTTCCGCATCCCGGACGTTTATTGCCTCGGATTGGGCGGCGGGAGCCGCGTGCGCAAGCGGGAGGACGGCGGCTGGGCGATCGGCCCGGACAGCGTCGGCTACCGCATCCGCGAAGAAGCCTGCGTGTTCGGGGGAAGCGCGTTGACGATGACGGACGCGGCGGCGGCAGCCGGCGTCACGGATGTCGGGGATGCCGCCCGCGTCCCGCTGACGCGGGAAGAGGCTTCGTCCATTATGGACGAAGCTGCCCGGATGCTCGACGCGATCGTCGACCGGATGAAGCCCGGCAAGGAGCCGCTGCCGGTCGTTGCGGTCGGCGGAGGCTCGGTGCTGCTCGCGAAGCCGCTGCCGTCGGCCTCGCGGGTCGTTAAAGCCGAGCATTACGCGGTGGCGAACGCCATCGGGGCGGCGATCGCCCAGGTCGGCGGCGAGATCGACCGGATTTTCTCGCTGGAAGGAAGGAACCGGGAAGACGTGCTGGCTGAAGCGAAGCAACTGGCCGTAAACCGGGCGGTCGACGCGGGCGCCGCGCCCGAGACGGTCGAGATCGTATCGCTGCACGAGGTGCCGCTCTCTTATTTGCCGGGCAGCGCTTCGCGCATTCGGGTCAAAGCCGTCGGCCAATTGAAGGGAGCGAATGCGTAAATGGCATGGAAATTGACCGAAGACCACGTCCGTTCCATCGCGATCGGCGCCGGCGTGCTCGGCACGGGCGGCGGCGGCGATACGTATTTGGGGGAGCTGCAGCTCATTCGCCTGTTGAGGCAGGGCAAAACGGTGGAAGTCGTCTCCGTCTCCGAGCTGGATGACGAAGCCGAAGGGTGCGCCGTCGGCGGCATGGGCGCCCCGACCGTCAGCATCGAGAAGCTGCCGGCCGGCGACGAGATGTGGCGGTCGGTGCAAGCGCTCGAGCGGCATCTGAACACGCGCTTCTCGTTCCTGGTCGTCGCCGAGATCGGCGGCGGCAACGCCCTCAATCCGCTCATTGCGGCGGCGTATTCCGGCGTGCCGGTCGTGGACGCCGACCCGATGGGCCGCGCGTTCCCCGAGCTGCAGATGGACACCTTCATGATCGGAGGCGTCAGCCCTTCGCCGTTCGCGCTGGCGGACGGCGAAGGGAACAGCGTCATTTTCAACGTGAACGACGCGCTGACCGGGGAGAAGCTGGGGCGGGCGCTGACCGTCGCCATGGGCGGAAGCGCCGCTCTTGCGATGCCTTACGTCAAAGGGAAGGACGTCCGGGCGCACGCGATTCACGGCTCGATTACGCTTTGCCGCCAGATCGGCGACGCCGTCCGGGCCGCGCTTCGCGATAAAACGGACATTTCCGAGGCGATTGCGTCTGTCGTGCCCGCGCGTCCGCTTTTCACAGGCAAAGTGACGGATGTGGAAGTGCGGACGACGGGCGGCTTCTCCCGCGGCTTCGTGGCGCTGGAAGGGCTTGACGCTTGTGCGGGCCGAGAGCTTCGCATCGACATCCAGAACGAGTATCTGGTCGCTTGGGAAGGAGACCAACCGATCGCCACCGTGCCGGATCTGATCTGCGTCCTGGACCAGGAGAGCGGCATGGCGGTCGGCACGGAATCGCTCAAGTACAACATGCGGATGCGCGTGCTCGGCATTCCGGCTTCCGAGAAGCTGCGAACCAACCGGGCGCTTACGGTCGTCGGTCCCCGCCAATTCGGGTACGACCTCGACTTCGTCCCGCTGCAGCGCTTGCGCTAGAAGCCGCAGATGCGGCAAGAAGCCTCCGGAGATCGCCGCTCGGCGTTCCGGAGGCTTCATTGCTCATTCGGGACCCTTCGCTTCCGAATGAGCTTAAACAAAGCTTCTTCGTCGTCCGAAGACGCCGAAGGCGTTTTTGCCCGTCCCGCGCGTGATCAGACCGGAACGGTCTGTCCCTTGCGTTCGAGCATCCGCTGTTTGATCTGCTGCTGCTTGCGTTTGGATACGGGAATCCGCTTCGACCCGGCGGACCGGTCCCCGAAGTAAAGGTTGTCGTCGGAGATGTCCGTTATTTTGTCTACGTTGACGTAGCAATCGGAGGATACCCGGAAAAACGACGGGTCCTTCAACAACTGGTTACGCTGCTCGACGGACATTCTCTTTTTAATGTTGTAATTTCGTCCGTGGAAGCTGATCAACCCATGCGTGCCGACCTTGAAAAAGAGCGTATCCTTGCGCGGCTCGAAATTTTCGTAATCGTTCACGGCTACGTCCATCTTCCCAAACCCCCATTCAGTGTGCTTGGTAGCGCTTACATTATATCATATTCCGCGCTTTTGTTAAGCCCAATTTTGTCGTTTTTCTTACCGGGACGGAGGCTGGACGGTTCGCCAGGTCGTGCATCATGTGGCGGACAGCCACATGAACAGCTTTACGCGCTTCAAGCTTGCGCTGACCGAAGACAACCCGACAATCAAGCCGTACGAGGAAGCGCTGCACCCGCGGTGAACCGCGCCCTCGGCCAATATTCCTGCACGGGAGACACCATGTCGCCCATATTACGACGCTGCGCGACCGGATGGGCTTGTAAGCTGGTATCTCCGGTGTTCTTGACGGACCGAACCATCCACGTGCCGGACGCCGCCGACGGGCATGATTGAACGAAAGAAGAATCCGAAGATGAAAATATGTGCACAATCCTCGTCGGAAAATGTGACGTAATTTAACGCCTTTACGCGATCGAAACGTCGATTGCGGCCATTCGGCGATCGAACTCGGCGCGGAGAACGTCCTTCTCGCCGCTGTCGAGAAAGCTGTAGTCGATGGCGTTCGCCATCAGCCGGGCGATCTCCGGCACGGTGAAGCCCAGCCGCTCGGCCAGCGACCGGCATTCCCGGGTCATGCTCGTGCCCGACACTGTCGGATTGTCCGTGTTGATCGTAACGGCGATGCCGCGCTCGATATAGTCCCGGATCGGGTAGTCGTGCCATCCGGATACGGCCTTCGTCTGCACGTTGCTCGTCGGACACAGCTCCAGCGGGATGCGGCGATCCTTCAGCAGTTCCAGCACCCGCGGGTTTTCCCGCGACCGCACGCCATGGCCGATTCGGACTGCCCCCAATCCTTCGACCGCCTCCGCGACGTTGTCCGGACCGCCCGCTTCGCCGGCGTGAATCGTCCGCGGGAGGCGGTATTCCCGCGCCAGCGCGAACACGTCCCGGAACTTCGCCGGCGGATGCCCCGCCTCGTCTCCGGCCAGATCGACCGCGACAAGCCCGCGGCCGTAATGGCGCGCCGCCGCTTCCACGACTTCCAGGTTCGTCCGGGCGGAATGGTGCCTCATGCAGATCGCAATCGCCCGCGCTCTGACCCCGAACGCTTCCTCGCCTTTGCGCAGGCCGCGGAGGACGGCTTCGATCGCCCGGTCTGCGGACAATCCCCGTTCGACGTGAAGCAGCGGGGCGAATCGAACCTCGATATAAATGCAGTTGTCCGCCGCCGCCCGTTCCACCGTCTCGTAAGCGCAACGCTCAAGCGAAGCTTCGGTCTGGAGGAAGGGAAGCACGAAGCCGAATTTATCCAAGTATTCGACCAGGCTGTTGCAGCCTTCGTCGACTTTCATATACCGCAACAGGCCTTCCGGGTCCGAGGACGGCAGCGGAACGCCCTCCGCCTTCGCCCAATCGAGCACGGTCTCCGGCTTCACGCAGCCGTCCAGATGCAAATGCAAATCCACTTTCGGCAAACGCCCGAATACATCCGTGTCCACGTTCTTACTCCTCCTTCCGGTTTCCCGTTCCTGACTCCCCGCCGAACAGCTTCTGCTCCAACTGCCCGCGGTATTGCTCGTAGGCGCCGATCGACGACCAGCCCCGCTGCTCCGCCATGGCACGGTACTGCAGCCGGGTCGCCGTAAGCTTCTCCTTCAGCCGCCCCCGTTCGCCTTCGTCCCGGCAGCAGCGGAGCAGATCCTCCAGCGTGACCATCTCCTTGCGAAGCTGGAGCTCGGGCGGCAGCGCTCCGGCGTTCTTGAGCAGCCGGTAACCGACCCGAAGCTCGTCGGGCACCCCTTCCAATTCGTCCGGAGGCAGCGGCTTCCCCTTGCCCGGCAAATCGTTGAATTCGCCTTTCGCCTGCGCTTCGCGAATTTTCTCGTCCGCGATGGAAGCGAACCAGTCCATGCCGCATCGGCTCCTTTCCTGCTAATGTTATATCGATTGTAGCATGCCCCCGCCGCGGGGAGAAGTACCGATTTGATGGGTATGTCACATTTTATTACACGAAAAAAAATATAAATTGATTTTTTTTCATAAAAAATAGATAATAGATTTGCACAAGTAAACAAATGTGAAAATGTGTTTTGAAAAATGTACGAGTATAGCGACGAACTACGTAATCTAGATGTCAGCTTACTCCCAGGAGGTCGACCCTTGAACGTTTACTTCAACCACGATGGCGGAGGGGACGACTTTATCGCTCTTCTTCTGTTGCTTCAAATGCCGGACGTCCGGCTCACCGGAGTGTCCGTCATCGGAGCCGACGGCTACTTGGAGCCGTCCTTCGACGCCAGCCGCAAAATCATCGACCGCTTCGGCCATTCGCCCGTCGAAGTGGCCAAATCCGACTCGCGCGGCAAAAATCCGTTCCCGAAGGAATGGCGGCTGCACAGCTTTTATGTGGACGCGTTTCCGATTCTGAACGAATCGGGGAAGATGGAAGCGCCGGTGTCGGAGCTGCCCGCTCATCTGCATCTGATCGAGAAAGTCCGGGCGGCCGAAGGCAGCACGACGCTCGTGTTCACCGGACCGCTCACCGATCTGGCAAGGGCCCTGGACGCGGCGCCGGACATCGAGTCCCGGATCGACCGGCTTGTCTGGATGGGCGGAACGTTCCTGCCGAGAGGGAACGTCATGGAACCGGAGCACGACGGGACGGCGGAATGGAACGCTTTCTGGGATCCGGACGCGGTTGCGCGCGTCTGGCGGAGCGGCCTTTGCATCGACATGGTCGCCCTGGAGAGCACGAACCGGGTTCCGCTGACGCTGGAAATCCGCCAGGCGTGGGCCGAACTGCGGCGATACGAAGCGATCGATTTCGTCGGCCAGTGCTACGCGCTCGTGCCGCCGCTCGTTTTTTTCGAGACGAACTCAACGTATTATCTGTGGGACGTTCTCACCGCCGCATATGTCGGTAATCCCGGCCTCGTGAAGGTCAGGACGGTCAACAGCGTCGTATATACGGACGGCGTCCGCCAGGGAAGAACCGCGGAGTCTCCGGACGGCAGGCCCGTCAACCTGATTTACGACGTCGACCGGGAAGGATTTTTCTCGTACATGACCGAATTGATGAAGCGGGCGTAAGTTTGGGGGGCCGAACTTTCGAAGATCCGCCTCGAAAAACAAAGCAAGGCATTACGCGCAACCCGCCCCCCTATCGACAGGAGGAGCAAGCGTAAGCGCACCAAATAAAAAAACATATTGTGGGGAGAGGATCGGGGAATGAAGAAAGCAGGAATGAAGTCCGCAAGTCTCGTACTGACGCTGATCGTGTCGCTCGTGCTGATATTGTCCGCCTGCGGCAAGAGCGGCGGCAACAACGGAGCGGCCAGTCCGTCGGCAGGCTCTTCCGCCAGCGAATCGCCCGGCGCTTCGCCAAGCGAGTCCGCAAGCGCGTCGCCGAGCGCGGCTCCGGTGGACGGCAAAGGCAAGAAGATCGGCATGGTCACCGACGTTGGCGGCGTCAACGACAAGTCGTTCAACCAGCAAGCCTGGGAAGCGCTCCAGAGAATCGGCAAAGATACGGGCGCCGAAGTGAAATATCTGGAGAGCAAGAAGGATGCGGACTATGAGACAAACCTGAACCAATTCGTCAAAGGCGGCTACGATCTGACGTGGGGCATCGGCTTCCTGTTCCAGGACGCCGCCAAGAAAATCGCCGACCAGAACCCGAACGCCAAGCTGGCCGTCATCGATACGACGGTGGACGCTCCGAACGTAGAGTCCGTTACGTTCAAGGAAAATGAAGGCTCCTTCCTCGTGGGCGTCGTCGCCGGTCTGACGACGAAGACGAACAAGATCGGCTTCGTGGGCGGCATGCAGCTTCCGGTGATCAAAAAATTCGAAGCCGGCTTCAAGGCGGGCGTCGCGGCCGTCAATCCGAACGCGACCGTAACGGCCAACTACGTCGGCGACTTCAGCAAGCCGGACCTCGGCAAGCTGGCGGCGGCGACGCTGTACGACGCGGGCAACGACATTATTTTCCACGCGGCCGGCGGCAGCGGCAACGGCGTATTCAACGAAGCGAAGGACCGTCTGAAAGCGGGCAACCAAGTTTGGGTTATCGGCGTCGACAAAGACCAAGCGATCGAGTTCGGCGACGATGTGACGCTCACTTCCATGATGAAGAAAGTCGACCAAGCGGTTTACACGGTCACGCAAGATCTGCTGAACGGCAAATTCCAAGGCGGTCTGACAAACGCGAAGGAGCTCGGCCTGGCGGAAGGCGGCGTAGGTCTGCCGGAGAAGAACCCGAACGTGCCGCAAGACGTGCTGGACAAAGTCGAAGAGTACAAACAAAAGATCATCAGCGGAGAAATCAAGGTTCCGACAGAATAAGCTGCAGCCGATTTTCACGCAAGGGCAAGGCGGCTCTCCGTCTTGTCCTTCTTCCTTTTCGCTGCCTTCATTCGGACAAAGGAGATGGCTTACCATGGAACAACCGGTACCCGTCGTCGAGTTAAAAGGGATTACCAAACGTTTCCCTGGCATCGTCGCAAACGACAGCATCAACCTGCAGCTGCGCAAAGGGGAAATCCACGCGCTGCTGGGCGAGAACGGAGCGGGCAAGTCGACGCTCATGAGCATTTTGTTCGGCTTGTACCAGCCGGATGAAGGCGAAATTTACGTAAACGGAAAGCGCGAAACGATCGACGGTCCCGGCAAGGCGATCAAGCTCGGCATCGGGATGGTTCACCAGCATTTCAAGCTCGTTCACAATTTTACGGTCGCGGAGAACATCGTCCTCGGCATTGAGCCGAGGAAGGGGTTGTCGATCAACTACAAGCAAGCGAACGGGCGAGTGGCGGAGCTGTCGGAGCAGTACGGCCTTATGGTCGATCCGAAAGCGCTCATTCAGGACATTACCGTAGGCATGCAGCAGCGCGTCGAAATTTTGAAGACGCTGTACCGGGGAGCGGAAATTTTAATTTTCGACGAACCGACCGCGGTGCTTACTGTGCAGGAAATTCACGAATTGATGCAAATTTTGCGGAACTTGGCCGCAGAGGGCAAGTCCATCATTCTCATTACGCACAAGCTCAAAGAAATTATGGAAGTATCGGATCGCGTCACCGTCATTCGGCGGGGCAAAGTGATCGACACGCTCGTCACCTCGGAGACAAGCGAGAGCGAATTGGCGGAGAAAATGGTCGGCAGACGCGTCTCGTTCCAGTTGGACCAGGAGAAGCGCGCGCCCGGGCCGGCCTTGCTGCAGGTTCGCCAATTGACCGTTAAAGGACACGACAAAGGCAGGAACGTTCTAAACGACGTATCCTTTGAGATTCGCGCAGGCGAAATATTCGGCCTCGCCGGCGTTGACGGGAACGGCCAACACGAGCTTGTCGAAGCGCTTACAGGCCTAAGGCCGATCGATGGGGGAAGCGTGCTGCTCGGCGACATCGACATGACCCGCAAAAGCGTGCGGGAACGCATGCGGGCCGGCATCGCGCAAATCCCCGAAGACCGGCAGAAGCACGGGCTTGTGCTCGATTTCAAGGTGAGCGAGAACATGGTGCTCACGACGTACAAGGACACCCGCTTCGGCCGCGGCGGCTTTATCGACGACAAAGCCGTCGACGAACATTCGGCCAGGCTCGTCCAGGAGTTCGACGTCCGGACGGCGGGCATCCACGTGCCGATGCGCTCGCTCTCCGGCGGCAATCAGCAGAAGGCGATCATCGCCCGCGAGCTGTCCCGCAATCCGCAGCTGCTGATCGCGGTCCAGCCGACGCGCGGCCTCGACATCGGGGCGATCGAATTCGTGCACGAGCGGCTGCTGCAAGCGAAAAACGAAGGCAAAGCGATCCTGCTCATCTCCTACGAGCTGGACGAGTTGTATAAAATGTCCGATCGGATTGCCGTCATCTTCGACGGACAGATTATGGGCGAGCTGGACAGCGAGCAGGTGGACGACGAGAAGCTCGGTCTGATGATGGCAGGCAATCGTTTGCAAGAAAAAGGAGGGGGAGCGGCGTGACGAAGTGGAGCCGGATTTTCATCAAATCGAACGTATGGATCCCGCTCATCGCGATCGTTCTGGGCCTGCTGTGCGGCGCCATCGTCATGTGGATCGGCGGATACAACGCCTGGTCGGCCTATTCGGCTCTCTGGCAGAAAGTGTCCGGCTCGAAGTACGATATCGGCGAGACGATCCGGACGATTACGCCGCTGCTGTTCACCGGATTGTCGGTCGGCTTCGCGTTCCGGGCGGGCTTGTTCAACATCGGCGCCGACGGCCAGTTCATCATGGGCATGACCGGGGCGACGATCGTCGGCATCAAGCTCCACGGCTTGCCCTGGATCGTCCACGCCCCGATCGCGGTCATCGTCGGAGCGCTCGTCGGCGGCCTGTGGGGCGCGATCGCCGGGGTTCTCAAATCGAGCCGCGGCGTCAACGAAGTCATCTCCTGCATCATGCTCAACTGGATCGCGCTCTACCTGTCCAACTATCTCGTTCGAACGCTCGTGTTGGAGAAGGGACAGCAGCGTTCGCAGATGATTCAGGATTCGGCTTCGCTGTCGATCGGCTGGCTGTCCAAGGCGATGGACAACGCCCGTATGGACGGGGGCATCTGGGTCGCTTTGATTTGCGTCGCGGTGTTCTACGTGCTGCTCTGGCGCACGAAGCAGGGCTACGAGCTGCGCGCTGTCGGCCATAACGCGGATGCGGCCAAGGTCGCCGGCATCGACGTCAAGAGCAGCTTGCTCAAATCGATGATGATCTCCGGCATCTTCGCCGGCCTGGGCGGGGTGTTCGAGGTGCTCGGCGTCTTCCATTACCAGGTCATCTCCGCCGCATCGTCCGGCTACGGCTTCGACGGCATCGCGGTCGCACTGCTCGGCGGCAATCACCCGATCGGCATTCTGCTCGGCTCCATTCTGTTCGGCGTGCTGACCTACGGTTCGGCGGGCATGAATTTCACCGCCAACGTCCCGACCGAGATCGTTCGCATCGTCATCGGCTGCATTATCTTCTTCGTGGCGTCGCACGGCTTTATTCAAATGCTTCTTAACCCCCGGAAGCCGCGCCGCAGTTCCAAAAAGAAGGGAGCGGTAGAACGTGGATCTGATCTCGGACTTGGCTAATCTGGTCAATTCGACGCTTGTATTCACGACGGCGTTGATCTTCGGCGCGATGGGCGGGTTGTTCAGCGAGCGATCCGGCGTGTTCAATATCGGAATCGAAGGCATGATGACGGGCGGCGCTTTCGCCGCGGCGATCGCGACCTGGTACGCGGAGAAAGCCGGCTACGGAGCCGCGTCGCCCTGGCTGGGACTCGCCGCCGGCATCGTCTGCGGCATTATGATCTCGCTCCTGCTCGCGGTCGCGGCTGTGACGCTCAAGGCGAATCAGGCGGTCGTCGGCGTCGTCATCAACATTTTGGCGGCGGCTATCACGCTTTACCTCGTCAAGATTATTTTCAACGGAGCGGGCGATACGGATGTGCTGAGCGACGTCTACTCGAAATGGGCGATCCCTTGGCTGTCTGACATTCCGTTTTTCGGCAAAGCGCTGTTCAACACGTATCCGACCACCTACATGGCTTACGTGCTCGTGCCGTTGTGCTCGTACCTGCTGTTCAAGACGCCGTTCGGTCTTCGCCTGCGTTCGGTCGGCGAGCATCCGGGCGCTTCCGATACGGTCGGCATCAACGTGACGAAGTACCGCTACATCGGCGTCCTCATCAGCGGTTTGCTCGCGGGAATGGGCGGCGCGGCCATTACGCTGACGACGACCGGCAACTTCTCGCACAGCACCGTCTCGGGCCAAGGCTTTATCGCGCTCGCCGCGATGATCTTCGGCCGGTGGAGCCCGTGGGGCGTGTTCGGCGCGACGTTCTTCTTCGGAATGGCGCAGGCGCTCCGCAACTTCGTCAAGCTGTACGATTGGTCCAAAGATATTCCGATGGAATTTCTGTATATGTTCCCCTACGTGCTTACGCTGCTCGTGCTTGCGGGCGCAGTCGGCAAATCCGTCAAGGGGCCGGCCGCCGCGGGCGAGCCTTACGATCCTTCCAAACGATAAGGATTGGTCGTTGTGGGAGAATAAGGAGCGCCTCGTCCGGAACGGACGAGGCGCTCCTTATTACGCTCCCGAACCGCTTATGCGCTCAGCTTCGAAGGCTCGGCTGCGGCCGCAGGCTTCCGATGGAGCAGGGCGAAGTAAACGAGGGCGCCCAGAGCGACGGATACGGCGCCGCACAGGAACATGATCCGGTTGTTCGACATTGAAGCGATGCTGCCGAGCAGCACGGAGCCGATGCCGATGCCGCCGTCGAAGAAGATGAAGAACGTGCCGGTAGCCAGTCCTGTGCGATCCTTCGGCGCGGCTTGGATGGCGATCGTTTGCAAGCAGGGGAACAGGCTTCCGTAACCGAGCCCGATAAGCGCGGCCGACAGCAGAAGCATGAACGCCGAATGCGCGGTGGCCAGGACGATCAGTCCGACGATATAAAGCGCAATGGTCGGGTAGACGATATAATGGCGGTTCAGCCGGTCGAACAGTTTGCCGGTAAACGGACGGGCCGCTACGATCATGATCGCATAGACGACAAAATAGTAGCTGGCGACGGCGCTCATGCCGAGCTCCTTGGCGTAGCTCGGAATGAACGACAGGATGCCGCTGTAGGCGATCGCCAGCAGCAGCGCGGTAATCGAGATCGGAATGGATCGGGCCTCGAACAGCGTTTTGAAGCTGAATTTGGTTTTATCTGGGGCGCCCGCCGGTTGCGGAACGGCGGCCGGACGGGGCTTGCGGATTCGGGCTGTCGACAAGCCCAGAACCAAGCCTAGCACGCCGAACGCGATAATGACGTTGAACAGAACGTTAAAGCTGGCGTTCTGGATGATCATCAAGCCGAGGAACGGGCCGAGAACCATGGCCAGATTCATGGACAACGTGTAGTAGCCGAGCCCTTCGCCTTTGCGCTGCTCCGGCACGAGTTCGGATACGATGGCGCCGTTGCCGGTCGTCGCGGCGCCGAAGCTGAGGCCGTGAACGAACCGAAGCGCCAGCATCATGCCGAACGCCGAGATCGCCGGGTAGAAGAAGGCGCAGACCATAAACAAGGCCAGGGCGGCGATCAGCACGGGCGTGCGGGCCGGTCCGTCCATCCAACGGCCGGAGAACGGCCGCATGATGACGGCCGCGATGACGTATGCCGTGAGCACCCAGCCGGCTTGCTGCTGGTTGCCGCCCAGATGGTCGGTCACAAAGGTGGGGAGCGTCGCGGTCAACGTGTAAAAGGTGATAAAAATAAAAAAGCTGCTTAAGCAGATGCTGATAAACGATTTTGTCCATAGTCGCTGCTGTTCCAAATTTGTCTTCGCCTCTCTTGTTTGTCGTGGATAAAGCCCAAGAATGCATACCAAGCCAAAACGCCTTCGGCGTCTTCGGACGACGAAGGCGCTTCGCGGCAGCCGATATTCCTGTTAACGCCGTCCTGCTTGCGGGCCTCGCTGGCTCAAACGTTCAGCTTCTCGGCTGCGTTGTCGGCGATGCGAGCAAGCAGCCTTATCAACGCTTCGGTCTCCAACGGAGAAATGCCAGCCGTTACGGCGGCTACGACTTCCTCTTCAATCGGAACGAGCTTCTCGTAGAGGCGCCTGCCTTCCTCGGTCACGAACGGAAGGTACGAGCGCCGATCCTCCGGATTCGGCTTGCGGACGATGAGCCCTTTGCGCTCCAACTGGTCCAATATTCGCGTCACGTTCGTCTGGTCCTTGCTTACGCGGAAGGCCAAATCCTTCTGGCTGATGCCGTCTTCTTCGCCCAGGCGGGCCAGAACCGACCATTGCTCCGTCGTTACCTCATAAGGCGCGAACCTATGGCCGAGCAACTGGGAAATCCTTCTTCCGGTGCGGTTGATGATGAACCCGATGGAATCGTCCAGCTTCAAGCGGAAATCCTCCCATCTGATTGCTATAGCAATTATAAATAGAGCAATATTTTATTGTCAATTGTTTTTGGCCATTCGGATCTTTCTGGGGATGGTTCAATCGGAATATGGGCCGGCGCTTAAGCGGGAAACGTTCGCGCCCGGCTTCGTTATCCGACCTCGGCGGCTTGAACATTCGCCCGGCAATTGGTAACCTGATCTTTGAGACGTAACATTGGAGAGTGGCGCCTTTCATGATCACCCGCATGATTACCGCATCGGAGAGCGGCAAACGGCTGCACCGCTATTTGCGCAACCTGATGCCCAATCTTCCGCTTGGACAAATTTATAAGATGATCGACCAGGGCAAAGCCAAGGTCAACGGCAAGCGGAAAAACCAGAACTACGAGCTGGCGGCCGGAGACGAACTTACGCTGTATGTGGACGAGTCCCAGTTCGCCGAAGCGTCCAAGGGACAGAAGAAAACGAAGTATATCGGCGTCAATGCGAACATTGACGTCGTCTACGAGGACGAGCAGCTGCTTGTCGTCGCCAAGCCGGCCGGCGTGCTGACCCACCCGGACCGCTCGGATCAGAAGGATACGCTCATCAACCGGGTGCACGCCTATTTGTATCGGAAGGGAGAGCTGGACAGCGCGCTGTTCATGCCGGCGACGGCCAATCGGCTCGACCGGAACACGAGCGGTCTCGTCCTGATCGGCAAGACGGCCGGCATGCTGCACCAGTTGAACCAATGGATTCAGAAGCACGAGCTGGAGAAATATTACATCACGATCGTGGAAGGGAAGCTGGAGGGGGAAGGGACGCTGTCCGCCAATCTGATCCGGGACGAGCGCAGCAACCGCACGTTCGTGGCGGGCGATCCTTCCGTGTCGGCGAAGCGCGGCGGAACCGAGCAGGAGAAATCGGCCGTCACGCGCTACCGCGCGCTCCAAAGCGCCCGCGGCTACTCGCTCGTGGAGGTGGAGCTGGTCAGCGGCCGGACGCATCAGATTCGCAGCCATTTTCAAAGCATCGGCCACTCGCTGCTCGGCGACGTCAAATACGGCGGCAAGCCGTTCGCCGGCGTCAACCACCAGCTGCTGCACGCTTGGCGGATTCGGCTGCCGGACGGCCGTGAATTCCGCGCGCCGCTGCCCGCGCTCATGCGCCGGACGATCGAGCGCGCCGGCTTGTCGCTTAGCGCGCTGAGCGCGCAATAAGCGCTCGGAGCGTCCGCGGCGGCCTGCGGTGCAATATCGAAAATCGATATTGCACCGCAGGAACGGGCCCGGACCCTCGGTCCTCTCTCACGGCTTGCGGAATCGCCTTTAGCTGCCCGATCGGCTCCCGATCAAGTCACCTTAACAATCAAAGTGCCGTGCAGCTTTTCGTCAACGTAAGCGTCCAATTTCCATAATCCTTCGGTTCGCAAGCCGACGGTCGAAGGGCTGGAAGCCGCAGCAACCGGCCAAGAGCGCGAGGACCATAACCTGCACGACCACCATCCGCAACCCGGCCATCCGCATCCTGCGCATCCGCAATCCGCCCACCCGCAACCTGCCTATCCACAACCCGCGCATCCGCAGCCCGACCATTCGCAATCCGCCCATCCGATGCCCCCCCCATTACGAAATTTAACCTATTTTACTATAAATAGGGCTTGCTGAACGAACAAAAAATCCTTATTCCACAAGGGATTTGAGCTACTTTTGTCGAATTTATCTGCAAGGAAAACATAGAAAATTGGCAAAAAACCTTGCAGATGGAGTGAGCGAACGTGTTCGTGCCGAATCGGGATATGGCAGATCTGTTGGAAAATTTCTACTTACCCTTTGGCGGGAAGCTTAATCCTGGGAATCGCTGGGTACAGCTTGCCGCACTCATCCCTTGGGATAAAGTGGAAGAGAAATACTTCCAATCCTTCTCATCGATCGGCATCGGTCAAAAAGCATATTCGGTTCGCATTGCACTCGGTGCCCTCATCATC
>NZ_AUCP01000041.1 GCF_000429825.1 Cohnella thermotolerans DSM 17683
ACAGAAGAGATTCCGCTGAATGTCGTTCGGAATTTCGATGCGATGGATGATGGAGATCCAACCGTACCTCCGCAATTCAGCTGCGAAGAATGTGGAGGAGGCATGTACCCGGAATATTACAAGGGAATTCATGGTTACGAGTACAGGATTAGCGATGTAAGAAAATAGCCGGGTATAAGTTTTTCTCCCACACCCGGCCATTTTACACGTATGAACTCAGTTGAACGAACTTAAAGGACGCCGCCAGGCGTTTTTCTTAATCGCAAGATCTAATCGCAAAGCTCCGTGGCCGTCCGAAGGCGACGATCGCGTTGTTGCTCTCATCCGAGAACAGGCACCGAAATCTTAGGACGCAGGGAGCTGATGAACGATGGATTCGACCGCAAGAAAGGAGCGCCTACCCGAGCTGGACTTGTTCCGGGCCTTCGCCATCCTCGGCGTCGTCCATGTGCACGCGTCTTCCTACGCGGCAGGAATTCAGGCTTCCGCTTCCCCTTATTATTATTTTTTCAACTGGATGAACATCTTTTTCAAATTCGGGACGCCCTGCTTTATTTTCCTCAGCAGCTTCGTCCTGTTCTACAATTACGCCGGCCGACCCGTGGACCGCGGGCTGATCGCCCGCTTTTACAAGAAGCGCCTCCTCTTCATCGTCTTCCCTTACCTTGCCGCCTCGGTCTGCTATTATATCGTCAGTCAAACCGTCAACGGCCGTCTCGGCCTTTCGTTCGGCGAGCATATGGCCAAGCTGGGCGTCGCCCTGGCGACCGGCACGGCTTATACGCATCTGTACTTCGTCTTTATCAATGTGCAGTTCTATGCGCTGTTCCCGCTCGCACTGCTGCTTCTTCAAAGGTACCGGAGGCTGGCGGCCTGGGCCGTGCCGATCGGACTCGCGGTGGAGTGGGGATTCGCCCTGTGGAACAAGTACGACCTGCTGCTGGCGAACAAGGCCAGTTACGCTCCAACGTACATGTCCTATTACATGCTGGGCATGTGTCTGGCCGTTTATTTCGATTCCATCAAGGATTGGCTCGGCAAGACGGTCAAGCTCCGGACGCGGCTGCAGCGATGGGGAAGCGGGGCCTTATGGGGAAGCTGGCTGACGGTGGCCATGCTGCACGTGCAGGCTTATCATAACGGCCGGGCTTACGGGCAGTGGCTTCCTTCTTTGGCCTACGAGCTGCTCTGGAACATTCACTCGCTGTTGTCCGCCTTCGTGCTCCTTCAGGCAGCCTTCTGGGTGTACCGCAAGGGCGGCCCCGCCCTCGTGTCCTTCCTCGCGAGAATGGGGGCGCTATCGTTCGCCATCTATTTGCTGCACCCGGTCTTTCTGCTCGTTTACCGTCGGTTTCGATATACGATCGCTCCGGAATCGGCAGGCTATGTCGTCTGGATTTGGGCCGGCGTGCCGGTCTGCTTGCTGCTGGCGTGGCTGACGGCCGTCTCGGTTTACCGCTGGGTGCCAGGGGCCGCGCTTTTGTTGGGCAGCAAGCCGGCTGGCGTGGGCGGACGCGCTTCGGCGCTTGAGCCGGCTCGGGCGGAAGGAGCGGACCGATCGGCCGCAAACTGACGGTTCGCCCGCGGGCATACATGGGCGCTCGTCCTTTTCCGTTTCTAGCCGGGAGGCTTTTTTGTTATAATAACGGAATCTGCAGGTTCGGGAGAAAGGGCGGGACGAAAGCGGCATGATTCGGGAAATGATCGTCGTCGAAGGCAAAGAGGATACGGCGGCTATAAAGCGCGCGGTAGAAGCGGATACGATCGAGACCGGAGGATCGGCGGTCGGCGAAGCGGTTCTGCGGCGGATCGAGTTGGCGCATCAACGGCGGGGTGTCATTGTGTTTACCGATCCGGACGCCCCGGGGGAGCGGATCCGCAAGATCGTCGCGGCCAGGGTGCCGGATTGCAAGCATGCGTTCCTCACGAAGGACGAGGCGAGGGGCAAGGACGGCATCGGCGTGGAGCATGCAAGGCCGGATTCCATTCGCCGGGCGCTGGAGAAGGTGCGCAGCACAGGCGACGGAGAAGCGGCGGGCGAGCCCGACATCGCCTGGAGCGATCTGCTGGACGCCGGGCTGATCGTGCACGGCGCGGCCGCGAAGCGGCGCGAGCGCATGGGCGAGCTGCTTGGCATCGGTTACGCCAACGGCAAGCAGTTTTATAAGCGCTGCGTCATGTTCCGCATCACGCGGGAGGAGTTTGTGCAGGCGCTCGAACAATTGGAGAGAGAAGGAATCTAACGACATGACGAAACCGGGCGTCTCCGGTGCGGACATCGCCACGCCGAACCGGACGAAGGAGATCATACGCAAACACAACTTTACGTTCAAAAAAAGCCTCGGGCAGAACTTTCTGGTGGACAAGAACATCCTGGACAAAATCGTCGCAGCAGCCAACCTTGACGAGACGAAGGGGGCTCTCGAGATCGGTCCGGGCATCGGCGCGCTAACGGAGCGTCTGGCTCGTGAAGCGGGTCGCGTAACCGCCGTCGAGATCGACAATCGGCTCATTCCGATTCTGCACGACGTCCTGGCCGATTACGGCAATGTAAGCGTCGTGCACGCCGACGTGCTGAAGACGGACCTCCACCGGCTATGGGAAGAGCGCTTCGCCGGCTGCACGGACGTCAGCGTCGTGGCCAATTTGCCGTATTACGTGACGACGCCGATTATTATGAAGCTGCTGGAAGACGGACTGCCTTTGGAGTCGATCGTCGTGATGGTGCAGAAGGAAGTGGCCGAGCGGATGGCGGCCAAACCGGGCACCAAAGATTACGGCACGCTCAGCATCGCGGTGCAGTATTATTGCGAGCCGGAGCTGGTGTGCGTCGTCCCTTCCGGAGCGTTCATTCCGGCTCCGAACGTCGATTCCGCCGTTATCCGGCTCAAGCGCCGCAGCCGGCCGGCTGTAGAGGTTGCCGACGAAGCGAGCTTTTTCCGCGTTGTTCACGCTTCCTTCGCCCAGCGGCGGAAGACGCTCGGCAACAACTTGACGGCGCTGTCGGGCAAGGACCGCAAAGCCGAGCTGGCGGAAGTGCTCAGCGGATGCGGCATTCAGCCCGAGCGCCGCGGCGAGACGCTGTCGCTCCGGGAGTTTGCCGATCTGACCGAAGCGCTTGGCCGCGCCGGAATGTTGGATTGATTGCCGCCCGCTTTGCACCATGCGTCATTCGCCTCCATAGGATACACGAAGAGGTGATTTGCCCATGAAGCAAGGGGACCTGGTCGTCCGCAAATCCTACGGCGGCGATGTTTTGTTCCGAATCTCGTCATTGAACGACAAGATAGCCATTCTTCGCGGGACGGACTATCGTCTGCTGGCCGATTCGAGCATCGACGATCTGGAGTCGGTGCGAAATCCGGACGAGCTGGGTGGGACGCGCCGCGCGCGCATTCAAGCGAACGAGTCGATCAAGCGGATGAAGGAAGAACGCGCCCAGCACGAAGCGGCGTTCGATTCCGCGAGCCATCGGCGTCCTTATTTCGAGATGCCGGGGAAAGTGCTTCACCTGGACGGAGACGTCAATTATTTGCGGAAAAGCATGGCCGTCTACCAGCAGCTCCAAGTTCCCGCGACGGGCGCACACTGCCACGAATCGCAAATGTCCCAGGTGCTCATGCATCTGCTGCCGCAGGTGCGGCCGGATATCGTCGTCATTACGGGCCACGACGGCGTGCTGAAGAGCCGGGAAGATTGGGGTCATCTCGGCAGCTACAAGAACTCCGTCAACTTCGTGCAGGCCGTTCATGTGGCAAGGGAATACGAGAAGCACCGGGACTCGTTGATCGTCATCGCCGGGGCGTGCCAGTCGCATTTCGAAGCGCTGCTGAACGCGGGCTCCAACTTTGCGAGCTCGCCGGGCCGCATTATGATTCACGCGCTCGATCCCGTTTATGTAGCCGTGCGCTCGGCTTTTACGCCTTTTCGCGAGACGATTGACATCACCGACGTGATCGCGCATACGATTAGCGGCGTGCAAGGCGTCGGCGGCGTGGAGACGATGGGCCGGTACCGGATCGGCGTGCCGAACATGAAGGCTCCATCCGCAAATGTGAACATTGTGTGACGGACTTTAGACCCAACTTTAAAAAAACCGCGTCATTCTGCGCAATTCATCGTTGACAGGAAAACGGGATCGCTGATATAATATTTTGCCCAATTGACAAGCCACCTCTTTTTAGTTATAATTTACAGGGAAAGAGGTGGAGTGGATCATGGCTAAGAACGCGCTGACCGAGATCAAGCGAAGCTTGGAACCGCATGTCGGCTCCAAAATCATGCTCCGCGCCAATGGCGGCCGCCGGAAGACCGTCGAACGAACCGGCGTGCTGGAAGAGATTTACCCTTCTGTGTTTATCGTCAAGCTGGATCAGGAACAAAATGCGTTTAAACGGGTTTCGTACAGCTACGCAGACATCCTGACGGAATCCGTTGAAGTGATGGTTTGCAACGAAGAGGGCCAGGTTCGCATTAACTTTCTGTCGCATTGAGACGTTTCCTTTTGACTGCGGGCAGCCGCGCGATTTCGCGCAGGCTGCCTGTTTTGTTTCGCGATCGGCTTGGCATGGTATGCCGTATAGAGCGAACGCTCCGGGGGCAACATAAGACGGACGCCGGGAAAGGCGTAATCTGCGCGAAGGGGGCGGCACGGATGAGTCGCAGAAGAAGCACCATGTCCGAACAATTCAAGGCGGAGCTGGCCAAGGACCTCGGTTTTTACGATACGGTCAAAAACGAAGGCTGGGGCGGCATCAGAGCCAAGGATGCCGGCAACATGGTCAAACGGGCTATCCAAATCGCAGAGCAGAATCTGTCCCGCGATCGGCGTTAAACTTGACGGCGCAACGAGATGACAGGGCTTCTTCCGAGCTGGAAGGCGCCCTTTTTTTGCATATTGGGGCAAAATCGCAATTCCTTCGGGGGTTTGTTATAATATGTAAAGCTTTTTACCCGACAGGTGATGATGATGATTAAAGTATATGAGAAGGCTCCGGCCAAAATTAACTTGCTGCTCGACGTCCTGCGCAAGCGGGAGGACGGCTATCACGAAGTCGAAATGATCATGACAATGGTGGATCTGGCGGACCGTCTGGAGATGTCGGAGCTGCCGCGGGACCAGATCGTCCTGTCGAGCCATGCGGGGTTCATTCCGCTCGACGAGAAGAACCTGGCGTTCCAGGCGGCCAAGCTGCTGAAGGAGCGTTATAACGTCAAGAAGGGCGTTTATATTCACCTGGACAAGAACATTCCCGTGGCCGCCGGCCTTGCCGGAGGAAGCAGCGACGCGGCCGCCGCTCTGCGGGGCTTGAACCGGCTATGGAATTTGGGCCTCGGCCTGGATGAGCTGGAGGCGCTGGGGGCGGAACTCGGCTCCGACGTACCCTTCTGCATCCGGGGAGGGACGGCGGTGGCCCGAGGACGCGGGGAGAAGCTGGAGTCGATCGAGAGTCCGCCGCAATGCTGGGTCGTGCTGGCCAAACCTCCGATCAACGTCTCGACGGCCGACGTCTACGGGAAGCTGCGGGCGAACGAGCTCAAGGAGCATCCGTCCATTCCGGCCATGCTCGACGCCATTCGCCGGAAATCCTTCCCTGATGTATGCGCCCGGCTAGGAAACGTGCTGGAGACGGTGACCCTCGGCCGCTATCCGGAAGTCCGCCAGATCAAGGAAGTGATGACGAGATTGGGAGCCGACGGCGTCCTTATGTCCGGCAGCGGTCCGACCGTGTTCGGGCTCGTCTCCAAGGAATCGAAGGTGTCGAGGCTGTATAACGGCCTGCGGGGCTTCTGCAAGGAGGTTTACGCGGTCAGATTGCTTACATAAATCGTTGATTTCGGGATACTTCGCGGGCAAATAACACTGAATGTCAACTTAAATACCATATCCAATTGCAGAGTTCTTGCCCAAAACCGGATATAGATGTTATGATGTCGTTAAATTATTCGGATTTGGACGGGAGAGAGGATCCGTGAAAAAGTTGAAACGTAGCGCGCGCCTCGTAGAAATGACCCAATACCTGTTAGCCCGTCCCCATACGTTAATTTCGCTGACAGCTTTTGCCGATCGATACCAATCCGCCAAGTCTTCGATCAGCGAAGATCTCGCCATCATCAAGGAAGTGTTCGAAGGCGAGGGCATCGGCGATTTGCATACGCTTGCCGGAGCGGCGGGAGGCGTTCGGTTCATTCCGAAGTGCCGCATGGACCAGGCTTTGGACAAGATCAAGGGGATATGCCGGCAGCTCGAACAGCCCGACCGGCTGCTGCCAGGCGGCTATTTATATATGACCGACCTTCTCGGACAACCCGGCATGCTGCAGGACGTGGGCCAAATGTTCGCCACCGCCTTCGCGGACCGGGATATCGACGCGATCATGACGGTGGAGACCAAGGGCATTCCGCTCGCGCATGCGACGTCGCTCTATTTGAACGTGCCGGTCGTCATCGTCCGCCGCGATCATAAAGTGACCGAGGGCTCGGTCGTCAGCATCAACTACGTCTCCGGCTCCAACAAGCGGATTCAGACGATGTCGCTGGCTCGGCGCGCGTTGAGAGAACAGTCCAGAGTGCTTATCATCGACGACTTCATGAAGGCAGGCGGCACGGTGCAGGGGATGATCGACCTGCTTCACGAATTCCGGGCCGTCGTAGCCGGCGTCGGCGTGTTCGTCGAATCGGGCGAGATCGATAACGAGGAGCGGCTGCTCCATGACTATACGTCGCTTGCCAGGCTGACGGAAGTCGACTTGAAGAGCCGCCAGATCGTCGTGCAGCCCGGCAACTTTTTTAGGGAGGAATCCATATGAGCTTGAAAATCGTATCCACTCCGGAAGCGCCGGCCGCCATCGGCCCATACGCCCAAGCGGTGCGCGTCGGCAATTTGCTGTTTACGTCCGGCCAGATTCCGTTGACGCCCGAAGGCCAACTGGTCGAAGGCGGAATCGAGGAGCAGGCGCATCAAGTGCTGCGCAATTTGAAGGCCGTGCTCGCCGCGGAAGGCGCCAGCTTCCAAGACGTCGTCAAGACGACCTGCTTCCTGAAGGACATGAATCACTTTGCCGCCTTCAATTCGGTGTACAGCTCCTACTTCGGAGACCATACGCCGGCCCGTTCGGCCGTTGAAGTGGCGCGGTTGCCGAGGGATGTTCTTGTCGAAATTGAGCTGATCGCGGCGATCCCTGTCACAAAGAACGCCATTTAAAAAAATTTTTCAATTTCTTATTCGGTTTTTCCAGTTATAAGAAGGAATTTGCACGATAATGTGGAATATTACACCAAGTCTTCCGATGGAGCAAAGGTGGTGAACACAAGTGCAAATTACAGATGTGAGACTCCGCCGCGTCAATTCCGAGGGGCGTATGAAGGCCATTGCATCCATTACCATCGACAACGAATTCGTCGTTCATGACATTCGTGTCATCGACGGCAACAATGGAATGTTTGTGGCCATGCCGAGCAAACGGACTCCCGACGGAGAGTTCCGCGACATTGCTCACCCCATTTCGTCCGGCACGCGCGAGAAAATCCAATCCGCCGTCCTGGCGGAATACGAACGGGCGGCTCAAGACGAAGAAGTATTGGTCGAAGGCGCTTGAGTTCGGCGCCGAAGAGAGAAGCATATGGAATGATTTGAGAGAGAGCCTTCTTGCGGGCTCTCTTTTCATTTGTGCCGGAATAAGCTATCATTTTGTAGGGATTGCAGAACGTGACGCTCGAATGCTGGAAGGAGGTCTAGCGGAACGTGACTAGAATTGCGATTGTTCTTGCTGCCGGACAAGGGAAACGAATGAAATCGAAATTATATAAAGTGCTGCATCCCGTATGCGGCAAGCCGATGGTGAGCCATGTATTGGATGCGGTGAAGAAGGCTTCTTGCGAACGCGCGGTCGTCATTGTGGGCCATGGCGCGGAAGCCGTGCAAGCGCACTTGGGCGATGCGGCGGAGTACGCTCTGCAAGCGGAGCAACTCGGCACCGGTCATGCGGTGCTGCAGGCCAAGGAGCAATTGGGAGAAGTCGACGGGGTGGCCGTCGTCGTCTGCGGCGATACGCCGCTCGTCTCCGCCGAGACGCTGGAGGCGCTGATCGCGCTGCACGAACGGGAAGGCGCGGCGGCTACGATTATGACGGCCGAGCTCGAATCGCCGACCGGGTACGGACGTCTCGTGCGCGGGGCGAACGGCGAGGTGCTGCGCATCGTCGAGCAGAAGGATTGCACCGCCGAGGAAGCCGCCATCCGCGAGATCAACACGGGCACGTACTGCTTCGATAACCGGAAGCTGTTCGCGGCGCTCGCGCAAGTCACGAACGAGAACGCGCAGGGCGAGTATTATTTGACCGATGTCATCGGCATTTTGCAACGGCAGGGAGAGCGGATCTCCGCTTACAAGACGGCCGATCCCGCGGAAGCGATCGGGGTCAACGACCGCGTCGCGCTTGCGGAGGCGGAGAGGCTGATGCGGCGGAGAATCGCCGTCAAGCATCAAACGAACGGGGTCACGATCATCGATCCCGAACATACGTATATCGAGGCTGACGTGACCATCGGAGCGGACACGATCGTTTACCCGGGTACCGTTCTGCGCGGAAACACGTCGATCGGTGAAAATTGCGTCATCGGTCCTTCGTCCGATTTGACCGATACGAAGATCGGGGACGGCTCCACCGTTCGTCAATCGGTCGCCGACCAGGCCGTCGTCGGAGCCCGCTGTTCGGTCGGTCCGTTCGCTTATTTGCGTCCGGGCACGAAGCTGGCCGATCAGGTGAAGGTCGGAGACTTCGTCGAATTGAAGAACGCCGTCGTCGGCGAAGGCAGCAAGATTCCGCATCTCAGCTACGTAGGCGACGCGACCGTCGGGTCGAACGTCAACATCGGCTGCGGCGCGATAACCGCCAATTACGATGGTTATAATAAATCGCAGACTGTCATCGGCGACAACGCGTTCATCGGAAGCAACGCGAACCTGATCGCTCCGGTCACCATCGGCAAAGGAGCCTACGTCGTCGCAGGTTCGACGATCACCCAAGACGTGGGCGACAACGACCTGGCGATCGCCCGCGAACGCCAAGTGAACAAGGAAGGCTATGCGGAGAAAATCCGTGCCCGCGCCCGCGCCAAAAAAGAGCGCGACCAATAACCTTATTTCGACGTACAAAATGGTATATTACTAAAGTTCAAAGGCTGGTGCGTTATGTCTTACCCAGATGCTACATTGAAGCTGTTCGCTGGCAATTCAAACCCTCGGCTCGCCGAAGCGATTGCGCGCAACATCGGCATTAAGCTGGGAGACGCTGAGATGAGAAGATTCAGCGACGGAGAGATCCATATCCGGTTAAATGAGAGCGTTCGGGGAAGCGACGTGTTCGTCGTCCAGTCCACCTCCCAACCGGTCAATGAGCATCTGATGGAGCTGCTCGTCATGGTGGATGCGCTCAAGCGGGCTTCGGCCAAGACGATCAACGTCGTGGTGCCCTACTACGGTTATGCGAGACAGGACCGCAAAGCCCGTTCCCGGGACCCGATCACGGCCAAGCTCGTCGCCAACCTCATCGAGACGGCAGGGGCGCACCGGGTGATCGCTATGGATTTGCATGCGATGCAAATTCAGGGATTCTTCGATATTCCGGTCGATCATCTTCTGGGCGTGCCGATTTTGGGCGATTACTTCCAAAGCAAAGGGCTGCTGGCGCCGGTCGTCGTCTCCCCCGATCACGGCGGGGTCGTCCGGGCCCGCCGGTTGGCCGACGAGCTGCAAGCGCCGCTGGCGATCATCGACAAGCGGCGTCCGGAGCCGAACGTCGTCGAAGTGATGAACATTATCGGCGACGTCTCGGGACGCACGGCCATTCTGATCGACGACATCATCGATACGGCCGGCACGATCTGCCTGGCGGCGCAAGCGCTCAAGGAAGCGGGCGCTCGCGAGCTGTACGCCTGCTGCACGCATCCGGTTCTCTCCGGACATGCGCTGGCCCGGCTGGAAGCGTCACCGATTAAGGAAGTCGTCGTCACCGACACGATTCCGCTGCGCGACCCTTCCGCCTCCACCAAATTGCGGGTGCTGTCCGTAGCGCCGCTCATCGCCGAAGCGATCGTCCGCATCCACGAACAGCAGTCGATCAGCAAATTGTTCGAACCGCATGTCTGATTAGGCTTCCTTGGTAATGGGTACAAATAGGGTATACCGACTGGAGGGATGCCCGAATGAGTACGTCATTGCAAGCGCAAGCGCGGAAGTCAACGACGAAGAGCGATCTGCGCCGGCTTCGGCAGGAAGGCAAGGTTCCCGGCGTCGTGTACGGCAAGGAACTGGGAGCCGCGATCCCCATCGCCATCGACGCGAAGGATTTGTCGGCGCTGCTGCGGAAGCAGCCGCACAGCATTCTCGATCTGGCCGTGCCGGAGCGAGGAAGCCGGTCGGTGCTGCTGACGGACGTTCAGCGGGACCCGTTGAACGGACAAGTTCTGCACGTCGACTTCCATCAGATCAACCTGAACGAGACGATTCAAGCGACCGTCCGCTTGGACATACAGGGCGAGAGCATCGGGGAGAAGGAAGGCGGCATGCTCCAGCTTGTCCTTCACGAGCTGGAAGTGGAATGCGTCGCCAAGGACTTGCCCGCTTCGATTCCGGTCGACGTAAGCGCGCTTGGTATCGGAGATCATGTGACCGTTGCGGATCTGAAGCTTCCGGCCGGCGTTAAGGCGGCCGCCGAGCCCGACATGGTCGTGCTCTCTATTCTGGCGCCGCAGAAGGATCGCGCCGAAGCCGAGAAGGACGCGATGGACGACGCCGCGGAAGAGAATGCACAGCATTCCCGCGAAGCCAAGGCTGTCGAGACCGATGCCTAGGCCGCGCTCTGTAGCCGGGCCGACAATCGTTCGACCTGCATAAAAATAACCGCCGGAAGCCCATTCCGGCGGTTATTTCTTAGTATCCGGGTCTGGACACGAAAATGAACTGCTTGCGGCTGTAGAAAATATTGTTGACCTTCACGAATTCTTTGCCATAATATTCGATGAATCCAATGTCTTTGTGCGAGCGGCCCCGATATACCTGAATCGGCACCTCGGCGTCCATGTGGTCCGAGAAGTGATGGTCGTCGAAAATGATTTGTCCGTTCATGTACATGATCTCACCCTCTTCCGACTGGTTTTTATCCTTTTAATTTGTATGACACGGAAGGCGGGCTTTTCGTTTCAAAGCAAGGATAATTTTTTATACGTAAACGGGAGGACCCAGCATGCGATGGATTGTCGGGCTCGGCAACCCAGGCTCCGATTATGAATCGACGCGGCACAACGCCGGATTCATGGTTGTCGACGAGTTGGCGAGACGGTGGAATATAAGCGTTAATCAGAACAAATGCAAAGCGCTCATCGGAGAAGCGCGCGTGGGCGGGGAGAAAGTGGCGCTGATTAAACCGATGACGTACATGAACCTGTCCGGGGAGTCCGTTCGGGCGTTCATGGATTACTATAAGGCAAAACTTGAAGATATGATCGTCGTCTATGACGATCTGGACACCGAGACGGGAAGAATCCGGCTCCGCTATCAAGGCAGCGCCGGGGGACATAACGGCATCAAATCGATTATTCAGCATACGGGAACGCAGACGTTCAACCGCATTCGTATGGGCATCTCCCGACCGAAGCCGGGCGTGCAAGTCGTCGATTACGTGCTGGCTCCTTTCTCTAAAGCCGAGCAGCCGGAGGTGCGCCGAATGGTGGAGGACGCGTGCGACGCGGTCGAATTCGCCCTCGGTCATCCGTTCGAGGAGACGATGGCCAAGTTCAACGGCAAGTCTTCCGGAAAAGTCTGATCGCACGGAACGCCGACGCTTAAATTCAGCCATTGCCGGGCATAATGAAGGTAAGGCGGCCGCCGCCGCATAACCGTCCTTTAGGAGGCATACATATGGCTGTAAATTACGTTTGCCGGCATTGCCGTATGCCGCTCGGGAGTTTTGAATCGACGGACGTGCCCGAATATAAGCTAGGCTTGCATTTCTTGACCCCCGGGGAGCGAAAGCGTATAATATCGTATAATTCCAACGGGGACGTGACGGTTCGGGTCATCTGCGATTATTGCAGTCAGACGCTGGAGAACAATCCTGAGCTGGCGCTTCTGTCCAATCCGCTCCAATGAGCCCATTTCCGACCAACTCGGAGGCCTTGGCATGAGCCGGGGCTTCTTTTTACGATTCCGCCGAACCCGGCATTCGCTTCGTCTCGCTCCGCACGAGGGGCGGGGCCGTTTGTCTTGATCATTCAGAATTTATCGGCATCTTCGTCGTCGGAAGACGCCGAAGACGTTTTGGCTGTCAGATGAAAGGGGAAACGTCATGAAGGCGCTTATGAATACGTTTGCCTCCGACCCCGATTTCGGTTCGATCCTGGAAGGGATTCGCGGTGGCATGCGGGAACAGCTGGTTGCGGGATTGACCGGCTCCGCCAGGCAGATAATGATTGCCTCCCAATTTCGCGAGCTGCAGCGGCCGATCCTTGTCGTCACCCACAACATGTTCTCGGCGCAGAAGATGGCGGAGGATTTGCAGGAATGTTTGTCCGCCGAGGAAGTTCTCTTATATCCCGCCAACGAGCTGATCGCAGCGGAGACGGCGATCTCCAGTCCCGAGACGTCGGCTCGCCGGATGGACGTTCTGTTGCAACTCGCGGAAGGCTTCCGCGGGGTCGTTGTCGTGCCTTTCTCCGGGGTCAGAAGGTTCCAGCCCGACCGGGAGACGCTCGCGCAAGCCCGCGTCCGTCTGAAAGTCGGCGACACGCTGCCGATGAACGACTTCCTTCAGCGCATGATCGGGCTCGGCTACGAGCGGGTGGACCGCGTCGAGCAGAAAGGGCACCTGAGCGTGCGCGGCGGCATCGCCGATTTCTATCCGCTGACGTCCGCCGAAGCGATCCGCGTCGAATGGTTCGACGACGAGATCGATTCGATCCGCACGTTCGATCCGACCGATCAGCGATCCGTGGACAAGCTGAACGAATATACGGTCCGGCCCTGCCGGGAGATTATCGCCGACGATCGCCGGTTCAAGAACGCCGCGCAGCACGCGAGCGAGCTGCTCGAGCGGCAGCTGGAACGGATGACCGACCGTCAGGCCAAAGAACGGCTGCGCGCCGAGATTTCCCGGGAAATCGATTTCTTGCGGCAAAATGTCTATTTTTCCGAAATCTATAAATATATCTCTCTGCTCTATCCGGAGCGGCAGACGTTGCTCGATTACGTGCCCAAAGATACGCTGCTGCTGATGGACGAACCGAATCGGCTCGCGGAGACGGCGCGCCAGCTGGAACGGGACGAGTCGGAATGGACGACCCATCTGCTGCAGCAGGGCAAGTCTCTCCCCGGATTCGTGCTCGCACTCGAAGCGGAGCAAGCGCTTCATCCGAGGTCGTTCCAAACGATTTACTTGTCGCTGTTCGTCCGCCAGATTCCGCATACGCAGCCGCAAAACATCGTTAACTTCGTATGCCGGGCGATGCAAAATTTCCATGGGCAAATGAACGTGCTCAAAGCGGAGATGGAACGCTGGCGCAAGGGCGGAGCGCACATCTTCATGCTCGCCGGCAACGCCGAGCGGGCCGAACGGATGAAGCGGGTGCTCGAAGATTATCATATCGACCCGCCGGAGATCGTGGAAGGGAACCTGCAGACCGGCTTCGAGATGCCCTCGGTCAAGCTGGTCGTCATCACCGAAGGGGAGATGTTCTCCCAGAAGCAGCGCAAGGCGCGCCGGGTCGACCGCCGGATGGACAACGCCGAGCGGATCAAGAGCTACACCGAGCTGAAGGTCGGCGATTACGTCGTTCACCAGAATCACGGGATCGGCAAATATTTGGGCATCGGCACGCTCGAGATCAACGGCATTCATAAAGATTATCTCCACATCGTTTATGCCGGCGGAGATCGGTTGTCCGTGCCGGTGGAGCAGTTCGACCTCATTCAGAAATACGTCGGCTCCGAGGAGAAGGAGCCGAAGATTAACAAGCTGGGCGGGTCGGAATGGAACCGGGTCAAGTCGAAGGTTCGCTCGTCCGTCAAGGATATCGCCGACGATCTGATCAAGCTTTACGCCGAGAGGCAAGCGACGAGAGGCTACGCTTTCGGCGAAGACACGCCCTATCAGCAGGAGTTCGAGGCGATGTTCCCGTATGAAGAGACGCCGGACCAGCTTAGGGCGATCGAAGAAATTAAGAAGGACATGCAACAACCGCGTCCGATGGACCGTCTGTTGTGTGGAGACGTCGGCTATGGGAAAACGGAAGTGGCCATCCGCGCCGCGTTCAAAGCGGCCATCGAAGGCAAGCAGGTCGCCGTGCTCGTTCCGACGACGATTCTCGCGCAGCAGCATTACGAGACGTTCCGCGAGCGGTTCTCCGGCTATCCGTTCCAGATTCGCGTCCTGAGCCGGTTCCGTTCCCGCAAGGAGCAGAACGAGACGATGAAGGGGCTCAAGGCCGGCACCGTCGACATCGTCATCGGCACGCACCGGCTGCTGTCGCAAGATATCGTGTTCAAGGATCTGGGCCTTCTCATCGTTGACGAAGAGCAGCGGTTCGGCGTCTCGCACAAGGAGAAGCTGAAGCGGCTCAAAACCAATGTAGACGTGCTGACGTTGACGGCAACGCCGATTCCGCGCACGCTGCACATGTCCATGCTCGGCGTGCGGGACTTGTCCGTCATCGAGACGCCGCCGGAGAACCGCTTCCCCGTGCAAACGTACGTGGTGGAGTATAGTCCGACGCTCGTCCGAGAGGCGATCGAACGGGAGCTGGCGCGCGGGGGACAAGTGTATTTCCTGTTCAATCGCGTGCAAGGCATTTACCAAATGGCGGAGCAGATTACGGCGCTCGTGCCGGACGCCAAGGTGGCGGTCGCCCACGGGCAGATGTCGGAGCAGGAGCTGGAGCGGACGATTCTCGACTTCCTGGACGGCGAGTACGACGTGCTGGTCAGCACGAGCATTATCGAGACCGGCGTCGACATTCCGAACGTCAATACGCTGATCGTGCACGATGCGGACAAAATGGGCCTGTCCCAGCTCTATCAGCTGCGCGGCCGCGTCGGCCGTTCGAACCGGATCGCGTATGCCTATTTCAGTTATCAACGGGACAAAGTGCTGACGGAGGTCGCCGAGAAGCGGCTTCAATCGATCAAGGAATTCACCGAGCTCGGTTCGGGCTTCAAGATCGCGATGCGGGACTTGGCCATCCGCGGCGCGGGCAATCTGCTCGGGGCCGAGCAGCACGGATTTATCGCCTCCGTCGGCTTCGATCTGTATTCGCAAATGCTGGCCGAAGAGATTCAGGCGCGCAAGCTGGAGAAGTTCGGGGAGGAAGCGGTACCTCCCGTTCCGGTCAACACCCAGCTCGATCTTGGCGTGGACGCGTATCTTCCGCCGGATTACATTTACGACAGCATTCAGAAGATCGAAATTTACAAAAAGGTGGTTGCGGCCGCTTCCCTCGAAGACGTCAGCGATCTGTTCGAGGAGTTGACCGACCGGTTCGGCGATCCGCCGAAGGCCGTGCTCAATCTGCTGGCCGTCGCCCGTCTGAAAGTATACGGCAGACGCTACGGCATCGAATCGATGTCCCGGCGGGGGGACGAGATTCAAATCAAGTTCGAGGAGCGCCGCGCGGGGGAAGTGGACGAGGCCAAGCTGAAGGCGCTGGAGCTGCGCCTCAAAGGCAAATTGCAGCGCGTCGCCCTGACGCCGCAGCCGATTCTCAAGCTCCATGTGCGAGGGCTGGACGACGACGCCATGTTGGCTTTTGTCGAAGAATTTCTGGTACAATACAAGGAAGTGACCAAAATCAAGGGGGAATTACAGGATGTTGCACCCTAAGCGCGGCCCGTACGGCCGGCTCGCTCTGGCGATGCTGGCGATGGCGCTGCTCGTAGGCCTGCTGGCCGGCTGCGGCAAGAAAGAAAACAAAGTCGTAGCCGAATACGAAGGCGGTCAGGTAACGGCCAAAGATTTCACCGCCTACAAGACGTTTTTGAAAGTGATCAACCCGACCTACGGCAGCCTCGTGGACGAGGACAGCGTACAGGAGAGCATCCTGAAGCAGTTTATCGGCATCCGGATTTTGAGCTCCCGCGCGTCTGACGAAGCGAAGAAGCAGGGGCAAGAAGAGGCGGACAAGCAGTACGACTCGCTCAAGAAGTCGATCGACGCCTCGGATGCGTCCACCAAGAAACAGGTCGAACAGACGATGAAGGACGGCGGTTTGACCTACGATTTGATGCAGCAATTCGTCCGGGAACAATTCATCATGCTCAAAGACGCCGACCTGAAGGTGACGAATGATCAGATTTCGAGCTATTATGAGAAAAACAAGGACAAATTCAAATACGTAACCGTTCGCCACATTCTGATCGGTTTGACGGACAAGAACAATAAAACCCGTACGGACGCCGACGCGCTGAAGCTGGCGAACGAAGTCAAAGGCAAGCTCGAAGCGGGCGGAGACTGGAAGACCCTCGCCAAGCAATATTCGGACGATCCGGGATCGGCGGACAACGGCGGCTTGTACGAGAAATACGATCCGTCCCAGTGGGTGGAAGAGTTCAAGAACGCGGCCAACACGTTGCCGATCGGCAAAATCAGCGATCCGGTCAAAACGACGTACGGCTATCACGTCATGCAGGTAGAAGCCCGCGGAACGAAGACGCTGGACGAAGCGAAGGAAGACATCCGCTCGACGCTCGCTTCGGACAGCATCGATAAGTTCCTGTCGGACGAGCTTCCGAAGCTGATCAAGAGCATGGACGTGCCGAAGCCATCGGCGTCTCCGTCGGCTTCCCCGACCGCATCGGGATCGGCCTCGCCGTCCGCTTCCGGGCCGGCTTCGCCTTCGGCGTCGGCATCCGCCTCGCCGTCCGCAAGCCCGTCGCCCTCGGCATCGGCTTCTGCTGCCCCGTAACGCAGCTTCCTCCTCTCCCTGGAAGGGAGGGGATTTTTTTATGGACTTTTCTCATAGGAGTCATTGACAAACGAACGCGAATCATCTAAATTAAATAAAAACACATCGACATAGTTGGATATAATTTGGTTGACCGGTTATCTGGAAACCAAGCTGGGCTACCGCGCATTCGGCGCGGCGTTCGGGCTTGGTTTTTTGACGTTGTTTTGAAGGCGGGATCCGATACACAGGGGGAGTGCGGATGATTGTCATTCGGGATTTGAACAAAACTTATCCGACCGCGCGAGGTGCCGTGCAAGCGTTGGAAAATATCAATTTGACCATTCAGAAAGGCGATATATTCGGCATTATCGGCTTTAGCGGGGCGGGCAAATCGACCTTGATCCGTTGTCTCAACCGGTTGGAGGAGCCCGATTCGGGCAGCATCGTTATCGGCGGCCAAGTCGTGACCGATCTGACGGACAAGGAGCTGCGGCTGGCGAGGCGGAAAATCGGCATGATCTTTCAGCAATTCAATCTGCTCGATGCGAAGACGGTGTTCGAGAATGTCGCCTTCCCCTTGCAGGTTGCGGGACGGCCGAAGTCCTACATCCGCGAGCGCGTCCGGGAAATTCTCGAGCTCGTCCAGCTCGCCGACAAGGAGAAGGCTTATCCTTCCCAGCTCAGCGGCGGGCAGAAGCAGCGGGTGGGCATCGCCCGGGCGCTGGCCAATGAACCGGAAGTGCTTCTGAGCGACGAAGCGACATCCGCGCTCGATCCGCAGACGACCTATTCGATTCTGGAGCTGCTGGAAGGAATCAACCGGCAACTTGGGGTCACGATCGTTCTCATCACCCATGAGCTCGACGTTCTCCAGCATATTTGCCGCAACATGGCCGTCCTCGAGCATGGCCGGATTGTGGAGACGGGGCCTGTCGACAAGCTGTTCGTCCATCCGGAGAGCGACACGTCGCGGCGGTTCGTCCGCATTCTCGAGCGATATCGCCTTGGCCGATTCGAGCTGGAAGGAGCGGGGGCCGGCATATGAGAGACGATTTGTTCGATCTGCTCTGGGAAGCTCTGCGCCAGACGCTCTACATGGTGTTCTGGTCGTCGCTGTTCGCTTTGGCGCTGGGATTGGCACTTGGCATCGCCTTGGTTGCGACCGATAAGGGAGGCGTCAAGGAAGCCCCTAAATTGAACAAGCTGCTCAGCCTCGTCATCAATTCCGTGCGGTCTTTGCCTTTTCTCATTTTGATCGTGCTGCTGCTGCCGTTCGCCCGGTGGGTGGTCGGCACGACGCTGGGTCCGACGGCCGCCATCGTCTCGTTGTCCATCGGGGCCGCGCCGTTTCTGGGACGCATTGTCGAGAGTTCCTTGAAGGAGGTCGCCTCCGGCAAAATCGAGGCCGCCCAATCGGTAGGCGCATCCCCTTGGACGATCGTCTGGAGGGTGCTCATCCCCGAATCGCTGCCCGCTCTCGTTCGGGGCGTAACGATCGCCGTCATCGCCATTGTCGAATTGACCGCCGTGGCGGGCGCGATCGGAGCGGGCGGCCTGGGAAGCCTGGCGATCCGTTTCGGATACCAGCGGTTCCGGGAAGACATTATGCTCGCCACCGTGGTCGTCATCATCGCGCTCGTCCAGAGTATTCAGTGGACGGGCGACGGAATCGCCAAGGCCATCCACAGACGGCGGTTCAACCCCGAATAGCGGTTCGGGTTCTCTGCCATGAATGGCGCCCGAGCCGTCTGGTTCCCGGTATTACGGATTCAATCCATAAACATATGAAAGTGGGAGAGAGCATGTTCAAAAAGAGAAGCTTGTCCGTTGCTGTAGCCCTATTCGTCGTACTGGGGGCCGTTCTTGCCGGCTGCGGCTCGAACAACAAGGGGAACGAGGCCGGAAGCTCCCCGGCGCCCGAGAGTCCGAAAGCCTCGACGGCGAACGCCGGCGAATCCGCCAGTCCGTCGGCGTCGTCGTCCGAAGCACCGAAGGAAGA
The DNA here is from genome assembly GCF_000429825.1 of Cohnella thermotolerans DSM 17683. Taxonomy (GTDB): domain Bacteria; phylum Bacillota; class Bacilli; order Paenibacillales; family Paenibacillaceae; genus Cohnella; species Cohnella thermotolerans. The sequence goes on from NZ_AUCP01000041.1 coordinate 18,935, forward strand.
AGTCACTTTGAAGGTCGGTGCGGCGGCCGTTCCTCACGCGGAAATTTTGAATTTCGTGAAGCCCAAGCTGAAGGAGGAAGGCGTGAACTTGGACGTCATCGTCTACGACGACGAAGGACAGCTGAATCCGGCCTTGAAGGACGGACAGATCGACGCCAACTACTTCCAGCACGTTCCTTACCTTGACTCGGTCAAGGAAGAGAAGGGGTACGACTTCGTCGTCACGGCCAAAGTGCACGTGGAGCCGATCGGATTTTATTCCGACAAATACAAATCCAAGGACGAGCTTCCGGAAGGGGCGAAAATCGGCATTCCGAACAACCCTTCGAACGAATACCGGGCGTTGGTGCTGCTTCAGCAGCAAGGGCTGATCAAGCTGAAGGACGGCCTGACGACGTATGAAGCAACCCCGAGGGATATCGTCGACAATCCGAAAAAGCTGAAATTTGTGGAAGCCGATTCGGCTACGCTGCCGCGTTCGTTGCCCGATCTGGACGGGGCTGTCATCAACACGAACCTCGTCCTCGAAGCGAAGCTCGATCCGAACAGCGCCCTGTTCCGCGAGGATGCCAATTCCCCGTACGCCAACGTGATCGTCGTGCGGAGAGGCGACGAGAACAAGGAAGCGATCAAAAAGCTCGACGCCGCTCTGACAAGCCCGGATGTGAAGAAGTTTATCGAAGACAAGTACGGGGTGGCGGTCGTGCCGGCGTTCTGACCCTGCAGATGAACAGCGATGAGGAGCAGTCGCAAATTCACACGCTTCTAAAAACAGCCTGACTGGAGCAACCGCTTGCGGAAGCGGAGCGATTGCCTTCAGGCTGTTTTTTTATTTTCTTCGTCTGCAACTGTTTTCCGTACCGGTTTTAGATGATAGAGAAAGGGGCGGTCGTCTGGGAAAGCGGCAAGGAGCAGTTGGACGATCCGGCCGTCTTGCGGCACTTGACTGTCTAGCATTTTCAAGTGATATTATCTTACATAATACTTGACGAATTCAGCTGAAGGCTGATAAAATAACAGCAAATCCAGCAAAAATGTCATTTAAGTGTGAATAAAATTAACAAACTAAACTGAATACTAACCGTTCTCATGAGGAACGTAGCTGTCTAGGGTTCCGTTGATTGCAAGATCAAGCTGGTCCGAGAGACGGCGTATGGACAGGGGCCGAATATCGTGATCGCTGCGCACCCGCCATATAACACGGAAGGATAAAAGCCTGGGAGACCCTCTCTCTCCTAGGCTTTTTCTTTTTTTATAGCCAATTGAAGGAGTGGGGAGACATGAGAAGGACGACAAGGGGAATTCGATTAACGGCCGTCATGCTGCTCGCGATGGCTTTCGCGGCCGCCACGGCGCTTGCGGGATGCGGCGACAAGAAGGAGGCGGGATCGTCCGAAGAGCCGATCAAGCTGGCGCTCAGTCCGTGGCCGGGCTGGTATTTCTGGTTTCTGGTCGACGAGAAGGGCTTCTTCCAGAAGCACGGCGTCAACGTCAAGCTGGAGTGGTTCCCGGTTTACAGCGATTCGCTCCAGGCTCTGTTCACGGGCAAAGTCGATGCGAACAGCCAGACGCTGTCGGATACGCTTGCGCCGGCATCCAAAGGGATCAAGCTGAAGGCCGTCCTCGTCAACGACAATTCCAACGGGGGAGACGCGATCGTCAGCAAGCCGGACATCGCCTCGGTGAAGGATCTGAAGGGCAAAACCGTCGCGACGGAGCTCGGCACGGTCGATCATCTGCTGCTGCTGACGGCGCTGGAGCAGAACGGCTTGAAGGAGAGCGACGTCAACTACGTCAACATGACGGTCAACGACGCCGGTCCGGCGTTCATCTCGGGCAAGACGGACGCATCCGTCCTCTGGGAGCCGTTCCAGACGACGGCGGTCAAGGAAGGGAAGGGCAAGGTGCTGTTCTCGTCCAAGGATACCCCTGGACTAATCCCGGATCTGCTCGTGTTCCGCGAGAGCGTCGTGAAGAACCGGCCGGACGACGTTCAGAAGATCGTGGACGCCTGGTTCGACGCCCAGAACTACTTCAAGGACCATCCGGACGAAGCGATCGAACTGCTCGCGAAGAAGGCGGAGACGTCGCCGGAAGATTTCAAGCTCGGGCTGGGCAGCATCAAGCTGTTCACCGCCGAGGACAACCTGAACGCGTTCGGCCGGCGGGAAGAGTACACTTCGCTCTCGTACACCGGCAAGAAGACGGCGGAGTTTCTGCGAAATCTCGATATGATCTCCTCCATTCCGGACGTGGACGCCTTATTGGAACCGAAATTCGTGCAGAAAGCAGCGGGAGGGTGATCGGCTATGGCTAACGCGGGTGAAGAGATCGGAACGGCGGCGTTCGGCGGTGCGGCGTCCGAGGCCGCCCGTACGGCGGGAAGTTCGCAAGCGGCCAGACCGGCGCGGCGGCAGCGGATTCGGATTTTCGAAGACATCTCCAGACGGGCTTTTGCCGTAACCGCGGTCGTCTCTTTCGCCGTTCTGCTGCTCGTATGGTCGATTCTTAGCTACGGAAAAATGGTGAACCCGGTGTTCCTGCCGACGCCGGGCGCCGTCGTGAAGACGTTCGCGGATTTGCTGGGGACGCAGGCGTACTGGCATCACATCGGAATCAGCGTGTTCCGCGTGACGTCCGGCTTCGTTCTCGCCTGCCTGGTGGCGATCCCGCTCGGACTGGTCGCCGGCACGTTCCGCATCGGGGAAGCGTTCCTCGAGCCGCCGATGGAATTTATCCGCTACATGCCCGCGGTCGCCTTTATTCCGCTCATCATGGTGTGGGCCGGAATCGGCGAGTGGGCGAAAATCCTGCTTATTTTCATCGGCTGCTTCTTCCAGCTCGTGCTGATGGTCGCTGCGGACACCCGCCAGGTGTCGAAGGAGCTGGTGCAAGCTTCGTTCACGCTTGGGGCGACCCGCTGGCAGGCGATTCAGACGGTCATTATTCCGGCGGTGCAGCCGCGCCTGCTGAACACGATGCGGCTCATGCTCGGCTGGGCGTGGACGTACCTGGTCGTCGCCGAGCTCGTCGCGGTAAACAGCGGCCTCGGCTATGCGATCATGAAGGCGCAGCGGTTCCTGAACACCGATCAGATCTTCGTCGGGATCATCGTCATCGGTCTGCTCGGGCTGATCAGCGACCGGATCTTCGCATTTCTGAACAAACGGATGTACCCTTGGGTCTAGCTTGAAGAGGGTCCAAGCGGCCATCCGCCAATCCAACGGAGGTGGTCTACTATGAGCGGCATCGCGGCGAGCGCGAGGGATGGCGATCGGACGGAGACGGCTCGTGCCGGAGCCGGGGAGATTGCGATTCGGGGCGTAACGAAAAATTACGGAGCGGGCAAAAAGGAATTTCGGGCGCTGGAGGACATACGGCTGACGATCGCGGCGAACGAGTTCGTGACGATTCTCGGGCCTTCGGGCTGCGGCAAATCGACGCTGCTTCGCATCGTCGCCGGGCTGGAGGACGCGAGCGAAGGGGAAGTCGCCGTCGACGGCGCAACCGTCGTCGGTCCGGGCGCGGACCGGGGCATGGTGTTCCAGGGCTATACGCTGTTCCCGTGGCTGACCGTCCGCGAGAACATCGAATACGGCCCGAAGCTGAGAGGGGTCCCGATTCTCGAACGGCGCGCCGTCTCCGACCGCTACCTGCGCGTCACGCGGCTTGAGGCGTTCGCGAATCATCTGCCGAAGCAGCTGTCCGGGGGCATGAAGCAGCGGGTGGCGATCGCCCGGGCGCTGGCCAACGGCCCGAAGGTGCTGCTGATGGACGAACCGTTCGGAGCCCTTGACGCACAGACGAAGCTTGAAATGCAGGAAGCGCTGCTGGACGTCTGGGAGAAGGAGAAGACGACGGTGCTGTTCATCACGCACGATATCGACGAAGCGATCTTCCTGTCGCAGCGCATCGTCGTCATGGGCGCCGGTCCCGGCCGGATCGTCCGCGAGTACGAGGTTTCGCTGCCCGGCGAGCGTTCGCCGGAAGTGCGGGAGCACCCGGCGTTTCTGAGGCTGAAGCGGGAGCTGACGGGGCTTCTGAAGCATAAGGAAGAGGCGTAGGCGGAAGCGGAGCCTACAAGATGGGGCTGTCCTGCCAGGTTTAACACCTGGGGGACGGCTCTTTTTTATGGATATGGGACTATCGGCCGGCAATCGGGGTAGGAAGGAAGAAGCAATTTCTTCGGCGCACGTTCCTACACCCTGAAAATGGAATGCGGATGCGAATATTTGTAGCGGACTGTTGGCTTATTTCTCCACCTGTGGGCAAGCGCATAAGTTAATGGGAGGGGTTGAATACTATGCCCAAGTTCAAGTTCACTTTTTACCGACTGTTCCAGCGTTCGTCATACAAGCGTTCCGCCGCGGGCGGGGAAATCGCATCAAGGTTCAAAACATCCAAGAAAGTGGGGCAACTCCAGCCATGAAAGCAACCGGGATTGTACGTCGCATCGATGACCTCGGCCGGGTCGTTATTCCGAAGGAAATTCGCCGCACGCTCCGCATTCGCGAAGGGGATCCGCTCGAAATATTCGTGGATCGCGACGGAGAGGTGATTCTCAAGAAATATTCGCCGATCGGCGAATTGGGCGACTTCGCCAAGGAATACGCCGAATCGCTGCACGAGAGTACGAACCATACCGCGATCATCTCCGACCGCGACACGGTGATCGCCGTCGCCGGGGCGTCCAAGAAGGAGTTTTTGGACAAGCCGGTCGGAAGCCTCCTCGAGAATTGCATGGAGAACCGCAAAATTCAACTGGAGCGCCAAGGCGGCACCTACGAAATTTTGCGGGACGGCGCCGAATATTTCTCTTCCTTCGCGATCGCTCCGATCGTGGCGGGCGGCGACCCGATTGGCACGGTGCTGCTGCTGAGCAAGGAAGAGGGCGTGTCGATGGGCGAAATGGAGAGCAAGATGGTCGAGACGGCCGCCGGGTTCTTGGCCAAGCAAATGGAGCAATAAGAACGCGTCCGGTCACGAAAAGCTTCCCGAGGGTGGACACACTTGCGGGGAAGCTTTTTTTGTAGGCGGCGGGAAGGCCCGGCCGGATGGGAAAGCGCGTGCGCGATGAAGGGGATTGAATGGGATTATTGGGGGCCATCCATGCTATAATGCGTTCATGGAAGTTTCCCGATGCTTGAAGCTGAGGAAAATGGAAGGAACGCTGGCATGACGACGGATCGAAGGACAAGCGGGGGCTCGCAGCTTTGGCGGGGGGCCGCGTGGCTTGGCGGGGCGGCGCTGCTCTCCAAGCTGATCGGCACCCTGCAGAAGATCCCGCTGCAAAATTTGGCGGGCGACCGCGTGTTCGGCCTTTACAGCGCGGTTTATTCGCTCGCGGTCATGTGGATGACGCTGGCGTCGGCCGGCGTGCCGGTGGCGGTGTCCGTGCTCGTGGCCGAGCGGACGGCGGCGGGCGACGACGACGGAGCCCGGCGGGTACTCCGCTGGTCGATGGGGCTTCTCTCCGCGACCGGGCTCGTCGCGTTCGTTCTGCTGCAATGGGGAGCGAACCTGTTCGCGGGCTGGATGGGCGTTCCGGAGGCGGCGGACGCGATCCGCACGTCGTCGCTCGCGCTTCTGTTCGCGCCGATGACCGCCGCGATGCGCGGCTATTCGCAAGGCAGAATGAATATGCTGCTCCCGGCCGTCTCGCAGCTTATCGAACAGTCGGCGCGAGTGGCGTTCATGCTGATCATGCTGTTCTGGTCGCTGGAAGGATTCTGGTCGGCCGGCGCCACGGCGGCGGCCGTGCACGGCGGGCTGGCTGCCGGCGCGTCCGCCGGGCTCGTCGCGATGCTGTGGATGAACCGGGGCGGCGAACGGGCGGCTGCTTCGGCGGTCTCCGGCTTGCGCGGCAGGGAATCCCGGGCGGCGCTCGTCAAGCGGATCGCGGCCGTGGCGCTCCCCGTGGCCGCCGGCTCGGTCGTCGCGCCGCTGTTCGGCCTGATCGACGCGTTCACGGTGCCCCGGCTGCTGCAAGCTGCGGGCGCGACCTCCGCCGAAGCGATGGTCTCCTTCGGCGAATACAATCGCGGCATCGCGCTGCTCCAGCTCGTCGTCATGGCGGCGGGCGGCGCATCGGCCGCGATCGTTCCCGCGCTCACGGCCGCGCGGACGCGGGGCGACGCCGCAGGCCAGAGCGAGCAGGCGGCCTTCGCGATGCGGCTCGCCTGGTGGTTCGGCGCCGCAGCGTCCGTCGGCCTGGCGCTGCTGGCCGAGCCCGTGAACGTCGCCCTGTTCGCGGACGGCCGCGGCACGCTCGCCATGGCGCTGCTCGCGTTCGCGGCGCTGGGCGGCACGCTGCAGGCGGCCTCCGCCGCGCTGCTTCAAGGGCTGGGCGACTTGCGCTCGCCCGCCCTGCACCTGGCCGCCGCCATCCTGCTCAAGGCGGCCCTCAACGCGGCGCTCGCGCCCGCCTTCGGCATCGCGGGCGCCGCCGTCGCCGCGGTCGCGGCCTACGCGGCGGCGGCCGCGCTGAACGCGCGCGCCCTGCGCCGCCGCTTCGCGCGGGCGCCGGGCCGCGCCGGCGCCGGCATCGCCTGGCGCAGCGGGCTCGCGCTCGCCGCGATGGCGGCCGCGGTCGCGCCGCTCCGGCTGGCGCTCGAAGCGCTGGCCGCCGGCCTGCCCGAGCGCCTGGCCGCGCTTGCTGCCGCGCTGCCGTGCATCGCGGTGGGCGCGCTCGTCTACGCGGCCGCGCTCATTGCGCTCGGCGCGCTCGGGCCGCGCGAATGGCGCGCCCTGCCCGGCCTCGGGCGCGGCTCCGCCGGCGACCGCTGGCTGTCGCGCCTGCGGCCGGGCGCCGCCCGCCGGGAGACCGACCCGGCGCGGGCCGATGACAACGCAACCTTCAACCATACCCCGGAAGGATGATCGACTTATGCCCTCCATTACGATCGTCGGGCTTGGGTCCGGCGGAGAAGACCAATTAACCCTCGGCGCGCTGAAAACGCTGGAAAACGCAAAGCTGCGCTTCGTCCGGACGTCCGACCATCCCGCCGTCGCCGATCTGGCGCGCCGGGGAATCGAATTCGAATCGTTTGACCCGGTGTACGAGAGCCTGAACGACTTCGAGCAAGTGTATGAGACGATCGCGGAGAAGTTGCTCCGGACCGCCGCCGGCCAAGGGGACGGGAATGTCGTTTATGCGGTGCCCGGACACCCGATGGTGGCCGAGCGCACCGTTCAGCTGCTGCGCCGCCGCGCGCCGGAGCTCGGCGTGGAATTACGCCTTATGGGCGGGGAGAGCTTCCTCGACCAGGCGTTTCTGCGGCTCGGCTTCGATCCGATCGAAGGCTTTCAGCTTCTGGATGCCTCGGAGCTGACCCGCGAGCATCTGCGCCCCCGGCTCCATACGGTGATCGGCCAAGTTTACGACGTCTTTACGGCTTCCGACGTGAAGCTGGCGCTGATGAACGTCTATCCGGACGACCATCCGGTGGTCGTCGGGCAGGCGCTGGGCGTTCCCGGCGAGGAGCGGATCGAGACGATCCCCCTGCACGATCTGGACCGGCTCGACGCTTACGGCAACCTGACGCTCGTTTACGTTCCCGCCAGCTTCGACGACCGGCTGCGGCGGCGTTCTTTCGAGCGGCTCCACGAGATCGTCTCCGTGCTGCGCAGTCCCGAAGGCTGTCCTTGGGATCGCGCGCAGACGCACGCCTCCATCCGCAAAAACTTCATCGAGGAGACGTACGAAGCGGTCGAGGCGCTGGACAACGACGATCCGGACGGCATGAAGGAAGAATTCGGCGACGTCATCCTGCAGGTGCTGCTGCACAGCCAGATGGAAGAGGAAGAAGGCACTTTCGACGTTTTCGACGTGCTGGCCGAGCTGAACGACAAGCTGATCTTCCGCCATCCGCACGTGTTCGGCGGGGAGAACGCGCAGGACGCCGAGGAGGCGCTGCGCAATTGGGAAGCGATGAAGGCCGAGGAGAAGCGCCGCAAGGGCGTTCATGAGCGCGAATCGCTGCTGGACGGCATCCCCAAGGACTTGCCTTCTCTCTCCCGGGCCTATAAAATGCAGAAGAAGGCGGCTTCGGTCGGGTTTGACTGGCCGGACGTGGAAGGGGTCTTCGCGAAGATCGAGGAGGAGCTGGCCGAGCTGAGAGCCGCGGTCCGGGAGGAATCTTCCGATCGCCAGCAGGAAGAATTGGGAGATTTGCTGTTCGCCGTCACGAACGCCGCGAGATTCATCAAGGCCGATCCGGAAGCGGCGCTGGCGGGAACCAACCGGAAATTTGCCTCTCGTTTTCGCTATATCGAAGAGAAATTACGTATAAACGGCCGCACATTTGCCGAGACTGATTTAACAGAGATGGAAGATTGGTGGCAGCAGGCGAAAAACCCTAAGCAAAGGGGGTGACCAACCGCGCGAACCCTATTTTTTCATCATTTTTCGAGAAATTTTTTAGCGACAAGGCAGGATTTTTTTAGCAAGGGACAGAATACTATTCTTCGTGCAATGCCAAAAGACGATTTCCATGCGCTAATCGGCGTTGGAGAAGCAAAAATGAAAACAAAATCTAGGAGGAATTTTTGATTATGAACAAGACGGACTTGGTCAACAACATCGCGGAGAAAAGCGGACTTACGAAGAAAGACGTTGAATCCGTACTGAACGGATTTCTGGGCGAAGTATCCGAAGCGCTGGCCAAAGGCGACAAAGTGCAACTGATCGGCTTCGGCACGTTCGAAACTCGCAACCGTTCCGGCCGCGTAGGCCGCAACCCGCAAACGGGCAAAACGATCGAGATCGCAGCCTCCAAAGTTCCGGCGTTCAAAGCCGGCAACAAGCTCAAAGAAGCCGTTAAATAATTCATGCGTCTTGACAAGTACCTGAAGGTGTCGCGCCTCATCAAGCGCCGTACCGTTGCGAAGGACGTGTCCGATCAAGGACGCGTCCTTCTGAACGGTAGGGAAGCCAAACCGGGCAGCGTGGTCCAGGTCGGCGACGTTCTCGAGATCCAGTTCGGCCAGCGCACGCTGACCGTCAAGGTGGAGAGAACCGCGGAATCCGCCCGCAAGGAAGAGGCTGGAGAGATGTACACGATCCTGAAGGATGAGACTCGCAAGAACGATCCGACGTTCCCGTAACAACCCGCCGCTTTGGCGGGTTGTTTTGTTGCTGTAAGCCGACAATATCGGGTTACAGAGCAGCGCGGTGCTACTGTTCTATTTCGCCGGCCTCCCCCATAAGCTAGTCTCAAAAGGAGGGACGTGCCGTGGACCAGGGGAAGAGCGCCAAGCGGCAGGAAATCCGCATGCTCAACCGCAAGGTAATGGATATCTCCGGAGTGAGCAACGTGGAGAGCTTTGACAACGAAGAATTTCTGCTGGAGACGGAATGCGGATTTCTGGCCGTGCGGGGTCAGAATCTGCATATGAAGAACTTGAGCCTGGAGCAGGGAATGGTGACGATCGAAGGGCTCGTCCATTCGCTTGTCTACCTGGACGGGAGCGCCGCCGCCAAATCGAAGGGCTTGTTCGGGAAGCTGTTCAAGTGAACGCAAGCATGCATTGGGCGACCATCGGCGCCATGATTTTGTGCGGGCTGGCGATGGGAACGGCGTTCGACGTTTACCGGGTCGCCTGCTATCGCTTCTCGGTCCGGCGCTGGATGCTTCCGGGATTCGACGTCGTCTATTGGGCGGCGGCGACGATGCTCGTTTACCGGGTGCTGCTCGAGCGCAATTTCGGCGAAGTGCGGCTTTACGTCTTCCTCGGGATCGGAATCGGGATAACGGGCTATTTCGGCTTGTTCAGCAGGACGGCGATCAAGGTCATCTCGATGCTGTTCAGCGTGGCGCAGAATGTAGCGCGCTTCGTGTGGCGGACGGTGCGCATCGTCCTGATCGTTCCGCTGTTCTGGCTCGTCCGGGCGCTGGCCCGTCTGATCGACATCGTCTTCATCGTGATAGCCGCGTTCCTGCTGTGGATCGGCCGGCTGCTGTACAAACCGCTGTCGGGTTTGGGCAGCTGGCTCTGGAAGCTGCTGCTCCCCGTCCGGAGAAGAGCCCGGCCGATCGTCGATTTCTATCGCTCCGCAAGGGATAAATTCCGGGCCATCGTCGAACTGCTCAGGCGCAAGCCCTAATTTCGACAGAATTCTTGCCGGATTTGCGTCGGAAGAAGGATATGGCGCTGCGCCTGATTGTGCTACAATTATACCGTTTAACCATATCGATCCGGCAGGGGACGACCGGCATTGCCTGAGCATAGGGGGGAGCTTCAGACGTGGCATCTCAAACATCGACGGCAACGACGCCCGCATCGGTCGGTGCGCGCAGGCGGTTGAAGCTGCTTCTGATCGTCGTGGTTCTTTTTATGAGCTGGGCCGTCTACACGTTGCTTCTTCAATATCATCAGTCGAACATACGCACCGGCCAGCTTCGGGAAGTCAAGAGCAGGCTGAGCGAAATTCAGGCGAAGAACCAGTCGCTTCAGCAAGAGATCGACCGGTTGAACGATCCCGAATATATCGGACAGATCGCCCGCAAGGAGCAAGGAATGGGTTTGCCGGGAGAGAAGCCCATCCAGGTGGACAAATAAACCCATGAAGCGGCTCGGGACAACGGACGGCAAGGATGAACGTCTGTTGACCTTGCTTTTTGGTATCGGTTATAATCGGCTCATAGCCGGAATTATATAAATTGCTCGGCACACTTATGTTCAGGGAGGAACATCGGTTTTTATGGCCATTGAAGTGGGCACCAAATTGGAGGGCAAAGTCACTGGCATCACGCATTTCGGAGCTTTCGTGGATTTATCCGGGGGCGTAACGGGCCTCGTTCACATCTCCGAGATCGCGGACAGCTATGTCAAGGACGTTCATGAACATCTTAAGATCAATGACGTCGTTACCGTCAAAGTAATTAATGTAGACAAGGACGGTAAGATCGGGCTGTCGATTCGGCAAGCGGTGGACAAACCTCCGGAACTTCAGCAGCAAATGCCGCCCCGCGGGCCTCGCGGTGATCGCGGCGGTCGTCCCTTCAAACCGGGTGGCCCGAGCCGCGCCTCGTTCGAGGATAAAGTATCCCGGTTCCTCAGAGACAGCGAAGAACGCATGTCCAACCTGAAGAAGAACACCGAATCCAAGCGTGGCGGACGCGGCGGACGCCGGTCGTAAGCAGGCGCCGCTCCGATATAGATGAATACGCTCCGGACCCGATGAGGGTCCGTTTTTTTATTTTTTTCTAACGTGACCGAAGAATTCCCGGATATTCGCGTTCATCCGGCAATTGCGCGCAGCCGGACGTTCGCGCTTCCTCGGGTTCCGCCGTCGGATGAGGGCGTTTTCCGTACGCGAAGGGTACCTCACCGACGCTCCGGGAGGCTGTCGAACAGGGCGAATTCCCTTGAGCGGCGAGGGTTCGCGCCCGATCCCGAATGCCGTCGGCGGCAGATCGTGGGAACTGTCGGAAAAAACTTTGGACCAGCCAACGGCTTCTGACAAACTTTGTTTAACCCGGCTCCTATAATTAGAGGCACATTCTTTTAGGAAAATGAGGTGCGCGTAAATGGTCAAGCCGTCCGTCGTTCCGTTCGTGCCGCGTCCGCAGCGGGATTCGCAATTCGAAGAGATGAAAAAAGAAAGGCGATGGTTTCGAAAACGGGAGCGGGAAACCCCGCGAGTAGGAAAGGGAACGAAGGACGTTCCGGGTTGGAGAGACAAATGGGCGCTATGGAGCGAGATGGCGCGCAAACGGCAGTGGCTCGTCGGCATTCTTCTCGTCGGGTTTCTTCTCGGGCGAGCTGTCATGCTGGAAGGGCTGACGCCGTTCGCGCCAGCTTTCTTCGCCGTCGTTCTCTATTTGCGCAGGGAGCATGCCATCTGGGCCGCTCTGGCGCTTATAGGAGGCAGCTTCTGGTCCGCGGATCCGGTTCCTCTAGCCATCGCCGCGGAGATCGGCATCATTTATTTGCTGTTCAGAGGTCTTGAAGCATACGAGCATGCGGATTTGTCGCAAGCGCCCATCGTCGTGTTCTCCGCGACCCTGCTTGTCCGACTGTTCGATACCGTTTTGACGGATCGCATGGAGTGGCTCCCCTACGCCTTGACGTTCGTCGAAGCCGGCTTGGCGGCCGTTCTTACCTTGCTGTTCCTTCATGCGCTGCCCATTCTGTCGAGAACCGCCCGCAAGACGCGGCTTCGGCACGAGGAATGGATCGGCGCCCTCATTCTCATAGCTTCGGTGATGACCGGCGTCGTCGGCTGGGCCGTTCAGGGCGTGGCGGCCGAGAACGTGTTGTCACGGTATATCGTGCTGCTCTTCGCCTTGGCGGCCGGCCCGCTGATGGGAACGGCGGCCGGCGTCGTGGCGGGAATCGTGCTCAGCCTGTCGGACTTGAGCGCCGTCTCGCAGATCGGCCTTCTGGCGTTCGGAGGGCTGATGGCCGGTCTCATTCGCGAAGGCGGCAAGGCGGCCGCCATCTTCGGCCTGCTGCTGGGCACGTCCGTACTTTCTTTATACGGGGGGAACGCGGAAGATACGCTCGCCTCGGCGTGGGCGTCGGTCGCCGCGTCCGTCCTGCTGCTGGCGACGCCCAAATCGATTGTTCGCCATATTGCAAGATATGTGCCCGGCACCGCGGATTATGCCCACAATCAGCAAGATTACGCGAAGAAAGTGCGGGATCTTACCGCGGAGCGGGTCGAGCGCTTCTCCGAAGTGTTCCGGCAGCTGTCCCGAAGCTTCCGGCAGATCACCTATGCCGGGGAGACGGCGCGGCAGACGCAGGATTTCGACCACTTCGTCAATGCGGTCCACGACAACAACTGCGCGAATTGCCACCGCTACGGCCAATGTTGGGACGGGCAGTTCTTCCAGACGTACAAGCTGCTCACGGACATGATGAGCGCGGTGGAAGCCGAACCGGACATGACGCCGTCCAAAATCCCCAAAGCGTGGAACCGCCATTGCGTGAAAACGCCGCAGGTGCTGGACGTGCTGAAGCGGCAGTACGACTTGTACCGCCACGACCTTCATTGGCGCCGCCAGCTGCAGGACAGCCGCCTTCTCGTGGCGGATCAGCTCCACGGCGTCTCGCAGGTCATGGACGACCTGGTGAAGGAAATCCGTAGGGAGGCCAAGGAGCTCAACCATCACGAGGAGCGGATCCGGAAGGAGTTGGATCGTCTCGGGCTGGCCATCCAGAGCATCGACATCATCAGCCTGGAGGAGGGTCACATCGAGATCGAGATCGTGCACGCGTTCCGGCCCGGCTTCGACGAATGCCGGAAAATCATCGCTCCGCTGCTGGCCGACATTCTGGGCGAGACCATCTCGGTCAAGAGCGAGGAGCCGGTAGAGGAGGGCAGCCCGTGGACGACGGTGACGTTTGCCTCCGCGAAAGCCTTCGAGGTGGAGACCGGCGTCGCCGGCGCGGCCAAAGGCGGCGATTGGCTGTCCGGGGACAGCTTCAGCATGGTGGAACTCGGAAGCGGCAAGTTCGCGGTATCGCTTAGCGACGGAATGGGCAACGGAGCGAGAGCGCGCATGGAGAGCAGCGCCGCCTTGTCCATGCTGGAGCAGCTGCTGCAGTCGGGCATCGACGAGAAGCTGGCGGTGAAGTCGGTCAACTCGGTGCTGCTGTTGCGGTCGCCGGAGGAGATGTTCGCGACGGTGGATCTCGCGCTCATCGATCTGTACACCGGACAAGCCACCATGCTGAAAATCGGATCGACGCCAAGCTTCATCAAGCGCGGTCGGGACGTCATTCCCATCTCCGCGGGCAACTTGCCGATCGGCATCCTTCAGGATATCGAGATCGACGTGCTGCAAGTCGAGCTCCAGCCGGGCGACACCCTCATTATGATGACCGACGGCATTCTGGACGCTCCGGACCATGCGGTGAACAAGGAGCTGTGGGTGAAGCGCGTGCTTCAGGAAATCGCGAGCGACGATCCGCAGGAGATCGCCGACAGCCTTCTCGATATGGCGCTGCGCCAATATCCGGGGGGCGGTATTCGCGACGACATGACGGTGATCGCCACCCGCATTACCCGCCATCAGCCGGAATGGTCTTCGTTCCGCTGGCCGGGAATCAGCCGTCTCGAGCGGCCAAGGACGGTGAGCTGAATGCGGCGAACATCGGCAACCGCCAGAGGACCATAAGGAGACAACGATTATGAAGGAGAAGGGAGGGATCGGTTTATCGAGGCCGCGAACGGGTTCATTCAGGGGGAAAAGGAGGCGACAAAGGAGGAGCTCGCATGAGCATGGCCGCGGTTCGATTGATGATGTTCCGGGATGACGCGGAGCGGATCGAGAGCGCGTTCCACCGGCACAATTGGCGCAACAGCTGGACGGGCGGCGTTTACGATTATCATCATTATCATACCAATACGCATGAGGCGCTCGGCGTCGTCCGGGGATCCGCCACGCTCCGGCTCGGGGGAGAGAGCGGACAAGACGTGGAGATCCGGGCCGGCGACGTTCTGGTGCTTCCTGCGGGAACCGGGCACCGGCGGCTGCGCGCAAGCGGCGATTTTCTGGCGGTAGGAGCTTACCCCGACGGCATGAACTGGAATTTGAAGACCGCGGAGGACGGAGGCAGGGACCAAGCGCTGTCCGACATACAGCGCGTTCCGCTTCCGGAGACCGACCCGGTGTACGGGAATCGCGGGCCGTTGCTGGACCATTGGCGGGAAGCCAGTGCCGAGAAGGGATGATATAGATCGACGGGTCGGGACCGCCCATTCGCGTTCCCGATCTTTTTGTGCTTGCAGCCCATTATTCGCGCATTTTTCCTCTATATTCACTTCCAATCCCTCCCTTATATATAAGCGGTAAATCCAAGATGCAGGGCGCGGCACCGCACGACCCGATCGCCAATTCATTCCAGCATAACCGTCCGGCCCGGTGTAGGCAATCCCTCCTACCCGCGGGCTCACAAAAAAGGGGTTGTCTACCCATTCGGAAACGGCGCAAAGATGCCGATAAGATAGACAAAGAAGCGAACATTTTTGGGTCAAAAGCGCTCTCCGTCCGCGGACGGTTAATTCTTCCACCTGTTGGCGACAATGCTAATAGAGTCGAGAGAATGAGGAGCGTGGGATAGATGAATCAAATATTGCTTGTTACCGACGGCGGCTCCAACGTGGGCGAGAGCCCGGTCATCGCAGCCGCTCAGGCGTTCGCTGACGGAATCGTCGTCAACGTGGCGGGCGTCGTCGACGAAGGCAACATCGGCGAGCACGGAGCGACCGAGATTGCCGAGATTGCGAGAGCGGGCGGCGGGATGAGCCGCATCGTAACTTCCCGGCAGCTGTCGCAGACGGTGCAGATGATGACCCGGCAGACGGTGGTCGGCACGATCCGGCAAGCCGTCAATCAGGAGCTGCGCCAGCTGTTCGGCGTCGAGTCGGTCGCGGCGCTGCCCCCGGCGAAGCGGGCGGAAGTCGTGCAAGTGATGGAAGATCTCGGGGAGACGTCCGACTTGCGCGTTGCGCTGCTCATCGACGCGAGCGCCAGCATGAAGCCGAAGCTCGCCGCCGTCGCCGAAGCGATCCGGGATCTGACGCTCAGCTTGCAGGCGCGGGCGGGCCAGAGCTCGGTCGCGGTGTTCCACTTCCCCGGCGATTCCGACCGCGAGCCCTGCGTCATGGACTGCTCGTGGACCGATCAGGCGGCCCGGATCGAGGCGCTGTTCGGACGGCTGCGCATGCGGGGAACGACGCCGACGGGGCCTGCGCTGGCGCGGGTGACCGAGTTTTTCAGAGAGACTTGTGGTAAGATCATGTCAGAACCTGTACAACCGTCCGCGCCGAACCGGCGGGACGATACCGACGGGGTGCGGAGTGATTACGTCGTCTGATAGGCAACTGCCGCCGGGAACGATTTTAAACGGCAAGTGGCACGGCAAAAGCTACCGACTGGAACGATTGCTGGGCGTCGGGGCCAACGGGCAAGTGTATTTGGCGTCGAGCGGACGCTCAACCTGCGCGTTGAAGATCGGCATGGAGACGGAAGAATTGCAGGCGGAGGCGAACGTGCTCGCCTCGCTCGATCGGCGGGAGCGGGGACGCCCGCCTTTTCTGCTGGATGTGGACGATGCCGTGGTGGGCGGCCGGGAGGCGCCCTTCTATGTGATGCAATATGTGCCGGGCGTTCCGGTTCGAAGCTATCTGCGTCAACACGGAGAGCAATGGTTCGGCGTCATCGGCTACAGGCTCCTTAAAAGGCTCGCCGAATTGCACGAGGCCGGCTGGGTGTTCGGCGACGTGAAAAACGACAATGTGCTCGTCAGCAGCTACGGCCGCGTCGCGCTGGTCGACTATGGCGGCATGACGGCGGCCGGCCGAAGCGTGCGTCAATTTACGGAAATTTACGACCGCGGCTATTGGTCGGCCGGGAGCCGTACCGCCGAACCGGCGTACGACTGGTTTGCCGTCGCCGTGCTTTGGATTCACGTTCTGGACGGCAAGCGCCTTATGAACCTGAGCCGCATGCTGCTGCCGCAGAACCGGCACCCCCGGGAGCTGATGGCGCTCGTGCGGTCGAACTTGCTGCTGAAGCCGATGGAACCGTGGATCGACAGGGCGCTGAACGGCCGATTCCGCGATTCCGAGGAGGCTTGCGAGGCTTGGCGGAGCTGCTTGCAAACCGCGCAGGAGGCCAAGCTGGACAAGTCGGCCAAGGTGCCCGGCTGGATGGCCGGCTTGTTCGCGCTGTCGGTGGCGCTGTGCCTGGCGGCCGGGGCTTTCTGGATTTTGAAGTGAAGAAGGAGAGGGAACGAGACAATGGACGAGCTGTTGCTCCGGGTGCGGTCGGAGACCGCGGGGGAGAGCTGGCGCGCCGCAGGCCGGACCGTTGTCGCCGCGGTGTCCGGAGGCCCGGACTCGATGGTTCTCCTCCACCTGCTGAAGGCGATGGCGGAGACGGACGGCTTCCGGGTCGTCGCGGCTCACGTCAATCACCGGTTCCGCGGAGCCGAGGCGGACGCCGAGGAAGAGCTCGTGAAGCGGACGGCGGAAGCATGGGGGGTCCCGTGCGAGACGGCCGCCATCGATGTGCCGGCCTACATAGCGGAGACCGGATTGAATCCGCAGGAGGCGGCGCGGGAGAAGCGGTACGAATTTCTGCGCGATGTCGCCCGCCGGAGCGGCGCGGAAACGATTGCCCTCGGCCATCACGCCGACGACCAGGCGGAGACGGTGCTGATGCGTTTGCTGCGCGGATCGGGCATCGCCGGGCTGGCAGGAATTCCTATGAAACGCAAGGAAAACGAATTGGAACTCATCCGGCCTCTTCTGCGTATAACCAAATACGAGCTGCTTGAATATGGCAAGCGGAATTCGGTTCCTTACGCGTTCGACAGCAGCAACGCCGATCGCCATTATCTTCGCAACGCGATCCGGCTTGATGTGTTGCCGATGCTGGAAAGCTTCAATCCGCAGGTGAGGGCCTCCCTGGTTCGATTGTCCGAGATGGCGAGAATTGAGAACGACTATATGGAATTGGAAGCCCGCAAGGCGCTGGCCAGGACGGCAATTCGCTCAGGGGACGGCTGGGCGGTCGATCGGGGGCGCTTCCGCGGTCTCCACGTCGCTTTACAACGAAGATTGATTAAACTAATATTGAACTATGCTGAGCCGCCGCGCTTCTCCTTCGATTATGAACGGATAGAAGAGGCAGCGGCGGCGATCGTCGCGGAAGCGCCGTCCGTCGTCAAGGTCGATATCGGCAGCGGCTGGATTCTGAGCCGCGAATACGAGACCGCCTATATCGGGCCGGAGCGCCCGGCCGCCGGATCGTTCGCTTACGGGGTGCCCGGACCCGAATGTGGCGTAAACGTGCCGGAGGCGAACGCGGTTTTTCGTTTCAGCCGCATAGTCGGACCCGTCACCTCTCCGCCGGATTCGCGGTGGGAGGCTTTTTTTGACGAAGAATCGCTCGAGTTCCCGCTTGCCGTGCGGAATCGACGTCCCGGAGACCGATTCGAGCCTCTTGGACTAAACGGCTCCAAAAAAGTGCAAGATATGTTCGTTGACTCCAAAGTGCCGAAGTGGCGACGCGACAGACTGCCGCTCCTGGTTGACGCCTCGGGAAGGATTTTGTGGATTCCCGGCTTGCGGCGTTCGCGTTTTGCGCTCCCTTCCGAGAAGGCGGGACCGGTCGTTCGCGTGCGGGTGGATGGAGATTTTCGGGCGGACGGCGACGAAACGGCGACATGTTCCTAGCAACGCCATCATACCGTTTATTAATTCGGACTGGGAGGTCCCCTCTTTGCTTAACGACATTCAAGAAGTGCTCTACTCGGAAGAACAGATCCAATCGAAAGTCCGTGAATTGGGTGCAGCCATCAGCCGCGATTACGAGGGGCGCAACCCGCTCGTCATCTGCGTGCTGAAGGGCGCCTTTATTTTTATGGCCGACCTCGCCAAGAGCATAACCGTGCCGATCGCCCTCGATTTCATGGCGGTCTCCAGTTACGGCAACTCGACCCGTTCGTCCGGCGAAGTCCGCATCGTCAAAGATTTGGACACCTCCGTGGAAGGCCGGGACGTCATCATCGTCGAAGACATCATCGACAGCGGCTTGACGCTCAGCTATATTATCGACGTCCTCGAACGCCGCAACGCCCTGTCCGTGCATGTCGTCGCTTTGTTCGACAAGCCCGGCCGCAGAACCGTCGACCTGAATGCGGACTACACGGGATTCGTCATTCCCGATGCGTTCGTCGTCGGCTACGGATTGGACTACGCCGAGAAATACCGCAATTTACCGTTCGTCGGGGTGCTTAAACCGGAGATCTACTCCAGCTAATTTTGGGGACGATCCGCCATCTTCCGTACGTCGGCCGTTCTATTGTGATGCCAAGACAGGCTATGGTAAAATGATGTAAGCGTGTCGGGAGGAGGTCAGGGATGAATCGGATCATCCGCAACACAGGCTTTTATTTGCTTATATTTTTGGTGACCGTCGGTATCGTTCAATTTTTCATTAAGCAGGGCGAGACGACGGAGGAATTGAATTACAACCAGCTGGTCGCGATCGTGCAGCAGGACAAGGTCAAGGACCTAAGGTTGCAGATCGACAACGGTTCATATTTGATCACCGGGCATTACAAGGACAATGACAAGCCGGCCAACCAGAAGAGCAACACGTTCGGTGGACGGTTCCCTCTCGCCGATTACGCGATCAAGGATTTGACGGATACGGCAATGAACAACGGCGCTCAGGTCCAGTTCCTGAAGATGAAAGGCGAAAGCTTCTGGCTGACGTTCCTGACGTCGATCATCCCGTTCGTGATCATGTTCATCCTGTTCTTCTTCCTGATCAATCAGGCGCAGGGCGGCGGCGGCAAAGTGATGAATTTCGGCAAGAGCCGCGCCCGTCTTTATAATGAAGAGAAAAAACGCGTCACCTTCGAGGACGTCGCCGGAGCGGACGAGGAGAAGCAGGAGCTGGTCGAAGTGGTCGAGTTCCTGAAGGATCCCCGCAAGTTCGCGGCGCTGGGCGCCCGCATTCCGAAGGGCGTACTGCTTGTAGGGCCTCCGGGTACGGGTAAAACGCTTTTGGCTCGCGCGGTAGCGGGCGAAGCCGGCGTTCCTTTCTTTAGCATCTCCGGTTCCGACTTCGTCGAAATGTTCGTAGGCGTCGGCGCCTCCCGCGTCCGTGACCTGTTCGAGAACGCGAAGAAGAACGCGCCCTGCATTATCTTCATCGACGAGATCGACGCCGTCGGCCGTCAGCGGGGCGCAGGCCTCGGCGGCGGACACGACGAGCGCGAGCAGACGCTGAACCAGCTCCTCGTCGAGATGGACGGCTTCGGCGCCAACGAAGGCATCATCATCGTGGCCGCGACGAACCGTCCCGACATTCTCGACCCCGCGCTGCTGCGCCCGGGCCGCTTCGACCGCCAGATTACGGTCGACCGTCCGGACGTCAAAGGCCGCGAAGCGGTGCTGAAGGTGCACGCCCGCAACAAGCCGCTGGCCAAGGATGTCAAGCTGGACACGATCGCCAAGCGGACGACCGGCTTCACCGGCGCGGACCTGGAGAACCTGTTGAACGAAGCCGCGTTGCTGGCCGCCCGCCGCAACAAGAAGGACATCGCGATGCAGGAAGTCGACGAAGCGATCGACCGCGTCATCGTCGGCACGGAGAAGAAGAGCCGCGTCATCAGCGACCGCGAGAAGCGGATCGTCGCTTACCACGAATCCGGCCATACGGTCGTCGGGTACTTCCTGGAGCACGCCGACATGGTGCATAAGGTGACGATCATCCCGCGCGGCCGCGCCGGCGGATACGTCATCATGCTGCCGAAGGAAGACCGCATGCTCGTTACGAAGCAGGAGCTGCTGGATAAAGTCACCGGGCTGCTCGCCGGCCGCGTCGCCGAGGAATTGTTCATCGGCGAGATCGGCACCGGCGCTTACAGCGACTTTAAGCAAGCGACCAGCATCGTCCGCAGCATGATCATGGAATACGGCATGAGCGACAAGCTGGGGCCGATGCAGTTCGGCAACTCGCAAGGGCAAGTGTTCCTCGGCCGCGATCTCGGCCACGAGCAGAACTACTCCGACGCGATCGCCTATGAGATCGACCAGGAGATGCAGTCGATCATCCAGGCCTGCTACGATCGGGCGAAGAAGCTGCTCACCGAGAAGAGCGCGGAAGTGCACCGTCTGGCGAACACGCTCCTCGAAGTGGAGACGCTGGAACTGGAGCAAATCAAGAGCCTGATCGAGAATGGCTCGATCGAAAAAGAGGGCGGAGAAGGCGGTTCCGAAGGATCCGGCGCTACCGCGTCCGAACCGACGTCGCAAGAGCCGACCGTCGACACGATGGGCAACGTGCGGGTCCGCATTCAAACCCGCGACGACGAACCGGTTCCGCCGGTGCCGGACCAACGTTCGGACGACGGCTCCGAAGAACCCAAATAATCTCCGCAGTCCAGATTCGGCTAGCGACCCAACCCCCGGTTCCTGTTGGAGCCTGGGGTTTTTTGCTGCGCGAACGTACTCCGGCAGGTCTTGGTGCCCCCGGGTCGCCCTCGGCCTCCTTTATTCGCTTGTTTGCATCATTGCAGGCTTATCCCTGCTGCTCAGTTAGTGGGATCCATGAGATCGATGAACAGTGGGATAGGGCCGGCGTTATTATCTGAGCTATGGGGATAAGCCCTCTATAACACCCTAAATACGGCCGAATTCGCACAAGCCGTTCAGGCCTCCTTCGCCATGGCGTTTCTTTGGTTTTTTTTCACGGAATTCCCTCGGAAATATCGTCTTCTTTTTGCGAAACATGAATTGACAGGGGGGTACGTCGCGTGTAAATTAATTGTTAAACGACACCGCACAATAAGGTTTTTTGCCCCTACCTTTGTGCTTATATTCACAAACTAAGCTTCATCAAGCAGCATCCTATCAACGTACCCCGGCCCCGACGGCCGCAGGGAGGAGAGCACATCCATGGAAGCATTGGCCTTGGAGCGCAAGGCGGAACAGAACCGCGAACTGCGCGAACGGCTCCTGCAGCTCAAGAAAGAGCGAAATGCCATCATTCTCGCCCATTATTACCAGCGCGACGAAATCCAGGAAGTGGCGGATTTCCGCGGCGATTCGTTCCTGCTCGCGCAGAAGGCGGCGGCGACGGACGCGGACGTTATCGTTTTCTGCGGCGTGCATTTCATGGGGGAGAGCGCGAAGATTCTCGCCCCGAACAAAACCGTTCTCGTACCCGACGAACGCGCGGGCTGTCCGATGGCGGACATGGTCAACCCGGTCGGGCTGCGCGAGCTCAAAGCCAAGCACCCGAACGCCAAAGTCGTCACGTATATCAACTCTTCCGCCGACGTCAAGGCCGAGACCGACATTTGCTGCACCTCGTCCAATGCGATCAAGGTCGTCAACTCGGTCGATGCCGATGAAATCATCTGGTGTCCGGACAAAAACCTCGGGCATTACGTCTCGAAGTTTACCGACAAGAAGATGATCATCTGGGAAGGATACTGCAACACGCATGACATGCTGACGGTGAAGGACGTTGTGGAGATGCGGGCCAAATACCCGAACGCGCAGTTCGTCGTTCACCCGGAGTGCCGACCGGAAGTCGTCGAGATGGCCGATTACGTCGGCAGCACGACCGGCATCTTGAAATATTGCAAGGAATCGGACTGCAAGGAATTTATCGTCGGAACGGAAGACGGTACCGGGTATCAGCTCCGTCTCGACAGTCCGGACAAAACGTTCCATTTCGCTTCGAAGTTTCTCGTCTGCCCCAACATGAAGGTGAACAATCTCAAAAAGGTCGTGCGGGCCCTTGAGACGATGCAACCGGAAATTTACGTTCCCGAAGACGTAGCCGATAAAGCCCGATTGTCGCTGGAGCGCATGCTGCAAGTGAAGTAGCATGCGCTACTCTCTTGGTTAGGAGTCTTCATTCATGATCCCACGTTATTTGGTCGATTTTGAACTGGACGGGCTGCCCGCGGTCGAGACCGACGTCATCGTGATCGGCGCCGGCATCGCCGGCCTGTTCACCGCGCTCAAAGCGAGCAAGAGCAACCGCGTTCTGATGATCACGAAGAAATCGTTGTTCGACAGCAACACCCGCTATGCCCAAGGGGGAATCGCGGCCGTCATCTCCGACGAAGATTCGCCGGAGTTCCACCGGCAGGATACATTAGTCGCCGGTGCGGGGCTGTGCGATCCGGAAGCGGTCGACGTGCTCGTTCATGAAGGGCCCGAAGGCGTTCAGGCGCTCATTCGTTACGGCACGATGTTCGACGAGGAGGACGGGCATTTCGCGCTGACGAAGGAAGGCGCACACAGCCAGCGGCGCATTCTGCACGCCAACGGCGATGCGACCGGCTACGAGATCGTCCGTGCGCTCGCCCAGAAGGTGCAGGATAACTCCGTCATCGAACTGTGGGACGATCATTTCGTGCTGGACCTGCTGACGCAGGATGGCGTGTGCTACGGGGCGCTCGTGCAGAAGCCGAACGGCTCCCGCGTCGTCGTTCGCGGCAAAGCGACGATTCTGTGCACCGGCGGAACCGGCCAGCTCTACCGTTATACGACCAATCCCGAAGTGGCGACCGGAGACGGCATCGCCATGGCTTACCGGGCGGGCGCGGTCATTCGGGATATGGAGTTTATACAGTTCCATCCGACGTCGCTCTGTTATCCGGGGGCGCCGAGATTTCTCATCTCGGAAGCCGTTCGGGGCGAAGGCGCCGTTCTACGGAATATCCGCGGGGAGCGGTTCATGGACAAATACCACCCGCAGCTGGAGCTGGCGCCGCGGGACGTGGTCGCCCGCGCCATCGTCAGCGAGATGGAAGCGACCAAATCGACCTACGTTTACATCGATATTACCCACGAAACGCCCGAGCTTATCAAGCGCCGTTTTCCGACCATCTATGAATATTGCCTGACCTACGGACTCGACATGACGACCGACTGGATTCCTGTTGCGCCCGCGGCTCACTATATGATGGGAGGTGTGCGCACCGATCTGCACGGGGAGACGAATATCAAGCGGCTGTTCGCCTGCGGGGAAGTGTCCTCGACCGGCGTTCACGGCGCGAACCGGCTGGCGAGCAATTCGTTGTCGGAGGCGATCGTGTTCGGCAAGCGCATCGTGGATCGGATCAATACGCTGCCTTCCTTGACGGGGCCGCTGTCGATCGGCTTCCAGAACGGCCGCACCCATCCGCCGATGGGCACGATTGTCGAGCGCAGGCTGAAGCTGCAGAAGACGATGGTTCGTTACGTCGGCCTGCGACGCGATTCGCAGGGGCTGCACAAAGGGCTGGAGGAGCTGAAGCGGCAGCTCCCGCTGCTCCAGTCGCATCTGACCAAGAAGGAAGAGCTCGAATTCGCGAACCTGCTGACCTGCGCGCTGCTGACTACGGAAGCGGCCCTGTCCCGCGAAGAGAGCCGGGGCGCTCATTACCGCGAGGATTTCCCGGAACGGGATGATAGAAACTGGCGGAAGCATACCCTGTTGCAAAGGGAAAAAGCGATTGGCGAGGAGGTCGTCGGCCATGTTTGAACGAGAGAGCGACTGGAACATCGGCGGCCCGGCCGTCGAGGCCGTACGCGCGCAAATTCGCGCCTGGCTGCAGGAAGATATCGGCAGCGGCGACGTCACGACGATGGCCACGGTGCCGGAAGATCATCAATCCCGGGGCATTATCCATGCGAAAGCGTCGGGGATTGTCGCGGGGATGCCGCTGATGCGGATGGTTTTCGGCGTGGTTGACGCTTCCCTGAAGATCGAATCGCAGGTTTCGGACGGCGACTTCGTGGAGAAGGGCAAGGTTCTTGCTGTCGTGGAAGGGTCCACGCACAGCATTCTGACGGGCGAGCGGCTGGCGCTCAACCTGCTGCAGCGGCTGTCCGGCATCGCGACCGTGACGCGGGCCTTCGTCGAAGCCGCCGAAGGCTTCCCGGCGCGAATCGCGGACACGCGCAAGACGACGCCGGGACACCGGACGCTGGAGAAATACGCGGTTCGGATCGGCGGAGGGTCGAACCATCGGTTCGGCTTGTATGATGCAGTCATGATCAAGGACAACCATATCAAGGCGGCGGGGGGGATCGCAGCCGCCGTCGCGGCAGCCAAACGCCGCGTGCCTCATACAATGAAGATCGAAGTGGAGGCGGAATCGCTGGCGCAAGCCGAAGAAGGGGCGCGGGCCGGCGCGGATATCGTCATGTTCGACAATATGTCGCCGGAGAGCATGAAGGAGGCGGTCGTCCGGCTTCGCGCGATCGCTCCGCACGTGCTGCTTGAAGCCTCCGGCGGCATGCGCGTCGAGCGCGTGCGCGAGGTGGCGTCGACCGGCGTCGACATTATCTCCGTCGGCAGCTTGACCCATTCGTTCCAGGCCCTCGACATCAGTCTCGACCTGAACGCCAAGAAAGAGGGGGAGCCGTCGTGATTCTAGTCGTCGATGTCGGGAATACCAACATTGTGCTCGGTTTGTACGACGGCCGGATTCTGAAGCAGCATTGGCGGCTCAGCACGAATCGGTCCGCCACCGTGGACGAGTACGGCATTTTGCTGACTAATTTGTTCCATATCGCGGGCGTCAAAGCCCAGGACATCGAAGGCGTCATTCTGTCCAGCGTCGTCCCTCCGCTCATGCCCACGCTGGAGCAGCTGTTCGTGAAGTACGCCGGGCACGAGCCCATGGTCGTCGGCCCCGGCATCAAGACGGGGCTTAATCTTCGTTACGAGAATCCGAAAGAGATCGGCGCCGACCGGATCGTCAACGCCGTCGCCGGCCTCGAGCGCTATGGGGCGCCGCTGGTCATTGTCGACTTCGGCACGGCCACGACATTCGACTATATCGATCCGACGGGCGCCTACCTCGGCGGCGTTATTATGCCCGGCATCGGCATCTCCGCGGAGGCGCTGTACCAGCGGGCTTCCAAGCTTCCGCGCATCGAGCTGAGCAAGCCGCGCCACGTCATCGGCCGCAACACGGTGGCGGCGATGCAATCGGGGATTATTTACGGCTACGCCGGTCAGGTGGACGGCATCGTCGACCGCATCCGCAAGGAGCATCAGGTCGATCCGAAAGTGATCGCCACCGGAGGGCTGGCCCGGCTGATCGCGGACGAGACGGAGACGATCGACGAGGTCGACGACATGCTGACGCTCGAAGGGCTGCGTATAATTTACGAGCGCAACGTTGACCGATAATAGAAGAGGCGGCTGCGTCCGGTGCTTCGCTTTGCTGTCGCAAAATGCCGGGGCTTCACCGCCTGTTCCATAAGCCGGCCGAAGGGATAAAACGAAAAGGAGCTTTAAACGGATGAACGATCAATTGGTGCGGGGAACCGCATGGAACGGCAGCATCCGCGTGTTCGCCGCTCGCACGACGGCGCTTGTCGGGGAGCTGCAGCGCAGGCACGACACGTATCCGACCGCGACTGCGGCACTCGGCCGGTCGGCCACCGCGGCCGCCATGATGGGCTTTATGCTCAAGGGCGACGAGAAGCTGACGGTGCAGGTCAAGGGAGACGGACCGCTCGGGCAAATCGTCATCGACGCGAACGCGAAGGCGGAAGTCCGCGGGTACGTCGAAGAGCCGCACGTGCATCTTCCCAGCAACGAGCACGGCAAGCTGGATGTGGCGGGCGCCGTCGGGCGTTCGGGTTATTTGCATGTCATTAAGGACCTGGGCCTCAAGGAACCTTACCGCGGAAGCGTGCCTCTGATTTCCGGGGAGCTCGGGGAGGATTTTACGTACTATTTCGCCTTGTCGGAGCAGACGCCGTCGGCCGTCGGCCTGGGCGTTCTCGTCGATACCGACAATTCCGTCCTGCACGCGGGCGGCTTCATCGTGCAAGTGATGCCGGGCATCGAGGAATCCCAGCTCGTCCGGCTGGAGAATGCGGTAGCGGCGATGCCTCACGTCACGGCGCTTCTCGATCAGGGAGAGACGCCCGACAGCATTCTTCGCTTTCTGGTCGGAGACGATCTGGTCATCCACGAGACGATCGAACCGAAGTTCGTCTGCCAATGCTCCCAGGAACGCGTTGAACGAACGCTGATCAGCATGGGAGCCGAGGAGCTTCGCAGACTGATCGAAGAGGACGGCGAGGCGGAAGTGCAATGCCATTTCTGCAACGAAAAATACCGGTTCGGACGAGACCAGCTGTCGGAACTGCTGGAGAGGGCGGCTTCCAAGTGATTAGGGGATGATGAAGGAGATGAGGCGAACGAAACGGCGGTACGGGCCGATCGTTCTGCTCGCCCTTATGTGCATGTTGATCGGCGAGGCGGGCTGCACGTCCGGGCCGGCGACGAAGGCAAGCCCCGGGCCGGGCGCCACAAAAGGAGGGCTGCCTCCCGGCGCGCCTACCGGGAACGGCGACGAGACGGTCGCGACCGTCGGAGGAGAGTCGATTACGAGAGGGCAGCTCGTCGATCAATTGCTCGCGAATTACGGCCCGCAGACGTTGCGGACGCTGATGCTGCGCATTGCAGTCGAGAAGGAAGCGGAAGCAAAGGGGATATCGATAACGGACGAAGAAGTGGAGCAGGAACTGCGCCGAATGAGCGAGGGGTATGACAGCGAAGAGCAGTTCTATGCTTCGATGCGCGAGCAGCTCGGGATGGACCGGGATGAGGTGCGCAGAGACGCCAAGTATCGCCTCCAGCTTGAACAGCTGGCGACTCTTCAGGTCGAGGTGCCGGAGGAAGAGATTGAACGGTATATCAAGGAGCATCCGGACGAGTTTGGTCCCCGGACCGAGCTTCGGTTGTCCCACATTGTGGCGGCGAAGCGTTCGGACGCCGAGCAAATCGTGCATCGGCTCGAGGAAGGGGAAGACTTCGAGGAGCTGGCCCGGGAGAAATCGACCGACGAATTCACCTCGGAGAACGGCGGAGACATGGGGTGGGTGGACGCGGACGATCCGCTGACGGATGCCGCTTTGCTCAAAGCCGCCGTCGCTCTCGACGTCGGACAGACGGCCGGCCCGGTAAGAACGGCAAGCGGTTACGAGATCGTGAAGCTGACGGGCCGGAATACGGAAGCGGGGATGGACGCGGAGGCGGCCAAACGCGAAGCCCGCAGGCAGCTGGCGCTGGATAAGGCCGTTCCGATGGCGGATTTGGAGCAATCGTTGTTGGAGAAATACGGAGCGCAAATTAGCGATCCGTCGCTGAAATCGTAAGCGCAAACGCTTGGGTGGCGAGGGGATGCCGGAGGTGCAGGCGGCCTCGGAGAAGACGGGAACGAATAGGCTCTTTATGGCGCTTTTATTAGCCGGTTCTTTGCCGACCAGCTATTGACAATCTTCCTTCCGGTTGATAAGATGAAAGAAGATGAATACCGACTGAATTAGTCGGATTAACGCAGCCGAGCGGCGAAGACCGCTCCATTATTGGGAGGGAATTCTGTCATGCCAAAGATTGTACAGAACGTCACCGATCTGATCGGGGATACGCCGCTCGTCCGGTTGAACCGCATCGTTCCGGAAGGAAGCGCGGAAATCTACGTGAAGCTTGAGTACCAAAACCCCGGTTCCAGCGTTAAGGACCGGATTGCCATTAGCATGATCGAAGTTGCCGAGAAGGAAGGCAAGCTGAAGCCGGGCGACACGATCGTCGAACCGACGAGCGGCAACACCGGCATCGGCCTGGCGATGGTCGCCGCCGCCAAGGGCTATCGGGCGATCCTCGTGATGCCGGAGACGATGAGCTTGGAACGCCGCAACCTGCTTCGTGCATACGGCGCGGAACTCGTTCTGACGCCGGGTTCGGAAGGCATGAACGGTGCGGTCAAGAAGGCGGAAGAGCTTGCCGCCGAGAACCCGAGCTATTTCCTTCCGCAACAGTTCAAGAATCAGGCCAATGTGAAAATTCACCGCGAGACGACCGGCCCGGAAATCGTGGAAGCGATCAACTCCTACGACGGCAAGCTGGACGCGTTCGTAGCCGGCATCGGCACGGGCGGCACGATCACCGGCGCCGGCGAAGTGCTGAAGAAGAACTTCCCGAACATCAAGATCGTTGCGGTAGAGCCTGCGGCTTCCCCGATTCTGTCGGGCGGCAAGCCGGGCCCGCACAAGATTCAAGGGATCGGCGCGAACTTTATTCCGGAAATTTTGAATCGCGAAATTTACGATCAAGTCATTACGGTCGAGAACGAAGAAGCGTTCGAAACCGCGCGCACCGTTGCCAAGAAGGAAGGCCTTCTTGTGGGCATCTCCTCCGGCGCGGCTATCTTCGCGGCCTTGAAGGTCGCCAAGGAACTGGGTGCCGGCAAGCGCGTCGTGGCGGTCGTTCCGTCCAACGGCGAGCGCTACCTGAGCACGCCGCTGTTCAACTTCGAGAACTAATCGCTACAATAATAATCATAGCATCGCAAGCAAACCCGATCCGTGCGGATCGGGCTTGCTGCGTTTAGTCCGTTCGCAAAGGGCGATAGGTAGCGAATCGCTGCTAAAGGCGGTCGTCCGCTCCTCCCAATCCGGCTTAGCGCGATATTGCAGTGAATCGCTCCTTGCTTGGCCGTCGTGAGGTCCCCCGCGCAACCTGTGCCCGCCCGAGCGTGCCCCTCAACGCTAGTTCAGCCGCTCCAGGTTTTTCTTGGCGGGACCTTCGATCACTTCGCCGCGATACGTGTAGCGGGAGCCGTGACACGGGCAGTCCCACGTTCGGTCGCCGTCGTTCCACTCCACCTCGCAGCCCATGTGCCGGCACGTCGTATCCACGACAATCAGCTCGCCGTCCGGCCCCCGGTAGGCGCCGGCCTTGCGCCCGTCTACGCGCACGAGCCCGCCTTCGTCCGGTCCCAGATCCTCCGGCTTGCGGCGCAGCCACTCCAGCTTGCCGCGGATGAGTTGTCCGGCGACGTTGACGTTCTGCGACACGAGCGTCTTCAGATCCGGGTCGGCATGGAAGCGCGAGGGATCGTACAAGTCCGCGTACCGGTTGCCGCGGCCGACAATCAAATCCGTAAGGAGATGCGCCGCCACGACGGAGGTCGTCATCCCCCATTTGCGGAAGCCGGTCGCGACGTAAATATGCTTTTTGCCGCCGGACACAGGCCCGATGTACGGCATCTTGTCCGTCGCCTCGAAATCCTGGGCCGACCATCGGTAGACGATGTCCGTGGCCCCGAATTCCGTCCGCGCGAACGCCTCCAGCGCTTCGTAATGGCGGAAGCCCGGCTCGCTCTGGCCGACCTTGTGCGATTCCCCGCCGATCAGCAGCAGCTTCTCGCCGCCGTACGTGATCGTTCGAACCGAACGATTCGGTTTTTCCGCACTGATGTACATGCCTTTGGGCAGCTCGCCCGGGGCGCGAACCGCGATGGCGTACGAGCTTTCGGCATGGAGCCGGGCAAAGTAGAAGCCGCTGTCGGGAATCGGAAAGTGGGAGCAGGACACGGCGTCCCGGCAATCGATTCGCCGTCCGTCCGCTGTCGTCACCGTCACCGATCCGCCGTTCTCCTCGACTTTGTCGATCGTCGTATTTTCAAAAATCCTTCCGCCAAGCTTTACGAATTGCTCCGTCAGATGCTTCAAATACGGCACCGGATGGAACCGGGCCTGGTTGTGCATGACGACCGCCAGCCTTGCAGGTACCGGAATCGCAAGTTTCTCCTCCAGAGCCCCGGGGATGCCCAATCTTTTGTAGGCTTCGTATTCCTTCTCGACGGAAGCGATCTTGGACTCCGCATTCGTATAGACGTAAGCATCCTCTTCCACGAGATCGCAGTCGATGTTCGCCTCTTCCGCCAATTGCCGAATGAACGCCAGCCCTTCCATGTTCGCTTCGTAATACCGCTTCGCCCGCTCTTCGCCGAAATGGGCGATATACTCGTCATAAATCAAGTCGTGCTGGGCGGTGAGTTTGGCGGTCGTATACCCCGTTGTGCCACCCAGCAGCTTGCCGGCTGTCGCCAGGACGACGGATTTCCCTTCCTTGGCCAGCAAATAGGCGGTCGTCAGACCGGCGATGCCTCCGCCGACAATGGCGACGTCCGCTTCCAAATCCTTCTCCAGCTTCCCGTAGGACGGCATCCCGACGGTTGCCAGCCAATAGGATTCCGGATAAGTAGGCAATCCCATAACGCGCTTCCTCCATTGTTCTCCGTCTTTTCATGGTTATTATTTCTAATCGATGAAACAGTATGCAGCCTATGGGATTTCGGATTGGTGCCCGGGCCATTATTCGTTATAATAAGAAAAATGCTTGGAACGGAGTCGTTCGGGAGGATTGGCGTGGAAGAAACGTTGACGACGCGGGAGCGGTGGGTGCAGTGGGTGCAGGAAGGGAAGCCGTATACGAAGCTGCCCTATATTAGGAAGTACGGGCTGAAGCCGGGCGAAGACCGCGTTCTGCTCTGGCGAAAAGCGTGGGAAGCCGCAGCGGATCACGCATTCGTGCTGGAGAGCGGCAAGGACGGGCGCTACACGTTCCTCGGCCTGAGGCCGTCGTCGGTCATTCGCGGCAAAGGCAAACGGGCCACGATCGCGACCGAGTGCGGCCCGGCCGAGACGCTGGAAGCCCCTCCGCTACAGGCGGTGCGAAGGTGGATGAGCCGCCACCGCGCACCTCTGGCGGAAGGCGCTCCGGCGTTCGCGGGCGGCTGCGTCGGCTACTGGAGCTACGACGTGGCGCGCTCGCTGGAGCGGCTGCCGGAGCTCGCCGCCGACGATCTGGGGCTGCCGGATTACGCGTTCATGCAGACGGACGAGCTGTGGGCGATCGACCATGAGCTTCAGGCGCTGTTCTGTTGCGTCCATGTGCCGGTTCCTTCGCCGGATGCGCTAAACGACGCCTACGATGCCGCCTCGGCCCAAGCGGACGCGATGAAGCGGCTCTGGGACGAGATCGCTTCCGTCGCCGACGATCCGGGCGGGCGGCAGCTCGTCCGGGCCATGGAGGAAGCTTTGCGCCGGGACTTGCTGCACATGGACGTGGAAGCTTACGAAGGCATACGCACCGCGACTTCCAAAGAAGACTTCATGCGGGCCGTCCGGCGCATCCAGGACTATATCGCGCAAGGCGACGTGTTCCAGGTGAACCTGTCGCTCCGTCAAAGCCGTCCCGTCCGTTCGCGGCCCGAGGATTTGTACGAATGGCTCCGGCGCGTCAATCCTTCCCCTTACATGAGCTTTGTGCGGTTCCCGGACTTTCATCTCGTCTCGGCTTCGCCCGAGCTGCTCGTCAAGCTGAACGGCAACCGGATGAGCACGCGCCCGATCGCCGGCACCCGGCGGCGCGGCCGCACGCCGGAAGAAGACGAGGCGATGGCGGCCGAACTGCTCGCCAGCGAGAAAGAGCGAGCCGAGCACGTCATGCTCGTCGATCTGGAACGCAACGACCTCGGCCGGGTGGCTGTCTACGGAACGGTGAAGGTGCCGGAGCTGCTGACGATCGAGAGGTATTCCCACGTCATGCACCTGGTGTCCCAGGTGGAGGGGACGCTCGCTCCGGGGAAGGACGCCTTCGACGTGTTGGCGGCGACTTTTCCGGGAGGAACGATCACGGGAGCGCCCAAAATCCGCACGATGGAAATTATCGAGGAGCTGGAGCCCGTTCGCCGAGGCCCGTACACCGGTTCGCTCGGATGGATTGACTATGCCGGGAATATGGAATTTAATATTATTATCCGTACCATGGCGGCCAAGGACGGCATCTGTCACATTCAGGCGGGAGCGGGGATCGTCATCGACTCGGACCCGGAACGCGAATTTTACGAATGCTTGAACAAGGCCAAGGCGCTCTGGAAAACGGTGCAGTACGGAGAACGGCAGAGCGGCGAAGCGTAGGAAGCGTTAGACGTCTTCGGCAGGTCTGGCCCGCAGGGAGGAACCGTCATGATTCTGGTGATCGACAATTATGATTCGTTTACGTATAACCTCGTGCAATATTTGGGCGAGCTTGGCCAAGACATTCGGGTATACCGCAACGACGAGATCGATCTGGACGGCATCGCGTCGCTGAAGCCGGACCACATTCTCATCTCGCCGGGGCCGTGCACACCGAACGAAGCCGGCGTCAGTCTCGGGCTTATCGAACGGTTCAAAGGCGAGATTCCGATTTTCGGCGTCTGCCTCGGCCATCAGTCGATCGGACAAGCGTTCGGCGGCGAGGTCGTTCGCGCGGAAGAACTGATGCACGGCAAAACGTCGGAGATCGCGCACGACGGCCGGACGATTTTCGAGGGCATTCCGTCCCCGTTCACGGCGACGCGGTATCATTCGCTCGTGGTGAAGCGGGAGACGCTACCCGATTGCCTCGAGATCAGCGCCGAGACGGCGGACGGGCAAATTATGGGACTCAGGCACAAAGAGTACGTCGTCGAAGGGGTGCAATTCCATCCCGAGTCGATCATGACCGACTACGGCCTTGTCATGCTGCGCAATTTTCTGGCGTACCGGACGGGGATTCGTTCATGAAGCTACTGATCGACGGACAATTGAGAAGCAGCGAGGAAGCCGTGATCTCCGTCTACGATCACGGCTTTCTGTATGGGATGGGGCTGTTCGAGACGTTCCGCACGTACGGCGGGAAGCCGTGGCTCGTGGAGCGGCATGCCCGAAGGCTGGCGGAAGGCTGCCGGATGCTCGGCTTCGCTTATGCGCCCGATGCGGATCGCATGGCGGAATCGTCGGCGCGCCTGCTGGAGGCGAACGGATGGGAGGACGCCTACATCCGCTGGTCGGTATCGGCCGGCGAAGGAGCGGTCGGCTTGCCGGCCGAAGATTACCGGCAGCCGCGCGAGATCGTCTACGCGAAGCCGCTTGCGCCGGACGAGCCTTCTACGCGGGCGGGCAAGACGCTCCGGCTGCTGCGGCTGCGAAGAAGCGGTCCGGAAGGCGAGGTCCGGTTAAAATCTTTCCATTATATGAACAATATTTTGGCCAAGCGGGAATTGGCGGCCGGAGGAGCCGCGCCGGGGACGGAAGGATTGTTCCTGGACGCGAACGGGTATGTATCGGAAGGGCTGGTCAGCAACGTTTTCTGGCTGCGCGATGGCGTGTTATACTCGCCGTCTCCTGAAGCGGGCCCGCTCGCCGGCATTACGGCCGGGTTCGTCCGGGAGCTGGCCCGAACCCGCGGCATTCGATGCGAGGAAGGGCTCTTCGGTTGGGAGCATCTTCTCGGCGCGGACGAGATCTTCCTCACGAACTCCATTCAGGAGATCGTGCCGGTCGCCGCCCTCGAAGCCGAAGACGGTTCGGCGGCGAAGCGGTGGGCGGAAGCCGGCAAGCTGACGCGCCATTTGATGAACGACTACCGGCAAGCGGCCGAGAGGGGGACTTTGAGATGAAGCCGGTTTTTTATAATCGGACGTATAAGTTTGACGATGGATTGACGCTCGAGCTGGGCAAGCGCACTTTGATTATGGGCATTCTCAACGTAACGCCCGATTCGTTCTCGGACGGGGGGCGGTACTTCGACTTGGATGCCGCGGTTGCAAGAGCGAAGGAGATGGCGGAAGAGGGCGCCGATCTGATCGATATCGGAGGCGAATCGACGCGGCCGGGCCACGAACCGGTGTCCGCGGAGGAAGAAATCCGTCGCATCGTGCCCGTCATCCGCGCGGTGCGGGAAGCGGTAAAGCTGCCGATCAGCGTCGATACGTACAAGTCCGAGACGGCGAGGCAGGCGCTGGAAGCCGGGGCCCATGTGCTCAACGACATCTGGGGATTCCGGGGCGATCCGGCCATGGCCGCGTTGGCCGCGGAATACGGATGCCCGGTTATTCTGATGCACAATCGCCAGAAGCGTGATTATTCGGATTTCGTGCCGGATGTGCTGGCAGATTTGCGATTAAGCATCGAGCGGGCGCATGCGGCGGGCGTGGCCGACGAGAATATTTGGCTGGACCCCGGCATCGGGTTCGCGAAGGATTACGGCGAGAACGTGGAGCTGATGGGCCGTCTCGACGAGCTGGTCGGCCTCGGCTATCCGGTGCTGCTCGCAACCTCGCGCAAGACGTTTATCCGGCAGACGCTGGATTTGCCCGCGGACGACGTTGTCGAAGGAACGGCCGCGACGACGGCGGTCGGCATCATGCAAGGCTGCCAGATCGTGCGGGTGCACGACGTGCGGCAGATGAAGCGGGTCGCCGCCATGACGGACGCGATCGCATACCGCCAAGCCGGAACAAGGGGACGATGACGAAGATGGATCGAATGCTGCTCAAACGAATGGTTTTCTACGGCTATCATGGGGTTTACCCCGAGGAAAACAAGCTGGGCCAGCAATTTATCGTCGACCTGGATCTGCGGCTCGATTTGAGCAAGGCGTCCCAAAGCGACGACGTGAACGACACGGTCAATTATGCGGAAATTCACAGACTGGTCAAGGAGATCGTCCAAGGCGCCCCGGTGAAGCTGATCGAAGCGCTCGCCGCAAACATTGCAAGAGCGGTGCTCGGTACGTATACTAGTATCATCGAAGCGACCGTATCGGTCACGAAGCCGCATCCTCCGTTTGACATTACGTTCGACGGGGTGACGGTGGAGCTTCGCAGAACCCGGGATTCCGACGGCAACGTCGTTCCCGTAGAGGATTGAAGCCAACGTGTGGGGAGCATATGCGGCGCTCGGCGCCAATCTGGGCGACCGGGAAGCGTCGCTTCGCGAAGCCATTCGCCGTCTGGGCGATGTCGCCGGCGTCGATGTGCGGCGCATCTCGCATATATACGAGACCGACCCTGTCGGTTATACGGATCAGCCCGCTTTTCTGAATATGGCCGTCGCTCTGGAGACATCTCTCGCTCCGCTGGAACTGCTTCGCGCGATGCTGGCCATCGAGAAGGAGATGGGCCGGGTTCGGGACATTCGTTGGGGACCCCGCGTGATCGACCTGGACTTGTTGCTGTACGACGGCGTGAAGATGAATACGGACGAACTGACGCTCCCGCATCCCCGCATGGGGGAGCGGGCGTTCGTGTTGGTTCCGCTGCGGGATGTATGGCCGGAAGAAGAAGGCGCGTTTCCGTGGGAGGAATGGACGACGCGGGCCGCCATGAAGCGGGAAGGCATTCGAGAATGGGCGCCCTACGAAGGGGAAACCCGCAAGGAAAGGAGCTTGAACGATGCTTAAGATAGGCGATATTCAGATGGACAACAACGTCGTGCTCGCCCCGATGGCAGGCGTGTGCAATCCGGCATTCCGCCTGATCGCGAAGGAATTCGGCTGCGGACTCGTCTGCGCCGAGATGGTCAGCGACAAAGCGATTCTGCACGGCAACACGCGCACGCTTGAGATGCTGTACGTGGACGAGCGCGAGAAGCCGCTTAGCCTGCAAATTTTCGGAGGAGACAAAGAATCGTTGGTGGAAGCGGTCAAGTTCGTCGACAAGAACACGAACGCCGACATCATCGACATCAACATGGGCTGCCCTGTGCCGAAGGTGACGAAGTGCGACGCGGGAGCGAGATGGCTGCTCGATCCGAACAAAATCTACGAGATGGTGTCCTACGCGGTAGACGCGGCGAAGAAGCCGGTGACCGTCAAGATGCGGATCGGCTGGGACGACGAGCATATTTACGCGGTTGAGAACGCGCAAGCGGTCGAACGCGCGGGCGGCGCGGCCGTCAGCGTGCACGGGCGGACCCGGGAACAATTGTATACGGGCAAAGCGAACTGGGATATTATAAGGGACGTTAAACAGGCCGTCTCCATTCCGGTGATCGGCAACGGCGACGTGTTCTCGCCCGAGGATGCCGAGCGGATGCTGAAGCATACCGGCGTCGACGGCGTCATGATCGGCCGCGGCGCGCTGGGCAATCCGTGGATGCTCTATCGCACCGTTCATTACCTGACGCGCGGCGAGATTCTGCCCGAGCCGGAGCCCGCGGAGAAGGTCCGCATCGCGATGCTTCACCTCGACCGGCTGATCAATCTGAAGGGCGAGAACCAGGCCGTCCGCGAAATGCGCAAGCATCTGGCCTGGTACCTGAAGGGTCTGCCGGATGCGGCCCGCGTTAAGAACGAGATTATGGAGATGACGACCCGGTCCGCAGTCGAGAGACGGTTGCTCGAATACGTGGAATCGCTTGCGGAGAACGCTGCGAACGAAGCGGCCGAAGGACTACCGTTGGTGCATTGAGCCGCAGGATCGAAGCGAATGGAGGCTTTTCCGCTAATTGACATTTCCATAGGGTTGAAATATAATCGTTAACAATATTCGCGACCGGATCCCGTATCGGTTGTACGAACAGTCAAGCGCCATGCGTCCGCGGCGAACGCCATATATGAATTAGCAACGGCGACGGGCCGCCCCTGGCGCGGCTCGTTCGGCAACAACATCGATGCAGCGCATTCATGCCTTCGCATGGAAATACCCTCGACAGGAGATCGATGAGATGAGCGACAAAGAAGTCCTTCTGACCCCGGACGGGTTGAAGAAGCTCGAAGAAGAGCTGGAGAACCTCAAATCGGTCAAACGCCGGGAAGTGGCCGAACGGATCAAGATCGCCATCGGATACGGCGATATCAGCGAGAACTCGGAGTACGAAGATGCGAAGAACGAGCAAGCCTTTATCGAGGGGCGGATCATCACGCTCGAGAAGATGCTTCGCAACGCCCGGATCATCAACAACGACGAGATCGACCTGGATACCGTCAGCATCGGTTCGACGGTCGTCGTCGAAGATATGGAATTCGGCGACATCGTGGAATATACGATCGTAGGCACGGCCGAATCGGATCCGCTGCAGAACAAGATCTCCAACGAGAGCCCGGTTGGCCGCACGATTATAGGCAAGAAGAAAGGCGCCATCGTCGAAGTGAACGTTCCAGCGGGCATCATCCAATACAAAATCGTGGATATCAAAAAGTAATCGCGAGAACGACAACGGATGGCGGTCAGCGGGTCGTCATTGAACGGCCGGGCTGGCCGCCTTTTTCCTGAAAAGCTTCCTCCGGAAGCTTTTTTGCACGAGTGCGGCAGATGAGGATGGACTGGAAATAGAGGCTGGAGGGAAAGCATTATGGAACACAATCAACAGACCGAGACGGCGGAGCTTAGCGAGCTTCTGCAAATTCGGCGGAACAAGCTGGACGAACTCAGAGAGCTGGGCATCGACCCGTTCGGGGTCAAATTCGAACGCACGCACCAAGCGGGGCCGATTCTGGAGCAATACGACGGGAAGAGCCAAGAAGAGCTGGACGAGCTGAACGTTCCCGTCGCCGTAGCCGGCCGCATCATGCAGAAGCGGGTGATGGGCAAGGCTTCGTTCGCCCATATTCAGGATTTGACCGGGAAAATTCAAATTTACGTGCGCGCGGACTCGGTTCCGGAAACGAAATACAAAGCGTTCAACCTGCTCGATATCGGCGACGTCATCGGGGTCCGGGGAACCGTGTTCAAGACGAAGACCGGCGAGACTTCCATTAAGGTAAGCGATCTGGAGGTTCTGACGAAGTCGCTGCTTCCGCTGCCGGACAAGTTCCACGGTCTGAAGGACGTGGAGACGCGCTACCGTCAGCGCTATGTCGATTTGATCGTCAACCCGGACGTTCGGAAAACGTTCATTACCCGCTCGCGCATTATCCAATCGATGCGCCGCTATTTGGACAGCCGCGGGTATCTGGAAGTGGAGACGCCTACGCTGCACGCCATCGCAGGCGGGGCGGCCGCCCGTCCGTTCATTACGCATCACAACGCGCTGGACATGCAGCTGTATATGCGGATTGCGATCGAGCTTCATTTGAAGCGGCTGATCGTCGGGGGCCTCGAGAAGGTGTACGAGATCGGCCGCGTTTACCGCAACGAAGGGATCTCGACGCGCCACAATCCGGAATTTACGCTGTTGGAGCTGTATGAGGCTTATGCCGACTACGAAGACATTATGCGGCTGACCGAAGATCTGATCGTTCATCTGGCCAAGGACGTGCTGGGCACGACCCAAATCGTCTATCAAGGTCAAGAGGTCGATCTGTCCGCGCCTTGGCGCCGCGAATCGATGACTTCGCTCATTCAGAAGGCGGTCGGCATCGACTTTACCGCCGAGATGAGCGACGAGGAGGCGCACCGGCTGGCCAAGGAGCATAACGTGCCGGTCGAGCCCCATATGACGTTCGGCCATATCGTGAACGCGTTCTTCGAGACGTTCGTCGAGCATACGCTGATTCAGCCTACGTTCGTAACGGGCCATCCGGTGGCTATCTCGCCGTTGGCGAAGAAGAACGAGAAGGACCCGCGGTTCACGGACCGCTTCGAGCTGTTCATCGTGGCGCGCGAACACGCCAATGCGTTCTCGGAGCTGAACGACCCGATCGACCAGCGCCAGCGGTTCGAAGCGCAGATGGCCGAGAAGGCCGCGGGCAACGACGAAGCGCAGGATCTGGACGAAGACTTCATCCGCGCTCTCGAATACGGTTTGCCGCCGACGGGCGGGCTCGGCATCGGCATCGACCGGCTGATCATGCTGTTGACCGATTCGCCGTCCATCCGCGATGTGCTTCTGTTCCCGCATATGCGCGAGTCCGAATAAAAAGGCATGACAGAGCCGGCCGTTCGATCTTCGGATCGGGCGTCCGGCTTCGCGTTGCCGGCCCGATCGAGCTGTATGAAATTTACATTAAAAAATGTTTATAAAAAGGGTTGCATCGGGCATGCAGGCTGTGATATATTAATCAAGTCGCCGCTGAACGGCAGCGATAACGAAGCAAGAATGAGCAACAAACTTGTTCCTTGAAAACTGAACATCGAGCGTAATACGGACCCTGTCACTCGTTTGAGTGGCGGACAACGATGTAACATTTTGAGCCAACAAGGCTCTTCAATAAGGATGACCTTTATGGAGAGTTTGATCCTGGCTCAGGACGAACGCTGGCGGCGTGCCTAATACATGCAAGTCGAGCGGACCTTCAAGGGAGCTTGCTCCCGCGAAGGTTAGCGGCGGACGGGTGAGTAACACGTAGGCAACCTGCCCGCAAGACCGGGATAACATTCGGAAACGAATGCTAAGACCGGATACGCAAGAGGGAGGCATCTTCCTGT
>NZ_AUCP01000042.1 GCF_000429825.1 Cohnella thermotolerans DSM 17683
GAACCGAATATGCTTTTTGACCGATGCCGATCGATGAGAAGGATTGGAAGTATTTCTCTTCCACTTTATCCCAAGGGATGAGTGCGGCAAGCTGTACCCAGCGATTCCCAGGATTAAGCTTCCCGCCAAAGGGTAAGTAGAAATTTTCCAACAGATCTGCCATATCCCGATTCGGCACGAACACGTTCGCTCACTCCATCTGCAAGGTTTTTTGCCAATTTTCTATGTTTTCCTTGCAGATAAATTCGACAAAAGTAGCTCAAATCCCTTGTGGAATAAGGATTTTTTGTTCGTTCAGCAAGCCCTATTGTACGATGCCGTCATGGAGCCCGGGGTCCCGCAGCGGTCAGTCCGACCGTCGCGTCGTAAGCGTCGAAAATTTTGCGCGCGATGGGCGCAGCTCCCCAGCCGCCGTAGCCGCCGTCCGGCACGACGACCGCCACCGCGAGCTTCGGCTTCTCCGCGGGCGCATAGGCGATAAACACCGCGTTCTCCACAAACTTTCGCTTCCCGACTCCCTGCTGCTGGGACGTTCCCGTTTTCCTCCGAAAACTGTATTGGACGCCCTCGAACCCCTGAACCGGAACCTGATCCATCCCCTTCTCGATCGTCTCCCAGTAGACGTTCGGGAAGTCGACGGTTCCCAGCACGACCGGCTGGAACGTGGCGACGACGTTGCCGTCCGCATCCGTCCGATGATCGACGAACTGCGGCTGCATCCGCTTCCCGCGGTTGGCCAGCATGGAGGCATACTGCGCAAGCTGAAGCGTCGTGTACTTCCCCTGTTGGCCGAACGACGCGTAGATGAGCGCCGATTGCGCGCTGCCCGCCTTCGCCTCGTGGAAATACTCGATCGTGCCGGCGCTCTCCTTCGGCAGCCCGCTGCCGGTTTTCACGCCGAGTCCGAACCGCTTCATATAGCTGTCCCAAACGTCGACGCCCTTGCTGCGGTCGCGCTTAAACAGCGCGTCCCCCACGTTGGCCGCCATGAACGCGTTGGACGACTTGGCGATCGCCCGCGTCGGCGTCAGCGTCCCGTTCGCAGCCCGGCTCGCGTTCTGGACTTCCGTCTCGTGTCCCTTGGCTCCGAACGGGAAATAGCCGGGATCGTTCCACGTCGTCGTCGGCGTAATCAGCTTCTCGCTTAGGCCGACCAGAATCGTCAGCGGCTTCTGCGTCGAACCGAGCGGCACGAGCGACGTCGGATGCTGCGCCCGTTCCTTCGGATCGTCGTAGGGCGGATAAACCTCCTTGATCGTTCCGTTCTCCATGAACGGCATAATTTGCGCGAACGTCGCCGAATCGATGCCGCCTTGCCAGACGTTCGGATCGTAATCCGGCATGCTGGCCATGGCGACCACCTTGCCGGTGTCCACTTCCATCGCCACGGCGTAGCCGGTCGTCGGCTGCGCGTCCTTCTCCTGCTTGGCCGTCGATTGCCGGATGCTTTGGATCTGATCCATAATCGCTTGCTGCGCCGTCAATTGGACGTGCCGGTTGATCGTCAAGTACAAATTTTGCCCCTTCACCGGTTTCGTCAGCTTCGCATCCCCGACAATCATGCTCTGGTTGTTGACCTGATAGGTCTTATAGCCGTTCCGCCCCCGAAGCTCATTCTGGTACATCAGTTCGAGGCCGTCGTAGCCGACCTCCTCCGAGTCGAGATATTTAAGCGCGGGATCGTCCTGATTCTTGTTGATATTCTTGTAGAAGGCCAGGTTCTCTTTGGCGCCCTTCATCTTGTTCATATACCCGACCAATTGAACCGCAACCCGGTCCGGGGCATATTGGCGGATGCTCTCCTCCACGATGTCGATGCCTTTAAACTCGTCGCGATGCTCGCTGAAATAGGCGATTTCCTTCTGCGTCAGGCCCGTCTTGATCCGCCGCTGCTGGAACGGGTAATGGACGCGCCCCTTGAAATCCATTTTCTCGAACACTTCCTCCGCCGTCAGGGCGGGAACGGAAGCGTCTCCGTACAAGTTGAACGCCTGCACCAATCGCGCCGCGAGAGCCCGCCCCTCTTCCGGCTTCGTTCCCGTCGCCAGCGTGTAATAAAGGGATTGAGTCGATGTCGAATAGGCGATCCGGTTGCCTTCCGAGTCATAAATGTTGCCCCGGATCGGAGGAATGGACACACCCGCTGTGCCGAGGCTGTTCTTCTGGTCCTTCAGCGCCGCCGCTTCGACGAATTGCAAATACGCCAGCCGCACAATCAGCAAGGAGAATAGCCCGAACGTCAGGAAAAAAAACAGGTTCAGCCGGAAGCTGAAATGCCTCCGGATGCGAATTTCCCTCTTCTGCGCTTCTTCCGAATTCGACTCGCTCACTCTGCTCCCCCGCTTCCGGTCCGTTCGCCGCAGCTTCCACATTCCTCCATTTCATTCTACCATTTATGGATGGGGGAGGAAACCTGTTCCAAGTGGGCCCGCAAAAAAAACGGCCCTCCGCACGGGTCGGAGAACCTCTCTTGTCTTGCCTTATTGTGCGCTTGCGGCGTTATTCGCCGCCGCTTGGTCGTCCTGCTGCACCGGCTGAGTCGCCGCAGAGCTATCCGACGCCGAAGTGCCGGATGCTTTGCGCGGACCGGCGTCGGTCAAGCCGACCGCTTCGTCGTATGCGTCGAAAATTTTGCGGGCGATCGGAGCCGCGCCCCAGCCCCCGAAGCCGCCTTCCGGAACGACGACGGCAACGGCGAGCTTGGGATCCTCGGCGGGCGCGTACGCGATGAACACCGCGTTCTCGACGCGGCCGCCGCCGACGTCCTGCTCGGACGTCCCGGTCTTCCGGTAGAAGTTGTACGGGAACCCGTCGAAGCCTTGGACTTTAACCTGGGACATCCCTTTCTCGATCGTGTCCCAATACGTTTTCGGGAAGCTGACCGTGTTCAGCACTTCCTTGTGATAGGACTGCACGAGATTGCCCTCCGCATCTTCGATATGATCCACGAATTGCGGCTTCAAGCGCGTGCCGTGGCTCGCCAGCGTCGTCGCATATTGCGCCAGCTGCAATGCGGTATAGCGCCCTTGCTGCCCGAAGGAAGCGTAGATGAGAGCGGATTGCGCGCTTCCCCGCTTGGCTTCGATGTAGTAGTTGATCGAGCCTTTGGACTCGCCGGGCAAGCCGCTGCCGGTCGTAACGCCGAGCCCGAATTCCTTCATGTATTTGTCCCAGACGTCCAGCCCGTCGCTGCCGTCGCGCAAGTACAGCGCATTGCCCACCATCCCCGCCATGAAGGCGTTGGACGATTTGGCGATCGCCTTCGAAGGCGTCAGCCAGCCGTTGGCTTCGCTCTTGGAGTTTCGCACCCTCGTCTCGTACCCCTTGCGCCCGAATTGGAAATAGCCAGGGTCATAGAAGGAAGATTCCGGGGTAATCAGCTTCTCGTTCAAGCCGAGCAGAATCGTGAGCGGCTTCTGCGTCGAGCCCAGGTTGACGAGCGAGGACGGGTGCTTCAGCCGTTCTTTGTCGTCGGCGTACGGAGCCTGAACCTCGCGGATCGCGCCGTTGCCCATGTAATACTTGACGGCGTCGTATTCCTTGGAGCTGATGCCGCCCTGCCACAAGTTCGGGTCGTAATCGGGCATGCTCGCCATGGCGACGACTTTGCCGGTCTTGACCTCCATCGCGACCGCGTAGCCCGTTCTGGCGTTCGGCGCCCGCTCGGCCTTGTTGCTGGAGGTGCGGATTTTCTCCAGATGGCTCATGATCGCGTTCTGGGTCGCCAGTTGAACCTGCTTGTTGATCGTCAGGTACAGATTGTCCCCTTTGACCGGCTTGGTCAGCTCCATCGGTCCGATAATGCGGCTCTCGTTGTTGACCGGATACGTCTTCAGTCCGTTGCGGCCCCTCAGCACATCCTGGTACATCAGCTCGATGCCGTCGAAGCCGACTTCCTCGGAATCCAAATATTTCAGCGTCGGATCCGTCTGGCCTTCGTTGATGTTCTTGTATTTATTCAGAGAGGTCGCCCCCTGCAACTGCTTCATATAGCCGACCAGCTGCACGGCCACTTTGTCCGGGCTGTACTGCCGGATACTCTCCTCGACGATGTCGATGCCCTTGAACTCGTCCCGG
The DNA here is from genome assembly GCF_000429825.1 of Cohnella thermotolerans DSM 17683. Classification (GTDB taxonomy): domain Bacteria; phylum Bacillota; class Bacilli; order Paenibacillales; family Paenibacillaceae; genus Cohnella; species Cohnella thermotolerans. Next base: position 4,078 of record NZ_AUCP01000042.1, read on the forward strand.
TGCTCGCTGAAATACGCGATCTCCTTCTCCGTCAGGCCGGATTTGATCCGGCGCTGCTGGAACGGAAGGTGCACCTTGCCGCCGAAGTCCATGTCGTCGAATACGTCCTCCGCGGTAAGCGGCGGCTTCGTCTTGTCGCCGTATTCGTCGAAGACTTTGACGAGCTTCTCGGCCAGCGCCCGTCCTTCTTCCTCCTTCGTTCCCGGCTCCAGCGTATAGTAGAGCGACTGCGTCGAAGTGGAATAGGCGATCGGTTGGCCGGTCGAATCGTAAATGTTGCCCCGGATCGGCGGGATCGACACGTCTCGCGTGCCGATCTGGTGCTCCTTCTCCTTGAGCGTCGGTCCTTGCACGAACTGAAGGTAAGCAAGCCTTACGAGAAGAAGCGAAAAAACGAAAAAGGTAACGAAAAAGAACAAGTTCAAGCGGAAGCTGAAGTGGCGGCGGTTGCGCAACTCCCTCTTCTGCGCTTCTTCCGTGCTGTCGTTGCTCACATGCCGTTCCTCCTGATGCTTTCATTCATGGCACAGCCGTCAGGCTTGCCGGACGTGCGTAGCTTGGAAATTCGGCGGATCGAACCAATCGCCGGCTTTGGCCCAGGTCGGATCGAGCGGCACCCACGCCTGCTTCTCCGGCAAATAGACCTCGTTCCACGCGTGCGGTCCGGACCCCCCCATACCATCGTAGCCGATGCCGGTCACGACGCGGACTTCGAGGCCGACGGAACGGGCCATCGCCGCGTACAGGCGGGCATAATCGATGCAGACGCCTTTGCGGGTGCGGAACGTGTCCTCCGGCGTCTGTTCGTGCCACTCGCCTCTCTCCTCGTACGCCGTCACTTTGTCATAATCATAGACGATTCTCGTGCCCACCCAGTTGTATAAGGCGCGCGCTTTTTCCTCCGCGGTCTTCTTCCCTTCGGTTATTTGCTCGGCCGCGAGCACGATATCGGAAGGCAAGTCGGCATCGATGACGTCGTAGCGCTTCTGCCACAGCTGGTCAAGCTCGCCCTGCATCTTCTTGGCGAAGACGGGCAGCCGCTCCTCGATGAGCCGGCCGGCGGCCGGTTCGATGATGCGCGCCGCGGCTTCCCGGTACAGGCTGGAATCGGCCACGTAATCGACGTAAGGCGCCGAAGGGAACAGCGCGCAGTAGCTGAACAGCACGGCGGTCAGCAGCAGCGCGCGCCCGCAGCCGAGCGCCGCCCCGATGATTCCGCCGAACAGGCGGCTTACCGGGCCGCCCGACGGCACGAGTCCGAACGGTATCGCTCCGAACCGGATCAGCAGCGAGCCGACCGTCCCGAGGACGGCCCGAAGCACGGTGTAGGCGATCAGGAACAGCACGGCGAAGCGGAGCAGCGGCATGTCGCGAAGTCCCGCGTATGCCGTGTAGGCAAACTGAATGAAGGCGGACGCGTCCGCCTTCGGCTGCAGCCAATTTTGCCGGACGAGCCATTCCTGCACGCCCGGCGAAGCGGCGGATGCCGCCCATGCCGCCAGCGCGACCGACGCGATCGTTATCGCCGCTCCCGCCACGAACAGGAACAGCCGCTGCGCGGAACCGGTCGCCCCTCTCCAAACGCCCTGCAGCAAGGACACCGCGACGACGGCCAGCAGCGCCAGGGTGACCAGATTGGTGTCCAGCGAGATCATTTTGAAGCTTCCCGCGCCTGCACGACGAATTCGCGCACCGCGCCTTCTAGCGGCACTGCCGGGAACGTCACGCCGCGATAGGTTATCTTCACTTCGCCGGAATTCGGAACGCCCGACAGCGCAATATTTTTGGTCGTTACGGTGTACGTCCCGTCGTCGTTCAACGTATACTTCGCCTCTTTGGCCTCCCCGGCCATGGCCGTTATGGCTTCGTCCAGAAGAGCCGAAGACACCTTGCTGCCGACTTCCTTCAAATCGTTGACGCTATATCCCCCGTAGACCATCACGCCGATGACGATGGCCGCGACGAGCACCCATTTCATCAGCGTTTTGACCACGTTTACGATAATCACCAGCGCGACGATCGCAACGGCGATAACGATCCAATGATCGATGGCGAACTGCTTCCAGGCCTCGAAATCAAGGTTCATTGCATCTCCCCCATAGCTATACGAATATCCCTACTCTATTATACTTTACCTTTTTATCGCGAGTAAAACCGGACGAAGGTCTAGATTTTACCTGCGCCGCCGCCAGCCACCCCCAGTGGACGGGGCCGACCCCTTCGCTTCGCAGCCGGTCGGTGAGGACCCACTGGTTGACTCCAAACGAATATCCTGCTGCGAAAAGTGTACGGCTGGGCGAGCATGAGGCAGCTGAGCATAAGCCCGCTGGCCATAAACGTTGCGGCGATAAACAGCGTGACGAGGCCTTCTTTGCGCTACACCAGTTCAGGCAGGCCATTCATCAGCGCACGCGCGGCAGCTCTGGCCGCGATCGCGAGCAGGAAGGACGCAAGAGCGAGCAGACAGACGGACCACACGGCGGCAAAGCGCGCCCGCAGCAGCGTTCCCCGGCCGTACGGAAAGCAGAGCCACCACGCCATCCTCCGTTTGTTCGCTTCGTTCTGATGGAGGGTGGTCACGATCAGCATTTGGATCAAGCCTTCCCGGGTACCGGAAGCGAAGTAAGCCCCGACGGCCAACAGCGCAAGCAAGGCGCCGAAAACGATACGCACCGAACGCTCCAACGCGAACAGCGCGGCGAAGCCGGTTCCCTTTGCGCGAAAGCGGGCCTTTCGCTGCCGCCGGTCCCTGGTCGCAGCGCCCGGCGCCCGGCGGCGGGCCAAATACGGCAACCCGTAACGCGGAACGAAGACGAGCAGACCGCGGTACAGCAAGACGGAAGCCAGCCAGCTGATCATCGCGTAAACAAATACCTTCCCTGTAGCAGGATTCGACGGACCGGCCGGCCAGGCGGAGCGACTCCACTTCGTAGGAGCCTTTGACCGCGCCGTCTCCGATCAGCTCGATGCGGTCGAACAATTGCTCCATCTCCCGGATGTCGTGCGTCGCGATCAGGAACGTCCGGTTCCCGTCCGCCATGTCCCCGACGACGGCGGAAGCGATACGCTCCCGCGAGATCAGATCGACGCCGGTAAACGGTTCGTCCAGCATAATGAGCGGCGCCTGCCGCGACAGGCAGGTGAGCAGTTGCAGCCGGGCTTCCTCGCCGCGGGACATCGTGGCGATCCGCTTCTCCCGGTCCACGCCCAGCTTCGACGTCAGCTCTTCCTCCCGGGCCGGGCTCCAGTCCGGATAAATCCGCGACGCGAAGTCGAGCCATTCCCCCGCCGTCAGATGCGCGGGAAGCTGCCCCCGGTCCGGCAGAAAGGAAACTTCGGACAGGCGGTCCGTTCCGGCGGTTCGCCCGAACAATTCGATTCGCCCCTCGTCGGGAGCGAGCAACCCCGCCAACAAGCGGAGAAGCGCCGACTTGCCGGTTCCGTTCGGGCCGAGCAAGCCAGCCAGACAGCCCGCTTCCACCTCAAAGGTTACGCGGTCCAGCACCTTTTTCTTCCTGTACGTCACCTTGACGTCCGTACACCGGATCGCCGGCATTCCCGCTTTAACCGTCCAATCGCCGTTCATGCGGACTCACTCCTTCTCCCGGGCCAACGCCCATCGTTCTTCCAACGTCAAGCCGATCGACTTCGCGGTCTCCTCCATCTGACGGACCGCTTCTTCCGCCAATTGCTTGCGGGATCTTCGGATCGCCGGATAAAAGCCTGGTTTCCCCCGACGCCGCGAACGCGAAACGTTCGGGCATATCCCCGGCTCGTTCGACGTACAAGTAGGATAGACCTGACAGGCCGTCCTCCGGATCGCGAACGGCCCGTCGAACCGGAGGTGCGCAGCCGATGAGAACGGCTATTTGGCTTTACTTGTTCCTGTTCGTCGCGTTCTTCGATCTCCATGCCCAGTATCCGATGCTCACCCCGTTCGCCATCTCGCTCGGCGCGGCTCCGTCCTTCATCGGTCTGGTCATGGGCATGTACTCGCTCACCCATCTGCCCGGCAATCTGCTCGCCGGTTACGGCGTCGACCGCTTCGGGAGCCGCCTCTTCATCGCGGCGAGCCTGGCGGGCGCCGGCATCCTGCTGCTGCTCCAGTCGCGCGTCACCGATCCCTGGCATCTGCTGTACATCCGCTCCGCGAGCGGATTCGTGCTGGCGTTCCTCTCTCCCGCTTGCTTGTCGCTGCTCGCCCGGCTCGCCAAAAACCATTTTCACCAAGGGAAGCTCATGGCCGGCAACGGGCTCGTCCATACGATCGCTTCGGTTGTGTCGCCGGCTGCCGGCGCCTGGCTGGCCGCGAAAATCGGATTTACGGAATCGTTCGCCATCCTCGGCTGGATCCTGCTCGCGACCGGCGTCTCGTCGCTATGGTTCGTCCGGGAGCCCGAGTTGCCGCAGACGGCCGCCGAAGAGGGCTCCGGCTCGGGCGGCGTCTCCCGCGCCGCCGCGCCGAAGACGGCGCCTCTGCCGGATCCGGTCCAAGCGCCTGCTTCTCCCGAGAAGTTCCCCTGGACCGTCTTCCTGCTGCCGGTCTCGATCTCGTGCGCGCAAGGCATTCTGGCGTTCGAACTGCCGCTTCGGGCGACCTCCTCGGACGAATTGATGACGACCGGCCTGCTCTTCTCCATCGTCAGCCTCGGAGCGCTCTCCACGCTCGGAATGCTGTTCCTGCAGCGGTATTTGCCTTATGCGCGAAGCGTCGCCGGGGTTCTGCTCATGGCGCTCGCCTATTACGGATTGGCGGCGGGATGGCCGGTTCCGATGATGGCGCTGCTGTTCGTCGTCGGCATGGCCAAAGGGATCGTGTTCCCCGCGATGACCTCCTTCCTGCTCCAGCTTAGCGGACCTTCCCGGTTCGGCCGAACGTTCTCCTTCATGTCGATCGCCTCGTCCGTCGGCGCGTTTCTCGGGCCTGTCGCCGCGGGAGCCGTTCGCGACCGTCTGTCGCCCTTCTTCCTCTCCTTCGCCGTGCTGATGGCCGCGCTGACCGTGCTCATGCCCCGGGCCATCTACGCCAAAGGCTGGGACGGCAGTGCCGACACGCCTCCGGCGGCCGGCCATTGAACCTCGGACTGCGCCTTCGCGGGGGATGCGCGCCCACGGCTTGGCCGGTTTGTCCCCCTTCGCCGCCCGGGCGGTCTGGGCAAGCGCACAGGTCGGGGCCGGGACATTCGCATAGGATGCGGATAGGTCCGCGCGGATCGAATCAGGCCGGAGCGGGCCTCAAACCGGGCTTCCGAAGCGGGGTGATGCCGATTGGCTCCGATCGTCAAACACGGTGGCGGAGTGGCGGCTTTGTTCGTGCTCGTGCTGTTTTTGCTGCTCGTGATTATCCTTAGCCTTTGGTAAATAGCCGCGCTGCCGCTTCCCGGCAAGAGCGCGTCCCGGGCGCGCTCTTGCGCGGTTAGGCGCCGCCGGGACAGGCCCGTTCGGACGGAGGCCGGCCGGCCTTCCGTCGGGAAGCCGGGCCCGGCTTCCCGAGCGGCGGCTGATCCCGCGGACGCGAGTGTGGTACAATAGAGTTATCACAATATACGCAGCGCAATTGCCGCAACCGCCGCAGCCAAGGAGGAGCAAGGGACATGGAATCCGCTATCGCCATTATCGTCGAAGGCAAAAACGACAAAAGCCGCCTGGCCCGCCTGCTCTCCTCCGAAATCGCGATTCACTGCACGTTCGGCACGCTGAATACGGATAAGATCGAAGCGCTCCGCAAGGCGGTCGGCAACCGCCAGGTGTATCTCTTCACCGATCCCGACGCTTCCGGCCGCCGGATCCGGGGCGTCCTCCGGGACGTATTCCCCGACGCGGAGCATATTTACACGCGGCGCGGCTACAACGGGGTCGAAGGCACGCCGGAGGAATATTTGATCCAACAGCTGGAGAAGGCGGGGTTGGAAGATTATATCGTTTACCCGCCTCCTTCTTCGGTGTTTCCTGAATAAAAAAGGCTTCTCTGCGTTGGCCGCCGACGGAAGCGAAGCGTTTCCGGAATTCAAAAAAAGAGCAGACCCCTCAAGTCCATACGGACCTAAGGAGTCTGCTCTTTTCGCGTTCAAGCTCGCGCCCTCTACAGAAGACTCTTGATTTCCTGCAGCAGCGCGTCGGCGTCGTAGTCGCCAGGATTGCCGTTCGCAGCCGGCGAGATGAAGTCCCGCATGCGTCCCTTCTTGTCGACCAGGACGATCAGGTTCATGTGGCCGAAATTGCCGTCCTTGTCTTTGGTGACGAGCAGCTGATACTTCTTCGCCAGCTCCGCCGTCTCCTTCTCGTCCCCGCGCAGAAACTTCCAGCCCGTATAGTCGGCGTGGAACTTGGAGGAGAACGTCTTCAGCGCTTCGGGCGTATCCCGCTCCGGATCGATCGTCACGGAGAAAAACTCGACCTTGCTGCCGAATATGCCTTCCTCCTTCAGCTTGTCCTGCACTTGGGACACCATGAAGGTGGTTGGCGGACAAACGTCCGGACAATTGGAATAGAAGAAATAGACCAGCCGCACTTTGCCGTTGGAATCGCTGAACGTAACCGGATTGCCCTCTATATCGTTGTAAGTAAAATCCGCGGCCGCTCCCTGATCCGGCAGCTTGCCCGTTCGGTTCGACGCGGAATTCCAGATCAGAAATCCCGCCAGCACGACGCATATCGCCAGCAGCGTGATCGGGAAGGCGTAGCGCTTCGCAAACGGCCGCTTCGCACCTCCCCCTTGGGGAGCCGTTCCGGCCGCCGCCGGGCGTTCTTCTTCGTTCATGGACATGGCCTGCGTTACACTCCATTCGTATCGAGAATCATCGCGATAAACATGACCATCAAATAATTGACGGAGAACAGGAAGTCCGTCTTCGCCCACTTCTCGGTGTTCGCCGTCCGGAAGCCGGACAGCGCGTGGAGCACCCAGCAAGCGAGAATGACGATGGACAGGACGAGAAACACCTCGCCGACATACCCTTCGGTGTAAAGCAGAACGGAGGCGACGAGCAGCAGCGCGATATACGGAACCATTTGAATTTTCGTCCGCAGCACGCCTTTGACGACAGGCAGCACCGGGTAGCCGGCAGCCCGGTATTCTTCCACCCGGCGGATGGCGAGCGACCAGAAGTGCGGAGGCTGCCACAGGAACAGCAGCGCGAACAGAATCCAGGCGCCGGCGTCCACCTCGTTCGTGACCGCGCAATACCCGATGACGGGCGGCATCGCCCCGGAGACGCCGCCGACGGACGTGCTCCAGGTCGAATTGCGCTTCAGCCACAGCGTATAAACGACGACATAAACGAAAAAGCCGAGCACGCCGAGCCAGCCGCAAAGCGGATTGACCATGACGAACAGGCAGCCCAGTCCCAAAATGCCAAGCACAATAGCGTAGCCGAGCACAAAAGAAGGCCGCAACCGGCCTTGGGGCAGTGCCCTGTTCTGCGTGCGGGCCATCTTCGTATCGAAATCGCGATCGAAATAATTATTGAACACGCAGGCCGAAGCCATCGTCAGCGTCGATCCGAGCAGCATCCAGACAAGCAGCGGCCAGTCGATCTGCCAACGGGAAGCGACCCAGAAACCGCCGAACGCCGCAAACAAATTCAAGCGGATGATGCCCGGCTTGGTGAGGGCCACAAGATCTTTAAACACGGTGTTCCTCCTTTAAACGAACCAAAAAAAAGCAGCCTTACCGGTTGTCATGATTAGATGATACCCCAAATCTTCGACCGTTGACAATGTTCGCGCTTCCGAGTTCATCAAATCGCCACCGCCTCCGGACAAGCACCGAATCCGAAGCGGCTATGACGGCCGATACAGTCACACATTCCGGGCGGGCGCAATAGACTGTATTGCGACAATCGCCCAGCACCCCTCGCCATCAGCCGGGCGCCGATCGAGACCAAGCGGGATGAAGATGAAGGGAAGAATACCGCCTTATGGCCGTTGTAAAAGCAAGCAGCGCGGACGTTAGGCTGCTCGCTCGCCTTCTGCGCGCCGAAGCGGAAGGAGAGGGCAACTTAGGCATGCTCCTGGTGGGCAACGTCGGCATCAACCGGATTTTGGCCAACTGTCTCGATTTTCGGAACATCCGCTCGATGAGCGACATGGTGTACCAGTCTCCGGGGGGCTTCGAGTCGGTTCAGAAGCCGTACTTCTATCAGAGGGCGCGGGAGTCGGAAATCGCGCTCGCCCGAAGGGTCATTAACGGCGAAAAGTTTTGGCCCGCCTCGAACGCGCTGTGGTTTTTCCGTCCTTCCGACGATTGCCCTCCCACCTGGTATAATCAAACGAACACCGGCCGGTACAAAGCCCACTGCTTCTACGCGCCGTCCCCGCAGGATTGTCCGAATGTTTACTAAGGCGCAAGCCGTTATTTAAGGAGGTTTCCCTTTTGTACAACAATGTGCAATGGCCGCAAGCCCAGGTTAATCCCGCGTCATTCGGGGGCGTTCCGACGAACGCCCAGATGCCGGCCGGAACTTTGCAGTCGAGCCCGTTCGCCACGGCTGTCCCGATGATGCCCCAGATGGTAACGGGCAATGTCTTCCCGGTTGCCCAGGCAACGACGATGACGCCCCCGCCGGCGACGAGCGGCTCGATTGTGACGCCCAGCGGAATGACGTTCCCTCCGCTTCCGAAGGAAGAGTCTTATGTCGAAAATATTTTGCGGATGAACCTCGGCAAAGTCGGCACCTTCTACATGACGTACGAGAACAACAGCGAATGGAACGCGAAAATATTCAAGGGCGTGATCGAAGCGGCCGGACGCGACCATATCATCATCAGCGATCCGGTCACGGGACGCCGCTTCCTTCTGCTGACGCTCAACCTCGATTATGTCACGTTCGACGAGCCGCTTACGTATTCCCTTCCGTTCGGATCGATGGGCAGCACCCGTTCGCGTTAATCGGCCGAAACGTCCAAATCCGCACCCCTTCCCTGCCTCCCTTCACCCATTTCTCCATCACTCTCCAGGAACGTCCTTCGCGGCGTTCTTTTTGCATTCGCTCCGCTTCTTCCTCTCCGGCCGCCCTTCGAAGCTCCACGAACACGCCGGGCTGCCCGACGTTCTCCGCAAGCTCGGCGCCCTTCCACCGCTCCGGATCGGCGCCGACCCAGGCCAGAAACTCCTCGCGGCATTCCTCCGGTATGACATATTCGCAGAACAAGATCATCGAACCGCCCCTTTCCGTTTTCTCATAATTTGCCCCTCCCATGCCCATACTGAACCCGACTACAGCCACCAACCGAAAGGGGTCATACGCATGGATTCAGGCACCCATCTGGTGTTCGGACTCGGTCTGGGAGGATTGGCGCTGACCGATCCCGCGATCACTTCCCATCCTTACGGACCGGTAACCGTCCTGATCGGGACGATTCTCGGCTCACAGGCGCCGGACGCGGATATGCTGCTCCGATTCAAAAGCAATGCCGATTATATCAGAAACCATCGGGGACTGTCGCATTCCTTTCCCGCCATCGTCGGCTGGACGGCGCTTATCACGCTGGTTCTGTCCCTTGTGTTCCGCGGCGTTCCGTGGCTGCACCTCGGAGTGTGGGTACTGCTTGCCGTTGTCGTGCATGTGGCGTCGGACCTGTTCAACTCGTACGGCACCCAGGCATTCCGCCCGCTGTCGCGGAAATGGATCGCCTGGAACATCATCCACATTTTCGACCCGGCCATCTTCCTCGCGCACGTGGCGGCGATTCTGCTGTGGATGAGCGGGTGGGCCGACCCGAGAGCGATCTTCCCCGTCCTGTACGGCTTGCTCGTGCTGTATTATGGCTGGAGAACGTGGGTTCATCGCCGGCTGTCTGTCAAAGTCCCCGGACAAGACCCCGAACGGGACCAGGGAGACGAGTATACGCTTCTGCCAACGCTCTCGCTCTCCAAATGGAACGTCGTCAAGCGTTCGGCCGACTGCCGGTACAGCATCGGCGAATGGGAGAACGGACGGCTTACCTGGGTCGACCGTATGAAATGCGACGAACATCCGGCGGTCGAAGCGTCGAAAAGCAACAAAGACGTTCGGGCGTTTCTGGACGTGACGCCGTTCCCTTGCGGTCTCGTCAAATCGCATTCCTGGGGGTACGAGGTCCGCTGGGTCGACATTCGCTACCGCCATCGCCGGCAGTACCCGTTCGTCGCGGTCGTGCTTATGGACGCGTCCTATGTCCCGTTCCAGTCTTATGTCGGATGGCTGAGCGACGAACGGCTGGAGAAGCGGCTGCGAATGAACACCTATTAAAGGTAGAGATGGAACCCCCCGGCTATTGACGGGCGAAACCGATTGGAGGACAATATTAAAAGCCCGAGGGCGACCTCGGGCTTTCAGTCGGGGATTAGCGTCCCTTAGCGACTGCCGGAAAGTTGTTGCTCGGCAATGCGAACCAGGTTCTTGGTGATATATCCGCCAAGAGATCCGGCATCGCGGGACGTTACGTTGCCATAGTAGCCGTCTTGCGGAATCGTAACGCCGAGGGATTGAGCAGCTTCCATCTTCATGTTCTCCAGGGCGCCCTTCGCTTCCTTGACGAGCACACGGTTACGGGAAGAGGAAGTATTGTTGTTGTTTGCTGGCATGATTGAATGCTCCTTTCGCCTTGCGGATTGGTTTGCAAGCTTGCTTTCCTAGTATGCAAAGGCGGGAGAAAAATATGCTTAAGGAGATCAAACCGATGAACAAATCTTTAGGTTTATTGTTTGCCGTCACTTCCATCGCCTGGATGATCGCCACGGCGATCTCCATCGACTACAACGGATGGCTGGCGCTGCTGTTCTTCGTTCTGGGCATGGCCAACATCGGACTCGGCTTCGCGGTCAAGGCCAGGCTGGCCAAGCGCGCCCGGGCGTAACCGCCCGGACGCCGGCCGGAAGCTCTGCCGGGCGCCGCTTTCGATTTACCGCCGGGGCAGCAGGAAGCCCATCAAGTCCTTCACCTGGCGAAGCGTCGTTTCGGCGACGGCCATCGCTTTCTCGGCTCCGTCGCGCAGAATGTCGTGAATAGCGCCCGAAGCGCGGATGTCCTTGTATTTCCGCTGCAGCGGCTCCAGCGTCGCGACGACGTGCTCGGCGAGGTCCTTTTTGAACGCTCCGTACCCTTGCCCTTCGTAACGCGCCTGAATGTCCTCCAGGGACAGGCCCGAGCAATGGGCGTAAATGCTCATCAAATTGCTGATCTCCGGTTTGTTCTGGGGATCGTAGACGATTTCCTTGCCCAGGTCCGTTTTGGCCCGGGCGATTTTTTTGCGGATGACGTCCGGTTCGTCCAGCAAAGCGATGTAGCTGCCCGCGTTCGGGTTGCTCTTGCTCATCTTCTTGGAGGCGTCGTCCAGCGACATGATGCGGGCGCCGACCTTCGGGATGTACGGCTCCGGAATCGTCAACAGATCGCCGTACCGGTGGTTGAACCGTCCCGCGAGATCGCGCGTCAGCTCCAGATGCTGCTTCTGGTCGTCCCCGACCGGAACCAGATTCGCCTGATACAGCAATATATCGGCCGCCATCAGCGACGGATAAACGAACAGCCCCGCGCCGACCGCTTCCTTGCCCGCCGATTTGTCCTTGAATTGCGTCATGCGCTCCAGCTCGCCCATGTACGACAGCGTCGTCATCAGCCAGCCGAGCTCCGCGTGCTGCGGCACCTGGGATTGCACGAACATTGCCGCCCGCGCGGGGTCGATGCCGGCCGCGACGTACAGCGCCGCCACCATCTCCGTCTGCTCCCGCAAATCCGCCGGCTCCTGCGGCACGGTCACCGCGTGAAGATCCGCAATCATGAAGAAGCAATCGTACTCGCGCTGCAAGGCCACGAAGTTGATCATGGCGCCGATGTAGTTGCCGATCGTCAGCTTGCCGCTCGGCTGAATGCCGGACAATACGCGCAATTTCTTTTCGCTCATGCGAGCCACCCTTTCCATAGACCGGTACTCTCCGGAGAAAATAAAAAAAGACCTCTTCGCCAAGGGACGAAGAAGTCGTGGTGCCACCCTTATTCGCTTTGCTGCCGGCAACGATTGTCGGCGGCGTCCGGGCCGCGGCTGAGCGTGCCGGGTCGGGCAAAGCCTTAAGTTCCGCTAACGGGGAACAACCGGGGAGCATCGGGCCGTTCCCGTCCGGGGAACCGCCGTTCCGCTCCCGGCTCCGAGCTCCACTTCCGCCGGCGGACGGACACCGGTTCGCAGCAACCACCGGCTCTCTGGGTCCGTAACCCGCAGGCGTACTCTCTCTCATCATCGCCGAGCTTCATATTGTCATTCATTATACTCTCCCGCGCAAGGATGTCAACCGGACTCGGCGGTGCTTCGGCTCTTACGGCGGAATGGGCAGCGTGAACGACAATTTTTACTCAATCTGCTTCAGGTAAGCGACGACCGCGTCGATCTGTTCGTCCGTCAGCGGGCCTCCGTGCTTGCCTTCCGGATTGCGCGTCGTCAGCACGTCCTTCAGCGTCGCAGCGCTGCCGTCGTGCAAATAAGGCGCGGTCGCCCAGACGCCCCTCAGCGTCGGAACGTCCCACTGCTTCGGGGTGCGCGGATTCGTGAACCCGGCCCTCGCGTCGCCGTCCGAAGCCTTGTCCCGGTCGGTGCCGGTACCGACGTCGTACAGGTGGGAGATGTCGCTTGTCGTGAGCTTTGTGCCTCCGCCCGTCGCCTGGTTGCTGTCGGTAAAGTAATCTCCCGCGTGGCACGTAATACATTTGCCGACCGTGTCGAAAATTTCCTTTCCTTTTTTCGCCTCGTCGGTCAGTTGGCCGTCCGCCGTGCGGAACGGACTCCGGGGAACCGGCAGGCTCTCCGGATCCCGCAAATACGCCTCGATCGCATCGAACATCTTCTGGTACTTCTCCGGCATCATCTTGCCCGGGTCGACGTCCATCATGCCGCCCATTTCGTTCTGCACCGTATGAATATAATCGGTAAAGTCGTCCCGGCTGCCGTCCCACATGAACAGCCCGGTGTCCATTGCAAGCACGTTGCTCGGGACGTTGCGCGGCCCTTTGGCGGTGAGCAGCGTCAGGCCGTCCGTCTCGCCGCCCGCGTGACAGCTCACGCAGCTCATCCAATGGTCCTGGGTCACCGGATATTCGTCGCTGTTCGCGGACAGGAACAGCGTCTTGCCAAGGCGCACTTCCGGCGACAGCGGATCCTTGGCGATAAGCGGCAGCGTCTTCCGGTCCGCCCGGGCGTCGCCGTCCGGCCCTCCGGTCGAGACGGTCGCCAGGTCATGCGTATTGCCGTTGTTAATGAACAGCTTGGAATCGTCCGGCGCAAGCGCCATGCCGATCGGCCAGTCGCCCGGCACGTGACGCACGATTTGCGTCGCGTTGCCGCCCTTCGCGAGGTCGAACACGACGAGATCCTCGCTTCCCGACATGAGCACGTAAGCCTTGGAGCCGTCGCTCGTAAAGCGGATGTCGGACGGGTTGGAGACGATCATCGTTTTCCCGAGATTGTCGGAGACGTTGATCTGCTCGAACAACTGCTTGCGCTGCTTGGTCAGCTCCGTATCCGTCGCCGTGTCAATGACCGACACCGCCGGGAAGATCGTCTCGTCGAAAGCGATCACCGTATCCGTATTCGTCAGCAGATGGGTCGCCCAGGCGGTGCGGCCGTCCGGCGCGATTCGGATTTGCTCCAGCGTATTCGGGATGCCCTGGCTCTTCTTCGGATCCTTCTTGTCCGGAGAGACGGCCAGCTTGATCGTCGACTTGACTTTGCCCGACGCCGTGTCGACGACCGCGATGTTCGCCGTCAAGTACATGCCGACGTACAGCTTGGTGCCGTCCGCCGTCAGGGCAAGCGCCCTAGGGCGTTCCCCGACCTTGATCGTGGAGATCACCTTGCGGCCGGCAACGTCCGCAACGGAGACGGTGCCCGAGCGATCGTTGGTCACATACAGCTTCGTGCCGTCGGGAGACGCGACGACGCCGTACGGCTCGATGCCGACGTCGATCGTTCCCGCAATGGACAAATCCTTCGTCCGCAAAATGTCGACCTTGTCCGTATCCCGGCACGTGACGTACAGCGTCTTGCCGTCCGGAGACAGCGCCGCTTGCTGCGGCATCTTGCCGACCTGAGCCTCCTGCACGACTTTGCCGTCGGCCACGTTCACCTTGGACACCGTACCGGCATCTCCGTTGACGGTGTACAAATATTTGCCGTCCGCCGTCATGACCACGTTGTCCGAAGAGACCGGTTGCGGCTCCTTCGCCGACTTGCCGTTCATGCACCCGGCCACACCGGCCAAGATCGCCAAAACGAGCGCACTTAGAAGCAGAAGCGCCCTCCGACGGGCGAAAAAACGGCCGAACACGGCCGTTCTCCCCGTCCCGTCCGATGCCGGGCGCTCGTTTGGAAGACGCATCATTATTTCGACACCTCAACCGGTCTCAGAATCGGCGCGACGCCGAACTTGCCGCCCGCTTTCTGAATTTGCGGCACCGTATCCTTGTCGGTGTTGCCGGAATCGTCGCCTTCTAAGTAACGATCGCCGGTATCCCAAAATTCACTCGCCTGCATGCCTTGATCGAGCGTTGGTCCGTTGATGACGGTACGGTAAAAATCGACATAACGCTCTTTGACCGTATCCCGCTCAAGCGACTTGTATTGCTCGGCATCGTTCGACTCGTTGCGCAAATTTTCCAGAGCGAGCCGCAGCATCGCCGAGACGCCGCCCGCAGTGTAGGCGTCGTATTTGCCCGATCCGTCCAGATCGGTCTTGTAGGCCTTCCATTCCTTGTTCCACAACAGACGGTCGGTGGCGTCGTAGACCTTCCGGGCGGCATCCCGGTATTTCTTGTCTTCGGTGGCGAGATAAGCCGCCGTCAGACCGCGAATGGCTCCGGCTTGCGCTTCGAGCGTAGGCGCGGAATCATCGGCTTTGCCGCTTCCGTCCCAGCCGTTCGCCGCCAGCCCGTCTTGCCGCAGCACGTTCTGGATCAGGAAGTCCGCCTGCTTGACGATCATCCCGAGCGCGTCTTTGCCTTCCGCGGTGTTCAGCCCCTCGGCGCCCTCGCCGTTGGCGTAGCCGACCGGCTTGCCGTCGATGGCCCGCTCGAACATGCGGAGCGCCTCCATCGTGTAGCCCGCGTCGAACGTATTGCCTGCCGTTCCTTGCTGCTTGCCGTCATGCTCGGAGACCAGCCAGCCTCTCGCTTCGTTCCAGTGCATCGCTTTGATGTTCCGGAACGTCTGCAGCATCACGTCGCGGTCGACCGTATACGGATCGTCGGAGGCGACATCGTTCGACGGATCCTCGTCCACGTTCTGCGCCGGCGCCGCCGGGAACGGCGAGCCGTCAAACACTTGCGCGAACGCCGGATTGCGGTTGACGTTCGCCGGCCGCTGATCGACCATGCCGTAAAATTCGGCCGCCGGCCACAGCGTCAGCCATTGGTCCCGCAGCAGACTGCGGGCGTCCGTGACCTTGTATTGCTGCGCGCCCGGATAATCCTTGTCGCCGTTCTCCGTAACGGCAATGGAGTGAGGCAAGTAAGACAGCCCTTGGGAAGCGTCGTAAGCGGCGCCTTTGCCCGCCGTCAGCGAACCCGACTTCGCGTCGTAGAACAGCCCCTGCCGGATCGTCAGCAGCTTGTTCCAAATCTCCTCGGTCAGAATCATCCCCTGAAGCCCGTCGGCCGAGCTGACGCCGAGCGCCACATTGGCGTCCTTCGGATCGGTCGAGGCCGCATCCAACTCTTCGTCCTTGTCCTTGGAATGGAAATTTCCCAGGAAATCGCCCGCCCACAGCGCCTGCTTCAGCATGGCGCCTCCGTATGCGGCCGGGACGAGACTTTTGTCCATCTTCCCGCGATCCCAGCGAAGGCTGGAGAAGTCGACCTGATAATTCGGCACGTACGCGCCGTCCTCGCCGTCGGCGAATTTCTTCGTATCGACTTCCTGCGCATAGTGCGGATCCCCGCCTGCATATTCGATCGTCGTCGGAAACATGTTTTGCTGAATGTCTTCCGGAGCGGAGCCCACCGCATCGGCGAACAGCATAAAACGGGCGGCCAAAGCCTCGTTCGCCGACACGCCTTTCTCCTTGGCGTAAGCCTGGATGGCCGGCCCGTTCAGCAGATGCAGGCCGAGCCCGGACTTCTCGACAACCTCGTACATGGCTTCTTCCGAATATTCATAGGATTCGATGCCCGCGATATAATCGAAAGCCGACGGCTTGTCGATCGCGTTCGGATCGAGCACGTCCAGATCCAGGCCGAGCGATTCCGCAAGCGGCTCCCCGGACAGCTCAAATTCGGCGTAGGCAAACATATTCCCCGCCGTGTCGAACTTGTTCTCGTCGGTCACGCTCACTTTCAATCCGTCGCTGCAGCCGGTCGTCAGCGCAATCACTCCCGCGGCGCCGGCCAAGGCAGCTTTTTTCCCCCATCTATTCGCCATTTCGCTTGATTCTCCTTTTCCCCCGCTACAATGCTTTACTTGACGAATTATATCAGCAATGAGAATGATTATCAATAAAAAAGGTGAAAAGCATTTTCGCCCCCGACGCTTTGACGGAAGCCGGGACGGGTTCTTCGCCGGATCGGTCAAGCATACGCTAGAAAAGCTTCGTCAAAGGAAGTGACGCGCAGTGACCATCGTCAGGCTTCGTCTTGTGACGGCGGCGGCCGGAGTCGCGTTTTTTGCGCTGCTGTGGCGCAACCATTCCGCCTGGCTGGCGCCGTTCGTCCGCACGTTCGCGGGCATTCTGCTCGATGCGCTGCCTTACTTGGCGCTCGGCTCCGTCGTCTCCGCTCTCCTTCATACGTATGTCTCGGACGGGTTCGTCGGCCGGATCGCTCCGCGCAACAAGCTGTACGGCACGCTCTTCGGCAGCCTGCTCGGCATGGCGCTGCCGCTGTGCGAATGCGGGATGATCCCCGTCGTCCGAGGGCTGATCCGCAAAGGGCTTCCCGCCTACATCGGCATCGTCTATTTGGCGGCGGGGCCGATTCTGAATCCGATCGTCATGGCGTCCACGTTCGCAGCCTTCCGCGAATCTCCGCATTTGGCCTTTGCGCGGTTCGGGCTCGCTTTCTTCGTCACGGTCGCGCTCGGGCTCTTGCTGTCCGTCCTGATCAGGCAAAACCCGCTTCGGGAAGACCGCGCCGGGCAAGGCTATCTTCATACGCACAGCCGAGATCGCGATCACGGGCACGGGCACGGGCACGACCACGTCCACCATCATCATCATCATCACCATGATCACGATGACGGCCACCATCAACACCATCAAGGCGCGGAAGATGGCGGTTGGGCCCGCAAGCTGGCCGGCGTGCCCCTGCATGCCGCCGAAGACATGTGGGACATGGGCAAATATTTGCTTCTCGGTTCGGCCATTACGGCTGCCGTTCAAACGGCCGTTACCGATGAAACGTTCGCCGCGGTGGCCGGCCACGACCTGTTATCCCATCTGTTCATGATGGGGTTGGCCTTCGTTCTGTCGCTGTGCTCCACCGCCGACGCCTTCATCGCGGCGTCTTTCGTTCATTTGTTTCCGCCGGGCGCGCTGCTGTCCTTCCTCGTTTTCGGGCCGATGCTGGATTTGAAAAGCACGCTCGTCCTGCT
Source organism: Cohnella thermotolerans DSM 17683 (assembly GCF_000429825.1). Taxonomy (GTDB): domain Bacteria; phylum Bacillota; class Bacilli; order Paenibacillales; family Paenibacillaceae; genus Cohnella; species Cohnella thermotolerans. The sequence continues at coordinate 21,631 of NZ_AUCP01000042.1, forward strand.
CTCGACGTTCCGCAAAAGCTTCGTGCTCCTCTTTGCGCTGCTGACCGCCTGGCTCGTACTGCTCGGCTCGCATATTTTCGAGTCGCTGGGGTGGGTTTGAGCTTCACGCCTTGCGCCAATGCGCCCTGATAACGAGCAAGGCCGGCTCCCCCTTGCGGGAAGCCGGCCCTGAGTATGATCTCGGTCGGCAAGACGTTGCTACGCCTCGCGCCGATTGTGTCGCTTCGGATTCAGTCGGAACATCAAATTCGCCATATTATAATTAGATTCGAATTGTACGCTTAGGTTAACCTTTCCCTGCTTGAGCACAAAATCGTAAGTAATCTCCCCGTGCGTCCAGCTCCGCTTATGTACAAGCGCCTCCACCGCCATTTTCTTCAGCGATGCTACGTGATCGGCCGTCATGCCGCCAGCGGCGGGACCGTTCCCGGTTTGTTTGTCCTCGCAATCCAACGGCAAGTGGCGAATGCCGAATTTGCCTACTGCGTCGTTGCGAATTTGGAACACGATCGTGCCTGCGGACATGCCCTTCAGTTCATCTTCCATTTCATGCAATGCGGCGTCTACCTGTCTGGCCAACGGAACCATTTCCCAGGACATACCTCTCCTCCTTTGTGCTCATGAATTTTTATCCAGCCTTTTCCGTTTTTTGCAACTTCAGACTCATTATATGAGAATATTTAGAAAACTTCAACGAATTTGTCTGATTTTGTCGCGAAAAAAATTTTTCATCGACCGGACGGCAAGAGGAGGAGAGAGAGACGGAGGGGGGCGAAGCCCTAAAAATCGGCTTACAGCAGGCCGTCGGCGCTTTCTGCGCGCTGTAATCCGACGTTAGCGGCTTACAGCACACGGTCGAGGCTTTTGCCGAGCTGGGCGTACAAACAAGGGCGGAGCCGATCCTCCCGGATCGGTTCCGCCCCATAAGGCGTTTCGCTTATCGCGAAGCCAGCTTCTCGAACGCGTCGACGTCGGCAACGGCCCGCTTTACGGCCGCCTGCCAGAAGTCCGGCCGCGTCAGGTCGACGTTCAAATGGCGGGAAGCGAGCTGCTCGACGCTCATGATGCCCGTATCCCGCAGGAGGCTGTCGTAGCGCCCGGCAAACGACGGACCCTCCGCCTCGGCGACCGCGGCCAGCCCCGTGCTGAACAAGTAGCCGAACGTGTACGGGAAGTTGTAGAACGGCACGTCGGTCAAGTAAAAATGAAGCTTCGACGCCCAGAAATGCGGATGCCAGGAGGCCAAGGCGTCTCCGAACGCTTCCCGCTGCGACGCGGTCATCAGCTCGTTCAACTGCCCGGCGTCAAGCATGCCTTGGCCGCGCTGTGCGTAGAACTGCGTCTCGAACAGGAAGCGCGCCCGAATGTTCATGAAGAACGCCACGGCGTTCTGCAGGCGTTCGTCCAGCAGCGCCAGCTTCGCCTCGTCGTTCTCGGCCCGGCGCAGCAACGCCTCGTTGACGAGCGCTTCCGCGAAAGTGGACGCCGTCTCGGCGACGTTCATGGCGTAATCCTGGGCGAACGGCTTCAGACCGTCCACAAGCGAAGTGTGGTAAGCGTGCCCCAGCTCGTGCGCCAGCGTGGAGACGTTGTCCGCCGTACCGGAATAGGTCATGAAAATGCGGGTTTCCCGTTTCAGCGGGAAATCGGTACAGAAGCCGCCCGGACGCTTGCCCGGCCGATCCTCGGCTTCGATCCAGCGCCCCTCGAACGCACGCTTCGCAAGCTCCGCCATCGCCGGGGAGAATGACGCGAACGCGTCCCCGATCAAAACGGCCGCTTCGTCGTAAGGGATCGTCGAAGCGTCCGTCGCCACCGGAGCGGCCACGTCGTGCCAGCCAAGCCGCTCCTTGCCGAACAAGCGGGCTTTGGCCGCCAAATAACGCTTCAGCGGCTCGATGCCCCCGGCCACCGCCTCCCACATCGCGTCCAGCGTCTCACGGCTCATGCGGTTGATCTTGAGCGGTTCGCGAAGCGGATCGTTCCAGCCGCGCGCGCCGTACAGCTTCAACCGGAAGCCGGCCAGCCGGTTCAGCGTGTCCGCGCACAAGTCGGCCTGGCCTGCCCAGGCTTCCTCCCAGAGACCGCCCATCGCATCGCGCACTTCCTGCTTGGGGTGATTGAGCTTGTTCGCCGCTTGCCCCGCGGACAGCTTGACGCTGCGCCCGTCTTCCTCCCAAGGAATGGAGATCCGGTTCACGATCGTCTGATAATGCTCTCCCCAGCCTTGGTAGCCGTCGATCGTCAGCTCCGAGGCAAGCGCCTCCAGCTCGGGAGGCAGCTTGTCGCGAATCGCCTCGCGGCGCTCGCTCAGCGGAAATGCGATCTCCGCCTGGCTCGGCTCGGCGACCCAGCGGGCGAACGTCTCGTCCCGGAGCGCCGCCAGCGCGACGTCGAACAGATCGGAGGCTTGACGGAAACGGGCCGCGAGCGACTGCACCTTCTCCGTCCAGGCGACCGCGCGCCGATCGTTCATGTTCTGCGCCGCCAGACAGCCGACGAAAGCATCCGCATGCCGAATCCGGGCGTGCGCTTCCTGGAGCTTTTCCGTCCACTTGCTCAGACTCTCCCCGGAGGGCTCCCGATTCGAGCTTGACTCCCCCTTCAGCTCTCCGAGCAGAGAAGAGACGAGCGCTTCGGTCTCCGCCATAAACGCGGCGAACTCCGGCGAATCCGCCCCTCCCGCGAACAGCGCGTCCAAATCCCATGTTTGCGCCAATGTTTGCGTCATAACGCCGACCATCCTCTCTTTGTGCGACTCAAACTCTATTCCAAATGCTACATCATTGCGCTCCCCGGAACAACTGTTGTATCGTAAGATAAGCCTTGCGAACGGAGGTGCGCCGTCTTGATTCCTTTCCGGAACAGTTTGCCCTACGATATTCAAATGAACGACGTTTATGCGACGGAATGCCCGTTCTGCGGACAAGCCCACGTGCGGCTTCCCTTGAAGCCCGGCGAAGTCGCGGAGCTGCGAGGCGGAAGCCGCAAGCGCGCCGTCGTCTTCCCCTGCTGCCATGAGCGGCTGCAACTGGTCGACGCCGACGCGGACTACCTGCTGGCCGACCGGCCGCTCGACCGCAAATGAACGATCCGCTCCGCCAACGACAAACGGCGCCCCTCAGGCGCCGTTCTGCTTCATCTCTTCCGGCAGCTCCTCGCCGGATCGGGCCATATCCTCCCGGATCGCCGTCCACTGTTCGCGCGAAGCCCGGATCATGGACGCGTCGGTAATGCTTTTGTCGTGAATGACCCGCGAAAACCATCTTACCGCCTCATGATACTCCCCGAGCCTGCGGTGCAGCTCCCCGATCAAATATAGCAAGCGGGCGTTGCTCCCGGACCCGGCCTCCGTCTGATACACCCGTATGTAAGCGTCCAGCGCGAACCGGATAAACTTGAGCTCCATCGGATGATTGCCTTCGTACCGGTACAGCCAGGCGATGTGGTGCAGCAGCCCCGCGATCAGCCGATCCTTCTCCTGAACGGCTTGCGCCGACAGCAAGGCCAGCTTGTAGCATTCCATCGCCTCCCGCGCGGTCCGTTCGCCGCCGTAGTCGCGGGGGACCCAAAACTTCCCGATTTGGTCCTGATAGGCCTCCTTGTGAACGTCGAGCAACATTTCCTTCGAATTCTCGGTCGAAGCGAATCCGCAAGACGGGCACACCCGAACGACGTAAAAATCGGGATTGACCGACCCGAAGTAAGCGCAAAAATCGGTGTCCGTGCGAATCGCTCTTTTCAAACTCGGCCGCACCCGGGATGTCCGGAAGACGGAACCGCAGCAGGCACAGGTGACTTTCGTTTGATATAACGGATCCATTTCCGAAGCCTCCAGAAGCCAGCCCCCGCTTGCGGCAGGGCGGCCGGCGGGTAATGGCCTTTACGAATTGACAAAGTGATAAGCGGGGCCGGACAGCCGCTCCAGCATGATCGCCTGAAGCTCGGGCGGCGCATCGGTCTCCGCAAGCGCCCGCCTCATGCAGTCGAGCCAGGCTTCCGCCCTCTCTCTCGTGATCGGGAAAGGCAGATGGCGAGCCCGCATCATCGGATGGCCGTGCTGATCGGAATACAAGGACGGTCCTCCGAAAAATTGGGACAAAAATTGATATTGCTTCTCCATCACGGGACGGATATCCTCAGGGAACAAGGGCGCCAGCAAAGGATGCTCCTGCACCTTCGGGTAAAAACGTTCGACCAGCTCCCGGAAGAACGGAGCGCCGCCGGCGGCTTCGTAAATCGTCGTATAGTCCAAAAGCAGCAACCCCTCCTTTTTGCCGGTATCGGAAAACGGGACTATTCGCCTGATGCCAACCTATTATAGCACAACTGAATCCCAATTTAGCGCCCCGAAAAACAAAAATCGCCCCCGAAGGGCGAGAAAATGCGATATGCGCGATTGCCGTTACCAGTCTTTCTCGGGAGGTGTAAGAGATTCCCTGATTACATAAACGAAAGCGCATACAAGAAAGCCAGCCACAATGCCCGCCGCCATGGAAACCCCTCCGTTTGTTCCGCTAAAATGATGCCCTTCCGGCCTGCTTATGGTCCTATTGTATCATAAAGCAGCCGAAAATATCAGCGATATTTTTGTACTCGATTGCAGCGGATTGTGGCGGCAAGAACGGGAAACTCGGCACATATAGTGGACAAGAGGCTTCATTCGAGAATGGAGGGAATGCCGCTATGCGCACGACCGTTCAACCGCCCGGAACGACGGGCCGGATCTCCCGCCGGAACGGCTGGCTTGCCGCGCTCACGATAGGGGCGGGCGTTACTCTGATCGGCGGTCTTGCCCTGTCCATGCCGCAAGTCGCGCTGAACGCGTCGCTGAAAGGATTGTCGGTGTGGTGGGAAGTGCTGTTCCCCGCGCTGTTTCCGTTCTTTGTGCTGTCCGAAATCTTGCTCGGCTTCGGCGTCGTTCACCTGACCGGCACGCTCCTCGATCCGCTGATGCGGCCCCTGTTCCGCATCCCGGGCGTCGGGGGCTTCGTCGTGGCGATGGGCTTCGCTTCCGGCTATCCTGTCGGCGCGAAGCTCACTTCCCGGCTGATGGACGCAAAGCTCGTGGGCCGGGAGGAGGGCGAGCGGCTCGTCGCCATGACGACCTCCTCCGATCCGATCTTCCTCATCGGGGCGGTATGCATCGGATTTTTCGGCCGCTCGGACATCGTGCCGGTGCTGGCGGCCGCCCATTACGGCGGAGCGATGCTGATCGGGCTCCTCATGCGCTGGAGCGGCGGCCGGAGCGAGCCGGACGCGCAGGCCGCACCCGCCCGGCGCCGCCGCAGCGGAAGGCTCAAAGAGGCGCTCGCCGCCATGCACCGCGCCAGGCAAGAAGACGGCCGGACCTTCGCGGTTATGCTCCAGCAATCGCTGCAATCTTCGCTGCAGCTCATGATCGTCGTCGGCGGGCTCGTCGTCTTTTTCTCGGCGACGTTGGAGATGCTCGTCCAGAGCGGCCTTCTCGGAGCGCTTCGCCATCTGATCGTGTGGGGGCTCGACGCCGCGGGCGCCTCCCCCCATCTGTCCGACTCGCTCGTCCGGGGGACGTTCGAGGTGACGCTCGGGGCGCGGGCCGCCGCGGAAGCCGGAGCGGAGTCGGGCGCCGCGCTTCCCCCGCTCGCCGACCGCGTCGCGGCCGCCGCGTTCGTGCTGTCGTGGGGCGGACTGTCGGTTCACGCGCAGGTCGCGGGGCTGATGAGCCGCACGAGCTGGCGGTACATGCCGTTTCTGCGGGCCAGGCTCCTGCATGCCGTGCTGGCTGTCTTGCTCGTGTACGCGCTATGGCCGATTTTGTACCGCCCCGCTTGAGCGGATAAGCGGAGGTGCCGGGATTGTTTTCCCGCCCCCGGTTGGTATATGATCTTAACAACAAAAGAGTTTGTCAAACGGCCGGACCTGCGGTTCCCTTCGATCGGAACGCCCTGCACTGCCGGCCTTGGAAGGAGCAACGGATTGAAATACGCATTGCTTGACCGGGGAGACCGGTTATCCCGCGAATTGGCGGAGCAATTCCACGCCCTGGCCCAAGAGCGCGGGCTGGAGCGCGACGAATCGTCGCCCGAGATCGTCCTGTCCATCGGAGGGGACGGGACGCTGCTGCAGGCGTTCCACCGGTTCCGCGACAAGGTGGGCTCGGTGGCGTTCGTCGGCGTGCACACGGGCCACTTGGGATTTTATGCCGATTGGAAAAAAGACGAGCTGCCCGCGCTCGTCGAGCGGATGGCGACGATGAAGCCGACTACGGTGAGCTACCCGCTGCTGCGGGTCGAGATCGTAACGGACGGCGGCACGTCGGTCTACCTCGCACTGAACGAGTTCACGCTCAAAAGCGTCGAAGGCACGCTGGTCGCCCAACTCAACATCAACGACGAACCGTTCGAGATGTTCCGCGGCGACGGCATCGTCGTGTCTACCCCATCCGGCAGCACCGGATACAACAAAAGCGTCAACGGCGCGGTCATCCATCCTTCGCTGGAGGCGCTGCAAATCGCCGAGATCGCGTCGATCAACAACCGGGTATACCGGACGCTCGGATCGTCCGTCATCCTGCCCAAGCACCATCATTGCGACATCGTCACCGATCCGGACGAACCGCTGGCGATCGGCATCGACCATCTCGTCATGCAGTTCGACGAAGTCCGGTCCATTACCTGCTCGGTCGCGGAGGACAAGGTTCACTTCGCGCGGTACCGGCCTTTCCCGTTCTGGAACCGCGTGCGGGAAGCGTTTATCGGCTTCAATCAGAACGAGAACGGATCGAATTGGAAAAAGCGCCGCTAACGCCCGGATTTTCTTCGAAAGGGGCGCCGTTTCAAGCGAATCGGAGCTTCTCGGTCCGTTGCGCTCCCCGAAAGGCTTCCGACCGCAAAGTAACGAATCCACGGTCCGTAACTCCATAAGCGCCAAAAAAGGCTCGCCCCGCCGCGCCGCTCCGGGAGCATGCGCGATAAGGCGAGCCTTTCCTTTTGTTCGTTCGTTAACGCGTTACGACCGCTCTCCGCCGGAGTGTCCGACGTCCGGGCGGCGTCCGCCTTCGGGCCTCGGACCGCCTTCGGGCCGCGGGCGATTCGGCTTGCCGTGGAACCCGCCGCGGCGCCGGTTCTTGCCGGCCCAGCGGCCGCCCCCGGCGCCTCCCGCGCCGCGGGGCGCGCCTGCGCCTTCGCCTTGCGGAGCCGCGCCCGCCGACGGGCGCGCTTCCGCTGCGCCGCCGGACTCCCGGCCCGGCGACGGCGGCTGCGGCCGCTGGCCGGCTCCCGGCCGGCGCTCCTGCCCGCCGGCGGAAGGCGCGGCGCCGCCGCTGCGCGAGCCGGCGCCGTTCGGCTGGGGCCGGCGGTCGCGGTCGCCGTCGCCTTGCGAGCGCGAGCGGACGCCGAAGGCGCCGTCCTGCGCGCCGCGCCCGGCGTCGGCTCTCGCATGGGAGCCGGCTGCGGCGGCTTGGGCCGCAGCCGCGGCAGCCGCGGCCGCGCGCCGCTCGGCGCCCTCGGACACGGCGCGGGCGACGGCCGAAGGACTCGTCCCCGGCACGCGGCCGCCGGGGCGCTCCTTCAGCGGCCAGCGCAGCAGCATGCCGGACGGATGGGCGGCGGTCGCCGCCGCAACGGCCGCCGCGAAGGAGCCCTCCGCCGGTTCTTCTCCGCCCGGGCTTTCGAGGTCTACCGAGACGACTTCGGCGCCTTCCGGAATCGTCCTCGGATCGGTCTTCTCCAGCACGAAATAAGCGCAGCCGAAATTGCAATATTCGTTAATATAATCGACGAGGCTCGAAATGACCGAATCCTTCGGCGCCTTCGGCTGCGCCTCGCGGAAAAACCCCCGCAACCGAAGCTGGTTGTAGCCCCAATCCCCGACGATGTAGTCGTATCGCTCCAGCACTTCGCTATAACGTTCGCGAAACGCTTCGGGGTTCCAACCGTTCTTATGGTCATGCACGAGCGTGTATGCGTTGCCTCCTGCCATATAGATCACGAATGGTTCTCCTCCCGAACGCTCGCTGTTCATTCCGTTTATCCGGCCGTTCCGTCGGAAGCGGCCTTGCGGTTATTGCGCCGCGTGGGCGGCGGCGGATTGCACCTGCTCGTGAGCGTGATAAGAGCTGCGGACGAGAGGCGCCGATTCGACGTGGCTGAAGCCCTTGGCCAGGCCATCCTTCTTCAGCTGCGCGAACTCGTCCGGATGCACGTACCGCACGACGTCCAGATGCGAAGGCGTCGGCTGCAAATATTGGCCGAGCGTCAGAATGTTGCAGTCGACCTCGCGGAGATCGTCCATCGTCTGATGGATTTCCTCGAGCGTCTCTCCCAGACCGAGCATGATGCTCGATTTGGTCGGAATGTTCGGCGCCATCTCCTTGGCCCGGCGCAGCAGTTCCATCGTGCGGCGATACTTCGCCTTGGCCCGGACCCGATCGGACAGCCGCTCGACCGTCTCCACGTTATGGTTGAGAATGTCCGGCTTCGCGTCCATCACCGTCTTGAGGGCGTCCCAATTGCCGAGAAAATCCGGAATAAGCACTTCCACGCTGCAGAAGGGCAGCTTCTCGCGGATCGCCTTGATCGTGGCCGCGAAAATCGAAGCCCCTCCGTCCGCCAAATCGTCGCGCGCGACCGAAGTGACGACGCAGTGCCGCAGATTCATCTGAACGGCCGCTTCCGCGACGCGCTGCGGCTCCTGCAGGTCGAGCTCCGTCGGCTTGCCCGTCTTGACGGCGCAGAACCGGCAAGCCCGCGTGCAAATATTGCCCAATATCATAAAGGTTGCCGTACGGTTGGCCCAGCATTCGTAAATATTAGGGCAACGAGCTTCTTCGCATACGGTATGGAGCGTCTTGCTCCTCATCATATCCTTAATCTCATGGTAGTTGTCGCCTGTGGTCAGCTTGATGCGAAGCCAGTCCGGCTTGCGCGGCTTAGCGCTTGTCGTCATCGCAGTCCCCCGCTTTCTGTCCCCTTTATTATAACAGGTTTCACATAAAAACCAATGATCTGCAAACCATACCTTTATGCGTACAAGGAGGGGTGTCCGTGCAGAGTCAACGGTGCAAACCATCGATCCGGCGGAGGTTGCGGCTGTGGACCGCCGTCTTGCTCTCCGCCCAACTGGCGGTCTCCGGCGGGACGGCGTCGGCCGAACCGGCCGCCTCCGACCCCGGGAAAGACGCCGCCGCCCGGAAGGAACTGCGGCAAATGTACAACCGAATCGCCGTCATGACCGGCTTGCCCTGGGAGAACGTTGCCGCGCTGGACCGTTATGAACGGACGTTGTCCCGCGCGCATCCGAAGACGCGGCCGCTGCGCCCGAACGCGCTTGTCGGCGTCTACGTTCCCCCGGAGCGATGGAGCGGTTACCTTAATCCCGATCCGGAAGACACGAATCCGGTATCGATCCGGGTGTTTCACGGCGTCGGACGGGACGGGTCCGGCGACGGAATCGCCGACCGCAACAACGACCTCGATTTGCTTTACAGCGTTGCCCGCCAGGTCCGCCAGCAGGGTCCCACTTCGGACGATTTCGCGATCGGCCTGTGGGAGTATTATCAAAATACGCGGGCGGTGCAACGCATCCTGCAATTCTCCAAAATTTACGAAACGTTCGGCAAGCTGGATCTGAACAAGCACGTGTTCCCGCTGCCCGTCGGTACCGATTATTCCTACCGCAGCACGTGGGGGAACAGCCGGGGCTGGGGCGGCACCCGCATTCACGAAGGAACCGACATTTTCGCCGATTATGGCGTACCCGTCCGCAGCACGTCCTACGGCATCGTCGAAGTGAAGGGCTGGAATCCCTACGGCGGCTGGAGAATCGGTATCCGCGATCTCGACAATTTGTATCATTATTACGCCCACTTGTCCGGCTTCGATAAAAGCCTGAAGCCGAACGACGTCGTGCGGCCCGGCCAAATTATCGGCTGGGTCGGCAGCTCGGGGTACGGCCGTCCCGGCACGCAAGGCAAATTCCCGCCTCATCTTCATTACGGGGTGTACCGGGACCGCGGCCTCGTCGAATGGGCGTTCGACCCGTATCCGCTGCTTCGCAAGTGGGAGCGCAACGAGCTTAAAGCGTTAAAGGTGCATAAATAACGCGGCAGCCGCTAATCGGAGATTAACGCTGCCGGGCCGGCAGAGAACGATTGACCTCGCTCGGCGTGGTGCGAAGCAGGAAGCCATAGCGATCCGCCGGCCTCGGGCCGCGGTCGACGAACAAGATACCTTAGGAGCGCTTCTCGTCCCCGGCGCGATCCGCCAGAAACCGTTCGATCTCTTCGCGGGTCGGAATGGAGGCCTGCGCCCCCTTGCGCGTCACCGCGATGGCGGAGGCGGCCGTCGCGAACCGCAAGGCGTCCCGCGTCTTCAGCCCGCGTGCCCGGGCGGCGACGAATGCGCCGATGAACGTATCCCCGGCCGCGGTTGTATCGACCGCCTTCACCGCGAACGAGGGCGTGAACACAGTCTCGCCCTCCGAATCGACATAAAGCGAGCCTTTGGCGCCGAGCGTTACGAGCACGCTGCCCGCGCTGCGGCCGATCAGTTCCCGCGCCGCCCGTTCCGCCTCTTCCCGGCCGGCGACTTCGATGCCGCTGAGCCCTTCCGCTTCCGTCTCGTTGACGACCAGCAGATCGATCAGACGATAAGCCTCGGGCGGAATCAGCCGAACCGGCGCGGGATTGTAGACGACCTTTGCCCGGCCCGACTTGCAAGCTTCCAGCACGTGCAAATTCGTCTCCCACGGAATTTCGTTCTGCAGCACAACCGCCGCCGCATCGGCCAGCTTCCCCGCCGGGACATCCTCCGGCCGAAGCCGGCCGTTGCTGCCTTCGGACAAAATAATCTCGTTCTCCCCGGCATCGGACACCGTGATGAAGGCCAGTCCGGACGTGCCCGGCTTGCGGACGACGCCGTCGACGGCAACCCCGTTGCGCCGGAGGGAATCGAGCAGCGGCTCGGAGAAGGCGTCTTCGCCCACCGCTCCGATCATGACGACGTCGCCGCCGGCGAGCGAGGCGGCGACCGCCTGGTTCGCCCCTTTTCCCCCCGGAAGAAACTCTACGCCCCGGCCGTGAATCGTCTCTCCCGGCTGGGGAAACTTCTCGACATAATTGACCAAATCCATATTCATGCTGCCTGCCACGACGATCCGGCTCATGTTCCGCATCTTCTCCCGTCTGTGCCGCCGCCCTCGTCCGTCAGGAGTCGGAGCCGGCTTTTAGAATGTAGCGTTCGTAATTGCAGCGCAAAAGTTCGATCGCCTGGTCCGTATCGGAATCGGAATGCAAGCGGATCGACACCCGTCCCGAATCGGGATCGATCGGGTGAGTTTCGTGCCGCGAACCTGCGAGCCGAAGCGTTCCGCATCGGCTTTTGCAGCAGGCTCGGCTTCCTTTTGCGGTTCGTTACTTTCAGCTTATTGAAAACGAAGGCCGAACACAAGAAAAAACCGTCGGGATGGCGCTTCTTCCCGACGGTTCGATTCGTTGCCTATGCGCTGCTTCGTTCGCTTCCTCGCGCCTTTCTGCTCTGCTGGCCGGCCTTAACGCACCATCCAGCCGCCGTCGACGCACAGCACGTGCCCGCTCATGTAATCGGAAGCGGCCGATGCCAGGAAGACGGCCGGCCCGACGAGATCCTTGTCGGCTCCCCACCGTCCGGCCGGAATCCGTTCGAGAATTTGCCGGCTGCGGTTCGGATCGTTCCGGAGCGCTTCCGTATTGTCGGTGCTCATGTAGCCCGGAGCGATGGCGTTCACCTGCACGCCCTTGGGCGCCCATTCGTTGGCAAGCGCTTTCGTCAATCCGGCGACCGCGTGTTTGCTCGCCGTATAGCCCGGCACGTTGATCCCTCCCTGGAACGACAGCATGGAGGCGATGTTGATGATTTTGCCCGAGCCCTGCTCGATCATCCGGCGTCCCGCCAGTTGGCTGAGCACGAAGACGGAGTTCAAATTGACGTCGAGCACTTCCTGCCAATCCGCGTAAGTATGCTCCGCGGCGGGCGTGCGGCGGATGATGCCCGCGTTGTTGACCAGTATGTCGATGCGGCCGAACGCCTCTGCGGTGCGGTCGATCAGGGACGGAAGCTGCGAGCGTTCCCCCACGTCGGCCTGCAGAACGATCGCCTTGCGGCCGAGCGCTTCGACGCTTCGCTTCGTGTCTTCCGCCGGCGTGCGGTTCGTCACCAGCGCGACATCCGCGCCGGCTTCCGCCAACCCGACCGCGATCGCCTGGCCCAGACCGCGTCCCGCTCCCGTCACGAGCGCGATTTTGCCCGTCAAATCAAAGAGCCCTTTCAATTTTCACCGAACCTCCTTCAAATCGCCGGACCGTCTCGTCGTCCAGCCCGGCATCCGTCAGAATCGCGTCGATCTCGTCGATCGAGGCGAACGTGAGCAGCGCCGCGCGGCCGAATTTCGTATGGTCGGCTACGCAGTAAATTTCCTTTGCACTCGCCATATAGGCTTTTTTAAGCTCGATCAGCTCTCCCGTAAAAACCGTCAGTCCGTACTTCTCGTGGATGCCCGTGGCCGACAGGAACAGCTTCTGCACGTTCAGCCGCGTCAGCCAGTCGAGCGCCTCGTTGCCGATCAGCACGTTGCGCTGGCGGTACCCGCCCGGCACGACGAGCCGGATCCGGTCTTTGCCGATCAGCTCCTGCATGATGAGCAGGTCGTTCGTCAGCACCGTCAGCGGTTCGTTCGGAAGCCGCTTCGCAATCTCCAGCGTCGTGCTTCCGGCGTCGAGCGCGATAACGTCCCCCGGCTGAATGTAGGTCAGCGCATGGCGGGCGATCGCTTCTTTCTCCGGCAAATGCTTCGTATTCGGAATTTGCAAGGGGAGCATCGGCTCCGCTTCCTCCGCGCGGGCGACCGCGCCTCCGTGGGTCCGGCGGAGCAGTCCCTTCTCCTCCAGCTTCTCCAGGTCCTCGCGGATCGTTTTCGGGGTGACCCCGAACCGTTCGCTCAATTCGGATACCCGGACGGCCCCTTCGGCAAGCAATCTCTCCAAAATCATCTGATGTCGCGCGGCGGCAAGCATGCGGCAGTCGTCCTCCCTCGTACCTTTCGTCACTTGTCTATCTTTTTACTTTAACGCAGCGGGCGGCACGACATCCATATCCTTGAACGTATAATTTTCGCCGGCCATCGACCAAATAAACGAATAATTGCTGGTGCCGACTCCGGAATGGATCGACCAAGGCGGCGAGATGATCGCTTGCTCGTTCGCGACGACCAGGTGGCGGGTTTCGCCCGGTTCGCCCATCATGTGGAAGACGCGCGCGTCCTCGTTCAAGTCGAAATACAGATAAGCCTCCATGCGGCGGTCGTGCACGTGGGATGGCATCGTGTTCCAGACGCTGCCCGGCTTGAGCACCGTAATGCCCATCATCAGCTGGCAGGAGTTGATACCGCCTTCATGGATGATCTGGTTCAGCTCCCGTTCGTTGGAGGTGGCCTGCGACCCCAAATACTGCGTGTTCGCTTCCTTGATCGACACCTTGCGGGTCGGGAAAACCGCGTGCGCCAGCGCCGAGCAGAAGTACAGCTTCGCCGGTTTGGCGGCGTCCTTGCTCTCCAGCTTCAGGTTTTGCACGCCTTTGCCGACGTAGAGCGTGTCCAGCTTCGACAGCTCGTACCGCTCGCCTTCGACCGTAATGACGGCGTCGCCGCCGATGTTGACGAACCCGATCTCGCGGCGTTCGAGGAAATATTCCGTCTTCAGCGTATCGGGCGCCTCCAGCGTCAAGCTTTCGTTGACGGGCTGCGCCCCGCCGACGATCATCCGGTCCTCATGGGTGTACACCATGTGAACCTGATCTGGCTCGAACACCTTCTCGATCAGAAAATGCTGCCTCAGCTTGGCGGTATCGTAATGCTTGGCGTCGGACGGATGCACGGAATGGCGGATGTCCATAACGGTTGGCCTCCTCGTATGTTTTCGTTCGTTTCGATTATAACACACATAATCAAACTTAATCGAACGTTTTTTTACGACGCGCTATTGTTCCGTCACCCATTGCCTCTAAAGCGCCGTTGTGTAGCCGCTCCCCATTTGCGGGCTTATCCCCGCGGCTCAGATCGAATGGCCCCTGTACTGTCTTCTTCTGGAGGCCTATCCCTGTACATCAGATTAAACGATTGGGGCTCCGTGTCTTTTCAGTTTGGCAAAAACCTGTCGCGCGGACGGTAGGCTGTACTCAATTTTGTGAACGGGGTGTGCTTTCCCCTTTGCAACCAACCGGCAATAGAATCGGAGGTTCTCCACATTCGAAGACAACGTTCGAAGGAGCGCCGGCCGGACTTGTCGTGGTGGAGCGCATCGCCGGCAGTGATGAGGTTGAGGATTCGATCGTGCAAGGGAATGTGTACAATGAATCGAAGGGGGGGCTTGATGTCGAGAGCACGACATCCGAATCTGCCGCTGAAGTTTGATTCGTCAGCAGGTATCCACGCCTGGAAGGTTCCTCCCAAACTCCCTATGGTCGCCTTGCTAACGAATCGTATGATTCTTATGATCGGATATTATTGTAATTTCTCCGGTCTAACGAACCCCAGAAGCGTTAATGAGGAATAATTTTGAGGAAATGCCGTCCTTTTTCCGTAATAGCGACGCTGGAGTTCGTTACCATTTCAAAACGAGTTATTTTGACCAAATAAGGTTCACTGGGTTCGTTAGCCGCAGATCCAATCACGCTGTTTGCCGCTCGCAACGGAAATAACTTAAAGTCGACTCACTTGCGACAGATTCGGCTCGTACGTTCATCTGCCATTCGCCCGCGCTGAGCGAGGGTTTCCTTGGGGATGATCTTAACGAGTGATCAGAGTTGCTTGAGGGAGATGGAAAATGTTGCAAACGTGCGATGGCCGGCACGGTTGCCCCTTCGGAGCGCAGCATCGGGACTCCCCGACAGCGGGGCGAACCGAAGGATTTGTTGTCCGGCTGCTGCCTGCCGCCGTAGCCGGACGTTCAGCCGCCTAACTGCCGGAGCCGGGCTCCTCCTAAGTCCGTCATTCAGCCGCCTAACTGCCGATACCGGGCGCCTCCTGAAGTCGGTCGTTTAGCCGCCTAACTGCCGGAGCCGTTGCCTCCTGGAGTCGGTCATTCAGCCGCCGACGCCCGGTTTCTCGCGCCCGGCCCATCGGCCGCCGACGAGCTGCCCCCGCGAGAACACCGCTTCTCGCGCGGGAACGGAAGCGACCGCGTGCATCGGATGTTGCGAGTCGACGAGCATGAAAGTGGCGGGCGCCCCTTCGACCGGCTCGAGCGGCCCGTCGGCGGGCAAGGCGAACGCCTTCAGCAGATCGTCGTCCGTCACCCATCCGAACCGCTCCGCGAGACGGGACGTACGGGCGAGCAAGTCGCCGTTGCCGAACGGGCTCCAGGCGTCGCGAACGTTATCCGTTCCAATCCCGACGTCCACCCCTTCGGCAAGCAGCTCACCGACCCGGGGCATCGGCCGGTCGATCGGGACGCTCGTCACAATGGCTACACCTTCATCCCCCAACCGGCGGGCGAGCTCCCGCGACTGTTCCGGGGGAATTTGCCCCAGACAGTAAGCGTGGCTCACCGAGGCGCGGCCGGCTTTGCCCGCTTCGGCCGTCAAATCGGCGAACCGTTCGATCGTGTACGCCCCGAGATGGCCGGGGTCGTGCAGGTGCAGATCGACGCCGGCGTCGAATTCGGCGCTCAGCTCGAACATCGCTTCCAGGCTTCGTTCCAGTTGCCGGTCCAGCCCCGCCGGATCGACGCCCCCGACCAGGTCGGCTCCCGCACGCAGCGCTCTTTTCATGATCGCAACCGACTCGGAGCGAAGCAGTCCTTGCTGGGGAAAAGCCACGATCTCGATCTCCATGCG
The DNA here is from genome assembly GCF_000429825.1 of Cohnella thermotolerans DSM 17683. Lineage (GTDB taxonomy): Bacteria > Bacillota > Bacilli > Paenibacillales > Paenibacillaceae > Cohnella > Cohnella thermotolerans. The sequence continues at coordinate 37,479 of NZ_AUCP01000042.1, forward strand.
CCCGCGGTATTGCTCCCGCACCGCGAGAACGTCTTCGAGATGGGACAGCCCGATCCGGGGATCGACGTCGACGTGGGTCCGAATCTTCGTCGTGCCTTGATCGAGCAGAACGTCCAGCAGTCGCCGCGCGCGCTCGGCGGCGGTCGTCGGGAGCGAAGCCAGCAGCGTTTGCTCGAAGGCAAGCTGTCCCGGAAGGGTGACAAAAGGCTGCAGCGGCTTCCAAGGCTCGCCCAGAAAATGCTTGTCGAGATGCGTATGCCGGTCCTTCAGCGTCGGCAAATACAGCAAGCCGCCCGCGTCCTTAATGCCGGCTTGCATGTTTTCCTTCGCGCCGCCCGCCGGAACGATCAGCGAGACGGTTCCGGCGTCCGGATCCAGGATCAGATCGAACAGGCGCTCCCCGACTCTCACCCGATTCAATCTTGAGATTCGCATCCCGTTCCCCTCCTTCCTTTTTTTAGCATATTGGAATTTTTATAACTATCGGGCCCGAAGGCGATCTTGACGCCATTGGAGCAACGGACCGCGAATCGTTATCGCTCGAATGCCGGGAACGAACGCTCTTAACCGTTCTTTCGGCCAAGCTTCTTCGTCGTCCAAAGACGCCAAAGGCGTTTTTGCTTATAAAGCGGTGTTTCCGGCCTTCGCTCCGCTCGGACTCGTCCCGATCCATTCGCCGGACGGAAGGGACCGGACGCCCGAGCCCCGCTCGTAAACGAGCCGCCCTCTGCTGTAAGTCGAGACGACTTGGCAGGAGAAGCTCCTCCCGACATAAGGGCTTATCTTGTGGCGGTACAAAAGCTGTTCGGCCTCCAATCGATACGGCGCATGAAGGCGGACGAGCACGAGATCCGCATCGGCTCCCGGCGCGATCTCGCCCTTGCGCGGGTGCAAGCCGAAGCGCCGGGCCGGCTCGTACGAGAGCAAACGGCTGAGCTGCGGCAGCGGCACTCCCCTCTTCGCGAAGCCTTCGTCGAGCATCAGCTCGAGCGAGCTTTGCGCGCCGGAGATGCCGCCCCACGCCTCGAACAGGTCGTCCGTCGCCTTCATGGACGCCGGACAGGGAGAATGGTCCGAGGCGATCATGTCGATGCGCCCCGCCTTTAGGCATGTCCACAGCTTCTCCATCTCGGCTCCGCTCCGCAAAGGAGGCGCGCATTTGGCGACGGGCCCTATCCGCTCCAGATCGTCTTCGGTCAGCGTCAAATAGTGCGGACACGTCTCCAAGGTCACGTCCAGGCCGTCCGCTTTGGCCGCCTCAATGGCCGCAACGGCCGCTTCGCTGCTGATGTGCACGAAGTGGAGCGAACAGCCCGTCTCGCGCGCGTAGCCCAGCGCCCGGCGCACCGCGTCGAGCTCGGCTTCGATCGGCCGCGACGCCGAATAGTCGGCGGCCTTCGTCGCCCCTTGCGTCCGCATGCTCGCGGCCAGCCGGGAGACGATCGGCTCGCTCTCCGCATGCAGCGCCAGCACCCTTCCCAGCTTGGCGATCCGCTTCATGCCTTCGAACAGCGTCGCGTCGTCGACGTTGCGGAACGCCTCTTCGCCGGGATCGCCCGGCGCGGACATGAACGCTTTGAAGCCGACGACGCCCGCCTCGCTCAGCGGCTCCAAATCGTCCAGATGGCCGGGCATCAGCCCGCCCCAGCAGCCGAAATCGACGAGCGACCGCCCCTTCGCCGCCTCCAGCTTCATTTGAAGCGCGCGAACCGTAACGGTCGGCGGAATTCCGTTCAGCGGCATATCGAGATACGTCGTGCATCCCCCGGCCGCGAGCGCGGCGGAGCCGCTCTCGAACCCTTCCCAATCTCCAAGACCCGGCTCGTTCAGATGGACGTGAACGTCGATCATGCCGGCCATGACGTGCAGCCCTTCCGCGTCGATCGCTTCCGCTGCTTCGATCTCCGCGATCGTGCCGAGCCGAACGATCCGGCCGTCCTTAATGCCGATATCCGTCCGGCGTACCTCGTCCGGCAGAACGACGCTTCCATTGCGTATGACAAGATCCATCAGGCTCATAACGCGGCTCCCCTTTCCCATTCGGAAGGTATGCGAAAGCCGGGTCCGAGGTATAGATCAGACCCGGCCTTCCTTGCTTCGATCTTCGTCTTATTTGATTTCCGCCTTGATGAGCGAGGCGTCGACCGCCTTCAGCAAGCTAAGGTCGTGATAGGAGGCGGGATCCGGAATCGTCTTGATGTTGCCAACCGACTTCAGGTACTCCCCGACCGCCGGACCGTTGCTGCCGTTCACGTACGTGTCGTCCACGTCCATGGAGTAGACGTTACGGTTCATGATCTCCTTCAGCTCCGCTTCGCTCAGATGCAGCTCCGGCGCCAAAATTTTGATCGCCTCGTCGCGATTCGTATTGATGTAGTCCGTCGCTTTCCTCAGCGCGGCGAGAACGGCCTTGACCGTGTTCGGGTTTTTCTCGAGATACGAATCCGTCACCTGCATCGTCGTATGGACGCTCATCCAGTTGACCGGCCCCTGCTTATCCGGCAGCTCGCTCTTCGTTCCGCTGAACAGGAACTTGCCTCCGGCCTGGATCGCCTTCGTAACGAACGGCTCCCAGCACGCCATGGCGTCGATGTCGCCTTTCTGCAGCGCGACGACCGCGTCGCTCGGCGCCAGGTTGACGAATTTGATTTTGCCGATGTCGACGCCCAGTTCCTTGCCCATATTGTCGATGGCGATTTTGACGTCGGCGCCGTTCGGGATGCCGATCGTTTTGCCTTCGAGGTCCTTGGCGCTCGTCAGCTTCAAATCTTTCGCGCCTACGACCGCCTGCGTTCCCGCGATTTGCGCCAGCGGAGCGACGATTTTCACCCCGATGCCGTTCGATTTGAGGATGATGTCCATGAAGTTCGTCTGAATGCTGACGGGCGCGCTGCCGCCGGAAACCATCGGTCCGATGTCCGGGCCGCTCTCGATCAGCTTGCTCGTGACGTTGAGGCCTTCTTCCTTGAAATAGCCCAGCTTGTCGGCGATAATCTGCTGCGACGAGATTTGCGCGTCCCGTACGCCGATCAAGGTCACTTCCGTCGTCTCCGGCTTGGCGTCCGCGGCGAACGGCGAAGCGGATTCGGAAGCGGACGCCGAAGGCGAAGCCGGCGCGGCCTGGGATTCGGACGATGACGCCGACGGCGAGCTTCCGGCATTCGAATGGTTGTTGCTGCCGCATGCCGGCAATATCATCAACAGGATAGCGACGATAAACAGCGTTTGAACCCGACTTTTCCTTTTCATTCGTTTCCCTCCACATGGTTTCTGTTTATCTGGTCTTGCCTTTCTCGACGGCAGCTCCCATGCCGCCCTTGCGCCAAGCGAGCACCCTCCTCTCCAGCAGCTTCAGCAGGAAGGAGAACAAGCTGTATTCCATGCCAATCAGAATGATGGCAACGAACATATTGGTAATCTTGAAGTAGTTCCGGGCGTCCACAATAATGTAGCCGAGGCCGGAGTCTGCCCCCATCATCTCCGCGACGATCAAGGCGGAGAACGACAGCCCCAGGCTGATGTGCGCGCCGATGAGCAGGTTGGGAACCGCGGACGGGATCAGCACCCGGGCGAAAATCTGCCGTTCCGAAGCGCCCAGGCTGAGCGCCGAGCGGATAAGCGTCGACGGGACGGACTTGAAGCCTTCGAGCGTGTTGACGAGCACCGGAACGAAGGTCGTCCAGGCGATGAGCAGCACCTTCGGAAATTCGCCGATGCCGAACCAGATGATGAACAGCGGCAGCAGCGCGAGCGCCGGAATCGGGCTGACCAACGTAAGAACGGGGGCGAACCATTGCTCCAGCCGCCGGAATTTGCTCATGAGCACCGCCAGCAGGACGGCCGCGCACGAGCCGATCAGGAAGCCCAGCACGATGCGGATCGAGCTTGCGATCAGACTGTCCGCGATGATGCCGGTCTTCGCCAGATCCCATCCGTCGCTCACAAGCGTCGACGGCGCCGGAAGGAACAGCGGATTGAACAACGCCGCTTGTTCGTTCAGCCGGGAGAACATTTCCCACACCGCGAAAAACAGCACGTAAGGAATCCAGTTCCATTGCCTCCGGGCGCCGGCTTTGACGGGCTTGCGCTTCGCAGCGGGAGCGGCCAGCTTGAGCGGGGCGGGCGATTCGGCTTCTTCGGCGACGGTTGCGGGAAGCTCGCTCATGCCGGCACCTCCCCCGCGCCGTCCATCAGCAGCCGTTCGATGCGGGCCATCGCTTCCCCGAAGCCGGGCGACTCGTACGACCGCGGATGGGCGATGCCGATCTCGAACACCTCGGCGACGGCGCCATGCTTCATGACGACGACCCGGTCCGCCAAATAGACCGCTTCGCTGATGCTGTGGGTGACGAATAGAATCGTCGGCCGCAGCTTTTCATAGATTCGACGAAGCTCTCTCTGCATCATGTCCCTCGTCAAAATGTCCAGCGCGCCGAAAGGCTCATCCATGAGCAAAATGTCGGGACTGCTCGCGAGCGCCCGGGCGATGCCGACCCGCTGCTTCATGCCGCCGGACAGCTCGGCCGGGTAATGGGACGCGTACGCCTCCAGCCCGACCAGACGGAGGAAGCGCTCCGCCGTCTCCCGCGCTTTGCGCTTGGGCACGCCCTGCACCTCCGGTCCGAAGGCGACGTTCTGCAGAACGGTGTACCACGGGAAAAGCGCGTGATCCTGGAACACCATTCCCCTCGCCTTGGACGGTCCGCGCACCGGCTGGCCGTCCACCCGGATCTCCCCCTCGTCGGGGAGCAGATAGCCGGCCACCATGTTCAGCAGCGTCGATTTGCCGCAGCCGCTGTGGCCCAGAATGCAGATGAATTCGTGCTCGTTCACGGTCAAATTCACGTCTTTGAGAACGATTCGGTCTCCGTAGCTTTTTCCGACCCGATCCACGGTCAGCTTCATAGTCTCGCCTCGCTTTTTCGTAAAGTTCACAACCGAATGGGATACAAAATTGTATACAATCGCCGGCACAAAAACGGATGCCTACTCCCGGGATCCGATCAGCCTCTCCGGCCGGAAAATGTCGGCGAGCGACTTCGGGCTGTCCTGCGCCCTCCCGAAATCCAGCGTCTCCTCCAGCTCCCGCAAATGCTCCAGCGTCAAGCGCTCGGCCGCACCTAAGTCCCGCTCCCGAATCGCGGCGAGAATCCGCTCGTGGTCCTGGCAGCACTTCACCTTCTGTTCCCCGTACAACGCCATAATGACGTAGGTCAAAGACAGCAGCTCTTCCAGGCAGCGATAGAAGTACGAATTGCCCGAGAATTCGGCGATCCGCAGATGGAAGTCGCCCGTCACCTGAATCGCGCCGAACAAGTCGCCCCGCTTCTGGGATTCCTCCTCCTCCGCCAGCAGCTTCTTCAGCACATCGTACTGCGGATCGGTCAGCGTCCGGCAAACGTTGCGGACGGCCGCCGCCTCGATCACCCTTCGCATCTCGAACACTTCCATCGCCTCGAGCACCGTCGGACAAGCGACGAACGCGCCCTTGTAGGGGATGATCGAGACGAGCTTCTCGCTCGCCAACCGGCGAAAGACGCCGCGAACCGGGGTCCGGCTGACGCCGAACGACTCGGCGATCACTTCCTCCACGAGCTGCATGCCGGGCCGCAGCTTCTGCTCGATAATCGCTTGCTTGATCGCCTTGTAAATCTCCGTTTCGACTTCTTGGGCCATCGGCTCGGTTCTCCTAAAGTTTTATGGAAGCGACGCATCAAACTCACCCCGATCGTAAAACGCCCCATCCAGATGTGTCAATGTAGTTGACGCGTTTGCGGTTGATCCTTGTGATAGGGCACAAAAATAAGCGATTTCAGTTGGGTTCGGAACAATTTTCAGCAAAGATACGTCTTGATTGAGTTAGGTTTTATCACACGAATACAGGCGTTTTCTCCGAACAAAACAAATAAGCTTCAAGCCGATTGGCTGAAGCTTCCTCCGAATTTGAACCGGGCGTCACGCGTTCCGTTGAGGGGAGCCCTGCTGCCCGATTTTGCGGATTTCCGAGGGATACTTCCCGAACATCTCCGTAAACAGTTTCGTGAAATGGCGCGTGCTGTAATAACCGACTCGCTCCGCGACCTGCTTGATTTGCAGGTTGGTGTACAGCAGCAGCTCCTTCGCTTTGTGCATGCGGATGCGCGTCAAATATTTCACGAACGTGATGCCCGTTTTCTTGTGGAACAACGTGCTTAAGTAAGCGACCGACACATTCAGCTCGCTCGCCATTTGTCCGATGCCGATGTCGTCCATGTAATGCTGCTCGACATATTGAATAACCTGGTCCGCAAGATTGGCCGGCACCGGCTCTCTCGCCTCCCGCAGCGCGCGTTCCCTGAACGTGCGAAGTTCTCTTGCGGTTTGCGAGGCCGGGGCTTCCCCCGGCAGATCGAGCCCGATCGCATAGCGCAAAAACAGGCGGGCGGCTTGCCGCATGCACGGTTTGTCGGCAAGGCCGGATTTCGCCGCCAGCGTCTCCAGACTGCCGATCGCCTGCTCCGCCTGCAAATACATGCGGTTCTGAAAGCATGCCGCAATGGAGGAGAGCAGCCGGCTCGCCTCCAGCTTATCCGGATCGCGTGCGCCTTGCGCCACTTCCGAATAGGACAGAATCCGGCCGATGCCGCACAGCGCCCGAGCTTCCGTCCATTGCATCAACTGCTGCAGTTGTTCGTTCATCGCTTCAAAACCCGCGCACTCTTCCGTCTTCAGCACAGTCATCATCGTTTCTTCGCCGCACCGTTTATCCGCCGCTTCCTTCACCTTGCCGAAGAAACGGCTAACGTGATCCTCGCCCGCTCGCCCCGTCTCCGGATCCCATGCCGCCACGGCGGCGAGCGCTCCGGATGGCAGAGAGAGCAGCGCAGCATTCATCCCGTATACGATGTGTCCGTCGGCAAGCCGGCGCAGCTCGTCGTAAAATTCGCGTTCCAGCGCGGTTACGCGGCCGGGAAGCTGCGGAGCGTCCATGACGAATATCCAGCCCGTGAACCGGCCGCGGAAAAACACGCCGCTCCGTTCCTCGTTCTTGAGCGAGGTAAGGCCGTTGCACAGCGCAAATACGTTGTTCTCGAACTGTTGGTTAAGCAAGCCGATATATTCTTTATTGTCCCTGTAAATGTGCAGCAGCGTCTTCTCCAATTCCGCCGGAGCGACCGGCTTCAGCAAATATTCCGAAACGCCCAGCTTTAACGCCTGATGCGCATACTCGAAATCGGAGAAACCGCTCAATAGAATCCATCGGGTCAAGGGGGATAACGCTCTGCCTTGACGGATCGCTTCCAGTCCGTCCATCTTCGGCATGCGGATGTCCACGATGGCGATGTCCGGCTTATGCTCGGCTACCCGTTCAAGCAGTTCCTCGCCGTTCGTCGCTTCGCCGACGATTTGCCACGCCGCCTCCATCTCCTTGATCATCATGGTCAAGCTGACTCTGACGAGGCTTTCGTCATCGGCGATAACCAGTTTCACTTCCCGCTCACATCCTTCACCGGAATTTGAATGCGGACGAGCGTTCCGCCGCCTGCAGCCGAATGGACGTGCAATTGCGCCCTCTTGTAAGCGAATTTCAGCCGTTCCCGAACGTTGGTCATCCCGATGCCGCTTCGCGCGCGACCCGGATCGAACCCGGCTCCGTTGTCGGAAATGCGGATCTCGATGCAGGAATCGTCTTCGCCCATCGGCTCGAACGACGCCGCCACGGCGAGCGTGCAGGGCGTGCCGCTCGGTTCGACGCCGTGGATGACCGCATTCTCGACGAGCGGCTGAAGCAGCAGCTTCGGGATCGGCGTTTTGGCCGTGCCCGGATCGCAATCGATTCGGAACTCGAGCTTATCCGCGAATCGAATCTGCTGCAGCTCGCAATAGTTGGCGATAAAATCGAGTTCTTCCTTAAGCGTCACCGTATCGTTGCGCCCGAGCGAGTACCGCAGCATGCCGCCGAGCGACAAAATGGCCCTCTCGAGCAAGACGGTTTGACCCGTCCGGTTCAACCCGATAAAGCAGTTTAACGTGTTGTACAGAAAGTGCGGCTGAATTTGCGCCTGCAGCGCCCGGAATTCGGCGTTCCGCCTGCTCAGCTCCGCGCGAAATTCACGGTCGATCAGCTCTCCGAGCCGGGAAATCATCGTATTCAGGTGGCTGCCGAGCTGGGCGACCTCGTCTTTGCCCCGTACCGGATAGAACGTCTTCAGATCGCCGCGCTGCACTCTTTTCATGACGCGCACCATGTTCTTGAACGGATTCGTCAGCCAGCGCGATACGGTGAAATAGAGCAGAAACACAATCACGAGGCCGGATACGAGAAAATAAAAACCGACCCAATAAATTCGCCTGAGCTGGCTGTTGATGACCGATTCGGGGAAAAGCACGACGATCTCCCAGTTGGACCGGCTGACCGCCTTGCTTACGACCGAATAACGGTCGTTCGAATCGCGGACCGTCGTCTGCCCCGCCGCCAATTGGCGCAGCATGCCGTCAGACAGCGGGCTGCTGGCGTAAATCAACTTTTTCTTGTCGTCCAGAATGGCCGCGATCGATCCGGATGTCGGCTTGATGCCGCTGATCATCCGTTCCAGAACAACCGTATCCGCATCGGCCATGATGACGCCGAGCGGCCGCTGCGAATCGGGATCCTTGATCAGCCGGGCCACGGAGAAAACCTCTTCTCCGCCGCTCACCAAGTAATTTTGCGCATGCGCGCTAATGAACGCGACCTTGCCGTCCGCCTTCAGCGCTTCGATATACCAATCCTGCTTATCGAACGGAAATCCTGCCACCGCCTGGTTCACGTAACCGTTCGGCGAGGTCACGTAGACAGTCCCGTCCATCGGCAGCAGGATCGTGCCCAGAATGTCCTGGCGCAAATTTTTCAAATATTTCGGCAGCGTCGCATAGAGCTGCTGATCCGCGTACCACTGCTCGTAAGGCGTAAGCAAATTCCATTGGTACGACGATTTTTCTTTAAGCGCCCTCATCACTTCATCGTTCAAATAAGGGGCGATCGTCATCCGGTCCAAATCGTCCATATACGTCTCGATTTCGAACGTCAGCGCGGTCAGCGTGCCCTCGGTAAGCGAGGACGCCTGCTTCGTGACCAGCTTCTGATAATAGGAAGGAAGCGTGACGACGAGCGCGGCGACGGGCAGGACTACCGTAGCGAGAAAGAGCATCGACAGCTTGAACCGGATTGATTGAAGCATGCGCCCTCCTTGTCATGAACGGACGTATCCCTTTTCCCCATCGTAACGGATGGGCGTTCTCCCGCAAAAGCTTCCAAACTATCCTTTTACGGCACCGGACGAAAGTCCCGTAATGAAGTAACGCTGCAGGAACAAGTAGACCGCAACCATCGGCAGCGCGCCGATCAGCGAACCTGCGGCTACCCAGCCGATCTCGTTCGTGTACGAGCCGAAGAAGCTGGACAACGCGACCGTAAAGGTGCGCAGCTCCTGTTTTTGGAGGAAAAAAACGGAGAACTGATAGTCGTTCCACACCGCTACCCCGGTCAAAATGACGACCGTCGCGGTAATCGGCTTCAGCAGCGGCAACAGAATCCGGTAAAACAAACCGAGCCGGTCGGCGCCGTCGATCATCGACGCTTCGTCCAAATCACGGGGAATCGTGCCGATAAATCCGGTATAGAGGAAAATCGTCATCGGCAGGTTGAACGTCACATGCAGCAGGACGATGCCCCAGTACGTATTCATGCCGCCGATATCGACCATGTATTTGTAGAGAGGCACCAAAATGGTAAGCGGCGGCACGATCAAGGCCGACACGAACAGCGCATACATGAACTTGTTCCAGCCCGTTTGGCGGCGGGCCAGCGGATAGGCGGCGACCGAACCGGTCAGAACGATCAGGAGGACGGACAGCGCCGTGACGATGATATTGTTCCGGAAGGCGACGGGCAGACGGGCTTCGCGCCAAGCGTTTACGAAGTTGTCCAGATAGAGGTAGCCCGGCATCACCCACTTCGAGCTCAAATCGCCGCTCGCTTTAAACGAGGTCGTGATCAAGATATAGAACGGCAAAAGATGAAGCAAACAAATGAGGGCGGCTGCGAGGGCAAGCCACAAGGTTTTGCTTCTGACCGTCATGACGTTACCTCCCGTCTCCTTAGCAAGATCAGAGCCGAAATGCTGACCACGGAGATAAGGACGAACATCAGCACGCCGATCGCAGCCGCGTACCCCGCGTCTTCACGGCCGAAGTAAAGCAGGTACATCATCGTGGAGAGCGATGCGGACGCATACCCCGGACCGCTGTTCGTCATCGCCGTTATGACGTCGAACAGCTTCAGGCCGCCGATCAGATTGAGCACCATGCTGACGGTAAAAGACGGTGCCAGCAAAGGCCATGTCACGCGGAAGAAGCGCGCGATCGGCCCCGCGCCGTCGATCGTCGCGGCTTCGTAATACTCTTTGGGAATCGACTGCAGGCCGGCGAGGAACAGCACCATTGCGATCCCCAAATATTGAAACGTGTTGACGAACGTAATGACCCATACGTTGGCTTTCGGGTCGCCGAGCAGATTCGAAGGCTGATCCCGGAACAGCAGCAAAATGTCGTTGATCGCCCCGCCGTCGTATTGGAAGAAGAAGTACCAAATATAGCCCATAATGAGCGCGCTGATAATGACGGGCAAATAGATCACCGTTCTGGCGACGCCGCGCAGACGGATGTTCGTATGGAGCAGGAGAGCGTAAAGCAGGCCGATTACGTTCTGCAGAATCGTACTGCCGATCCCGTAAACGAACGTGTTTTTGAACACCGTCGCCATGTCCGGATCGTCCAGCATGCGGGCATAGTTGCTGACGCCGATCCATTTGAAATCCTGATTGTAGCCGTCCCAGTTCGTAAACGATATTTGGACTCCTCTCAGGAACGGGTAAAAGATAAAGACGACAAACAGAACGAGAGCCGGCGCATACAGCAAGTTAAGCGGCGCGCCGCTGCGGGCGAGCCGTTTGAAATAGCTCCCTTGAGCCGGCAGCTGATAGGGGTCATGCAGCGGTCTCGTATTCGGCTCGGCCATAGTCGCAAACCTCCTCGGGCGTTTCCGGACCAAACGGGAGGGGGACGCCCTCCCGTTCGACCGGTTTATTGCTTGCGCAGACGCTCGTACTCCGATTTCATCTTCTTGGAGAACTCCTCCGGCTTTATGTTTCCTGCAATAAGCGCGGTACCCGTTTTGCACATCACATCCCACATGCCGTTCGGCAGGTAGACGCGATCGAAGTACGGGAAGACGCGCACATCGGCAAACTGCTCGTAATATGGCGAGAACTCATGGTTGGATTCGATATTTTTCAGACCGGCGGGCAGCTTGGTCGCATTTGCGATTTTCGACATATTTTCCGGCTTCGCGAAGAAAGCGATCAACTTCTTGGCTTCCGCCAAATGCTTGCCGTCCTTCCACGCTCCCATCGTGTACCGCTCGCCGCCGGAGAAGTTTTGGCCGTCTCCCGCAACCATCGGCGTGACCGGCATGTAGCCGATTTTCACGTTCGAGTTCACTTTGTACACATCGTCCGCGAATGCGGGACCACCTATGACGAACGCCACTTTGCCTTGCGCGAACCGCTGCGGCATATCGCTGTACTTGGCCGTCAGGACGTCTTTGTTGATATAGCCTTTGGTTTGCAGGTCCAGCAGGCTTTGCGCAAGCGGCGTCCATTTGTTCCAGTCGAAGGTGCCGTCGAGCAGGCTTTGGGCTTCGTTGTTAGCCGGGCTGATCAGCAGCGATGTCGCATACTGGTCGAGGAATTGGCCGATCATGCCGTTATCCACGCCGGACATGTAGAACGGGGAAACTTCCCCTTTGCTCTCGGTTTTCATTTTTTCGGCGGCCGCCATCAGCTCCTCGAACGTTTTCGGCGGTTCGATGCCGTATTTTTGCAGAATGTCGGCGTTGTACGTAATGCCGTCTTTCGCTTCGCTTAGGACGAGGACGTTCACTTTGCCGTCTTTGCCGGTTACGACAGGCTTGATGGTGTCGGTGAGCTGCGGGGCCCATGCTTCGTCTTTAAGATCCGCCAGATAGTTCCCGTAGCGGATCACCGCCCAGCCGTGGGTGTCGAATACGTCCGGCAAATCGTTCGCGGCCATTTTGACTTTCAAAATATTTTCGTACTCGGAGCCCGGGAACTGAAAGTCGACTTGAATGTCCGGGTTTTCCTGCATAAAGTCCGCAGCGATGCCTTTCATCATTTCCTGGTTTTTCGGTTCGTTCATCGTGCTGTAAACGGAGAGCCGGATTTTTTCGCCGCCTGAAGAGCCGCCGCTATTCGCGCTCGTATTCGCCGGCGTCTGACTGCCGTTTTGGACGTCGCTTCCGGCGTTCTTCTCCGTTCCGCCCGGTCTTTGCGAACAACCTGCAAGCGCGACCGAGGCCGTGATCAGGATGGCGGCGCCCGTTGTCATCCATCTTCTCATGCGGTTCATCAACCTCCCTTTTGTTTTGCGTATGCTGCGTTTGCATTTGCAACTCCATCGTAACACGATTGGTAGCGCTCTCAAGTCACCCGTTTTTTAGATGGAAGCGCTCTATTTTTAGAGGGGCAAATGGAAGAGGCGGAGGGGGCGGGAGCATTCCCGAATCGGGCGCTCGGCGAGCGGGACTTGTGGGCGGCGTTGCTCGATAGAATTGGTTTACGCGACTCGGGGATGGGGCTTTTACGCGGTAGACTCAAAACGTTAGCAGGGCCGATCCTCGGGATGAAAGCCCAAGGATCGGCCCTGCGTTTGTGGGATAAGGGGGCCGGCATTGCGCCCTGTTGGGGGATATCATCCCGGCTCTACCAAAGCGGGCCCTCCCGCGCGGACGCCTCCGCCTGGCTTACGGCCGTCCCGGCCCGCCGTCCGGCAAACGGGCGAGCGTCCATTCCGGCAGCTCGTTGCGGCACGGATATTTGGCGGCGAGCTTCTCGTCGATGTCGATGCCGAGCCCCGGCGCTTCGTTCACGTAGGCATAACCGTTGCGGACCGTCGGACAGCCGGGGAACACCTCGCGCAGCCGGTCGGTCAATTCGTACCACTCCTGGATGCCGAAGTTGACGGCGTTAAGGTCCAGATGCAGGTTCGCCGCGTGCCCGACCGGCGAGACGTCGCCCGGACCGTGCCAGGCGGTCCGCACGCCGAACGATTCGCTCAGCACGGCCAGCTTCCGGGCCGGCGTGATGCCCCCGATCGCGCTGACGTGCACGCGGATAAAGTCGATCAGGCCGCCGGAGATGAGCGGCACCCATTCGCGCGGATGGACGAACAGCTCGCCCATCGCGATCGGGGTTGCGCTCTGCGCGCGGATCATCCGGATAGCGTCGAGCTGCTCCGGCGGCAGCGGGTCTTCCAGGAAGAACAGCCGGTACGGTTCGAGCTGCTTGGCCAGCCGGACCGCTTCGATCGGCGCCAGCCGCTCGTGGACGTCGTGCAGCAGCTCGAGCTCGAAGCCGAACCGCTCTCTCATCCGGTCGAACAGCTTCGGCACGCTGCGCGCGTAAGCATCCGGATGGAAGTAGGCTCCCGGCAGGGCGCCTTCCGGCGTCACGCAGTCGTTCCGGCCGCCATATCCGCCCCACTGGCAGCGAATATACCGGATGCCCTGCTCCATGAACGCGGCGACGTTCTCCTCGATCTCCGCCAAGTCGCGGCCGTCCGCATGGCGGTAAATGGCGGCCGCCTCCCGGCACTTGCCGCCGAGCAGCTGGTAGACCGGCTGTCCGGCCAGCTTGCCCTTGATATCCCACAGCGCCATATCGACGCCGGAGAGCGCGTTGTTCAGCACGGGGCCGTTGCGCCAATAGGAGCTGACCATCGCCGTCTGCCAGATGTCTTCGATGCGCTGCGGGTCTTTGCCGATGAGGAACGGCTTCAAATAGTCCTCGATCGCCGTCGCCACAGCCAGATAACGTTGGGTAAACGTGGCGCAGCCGAGCCCGTACAGCCCGGGCTCGGACGTCTCCACTTTGACGACGACCAGGTTGATGCCCTCCGGTGCCGTCAGAATCGTTCTCACATCGCGAATCGTGATTGTGCTCATCGGTGGCTTCCTCTCCTTGTTCCTCTCCAATATCGCTTGCTTACCAGCGGTCGGAATTCTCCGGCATTCCCGGCAGAATGAGGCCGCCGTCCGCGCGCAGGTTGACGCCCGTCACGTAGGCGGCTTGCTCCGAAGCGAGCCAGACGGCAATGCGCCCCATGTCCTCCGGCGTGCCCATCCGGCCTAGCGGAATGCGGCGCCCCAGCCCTTCCGCCGGGTCGGCGCCTTCCCGGATCAGCGTGGCGCCGGGCGCAACGCAGTTGACGCGGATGCCGTGCGGCGCGAGATCCAATGCGGCGGATTCGGCGGCGCGCTTCAGTCCCGCCTTCAGCCCGCCGTACACCGCGTCGCCCGGATACGCCCGATCCGCCCGCGACGACGTAATGTTGAGCAAGCTGCCTCTTATTCCCGCCTCGATCATATGCCGCGATACTTCCTTCATGAGCAGCAGCGGCGCCCGGAAGTTAATGCGCATCAGCCGATCCAACGCGTCCAACGGCTGTTCGGCGATGCTGTGGAACAAGCAGATGCCCGCGTTGTTCACGAGAACATCGATGCGTCCCATCGCTTGCAGCGCTGCCGACGCCGTCGCTTCGGCGGCGCCGGCTTCCGCGAGGTCGGCTTCGACGACGTGGCATTCGCCTCCCCAACCGGAGCGGATGCGCTCCGCCGTCTCGGCCGCCCGATCGCCGTCCTGCCAATGCCCGATCGTCACGTCGTAGCCGGCCTTCGCGAATTCGATCGCGATGCCACGGCCGATGCCCCGGCTGCCGCCGGTTACAAGCGCCTTTTTGCGTTTTCCCATATCCCTTGCCTCCATTCCTGGCATCTGCCTGTTGTTCCTCGAACTCCGCGCCGCAGGATCAGGCGATGTTCATAAACAACCTGATCTTCTGCGTCTCCGTAAACCAGGCGCCGTACCGGTTGGGCAAATGGCCGCTAACAGCTTTGGCCGGGAACGAGCTCGGGCCGCAGGCGAAATCTTCGGATGGAATATCGACGTTCGGATGCAGGTCCTTGCCGGGGCTGAGATCGCTCCGGCAGCTTCTTCCGGCTCGCCGGCTCAGCCGCGGCCCGCCCGCCACTCGCGGCTCGCGCTCCGCGCTCCCGGCGAGCCCGCTCAATGCGACGCCGTCCCCGGAGCGGACGGCTGCGGGTCCGCGCCCGGCAGCGAGAGCGCCGGCGCTTGGGCGGCCCCGTTGCCGACCGGGTTGCCTTTGCCGTCGTAATAGTACGTGGGCACGTCGCCGACGACCATCATGTAGGAGAGCGGAATGTCCGTCTCGAGCGTGCTGGGCTCCTGATCGAACGGGATGACGACGGCGATCTGCGTCTTGATGTGGACGTACACCTCGACGAGCAGCATGTTGATGCCCGCGCTCGACTGGCGCGTCCGCACTTCCGCCTGCACGGCGCTGGCCGGATGGAAGCGCACCGACACGCTCGGCCCGATCGAGGAGATGAACGGACTGTTGAGCGCGTGGCCGAGCGGTATTTTCTCGTACAAGCCGGCCTGTTCCTGCAGCGTCCGCTCCACCACTTTGATCGTCTGCGCCGTAATGTTCATCTGCTCCTTGTAATCGATCAGAAACCCCGTAATTTTCCCCGCTTCGTTCGTTTTCCACTGAACCATCTTGCTGCTGTCCGCACCGCTCGCGATATTGTCCATCATCGCCTGATTGACCGCTTCGGTCGCAATCTGCGTGATGCGAACCTTGGCCAGGAACATAAGCGGATCCCGCAAATATTTGTCGAGAAAAAGCAGCGACTGGAAGGTCGCAAGCACGATTAGAAGCAGCATAAGCAGCCAGAAATGGCGGCGTTTCATCCGTTTGCGCGGGCGGGCCACCCAGCCCTGGGGTTGCGGGGCGTAAGCGGACTGCCGGCGCGGGAACCGCCGCTTGCGCGCGACGAACCCCGCGCTTCGCGGCGGCGGGGCCTGGATTCGCGGCGTCCATCTGCGGGCGGCGCGGAAGCCTCTGGTCTTGGCCGGAGGATTCCACTTCCAACGAAACGCGAGAGGCCTTCCCCATCTGCGGCGCATCTGTTCGTCCCCCCTATCGTCGTGGCTTCCGGAACGCTTGCCCGTAAGGCGGGCCTCTCCCAATTTATGCGAAGGGGGGACAAAAAAGAAGACGCCCCCATCGGGGCGCCTTCCGAACGTTCAACCGGTCGCGATCGCGCCGATTTCGGCTTCCCGCTCCCGGCTCAAATCGATAAAGCCGCCGCCGATGCGAATGAGCGGAAGCTCCGGCGCGTTCGGATTGACATAGACGACCTCTCCCGAACGGCCGTCGGTGAGCACGACTTGTTGGCCGACCAGACGGCGGAAGAGATTGTCGAGGAACAAAGTGACGATCTGCGGACTCAATCCGCCGAATTTCTCCTGGCGCATCTGGCGAAGGAGCTCGTTGAACGGATACGGGTCGCGGTAAGGCCGTTTGGAAGACATCGCGTGGAACACGTCCGCCACCGCCACGATGGAGCTGAGCGGATCGATCTTGTCCTTCCCGAGGCCGAACGGATACCCGCCGCCTCCTTCCCGTTCGTGATGCTGCAAGGCGACGAGAGCGACGCGGTGATTGACGCCCTTCGTCTCCCTCAGCATCTCGTACCCGTACACGGTGTGCTTGCGGACGATCTTCATCTCTTCTTCGGTCAGCTTCCCGGGCTTCATCAGCAGCTCGTCGGGAATTTTGATTTTGCCGATATCGTGGAGAAGGGCGGCGAGCGACAGCAGCGACAGCTCCGTCTCGCCCAGATTCATCCACCGGCCGATCAGGGAAGACAGCACCGCCACCCCGATATGATGCTCGTATGTATAATCGTCCTTGCCCTTCACCCGCTCCAGCAGCTGGAACACGTCGGGCGTGTCCGACGCCTCGATGACGAACGGCAAAATTTCGTTGCGGATTTCCCAGATGGGCACTTTACGCGACAGGCGAATGTTCTCGTACAGTTCCTTCAAATGCCGGACGCATTGCGCAATGCGGCGATCGTCGGCCGCTTGCGGCTCCGGCTTCTCCTCGTCCGTCTCCAGCACGATCGACTGCTCGTTGACGCGATGCTTGACGATGAGCTCCAACACTTCTCTATCGATGGTCGAATGAGCGGGAACGATCGTTACGCCGTACGCGTTCACGATATCCTCTTTCACTTTCCTGCCCAAATATTGCTCCATGCTCCGCCCTCCGTTTCGACTTGGCAAGACAAGTTTCTACATTCAATTTTACCAAGTTCTTCCGCAGAATGGACTAGGACTTAAGATTGCAAAATGGCAGCGGCGAAAATTAGGTTCGAAGGTCTAGTTCGGAACGGATTGAGACTGAAGAATCAAAAAGAGCCGCGGCGACTTCGGCTTTTCATCCGCCATCCTTCGGGCCGATATGAGATCGCCGATCTAGGATAATAGGCCCAACTTATCACTAATTACCCATTCTACTTAAAAAACGGTAATTTATTTACTTTTTGTACAACTTACCACTAACGTTTTTCTCGCCAAAATGATGTAAAGTTACCCATGGGCTCAGGTCCCAACTTTGGTCCAAGGATGTGTGATTGCATGAAAAAAATAATCTCAGCTTCGTCTATCGCCTTGTCGATTGTCTGCTCCGCTACGGTCATCGCAATGCCAGCACCCGCCTCCGCCCAGGAAATTTATGCGACCAACGGCCATCTGTTCGTGAACACGGCGAAATCCTACATAGGCAAAGTGACCTGCCAGTTCAGCGCAAGAAATCCGTCCGGGCTGATCTTCGATTGCTCTTCGTTCACGCAATTCGTCTTCGCCCAGCACGGCGTTAATATTCCTTGGGCCAGCGCGCAAACGCGGTTCGGCATCCCGGTTCCGAGCAAGTCCCGGCTCGCCATCGGCGACCGTGTCATGTTCAGCGTCAATACGCCGGGGCAGATCAATCACGTCGGCATCTACATCGGCAACGGCCAATTCATCAGCAACATACCGAAGAGGGGCGTCACCATCTCCAGCCTGAACACGGGTTATTGGAGCACCCGATACACGGCGAGACATTATTAAGCCCGTTCTTGAAAAAAAGAACCTCCGGCTGCGCGCACGACGCGGAGTCGGAGGTTCTTCGTTTCTACGGACGCTTAGGCTCTGGGCGATTAGGCTTTAGCCGCTTCGATCTCGAGCGATACTTTCACTTCGTCGCCGATCAGCACGCCGCCCGTCTCCAGCACGGCGTTGTAAGTCAGGCCGTAATCGCTGCGCTTCAGGCTGCCGGTGGCGCTAAAGCCGACCTTCTCGTTGCCCCAAGGATCCTTGCCGATGCCTTCGAAGCTGACATGGAACGTCTCGGAACGGGTAACGCCGTGCAGCGTAACGTCGCCGGTCACGTCATATTCGCCGTCGCCTTTGCTTACAATCTTGGTAGCGTTGAACAGCAGCTTCGGATGGTTCTCGACGTCGAAGAAGTCCGCCGACTTCAGGTGGTTGTCGCGATCCCCGTTGCGCGTGTCGACGCTGGACAGATCGATCTGGAACGCAATGTCGGCGGTCGTCAGATCTTCCGGATCGGCCGAGATTTGCGCCTCGAAGTTATGGAACGTGCCTTTGACTTTCGCGATCATGATGTGCTTGACGGAAAATTCGATTGCGCTGTGGGCGACGTCTACGACCCAATTGGATTTTGCCACGATAAGTTCCTCCTCTTCATTACTTACTAAATATAATTATCTAATGAAAATAAATTATCTTAATTCAAATATAGGCGAATACGTAAATATTGTCAACGAAAAAAAACTCGGAGAGCGCGCAGTTTTTTCCACGCAGTCTCCGAGCTTTGCAACGTTCAACGTTAAGCTTCGACGGTAAAAACGATATCGCCGTCCCTGCAATCGATCGTCAGCTTCTTCCGTTCCAGAAACCAGATATCCTTGCTCTCCATATAGAAGGTCAGCCGATCGTCCTCGACCCTGACGGCCGGGTCCATCGGGTCGTCCTTCATGATGCCGAATCCGTAAGGATCTTGCCCCCCGCTGACGTACCGGACGAAAATCCGCACGCAATCTCCGTCCGTGTAGCCCCATTCGCTCCTGAAGCAGGATCTGGCAGCCTCCGATACGACGAGTTCCATGTCGGCCCCTCCTTATCTCCCCGTAATGGCAACGATTGTCTCTTCATTATAGGGGGGAGCCGACCCATGCACAAGACGCGCGGCTTAGATGTAGCCTCCGTTGACCCGGATCGTCTGTTTGGACACCGGTTCCGGAAACGTTGAACGACAAGTGCGACGAGAACGCGGCTGGTATGCACGAAGGAACAAGGGTTTGGAGTTGGCGCCTTAACGGACAGGGAATCCGTTATTCTCTGGTAAACCAGGTTTAACCCCGTCTGAACGGACACACGTTCCGCTATGACCCCCGAAATGCTCCGACTTTTGAGTTTTCACGCCCTATAACGGACGCTCCGTCCGTTACAAACGAAAACGAGAGGAAAATCAGGAAATAACGGATCGTGTGTCCGTTGCAAGGGAAGAAGCAGCAAGACCGTGGGGAAGAGTGCGGATTGGCGAAGCCGGCCTTCGGAAGCGATAAAGTCATAACCACCGGCTTAGCCGGTGGCTTCCATAAGCCCTATAAGGGCATGGTGCAATCAAGCGCCTCTAAGGCGCACTGAAGATCTGCCAACCGCGTGTTGCCTCAGGCTGCCCCTGAAAAGGGGCTTTTTACTTGCCCTTTTTCACCGTCTCACCCGTAAACGGGTCGATTAGCTCCTTCATCGTAAGTTGTTCATAATTCTTGTCCTCCACCAGTTGGTTTCGGATATACTCCTCGATGACCTTCCTGTTTCTCCCCACGGTATCTACGTAATACCCTCTACACCAGAATTGGCGATTACCGTAACGATATTTCATATTTGCAAACTTATCGAAGATCATCAGCGAGCTTTTTCCCTTCAGATATCCCATAAACTCCGACACACTAAGCTTCGGAGGAATACTCACCAGCATGTGAATATGATCGGGCAAGCTTCTGCTTGAACGATTTCCACCCCTTTTCGCTCGCACAGTTCTCGAATGATCTTACCGATTTCTCTTTTTAATTTCCCAAGCTAATTGCGATGTCCGGGAAACCGGACGCGACAAAGGTTGAAAGATGAGCGAAAATAAATTTTACCCCAAAAACAAGCGGAAAAATGCGGGGCTATGGGCGTAAAAAGAGAGGCGGAGCGAAATTCCACCCCAGCCTCCCGATGTGGTAATAAATAGTAAACAGGCGAGTCCATCCATGGTAAAATTGTAATTGACGAGAAAACAATTTTCACTATGAGAGGGGTCGCCTGCTATGGCTATTATACCACAACTGAAACTGTTTGAGTGGAATGAAATTCAAACGCTTGGAGACTTGGATCGTCTGCGTCTGGTGCTGGACTACATGC
>NZ_AUCP01000043.1 GCF_000429825.1 Cohnella thermotolerans DSM 17683
AAAAAAAATGACGTTCCCGTCGGAGAATTTAGGTGGATAACGCTTGTTTCTCCCGATGAGCAAGACGGTACCGAGCTTTTACTCGAACCGAATGACCATCCTGCCGCCAAAGAGTATCAAAAGAAGATATTTGCCGATGGCATCCCAGCAACAATGTTTGGCGTTGCAGATATTAATAAAGAGTACAAACGATTATTGGAAAACGGCGTGAATTTTACTATGGAGCCGACAAAAATGGGCGAACTCACAATAGCTGTCTTCGACGATACATGCGGCAACCTTATTCAGATTGTGCAGAAGTAACTTTATGACGAAATCTCGGTACTTAAAAGAAAAAAGGAGTAGAATTTCAGATGATGGCCATGGTGGTTTTGAATTTTGGGATCCCGAGGGTAACAAGCTACACACAATGGCGATATAAGTTGATTAAACTAACGGGAAACGATAGTTGAATCAGACCATAAGGAACCACTCCAGCGATGGAGTGGTTTTAACTTTATCACACTTTGCAGGTGCAACTCGATGACGAGATGATCCTGAAGGGTCGCCCATAGCCGCTCCACGCGGCCCTTGGCCTGGGGAGTGACCGCCTTGAGTTTGGGAATAATTTGCATTGCGGGTTCCCGCGACGTTTTCCCCGGTTTCGGGGAAAACCGTTTCGGCCGGTTCCCATCCGGCCATCATCAGGCGGGTGGAGCTTATACTTTGAATTTACCGACTAACGTTCGTAGTGAATCCGACATTTCCCTCAGCCTGAATGCGGTTTGCAGCATTTCTTGGCTCGTTGCCGTCTGTTCCTCTGTCATGGCTGCAACTTCTTCGGAGAACGAAGCGGTTTCTTCCGTAATCCTCGTAATTTCTCGGATAGACGTTTCCACGGCTTTGCTGCCGGCAGACATTTGCTCTACAGTCGCAGCAACCTCCATGATTTGGGCGCTGAGGGTGTTTACTTCTGTCATTATCGTGTGGAACGATTCGCCTGCACGGATCATTGCCTCGATACCGTTCTTTACGTCAACGCTGCCGTTATCTACTTTCACGACAAGCCCGTTAATGCCGTCTAGCATTGTTTCAATGGTTTCATTAATCTCATTGGTGGAACGCGCAGATTGGTCAGCAAGCTTACGGATTTCATCTGCAACGACGGCAAATCCACGGCCCTGTTCGCCGGCGCGCGCCGCTTCGATTGCGGCATTCAGGGAAAGAAGATTCGTCTGGTTTGAAATATCTTGGATATAGCTTACCACTTTTCTGATTTGTTCGGACAAGCGCCCAAGCTCCGCTGCGGACGTTTGGATCTCGGAGAAGGTCGCTTCGATGCGGCCGATTTTATCCGCGTTCTGCCGCATTTCGTTGGCGCTCTGTGTTGCGACGGATTGCGTACGATGCGCAAGATCGGATACGTCAGTCGCAGTGGAGGCAACTTGCTCCAACCCCGATACGGTTTCCTGAATAATGGCGGATATCTCTTGCGTTTGGGATACTTGATGTTCCGCCCCTTGGGCTACGCGTTGAACCGACTGGGCGATTTGGTCAGACGCCTTGGAACTCTCTTCTGCACCGTTCTTTAGCAATGTTGAAGAGCGCCCGAGTTCCTCGGTGTTTGCTTGAATGTCGGCGATCATGCTTTGTAGGCTAGCCAGCAGCAAATTAGTCTGATCGGCCAAATCCTTCGTTTCATCCTTCGTTCTCACGGAGATTCTCTTTGTTAAATCACCGCCGGAAGAGGCGATTTCAGCGATGGCGTTCCCTACCTTGCGCACGTTGCGTGCCGTTAAGGCGCCTGTGAAATAACAAGAAATAGCCGCGACGACAATCACTAAAACAAGCGATACGTACAACTGCTTACGAAGCTGGTCGTTCTTCTTTTCCAGCGCCGCGACACGTTCCATGGTCAGCTTTTTTTCCGTTGCGCGGAAGGTGGATAGCTGATCACGCAGGGCGTCCATATCCTTTTTTCCCGGATCCTCCTGGAAAAATTGCTGAATTCCCTTGTTGTCATTAGCGCTCTTCATGGCAATCACTTTCTCGCCGGCGACTCGAATCCACTCTTCAACGTTCTTCTGAATGGCTTTCAGCTTGTCCTGTTGGCTCGGGTTATCAGCAACAAGCTTAAAAAGAGAATCGTAATGTACCGTCCATTTCTGTTTACCATTATAGTAAGGGTCTAAATATTTGGTGTCCCCAGTTATAACAAAGCCACGTTGTCCCGTTTCCATATCGACAAGATCTTTCTCAATGGATTGAGCCAAACTATGTACTTCCATATCGTGATTTATAATAAACTCGGTCTCCTTTTGAAAAGCCGACAGCTGTTTGGTCACGCTAAGGATTTCGAAGACAAAGCAGATTACGACGACTAAAAAACCGATAGCGATTTTGTTTTGGATGCGGTTAAACCGGATCGATGGGCGTTTCATTCAGTCAGCACTCCTTGTTGCATGAACGATGTATGTATATTGAAAATCATTTGCTGCGGGTTGTTGCATGTCCCATCTTCATGTTAATTTTTTTCAAATTAAGCGTATTCAAACCATTTTTCTCTTTATGCTGGGCATCCTCTCCTGGCACATATCCCGTACTGCAAAATTTGGCGTGTAGTGCGCGTTGCGCAAATGGCTTCTGACTCATTCGGCAGTGGATCGAGATGACAGGCTTAAAACGTCCCGCCCTTCGAATCATTTCTCCCCCCCGTTTCAATCCACGCGTATATGCTTATTTTATTGTCAAAGCACAATCTATGTAAAGCAAGCCATGCACGGCAGTGATACCCCATTTCAAAACTTCATGCCTTGCCAATCCTTAAACAATTAATCCTTACTTTTTTATAACTAACTGCTTAAATCCGAACTCAATCAAAGCTTGGCAAGCTTCTGTGGCAAAGCCTGTATTCCAGTAATCACAATGAATAAAGAATCCTAGTTCACCGTTGTTATTTCTTGAATAAGGATAGGGAAGCATAATCGTAGTCTCTGCGATTTCACGTTGGCTGACTAAAGTTTATTCCAATTATTAGAGTGCCAATAACCCGTTTTTATCTTACGTTCCGCCTATATAGTGAGAGGAAAAAAATGGTGAATAGCACCTCGTCGGTCACTCTATTGGGATAAGGGGTGTCCGGCTTCCCGATGAGGTGCATCACATAAAAGCTTGCGCGGGATTATAGCAACGTCACCGTATGATGGCAGGTTAAGGGACTACGCATTCGCGGGACTTTGCCCGGTCTAAGGTTGCTCCCGGAGCCGAATGTTCGACTCCCGAGGACAGGAAACAAAACGGGGTACCGTGCGAGGAAGGCAGAGGCTTCCGATAGTGGGCTTCGCGTGGTGGCAGGCAAATAACCCAATGGGAGGCGACGCTGGCAATCCATTTGGGTTACGAATTTCTCTTATAAATCGTTGTACTAGAGCATCTCGGGCAGCATTTCGCTCCGTCAACGATTTTATACCGCTTAAAATAATGGCCAAATTCGCAATGATATTTCTTTTTCCAAAACACAAGCATATAAATCAACTCTCTTTCGATTTCTATTAAATTCCTTTATAACAGCAGCGGTATAGTTCTATAAGACTACTACTATAGTATCATACATTGGCGTAATATGGAAGATGGTGTATGGTGGCGGAAGGGGTTGAACATAAGTAGCGAAGACGTGAAAAAAAGGTATTCAAGCTGAAAAAGAAGAGCGAGCAATTATCGGATGGTGGGCATGCTTTGGTTGGGCTTAGAAGTAACGGTTGTCCTTACAAAAGGATAAGCTGATAAAGATGCTGGATGGAACCAGCGTCTTTTTTTGATTACAAGTCCTCTATGATATGATGATTGTAATCGACGTTGTGGACAAGAAGGAGGCAACACGTATGACCGACCAACGGATACGCTGCGGCTGGGTGAACGAC
The DNA here is from genome assembly GCF_000429825.1 of Cohnella thermotolerans DSM 17683. Classification (GTDB taxonomy): domain Bacteria; phylum Bacillota; class Bacilli; order Paenibacillales; family Paenibacillaceae; genus Cohnella; species Cohnella thermotolerans. Next base: position 3,900 of record NZ_AUCP01000043.1, read on the forward strand.
AGTCCGTTGTACATCCGCTATCATGACGAGGAATGGGGCGTTCCGGTGCACGACGATCGGAAGCTGTTCGAATTTCTGACTTTGGAAAGCGCGCAAGCCGGCTTGAGCTGGTACACGATCTTGCGCAAACGGGAGCATTACCGGGAGGCGTTCGCCGGGTTCGATCCCGAGATCGTGGCCCGGTTCGACGAACGAAAACTGCAGGAGTTGATGCTCAATGAGGGCATCGTCCGGAACCGGTTGAAGCTCGAGGCGGCCATCCGCAACGCCGCGGCGTTCCTGAAGGTGCAGGAGGAATTCGGCAGCTTCGACGCCTACATCTGGCGCTTCGTCGACGGCCGGCCGATCCGCAACCGGTGGAAGGAGCTGAAGGACGTGCCCGCTTCTACTCCGATTTCGGACGCCTTGAGCAAAGACTTGAAGAAACGCGGCTTCTCTTTCGTAGGTTCGACGATCTGCTACGCGCATATGCAGGCGACCGGGATGGTGCAGGATCATCTCACCTGCTGCTTCCGTCACGAGGAGATCGCTTCCCAATATTAAGCGCACAAGGGGGCTCGGCGCATGATCGCGACCTTTCCTTGAAGATAAACAAGCCGCTACATCTCATCCGCCAGCGGCAGTTCGAACCAAAAAACGACGCCTTCCTTCGTATTGTAATTCCCATAAGGGGATTGATGCATGTCCATGATCCCTTTGACGATGGACAGCCCGAGCCCGGTGCCGCCGTCGTCGCGCTTTCTGGCTTTGTCGGCTTTATAGAAGCTCTCCCATACCTGATCCAACTCCTCTTCAGGAATAGCGGGGCCCGTATTGAAGACCGAGACCCGGGCCCGGCCGGCGACCGCCTCCAGCGACACCCGGACAAGCCCCGGCTTGCGGGCGAACTTTGCGGCGTTCGTAATATAGTTGTTGATTACGCGGGCAATTTTTGGCTCGTCGCCGATCACCCAATGGACGTTCGGTTGAAGCTCAAGCTCGAAACGAACGTCCTTCGGATCGTATAATTTCCGCAGTCTGGTCATCGTCTGGCGGATGCTCGCCTGAATGTCGAAAGGCTCCGGATAATAATACGCCTGCCCGGACTCCAGTTGGGACAGGAGAAGCAGTTCCCTGACCAGTTCGTTCATCTTCTTCGCCTCATCGATAATCACTTCGCAATATTCGTTTCGGCTCGCGGCATCTTCGTTGACGCTCTGGCGCAGCCCTTCCGCGTACCCCTGTATAAGGGCGATAGGCGTCTTCAACTCGTGAGACACGTTGGAGACGAACATTCGCCGCATTTCTTCCAGACGGTTTTTGCGGTTCAGCTCCGTTTCCAGCTGTTCGTTCTTCCCTTTCAATTCACGAATGAATTGATCGATGATGCTTGACAGCTTGTTCATGTCTCTCCCCAGAGCTCCCAACTCATCACGCCGTTTCTCCTGCCAGCCGCGGCTGAAATCGAACTGGGTCATCCGGTGAGCCAATTGCTGCAAGCCGACAATAGGCTTCGAGAAGTAGGTGGCGAATTGGATCGCCCACAGGCAAGCAACGACAAGGAAGAGCCCGCAGACGAGCAGCAGAAACTGGTTGAAAATTCGGACGTTTTTTTCGGTAGGCGCCATGTTGGAACTGAGAGAAACGATGCTGCCGTTCGGCAGCAGACGGTACGTCGCCAGATTGACCATGTTATGGTCGGCTTCCTCGCGTTCCCGGACGATGGTCTCTCCGGCCTGCAATCGGGCCCGCTCGCGGCTGTCGAACGATTCCTGCATCTGGCGTTCCTTCTCGTCTTTCGGGCTTCTTGTGCTATAGATCGTTTTGCCGTCACGGCTGTAGATGTCGATGGAGGCCTGGCTCCGATAAAGCGCACCCTGCACGATCCGTTCGAAGGACGGACTGTCGGTCGCAGCTCCTTGCTCGACGATCCGGTCGCTGAGCGCCCGCAGCTCGTTCGTCTTGAGCCAGACGTAATAGGGCTTAAGGAACAGCAAATTGGCGACGACAAGGCACAGGACGAGGAGGCCCATAAACGACAGAAATGCCAGTAAAAATTGCGTGCGTATCGGCTTATTCCTCATCCCGCACCTCGAATCGATAGCCTTTGCCTCGAACCGTCTGAATGAACCGGCCGTAAGGGGACAGCTTCATTCGCAGCCTGTTGATATGCGTATCGACCGTCCGCAAGTCGCCGAAATAATCGAACCCCCACACCTTCTCCAGCAGTTGCTCGCGCGACAGGACGATGCCTTCGTTGCGAATAAGCGAAGCTTACGTGCAGGGTCTGATCCGCGACAAGCGGTATATGCGCGATGTGTATTAAATCATGAAGCCGCTTCGAAGCCGGGCGATGCCGATAAATCGGGTGACGGCCAGCCGGGCCGGGAAGCAAAGCCAGGCGAAGTGAAAGGATAGAAATTGCGGTTGGGAGGAGGAAGAGCCTCCGGGCTAATAAACTCCGCAACCGAAGCCTAAAAAAAGCTCGCACCGCCCCAAAGAAATAAGCGCTTTCAATAATAGGAAACGTGCATTACAATGAAATGAACCTCCATCTCAAGCGTCCTAATTCCATTCTTAGGCCGCTTATTTGTCTAGGAAGGAAGGCTGCCATGACATGACCGGTCACCTCCGCAAGCTTGCGAATCGGTTCCGCTTCCGCAAAGTCCGCAGCCGCTTTTTTGCCGCGATGATTTTGCTCTCGCTTCCGCCGCTCGTCGTGCTCGGCTACGTGTCCTTCGACATCGCCAAAGATACGCTCACGGAGAACAACACGAAGACGAACAACGATCACTTGCGGACATCGAGCGAGGTGGCGGACCTTCTAATGCGCAATATCGTGAACTTGAACCGGTTCATCGTTCTGAACGAGGAGATCCGGGACGATCTGCGGGAGAGCGAGATCAAGAACAGCGTAGAGCTGAGCGAGATGAACACGCTCACGGTCAATCGGCTGCAGAAGATCATTAACAGCAATTCCTTCGACACCCGGTTCGTCAACTCCTTATGCATCCTCGATCTTCATTATCAAACGTACTGCTGGGGAAGATCCGACGACGCCGGAATCTATGAGACGCCGAATAAAAAGCAAGCGATCGAGCAATCGGAATGGTACGGGCAGGCGGTCGAAGCGCAGGGGCGCGTCGTGTTTCTCAGCTACAACGTGCTGGAGGACAGAAGCGACTCGTTCTCGACGGTGAAGCTCTTCCGGGATTCGGAGAGCGCGGACGGCAAGCCGATCGGACTGATCGTCACCAATCTCTCGAAAGCCATGTTCGGCAGCGTCTTTAACGGAAGCCAGGACAACGGGCAGTTTCTGGCGATCGACTCCTCCGGCCATCCGGCCCGCATTGTCTATCCGGAAGAGGAGTCCCTGCCGAAGCTCGCTCCCGGCGGCTACGACCAACTGATGGCTCAGCTTCAGCAGCAAGGCTACCTGATTAGTGAATTCCGCAATCAGACGACCCAGTGGATATTCGTTCATATCATCCGGGAAAGCCAGCTGTTCAAGCAGTCGAACCGAATCGGCACGTTTACCTTTTTGATCGCCTCCTTAATCGCGCTTGTCGCGCTGATCATTTCCTATATCGTCTCCGGCACGATCACCCGCCCTCTCCTGCAGCTTAAAAAGATGATGATCGATTGGAACAAAGGCTCGCGCGCGATCGGCGGGACGTTCAAGGAGGACGAAGTCGGCGCGATCGGGGAAACGTTCAAACGATTGGCCATGGAAAATCAAGAATTGGACGCTCAGCTGTATCATACGAAACTAAAGGAACGGGAAGCGGAGCTTCGGGCGCTGCAGGCGCAGATCAAGCCGCATTTTCTCTATAACACGCTGGATTCGATCTATTGGATGGCCAGGCTGAGGAAAACGGAAGAAGCGGCGGCGATGGCGCTGGCCTTGTCCGAAAGCTTCAAGCTCAGCTTGAACAAAGGCGTCGAGACGATTCCCGTCTTCAAGGAATTGAAGCATATCGAGCATTACATGACGATTCAGAACATCCGCTACAACGGGCGGTTCCGCTATGAAGCGAGCGTCGAGCCTTCCATGATGGGCTACGAGATGCTCAAGCTGATTCTCCAGCCGCTGGTTGAGAACGCCATCTGCCACGGCCTTGAGCCGAAGGTGGGGGAGGGCGTCATCCGGATTGAAGGCCGGCTCAATGGGGACTTCCTGGTCTTCGCCGTGGAAGACGACGGCGTAGGCATGGACGACGTCTCCCGAACGGAGCAAGGCTACGGTCTGCGCAATGTCAAGGAGCGGATGCTGCTCTATTACGGTCCTTCGAGCTCCTTCGCCATCCGAAGCGAGCCGGGGCGCGGCACCCGCATCGAGATCCGCTTCAAGCCATTTCCGAACGAGGTGAAGCCCCATGCTTAAAGCCGTCATTTTCGACGATGAGTATATCGTGTTGGAGGCGCTGAGCGCCCTTGTCGACTGGGAGGGACTTGGCATCCGATTGGCCGGCGCCGCCGGAGACGGGATTTCGGCTTTGGAGACATTCCGGAACGTGCGTCCGGATATCGTGCTGACCGACATTCGGATGCCGGGCAAAGACGGCCTGCAGCTTCTGGAGGAAATTCTGGAGGAAGCGCCGGATACCTGCTGCATCGTATTCAGCGGCTTTAACGAATTCGAATACGTCAAACGCGCCATTCGGCTCGGCGTCGCCGATTACGTGGAGAAGCCGTTCACGGAGCACGGCATCGAGCAGGCGCTGCGCAAAGCGCTCAGGCAAATCCGCAAGAAGGAAGCCGTCCAAGATTTGGAGCGCAAATGGGATGCGAGCCGAAGGGAGCTGCTGGACAAGGCGGTCTGGGACTTGCTGCTGCACGGGAGAGAAGCGCTAGCCAAGTGGCGGGAGACGTTCGGCCAGGAGGAGCGGCACGTGCAAGCCGTGACGGTGATGGCTGCGGCCGGCGATTTTGCTTTGCCGGACCATCCCGCTTACCGGACGGTAGATTTGCGGATCGAGGGGAAGAAGGTAGCCGTCGTCTTCCACTTTATGGAGTTGTCCCATGCCTATTGGGACGAGATAGCGAGCGACCTGGACTCGGCGGGAACGGCCGTCGGCATCGGCCGCACGTATCCGAATCCGGAGGAGGCCCCGCGCAGCTATCAAGAAGCGCTTCATGCGTTGAAGTACGCCTTGCTGCTGGAAGCGAAGGGCGCGATGAAGTTCGGCGAGCTGGGCGCAAGCCGCCTGTCGCCGGAAGGGTGGCCGGATCGGGAAGAAGCGATCGTGCTGAGCATGCGGACAGGCAACAAAGCGATGCTTATGGACGAGGTGGACCGCTTCATCGGCTGGATTCATGCGTCCAAGGTCGATCCGGACGTCGCCGAACGTGAGATGCTCAAGCTGATCTATATCGCGATGGATGCGGCCAAGGGCAACGCAGCCGGGACCGGTTCGCTCTTTCCGCCGAACGAGCCGTATATGCCGCACATCGAGATTCGGAAGGCATCGTCTGCGGGCGCGCTGTCGGAATGGTTCCGGGAGCAGATGGCGCTCCTTGCGGACAAAGGCCTCGATGCGAGGGAACGGATCAAGCATGCCGCCGTCGAGAAGGCTTGCCGCTTCATCGAACGCAACGTCACCCGCGACGTCTCGCTGCAGGAGACGGCCGAGCATGTAGGGCTCAATGCCACCTACTTGAGCGTGCTGTTCAAGGAAGTGATGGGCGAGACGTATATCAAATACTTGACCCGCATCCGCATGGAGATGGCCAAGACGCTGCTGAACAAGGGATGCAAAGTGAGCGAGGTCGGCGCGAAGGTCGGCTATTTGACGAACCGCCATTTTACGGAGGTGTTCAAGAAATATACCGGCAAAACGCCCGGCCAGTTCAAGGACGGCTCCATTTGAGGCGCGAAGCGAAGCGCATTCCAAAAAAAACGGAACGGAATCAAAAGAAAGTGGCGATGTCGCTTGAATGCGCTTTCTTCTAGAATAGGGTCATGGGTACCCGGGCCCTTCCGAACGCTAATCCTGAATTCAAAGGGGGACCAAACGAATGAGCCATTCCAGGCAAGTTCTCGCCTTGCTGTCCAGCGTTGCGCTGACGACCGGTCTGCTCGCCGGGTGCGGCGGCGGCAATTCGAACGATAACGGAAGCCCGTCGGCTTCGCCGTCCGGCAGCTCCGGTTCTTCCGCCGGCGCCAGCCCCTCCGCATCCGCTTCCACAGAGCCGAAAGAGAAAGTGAAGCTAAGCTTGCTGGTCGACAACTCCCAGGATTCCGTCAACATCGCCAAAGCGCTGACCGAAGCCTTCCAGGCGCAAAATCCGAACATCACGTTCGAGACCGAGACCCGTCCCGGAGGCAGCGAAGGCGACAACTTCGTCAAAACGCGCCTGTCCACCGGCGATATGAACGACATTTTCTTCTATAACTCGGGCTCGCTTATGCAAGCGTTGAATCCGGAACAGAATTTGCTGGATTTGACGAACGAACCGTTCCAGGAGCGCGTTGTCGATTCGTTCAAACCGACGGTCACCTCGAACGGGAAAATTTACGGCGTTCCGTATACTTCGACCATCGGCGGCGGCTGGTTGTACAACAAGAAAATTTATGCCGATCTCGGTCTCTCCGTGCCGAAAACGTGGGCCGAGCTGATGGCCAATAACGACAAGATCAAGGCGGCCGGCATCACGCCGATTGTCGGAACGTACAAGGACACCTGGACTTCCCAATTGATCGTGCTGGCCGATTATTTCAACGTGCAGGCGCAGGACCCCAATTTTGCCGCGGACTATACGGCGAACAAGGCGAAGTACGCGACGACGCCCGCCGCCCTGCGCAGCTTCCAGAAGCTGGAGGAGACGGTCGGTTACTACAACAAGGATTTCCTGGCGACCACTTACGACGCCGGACTGCGGATGCTCGCGGAAGGCAAGGGCGCCCATTATCCGATGCTGACCTTCGCCATTCCCGCTATCGTGCAGAACAATCCGGATCAGATTGGCGATATCGGCTTCTTCGCGCAGCCGGGCGACAGTCCCGACAAGAACGGCTTGACGGTATGGATGCCGGGGGCGGCTTATATTTACAAAAACACTCAGCATCCCGAAGAAGCGAAGAAGTTTCTGGCGTTCATCGCCTCCGCGGAAGGAATGGCGGTCGTCGCTAAAGTATCCACCCCTTCGGGACCGTTCGTTATCAAGGGGGCGGCCATTCCGGACAACGTCCCGCAAGTCGTGAAGGATATGCTTCCTTACTTCGACCAACCGGGCATGACGGCTCCGGCGCTGGAATTCGTCTCTCCGGTCAAAGGACCGAGCCTCGAGCAGATTACGGTGGAAGTCGGCAGCGGCAAGCGAAAAGCCGAGAGCGCTGCCGAGCTGTACGACCAGGACGTCAAGAAGCAAGCGCAGCAGCTCGGGCTTGAAGGGTGGTAAACGCAACACCGCCGGAGTGAAGGAGGCCGGCCCGCCGGACACGGGCAGGGCCGGCGGCTTCGCTCCGATTGGGGGGAACGGGATGAGCAAAGTATTCAGGCGGATCTATACCTATAAATTTTTGCTGCCGGCGGCGATCGTCTATTTCGTCATCTTTATCGTCCCGACGGCGATGTCGTTCTTCTTCAGCTTGACGAGGTGGACGCTGTCCGACTGGGATTTTATCGGCTTGCAGAACTTCATCACCTTTTTTCAAGAGCCTTCCCTAAGCATCGGCTTCAAGAACACGTTTATCTACGCGGTCGTCACCTGTTCGCTGAAGGTCGTCGGGGGGCTGCTGCTCGGGGTCCTGCTGACCAGCAAGCTCCGCACGAAAAGCTACCTGCGGTCCGTCGTGTTCTTCCCCACGCTGGTCAGCACGATCGCCGTCGGCATCGCCTTCAGCATGATGATGCATCCGACGACGGGGCTCATCAATACGACCTTGGCGCGGCTCGGCATCGAGGGGCCGGATTGGCTCGGGGATACGAGCATCGCCCTGCTGTCGGTCGCGTTCGTGGATGTGTGGAAGGGAATCGGCTTCGCGACGGTCATTTATATCGCCGGGATTCTGTCCATTCCCGAGGAATATTACGAAGCGCTGCAGATCGACGGCGGCAACGGGTGGAACAAGTTCTGGAACATCGTCGTCCCCTTGAGCCGTCCGGCGACGAACTCCGTCATTATCCTCGCCTTCATCGGCGGTTTGCGGTCGTTCGATCTGATCTGGGCGATGACCAAGGGCGGGCCGGGATTCGCAACGGACGTAATCGCCTCTATCATCTATAAGCAATATCAGGGCGGGTTCTACGGATTGGCTACGGCCGGCAACGTCATTCTGTTCGTGTTCGTCGCCGCGCTCGCGTTCCCGCTGTCGCGCTATCTGAGCCGCCAAGAGGTGGACCTATGAGCCGAAGCGTTCGCAAATGGATGCTCGAGGCGGCCGCCGTGCTCGCCAGCGTCGTTCTTTTCTGGGTCCCCTTGTATTTCGTCGTTCTGACCGCGATGAAGAGCGCTCGGGAAGCCTCCCTCATGAATCTGGAGTGGCCATCCGAAGTTCAGCTCTGGCAGAACATCAAGGAAGTCGTCGCCGTTCGGGACCACATGCTGCTCCGCGCGTTCTGGAACAGCTCGGTGCTGACGGTGCTGTCCATTGCCGCCACGGTGGTCGTCTGCTCGATGGCCGCCTTCGTCATGCAGCGCAGGCAAGACAGGGCGTCGCCCTGGATCGGCTTCTTCGTGCTGGCCGGCCTGATCATTCCTCCGGCGATCGTGCCCACCATCTGGGTGCTGAACGAGCTTCATCTGTTCAAAACGATGACCGGACTGGTGCTGATCGAGGTGGCGCTCGGGTTCCCGTTCTGCGTGCTGCTGTACCGAAGCTTCATGGCCACCATTCCCCGGGAGATCGACGAAGCCGCGGTGGTGGACGGCTACGGGGGGTACCGGCTGTTTTTCACCATCCTTTTTCCGCTGCTGCAGCCGGTTACCGCCACAGTGATCGTCACGCAAGCCGTCGCAATCTTCAACGACTTTACGAACCCGCTTTATTTCTTCCCGGGAGCGAAGAACGCGACCGTGCAGCTGACGCTGTACAACTTCACCAGCCAGTTCGTCTCCCAATATAACTTGCTGTTTACGAACATCTTGCTTATTACGCTTCCGCCGCTCGTCCTGTTCCTCTTCTTCAACAAGAAGATCGTGGCCGGGATGACCGCCGGTTCCATCAAAGGTTGAGAAGCGAATTGCACGTTCGAAAATCGAATCGGGGAGGGCTTCAGATGAGTTGGAAAGTGACGAACGTAACGTGCGAGTATCGCACGAATCCGCTCGGGATCGGCGTCCGCAATCCGCGGTTCGCCTGGCGGCTCGAATCGGACCGGCGCGGCGCCATGCAGGCGGGATACCGTATCGCAGTGGCCGGAGCCGACGGGAACTTCGCCGCTCCGCTATGGGATTCCGGCTATACGGCGAGCGACGCCTCCATTCAGATCGAATATGCCGGGCCGCCATTGGCGTCGCGCACCCGGTATCACGTTCGGGTCAAAGCCTGGGATGACGAAGGACGGGAATCCGATTGGAGCGAGACGGCTTCGTTCGAGACGACGCTGCTGGACGCGTCGGAGTGGCAGGCGCAGTGGATGACGCCGCGGGCGGCGGAGATCGATCCCGGGACGAGTGCGGCCTTCTTGCTGCGCAAAAGCTTTCGATTGAAGCCCGGGATCGCGGCTGCGCGCATTTACGCGACGGCGGCGGGCGTTTACGAGCTGTACGCCAACGGCAGCCGGGTGTCCGACGACGCGCTCGCCCCCGGCTGGACGAGTTACCAGCATCGGCTGCAGTACCAGACCTACGACGTGACGGGACTGCTGCGAGCCGGCGGCAACGCGATCGGCGTTCACCTCGGAGACGGCTGGTATCGCAGCGGGATGGGCTTCGAGAACCGGAATTTCAAATACGGGGATCGGCGGGCGGCGCTGCTGCAGCTTCACGTTCGATACGAAGACGGCTCGGAGGACGTGATCGTCTCCGACGAGTCCTGGAAGTGCTCGACCGGTCCGGTGCTCTATTCGACGATCTATCACGGCGAAATTTACGACGCCCGCCTGGAGCCGGCCGGATGGAGCGAAGACGGCTTCCCGGACGAGGCGTGGGCGTCTGCCGAGGTCCTTCCTTTGCCCATGAACATTCTGGTTCCACAGGAGAACTGGCCGGTCCGCGTGACGGAAAGGGTGAAGCCGATCGCCAGCTTCGTCACCCACGCCGGCGACCGGGTGCTGGACATGGGGCAGAACATGGTGGGCCGCATCCGGATGACCGTTCAAGCGCCGGCCGGCACGAAGATCGTGCTGCGGCATGCGGAGGTGCTGGATAAGGAAGGCAACGTCTACTTCCCCAATCTCCGCGCAGCGAAGCAGACGGTGGAGTATACGGCTAAAGGCGAGGGAACGGAAAGCTACGCCCCCCATTTCACGTTCATGGGATTCCGCTATGTGAAGGTGGAGGGATATCCGGGAGATTCGCTGCCGCTTACAGCGTTCGTAGGAGAGGTGCTGCATTCGGACATGGAGCCGACGGGCGCCTTCCATACTTCGGACAGCCGCGTTAACAGGCTGCAAAGCAATATTCTGTGGGGGCAGAGAGGCAATTTTGTCGATGTGCCGACCGATTGCCCGCAGCGCGACGAGCGGCTCGGGTGGACGGGGGACGCGCAGGTGTTCATCAGCACGGCGCTCTTCAACTTCCAGGGCGCTCCGTTCTTTACGAAGTGGCTCCGCGACCTGAAGGCGGAGCAACATCCGGACGGAGGCGTGCCGTTCGTCATCCCGGACGTCGCCGGAGGAGCCAGTTCGGCCGCTTGGGGAGACGCGGCGGTCATTTGCCCCTGGACCGTCTATCGATATTACGGCGATAAACGTCTGCTCTCCGAGCAGTATGCCAGCATGAAGGCATGGGTGGAATATATCCGCGCGCAGGGCGACAACGAGCATCTGTGGAATACGGGATTCCACTTCGGAGACTGGCTGGGGCTCGACGCCAAGGAAGACAGCTATGTCGGCGCGACTCCGCGCGATCTGATCGCTACGGCGTTCTACGCGTATTCCACCCGGCTCGTGCGCGAGGCGGCCAAAGTTCTGGGGCATGCGGAAGACGAAGCGAAATACGCGGAACTGCACCGCGGGATCGTCAAGGCGTTCCGGGCCGAGTTCCTGACACCGAGCGGGCGGGTGGCCGCGCCTACGCAGACGGCGCACGTGCTCGTGCTCATGTTCGGATTGGCGGACGAAGAGGTGCGCGCCCGCATCGCCAAAGATCTCAACGATCTGATCGTGGAGAACGATTACCACCTGACGACCGGATTCGTAGGCACGCCGTATCTCTGTTTTGCCCTGTCCGATCACGGCTATCACGAGACGGCGGTCCGGCTGCTCCTGCAGGACAGTTACCCCGGCTGGCTCTATTCGGTATCCAAAGGCGCGACCACGATCTGGGAGCACTGGGACAGCATCAAGCCTGACGGTTCGTTCTGGAGCGACGATATGAACTCCTTCAACCATTACGCGTACGGGGCGATCGGCGATTGGATGTATCGCAAGCTGGCCGGTCTGGACATGGATCCGGCGGTTCCCGCCTTCAAACGGATTCATATCGAGCCGCTGTTCGGAACGAAGGCGCTGAAGCATGCCAAGGCAGCGCATCGCTCGCCGTATGGAACCGTCGAGTCCGGTTGGGAGATCGAAGGGAAGCGCATCCGGGTGGATGCGGAGATTCCGGCCAACACGACGGCCGAGATCGTGCTGCGGGGCGCTTCGCTTGCCGGATTGAAGGAAGGCGGCCGGCCGCTCGATGCGGCGGACGGCATTCTCTCCGCGTCCGAAGACGCGGGCGGCGTCACGCTCTCCGTCGGCTCCGGCGTCTACGCCTTCGAATATGAGCATGAGGGCTTGTTCCGGACTCGTTACACGGAGAATACGGCCCTCAGCGATCTTCTGAACGACGATGCGGCCGTAGAAGTCTTGAAGCGGCATTTCCCGCAGCTGTTCGAAGGTCCGATGCTTCAATTCCTGCGCACGTCCAGCTTGAAGGAAGTGGCCGAGAACGGCATGACCCGCATGGCAAGCGGGCAGTTGGATGAAGTCTTGAGCGAACTGTCGCGGCTTTAGGCGGAGGGACGGCATGGGGAGATCAATGCGCGGAGCGGCCTTCTCGCTCTTGGCGTAACGAACCGAGCGATCGTTATTCCGCCATGGGAAGCCCGTTGGAGAAATTAACGAATCGAGAACCCGCTATTCGCCCGCGGCGGACCCTTTTCCGAAGGAAATCCGGCCGATAACGATTGGTCGATTCGTTAGGGTGTCGAGAACGCCGCTTTTTCGCCAAATAACGTTGTCTGTGTTCGTTAGCGATTGCGGCTCCCGCGAGGGAGAGTGCGGCCGTCAGGGATTGTCCCTTGGCGGTCCTTTTTTTCACCAGGCCATTGTATTTTCTGGTAGTATAAGAAGAAAGATTCCAATCGGGAAAGGAACGGATCGAAGATGACGCGAGATCGACTGGCAGAAGCGATTCAGCTGCGCGAAGAGGGACGCGCCAGGCAGGATCAGGCCATTTTGAAGCAAGCGCGGGAGCTGCTGCTGGACTTGGCCGCCGCCTATCCCGACGATGCGGAGATTGTTTTCCAGACCGGGGTGGCCCACGACAATTCGGGATTAGGACGGGAAGCCATTCCTTACTACCTGCGGGCGATCGATTTGGGTCTTTCCGGACCCGATCTGGAAAGGTGTCTGCTCGGCCTGGGAAGCACGTATCGCTATCTGGGGCACTATCGGGAAGCGGAGGAAGTGTTGCGACGCGGGGTGAGCGAGTTTCCGCACAACCGGGCGCTCCAGATTTTCCATGCGATGGCCTTGTACAATACGCAGCGCTACAAAGAAGCGATGGAAGTCGTATTGACCAACTTGCTGGAGACCACCTCCGACGAGAAAATTCGGTATTTCAAACGAGGCCTCGCGTACTACGCGGCGCATCTGGATGAAACCTGGTGTTAAGCTCCGCCTGGCCGGCAATCGGTTGATCGGCGAGTGCCTTGCAACGTTTGTGCCGGAGGCGAAGGAGAAGATCGGCTATCGCATGCCCGCCTTGCGCTTTAAAGGCGGACAGCGATGAGGTATAATGCGACTGCACCCCTATTCCTCACATGGGGCAACCGGTCAACGTCTGGAGGCGACAACATGCAGCTAATCGAACCATCGGAAATACAGCGCAGAATCGATATTTTTAGAAATCAAGATTTGTATGTGCATCTGGAGATGACGACGGGAGCCTATGCCGCCCATTACGATAGCTCGAAGCATCCGGCCGCGACTTTCATTACGAATGCGCAAATTCGCTATTCGCACGGATCGATAGCCGGGAGCGGTCCGTATCGCGTAGGCTTGAAGATGGAGAATGGCTGGGTATACTCGGAAGGCTTGACGCATTACGAAGAGAGCGAGACCGAGCGGTTGATTCTGGCGGGGCACGACAGTCAAGGCAAGCTGGTCGTAGCGTTGCAGTTAAGCCGGCAGCCTTTCTAAGGCAGGAGGAGATGAACGATCATGGAACGGATTTTAGTTGTGCTGCCGCATCCGGACGACGAGGCTTTCGGCTTGTCGGGCACGCTGGCGAGCCATATTCGCAACGGAGCGCATGTCACCTACGCCTGTCTCACCTTGGGCGAGATGGGGCGGAATATGGGCGTTCCGCCTTTCGCCAACCGGGTGACGCTTCCGGCCGTCCGCAAGCTGGAGCTTGAGCAATCGTGCCGGGCGATCGGCATCCAGGACTTAAGATTGCTAGGTTTTCACGATAAGACGATTGAATTCGAACAGCAGGAGCTGCTGGACGAGAAGATCGGCGCTCTGCTTCAAGAGCTTCGCCCTTCGCTGGTCTATACCTTCTATCCGGGCTACAGCGTGCATCCGGATCATGACGCGTGCGGAGCCGCCGTCGTTCGAACGGTGGGAAGGCTGCCCCGCAGCGAGAGACCTCCCGTTCATTGCATGGCCTTCTCCAAAAATCTGGAGCAAGGTATCGGACAACCTACGGTCATCCATGATGTCCGGGCGTTTGTGAAGCAGAAAATCGCGTCCATTCAAGCGCATCGATCCCAATTCCAGGTCCCCGAGCTGCAAGGAAGCCATAAGCCGTCGGACAAGGAATTGGCCGACCGGTTCGGGACCGAACGCTTCTGGGTTTACCCCTTCGTGGATTGAAGGCAAAGGAACAAGCGACACGGGACTCCTAAAAATATCGAGCCAAAGAGAGCCGTCTGCACGGGCCGCGAGGTCGGGCAGACGGCTTGTTTGCGTCGGCGGGATGGACGCGTGGGCGACGGGGCTGCCGAACGAACGGCATGCCGACGATGAGCGCTTGAAACGCAAAAAACCTCCTTCCCAATGCCCGAACAGCCCGGCGAGCGTCCTTGCTTCAACCGGGCGGAACGGGGAACATCGGGAGGTTGCCGTCAAAGCGAAATGTTCAGCTCGGCGGCGGTTCTCCGGATGTAATCCGCGGCTTGACGGTATTCCTCGTTAGTGGACAAGTGCTCGATGATGAGCGCGGTGTCCGGATGCAGCTTGTTCAGTTCCGTGAGGAACGTCCGGTAATCCAGAATGCCTTGGCCGGGGACGACCTCGTCGAGGTGAACGGTCAACTTGCCCCGCAGCGCGATGTCTTTGGCATGGCAGTTGCGGATATGAGGCCCGAGCTTCTTGAAGAAGTCGCGGATCATCTCGCCGGTGCGGTAATAAACGCGCGGACTGCTGACGATGTTCACCGGGTCGAAATGCACGCCGAAGCCCGGGCGGTCGATGGCTCGGATCAACTCGAGATAGGAATCGGCGGAATCCGGGAAAATCCACGGCATCATCTCTAGCGCGAAGACGGTGCGTTCCGGCTTCACGGCGTCAATGATGGCGCGCGTCGTCTCGACGATCAACTCGAATGTGTCGTCGCTGAAGTTGTCCGGGTCCGGCCCGTCCCACTGCTCGCCGCGCGAGCCGGCGATGTTGACGCAGCAGCCGGCGCCGAGGCGTTCGGCCAGCTCCAGCCGCCGGATGCAATATGCGATCGCTTTGCGCCTTACGTCTTCGTCCCGGCTGATCGGATTGCTCCAGGCTCCGACTTCGGCAATGAGAATGTCATGCCGGCGGGCGGCTTTCGCATAAGCTTCCGCTTCGGCGACATCGTCCCCTCCGACCGGACAAGGCGCCGCGCGAAAGCCCGCCTGCCGCATCGCTTCCGCCCAACAGTCCGGATTCATCTGATCCACAAAAACTTGCCCGCCAAGTCTCATCCTTTTATCCCCATCCTTTGCAGTATGGAATGCGCTCAGTATAAATGTAAACGCGTGTTTACGCAAGAGTTCCGTTTGTTTCTTCTCTTCGGCGGCTCGGAAGTTTTTCCGGGCTTTTACATTCTGCTAACGGTTTCGAAGTATAATGGAATTGAAATTTCTTACATTTCCATTGCCATTGGAGGTTTGCCCTTTGAGTGCCGTTCTGAATATCGCCCATCGGGGCGCATCCGCTTATTGCCCGGAAAATACGCTCGCCGCCTTCCGGCGCAGCATCGAACTCGGCGCCACGGCCATCGAGACCGACGTTCAGATGACGTTGGACGGGCAGCTTGTGCTGATTCACGACGAAGAGTTGCTCCGGACGACCGGTTGCTCCAAGCTGGTGGCCGAGACGACGATGCAAGAGCTGCGGCAATTGGACGCGGGCTCCTGGTTCGATCCGGCGTTCATGGACGAGCGGGTTCCCGCGCTTCACGAGCTGCTGGAACTGGTCAAGCCCACTTCGCTGCAGCTCAATCTGGAACTGAAGAACGGCGTCGTCCCGTATCCTGGGCTGGAGGAAGCGGTGATTGAAGAGATTCGCCGCTTCGGCATGGCGGACCGCGTCATTATTTCCAGCTTCAATCATTATTCGCTCATGCAATGCAAGCGGCTGGCTCCCGAGATCCGAACCGGCATTTTGTATATGGAAGGGCTTTACGAGCCGTGGGAGTACGCCCGGCGCATCGGGGCGGACGCGCTTCACGCGTATTATTACGCGGTGCTGCCGGAGTGGGTGGCGCAGGCGGCGGAGCGGGGCGTCGCTTACCATCCGTTCACCGTCAACGAACCGGAAGTGATGCGCAAGCTGCTGGACGCCGGGGTGGCGGGCATTATAACGGATTATCCGGACGTTCTGGCCGGGCTTCTTGCGGAGAAGAATTGAATTGCACGATCGAGGCAGCGGCGGAAAAAAACGGGAAGCCCGAAACCGGGCATCCCGTCCGCAATCCCGCAGTTATTCGGAGAAGAGCTTCTTCGCATCGTCAAGCGCCATGTCCAGGCCGATCGCGGAATAGTCCAACCAACGGCCGGCTTCAGCCCGAGATCGTCGAACAGAATCGGGCCGAGCGGACGCTTCATGCCCATGACTCTCAGCTTCTTGGCCGTCGTACGGATCGCCATTGCTTCGGCGTTCTCCCCGAGCACCGACTTGATCGGCTTGCCGACCTTCGAAGCCTCTCGTCGTAGCTTCGGACGGCGCGTACACCATCCGGCTGAAGACGCGGCCGACATTTCTCGCCCCGTAAATTTTTCGTTTGTCCCCTCTTACTACACACAGAGTGACCGTTCCTTGACCCGCCGCCTCCCGCATTTTGCTGTTCAGCCATAACGACGAAGGGGGTGCTTCGCTAACGAATCGTATTGTTCTTAAAAGCGTGTAAACGGACTCTTGGCCGATCTAACGAATCCCAGCGGCGTTATGGAGGGGAAAATCAGCGGAAAAGCCGCCGATTGCCGGGAATAGCGTTGCTGAGGTTCGTTACCATTTCAAAACACGTGATTCGGAGCCAATAGCGTTGACTGGGTTCGTACGCGGCATGTCCGATTACGTCGGCTGACGCCGGAAGCCGTATGGGCAACCTTTATAATTCATAATTATATAAATTAATTAATAAAAACAAATTGACAATAAACCCGCCTGTTTGTAATATTTATATCGAAGTGAATAATTAAACAAATACATAAACTATTCTGGCTTGAACAGACAGGAGAAATCAACATGAAGAATGAACCCGCAGCAGGAAGTCAGCCCCCGTTGGTTAATCCGATCGTCCTCCAGCGGGCGGATCCATGGGTTTATCGGCATACCGACGGGTACTATTACTTTTCGGCTTCCGTACCCGAGTATGACCGGATTGAAATTCGCAGAGCGAGAACGATTCAGGAGCTTGGGAAGGCGGAGCCGGTCGTCGTCTGGCGGAAGTACAGCGAAGGGATGATGAGCGCGAACATTTGGGCGCCGGAAATTCACTTCATCGACGGCAAGTGGTACATCTATTTTGCCGCGGCCCGAACGACGGAGACGGTGGAAGGGCTGTTCGACCACCGCATGTTCGTCCTGGAGAACGAGTCGGCCGATCCGTTCCAGGGCAAATGGGTAGAGAAGGGCCAAATCAAGACGAAATGGGAGTCCTTCGCCCTCGACGCCACTACTTTCGAGCATAATGGTAAGCGCTATCTTGTCTGGGCGCAGAAGGACCCGTCGATCGTCGGCAATTCCAACCTTTATATTTCCGCCATGCGGAACCCCTGGACGCTGGAAGGCGAGCAAGTCATGATTGCGCAGCCGACGTATGAATGGGAGAAAATCGGGTTTCTCGTCAATGAAGGGCCGGCTGTGCTGAAGCGGAACGGGAAAATTTTTATCGGGTATTCGGCCAGCGCCACCGACTCGAACTACTGCATGGGGCTTCTTGTCGCATCCGATACGAGCGATCTTCTGCAGCCCGAGAGCTGGACGAAGCTGCCGGAGCCCGTCTTCCGCACGTGCGAAGAGACGAGGCAATACGGACCCGGACATAACAGCTTCACGGTCTCGCCGGACGGCAGCCAAGATATTATCGTCTACCATGCGAGGAATTACAAAGAGATCGAGGGCGATCCGCTGTACGATCCCAACCGCCACACCCGAGCTCAAATTTTCGGCTGGACAAGCGACGGCATGCCGGATTTCGGCATTCCGGCAGCGGATGGAACGAACGCCTAAGGACAAAAAAGGGCGAACGAGTCGAAAAGGGATTGACAGATGAAAGCGCTATGATTTATGATGAATTTCGAAAAACATTAATAATTTAATATAATTATTATTAATGTTTTCCCGCCCTTCTTGAAGCATGACGCAAGGAGGGCGGCTGGTATAACGTTGGAATGCAAGGCAGCCTATGGGGGAGAACAAAAACCAGGAGGAGAATGTATGAAGAGAACGTTAAGCATTTCATTGATTTTGGCTCTCATGGTAACCGCTTTACTGACCGGCTGCAGCAGCGGATCGAGCAAGACGATCACGTTCTGGACTCCGCTCACCGGAGATGACGGCGCTTACATGGACCAGTTGGTTAAAGATTACAACGCGACCAATCCGGAATATAAAGTGAAGCATATCGTGACTTCGGATATGTATACGAAAATCTCGACCGTCATGAACACCGGCAAAGGCGTCCCCGATCTGGCCATCATCCATGCCGACCGCGTCCCGGGCTTTGTCAAGCAAGGGCTGCTGGAGCCGATGACGAACATTTTGGCCAGCCAGCCGGAAATCAAGCAAGAGAATTACTTGCCGCAGGCGTGGTCCACCGGCACGATCGACGGAACGCAATATACGGTTCCGCTGGACATTCACAGCAATGTTATGTACTACAACAAGGATTTGCTCAAGAAATACAACGCCGAATCGTTCCTGGACGATAACGTGGTGACGATTGACGAGATGCTCTCCTTGAAGGGCAAATTGGACGAAGGCGACTATGTCGTTAACGACGCTCTGATCGGCTGGGTGATGCTGGCGGAGCTTCAAAACGAAGGCGGAGACGTCGAGAAGGACGGCAAGCCGACGGTCGATACGCCGGAGATGAAGAAAGCGTACGAAGAAGTGAAGAAAATCGCCGACGCCGGCTTGATGACGCCGTTCGGCGAAGACGGATACCTGATGTTCCAGGGCGGCCACGTTCTGTTCTCGACCGACGGCACCTGGAGCTCCACGGCGCATGCCAAGGTACAAGGCTTGAACTTCGGCGTCACCAACGTCTATTCGACCACCGCCGACAAATTCACGAACCGGGCTTCTTCCCACTTGTTCGCCATGCTGAAGAACGATAAACGGACGGACGAGAAGGAGCAGGGCATCGGCAAGTTCCTGGAATTCATCCGCGAGAACTCGATCGAATGGGCCAAAGCGGGGCAGATCGTGGCCAGCAACAAAGTCAATCAAAGCCCGGAATTCAAAAACTATATGCAGTCGTTCTTCACGTCGAACGAACAAGAGATTCAATCCCTGCACATTTATACCTATGAATATTACCCGTACGTAGCGGAAGCGGTGGACAAGTACTCCGCCGACATCATTCGCGGGAACGTCGATCTGGATGAGACCTTGAAGACGATGCAGAAATATGTCGAAGATAAAATCGCCGAAGCGGGCAAAGGGACGAAATAAGCCGAAGCAGAATAGAGGGCCAAAAGTAATGTGTCATTTCATGGCACATTACTTTTGCCAAAAGGAGAAACGAAGGCTATGAACAAGAAAGTTTTCACCCTCTATTTGTTTGTCGGTCCCCATCTGATTTTATTTGCCGTCTTCATTTTTTTGCCGACGATATTCGGGATATACGCTTCGTTCACGCATTGGAATCTGATGAACAATCCGGTCTGGGCCGGCCTGGACAACTATAAAACGATCCTGTTCGACAGCGGGTCCACCTTCCATACTCAATTTCTGAACGGTCTGAAGAACACGTTCATTTTCGTCGTGCTCAGCGTTCCTTTATTAATTGTCATTCCGTTGCTCATCGCCGTTGCGCTGGAGCATAAGAAAGTGAAATTCAAAGGCGTCATCCAATCGATCCTTTATATTCCGGGATTAATATCCGTATCCGCGG
Source organism: Cohnella thermotolerans DSM 17683 (assembly GCF_000429825.1). Lineage (GTDB taxonomy): Bacteria > Bacillota > Bacilli > Paenibacillales > Paenibacillaceae > Cohnella > Cohnella thermotolerans. Next base: position 23,793 of record NZ_AUCP01000043.1, read on the forward strand.
CGGCGCTCATCTGGCTGCTGATCTTTAACAAGCAATTGGGCATTACGGGCAACGTGTTCGGGTCGACCGTCGCTTGGCCGGCCAATCAGCCGTACGCCTGGATCATCATTCTAGTCCTCTCGGTATGGGGAGGCGTCGGCGGCAATATGATCATCTACCGCGCTTCGATTAACGGCGTCGCGCAGGATTTGTACGAAGCTGCGGCCATCGACGGCGCGGGTCCGTTGCGGAAATTTATCAGCGTGACGCTGCCGTCCATTCGTTTTCCGCTAATCTATACGTTTGTCATGACAACCGCCGCTTCCTTCAACGTCTTCGCGCAGCCGCTCATGATGACCAAGGGCGGTCCTCGCCAAAGCACGCAAGTGTTGATGATGGACATTCGCCAATTGGCCTTCGGCAGCGGGGAATCGATTGCCGGAATGGCGTCGGCGATGGCGGTATTGCTGGGCTTGGTCATTTTGGTCATCTCGGCGCTGCAATATTACGTCATGAACCGGAATGCTTCTTAATGGAAACGAAAGGGTAGGTGCGGCAGCATGTTGAAAAGAATAAGCGTATCGCAATATTTGGCCTATCTGTTTTTGATCGCTCTCTGCATCGTTTGGGCCGTTCCGGTCCTGTTCGGCATTGCCACCTCGTTCCGCTCCGAGTCCGAAGTCGTCACTTCCGGTTTCCGGCTGTTGCCCGCCCAGTGGATCTTCGACAACTACACGAACATTTTGCAGAATACGTCTACGGCGCCGATTTTGCGCTGGTTGGGGAACTCTTTGTTTATTGCCGTCACGCACACGTTTCTCGTCATTGTAGTCATCTCCATTACGGGATACGGCTATTCGCGCATGAACTTCAAAGGCAGGGACACTTTGTTTTTCACCTTGCTGGGCATTTCCTTTTTTCCGGGCGTCGTCAATCTCATTCCTTCTTATAAAATTATCGATGCGCTCGGCTGGGTGAACACCGCTTGGGCGATGATCATTCCCGGCTTGGCGGGAATGGGCAATATCTTCTTGGTCAGACAGTTTATGAAGGGGATTCCGAACGAGCTGGACGAATCGGCCCGCGTCGACGGCGCCGGCGACTTCCGAATCTACGCCTCGGTCATCCTGCCGCTCATTAAGCCCGTGCTCATTGTCTGCGGCCTGTTTTCGTTCGTCGGGTCGTGGAATGATTTCCTCTGGCCGGTTATCGTCTATACCGATGTCGATAAAATGCCGGTTACCGCCGGGCTGCTTCTCTTGCAAGACATTTACGGCAACTACCGGATGATCGGGCAGCTCATGGGCTCGGCGATCCTGGCGATGATTCCGACGTTCCTCTTGTTCTTCTTCGCGCAGAAGCACTTCCTTCAATCCATCAACTTGAATTCGGGGATCAAGGGCTAAGGTTCCGACCGAACGGTTTCGACAAAAGGCTTTTTCCGTTTATGGAGAAGGCTTTTTCGTTGTGCCTGCCGGAATCCGGCATATTGACATGGAAAATTGGAATGTGTTATATAGAAAGTGATTAGCACTCGATGAGGGAGAGTGCTAAAGTGTGCGAGCGTCCGATCGATAACCTACTTTCTTGAAAGAGGAGAACCTTTCATGGCCAAGAAGCAATTCAAAGCGGAATCCAAGCGTTTGCTGGAGATGATGATCAACTCCATTTATACGCAGAAAGAAATTTTCCTCCGGGAACTGATCTCCAACGCCAGCGACGCCATCGACAAAATTTATTACAAGGCGTTGACTGACGATAAGCTCGTTTTCGACAAGGACAGCTACTACATTAAAATTACCGCGGACAAGGAGTCGCGCACGCTGACGATCTCCGATACGGGCATCGGGATGACGAAGGAGGACCTCGACAATCACCTGGGCGTCATCGCCAAGAGCGGCTCTCTCGCGTTCAAGCAAGAGAACGAAGCGAAGGACGGGCACAACATTATCGGCCAATTCGGCGTCGGCTTCTACTCCGCGTTCATGGTGGCGGACAAGGTAACCGTCGTCAGCAAGGCGCTGGGCAACGACGAGGCCTACAAATGGGAGTCCCAGGGCGCGGACGGCTACACGATTACGCCGGCCGAGAAGGCCGAAGTCGGCACCGACATTATTCTGAAAATCAAAGAGAACACGGAAGACGACCGTTACGACGAGTATTTGGAAGAGTACCGGCTGCGGGCGATCGTCAAGAAATATTCCGACTTCATCCGCTATCCGATCAAGATGGACGTCACGAAGCATCGGCCCAAGGAAGGCGCAGAGAACGAATTCGAGACGTACAAGGAAGAAGAAACCATCAACAGCATGGTGCCGATCTGGCGGAAAAACCGCAATGAGCTGACGGCGGAAGATTACGAGAATTTCTACAACGAGAAGCACTACGGCTTCGACAAGCCGCTGAAGCATATTCATATCAACGCCGACGGCTCCGTCGTGTACCGGGCGATTCTGTTCATTCCCGAGACGACGCCGTTCGATTACTATACGAAGGAATACGAGAAAGGGCTTGAGCTGTATTCCAACGGCGTCTTGATCATGAACAAGTGCGCGGATCTGCTGCCCGACTATTTCAGCTTCGTCAAGGGGATGGTCGATTCGGAGGATCTGTCGCTGAACATTTCTCGGGAAATGTTGCAGCACGACCGGCAGCTGAGCCAGATCGCGAAGCATATCAAGAGCCGGATCAAGAGCGAGCTCCAGAGCATGCTCAAGGATGACCGGGAGAAATACGAGAAATTCTACAAGTCGTTCGGCCGGCAGCTCAAATACGGCGTCTACAGCGACTACGGAGCGAACAAGGATACGCTGCAGGACCTCCTGCTGTTCTATTCGTCCAAGGAGAAGAAGCTGGTGTCGCTGGACGAATACGTCTCGCGGATGCCGGAAGAACAGAAGTATATTTACTACGCTACCGGCGAGTCGATCGAACGCATCGAGAAGCTTCCGCAGACGGAGCTTGTCGCCGACAAGGGCTACGAAATTTTGTACTTCACGGACGATATCGACGAGTTCGCGATCAAGATGCTCATGAAGTACAAGGACAAGGAATTCAAGTCGGTCTCGAGCGGCGACCTGGGCATCGAGCCGGACGAGAGCGCCAAGAACGAAGCGGAAGAGAAAGAGAACAAAGACTTGTTCGAGGCGATGCAGGAGCTGCTGAGCGGCAAGGTGAAGAAGGTCAAGGCGTCCAAGCGTCTGCGCTCGCACCCGGTCTGCTTGTCCGCCGAGGGCGAGCTGTCGATCGAGATGGAGAAGGTGCTCCGCTCCATGCCGGACAGCCAGAACATCCAGGCGGACAAGGTGCTGGAGATCAACGTGAACCACGAGGTGTTCCAGGCGCTGAAGGCCGCCCATGCGAACGACAAGGAGAAGCTCAAGCTGTACACGAACCTGCTGTACAACCAGGCGCTTCTGATCGAGGGCTTGCCGATTCAGGACCCGGTCGAATTCACGAACGATATTTGCAAGATCATGGTGTGATGAGGGAGCAACCCCGACCCGGATGGATCCGGGCCGGGGTTGTTGGCGTTTCTAACGAACCTCAGCCCCCTTATTCACGAGCAAAAGCCCGTTGCGGGAACGTAACGAACTGAGATAACGCTATTCCGCTTGAAGAGCGGCCCCGTTCGAGGAAAATCCGTCCCATAACGATCCGTCGGTTCGTTAGCATGCCGAGAAAGCGCTTTTTTCCACAAATAACGACTGCTGGGTTCGTTAGAGCGTTCCATAATTAATGCCGGGAGGTACGACATTGACATCGCTAATGGAAGCAAAGGCGGAATCGCGACGCTTGTCGTGGGCACGCTGATGACGATCCAGGCCGCCAGGGATTTGCAGGACGCCGCGGAGCGCTTGTTCGGGCGGCCGGTATCCTATAGTCCAGCGGGGATTGGCTTCCGCCGCCTTTTCGCGTTATGCTAGTGTCTATGAAGACTCTTCTCGTTACGGGCTATCGGGCCCACGAACTAGGCATATTCAATCGCAAGCACCCAGGGATCGCCTACATCCGCAAGGCGATTGCCGCAAGGCTCGTCCCGCTCATCGAAGAAGGGCTGGAATGGGTCGTCACTCCGGGCCAGTACGGCGTCGATTGGTGGGCTTGCGAGACGGTCATCGAGCTGAAACGGCAGTATCCGCACTTGAAGCTGTCCATCCTCGCGGCCTACGCCAACCCGGAGGAGAAATGGAACGAAGAACGGCAGCAGCAATACCGGGAACTGCTCCTGGGCGTCGATTATTACGCTTGCGTCAGCAAGCAGCCTTATAGCGGGCCTTGGCAGCTCAAGGCCAGGGACGACTTGCTGCTGCGGAAGACGGACGGCATTCTGCTCGTTTACGATGAGGAAGCGGGAGAGGGGAGCCCGAAGTTTCTGAAGGACAAGGCGCTGCGCAAAAGCGCGACGGAAGGGTATCGCTACATCGCCATCGGAGCGGAGGAGATTCAGAGCATAGCCGAGGAGAGCGAGAGGGGAGATTGGTGAAGGCAACACATCCCTTCGGATCGGTCTCATTATCAGCGTTGGCTGACGTCGGGGCGGCTAGTTCTTTGGACTCTATTCCGTGCGAAAATAATCGGGATTCCAACAGGATAGTGGTGATTATTGCCTGTTCTCGTGATATGATCGGTTCATAGGAACTAAGAATCGCGGAGGGGTTCATATGTCTTTGAGCCTACAAGTGGAAGTTTGCCCCGGTTGCGGCAACCTGTATCAGCCGAACGCCTACCCTCTTTGTCCGTCCTGTTCGATGCAGGAGCATGAGCAGATCGCCACGATAGAGCGCCATTTGCGGCGCAACCGTTTTTTGAACAACGACGAGGTTGCCGAGCTGGCCGCGATTCCGAAGGAGAAACTCCGGACGTGGATTCGCAAAGGGCGGATCAAGTTGTACGATTACCCGAACTTGGCGGATTCGTGCGATCTGTGCGGAGAGCCGACCCGCCAAGGCAAGCTGTGCGTGGACTGTTCGACTCGCATCCGGGCGGACATTCGCCAAGCGTTCGAGGCCGATCGCCGGAAGAAGGAACGCGCTCAAACGGTTCACAGCTACTTTTCCAGACGATAGATCGAACGGCATCAAGCCTGCGCCATCGCGAACGGAGCGAAGGGGATTCCCCGGGCCGGACGCGGCGGCGTTTTTAGCTTCACGCACCGTTCGCCTTCAGTCCCGCCCGATTTGCCGCCGCGTGTCGCTTTTTGTACAATAAGCTAAATCATATTCGCCGACACTTGCGGTAGAGGAGAGTCCGGAAATGCCACTGGAGATCGAACGTAAATTTTTGCTGGCGGAGCCGCTGGAAACCATTCTGAACAAAGGGGAGCTGGACGTCCGGTCGAGAACCCGAATCGAGCAGACGTATCTGGCGATGGACGACAATCAGGAGCTGCGCATTCGCCGGCTTACCGATCTGGATACCGGACGAAGGGAATATACGCATACGTTCAAAAGGGGAAGCGGCATGACCCGGGAAGAGATCGAATATTCGATTTCCGAGGCCATTTACGAGCAGGTGTTCCAAGCTTTCGGAGCCGTGCCGCTGACGAAGGACCGGATTGCCGCCGAATGGAACGGCATCGGGGTGGAGATCGACGTTTACGATCAGCTGGAGCTGACGGTGGTGGAGGTTGAATTCGGCTCCGAGGAAGAGGCGAATGCGTTCGAACCGCCCTATTGGTTCGGAAGGGACATCGGCGCCGAGAAGCAATACAGCAACAAAACGGTCTGGAAGTCGCTTCAGCAGCGAAAATCGTCCTGACAAGAAGACAGCTTCCGTTCTGAGGCTGTCTTTACGTCGTTCCGTAACCCAGGCTTGGACGGTCCCGTCTTCGGGTATAATGGGAGACGGGATCGCAACGCTCAATCGAAGACTGGCGCCCGCGCTTCGTCCGTCGTACAATGGACAAGTCGCCTTGCGGCGCAAGTATGGTAGAATAAAAAGATACGGACACGGAACAAAAGGGAGATTGCGCATGATACAAGTAAGGAGCACCCCGAACTATGCGGGCGCGAGCATCACCGGCAGCGATCGGGATGTGGAACAATTAAGCCGGATGCTGGAGACGCTGGCGGGCGACGAGGGCGAACATCCGGGATACGAATCGGCGCGGGTTCGCGTCATGGGGTTTTGCGCCGAGCTGCGGCGGGCTTTGGCGACGAGCGAGCAAGAGAGCGCGACGGCCGGAGCGAAGATTTTGTGGCCGGAGCTGATCTTCGTCTCGATCGCTTTGAACGGGTTTATCAAGCTGTTCTATCGAAAGAAGACGGACCCCGATTGGGACCGGACGCTTGCGGGCGTTCGCAAATTCCAGGAGAGCGTCGCGGCCTGCCTGAGGCAGACGCTGAAGGAGCCGGCGTTCCGGCCGGTGACAGGGGCGCTGGGCTCGCAGGTTTTTCTGGAAGAAAACTATGTCACGCAATATTTGGACGAGCTGAACGCCCAATTTCTGGAGCTCGACCCGCAGCGGCGTCTGGCGAGCATCGCCGAGTTCGCGAAGCGAATCGCCCAGCAAGGCGAGGATTACCGCAAGTGCAAAAGCTCCGTGCTGGAGGCTGCACGCCTGTACCAATGCCCGGTGGACGAGATTCGCCTCCGGGAACGTTACAAGGCCGCCTCGGAGATCGTCTGGTAAAGCCGCTTATCTGCATTTCGTCGAACGTCTCTTCCAGAGAGCGTTCTTTTTTTTCGCCCAATTGCGCATCGCACCCGGAAAAGTTGCATTCGAATCGGCAAAAGGAGTACTTTAAAAGGGACAGCGGAGTCAGGAGCCTCGCGGCATCTGGCATACAAAAAAATGCGGGATGGGGAGACGATAAACGATGAACAATTTTGTGTTTCAGAATCCGACCAAAATCATTTTCGGTCAAGGAACGGTCAGCCAATTGGGGAAGGAAGCGGCGGCGTACGGGAACAAGGCTTTGCTCGTTTACGGCGGGGGCAGCATCAAGCGGACGGGGCTTTACGACCAGGTTCTCGCACAGTTGAAGGAGCATAACATCGAGGTTTTCGAACTGCCCGGCGTTGAACCGAATCCGCGCCTGACGACGGTACATAAGGGCATTGACATTTGCCGCGCGAACGGAATCGGCTTTATTCTGGCCGTTGGCGGGGGCAGCGTCATCGACGCGGCCAAAGGGATCGCGGCGGGCGTTCCGTACGAGGGCGACGTTTGGGATTTCTACGTTCGCAAAGCGGTGGCCCAATCCGCTCTTCCGATCGGCACGGTGCTGACGCTGAGCGCGACGGGCAGCGAGATGAACGGCGGCTCGGTCGTCACCCATTGGGAAGAGAATCTGAAGCTGGCCCATTTGAGCATTCATACGTATCCCAAATTCTCCATTCTCGATCCGACCTTGACCTTCACGGTTCCGGCCGACCAGACGGCATACGGCTCGGTGGACATGATGTCGCACGTGTTCGAGCAATATTTCAGCCATACGGCGGATACGCCGCTCCAGGAACGTCTGTGCGAATCGATTCTTCGCACGGTCATCGAGAACGCTCCGATCGCCATCGCGAAGCCGGACGACTACGCCGCCCGCGCAAACCTGATGCTGTGCGGAACGTACGCGCTGAACGGCGGCATGATCAGCGTCGGCGTGACGAACGACTGGGCAAGCCACGGCATCGAACACGAGCTGAGCGCGATTTACGACATTCCCCACGGCGCCGGGCTGTCGATCGTGTTCCCGAACTGGATGAAGTATGTATACCGCGAACGGATCGAGCGGTTCGTGCAGTACGCCGTTCGCGTATGGGACGTCGACCCGACCGGGAAGACCGACGACGAGATCGCCCTCGCAGGCATCCAGGCGACCCGCGATTTCTTCACGCGGATCGGCGCTCCGGCGACGCTCTCCGAAGTCGGCATCGGCGACGACCGGCTCGGCGAGATGGCCGCGAAAGCAGTCCGTTACGAGCCGCTTGGGCAGTTCAAGAAATTGACGAAGGAAGACGTGGAACAGATCTACCGCATGAGCCTGTAACCGGCGCGGGAGAGGCGCGTCAGACCAGGTTCCACAGCAGCGGAAGGAGGAGCGCCGCGCCCGCGAGCCGTTCCTCCGTCAGCCAGCGATGGCGGGGGCTGTGCAGGAACAGAACGGTCGAGAACACCAGACAGGCGATGAACGAGCCGAAGTAGGCGACGAACCCGAGAGGATTCAAGAAGAAGGAAGGGCGGGAGCTCAACCATTCCAGGACGCACCAGAGCGCTAGAGTAAGGTACGCGAGGGTGAGGACGACTCTCTTCGTACGCCAAGCGAGTTGAAGCGCCATCCGGACTTTCTCTCCTTTCGGAACTGGGAGTCGGGCCTGCAGAGCCGGGGATCGAGTCGGCTTTGCAGGCCTATTTGCGTTACAATTGACAAGCTTGCAGGCCGGCCTGGGTGCAGCCGATGACGACGATTTTCATAGGCGAGCCCTTCTCCGATTATGTGAAAACTTTCACATATCATTCAATGTGTTGTGATTAATTTCACAATCTGTGATGTTCTTATCATATGACGAAATAGGGAAGAAAGCAATAGGTTTGTGAATGTTCTCACAAAATAAATTGGGGGTGTGCGGCCTCGGCTATCGACAAACGTCTGTACAGCGTTCAAAATAAAGGTGGGTAAAATGTGCGGTGAGGAAAGGGGATCCGTATCGTGAAAAGCAGCTTCAACCTGTGGGCGTTCGTCTTGACGCTCGTAAGTTGGTTTGGTTTCTTTGCGGCCGCCGCCACGGAGGCGCTCCCGTTCAACCTTCACCTTTTTGTTTTCGGTTTCGTCATCGTCGTCTTTCTCTTTGCCTTCTACGGACTCAAGGCGGTAACGAATTGGAAATCGGCCGCGCTGTCGATGGCTTCCCTCCTCGGATGCCTGGCGTTAATCGCGGTGGAGGGCTTCGTCATCGGGATTGGAAGCTTGCTCTCGTAATTAGACCCGCCCAGCGCGCGCCTGAACCGGGCACGCTCCGAAGCGGGTCTTGTTGTTTGCCGTTCGCAAAATCAGGCTTCCGCGGCCGCAGACCGGGGACGAGCCCTGCGATCGCCCGCGAAGCTGACGACGCAGCCGGCCAGTCCGAGCAAAGCAAGGCACGAAGCGCCCCAAGGGACCGAGGACAGCCCGATATGGGCGATCGTCCACCCGCCGAGATAAGCTCCGCCGGCATTGCCGATGTTCAGCACGGAGTGGGTGGAGGTGGAGGCGAGCAGCGGCGCTTCCTGCGCCAGGTTCATGATGCGAACCTGAATGCCCGGCATAATGCCGAAGGCGGCGACTCCCCAGAGGAACACGGTGGCGACGGCGGCCGCCGGATTCCGCAGCGTGACGGTCAGCAGCGCCAGCAACGCCGCCAGGACGACAAAGCCGCCCATGACCGAGGGCATCAGCTTCCAGTCGGCCAGCTTGCCGCCGATCAAGTTGCCGATGGTGACGCCGATTCCGAACAAGACGAGAATATAGGTGACGTTGTGCTCGGCGAACCCGGTGATTTCCTCCAACACCGGGGTAATGTAGGTGAACAGGGCGAACAAGCTTGCGCAGCCGCAAGCGCCCGTCCCCAGCATAAGCAGCACTTGCGGCTTCACCAGGCTGCGGACTTCGCGGGCGAGCTTCGGCGCTTCGTCCTGCTCGATCTTCGGAATAAAGCGGACGATGCCGAGCAGGGACACAATGCCCAGCGCCGTGATGGCGGCGAACGAGGCTCGCCAGCCGAGCTGCTGGCCGATGAACGTGCCGAACGGCACGCCGACGATATTGGCGACGGTTAATCCCGCCAGCACCATCGAGACGGCACCCGCTCGCTTCTCCGGCCGGACGAGGCGGGAGGCGATCAGCGCTCCGACGCCCAGGAACGTTCCGTGGGCGAACGCCGTCAAAATGCGGGCGGCCAGAAGCAGAGGGTATGTAGGCGCAACGATGGACAGCGCGTTGCCGGCGATAAAGATGCCCATCAGCAGCACGAGCAGATTTTTCTGCGGGACGCGGAGCGTCAGAACGGTGAGCACGGGCGCGCCGACGGCGACGCCGAGCGCATAGCCGGTAATGAGCATCCCGGCCCGCGGAATCGAGACGTGCAGATCTTGGGCGACGTTCGGCAGCAGCCCCATGATGATGAACTCGGTCATGCCGATGGCGAAAGCGCCGAGCGTGAGGCAGAGCAGCGAGAACGGGAACCGTTCCTTGGCGGACGACGACGGGTCAACTTTGCGGTTATTTTTCATCACGTCGGTTTCTCTTCCTATCCCTCTCTTTTTTTCGAATAGTATATCACCGAATCGTTCCGAGCGGGCCGGCCGGCGGCAAGAAAATTTGCCGGAGCGGAAGGCTGGTTGAATCAGGAAACGCCGAAGAGGGGAAAATAAGGCGAAAAAAAGCGAGGCGGGGAGGAATCGGGATGCCGGATTCGCCGGAGAAGCGCGTGACGCTGCACGGCTTCAACAATCTCACGAAGACGCTCAGCTTTAATATGTACGACATTTGTTATACGAAAACGGTCGAGGAACGCGAGGCCTACATCGCTTACGTCGATGAGCAGTACAATTCGGAGCGGCTGACGCAAATTTTGAACGCGGTGGCGGACATTATCGGCGCCCACGTCCTGAATACGGCCAAGCAGGATTACGTTCCGCAGGGAGCGAGCGTGACGTTCCTCGTGTCGGAGGGGCCCGTCGTCGAAGCGCCGACGGACGATGCGGCGCCGGGTCCATTGCCGGGCAATGTGGTGCTGCAGCTCGACAAAAGCCACATTACGGTTCATACCTATCCGGAATACCACCCGACCGAGGGCTTCAGAACGTTCCGCGCCGACATCGACGTCTCCACCTGCGGCGAGATTTCTCCTCTCAAGGCGCTTCATTACTTGATCCACTCGTTCGAGGCGGACATTATGACGATCGATTACCGGGTCCGCGGCTTCACGAGGGACGTCAGCGGCCGCAAGCTGTTCATTGACCACGACATCAGCTCGATCCAAAACTACATACCGCCGGAAATCGTCTCGGCCTACGACATGATCGACGTCAACGTCTATCAGGAGCACATTTTCCACACCAAATGCAAGCTGCGCAGGTTCGATCTCAACAACTATCTGTTCAGTTACACGAAGGACAAGCTGGGGAAGGACGAGCAGGAGAACATCGCCAAGCGGCTGCAGAAGGAAATGGACGAAATTTTTTACGGCCAGAATATGGAGTAAGTGGTGGAAAGTTCGTCTGGCCAAGGGCCAGGAGCCGCAACCCGCCGAAGTCGGCTACCAGCTCGCGAAACGGGCCGGCACGGAGCTGTAACTATCCAGGCAATAGGTCACGATGACGAAGACGCCCATCATGCCGAAGTAAGTCAGAATGCCGCTTACGATCATAAACGTCATCGAGACGAGAAGCAGCCCCCAGTACCCGGTCGTTGAACAGCAGGACGAACGCAACAGCCATAAGCGTGTCAAGAATAACGCCAACCCTTCGACATATGATGTACCTCGATCATAGTGACCAAACTTAAGCGGGAGTTAGAGAAAGCTTAATGGGAGTTTAGCGGAAACGGAAACTATGCTGAATGGTCGTTCGCTCCTGCCGTCTAGCGCCTAGAATAGCATGTACGACTGAAGGTGCCCTGAGCGTCCGCTGAAAAGTTGCTGAATGTCACCGATACGGCGGCGGATTGCATATGCCCTGTAAGATCGAAAATCGCTCTTACAGGCAATAGTTCTTCGAACGCAAAAAGGCGGTGCAGGGATAAACCCTTGCACCGCACTATTTTGCCTACTTGCGGGACAGCCTCGTCCCTTTTACGACTGCGACGCAGCTCCTACGCTACTTTCCTCAGCAGCAAATAAACGAAGTACGGCGCCCCGATAAACGCGACGACGATCCCCGCCGGAATGCCCTCCGCGGTTCCGACGTTGCGCCCGATCGTGTCGGCCAGCAGCAGCAGCCAGCCGCCCATCAGCACGGACACCGGCACGAACATTTGATGCCGCGGCCCGACCAACGCTTTGGCGATATGGGGAGCCATCAGCCCGACGAAGGAGATGCCGCCGGTAACCGACACCGCAGAGGCGGCGAGGGCGACGGACGTCAGCAGCAGGACGATCCGTTCCCGGTTCACCGCGACGCCCGAGCCGATCGCGACCGATTCGTGCAGCGAGAGCAGGTTGAGCGAATTGGATTTGTACAGGGCGAACGGAATGAGAACCGCCAGCCATGGAATAATGGACAGAACGAACGGCCAATCGGTTCCCCAGATGCTTCCGTTGAGCCACTTGGCAATAAAATCGACCTTTTCCCGATCCGTCGACGAGATAATGACGATCATCGAACCCGATAACGCCGTGGACACGCCGACGCCGACAAGCACGAGGCGGATCGGCTGAAGCCCCTGCGATTTGCTGTACGAGAACGCATAAATAAGGCCCGCCGTCAGGAAGCCGCCTCCGAAGGCGACGAGCGGCAGCAAATAAACGAACGAGCCCGGCTCGACCGGAAAATACAAGAAGAAAATCGAGATGGCGACGCCGGCTCCGGCGTTGATGCCGATCAAGCCGGGGTCCGCCAAATCGTTGCGGGCGACGCTCTGCAGAATCGCGCCGGACAGCGCCAGCGCCATGCCGGCGAGCAGCGTAATGACGATTCGGGGCAGACGAATGGAGAACAGGACGAACTCTTCCTTCAACGTCCCGTGGCCGAGAAAGGTCGGCACGATCCGGCCGAAGGAGACGGAGGAAGCGCCGAGTCCCAGGCCGACGACGACCGTCGCCACGGTCAGGAAGAGCAGGGCCAGCAGGACGATCCGCTGTTTGGTTGCCATAGCCGGATGAATCATGAGAGCGACTTGACTCCTTTACGCACGATGAACAGGAAGAAAGGCAGCCCTATCATCGCGATAATCGCCGTCACGGGGGTTTCGTACGGAGCGTTGAGCGTTCGCGCCAGCGTATCGGCGAGCAGCATGAACACCGCTCCCCAGACGGCCGACAGCGGAAGGACGGAGCGGTAATCGGTGCCGGACATGGCGCGCACGATATGGGGAACCATCAGCCCCAGAAACGCCAGATTCCCGACCAGCGCCACGGACGCGCCCGCCAGCAGAATGACCACGACGTACAGCACGATTTTGACGTAAACCGTCCGCAGCCCGAGCCCGACGGCGGCTTCTTCGTTCACGCTCAGGATGGTCAGCTGCCTGGAGAGAAGGAGGGCGACGACGATGCCGGCGCCGATCACCGGCGAGATGCTCTGAAGCTGTCCCCACGTCGTGCCGATCAAAGCGCCGGCCGTCCACATGGACACGTCCTTCGTGACTTTGTAGGCGAGGCCGATTCCTTCCGCCGTCGCGTAGAGGAAGGCGGACACGGCGGCTCCGGCCAGCACGATGCGAAGCGGCGACAGCCCGCCCTTCTTGACGGCGCCGATGCCGAGCACCAGGAAAGTGCCGACGGCGGCGCCGATAAAGCAGGCGACCGTCTTGCCGAAATAGCCGGTCGAAGGGAGCAGGGCGATGACGAACGCAAGCGCGGCGTTGGCGCCGGCCGTCAGCCCCAGCAAGCCGGGGTCGGCGAGCGGATTTCTCGTCAGCCCCTGCATAATGGCGCCGGATACGGCAAGCGCGGCGCCGACGACGACGGCCGCGAGCTCGCGGGGCAGCCGGAGTTCGCGGACGATCGTAATCTTCTCTTCCGACGCGTTGGAGAAGATCGCCAGCCAGACGTCCCGGACGGTCGCATCATCCGCCGCCCCGAAAATCATGGCGGCCGCGAACATGCCCGTCAGGATCGCCAGCCCCAGAAGCAAATGGAACGCAAAGGAGGTAGTGCGACGTTTATCTAAGCTCATCCTTCTCTCATCTTTCCTTCTATAGAGTAGAGAGAGGAATTCGCCGAGCGGACGAACGCCTCCCTATCGGAATTATTGGCCCAGGAAGTGATCGATGAAGAATTGCAATTGGTAATCGAGCGTCAAGGCGTCGTTAAAATAAAATTCGTTCATGTTCACTTCGTACACATGCCCATCTTTGACGGCGGGAAGGTTCTTGTACGTCTCCGTCTGCTGGAAGGAAGTGTCGGAGCCATCGCTCTTGCTGAGGATGACGTAGTCGCCCGCGTATTCGGGAAGCACCTCCGAAGAGAGCGCGTAATAGCCGTCTTTGTCGGTCATCGCCTTCACCTTCTCGGGCATGGGCAGCTTCATCGCCTGGTACAAAATTTCCGTGCCCCGTCCCCAGTGGTCGCCGTAGACATACAACTGTTTCTCGTAGCTCTCGATGACCGAGACCGTCTTGTCTGCGCCGATCTTCGCCTTGATCTCTTCGCCGGCTTGCTCGGCGCGCGCCTTGAAGTCGTCGATCCAGGCCTGGGCTTCCTTCTCCTTGTTCAGCAGCTTGCCGATTTCCAAAATTTGCGTCAGGTAATCGACCTTGCCGTACGTATAGGTGACGGTGGGGGCGATCTGCTTCAGCTTGTCGACGTTTTTGATGTTCGACAGGCCGATGATCAGGTCGGGCTTGAGCTCGATAATTTTCTCCAAGTCCTCGTCGGACACTTCCGCAACATCCTTTAATTGATCCTGGAAGCGGGGATTCAGCTTCGACCACGAATCGACGCCGACGAGATGGACGCCGAACTTCATGACATCGCCCGCAAACGAGGAGAGGACGATGACGCGCTGCGGATTGGCGGGCACTTCGACGGGGCCGTTCTCGGATTGATAAGTGATCGTACCCGTCTGGGCGCCGCTCTCGGACGTATTCGCGGGGGAGCTGGCCGCGGAGCCGCTCGGGGAGCTTGCGGCGGATTCGGCAGGGGAGCCGGACGCGGAGCTGCCGGCGTTGTTCGTATTGTTATTGCCGCAGGCGGCGAGCGCCATTACAAGCAGAATCATAAGGGGAAGCAGCAGTTTTTTCATGGGGATCTCCTTCTTGTTTAAATTAGTTGTCCAGAAAATGTTCGGTGAAAAATTCGAGCTGATCATCCATTATAAATGATAATGATTCTCAATATCACCAAACAAACTTTATCTCGGCCCGGGTATTTTGTCAATATCCTTTTCAATTTTTTTGCTTGCAAACAAAACGCTTCCGCCGTCTTCGGAAGACGAAGAAGCTTTGCGGATTGCGGCAGGCAATCAGGCGCAGAACGGGGATGTCACTGGAAATACGATCCGAACGGTTGCCCGCCCGTGGAACATTCGGTATGATAGGATGTGCTGATTATGGCCGGACAACGGAGATAGGATGAGTTGATGAGCAACAAGCTAAGCGACAAAGAGCAAATGGAACTTATCGAATCGATGCGCAAAGCGAAAGAACTGGAGGAGATGAGGCTCGCGAAGGAGGAAGCCAAGCGCTGGACGCCGATCGAATCGCCGCTCTCTCTCGCCGATGCGCTCGCGCGCTTGACGAAGCAGGAGCTGACGGCCATTCGGACGGAGCTGAATATCGCAGGCGTCAGCTCCCTGAACAAGCAGGATTTGGCGGACAAGCTGGCGGAGCTGATTCCCCAATACCTAGGCGGCATATTGGAGCGGTTTGACGAGGAGAGATATCAGGTCGTCAAGAAAGCGGCGGACCGCCGCGACGCGTTTCCCGCTCTCGGCGATCCGTACAAGGTCTCTTACTTTCTGAACCTGGGCTTGCTGTTCCCCGGAACGCAGCAGGGCAAGCGGGTTCTGGTCATGCCGCAAGAGATCAAAGCCGGCATCAAGAGCTTCGATTCGCCGGCGCTCAAGCAGAAGATTCGCGCCAATACGCAACTGATTCGTCTGGTGACGGGAATGCTGGCTTATTACGGGGTGCTTGACACGATTGAGCTGTGGAAAATGGTCGCTCCGCATCATCGAACCGAGATGTCGGCGCAAGAATTCGACCGTTTCGTCAGCAGTCGGGCGGACTTTGCGGGAGGATGGCAAATCGGCCCTTATGGCATCGCGGACGAAGCGGTCGTCGATCCGGAAGGCATCGTGCGGGAGCACCGCAGCCGGAGCGAGCTTCCTTATTATCCGTTCACGACGGAGCAGCTGCTGGAAGCGGGCGTGCCGGATTTTATCGACCGGAATTTAAGCTATCGTTCGTTCGTCAACTTCATCATGGGTCATTATTCGGTCGCGAAGGAGGAAGCGGACGAAGTCGTGGCGGAGCTCACCTTCCAAATCCAGAACGGAGACCCGCCTTCGATGCTGATCGAATTTTTGCAGGAAAGGTTCGACATGTCCGAGCGGGAGATCGCGGAAGGGTTCGTCGGCCATTTGACGGAGCTCAACAATAACACGAGGCTGTGGGTGCTGAAGGGGCATACGCCGAACGAGCTGTCCCCGGCCCTGCCTTCAAGACCGAGCATGGAACGCCGAGAGCCGAAGCGGACGAACTCGGCGGGCAACGTCATCGACATCGCCACCGGCCGCAAAATCGGCCGCAACGATCCTTGCCCGTGCGGAAGCGGCAAGAAATTCAAGAAGTGCTGCGGGGGCTGACGCGATCGGCCGCTTGCAGGCAAGAAGGACGCTCGATCCGGTTCGCGGATGCGAGCGTCCTTCTTCGTTTACGCCAAGCCGCCTTCCGGGCGAACGGCCCGGGCCAGCCAGTCTTTTCTCGCCAATGCCGCCTCCGTGAGCGCCGGCGTCTCGTATTCGAAGCGCAGCGTCCCGTTGCCGCCCGCCTCCTTCATCAGCGCAAGCAGCGCGGCTCCCCAGACGGGCCTGTCCTCGTTCGCAACGGCGGGAAGGTCCGGGAAGTAATAATAATAGACGTCCATAAGCCAGCGGTTGACCGTCTCCATCTCCGGCGAGGCGAATACCGCCCTCTTCTTCTCGAACAGCTCCTGCGGAAAAGGAAGCCCTTCTCCGGCATAAGCGGCGAATCCGTCCGGACCGATCTGCCCCTGCGCTCTCAGCAGCCAGATCGCCAGTCCGCTCCATCGGATCGGCCGAGGCGGAATCGGTGAAAGGCTGCGTAGACATCTTGCATGTTCACCCCGATTGTGGAATGTTCTCATCTTACCGTTCTCCGCCGTTCGGGTCAAACGGGCGGCGTACTTGCGCGGACCGGCCATCGCCCGCTATCCAGAGTCTCCCTATTCTAAAAAGGGTTCGGCTGTGCTATAGTTCTTACGTACAACTAAAGAAGAAATCCGGCAGCGTCGCCGGCCTTAACGGTTCGGACGCGCCGCCGGGAGAGGTTCGCGAACTCCCTCTATAAAAAACTATCCGGGAACGGCGGCTCCCTGCGAGCCTGTCGTTCTTGGCGTTCGGCGCGAAGCGGGAGCACCCGCATCGCGCCGAATTCTTTAGGGACGGTTTCAAGGATCTCTCTCTTCGCATTCAAGAGGAGAGACGGACATGAACAAGAGTAAAGCGGTCGTCGTCTTCAGCGGCGGCCAGGACAGCACGACCTGTCTGTTCTGGGCCCTGAAGCGGTTCGACGAAGTGGAGGCCGTAACGTTCGATTACGGACAGCGGCACAAGCGGGAGCTGGAGGTTGCGGCGGATATCGCCAAGGAGCTGGGCGTCAGGCACCATGTGCTCGACATGTCGCTGCTGAACCAGTTGGCGCCGAATGCGCTTACCCGCGACGACATCGCCATCGAGCAGAAGGAAGGCGCCCTTCCGACGACGTTCGTCGACGGACGCAACATGCTCTTTCTGACCTTCGCGGCCGTTCTCGCGAAGCAGATCGGGGCGAACCATATCGTCACGGGGGTGTGCGAGACCGACTTCAGCGGTTATCCCGATTGCCGCGACGTGTTCGTCAAATCGCTGAACGTCACGCTCAACCTGGCGATGGACTACCCGTTCGTCGTCGAGACGCCGCTCATGTGGCTGAACAAGGAGCAGACGTGGGCGCTGGCCGACCAACTCGGCGCGTTCGAATTCGTGCGCGGGCGGACGCTGACCTGCTATAACGGCATCGTGGCGGACGGCTGCGGGGAATGCCCGGCCTGCAAGCTCCGCAAGAAAGGGCTGGACGATTATCTGGCTTCGTCGGGCAGGGACAGGGAGGCGAAGGTCTGATGCTGCAGCAAATTTACCCGACGGTCTCCCATCCGTATCAATACGAGCTGAACAAGGACTTGCAGTTTGCCGCGGCGCACTACGTGCCGGCCGAAGACGCGGGTCATTGCCGGCGGATGCACGGCCATACGTACTTTGCGAATGTGACGGTGGCCGGGGATACGCTCGACGCTTCCGGATTTCTCGTCAATTTCGCCGCGATCAAGAAGCTCATTCACGAGCGGTTCGACCATACCGTGCTGAACGAGGATACGGCCAGCTTCGGCGACGACGATCCGGAGCGGTATCCGACGACCGAGGTCGTCGCCCGGACGATTTACGAGATTGTGCAAGAGTACCTGGATCAAACCGAGAACCGGCCCGTCTGCGTGCAAGTGTTCCTGCGCGAGACGCCGACGAGCTACGTCGTGTACCGGCCGAAGAAGAAGGCGGGGAGCGAGCGATGAGCGAGAGGCGCATCCCCGTCATCGAAATATTCGGCCCGACGGTGCAGGGCGAGGGCCGGGTCATCGGCCGCAAAACGATGTTCGTTCGCACGTCCGGCTGCGATTACCGCTGCGCCTGGTGCGATTCCGCCTTCACCTGGGACGGAACCGGCAAAGACGACATCCGCCTGCTGACGGCGGGCGAGGTGATCGGGGAGCTGACGGAGAAGGGCGGCGAGTTCGCCCACGTCACGCTCTCCGGCGGCAATCCGGCGCTGCTGCCGCAGCTCGGGGAGCTGATCGACCGGCTTCACGCGCAGGGCGCCGAGGTTGCGCTGGAGACGCAGGGGAGCAAGTGGCAGGAATGGTTCCGCAGCGTCGACGAGCTGACGCTCTCCCCCAAACCGCCCAGCTCCGGCATGGAGACCGACTGGGCTGCGCTGGACGGCATCGTCGGGAAGCTGGAGAACGCGGGCCGCAGCTTCAGCCTGAAGGTCGTCGTCTTCGACGAGGCGGATCTGGATTACGCGGCGGCCGTCCATGCGCGGTACGCTTCGGCGCCTTTCTACCTGCAGGCCGGCAACGGCCGACTCGGGGAGACGGAACCGGCGCGCCTGCTGCCGTACTTGCTGGAGCGTTACGAGTGGCTGATCGGAACGGTCATGGCGGATGCGAGATTCCGCAAGGTGCACGTGCTGCCTCAGCTCCATACGTGGGTATGGGGCAACAAGAAGGGCGTATAACGCGGCAAACGCAAAATTTTCATCGAAAAGGACGGGATGATCCATGGCGGGAAGAAGCCGAGAGGAACTGAGCGGCGTTACGCTGCTGGGCAACCGGGGGACGGAGTACCGTTTCCAATATTCGCCCGATATTCTCGAGACGTTCGAGAACAAGCATCCGGAGCGGGATTACTTCGTCAAATTCAACTGCCCCGAATTTACGAGCTTGTGCCCGATGACGGGCCAGCCGGATTTCGCGACGCTTTACATCTCCTATATTCCGGACCGGAAAATGGTCGAGAGCAAGTCGCTCAAGCTGTATTTGTTCAGCTTCCGCAATCACGGCGATTTCCACGAGGACTGCATCAACATCATCATGAACGACCTGATCGCGCTGATGGAGCCGCGCTATATCGAAGTATGGGGCAAATTCACGCCGCGAGGCGGCATCTCCATCGATCCCTACTGCAACTGGGGGAAGCCCGGCACCAAATACGAGCGGATGGCGGAGCATCGCCTGCTCCATCACGACCTGTATCCGGAGAAAGTGGACAACCGTTAGAAGGGCGCCTGCCGGCGGCTCAGCAGATCTCTGCTTGGGCCGTCGTTTTTTTGGGGGCCTGGCGGATCAGAGAGCGCGGCAAAGAAAGATTGACACTGCGCTATGTAATTGTATAATACAATTATGTAATTTCATTATACAACTTGATGGCCGGAGGTCGCCGCGTTGAAAGCTCACGAGGTCATGATCAGACAAGTGCACAAAGTGAAAGAGAGCGACACGGTGCGCTCCGTCGTCGAGAAATTCATCGCGCACGGAATCAGCGGTCTTCCGGTGGTCAACGAGAGGAACGAAATCGTCGGCATCATCAGCCGGGGCAACGTCATCCGGCAAACGTTCAAAAGTCTGTTGTAGATTCTGCATAAGGGAGGCGAAAACATTCATGTCGCCCGAATTGGAATGGTCAACTTCCGCACCGAAAGCAAGCCTGCTCAAACAGCCGCGCGGCGTATGGGCGGTCGGCTTCGCTTGCATTATCGCCTTTATGGGATTGGGTCTGGTCGACCCGATTCTGCCGGCGATCGCCGCGCAAATGCACGCCTCCGCGAGCCAAGTCTCGCTGCTGTTCACCAGCTACAATGCCGTCATGGCGGTCATGATGCTCATTACGGGCGTGATCACGTCCCGCCTCGGCATGAAGAAGACGCTGCTGCTCGGCATCGTCTTCATCGCCGCGTTCTCGGCGCTGGGCGGCGCTTCGAACAACATCTGGGCGCTCATCGGCCTGCGCGGCGGGTGGGGGCTCGGCAACGCGCTGTTCGTGGCCACCTCCTTGACCGCCATCGTCTCTTTGTCCACGTCCGGCGTGGCCAAGGCGATCATTCTGTACGAGGCGGCGGTCGGACTCGGCATCTCCGTCGGGCCGCTGCTCGGGGGAGAGCTGGGCGCAATCTCCTGGAGAGGACCCTTTTTCGGTGTGGCTTGTCTAATGGTCATCGCATTCGCGGGTTTATCGCTCATGATGCCGGCAGCCAAGGCGCCGGCGCCGAACGCCCCGCGCAAGAAGGCGTCGCTGCTCGATCCGTTCCGCGCGCTGAAGCACCGCCCGCTGTGGGTGCTCGGCTTGCTGGCCTGCTTTTACAACTTCGGCTTCTTTACGATTATGGCCTACGCGCCGCTCGTGCTGGACAAAATGGGGCTTGACGTCCACCAGCTCGGTTATGTGTTCCTCGGCTGGGGCATTCTGCTGGCGATCACCTCGGTATTTATGGCCCCCGTTCTGCAGCGCCGGTTCGGCACGATCAAGTCGATGGCCTGCATGCTCGGGCTGTTCGCCTTGACGCTGATCGCGATGGGCGTCTGGACGTCGAGCGAGTGGGTCATTATCGCCGCCGTCATTATCGCGGGCGCCCTGCTCGGGAACAACAACACGCTCATTACGACGGCCGTCATGAACGCGGCGCCGGTGGAGCGCCCGACCGCTTCCGCCGCCTACAGCTTTGTGCGCTTTATCGGCGGCGCCATCGCCCCGTATTTCTCGGGCAAGCTGGCCGAATGGTACAACCCGCACGTTCCTTTTATCGTCGGAGCCGGCTTTGTCATCGTCGGTCTGCTCGCCATGCTGGCCAACGGCAAGTACGTGAAGCACGTCGACCGGGCCGAAGCGGGCCATTGACCGCCTCCATTATCCGCCACAACTTAAACAGCCTTCGTTCGGCAGATGCCGGCGAAGGCTGTTTTTGCGTCGTCCTCTATTGGTTTAACGTCCGGTTGAATTTGCGGAGCAAATCGCCGAACGTTCGGCGTTCCTCGTCGGACCAGCCCTGCATCTTCTCGGTGATTCGGGCCTGCCTCATCTTTTTGTACTCCGCATGCTCCGCCCGGCCCGATTCGGTCACTTCGAAGAAGTAGGCTCTCCCGTCGTCGGGATTGGGGCTTCTCAGCACATAGCCCTTCTGCTCCAGAGCCGCGATCTGCCGGCTGACGGTCGAGATGTCCAGGCGGAATTCGTCTGCCAGCGCCCTTACCCCTGTCGGCCCGGAGGCGATCATATGATTAAGCAGCAAATACGCCGATCGGTCGAGATTCGCGAAGCTCTTGTCGTTCGACAGGGACGTGGCGCGGCGAACGAGCAGCGCAAGCTCCGTATCGATCAGGTCCAGTACTCGGGGATCCATCCGGCTCACCTCAATTTCTATCTCTTATCGTACCATACGGCGCCTGTTTTTCAAGCGAACCGCCGTACCGCCGGGCCCGCGTTGTCGAAATCGGCGATCGAACGCGCCCTGGGCCGGACGTTTCTCCGCGAATGTCATAAGATACAACAGATATCTCGTTCTGCGGCATTCCCGGCCGCGTTCCGGACCACGGAAGCGCCGGACGAAGCGAAGGCGGCCGGGAACAATCTGAGGCGAAGGAGGAGTGGAAGGACGGGACATCGAGGGCGATCTGTCGGAGTCGGCAAGGGCGATTCGGGAGGAGCCGGCGCTGCGGGAGACAACCTTGGCGAATCCGGCGAAGCGGTTGTCGGGGAGCCCGGACAACAGGCGAACCCGGTTCTTACGCTCGCTCCCGCGCACGGCTTCTCCGCGAGCGCCCGGAACCGGCGCTTCGATTGGCCCCGAGCCGGCGCCGCGGTTGCGGCGATTCCGCTCGGGGATACGCGAGGAGGACGCATACGGCAAAGGGACGGCCGATCGATGCAGGCCGGAGGACCGGCCCGAGCCGCGGGCTTCCATTTCTAAGGGAGAAGGAGAACGAGTATGGTGAAAACGAGAAGCTTAACAGGTTGGCTGGCGGCGATCTTGCTGATGTTCGTCTTGGCGAGCTGCGGAGGGAACGGTGCGAATTCGGCATCCTCGCCGCCGGCCGCTTCGCCGTCCGGGTCCGCGTCGCCTTCCGCTTCGGAGACGCCGCGGGAACTGGAGAAGGTGCGGTTTTCCGAGGTGATCCGGTCGATCTTCTACGCGCCGCACTATGTCGCGATGTCCCAAGGCTTCTTCGAGAAGCAGGGGCTGACCGTAGACATGAATACGGCCCAAGGCTCGGACAAAGGCGCCGCCGCGCTGATTGCGGGAACCGCGGACGTCTCGCTCATCGGTCCGGAGACGACCATCTACATTTACAACCAGAACGGCGACAAGAAGCTCAAAGCCTTCTATCAACTGACGTTGAAGGACGGATCGTTCCTGCTGTCGCGCGACAAGGCGGATTCGTTCCAATGGAGCGATCTGAAGGGGAAAACGGTGATCGGCTGGCGCCCCGGCAGCTCGCCGCAGATGGTGCTGAATTCGCTGCTTGCGAAGGAGAAGATCGAAGGCGTGAACGTCGTCACCAATATCGCCTCCACGGCGATGGCCGGGGCTTTCGCGAGCGGACAGGGCGACTTCATCCAGCTGTTCGAGCCCGTCGCTTCCACCTTGATCAAGGAAGGCAAGGCCTATTACGCCGCGTCGCTCGGCGAAGCGTTCGGCTCGTATCCAGAGACGTCCTATGTGGCGACCTCCGACTACATCGAGAAGCATCCCGACGTCATCCAGAAGTTCGTGAACGCGGTGGCCGAAGGGACGCAATGGCTGAACACCGCCTCGGACGAGGACATCGTCAAGGCGCTGAAGCCGTTCTTCGACGGCACGCCGGACGACATTATTCTGGAATCGATCCGTCGCTATAAAGATCAGGATACTTGGCCGGCGAAGCCGGAGCTGACGGCGGAATCGTTCGAGACGCTGCAGAACGTGCTGACCGAGAACGGCGTTCTCAAGCCCGAAGAGAAGCTGAGCGACCTGTCGGTCGTCGCGGACATGAGCTTCGTGGGCAAGATCGGCCAGGCGGGGTGATCGCATGCCGGCCGCACAGATCGAAATGCGCGAAGTCGGCTTGAGCTATTTCACGCCGAAGCAGGAGACGGAGGCGCTTCGCGATGTGTCGCTCTCCGTTCGGGCGGGGGAATTCATCAGCATTGTGGGGCCGAGCGGCTGCGGCAAGAGCACGCTGCTCTCCCTCATCTCGGGGATGCTGAAGCCGACGAAGGGGAAGGTGCTGATCGACGGGCAGGAAGTGGCCGGCACGTCTCCGAAGGTCGGGTATATGCTGCAGCACGACCATCTGTTCGAATGGCGCGACGTGCACAGCAATCTGCTCGTCGGAGCGGAGATTCGCCGGATGGACCGGAAGAAGGCGGAGCGGAAGGCGAGCGAATTGATGGAGCGGTACGGACTGGGGGGCTTCGCGCGCCACAGTCCTTCCCAGTTGTCCGGCGGCATGCGCCAGCGGGTGGCGCTCATCCGCACGCTCGTGGCGGAGCCGGACATTCTGCTGCTAGACGAACCGTTCTCCGCGCTCGACTTCCAAACCCGGCTCAGCCTGGCGGACGAGGTTCACCGGATCATCCGGGAACAGGGCAAGACGGCGGTGCTCGTCACGCACGACATTCCGGAAGCCATCTCTATGGCGGATCGCGTCATGGTCATGTCGAAGCGCCCGAGCACGATCTCGTCCGTATACGAGATCCGGCTGGAGGACGAGGGAGGAGCTGCGGGCAAGGACGGCCGATCCGGCGGCGGAAGCGCGGCCATGACTCCGATGCGCAAAAGGGAGGTGGGGCGCTTCCAGACGTACTTCAACGATATATGGAAGGAGCTTGAGGCCCATGTCGTCTCTGCCGGTTAGAGGTTTGACGGATTCGCCTGCGGAAGCCGGTCCGAAGTCGGCGCTGCCTCCGGCTTCGGCGCCGTCTGCAGACGCTTCTGGGCCGTCTGTGCCCTACAAGCGATATCTCAAGGAACGGAAGCGCAGGCGGAGATTCGTGCAGCTGTCGCGGTTCGTGCTCCTCGCGGCGCTGCTCGCGCTGTGGGAGCTTGCCGCGAGCCTGAAGTGGGTCGACTCGATGCTGACGAGCAAGCCTTCCCGGCTGGCAAGCTCGTTCCGGGAGCTTGCGCTGCAAGGCGATCTGTGGAAGCATACGTGGACGACGGGGCTGGAGACGATCGTCGGGATCGCGGTGTCCATGATCGCGGGAACGCTGATCGCCGTCTTGTTCTGGTGGTCCGCCTACGCTTCGGAAGTGCTCGAGCCATACGTCGTCGTGCTCAACGCGCTGCCGAAGGTCGCGCTCGGTCCGATTTTCTACATCTGGCTGGGGGACCGGTATTCCGTCTACGGCATGGCGGTCGCCATCTCGATCATCGTCACGATTATGATGATCGAGCACGGGTTCAAGGAGCTGGCCCAGACGAAGCTGAAGCTGATGGAATCGTTCGGGGCGACGAAGCTGCAAATGCTGACAATGGTCATGCTGCCGGCCAGCGTTCCGAACTTCGTCGCGACGCTCAAGGTGAACGTCGGCCTCACACTGGTCGGCGTCGTCATGGGGGAGTTTCTGTCGTCGAAGGCGGGGCTCGGCTATCTGATCATTTACGGCGGCCAGGTGTTCCAGATGAATCTGGTCATGGTCAGCGTCTGCATGCTCGCGCTTATGTCCGCCGTGCTGTACGGGCTTGTGAACGTCGCGGGGCGGCTGCTGATGCGGAAATACCAGGTAGGGAAATGAAGCCGGCACGGCGTTTGCGGCGGCTTGCCCGGCAAGCGGGCCGGTCGGCGATTGCCGGAAGGTGAGCCGATTGCTGCTCGCTGAAGGCTGCCCGCTGAAGGCCGCTCCGCTGCGCGGAAGGATCGCCCTCGCCGCTTGGCGGGGCGAAGGAAGCTGCCCTGCGGTCCGACAAGACCGTAAGGGCGGCTTTTTTACGCTTGTGCGCGTTGCGGACGGAGGACGGCCGGAACTTGCGAACTCCAGAGCGGCGCTTCAGATGCAAGAGGAAATCGAGCAATTGGCGTGCGAGGGGGCCCTATGCCGGCGCGTGAACGGGGATTATGGCGGGGAGATGCTCGAAGAAATCGAGCAACGGTGTCTGTGGCAAAATACTGTAAAAAGTGATATCATAAAAGTATCAAATCAATATATGGGGGACTGCGAATGACAACGACCAAAGCTTGGTACACGAACGGATTTCTGGCCCTGCTGCTCTCGATCGTCTTCCTGGCGGGAGGAATCGCGGCACTGGTCTTCGGCGGGAACGAGACGGAGCCGAACGGCTGGCTGATCGCGACGGGCATCGCGCTCATCCTGCTGTTCCTCGTTACACTGACGTCGCTGACGATCGTGCAGCCGAATCAGGCCAAGGTCATCACTTTTTTCGGACGTTATCAGGGGACGATCACGGAGAGCGGGCTGTGGATGGTCGTGCCGTTCACGTCCAAGACGAAGGTGTCGCTCAAGGTGCGGAATTTCAACAGCCAGACGTTAAAGGTGAACGACGCGGAAGGCAATCCGATCGAGATCGGAGCCGTGGTCGTGTTCCGCGTAGTCGATACGGCGAAGGCGCTGTTCGACGTCGACAAGTACGAGAAGTTCGTAGAAATTCAGAGCGAGACGGCCATCCGGCACATTGCCGCCCATTACGCGTACGATACGTTCGAGGGCGATCAGCGCCCGTCCTTGCGCGGGAATGCGGACGAGGTGGCGGTCGAATTGTCGCGGGAGCTGCAGGCGAGGCTGGCCGTCGCAGGCGTTGAAGTGCTCGAGACGCGGCTGACCCACCTGGCCTACGCCCCCGAGATCGCCAGCGCGATGCTGCAACGGCAGCAGGCGATCGCCATTATCTCGGCCCGGCAGAAGATCGTGGAAGGCGCGGTCGCCATCGTCGATTCCGCCCTAAACCAGCTCGTCGAGAACGGCGTCGAGCTGGACGCGGAGCGCCGGGCGGCGATGATCAACAATTTGCTGGTCGCAATCGTATCCGACAAGGCGGCGACTCCGGTCATCAACACGGGGACGCTGTACGGATGACGGGGACCGGACGATGGCGAAGGAGAAAAAGGCGTTCCCTCTCCGGATCGATGCCGAGCTGCACCGCGCGATCGAGAAATGGGCGGAGGACGAGTTCCGCAGCGTCAACGGGCATATCGAGTTTTTGCTCCGGGAAGCGTTGCGCAAAGCCGGGCGGTTGCCTTCGCGGCGGCTCCCGGCCAAGGAAGCTGCCGATTCCGCGCCGGAAGTTGCCGAAGAATAGCGCGGCGGATCGACTCGACGGCAGCGGCGCTGACGGATTCGGCCCACGGGTTGAAATTCGCATTTGGTCTTCAAAAGTGGCATGATGGAGAGAAAACGATAGGGGAGGGAACGGAAATGGCCGGCACACATGTTTTCACGCGAAGAGAGGAAGTGGCCAACGCCGTTACGCACGGAGTGGGCGCGCTGCTCAGCGTTGCCGCGTTGGCGCTGCTTATCGTATTCGCCAGTTTGAAGGGAACGGCCTGGCACGTCGCAAGCTTCACGGTATACGGCGTGTCGATGCTGATGCTGTACACGGCGTCTACGCTCGTTCACGCTTTTCGCGAAGGCAAAGTCAAGGATCTGTTCGAGACGTTCGATCATTCCTGCATCTACTTGTTCATCGCCGGAACGTACACGCCGATTATGCTCACCGTGCTGCGAGGCCCGATGGGATGGAGCGTGTTCGGCATCGTCTGGGGGCTGGCGGTCGGGGGCGTCGTGTTCAAGGCGTTTTTCACCAAGCGCTTCGTTCTTCTCTCGACTTTGTTCTATGTGCTGATGGGGTGGATGGTCGTCCTCGTCTGGGAACCGCTGCAGGCGGCATTGGCTCCGGGCGGGCTTCGGCTCCTGCTCGCAGGCGGAGTGCTGTACACGTTGGGGTCGGTGTTCTATGTATGGCGGGCCTTCCGCTATCATCACGCGGTCTGGCACGCGTTCGTCGTCGGCGGGTCGGCGCTCCATTTCTTCGCCATTCTTCTATACGTTCTGTAATTTCTCAAGGCCACCGGGCCAGCACGGCCGCCAGCTTGCCGGTCAGAATCGGGATGAGATCGCCTAGCGTGCCGACGTAGGGAGTCGGCTGAAGTCCCCCTCGAGGGCAGGCGATGCTGAGCAGGTACCCGTTGCGGTGAATTTGCGTCAGAAGCGCGCGGGTAACCTCTTCTCCGTCCTCCCGGGAGTAAACGACGAGATTGTCGTTCTCGACCCGCACGAACAGATGCGTAAAGTTCATAGCATGCAGATTGAATTGCAGAAACGTGTGCGCCATATGCAGGGACAGGCTCATGTTCGAACATCCTCCCAACGAGTTGGAAATCGTCCGATTTCTCCATCGCGTGCGGCTGTCATTAGGTTGAGCAGTAGGGGAATCGGGGGCAGACGATTAGGCGTTCCTGATTGCGGTGGACATGTTGCTGGTTTGAATTATATCAAAAATAAGGAAACGGTAAAGCGTTTTGTTAGATGGGGCGGCAGCCCGAACGGAGGCGAAGTCCGCTTTGATCGAAGTCGGATTGGCGGGTTGGGGCGACCATGACGATTTATACGCTTCACCCGGAATCGCTGGAGTTCCGGCACCAAAGCTGGTTCTCTCCCGCCTATCGGGAGCGAACGCTCGCCTTCATGAAGGAGCAAGGATGGATTCACAGCATTTGCGACGAGCCGCAGTCGGGGGAAGGATCGGTTCCCGTTGTGCTTGAAGCGACGGACCCGGCCTATACGATCGTGCGGATGCACGGACGCAACGCGGCGGGCTGGAACCAGGGAGGCAAGCCGAACTGGCGCGAGGTCCGTTACTTGTATCGCTACAATCGCGAGGAATTGGAAGAATGGAAGCGATGGCTGGCCGAGCTGGAGGAGCAGACGGGCCGGATCGGCGTCATCTTCAACAACAACTCCGGCGGGGATGCGGCCGGCAACGCCAAGGAGATGATGAGTCTGCTGGGACTTCGCACGCCGGAGGGTCGGGACCCGTTGGAACCGAACGCCGACCCGGCGCCGGACGCCGAGCAGATCGATTTGTTTGACCTGCCGACGGGGGAGCGGAAGTAAGAAGCCGGCCGAGAGCGCGCGGCGGCGTCTCTTGACCGGCTTTTTTGTGCGGCTAGGAAGCCGGATCCTTCAGCTAGCCGTCGAGAATTGGTACTGCTGGCTTGCGGCGCCGCTGTCGGTCGACTGAATGGAATCCGCACCGTCGGCCGTCGAAGCTCCGGTAATGTCGAGCATCTTGCGGCTTTTCACATTCATGATCTTGTAGTAGCCGCCGCCGGCGTCGACGATCCGGAACTGCTGGTTCAATCCTCCGTTGTCCGTATATTGGATGTTGTTCGCCCCGTCCGCCGTCGAGCCACCGCTGATGTCCATGATTTTGCCGCTGTTCCGGTTCTTGATCTTGTAGTAGCGGCCGCCCATGTCGATAAACTGCCAGTGCTGGCTCGTCCAGCCGCCGTCCGACCACTGCTCGATTTGCGCTCCGTCCTCCGTCGAGCCGCTCGCCACCCCGAGCAGCTTGCCGCTGCCCCGGCTCACGATTTTGTACCACGAAGTCGTATTGACGGGCGGATTGTTGCTGCCGGCGATCGTGCCCGCCGCCGCGTCGATCGTCAACGAATCGTACCAGCTCATCGACAGCGACGTGCTGGACGGGAAGGAGAGCGGCAGCCAGACGTACTCCGAATCGTTCACAGGACCGCCCCAGGCGCCCGCCCAACGGTCGCCCATGTAGAGGTAGGAGGTCGTCGACGAGCCTTCCACCGGCAGCACGTAGGCCGCTTGCGAGTTGTACGCGTTGGCATTGCCGAAGTTGGTCAGGGCGCTCCAGGTGCCGCTAATGCTGGTGGCCGTCGCGTACTTCTGCTGGTTCGGCGCCCAGCCGGTCGCTCCCGAGGTGACGAGGAAGTAAACGTTCCCGCGCTTGAACATGGCCGGCGCTTCCCGGTATTGGCCGGGCCAGAGCGTCTGAACGAGCGAATCGACGCCGAGAAAATCGGAGGTCAGCCGATAAACGTTCAGGTTGGCGTTCACGGACGTGGCGGAGATCAAATAGGCGGTGCCGTTGTCGTTGAACACCGTCATGTCGCGGGAGTCGTTGCCGAGCGGCCGGAAGCTTCCGTGATACGTGTAGTTGCCGTCAACCGTGCTCGAAGAAGCGACTGCGGTGCGGGCTTGTCCGTAGTCGACCCCGTTTTCCCAGTGCATCCACATGACGTATTTGCCGGTCGAGCTGTTGTAGATGACTTTGGGCCGTTCGATATTCGACACGTTCAGCTCGGCCGCGGAGCTGCTGGTCAGCACGTTGTTGCGGAACTCCCAGTTTTTGAGGTCGGCCGACCGGTAGCAGGACACCGCTTTGAACGTGCCGTCGGGGTTGCGGTTTTCTCCGAAAAGATAATAGTAGCTTCCGACCTTGATTACGCCGCCGCCATGCGCCTGAATGACGTTGCCGGAAGTGTCCTTGAACTGGAATCCGTTGTTGTCGATCGTAACCGGAGCGGCCGCGGCGGGGCCGACGAAGCCGAAGCACGAGACGAAGGCCAATGCGGCGGCGAGCAGCCATTTCCCTTTGCTTTTCATCCTTTTCGTCCTCCTCTTTTCTTCACGAAATAGCGGAACCGAACGATAGATGACAACGCTTCCATACATGCGGACACGATCGATTCGTTTTTTTCAATTCCCCCCTCTCCGCGAGACGCCGCGAAAGCGGGAAGCCCGTGAGCCGCCGGACTTGTCCGCCTTCGTGGTGATGCCTTCACTATACCAGCTTTTCGCGCGCGGAAATACTGAACAATTCGTACATTCGCTATGAACGATTTCACCTGAGCGCCTTCTTCGCTTTAATCGGCGGCATCCATTACCTCGTTCAGCAGCGTCGCGATCCCCGTCGTGCGGGCGACCGTTGAATTGTTGAGGAACAGAACGTCCGTTATTTGCCGTTCCTTGACGAAGTCGAGCAGATTGTCCTTGAAATACCTGGGGTCGATCACGTCGATCGTCTCAAAGTGCGGGAGCAGGAACGGAATGAGCGCATTGGCGAACGAATCTTTGACGACGGCCAGTTTTTTGCCGTTCTTGCTCCCGGTCGCAATCTCCCCCCATGGGAAATCCCCTCCGAGAAAAACCGCATAGTAGCCGTTGCCCTGCTTGGCATATCGGGGATCGACGACTTTCCGGCTCGACGATTTCCCCGACGACGTATGCGCGGTAAACGTGTACTTCCGAGACGGAGTGTAGTAAACGAGCGTATCCGGGCGCTTGGCGAGCTCGGCGCTCTTCGTTGCTTTGTACTCGCTGCCCAGAAATCCTTTGATCGTCCCATTCTTGTACTCGCTTAGAGCGGCCGGTTGTTCCCCCATCGATTCCATCAGCTTGCCGTAGGCGTAATAAGCGCCCAAAGCCGTCCAGTGGTGATCGGTGCGGAAATATACATATTCGCTCTTGTGCGCTTCCAGCGCGCTGTAAGCGTCGACTCGAACGAGTCGGGAATCGAGCAGCCCGTTGATGCGGTCGAAAGCGGCTTTCTGCGAGGCGGACGCCGCTTGGGCTTTCGCGTTGTCGATGAACTCCGCGGCGGTCGGGACGAGCAGGGAATAGACGTTTACTTTCGAATCCACAGATTTCGCAAAACGGTTGAGCGCCGCCGCATACTGCTCCGCCGCGGAAGCCGAATAGGTGAACAGGCTGGCCGCCCGATCCTCCATCACCAAATAGTTGACGCCATTCACGTTGACGACGGTGCTCTCCCCGTTGCCGGGCGCAGCGCCGGCCTCTTCCTGCGAACGCGCCATGTGGACGGTGCCGGCGCCGAATAGAAGCAACACAACCAGGATAACGACAAAAATTCTTATACGGTACAGCATCTTCCAGCCTCCTCACAACGGTCCCCGAACCAAGCGGACAGGGTCCATTGTACAGGAAACGGTTAAAGAAAAGGCAAAACAAAGTATAAATTTATCTTAAAATTAGGGGCTGTTCACGCCCGGAAGCAGTCCCGGGATTTGATCCCTGCCCATTTTAACCATGAAGTCATTCAATTTCTCGGCAGTGTTGTCAATGGCTTCGTAGCTCTTTCCGTCAATAGTTAAATCACTGCTGAATCGATATGTTTTATCCCCTTGTTTCAAATCTAG
>NZ_AUCP01000044.1 GCF_000429825.1 Cohnella thermotolerans DSM 17683
ATCAATTCCTCGTCCGGCATGTAGTCCAGCACCAGACGCAGACGATCCAAGTCTCCAAGCGTTTGAATTTCATTCCACTCAAACAGTTTCAGTTGTGGTATAATAGCCATAGCAGGCGACCCCTCTCATAGTGAAAATTGTTTTCTCGTCAATTACAATTTTACCATGGATGGACTCGCCTGTTTACTATTTATTACCACATCGGGAGGCTGGGGTGGAATTTCGCTCCGCCTCTCTTTTTACGCCCATAGCCCCGCATTTTTCCGCTTGTTTTTGGGGTAAAATTTATTTTCGCTCATCTTTCAACCTTTGTCGCGTCCGGTTTCCCGGACATCGCAATTAGCTTTATTCCACTTCATTCTTCCGCATCCCGTTTCCTATCGGCCCAAAATTCGGTAAAATCATTAGCGTAGCCTGCATCGCCATTTAATGATGAAAGGACAAACTATCCTATGATCATTCAACCGAAAACACGCGGCTTCATCTGCACGACCGCCCATCCGGTCGGTTGCGCCCGCCAGGTTAGGCGCCAAGTGGAATACGCGAAAGCCCGGCCGGCCGTACGAGGCCCGAAGAAGGCGCTCGTCGTCGGAGCTTCGACGGGCTACGGCCTCGCCTCCCGCATCGTCGCCGCTTTCGCGGCCGGAGCCGATACGATCGGCGTCTACTTCGACAAAGCCGCGGAAGGCTCGCGGACCGCGACGGCCGGCTGGTACAATTCCGCCGCGTTCGAGCAAGCCGCCAACGAAGCCGGCCGCAAATCGTTCAGCATCGTGGGAGACGCCTTCTCCGACGAGATCAAGGCGAAGACGATCGACCTGATCAAGACCGAGTTCGGGCAGGTCGATCTGGTCGTCTATAGTGTGGCCTCGCCGCGCCGCACGCATCCGCGAACGGGCGAAACGTTCTCCTCGGTCATCAAGCCGATCGGCCCCGCTTATTCGAACAAGACGGTCAACTTCCACACGGGCGAAGTCTCCGTCGCCACGATCGAACCGGCGACCGAAGACGAAGTCCGGCAGACGATCGCCGTCATGGGCGGCGAAGATTGGCAAATGTGGATCGACGCGCTGCTCGAAGCCGGCGTGTTGAGCGAAGGCGCCACGACCGTCGCCTACTCTTACATAGGCCCGGAAATTACCCACGCCGTTTACCGCGAAGGCACGATCGGCCGGGCCAAGGACGACCTCGAAGCGACCGCTCTTCGGTTGAAGGAGAAGTTGTCTCCGATCGGAGGCCGCGCCTTCGTATCGGTTAACAAGGCGGTGGTGACGCAATCGAGCTCCGCGATTCCGGTCGTGCCCCTGTACATCTCCGCCTTGTATAAAGTAATGAAGGAGAAGGGCATCCACGAAGGCTGCATCGAGCAAATGTACCGCTTGTTCGCCGATCGCCTGTACGCCCCCGGCGAGACGCCGGTCGACGACAAAGGCCGCATCCGGCTGGACGACCGGGAGATGCTCGCCGACGTGCAGAAGGAAGTGGACCGGATCTGGACCGAGCTCTCCACGGACAACATTAACGAGCTGTCGGATATCGCCGGCTATCGCCGCGAATTTTTCCAATTGTTCGGATTCGAGACCGACGGCGTCGATTACGAGGCGGACGTCGATCCGGCCGTGGACATTCCGAACTTGCGATAACGTGCCCACCAACGTTCAAAGGCCGGAAACTCCGCGTTCCCGGCCTTTGCTATTGGAGGAAGCGCAGTCTTCAGCCGTTGGCGAACCCGACGAATTCCGGGGACCGCGGCGTTCCGTCCGCCGCCCGCCGCCGATAGCGAATTCTCGCCTTCAGCACGGGTTCGACGTAGACGAAGTTCCGATCCTCACCCGCGGCGATCGCCCCGGCTACGCCCAGCAGCGCCTGTCGGTACGGAAGCGGCACGCTCTCCTGCAAGACGTCCGTCCCCCCCTCCTCGTAGCGGATCAGCCAGCCGAAGCCGTTTTTCCGATAACCTATAATGGGAACCGTCTTAAAGCGATAACGGTCGATCTTCAGCCAGTTGGGATCGCGGCGTCCCGCGTAGACGCTGTCCTTGCACTTGGCCACGATGCCTTCCGCCATTCCGTCACGAATCGCTTCGTACAGCCGCTTGCCCTCTCCTTCCACCGCCGGAACGAGAAGAAACCGTCCGTTCGGCTCCAGGATCCGTTCCAGACACTTTCTGCGTTCCATCAGAGGTTTTCCGCGCCAATCTTCTCCTCCGTACCGCAGGACGTCGAACACGAAATAAACGACCGGACGAGTCACCGAGGCTTCCCGAATGTCGATTCCCTTCTTCAGCCGGTAGCGCTCCATCAGCGTATCGAAGCGGATCTCGCCGGATGCCGGGTCCACCGCGGCCACTTCGCCGTCAAGGACGACGTCGGTACCGTCGCTTACCGGTACCCGGTGCAATTCCGGATACTGCCCGGTTACGTCGAAGCCATGGCGGGTGTAGAGCCTCGGAACGCCGTTCTCCATGGACAGAAGGAGGCGGTGCCCGTCGATCTTCGGTTCGAATATGTAACTGTCGTCGTCAAAAGGCAGCTCCGTGCGTTCGAGCAGCGTCGGGGGAAGAAACATAGCCGTACACCGTCCGTATATCATTTTCAATATACCGATTGTAGCACTTCGCAAGCCGCGAAGGGCCCGGTAAATGTTTGAATAAAAGGAAACGCCCCGTCGCATATTAAGTGGCAAATCATGGAGGTGAATGGCATGGCGAACAACCGGAACCAGATAGTGGTGCAAAACGCGCGCGCGGCGCTGGAACAGATGAAGTTCGAGATTGCGCAGGAGCTTGGCATCGAAATTCCGCAGGACGGGTATTACGGCAATATGCTCACCCGGGATGCCGGACGCCTCGGGGGCAATATTACCCGGCGGCTCGTGCAAATGGCGGAGCAGCAGCTCGCAGGCCGCCGCTTCTAACGGCAATCGGGCCGGCCGAAACAAATCGGGGCAACCCCTCCTTCTATGGACCGGGACTGCCCCATGGCTAACATCAGAAACGTCCGATCGAAAAAAGCTCCGGAGGGCCAATCCCGCCGGAGCTTAAGTTTTCCAACTATATATTTGTCCTTGAGTCCTACGCTTTGTCCAAATTCAACTGCCAATTTACGCCGAAGCGGT
The DNA here is from genome assembly GCF_000429825.1 of Cohnella thermotolerans DSM 17683. Classification (GTDB taxonomy): domain Bacteria; phylum Bacillota; class Bacilli; order Paenibacillales; family Paenibacillaceae; genus Cohnella; species Cohnella thermotolerans. The sequence continues at coordinate 3,118 of NZ_AUCP01000044.1, forward strand.
CCGCGACCCAGCCGAACTTGGCGCTCCACGGCGAAGCCTCGAGCGGCATCATCACCTGGCCGCCTTCGGACAGCCGGGCAAACGCGCGATCGATCTCCTATTACCGACGAGCAGATCGAGGAAGCGCTGAAGCTGCTCCGTTCCGTCAAGGTGATCGGCATGATCAAGTTGGAAACGGCGTCTTCTTTCTCCGGCGGCAAATCGGCGCCGGCGGTCGCGAAAGCCGTCGCCAATCGGGGGAGCGAATGATCGCAGACGCTTCTCCGTCGAAGCGAATCCGCATTGCGGGCTCAAACAAATGCGGTTGATGTCCACAATCTCCGCGGCTTCCCGAATGCGGCCGAGAATCGTCTCCTTGTCCTCCAGCTCGCCCGTCTTGGAGGAGAACAGGCCGAGCACGACCTGCCCGCCCTGCAAATGCCGAAGCGGCGTAAAATCGCCCGCCCGATCCGTGTCGAACTCCAGATAGAACGCGTCCAGCCCTTCGATGCCGAACAACGTCTCCGCAACCGGCTCGTAGCCGCCCGAGGAAGCCCAGGTCGAGTGGTAATTCCCCCGGCACACATGGGTGGTGACGATCAGATCGTCCGGCAAACCGGCGATCGCTTCCCGATTGACCCGGGCGAACAGCTTCGCCGTCGCGGCGACATCTTCGCCGTCCCGCTGCCTCGCTTGCCAGTAGTCTCGGTCGCACAGCATTCCCCATGTGCAATCGTCCAACTGCACGCTGCGGCAGCCCGCGTCGTAGAAAGCGAGAATTGCGGTCCGGTAGGCGCTTGCGATGTCGGCGATCAATTCATCCAGGTCGGGGTAAAAAGCCCGCGTAATCGCCGCATTGTCCCCGCGCTGCAGCTCGGCCAGAAATTGCGCGGGAGCCGGCAGCGTTTGGCGGGCGACGGCGCCTTCCCCGGCGACCCGCTTCAGAAACTTGAAGTGCTCGACGAAAGGATGGCCGGAGAAGCCGATCTTCCCGCACAGCCGCGCGGTTTCCGTTCTCGTCTCCATACCCTGGAACGGATAGCCGCGTTCCGACGCAGCCTTTTCCACACCGTCCAGGCCCCACATAAAATCGAGATGCCACCAGCTTGACGATCTCTTCGTCCTCGACCCTCCGCAGCTCATCGGCGGATATCTCGCCCAGTTGAAACCGGAGCCGGGCCTCCTTGAGCGCTTGCGGGCGCAAAAAGCTGCCGACTACGTCGAACCGATACGGCGTCGCCTCTCTCGTTGTTGCATGAACAAACATTTGGCACATGGAAACTCTCTCCTTATCGCGTTCGATAAAAGAAAGATACCAGCCACTCTCGTTATGAAGCAACTCCAATAAACTATAGTCAGCTATAGATCAAAAGCTATAACGCCCCCGCTCGAGCAAACGTCACCTGCTCTCTTCAACGGCCCGCTTGAGCGCTTCGACATAAGCGACCCCCAGCTTGGAGAGCGCGGTGTTCTTATGGCAAATCCAACCGACATGGATCGATTCGTCGCAGACGAGCGGGACAGGAATGATCTCATTGCCGTTCAGGTCGGCGCTCAGCACCCCGGTCGAGATCGTATAACCGTTCAAGCCGATGAGCAGATTGAAAAGCGTAGCCCGGTCGTTGACGCGGATGCTCTTGGGATGGGAGAGCGTGCTCAAAATTTCCTCGGCGAAATGAAAGGAGTTGTACTCGCCCTGCTCGAACGACAGGTATGGATAATGCTGGAGCTGGTCGATCGTCACCTCGGATTGCTTCGCCAGCGGATTATGGATGCTGATGAAAATGTGCGGCTTGGCCGTAAACAGGCTGTTGAATTGCAAATTCGCCGAATGCAGCAGCTTGTTGATCACCTTGGAATTGAACTCGTTCAAATATAGGATGCCGATCTCGCTGCGCATCGTCCGGACGTCTTCGATAATTTCATACGTTTTCGTCTCGCGCAGCGCCAATTCGTATTCGTCCTGGCCGTGCTCGTTCACCAGATGAACGAACGCGTTCACGGCGAAGGCATAATGCTGGGTGGACACCGAGAAGCGCTGAGGCGAAGGCTTCGCATTCAGGTAGCGGCTCTCCAGCAGCTCCGCCTGCTCGACCACCTGCCGCGCGTAAGCGAGAAATTCCGCTCCTTCCGTCGACAGCGAGATGCCTTTGTTCGTCCGCTCGAAAATCGTAATCCCCAGCTCTTCCTCCAAATCCTTGATCGCGTTCGACAGGCTCGGCTGGGAGATGAACAGCCGCTTGGCGGCTTCGTTCATCGAGCCTCTTCGCGCGACTTCGATTACGTATTTCAATTGCTGCAACGTCAATGTCGTTCCCTCTCTTTAACCGGCTGCTTTATTGCACCATCTCTTGAAAAATATCGCTCAGCGTAAACGGCACACAGGGCAGCTTGCCCGAAAAGGCCGTATCCTCCGATGAACAAATTCAGCATTCCCCGCTCCGTCACGATCGCTCAAAATGACGTCGAGAGGCGCGCGCATAGAAAAAGAGCACCCCGCAAACGTCCACATCATGTGTTCGGCTTTGTGAGGTGCTTCCCCGTACTTGTTTTCATTTATTATGTTCAATGGGAACGAATCTGTCAATCGAACGAGGTCTATTTGCGCAGCAGCCCCGATTGCTGGACGGCGTCGCAGAACGCCCGGAATTGCTCCAGGTCGATCTGTTGGTCCGCGTCGCTTAACGCCGTTTGGGGATCGGGATGCGTCTCGACCATGATGCCGTCCGCGCCGGCCGCCAACGCCGCTTTGGCGCACGGTACGAGAATGTCTTTGCGCCCGGTGGAATGGCTGACGTCGACAAGCACCGGAAGGTGCGTCTCCTGCTTCAGAATCGGCACGACGGAAATGTCGAGCGTGTTGCGCGTCCATCTCTCGTAGGTGCGGATGCCGCGTTCGATGAGGACGACCTGTTCGTTGCCGCGCGAGACGATGTATTCCGCCGCCAGCACGAACTCTTCCATCGTCGCCGATATGCCCCGCTTCAGCACGACCGGCATTCGCGTCTCCCCCGCCGCCTTGAGCAGCTCGAAGTTTTGCATGTTGCGGGCGCCGATCTGGATCATGTCGATGTACCGCTCCGCAAGCTCCATATGGGCCGGGTGGACGATCTCGCTAATCGTCACGAGCCCGAACTCGTCCGCAACCTCCTTCAACATTTGCAACCCTTCGACGCCGAGACCCTGAAAATCGTAAGGCGAAGTGCGAGGCTTAAACGCGCCTCCGCGCATCACTTGCACTCCGACAGCCTTTAACGCTGCCGCAACAGCCCGAAGTTGCTCGTACGATTCCACCGAGCAGGGGCCGGCGATAAGCGTCCGGGCCGGGCCGCCGATGGCGACGTGCTTGGCGTGGACGACGGTGTCCTCTTGCCTGCGCTTGCGGCTGACGAGCAGCTCTTTCTTGCGCCCCGCCTCCTGCAAACCGAGCGAGACGTTGAAAATTTGCTTGAACAGATGCTTGACCTGATCGTCGGTGAACGGCCCGCGATTATGCTTGACCAGCGTCTCCAGCATCTCTCGCTCGCGGATCGGGTCGAACTTGGCCATTCCCTTCTCTTCCTTCCACTCCCCGATCTCCCGCACGATGCCCGCGCGTTCGTTGAGCAGCTCCAGCAGCTTCAAGTTGACTTCGTCCAGCTTGCCCCTGAGCGTCTCCAAACGGTCCATAACCATCACTCCTTTTTTGGGATCAAAATAAAAAAGCCGTCCGCCAAGGCACGGGAAATCCCGCGGTACCAGCCTTGTTAGACAGCTTCGAACAAACAAGCTTCTCGCTCGAACGCGATAACGGCGCGTGAACCGGCTCTCCCTACTGTTTCAACGCCATGTTCAGGAGGCGACTCGGAAGCGAACTTCGGCCGGACATCTCCCGCGGCACGCTCTCAATCTCCGGCGAGCCGTCCCTGTCGGGGCGCGATCGGCTTACTCTTCTTCGTCATCGTCGCTCACATATTCAAAGGACTTGCTCCAAGTATAGGAAACGCACCGAATTCGCGCAAGCATGCGCGGCGAAACCGGACAACGCCAAAGCTATGCCGCGGTAAAGCGGCAAGCGGCGGGTCCGGTCCGTGGGGGAAGGGGGGCGTCATGCGAGCAAATTTTCGAACTGACCGGCGTACGCGCCGAATAGCGATCAGATCGCTATCGCGGCGGCACGGCTCAGAATCGGCTGGATGCTGCAGTCGCGCATATCCAAAGCCGCCTGTTGCCGCGGACCGTGTATATTCGAGGCCCTCAGATGCGGCGGACTTTGCGGAATTTCATAAATCGGCGTCCGGTGCCGATATTAGGGATGGGGAGGTGGTAAGCTTTGGATATCGCGTCGCTGTCAACATCCATGAGCCAATCGTCGCTGTCGCAGGCGGTCGGGATAAAAGTATTGGCGATGGCCAAAGGCCAGATGGAGCAGCAAGGGCAAAATCTCGTGCAAATGATAAGTCAAAGCCTGGATCCGAACCTGGGGAGAACGCTCGACATTCGCGTATAGTCCCGGACAAGCCGAGAGGCTAAACGGCGTATTCCTGCCGTTTAGCCTCTTGGCGATGCATGCGAGAGGTATCATGCTTCGTTCTCTTCATTTATCGAACACGGCCTTGGGATGGCCGGCGGCCGCCCATATCGTATCGATTACCCGTTTCGCGCAGCCCATCTCCCGCAACAGGCTTTGGATTAACCGCGCGCTTGCTCGTTCTATCCCCTCTCTTCAGGCAGTGTCGCCGGTCAAGCGTGGACAACGTCCAGCAAGGCGGCATTCACGCCATTCAGGAAGGCAAGCGCGCTCGCTTTAATAATGTCCGTGTCCATCGCGCGTCCGGAGTACATTTTCCCTTGGTGCTCGATCCGGATGTTGACCCGCCCGATTGCTTCCTTGCCACGCGACAGACTGTTGATTTTGTAGTCCTTGAGCTCCACGTCAAGCCCGACCAGCGACTTGATGACGCTATACAAGGCGTCGATCGGACCGTCACCGACGGCGCTGTCCGTCACAATCTCGGAGCCTTTCTTCAAGGAGACCGTCGCCGTCGGATGCCGGTCGTTGCTGACGACCTGGAACGATTCGAGCTCGAAAAGCTGCTTGTCGCTTTGATCGATCGTGCGGTGATTCGTCACCAAGTAGAAAACGTCGTGATCGTACACTTCCTTCTTGGCGTCAGCCAGCGTAAGGAATTTTTGGAACAACGCCTCGAAGTCTTCGCCTTCGCCCGCCTCGAAGCCCATTTTCTCGACCGCGTTCTTGAAGGCGTGGCGTCCCGACCGGGCCGTCAGGATGAGCTCCATGCTCTCCGCTCCGACCTCCTCCGGCGACAAAATCTCGTACACCCGCTTATCCTTCAGCAAGCCGTCCTGATGGATGCCGGAGGAATGCGCGAAGGCGTTCTCGCCCGTAATCGCCTTGTTCACCTGCACGTCCAGACCTGTCATATGGCTGACCAGCCTGGAAGTGCGCATGATCTCTTGCGTGCGGATGTCGGTGTAGCAATTGTAATGGCTCTCCCGCACTTTGATGCCCATGACGACTTCCTCGAGCGAGGCGTTGCCCGCCCGTTCGCCCAATCCGTTGATCGTGCACTCGACCTTCTCGGCCCCGTTCTTGATCGCGCTCAGCGTATTGGCCGTCGCCAAGCCGAGATCGTTGTGGCAATGAACGCTGAGCACGACGTTCTCGTTCAAGTTCTTCAGCCGCTCGTTGATGCGGCGGATGAGGTCGCCGAATTCCTCCGGGACGGCGAAGCCCACCGTGTCCGGCACGTTGATCATCGTGGCGCCGGCTTTGACGACGGCTTCGATCGTCCGCCACAAATATTCGAAGTCCGATCTTGAGGCGTCCTCCGTGGAATATTGCACGTTGGGCAGCAGCGTCTTGGCGTACTTGACGGCGTCGACGCCCATTTGCATGACCGCGTCCTTGGAGCGGTTGAACTTCTTCTCCACGTGAATGTTCGACGTGCCGAGCACGATATGGATGAGCGGATTTTGCGCGATTTTGACGCTCTCGTAGACGGCGTCGATGTCGCTCTTGACCGCGCGGGCGAGCGCCGTGATCGAGACGCTGTCGCCTACGGTGCGGGCGATCTCCCGCACGGCCTGGAAGTCCCCGGCGGAAGACGCGGGAAATCCGGCTTCGATAATGTCGACGTTCAGCCGCTTCAGTTGCTGGGCGACCTCCATTTTTTGTTGCACGTTCAATTTGGCGCCCGGCACCTGCTCGCCGTCACGCAGCGTCGTATCCAACACGATGATTTTGCGGCTCATTCGTTTTTCCTCCTCTGTAGTTTTTACAAAAAGTCAGGCTGAGCTCAGCGCGTACTTGATTTGTTTTGCTTGCGAACTTGCAGACGGGAGGCCCTTTAGGCGCTCCCACGGAGCTTATAAGATCGATTTTCGATCTTACAGCCGCCAACTCGGCTCGCGCGGCCGACCCACCACCGCCGGACCTCTGGTCCGCGGTCTATCTATATGTGAAGCGGGGTCGGTTAAACCCGGAATTTAACCAACAAAAAAACCCCGTCTCTGTTCTAGAGACGAGGTTGAACCCGCGGTACCACTCTAATTCATTCCGCATGCGGAATGAGCTCATTCGATGGCCATCACCATCTATCCCTGTAACGGTGGAATTCCGTCTTACCCTACATTGTCGGGCAGCTGTTCATAGACGAGTTCGAAATGAACGACGCTGCCGTTTCGCACCGGCCAACGGCTCTCTGCAAGGTCATGTCACTTCTACTATTTCTAATCATTACATTTCGATATGAAGTTACTGGCCATTATATGGCACGTCTCCGGAAATGTCAACACCGGATCGTCAAGCGCATGATCCCATTTTATCCCGTTCGGTCGATCCGCATGCGTGCAATTTACCCTTGGACCTCGGCGAGGAATTGCTCCGTCGTCCGAAGCTTGCCGATCCGCGGAAAAATATAACGGCACGTATAATTATGCTCCTCCTCGCTCGAAGCTTTCATGGCGTCCGTGACGAACACCTGGCTGTAGCCGAGCTGGAACGCTTCGCGAGCCGTGCCCTCGACCCCGATGTTCGTCGAGATTCCGCCCAGCACGATCGTGTCGATCCCTCTGCGGCGAAGCTGGAGATCCAGGTCTGTGCCGAAAAAAGCGCCCCATTGCCGCTTGGTCACCACATAATCGTTCGGCCCGACGCCGAGCTCGGGAACGAGTGTCGCCCAATCCGCCGGCATCGATCCCCCGCTTGCGGGCGCCGGATGATCCGTAGGGGGATTCAACCGGTCTTTGCCGTCAAGGAACGAGACGTTCACGAACGCGATAAATCCGCCCTTCTCCCGGAAAAGCCGGACAAGTCGGGCCGCCTTCTCCACCGTCTCTTGACCGTTCGCCATCCGCACGATGCCCTGCTGAAGGTCGATGAGAACGAGCGCCGTTTTTTGAAAATCGAGTTGCAGCTTGCTCATGGTCCATTCCTCCGTGAACTAAGATGGTTGCCTGCGCTTTACCGTGAGCCTTGCCTTTGCGCGGCGCGTCCGTCCGAGAGCCGGAACAGAAGCCGGATCAACGGCGGCACGGCCAAGAAGATAAAGAAAGTGCGGAACAACTGATATCCCGCCACCATCGACAGGTCGGCGCCGATCTCGTGGGCGATGATGCCCATCTGGTCCATCCCGCCGGGAGCGAGGCTGAGCAGGCCGGTCGCCGCGGACACCGATTGGAGCTTCGTCAGCAAATAGGCGAGGCCAAGCGCTCCGATGATCAGCACGAGCGCGCTTCCGATCGCCAGCGAGAACGTGCGGACTTTGTGCGTTAACCGGCCCGGCTTCAGCATGAGGCCGACGTTCGTGCCGATGGCGAGCTGCGCGGCGTTAATCAGCGCGGTTGGCAGCGCCGGTCCGTGCAGGCCGGATGACAGCTGCAAAATCGCCGTGCCGATCGCCGGTCCCAGCAGGAACGCGGTCGGGAATTTGATCTTGTTGCCGAGGAGCGCCAATACGACGCAGACTGCGGCAAAAACGAGGCCGTTCGGCCACAAGCCGCTCCAACTGGCCGCCGCCGTCCGGACGACAGCCGAAGCCGTATCCGTCGCGGCGTTCCCCGTCGCATCGAAAATCGGGCTGAAGACGAGCAGCGGAACGCAGATGATGATCATCATAAGCCGGATGACCTGCGTCACTGTCACGACCGTCAAATTGATGCCTTCCGTCTCCTCCGCGAGCGTCACGACTTGCGTCAATCCGCCCGGGATGCTTCCGAGCAGAGCCGTCCGGTAATCCGTATCCGACAGCTTCGAGACGACGAACGCCATGCACGCGCAAAACAGCAGCAGAAGCACGGTCATCAGCAGCATGGAAGGCAACTGGTGCAACATCTCCCGCAGCGCCGTGGACGTCATCGCGAGGCCGATCGTATAGCCGACGACGATCATGCCGCCGTTGCGGATTCGTCCCGGCCACGCGTAGCGGCCCTGGAGCAGGTTCGATCCGATGAGCGCCGCGATCATCGGACCGAGCAGCCACGGGATCGGCAGATGCAGCAGTTTGAAAACGAAACCGCCCACGACCGCCGTCGCCAGCGTCAGCACGAACCGGGTCCATGGACGGCTTCCGTGTAGATCCTTTTTCAAGAGTCGAAGCCTCCCTTGCGTTATTTAGTCATACCGGAAGGTCACGACGCCTGCATAATCCGCCAGATTTTCCCGAGAGACGTCCAGTTCCTTCACCGTAATCGCTCGCTGTCCGGCCGCCTCCACAAATTTGTCCTCTTTGTCGAAAAGAAGCCTTCCCGGCAGCCCCAGCGCCTTCGTCCTGTAGTGCATCGGAATGGCGACAGTCGGCTGCAGTTGGCGCATGACCTGCGCCGCCTCTTCTCCGTTGAGCGTCATTTTGCCGCCGACTGGTACGATCAGGATGTCCACTTTCCCGATCTCGCTTATTTGCGAGGGGGTGAGCAGATGGCCCAAATCGCCGCAATGGCATACGGACAAGCCGTCCGCCCGCAGGACAAAGACGGTGTTGGCGCCTCTCTTCGCGCCTTCCTTCTTGTCGTGATACGTTCGGATCCCCTGGATGGACACGTCGTTCTTCTCGTAGTCCAGCGGCTGGTTCGCGATCATGTAAGAGCCGGTGGCGACCTGAAGCTGATTGTGATCCCGGTGGTCGTGGGTGACGACGACGATGTCCGCCTCCACGCGAGGCATCCGGTAACCGAGAAAGCGATCGTAGGGATCGATGAGCACGCGAGTTCCGCCTTGCGTCGTAAGCAGAAAGGAAGAGTGCCCGAACCATTTGATAATCAACGAATGTCATCACCTTTAAAACGGAATGTTGTTGCGGGATGAAAATAATGTGCATTATTTTGCACATTTTAGGACGCAAAAAAGCGTCGCAGCCGCGACTAATCCAGCATATCCGCAACCGTGTACGTCCCCAGCACTTGAACGACATGCGCGTTGATGTCGCCCATAATCTTCTTGAAAGAGTCGTGCACCTTCCTTCCGAACAAATGGTTGCCGGTCGTATCGAGCATTCGATCCCAGATCGGCTCCTCGTCGTGCAAGGACGTGTAAACGTCGAACAGCGTAATGTCCTCGGGCTTGCGGGCCAACTGATAGCCCCCGGCCCGGCCCTGCCTCACCTCCACGATGCCGGCTTCGCCCAGTTGGGCCAATATTTTGCGGAGAGCGGTCGGTTCGCAACGAATCTGTTCGGCGATCTCCGCGCTGGACCGGAGCTCCGCGTTCGTCGCCAGCACGATCAAAGCCTGCAGGCCGAAACCAAACCGTTTCAATTGCGCCATAACCGAATCGCGAGCCTCCCGCTTCCGTAACAATATGTGCACATTTTAGCACACTTTATTCGGAGGCGCAACTTTGCGGGGGAAAAGCAAAACCGCTTTCGGCGTCCTTGGACTGCGAATGCGGTTTTGCAGAAAAGTTACCTGTAGCGTCTCTCCCTGACCGAGCGCGGTCGTAACGGACACTGGATCCGTTATTTGGTGCCATTATCTCGTTCTTGACTGCCTAACGGACCCTCGTTCCGTTATTCCTCGAATTTTCGTTGAATGGAGCCCCACTTCAAACAAATAACGGATCTAGAGTCCGCTAGGACTCCCGATTGGGCTTCGGACGGCGATATAACGGATCGACGGTCCGTTACTCTTCAGCCCACAATCCCTGCGGATCGGCCAAGAGAGGAACCCAGTTCCTCTCTTCAGCCCACTAAGCCCGCGCGGGCCCGACACGCTGGCGCTTCCGCCCTTGCGCCCGCGGCCTCCCGCACGCCTGCCGCCCCTTATGCCGTCTCGATAATCGCGACGCCCCAGCGGTCCAGCTCGATCCGCTCGCCGGAGCGCACCGGCCGGTCGGCCAGCAGCTCCAATCCATCTTCATGAGGGTAATCGAACGACCTCGGCTCGTCCGAATAGTTGAAATAATACCGCACCGTCTTGCCCCGCTCGTTCGTTCCCGATTTGACGATCAGCGGGAACCGCAACTCCTGGTCGGCGCCCCACAGCCCTGCGGTTTTACAAGCACGCTCCAGCACTTTCCCGATGACGGCGGCGCTCGGCAGACAGCCGATATAGGTCGCCGTGCCTTTGCCGTACCGGTTCTCGGTGATGGCCGCGTACGCCCCCCAATGCGGATGGTCGTACCAGGCGAGCACCTCCGCCGTCGTCGGCGTAAGCAGCTCCATCCAGACGCTGACGCCGTTCAGCTCCGCCCCGACACCGAACGGATCTCCCTTGAGCGATACCGACTTCGGCTCCACAAACTGGCTGTAGCGGACGCCGCACGCCTCCCCGATGAGGCCGGGCTGGACGCCGGTCCGGACCTTGACGTGCTCGTCGGCGAATCCGCTCTTGAACGTGTAAACGACGTGGCCGCCGTTTTCCACATACCGGTTCAGCCGCTCGAGCAGCTCGTCCGACGCCGCGTAAAGCGCCGGCACCACGATCAAGTCGTATTGCGCGAACGAACCGGAGGAGCCAGGATGCAAAATATCGCAGCCGACGTTCATCTCGTACAGCCGGTCGTACAGGAGACGGACGATGTCGTTGTAGCGGACGCTCCCGCCGGGGAGCGGGAACCATTCCAGCGCCGTCAACGCTTCGTTGCTGACAAGCACGGCGGCGCGGCACATCTTCTTCAAGTTGACCAGCTTCGGCGACAGCCGCGCGAAATCGCGGCCGATCGTGGCCGCCTCTTCATAAGTCGGATTCGTTCCCAGGTCGTGGCTGAGCAAGCCTTTCCAGTACGTCTCGAACGAATTGTGAATCGAATGCCAATGCCAGTATTCGACCATGTTGGCGCCGGAGGCCAGATGGCTGAATGCCTGAAGCCGCAGTTGTCCGGGATAGGGCGTCCAATGGGGAAAAGCTTGCGCCTGCGTCTCCAGAACGAAGTAGTTCGTCCCCTTGAGCGAACGGGTGGAGTCGCCGCCGAACGAGATTTCCTTCCCGGTCAGCTCGTCCTGCGAAGGATGATAAATGTCGACCCCCGCGATGTCGAGCGCCTTGGCCGCTTCGAAGTGATCGACGTCCGGCTGGACGCCGAACGAATAGCCCCGCCACTCGAAATCGAAATTGTGCGTCACGAATTGATCCGGACGCTTGTATTCGTTCACGATCGAAGCCTGCCACGCCAGAAACTCGGTGACGAGCTGCCGCTGAAAGCGGGCGAACTCCGCGCCCAGGCTGCCGTTGATCGTGCCGACGACGGACGGGAAGTCCTCCCAGCTGTTGATCCGGTTGCTCCAGTAATCGAGTCCGAACTCCCGGTTCAACCGCTCCACCGTGCCGAATTTGTCCTTGACGTATTTCACGAACCGGTGCTGCACGTTCGGTCCGCTCGTCCGGTAATGCTTCGTCTCGTTGTCGACCTGGTAGCCGATGACGGCGGGATGGCCGCAGACGTGCCCGATCAGCTTGCGGATGATGCGTTCGGCGTAGAAGAGATAGGTCGGATTGGCAATGTCCATAATTTGCCGGGCTCCGTAACGGCCGGGACCGTCCGGCGTCTCCGCCAGCACGTCGGGATGCTCCTTGACCATCCACGTCGGCACCGCGTACGTGGGCGTTCCGACAATGACGTGAATCCCCGCCCGGTGCATGGCGTCAAGCACGCGGTCCACGCTCGAAAAATCGAATACGCCGTTCTGCGGCTCGTGGGTGCTCCACGTCGATTCCGCGATGCGGACGAGATTGATGCCGGCCGCCTTCATCATGGCGATGTCGGTGTCCAATCGCTCGTATGGCATATATTCGTCGTAGTAGGCAACCCCGTAAAGCAACTTTTTCATCGTCCGTCTCTCCCCTGTCTACAAGTTGTTCCGGTATTGATTCGGCGTCATTCCGGTGTACTTCTTGAACACCTGGAAAAAATATTTCTCGTCCTGGTAGCCGACTTCGTGCGCGATATCGGAAATCCGCAGGCTGTTGTCCTCCAGCAGCCGGGAAGCGTGCTCGATGCGGATGCGGTGAAGATAATCGACGAAGCTCGTCTGCATCTGCTGCTTGAACAAATAGCTGATATAACCCGGCGTAACGTAAACCTCGCGCGCGACGGACTCCCGGCTGATGTCCTTGCGGAAATTGTCCCGGATATACGCGAGAACGGATTCGAACAGCTTGTTGTTGTTCTTGCGGGCGTTCAGATGCTCGCCGACCCGAAGCGCCGTATCGGTGAGCGAGGCCATAATATGTTCCAGGCTGGAACGCGCCAGCATGCGGGTGATTTCGGTCAGCTGGCTGCCGAAAACCTCTTGGACGTTGACGTTTTTCTCGATGCAATAACGGTACAGCGCAAAATACAAGGCGAAAATCGAGTTGACGACGTTGTCCTTCGAGGCGCTCTCCGGCTTTAACGACGCCAGGAACGCCTGCAAGCTGTCCCGGATCGCCTCCTCCTCCCCCTTCGCAACCGCCTGGAGCACCGCTTTTTCGTCCGCTAGCGGATAAGAGGTATTGGAAAAGTCCTCTTCCTCGGCCGCTTCCACATAGTCGGCGATTCTCCCGTTGCCGCCGCAGAACCTGGCGTTCAGCGCCTTCACCGCTTCCCGGCAGGACGTCCTCAGGTGCCGGATGTCCTTGTCGAAACTGCCGATGCCGACGGATACCGTGAACTTGAGGTATCGCTCCGAATTGTGCTGAATGTCGCGGGCGTACGGAACGATCGCCTTCGCATCGAGCCACTCCTCCGCGTTCAGAATGAGGAAGAGGTCGTCGTTGTGCTCGAAAGCTGCGCAGCGGCACAAGGGAGCGAACGTTTCCTCGGCGATATTTTTCAGGGCGTACTTGAACAGCTCGATATCGACGCTGCCGTATTTCTGCTGAATCGTGTGCAAATTGTCGATTTGAACGGCCATCGCGCCGAAAAAAGGATACGGAAACACAATATCGTTCAGCTTCAGGTTGGCGAGAAGCCGCTCGTAGGGCGGATTGTCCGTGAGCGCAAGCCGGCTCAGCGCATTCTCCTTCAGGAAGGGAAAGCTTTCGCGGAAGCCGCTTCTCAGCTTCTCCAGCCGTTCCTCCTCCCGTCTCTCCGCGGCGATCTCCTCGGTCAGCTTCAGCACCAGATCGAGAATTTCCTTCCGGCGGCTCGGCTTGAGCAAGTAGTGGCCGGCGCCGGCCGCCATCGCTTTCTGGGCGTAGGTGAAATCGTCGTACCCGCTCATGATGACGCACTTCGTATGCGGATAAGCCTCCGAGACGCGTCCGATCAGCTCCAGCCCGTCCATGACCGGCATCCGGATATCCGTCAGCAGAATATCGACCCGGTTCGTCTTCATCATCTCCAGCGCCTCCGCGCCGTCGCGCGCTTCTCCGACGATCTCGATCCGATGCGCCGCCCAGTCGATCAGCGTCCGGATCCCCGTCCGGGCGCGCTCCTCGTCGTCAACGATCAGCAGACGGAACATGCGCTTCACTCCCTTCTCGTTCCCTGACCGCGGGAATGCGAATTTCCACCCGCGTGCCCTTGCCCGGTTCGCTGTCGTAGCGGAGCCGATAATCGTCCTTGTAATAGTGCCTCAGCCGCTCGTTCACGTTGCGGACGGCGTACCCGCCTGTCTCACGGGCGACGTGCACGTCGCTTTCGCTCCGAATCTCGGTCAGCTTGGCCAGCTCCTCGGGCTCCATCCCGGAGCCGTCGTCTTCGATGACGAACCGGAGACTGTCCCCTTCCCGGACGCCCGAGACCCGAACGAAGCCGCCCCCGCGCTTGCGCTCGATGCCGTGTACGATGGCGTTCTCCACGAACGGCTGCAGAATCAGCTTCAGGATAACGTAGTCGTCCAGCTCGCTCGGAATGTCGATCCGGTAATCCAGCACATCCTTGAACCGCATTTTCTGCAGCGACAAATAGAGCTCGAGCAGCTCCCGCTCCTTGGAGACGCTCGTGAAGCTTTTGCCCCGGTTCAGGCTCAGGCGGAACAGGCGGGACAGGTTGACGATCATTTCGCTGATCCGCTCCTGTCCTGCGGCTTCCGCCTCCCAGAAGATCGTATCGAGCATGTTGTAAAGAAAATGAGGGTTGATTTGCGCCTGCAGCGCCTTCAATTCCGCTTCCTGCTCCCGAAGCCGGAGCACATAGACGTCGTCGACCAGCGCCTTGATGTTCGCCACCATGTTGTTGTAGCCCTGGCTTAAATAGCCGATCTCGTCGCTGTATTTAATGTCGACCTTCTCGTCGAATTGGCCGTTCTGGAAGCGGCGCATCGAGAGAAGCAATTTCTTGATCGGCGCGGTCAGGAACGAGGTCAGGAGCAGCATGATGGGGATGCTCATGAGCAGCCACCCCGCGATGAGCAACACGACGAACAGCTTGATGGAATTCAATTCCTTGGTGAGCGTGCTGAGCGGCACCGCGTAGAGGTATTCCCAGCCGTTCTCCCCTTTGCTGTAGGACAGCAGCAATTTCTCGCCGTCCAGCTCGACGACTTTCGAACCGGCCCCCTGCCCCGCGGAGCGGAGTTTGGCCCAATCGGCGCCGTCTCCCTTGTAGAAGGCTTTGCCGGCTTCAAGAAGCGGAGCGCCGTTCGAGTCGAGGATGACGATGCCGTGATCTTTGTCGTACAAATTTTTCAAGTATTGGCCCAATATCGTCTCCATGTTGACGCCTACGAATATAAAGCCGATCGTGCTTCCGTTGTTTACGTCGCGCACGATGCGGGTCATTCCGATCTTGTCCTTCCGGTTGTTCTGAATGAACACGTTGTTGTCCTCCGTCAGCGGAAACCAGAAGGGCGCCCCGCGCAAAGCGGCGGTCTGGGCGTAAATCCGGCTAGACGCGATCTGCTGGATCGTGCTCGCCCCGCTGCTGTCGTCGGTAGCTACCTGGAACAGCGGAGGCCCTTCCTTGCCGTACAAGGCGACATAGTCGAAATTGCCCGTGAGCAGCATCTGATTCATGAGCGATGCGGTCGAACCCGAATAGAGCATCGGATCGAGCGAGCCCGCCGGACGCTTGTCCTGCTGGATCGTCTTCTGGATGACCGGATCCATGGTGAACACGGTCACCCAGTTGGACATCGCCCGCTGCATCGACAGCATGTTGTTCTCCACGACGCGTATGACGCCGAGATTGGTCGAGCTCACTTTGTTGACGATTTGGGTTCTGGACGTTTGGAAAGCATAGTAGCCGAGAGCCGTGGAGAAGATCGTCATCAGCAGCGCGAACAAAATGATGATTTTATATTTGAGACTCAGATTCAGGTAGGCGCGCAGCACCGGATCACAAGCCTTTCCGATCGCTTTTTTGTTATTCTAGTCTTCCCGCCCGACATTCACAACGTCTTTGGCGAAGGATTCGACAATCTTCAACCTTCCCCTTTTTTTCTCTACTGACCGCCCCGCGGCGCCTTGCTATGATTCTAACTGGAACCTTGTCAGGTCCGAATCGACGATCAGGGGGATTAAACATGGTGAAACATTCCAAATGGGCGCGCGCGTCCATACTGACCTTAGCGATTGCATCCGTAGGGGCGCTGTCCGCTTGCGGCGGCTCGAACAGCTCGAATACGGCATCGGACGGCGGCAGCGGCGGAGACAGCGGATCGGGCAAAGTGACGCTCCGATTTTTCTCCAACCTGCCCGACCGCAAATCGGGTCAAGGCCTTGCCGAACAGACCGTTATCGACCACTACATGGCAGAAAACCCGAATGTCAAAATCGATGTGGAGACGTTGGCGGAAGAGCCGTTCAAAAACAAGCTGAAAGCCTATATGTCCTCCAACGAACCGCTCGACATCACGATGGTGCACGGCGGCGCCGAGTTGAATACGCTCGTTCAGGCCGGCTACGTGAGGGAGCTCGACCCCAAAGAATACGAGGGCGAGAAGTACAACTTCCTTCCGGGCGTGTACAAGTCGTTCTCCTTCAACGGCAAGCTGTACGGCTTGCCCCGCAACAGCGACTACGAAGTGATCTACTACAACAAGAAGCTGTTCGAGGACAACGGCGTCAAAGTGCCGACGACGTTCACCGAGCTGCTGGACGCCGCCAAAGCGTTCCGCGACAAAGGCATCGCTCCGATGTCCATTAACGGCAAAGACTTGTGGAGCTTCGGCGAAATGTTCCAAAACGTCGTGCAGCGGTACAGCGGCGATCAGAACCTGATTCTGGACGCGGTCGACAAGAAGAAGAAGTTTACGGAAGACGAGAACTTCCTCAAAGCCGCTCAATTCCTGCAGCAGCTTCGGGACGTCAAGATGTTCCAGGATTCCTTCATGACCGCCGATTACGGCGCTTCCCAAAACCTGTTCACCCAAGGCAAAGCGGCCATGTGGTACATGGGCTCCTGGGAAGCCGGCATGGCGACCAACGAGAGCCTCCCGGAAGATTTCCGCAACAACCTGGGCGTGATCCAATTCCCGGTTGCGGAAGACGGCAAAGGCAAGATCGACGACCTGCTCGCCTGGAACGGCGGCGGCTATGCGCTGGTCAGCAGCTCGAAGCACCCGGAAGAAGCGAAGAAGTTCTTCGATTACCTGATGAGCGCGGACCAGTGGGCGAAGACCGCCTGGGATACGGGCGCAGCCGTGCCGGCGCAGAAATACGAGCTGACCGGCAAGGAGAGCGAAGTGCAGAAGACGCTGACGGACATTCTCGTCAATGCGACCTCGACGGCGGGCGCTTCCTTTATCGATTACGGCACGCCCAAGTATAAGGACGATACGCAGAACGCGTTCGGCAAGTTCTTCTCGAGCAACGAGAAGCCGGAACAGCTGCTTGCGGACCTTCAGGCGGCGGCCGACAGCCAGTAATCGGGCAGAAAGGAACGGATGAGATCAGGTAGCTCCTGATCTTATCCCGTTCTAAAGGATGGAGCGGATAACCATGCATAGAGTGTTTAGAAACAAAACGGCCATCTTCCTCTTCGTATTTCCGGGAATGCTGCTCTTTGCGCTCACGTTCCTGGCGCCGATCGTTCTGAGCGGCTACTATTCGCTCACCGATACGCTCGGACCCGGAACGAAGGTGACGATGGTCGGCTTGGACAATTACACCAATCTGCTGTTTCACGATTCGAAATTTTGGCTCGCTTTGCGGAACGCCGTCCTGCTGGGCATCGGCTTTATCGTCATTCAGCATCCGATCTGTATTTTCTTCGCGGTTTTGCTGGACCGCATCGGAGGCAAGGCGGAGAAAGTGTTCCGCACGATTTTCTTCATTCCCTGCGTCATCTCCGTCGTCGTCATTTCGAAGATGTGGCTCTCCCTTCTCGATCCGACGTTCGGCCTCGTGAACAAAGTGCTGGATGTCCTCGGGCTGGACATGCTGAAGCATGCCTGGCTGGGCGAGAGCAGCACGGCGCTCGGCTCCATGCTGTTCATTCTGATCTGGGCCGGCTTCGGCTGGGGGCTTCTCTTCTACTATGCCGGCGTCAAGGGCATCCCCGAGGATCTGTACGAAGCGGCGCAACTGGACGGCGCCTCCGGCTTGAAACTGCACTGGCGCATTACGGTTCCGCTGCTGTCGCCGGTCATCACGGTACAGGTCACGCTGGCGATGATTACGGCGCTGAAGCAGATGGAGACGGTGTTCCTGACGACCAACGGCGGTCCCGGCGATTCCACGCAGTTTCTGGCCGTTTACTTGTACAACAAGGCGTTCTCGGCAAGCCAGTACGGATACGCCAACGCCATTTCCATCCTGTTCATCGTCGTCTGTCTCATTGCGACTTATTTAAGCAACCGGCTCACTCGCAGCGATGCGACGGAATATTAAGGAGGGCGGCATCATGAAAACGAGAAATAAAACGGGCATTTGGATTTTCTTTCTGATCGTCGCCTTCTTGCAACTGTTCCCCCTCATTTGGCTGGTGGACTTCTCCTTCAATACGAGCGCCGATTTCTATTCCGACCGCATTCTGAAATGGCCCAGTTCCCCGCAGTGGCAAAACTACGTCAATGCCTGGGTGGACGGGAAATTTTTAAAATATTTTCTCAACAGTCTGCTTGTGTCCGCCGTGACGATCGCCTTGACCGTCATTTTGTCGCTGACGCTTTCTTACGCCTTTACCCGGATGCAGTGGAAGTTTCGGTCGTTCTTCTTCACGATCATTCTGCTGGGCATTATGATTCCGATTCACGCCACCTTGCTTCCGAACTTCGCCATTTTCAAAACGCTCGGCCTCACGAATTCGTACCTAGGATTGATTTTGCCGTATACGGCCGTATCCGTTCCGCTCGGCACGTTTATGCTGACCGGATTTCTGCGAAGCATCCCGAAAGCGATGGAAGAGTCGGCTTTGATGGACGGCTGCAGCATCTACCGCATCGTGTTCCAAATTATCGCGCCGCTGCTCATGCCTGCGCTCGTCACCGTCATTGTGACGACGTTCCTGAACTGCTGGAACGAATTCATCATGGCCGCGACGTTCCTGAGCAAGGATTCGCTCAAGACGCTTCCGTTCTCCGTCATGAATTTCGCCGGGCAGTACTCTTCCGATTACGGCTCCCAGTTCGCCGTCATGGTGCTGACGTCCGTACCGGCGATTATCATCTACGCGCTGTTCAACGAGCAAATTACGAAAGGCGTTACCGCCGGCGCCGTCAAAGGGTAACGGTTGGCCGCCGATCGCGGCAAAGGGGCTATACGGCCGGAGCGGATGACCCGCTTCGGCGTATAGCCCCTTGCGTCATTGCCGATGACGGCCGGCATTCGGTTAGGAACGGCAAACGATCGTGTTGAACGATTCCGGTTCGAGCTCGAACGAATAAACGTCGGAACCGAAGGCGATCCGAACGGCGCGCGTCTCCCGGAACGGATTGGCGATGACGACGATCTTATCGCCCGCCGGCGTCTCGAAGGCGACCGCGTTGCCCGTCCAGGGACCCTTCAGCCCTAGACGGCGGGAGCCCGGAACGACGAAGTGGGAGAAATGCTTCATGACGTAATATTCCGGATTGCGGATCGCCTCCGGGGAAGCCGGATCGGAGGTCAGCATGGCGTTCTGCTCCCAACCCCAGGTGCTGCGCCCTCTAGGTTCGAGAATCATGTTCCAATAAATATAAGCGTTCACGCCGTTCGTAAAGTAATGCTGGTACAGGTTGAACACGTATTTGGCGTAAAACCAGGTGTTCTCGCCGTCGCCGCATTCGTTCTCCGTCTGCATGTACCGCAGCTCCGGATAGCTGAGAACGGTGCGCTGGATGGCGTATTTGCCCGCCCATTGGTAGCCGACGCCCTTGACGTACTTGTAGGCTTCGGGATCGCTCAGGACGGTATGCGCGTAAGCGTCGTGATCCTGAACCTTCTTCTTCAGCCATTCGTCCCACGGCTCGGGCGCATTGATCGTACCCAGCCAAATTTCGGTGTCGAGACCGTGGCGCTCGAAGGCGGGCCCCAAATAGTCCCGTATAAAGTCGCGAAGCTGCTCTCCCGTCCAGACACAAGAAGGGAACTTCTGATCGGCCACGACTTCGTTCTGAACGTGAATCTGATGAATCGTGATGCCTTCTTCCCGATAGGCTTGGACGAACTTGACGAAATAAAGCGCGTAGGCTTCGAGAACTTCCTTCTCCCAACGGAGCGTTCCGTAGTTGTACGCTTTCGGATGCTTCATCCAGGTCGGCGGGCTCCACGGCGAAGCGAACAGCTTCAGGTCCGGGTTGAGCGCGAGCGCTTCCTTGATATAAGGAATGAGATGCTTGCGGTCCCGCTCGATGGAGAAGCGCTCCATGGCGTAGTCGCCGTCCGTCTCGTTGTGGCTGTACCAATCCAGCGCGTAATCGCTGGCTCCGATCGGAAGCCGGCAGATGGCGAACCGTTGGTCGCCTTCCGGGTGGAACAACGAGTGCAGAACGGCGGCCCTCTCCTCCTCCGGCAGCTTCTGAAGCGCGACATGCCCCAGCTCGTTAAAGCAGCCGCCGAAGCCTTCCACGAGCTGATGCCGGTCCTCGGTAACGGCGAGATCGGCTCTGACCGACGCGGCCTCGCTTGCGCTTGCCTTCTTGCTCGTCCAGCGCTCGTGCTCCGTGCTCGATATCCATTGAATCGTCTGAATCGTCGTATCGTTCGTCATCGCTGCGCATCCTTTCCCTTGACACTTGAGTTGCTTTTCCCCAACCAGTATAAAGAGAATACAGACGCGCGTAATGGGGCTAAGCCAAGAACATTTTACCCAAACCGAAGGGAGGCTCCCTCATGGACAAACTGCCGCCTTATGCCGAATGGTCCCGCGATGTCCGATGGATTCCCACGATCGACGGAAGCGTGAAATTTTTCGGCGCGCACGAGCAAGCCGTTCGGCGGGACTGGCGCATGCCGAAGGAGTCGCATGTCGGATTCGAACTGATTCTCATTCTGGAGGGCGTGCAGGAGACGGTCATGGAGGGAAGCCGTTACGAGCTGCGCGAGGGCGACATTCTGGTCATCCCGCCCGGCTTCCGGCATGTGAACCGCTGCGCGTCGGAGGGCGGCATGCGGTATTTCTGCGCGCATTTCAACGTGGACGAGCCGGAGTTTTGCCGGAGCATGATCAAGCACGGCCGCATGCTGTTCCCGGCGGGCACGACCGACAATGCGGTTGTTCGCGGCATCGCCGGCCAATGGATCGCCATGCTGCGCCGGGACGGAGGCAATACGGCGGAAGACCGCTTCCGGGTGCAGGCGCTTCTGTTCGAACTGCTCGGAGCGCTGGCGAGAATCGTCTCGGAGCCGCCCGGGGGCAAGCCGGACCCGAACGTTCCGCCGGCGGCGGTTCATTATGCCAAAGCGATGGCGGAGGCGATGAAGTCGCGTCTCGCCACGTCAACGGCCGAAGCCGGCGGGCCGTGTTCGGTGAAGATCGAGGAGATCGCTTCCATGCTCGGCATCTCGCCGGGTTACGCCCAAGAGGTGTTCCGCAGCGTCTATCAGATTTCTCCGCGGCGTTACTTGTCCGAGCTGAAGCTGCACGAGGCCAAGGTGCTGATGCAGCAGCCCGGCCTCGCGCTTCAAGACATTGCCTCCCGTCTCGGGTACGCCGATCTCTCCCACTTCAGCCGCCAGTTCAAGCGTTGGACCGGCCAAAGCCCGCTTCAATACCGCCGCAGCGTCATGGAGCGGAAGGCGGACGGTTCCGGAGAACCGGAGCCGTTCCTTCTGCGGCCCTGAACGCTGCCGTCTCCGGCCTGCCGCACCGGCGCCGGGCCGGACTTCGCGAAGCGGCTCCCCCGGTCCGCATCGCAACGGCCGGGAGCGTCAGCGTCATGCCAAGTTCCAGCGCTCGTGAATTTTGGGCACGTCTTCGATCAACTGCCGGGTGTACGCGTGCGTCGGGCGAAGAAGGACCGTCTCCGCCGGCCCCCGCTCCACGATGCGCCCCTTCTCCATAATGTACAGCGTATCGCTGATATAATAGGCGAGGCCGACATCGTGCGTAGATAATCGTCACATGGTTCTCTTCCCGCAGCTTCAGCAGCATATCGAGAATCGTGGACCGCGAGCAGGCGTCGATCATCGAGGTGCCCAAGCATCGAGATGGAAGCCTCGGCGAGAATGCCGGAAGCGACCTGGAGAAATCAAATTCAGGTCGATCGTCTGGCTCCGGATCCCTTTGGTGGACTCGAAATAAGAAAATCCGCCAACGATCAGCAATGGAAACAAGGTCAGAACGAACGCGAAAAGCATGAATTTGGAACGAATGCTCACAAACTGTTTTCGGGCCAATGCGCGCGACACCAACTCTCTTTTATGGGAATTTACGGAGCGAATATCGTCTAAATACAAAGAAGCCGTCCACGTCAGCAGGTTTCCTGATACGTGGACGGCTTGCCCCGCAGAGCGACGGCAGTGTCGGCGGCGATTAGTTGAACAGCAGCGTTTGAATGGCGTGAGCCGGAATCGACGTCTCCGCCAATTGATCGCGGCAGCGCAGCGCGTACGGCAGCTCGCGGTCCGTCCGGTTCATGACGACGACCGCGATCGTGCCGTCGACGTTCTTGAACGCCGTCGTCTCCAGCAGGTCCGTATACTTGGTGCTGGCGATCCGCCGCGCGCCCGGGCGGATATATTTGCTGAAATGACCGATGTAGTAGTAAGAGCTCTCGTAGACGACCTCACCGGTTTGCGTGTTCGCGATAATCGGGGCGTCGCAATAATTGCCGACATGGTTCGGTCCGCCTTGCTCGTTCAGGACGATGTTCCAGTCGGTCCAAGCGGCGGTCCAGTTGTTCAGGTTGCCGATCAGGTCGTGCCCGTACCTCTCCCCCGTCTGCCAGGAGCCGAGGTGAACGCCGCCTTCCTGGCAGCCTTCGCTGAAGATCAGCTTCTTGTCGGGATAACGGTCGTGAACGAGGGACAGCGCCTCGAAGTGATCGCCCGAATACCAGTGGAAGCAGATGCCCCAGATGTATTTGGACGCCGCCTCGTCTTCGAACGCAACCTTCGCCCGGTCGTAAACGCGCTCCTTGTTATGGTCCCAGATCATAATTTTGACGTCGGAGAGCCCGGCCCGCTCCAGCTCCGGACCGAGGAAGTCGCGGACGAAATCCTTCTCTTCTTCGGCCGTATACACGCAGGAATCCCACCGTTGAACGGCTTTCGCTTCATTCTGGACGCTGACGCCCCAGATCTCGATTCCCGCTTCCTTGTAGGCCTGAATGTATTTGACGAACATGCGGGCCCAGGCTTCCCGATATTCCGGCAACAGCTTGCCTCCGCCGTTCATTTGTCCGTTCGATTTCATCCAGGCCGGAGGGCTCCACGGCGAGGAGAACAGGCGGAAAGACTTGCCGCCCAGCGCAGCCGCCCGCCGAATAAGCGGAACGATCGCTTCGCGGTCCCGGTCGATGTTGAAGCTGCCCAGCTTCGGGTCTTCGTTCTCAACGTAAGCGTAATTGCCAAGCGAGAAGTCGCAGCTCTGGATGTGGGTGCGGCAAAGCGTATAGCCGATCCCCTTCTCCGGATGGAAGTAGGCGTCCATAATTTCTTGCTGCTTCTCTTCGCTCATTTGCGCGATCGTCACGGCGGACGCTTCCGTCAGCGCGCCTCCGAAGCCTTCGATCTCTTGGTAGGTGACGTCTTCGTAGAGGTTGATCAGTTGATTTTCCCGGCCGTCCGTATCCGGGACGAACGTTAGCGGCGGTTTCTCCGTCAATCGGTCCTGCGTATCCCTGGCGGATTGAATGACTCGTATCGTGGCTGCAGACATGATAAACGGTTTCCTCCCTGTACGATTTACTTTATTATAGGAGAAGAACCGCCGTGTTTTGTAGAAACAATTTGGTTCATAACCTCAACAATCTGGTCATAACGAGAGGGGGCCGAACGTGGCAACGACGGAGGTCGACATCCAGCTCTGCGGGTTTTCCCGGCATCAAACGTCGTTCCGCCATCTTTTTCGCCATGGGCTCGAGACCTACATTATCCGCCTTCAGCTGGAGGGCGAATGCGAAGCGCTGATCGACGGGCGCCTGGAAGCCGTCGTTCCCGGCGACTTGCTGCTCTTCCGTCCCGGCGAAATATACGACCTGCGGATCGGCGGGGCCGAGAGCCGGCTCGGTCCGAGCGGGGACTATTATGTCATGTGCACCGGCCATTGGGTCGACGGATGGTGGGACCGGCGGGAACGCCCCCACAAGACGCGGATTGCGGACAACGGCCAAATTCTGAGCGTCTGGGAACAGCTGATTCTGGAGAAAAGAAGACTGGACGGCGGGAGTACCGAAATTGCGGAGGCGCTGTTCAAGGCGCTGTGCAATCTGATCGACCGGGCCATTGAGGAGTCGCCCTGCTCCTCCTCGGCGTCCGACTTGCACGCGCTGAAGATGAAAAGCTATATCGAGGCTCACGCGACATCGCCGCTGCGGCTGGAGGATGTGGCCGCCCAGGCCGGCATTAGCGTGACACGGGCGGTGCACCTGTTCAAGTCGAGATTCGGCCTGTCCATCATGAAGTACGCGCAACAGGTCAGGCTGGCTCATGCCGTCCGGCTCATGGACAACAGCCAGTTCACGCTGGAACGCATCGCCGAGGATGCCGGGTTCGGCAGCTACACCTATTTCCATCGGGTGTTCCGGGAACGCTACGGCATCTCCCCCGGCCAGTACCGGAGGAGGGCGTAATGCGAAGAGGCTGTCTCCAAGGTTGCAACCTTGGAGACAGCCGGATGAGTAAGAGGCGCTATGAACACATTGTAGTCATGAGCAAACAAGTTTACGAGTTTATTTAGCATGAGAAACACCTAAAAACGAGTAGCTTTACACTCCTATAAGTCCGCTTTTGGTTAATGTGTATGTAATATCGCATTGACCGGCTATCAAACTGCTGTGAGTTGCAATAATAATCGTTATACCATCTTTTTTTAGCAAATTAAAATAATCGAATACTTTTAATGCTGTTTCGTCATCTAATGCAGCTGTAGGTTCATCTGCGACAATCAATTCAGATTTTTTTAAAAAAGCTCGAACTAAACCTACGCGCTGTCTTTCTCCGCCGGATAAACGTTCAATTTTTTCGTTCAGAAGGTGACTGATTTCGAAGAGATGACTTAGTTCCACTATTTTTTGGTTAACGAATTCTTTAGAAATATTTTTTTGATACCATAAGGGTACACAAATGTTTTCCCTTACTGTTAACTTCGGAATCATTGGACTAGTTTGAGGTATATAGCCTACGATTGAACTTCTAAATCGGCCTAACTCATTTAGACTTTTTGTATCAATAACTAAACCATTAAATTGATAGGTTCCGGACGTTTGCTTCTCAATCCCTGCAAGAATATTAAGCAATGTGGTTTTACCAATACCACTTTTCCCATTTATCGCGATGGTTACACCATCTCTATCAGTAACCAAATTAACATTTTCAAAAATCAAGCGCCCTTTATATTCCTTTTTAATACTTTTTAGTATAAGAGTCATGAGCACATCATCCTTTAAGCTTTTGTATGATATCAAATCGTTCCATAATTTTACTACAGGCTATGTTAATTACAATTAAAACAATGACTACCCAACTTAGATTAATTGCTACAAATATAGGTAAGAGCCTAATTAAATCACCCAAAACTATAAAGAAGGATAAACTTGAAAAAATTAATCCCAACAGAATATTAATCAAAACTTTTAAACTAATAAAATTCTTGATTTTATTGATGCTCAAACCACTTATCAATAAAACGGTGTAGGTTTCTAAATTGTTTTTAATTGTCAAGATTAAAGTTAATATAAATATTAAAGTCGTGATTATTAAAACACTTATTACAAATATCAATAAATTACTTGTATGGATTTGGGTCATTTTTACAACGGTGTTTATCCCCAAACTATTTGCTCCAATAACATCGAAATCCCTAAAGTTATGAGTCGAAGAAATATCATTTAATGTGCTGCGTATTTCAAGTGGAGAAAGATCTGAAATAACAATGCCATTTATCCTACTTAATAAGGATGCTCTAGTAAAAATATCATTCAGACTAGCAAGCACTTGTCTATCTGTAAATTTCATAATGGGAAGGAGTATGTATCTATCTAAAACAACCTCAGGTTCACTGTAGGTCATAATTTTTTGAGAGGAATCTATAATGCCAACGATAATACCTTTAAAAGGCTTTGCATAATAATAAATATCAACAATATCTCCAACTTTATAATATTTACTGTACTCATATCCCAAAATCAACGGGATAGTTTGTTTTTCTTCATCGTAATTAAAATCATTTGAATCGAATGTCTTGCCATTTCGAATTTGAATATTATTTAATTTTAGTACATTTTCATTAACCTGCATGGATTTAACGGATTTATAAATCCGGTTTTTAATCACAACGGGAGGCTGTTCTTGATTGAATTCATAATATGGATCAAATATCTGATCGCCTTTGAAGTCAGCTACTTCGATAGGTTGCCATATAGCGGAATAATAGGTAAATTTCGCGGTCGTTAATAAATCATTTGCAAAGTGATTCAAAGTTGTAAAGTTATCTTTTTTGGAAAGGAATTCGGCTTCCTTTTCATTCAAAAGAGTATCTGAGAGTTTATAAAGGTGCTTATCTTCGAAATTTCGAGAGGCTTTAATTTCAATGTTCGATTGATTAAGAATTATTGTCATAGTTAACAGCAAAATTGAGAAAACAACTGTAGTTGCTATATTTACGAAACTAAGAAACTTATTTTGTCTTAACATTGTGATGAAAGCCTTCAAATCTTATTACCACCTTTTTTCACCAGATAAAGTATTGTTTTTAAAACAAATGCCAATAAGAACAAAGAGTTTCCGATTAACGCCATGATGAATTTGAGAATCCATTCTTGATCCCATAAGGGATAAATTAAGAATTGCACCACCCAAGCAAGACATATTAGAAGTGTTGAAATAAAAATAATAGGAAAAACCTTTCTTAATATTTCGATCCTAAATAATTGATTAATTGAAAAACCGTAAAAATAGAGAATAGATATTAAATTCTTATCTTTTATTATCCATAAGGTACTAACGGCGATATTTAAAAGACCAATTAAACAAAGTGAAATATTAGTAAGTTTAATTGATGTTTTATTAGACTGAAGAAGATACGACCCATAATATTCTGGTTTTATTTCTTTTACTACATTATTATTAATGAATTTTTCAAACGCACTCCGCACGTCAATATTTGGTGAATTAAAAACAAAATTATTTCCATTTTGTAAATCAATATTATTTTTCGTTGATACCAACCAAATAGCAGAACTTAATTTATTTGAATATGGGGTGTTAAAATACCCCAATATTTTGTATCCTGAAGGAAGATCCTCAATGTTCGCTCTTTTTCCAATAATGGCGAAATCATCTTCGTCATCACTTCTCGTTAGTATTCTTTCTAAAGGTGGAAATCTAACATTTCCATTGTACCAAATATACTTAACATTGGGGTTTTCTACGTCATTTTGAATTAACATGAACTTGCCGATTTCATTATTAAGGGGATAGTTTAGAGCATCTATACTAAATGAAATAGATTTTTTGTTGATGTATCCGTTATTTATCATATTCAAAAAATCGGAATAAGAATTCCACCAAAACAAAAAAATAAATAGAACATTTAAACCGGTTAGCAGTACTAAATATCCATTGACGCGTTTTGGGGTCCTGTAAACGAATCTTTTCATGCACTGCACAAGGAGAGAGATAATTGTGCAATTATCTCTCTCTCTTTCTCCTCGCCTAGTAATTTCAATACAATTAGGATATTTATTGCGTTTTGTTCAATCTTTATCCCTTTCCATAATATGTTTTTCCTACGAATTCTATTGGATCGCCTAACCAACTGCTGTAAGCAATTGTATGATCCCATCCATAGATCCTTCCACTATCAGCTTTTGCAGATCCAGTAAAAATATTTTCAAATCTTGCACGAGTATAATGGTAAATTCCATCCCAATAGGTTTCGCCGACTACACGTTCTTCAATTACGTTTCCTCTCTCTCTTGATTCAACTGTTCCAGTGTGAGAATCAGGTTCGTCAGAAGACAAAGCTGCAAAATGGTTCGAGGAGCCAACGGTAAAATACCCATCAATTTCTGACCAGCCACCTTGTACTCCCCGATCAAGGGGTGCAGCAAAAGAAATTGCCGATGAAAATCCAAACACAAGACCAAAAGAAATAACTAAAGAAGGTATTGTTTTCTTAACTTTCATTCTTACTGATCTTCCTTTCGCAATTTTTAATATTTGAAAGCTGGCCAGCTATTCAAATCAATTAAATGGAACAATATCTCATTTGGTAAAGAAATGTAGACTTTTATGTTTATTCTACCAAATGAAAACCGTGAACCCATAGTGCTAAATTACTAGTTTTGTTAAAATTAACCTAAAATATTAAGAAGAGGGGTGAGAGTTAAAAAAGTCCCTTTTCAAAACATCGGCTAAAAAACCGTTATTCACCCAATCCAGTGTTTGCTTGTTTCCCCCGCTCGATCAGATCGCCTCCCCTTTTCATTTTTTCGCCTTCGCCATGTCTAAGTTGCAATAAATTGCGAGGCATTTCGGACTGCTCTCCCCACTTCCACGCTGTCTTTCGCCTGAATACCCTAGGCTAGGCTGCTGTTCAGCTTATCTTGCTATTTTACTTACTGTTAGCCCTCCAAATTAACTCGCTACGCCGCTCTTTTCACAACTCCACCGTGCTCACCGGCCCAACGTCCGTCCCCGACCGTAGGCCGCTTCCACCAATCCTTTGATGTACCCGACGCCGTACAGCCGCCCGAGCAGCTCGTACCCCGGGTTGGCGTTGTCCTCACCTTCCATCGTCGGGACGTGATCGGGCCGGGCCGGCCCGTCGAAGCCGACCTCGTAATAAGTGCGCATCGCTTCCAGCATGTCGGTCTGGCCGTCGTCGTGGAACGTCTCCTCGAACTTCTCCGGCGTTCCGCGCACATCCCGGAAATGGACGAAAAACAGCTTGTTCTGCCCCGCAAACCGGCGAATGACGCTGGGGATGTCCTCCCCCGCCGTCGCCAACGTGCCTTGGCACAGCGTAATGCCGCTGTACGGGCTCGGCACGAGATCGATCGCCCGCTGCAACGCGTCCGCGCTGCGCAAAATCCGCGAGACGCCGCGGATTGGGGAGATCGGCGGATCGTCCGGATGAAGCGCGAGCTTCACCTTCGCCTGCTCGGCGACAGGCACGATTCGCTCCAGAAAATACTTCAAATTGTCCCAAAGCCGCTCTTCGGTCACGATGCCGGCCTCCGTCAGCGGAGCGTCCCGCATGAGCGAATGGTCGTAGCTGGACACGAGCGCGCCGCCGCGGGTGCGGGTCGTCGTCGACGTGCGGAACCAGTTGAACTGGGCCATGAAATTGTAGCAGAGCACTTCGATGCCGAGGGCGCCCATGTTTTCGACGAACCGCTGGAACGTCTCGATCTCCGCGTCCCGCTCCGGCGTGCCGAGCTTGATATGGTTGGACGGCGGCATCGATTCGATGACCGTCAGCCGCAAGCCGAAATCCTCAAACCTCCGCTTCATATGAAGCAACGCTTCGAATCCCCAGGGCTCCTTCTCCTCCCAAGGCAGCGGCCCGACGGCATAGCCGATCCCCATCTGTTTGGCCAAGTGCCAAAGACGATTCGGACGCGACGGAAAAAATTCGGCCAATTGCATGCGCTTCAATCCCTCCCCAATTGGTGATAAGGCGGACAAGAGGCCGCCCGGCCGACGCGAGGGCCGGACAGCCGGGGGTGGCTCTGCAGACCGGTGCGGCTCTGCAACCAGATCGTATAGACCGCGCTACGTCTCGCAACCCGGCATGGCCCCGCAGCCTCTATTCCGCGCTGCCCGGCGCAGCTGCGGCCCCGCACTCCACTGCGTTAGCAGCCAGGCAAAGCTCCGCCGTTCGCCCAGCTCATTCACCGGACGGCCCCTTCCCGCTTCCCGCCGACGCCGTTATTTTTGCTTCGCCGCGATATCCTGCCCCAGCTTGTTGATCTCGTTGTACGCGTCCTCGATCGAATTCTGCCCGAACATAACGGCTTCCATCGTCGTCTTGTAGAAGTCGACCCACTCCGTGAAGCCCGGGCCCGCCGGGTAGAACGGCATCGCCTTCGGCGAAGCGACTTCGGCCAGTTCCTTGCTGATTTTGTCCTTTGGCTGAAGATTCGGCTCCAGCTCCTTGTAGATCGCCTCGTTGATCGGAATGCCTCGGGTCAGGCCGAGCGCCTTGCCGGCTTCGGGATCGGTGATGAACCATTTGACGAATTTCTTCGCTTCGTCCTTATGCTTCGAGTTCGCGCTGACCCCCAGGAAGATCGTCGACTGCGCCCAGCCGCCGCCGGAAGGCCCGTTCGGCACGTTCACGACGGCCACCTTGCCCGGCATCAGCTGCTCCAGCGCCGAGACGGAGCCGACCGTCGCCCCGCGCGTCATCACTTTGCCGGACGCCATCGGGTCCGCCTGCGGATCGTTCTCGAGGAACGCGAGCGACATGTCGGGCGGAGGCAGCACTTTCTCCTGGCGCAGCTTGGACAGCTCCGTATGGAATTTCACGAACAGCTCCTTGTCGAGATTGAACGTTTTGCCCCCGTCGGACATAATCGCCCCTTTGCCTTGCGACGCCTGATACCATTGGAACCAGTCCCACGCGTTCGCAGGATCGCCGATCGGGTACTTGTCGGCCGGCAGCTTCGCCTTCGCGTCGCGCGCCCACTGGAAGTACTCCTCCCATGTCCAGCCCTGCTTCGGCAGGGGAATGCCCGCCGCCTCCAGGTCGGCCTTGTTGTAAGCGAGCCCTTGCGCGTTGTGGCTGAGCGGAATGCCGTACAGCTTGCCGTCGATCTTGATGTTCTCGAGAATGTTGTCCGGCACGATGCCCTTGAGATCGACGTCCGACAAGTCCTCCATAATGCCGCGGGAGACGTAGTCCTGAATGTAGGCCGCGTCCATCTGCAGAATGTCCGGCACCGACTTGGAAGCCGCCAGCGTCGGCAGCTTCTGCCAATAGGCGTCCCAGGCCATATACTCCGGCTTGAACTTGACGTTCGGATTTTGCTTCGTATAAAGGTCCAGCGCCGCTTGCGTCGCCTGATGCCGCTCGTCGGGCCCCCACCATGTGATGCCGAGCTCGACCGTTTTGCCCCCGGACGCTTGCCCGTCGCCGCCGGAGTCCGGACTTGCCCCTCCGTTCGACGCGTTCCCTCCGTTGCCTCCGCCGCCGCACGCCGTGAAGACGAGCATGCAACCAAGCAGCAGAGGCAGACCTTTGACCCACAATTTCATCCTTTCCTTCTCCCCTTTCGATGGAATGAATCGATCAGCCTTTCATGCCCGTCGTCGCGATGCCCTCGACGAAATGCTTCTGCGCGAAGAAGAAGATGACGACCGACGGAACGACCGAGAGCAGCGACATGGCGAGCAGCTTGCCCCAGGCGATTTCGAACTGGTCGATGAACATCCGCAGCGCAAGACCGACCGTAAACTTCTCGACCGAGCTCAAATAGAGCACCTGCGCGAAGAAATCGTCCCAGCTCCAGACGAAGGTGAAAATCGCGACCGTTACGAGCGCCGGCTTGATGAGCGGAAGAATGATCCGTCCGAATATCCCGTACACGGAAGCTCCGTCGATCTTCGCCGCGTCGTCGAGATCGCGCGGAATGCCGCGGATGAACTGCGCGAGCAGGAAGATGAAGAACGCGCCGCCGCCGAAGAAGTGCGGCAATATAAGCGGAACATAGCTGTCGACGAAGCCTAGCTTGTTGTACAGAATGTACTGCGGCACGATCGTCACCTGCCCCGGCAGCATGAGCGTCAGCAGCATGATCGAGAACCAGAAGCCGCGGAGCGGAAAGTTCAGACGCGCGAAGCCGAAGGCCACGGCCGCCGCCGTCAGCACGCCTCCGGCCAGATTGGCCGCTTCCATTAGCAGCGTATTGGCGAAGAAGTGGCCGAACGTGTAGTCGCTGGAGAACCGCCATCCTTCCGAATAGTTCTCCCATCTCGGAGTGGTGGGCCACAGCGTCGGAAGGCTGAGCTCCGCGGTGTCCTTCAAGGAAGCGCCGATCCACCAGATGACCGGGTACAACATGAGGAGCGAGAACAGGGTGAGAAACAGATGATGAAGCAGGCGCGAGGAGCGAATCGTCATTTTCCCTTCCCCCCGTCCGTTTCGTAGAACACCCAATAGCGGGATGCCAGGAAATTCAGCGCGGTCAGAACGGCGACGATGAGCAGCAGCACCCACGCCAGTGCGGAGGCGTAGCCCATCTGGTAGTGCTTGAACGCTTTCTCGTACAGGAAGACGGCGTACACATAAGTCGATTGCATCGGACCGCCCCGCGGCGTAATGACGAAGGAGGCGGTAAACATCTGGAACGAGCCGATAATGCCGAGCACGAGATTGAAGAACATGACGGGAGAGAGCATAGGCAGCGTAATGTGGAAAAATTTGCGGATCGGATTGGCCCCGTCGACGGCGGCGGATTCGTACAGCTCTTGAGGAATTTGCTTCAGCCCGGCCAGGAAAATGACCATCGTCGAGCCGAACTGCCACGTGTTGAGCAGAATGAGCGTGCCGAGCGCCGTGTCCGGATTCGAGATCCAGCCGGTGCCCTCGATGCCGAACCAGGCAAGCACATGATTGATGTAGCCGTCCTTGCCGAACATGTTCCGCCACAGCGCGGCGACGGCGATGCTGCCTCCGATCAGCGACGGGAAGTAGATCGCGGTCCGGTACGCGTTCATCCCGCGCACGTTGCGGCTGAGCAGCATCGCGACGAGCAGCGAGAACAGCAGCTTGAGCGGCACGGAGAACAGAACGAACGCGAACGTGACGCTAAGCGACTTCTCGAACGTCGGGTCGCCGCCGAACATTTTCGCATAGTTGGCCGTTCCGACCCAGACCGGCTCGCTGAGCAGCGAATAATCGGTGAAGGACAAATAGAACGATTGCCCGATCGGCCACAGCGTCAGCAGCAGAAATCCGATCAGCCAGGGCGAGATGAAGACATAGCCGGCCCAATCGTATCGCTTGCCGCGCCTCGCCGCCGCTCCCGCGCTTGCCAGCGGCACGGCGGCCGTACCGGCGTCTGTCCGATTTACCCCATGCGCCTCGGCCCCCTTTCCTTATTTGGTTTTGAAGCATGGCAATAAAATAACATTAAGCGCTTTCACGTTTTAAGGAGAAAAATTTATGATTTTGTTTGTTTTTTTCGCAAAATAATCAAACAAAATCGTAAATTTACCGCATCGCCGCCTCCCTTCGGCCGTCGGTATGATGTACATGCGATCAGAAGCGGCCCTATCGGGAAAAAGGAGGATCGATCTTGAGGCTCACTGACAAAGTCGTTTGGATTACCGATGCCGACAGTCCGAGCGGCCAAGCGCTCCTGCTTCGGATGGCGGCGGAAGGCGCTTCGCTGCTGCTAAGCAGCGCTTCGGGCGGCAAGGGGATCGAGGCGCAGCTCGCGCGGGTTCGGCAAGCGGGAACGAAGGCGTTCGTCGCCGCCGCAGACCTGACCCGGAGCTCCGAGACGGAGCGGATGCTGGACGAGGCTGCGCGGGAGCTCGGTCCCGTCGATGTGCTGGTGCACAACGGCAACCGCGTTGTACCGATCTCCGTCGAGTCCGGCGAGGAGACGGCGTTCCTGGACGTGATGAACGCGAACGCGAAGACGGCGTTCGTCTGCGCGAAGGCGGCGGGCAAACGGATGGAGGCCAGACGGTCGGGCAAAATCGTCTTCGTCGGCTCCATTCATGCCGAGAAGCCGACGGGCTCCTCCTTCGCGTACAGCGCGTCCAAAGCCGCCGTCAAAATGCTCGCGCGCGAAGCGTCCGTCGTGCTGGGGCGTCACGGAATCAGCGTTCACTCGATCGAATTCGGCCCGGTCGAAGGCGACGACGAGACGTTCCGCAGCGAGCTGTCGCTGCTGTACGATTCGTACCGCTACAAAGTGCCGAGCGGCGTCCTCGGCACGCACGAGGATCTGGCGGAGCTCGTAACGTTCCTCTCATCGGACGACGCGCGCTACCTGAACGGAGCGGACATTCGGATGGACGGCGGCTTCCTGATGCACTACCTGGACTTCAAAACGAACAAGCCGCAAACCGCCGGAGACGCATCATGAGCCTCGCGGGGAAGGTCGCGCTCGTAACCGGCGCCGGAACGGGCATCGGCCAGGGCGTTGCC
Source organism: Cohnella thermotolerans DSM 17683 (assembly GCF_000429825.1). Lineage (GTDB taxonomy): Bacteria > Bacillota > Bacilli > Paenibacillales > Paenibacillaceae > Cohnella > Cohnella thermotolerans. The sequence goes on from NZ_AUCP01000044.1 coordinate 37,145, forward strand.
GTCGGTCTTGCGGAACGCGGAGCGAAGGTTGCCGTCTCCTATCACGCCAGCGCCTCGGGCGCCATGGAGACGGTGCGGCGAATCGAGGAGCTGGGCGGCGAAGCGATCATCGTTCGGGCCGACGTGGCCGTCAAGGCGGAGATCGACGCGATGGCGCGGGAGGTCGAGCGGCATTTCGGCGGCGTCGACATTCTCGTGAACAATGCCGCCCTGCAGCTCAACTACAATTTCGAGCACGACGACGACAGCTACGACCGGCAGATGAACGTCAACTTGAAAGGCTACTGGCAATGCATGCAAGCCGTCATCCCGTCCATGAAAGCGAGAGGCTCCGGGCGCATCGTCAACATCTCGTCCGTTCACGCCAAGCGGCCGACCGATTTCGATACCGTCTACGCGATGACGAAGGGCGGCATCAAAATGCTCACCCGGGAGGCCGCGATCGAGCTGGGCAAGTACGGCATTACGGTCAACGCGATCGAGCCGGGCGCGGTGAACGTCGGCAGGCAAGGAACGAAGGAGACGAGGCCGTTCGTTCCGCCGGAGCTGGCCGAGCGGGCCAGGCGCGAGAAGCGCGACGTCCGCTGGAAATTTCCCCTCGGCCGGGTCGGTTTGCCGTCGGACGTGGCGAGTCTGGTCGCCTACATCGTTTCCGACGAGGCGGTCTTTCTGACCGGAGCCGCCATCCGGCTCGATGGCGGGAGCATGCTTCTGTAAGCCAATAACGCGAGCAAAGGAGTTCGAGCCATGTCGAGTCCAGAGACTTATGAGAGCACGCTGGCCCATGTGAACACGCATTCGAGCCCGTCGGAGCTGCGGATTACCGACATCCGCTTCGCGGACATCGCCGGGGCGCCCATGCATTGCAGCCTGATCAAGGTCTACACGAACCAGGGGCTGGTCGGCTTCGGGGAAGTGCGCGACGGCGCGGACAAACAGTACGCCCTCATGCTCAAGAGCCGCCTGCTCGGCGAGAATCCGTGCCGCATCGACAAGCTGTTCCGGCGCATCAAGCAGTTCGGCGGCCATGCGCGCCAAGGAGGCGGCGTCAGCGGCATCGAGATCGCGCTTTGGGATTTGGCCGGCAAGGCGTACAACATCCCGATCCATCAGATGCTGGGCGGCAAGTTCCGCGACCGCATCCGGATGTATTGCGATACCGACGTCGGCGGCAAAGACACGGGGACGCACATGGGGCTAGCCCTGAAGGAGCGGATGAACAAAGGCTTTACGTTTCTGAAAATGGACCTCGGCATCAATCAGATCATTCACGAGCCCGGCACGTTGAGCGCGCCTCTCGGCTTTCTGGAGGAGATGCGGTCGCTCTCGAGAGCGTGGTACGAAGGCCAGCGCAGCGGCGGCCTGAGCGAGTGGGAGCTGCGGCAAGCGCGCAGCCGGCTTTACGACATTTACAACGTCGCCCATCCGTTCACGGGCATTCATGTGACGGAGAAAGGGCTCGACATGCTGGAGCAATACGTCGAGGAAGTGCGGGCCGTCATCGGCTACGAAGTGCCGCTCGCCATCGACCATTTCGGCCATATCGGCGTCGAGGACTGCATCAAGCTCGGGCGGCGGATCGACAAGTTCAACCTGGCCTGGATGGAAGACATGATTCCTTGGCAGTACACGGAGCAGTACGTGCGGCTGGCGCGGTCGGTGACGACCCCGATCTGCACGGGCGAGGATATTTACCTGAAGGAAAATTTCCGCCCCTTGCTCGCCTCCGGCGGCGTCTCGGTCATCCATCCGGACGTGCTGACCGCGGGCGGTATTCTCGAGACGAAAAAAATCGGCGACATGGCGCAGGAATACGGCGTCGCGATGGCGATCCATATGGCGGAAAGCCCTATCGCCTGCCTGGCGGCCGTTCACGCCGCCGCCGCGACGGAAAACTTCCTCGCGCTGGAATACCATTCCGTCGACGTCGACTGGTGGGACGATCTCATCGTCTCCAAGCTGCCGAAGCCGCTCGTCTCGAACGGCTACATCGCCGTGCCGGACGCCCCGGGCCTCGGCATCGAAGCGCTGAACGACGAAGTGATCGCGCAGCATCTGCACCCGCGCATTCCCGGCTTGTGGGAAGCGACCGACGATTGGAACGATTATTGGGGCAACGACCGCCTGTGGAGCTGACGGAAGGGCGGATCGCGGCAACCAACCATCCAAGATGAAAGGGGATAGCCGGATGAAATTCGACCATGCGGAAGACATCGTGCAGCTTACGCCGTTGTGGGAGGGCGAACGGTTCGCGAACGGCCGGCCGAAGGTGCCCGCCGACATTTTGCGCCGGATGCGCAACATTACGCTGGAGGAAGCCTGGGGGCCGCTGTGGAACCGGGGCTATACGAACCAGTTCGAAGGCGACTTCAAGGTCGTCCATCCGAACAAGGTAATGGTCGGGCGCGCCGTGACCGCCGTCATGGTTCCGAAGCGGCCGGATTTGCACGACACGCTGATGAAGTACGGCCACGAGGAGGAAGGGCGGCGAGGCTTTTTCAACCAGTGGGTCATCGACTCGATCGGCGAGGACGACGTCGTTGTCGTCGATATGTTCGATAAAATTTTCCAGGGAACGTACGTCGGCGGCAACCTCTCCACCGCCATCTCCACCCGCACGAAGCGGGGCGGCGCGGTCATCTGGGGCGGTGTGCGCGACCTGCAGCAGATCGTCTCCATCGAGAACATCAACGTTTACTACCGAGGCAGCGACCCGACGGCGATCGCCGACTGCACGATGGTCGGCATGAACGTGCCGGCCCGCATCGGCCGGGCCGTCTGCCTGCCCGGCGACGTCGTGCTCGGCACGCCGTCCGGCGTCATCTTCATTCCGCCGCATCTGGCCGAGCTGACCGTCGTGCAGGCCGAGAAAGCCCAGGTGCGCGACGTCTTCGGCTTTATCCGCCTGAAGGAAGGCGTCTACACGACGGCGCAGATCGACGCGTCTTGGACGGTGCCTCTGTGGGAGGACTTCCTCGGCTGGTTCGGCAGCGCCCCGGAGGCGGCCGGCTACCGCCACCTCACTTGGGAGGGCGAGCTCGAGGAAGCGCGCAAGGCCGCCCTTCGCGGGCCTTCGGGCGACGACGTGCGGCTTTAAGCCGGGCCGCGCTTACCTGAGATGGGCAAAGAGAGGAACCCAGTTCCTCTCTTCACTTCGCCGCCGATTCCCGGTATTCGCTCGGCGACAGCCCGACCTTCTTCTTGAAAATCTGGCTGAAATACCGCGAATCCTTGTAGCCTACCTTTTCCGCCACCTCGTAATTTTTCAGATGGGTGCCCTTCAGCATATCCTTCGCCTTCTCGATCCGGATGTCCGTCAGCTGCTCGATGAACGTCTTGCCCGTGCTGCTCTTGAACAGCGAGCTCAAATAGGTCGGCGTCATATGCACCTTGCGCGCCGTATTGTGAAGCGTGGCGACCTCGAAGTCCTGCTTCAAGTATTCGATCGTTTTTTGAATAATGACGCGGCGGTTTTCCGCATGGCCGGGCAGCAGTCGTTCCCGCAGCCTCTCGAGCTGCTCGCATACGTACGCCTTCATCTCGTGAAGCGTTTCCATCTTGACGATCGGCAAAATGTCGCACCCTTTATACCCTCTGTATGCGCTTTCCTCTTGAAGCTCGGCAACCCCTCGCTTCTCCAGGCCGATGAGCAGGCGTATCGTCATCTCGTCGACATTTTGCCGGTCCAACGGCCCGTCTTGCAGCAGAAAATCGTAAAAATCTTCCACCGCCTCCCCGATGCCCGCACGCCCCTCGCCGCTCCGGATTCGCTCGAACAGCTCCCGTTCCTTGGCGATCGGATACTCGCCCAGCCGCCGGTAGCTGCCCAGCTCGTTGTAATAGACGACTTTCCCGACGCCTTTATAGAAGCGGTCTTCCAACGCCCGCAGCGCTTGACGGTAGGAGACGTGCACGTCGGGCAGCTTGCCGCAGGGCAGCCCCACGCCGAAGCTGATCGGACGGGCGAACCGCCCGCTCAGCCGGGCATGGATCCGTTCCAGCGCGTCCTTGGACACCCACGAGAACAGCAGGCCGACCCGGCCTTCTTCGTCGAGGAACACGTCGCATTCCTCCGCCGCCGCCTCCTGCAAGTAGTCGCCGATTTGCTCCGCGTACTTGCGTCTCTCCCGTTCGCCGGCGAAGGCGCCGGACGGCTCGATGACGGCCAGCGTCGGAAAAGCGAAGGACATATGCACGCGCAAATCGTTCAGCCGCTCCTTGGGCAACGACGCGCTTCCTTCCTCTTCGGACACCAGCTCCGTCAGCAGCCGGTTCCGGACCAGCGTCAGAATGACATCGTCCTTGTACAACAGTTCGCTAACCTGCATGCTTCATTTCCCCTATTCGCAAAAATGAAAATCGAGGATGCATCGCATGAGTCTAAGCCGAGCCGATTGCCGCAATTTTATCGATTATCGATAATCCATATTATACGAGAGCGCCGCCCGTTTGAACACGGACTTTTTTACCCTTTAACCCGTGTAGTTTTTATAAAAATCCAGCCCCCGGACAAGCTTCTCCTCGGCCCGTTCGACATCGCCGGTTTTGATGACGTCGAGCAGTTCCGCATGGGAGTTCGGGATGCTGTAGCCCGTATGGTCCTGGTTCGTCACCGAGATGAAGCGCATGATTTTCGTCTTGATGCTGTTCCAGATGTCGAGGAACAGGTCGTTGCCGCTGCGCAAGTAAAAAAAACCGTGAAACTGCATATCCAGCTCCACCAGCCGGTACGAATCGTTATCGTCGACCGCGTGCTTCATATCGACGAGAATGCGCTCCAGATAGCCGATATCTTCCGGCGTCATCTTGCTCATCGCCGCCCGCAGCGCGTGCCCTTCGATCAGCTGGCGCAGCTCGTAAATGTCGCGGATTTCCTTCAGCGTAATTTCGGATACGGCCGACCCCTTGTTCATCTTGCCCACGATCAGGCCTTCCTGCTTCAGACGCTCCAACGCTTCCCGGACGGGCGCCTGGCTGACGTCGAACGTCTTGGCGATGTCCAGCACGAGCAGCCGATGGCCGGGCGGCAGGTCGCCCTTCAAAATTTTGCGTTTCAACGACAAGTAAACGTGCTCGCTCAACGAAGTGGGGTTCCGGGTCCAATCGACGGTATCCATTCGGGGTTCGAACCTCTCCTTTCCCAACGCGCCGCCCGTTAAGGGCTTTCAATACGTTCATCTTAAAGAAACGGGAATCCGTTCGTCAAGAACGTATCCCCGAGCGTTCCGATGGTCCGTAAGACGGACGGTTGAGGTGAGCTTGAGGCGAGCTCTTACGTGCCGCGTTTAGGCGAGCGCCGGGTTTTTCCCCCGCTTGGCGGCGGGATGGCGGCGCGGCTGGCGAATGTGGCTCAGAAGTTGAGCTACTTTGGCGGGATCGCGGCGCAGCATGCGAAAGTGGCTCAGAAGTTGAGCCACATTAGCGGAATAGCGTCTCGCAACCTAGGAACGAGCCGGCTCGACCCACGCTCCGCCCCGATCGGCGGACAGCTGCTCCGCTTCGATAATTTCCAGCGTGCCGGCGGCGCTCTCCGGCGTGCATACTTCGATCGGCCGATCGTGAACGATCGCGTCCGCGAAGTAGCGGATTTGCCGGTAATAGCCCGAATCCGGCGACAGCTCGGCGACGAACCCGGGTTCATCCTGCGGATTCACCTTCACTTCGTTGCGCGCGAACAGCAGATTGCCCCGCTCGAAATTGACGCGGTACGTCATCTCGAATTCGTAGTCGCCCTCGAGCGTCCAGTCCGCCTGCGCGTTCAGCACCTTGCCGTCTCCGTAGCTGTAGTTCGTCGACACGATGTCGTAGCCGCTGCCCGGAATGACATTGCGTCCGAGCGTCGACACCTTCTCCGGCTTGCCGAACAGCCAATGGATGATGTCCGCGTCGTGAACGTGCATGTCGAGCAGACAGCCGCCGCCCATCTCCCGATCCAGAAACCAGCCTTTCGGCGCGCCGGAGCCGCGGTAGAAATAGCCCGCCTTCACTTGCCCGTAACGCCCGTCCTCCACGCATTCCTTCAAAAATTCGTAAGCCGGCCAGAAGCGGAGGCATTGGCCGATCATCAGCTTCTTGCCCGTCCGCTTCGCCGTCTCCGCCATCCGGAATGCGTCCGCCGAACGGCGCGCCGCCGGCTTCTCGCACAGAACGTGCAGTCCCCGCTCAAGCATTTGGCACGCAATATCGGCATGCAGCGGCGTCGGGAGCGTGATGTCGACCATGTCCAGCTCTTCGCTCTCCAGCATATTCTCGATCTTGTCGTACAACCGGAACGCCGACAAGTCGTAAACGTCCCGCTCCGTCGCCATATTGCCGTCCGCCTTGCCGTTTTTCAACCGCTCGATCTGCACGTCGCAAATCGCCGCGAGCTGCAGCGGATAGCCCTCTTCCATCAAGCGCACATAGTTGTCGAAATGCATGCGGCCCATGAAGCCGAATCCGATCAAGCCGACTCTCAGCATAAAAGGTAAGTCCTCCCCCGGTTGAATTGGATTGAATCAAGACCTTTGAACGCGGCCCAGAATGGCGTCCATCGCCGCCGAAGTGTTGTAGATGATCTGCTCCGTATGGCGAGCGTACGCCGGAATCATCTCCGCGATGACATACTTGTCGTAGCCGACGTCCTGCAGCGCCGCCACGACCGCGGGATAATCGACGTCCCCGGCCAGCAAGTCGACGAACCCGTGCAGACCTCCCGCCTGTCTCCGGTAGTCCTTGAAGTGCACTTTCTTGATTCTCGGTCCGAGAATGCGGATCCATTGCTCGGGATAGCCGGAGTGGACGACGTTCCCGACGTCGAAGTAGGAGCCGACGGAAGGGGAGCCGACCGCGTCGATAAACGCTCTCAGCTCGAGCGGGGACAACAGAAACTTGTTCCAGACGTTCTCGATGGCGATGGAGACGCCCGCGGCTTCCGCTTCCGGGGCGAGCTTGCGGATCGCTTCGAGCGCCCGGTCATAAGCCTTGTCGTAATCGACGACTTCGCTGTCCGGAATGAAGTCGACCCCAACCGCGCCCGGGATGACCAGAATCGCATCGACGCCGAAGGCGGCCGCCAGCTCGAGCTGCTTCTTGCAAATATCCATCGCCTTGTCGCGGATCGCGGCGGATTCGCTCGTCATCGAATACGACCAATACAGCCCCGTCGCCAGCCCGCAAATGTCCAGACCGGCATCCTCCAGCCGCGCGGCGATCTCCCGCGCTTCCTTCTCCGTCGTCTGCAGGCCGAGCTCGCCCGACTCGTTCAGCGCCAGCTCGATGCCTTCGAAGCCGGCATCCTTCGCGAGGCGGATGCAATCCGCGATCGCCTTGCCTTCGCCGAAGGACCAGATGTTGATGCCTTTTTTCATGTGTTGTACGCTCCTTGTCGCCAATTTAGTTATACGAAAACGAACGTCCCGAACGCGGAAGGGATATGAAAGTTGACCGCGCCCGTCGGCCGCCGCGCCTGGTATTCGCGCACGCGCTGCGCCGGAAATCGGACACGACATGCCCGTCTTCGCATTCGAACCGGACGAACAGCCCGTCCGGTCGCCAGCGGGCGCGAACGGCCGCCGCTTCCTCCGGCGGCTTGCCGTTCACCGTGTCGCGCAGCTCGATCGCGCCGAACGAATGCCAGGGCAAGGCGTTCGGATCGTCCCCGTCCCAATCCGCCGGAACGGAGCTGCAATAATAAATCGCCGGATCGGCATCTTTTTGCATTATTCCGTCTCCACTTCGCATGCGAGCCCAAAATGGTTTTTCCTTTGGCTTAATTTAGATTATAATGACTCACAACGATGAAAGATTTAGCAAAAAAAGAGTTTAGTTGCACAATTCCGGTTAGATGAGAAAGAACGGGCAGGGGAGGGACGGTCCTGGCTTCCATCGATCAATCGTTTCCGCGGCGGAGACGCGCCGGATTCCGCGAATGGTCGCCCAGCATTCACTACGCGCAGTTCCAGACGCTGCCTCCCGGAGCGCTCAACCTTCGCCGGCTTTACGACTTCGAGCTGCTGTACGTATGCCAGGGCGAAGCGGCGACGACGATGAACGGCGAGCGCCATGCCCTGGCGGCCGGCCAGCTCGTCTTCTTGCCTTCGGGCGTCTACCACCGGAACGAAGTCGTCTCGTCGCCATACGCCAAATTCCTCGGCATTCATTTCGACTTTTTCGACGAGCTCGCGATCCAGACCGAGGCGGACATGGTCGTGAACGAGGAGGCTGTGCAACTGGACAAATTCGGCGAGGAGGCGGTGGCGGAGTCGTTCGCTCCGTTGTCCGAGACGCCGGTCTATACGCCTTCTTTGGCCTGCGTGCAGCTTATGGAACAGATCGTGCACGAGTTTACGATGCGGCCTCCCGGCTACGAGCTCGCGTGCAAAGCGCTTATGCTGAACGTCCTGTCCCTGCTGCTTCGTTCCCGGTCGGCGCGGGAGGCAGCGGAGGGCGCTTCCGTTCACGGCCCCAAAATCGCCGCGTTGATGCAGCAAATCGAAGCCGATCCCGCGGAAGCCTGGACGAACCGGGAGCTGGCGCGACGGCTGAGCATGAACGAGGATCATATGGCGAAGCTGTTCAAGCAGGTAGCGGGAATGCCCCCGGGCGAATTCGTCGGCTCGATCCGCCATCGGGAAGCGAGAAGGCTGCTGCGGGAAACCGATCTGCCGGTGGAGACGGTCGGGGAACGGGTCGGGTATCGCGACATTCACTATTTCAGCCGGATTTTCCGCCGCCATGAGGGCATCTCTCCGCGGGAATACCGGAAGCTGTCGCGGATTCTGTAGCCGCACGGCCATAGGAGTAGGCTCAGCAGTGGCACGGCAAAACCGGATGGCGCCTCGCCCGAGCGAACTCCGGCTTGCTTGGGAATCGCTTCCGGAGACGGCCGCGTCATGCTATGATCTAGGAAAATAAGCGAGGTGGGGCAAAGTGGCCTTGGAATCGGCATTGGAACGCGTAAATCATTGGATTGACGTTCTGCCGTCCAAGTTCGAGTCGCTGTCCGAGAGCGAGCTTGCCGAACGTCCGCAGCCGAAATATTCGGCTCTCTTCGCTAGACGATAGAGCGGCGCCCTTCGCGGCGAGATGCTCGATCAATTCGAGCAACGGCGCCCGGAGCGCGCGATGCTGCGGCGAGATGTTCGACGAACTCGAGCATCTCCTGTGCAAACGGCTATGCAGCCGCAAAAAAGGACTTTCCCGCCAAGCCCTCGACGAGGCGGAAAAGACCTCCTCGCCCTGCGGGATTTCCCCTTCAGGCCCGGAGGTCTTGCGCCTGCTTGCGGCGGCCCGTCCTTACGATTCCCGGCGCGCCTTGCGGGCCAGCCGGTTGCCGACCGATTGAATGCCTTGCACGAACGCGACCAGGATGGCGACGGTCACGAGAATGACGAACGTATCGAAGCGCTGATAGCCGTACGAGATCGCCAGATCGCCGATGCCGCCTCCGCCGACCGTCCCGGCCATCGCCGTCGCGCCGATGAGGCCGATCGTCGCGGTCGTCATCGTCAGAATGAGCGAGCCGAACGCTTCCGGCAGCAGAAAATACCAAATGACCTGGAAAGGCGTCGCCCCCATCGCTTCCGCGGCTTCGAGAATGCCCGGGTTCACTTCCAGCAGCGAGTTTTCGACGAGCCTGCCGATGTACGGCGCGATATACAGAATGAGCGGCACGATCGCGGCGCTTGTCCCGACCGACGTATGCACGATCAGCCTCGTGAACGGGATGATGGCGACGAGCAAAATAATGAACGGCAGCGACCGGACGACGTTGATGACGGGATTCAGAATGCCGTACACCCACTTGTTCGCCAGAATGCCGCCCGGACGGGTAACGACGAGCAGGATGCCGATCGGGATGCCGATGAGCGATGCGAAAAACAGCGAGAACCCCACCATTGTCAACGTCTCTTTAAGCGCGCGGAACAGTTGGTCGGATGTAATCGACGTGTTCACAGCGACTTCACCTCCTCGATTTGAACGCCCTGTCCGGCGAGATATTCGGCCGCCCGGTCGATGACCGGAGCGGCTCCGTCAAGCTGGATGATCATATGGCCGAGCGTCGTCTTCTGAATCTCGGTCATGTTGGCGAACAAAATGTTGACCTTCAGATCGTGCCGCCGGATCAAGCCATCGATGATCGGCTCCGAAGCCGACGGACCGACGAACTTCAGCTTGAACAGCCTGCTCTCCGGCTCGGCGTTCAGCGTCTGCAGCACGCTTCCCGGAACTTCGTTATGAATGACGGTGCGCACGAAATTTTGCGTCGTCGGATGGCGGGGATCGCCGAACACGTCCAGCACGTTGCCCTGCTCGACGATTTCCCCGTTCTCCATGACGGCGACCTTGTTGCAAATTTGCTGGATGACGGACATTTCGTGCGTAACGACCAGCATCGTAATGCCGTATTGTTCGTTGATCCGCTTCAGCAAATCCAGAATCGAACGGGTCGTCTGGGGGTCCAGCGCCGAGGTCGCCTCGTCGCAGAGCAAGATGGAGGGATTGCTCGCCAGCGCCCGGGCGATGCCGACCCGCTGCTTCTGCCCGCCGGACAGCTCCTTCGGGTAGTTGCGGGCTTTGTCGCTCAGCCCGGTAAACTCCAATAGCTCTGTGACGCGCTCGCGGATCTCCTTCTTGCTCTTCTTCAGCAGAACAAGCGGAATCGCGACATTGTCGAATACCGTCCGGGTCTCAAGCAGATTGAAATGCTGGAAAATCATCCCAATCCTCTTCCTCGCTTCCCGAAGCTGCTTGACACCGTACCGGTCGAGCGGCTCGCCGTCCACGAATACATGGCCCCTCGTCGGCTTCTCCAAATGGTTGATCAGCCGGATCAGCGTGCTCTTGCCGGCCCCGCTGAAGCCGATGACGCCGAAGATATCGCCTTTCTCCGCCTTGAGATTGACGCCGCGAAGCGCTTCGTGGGACACCCCTTTGCGTTCGAAGGTTTTGTATACGTCCCTCAGTTCGATCATGTCCGCAGCACCCCCGAGGCGGCGATCCGCTCCGCCGCTTCCTTGATCCTCGTCTCGTCGTTCAGCAAATTGACTCTGACGTAGTCGGAGCCCGAGGCGCCGAAGCCCTCTCCCGGGGCGACGGCGACGTGCGCCCGCTCCAGCAGCGCATCGGCAAAGGAAGCGGACGAATAGCCTTCCGGCACCCGGAACCAAGCGAAAAAGGAGCCGCCCGGAGGCCGCACGTTCCAGCCGATCCGACGCAGCTCCGCCACGAGCAAGTCGCGCCGCGCTTCATATAGCCGGCCCAACTCTTTCACGGCTTCCTGCGACCCCAGCATGGCCGAGACGGCGGCGTCCTGCACCGCGCCGAACACCGTGCTGTACGCTTGCGCGTGAAAATGCTTGAACGCGCCGATCACGGACGCGTTCCCGACCGCGAAGCCGAACCGCCATCCGGCCATATTGTACGTTTTCGACGCCGTATACGTCTCTACGCCGTACTCCTTGCCCCGCGGCGTTTGCAGCAGGCTCGGCGGCTTGTGGCCATCGAAGCCGAACGCCCCGTAGGCGAAGTCGTGCAGCACCGGAAAAGCATGCTCCGCCGCAAAGGCGACGCTGCGCTCGAAAAATTCCGGCGTCGCGATCGCCCCCGTCGGATTGTTGGGGTAATTCAGCACGAGCAGCCGCGTTCGCTTCGCGACCTCGTCGGGCACCGTCCGGTAGTCGGGCAGATAACCGTCCCTTTCGCGCACGGGAATGGCGTAAAACTGGGCGCGCGCCAGCTGGGCGGCGGCGGCATACGCCGGGTAAGCGGGATCGGCGGTCAGCAGAACGTCGCCGGGGCTCAGCAGCGCTTGCGGGATGCCGACGATGCCGATGGCGGAGCCGCTGAAGATGGCGACTTCCGTCTCCGGATCGAGCTCGACGCCGTACTCGCGCTTGTAGAAAGCGGCAACGGCCCGCCTCGTCTCCGCTTTGCCGTGGAACGGGGTGTAGCCCTGATTTTCCCGCTTATCCGCCGCCTCCTTCAACGCTTCGACGATCGGCTGCGGCGTCGGCCGGTCGGGATTGCCGCTGGCCATATCGATGACGTCGACGCCCTGTCCGCGGTAGTAGGCGATTCGCTCGTTAATGGAATGAAAAAAGTTGCCGGGAAGCGCGGTTACGATGTCGGAAGGTTTGAAATCCACTTCGGGTCTCCTTTCGCATACGATGCCAAGAAGCCGATCGGTCCGCCGCCGCGCGAATCGCGCTCATCGGCGGACCGGCCGGCGTCATTTAAAGTAGCTCGGCAGCTTGTAGCCCTCGTAATCGGGGTTCGAACGAATGTAGTCCTGGAACTCCTGCGAATGGTAGCCATCGATCAAATCTTGCACGAAAGGCTTGTCCTTGTTCTTCCTGTCGACCGCGACGACGTTGATGAACGGGTCGGTCATGTCCTCAAGCTGCAGCGCGGACGTAATCTTGATGTTGTTGGCCACCGCGTAGTTGCCCTGGATCAAGGCGAAATCGACATCCTCCAGCGCCCGGGGGGCTTGCGCCGGGTCCGTCTCGAGAAACTTCAGATGGTGCGGATTGGAGACGATGTCCTTCAGGGACGCCTTCAGCGGGTCGATGTTGTCCTTGAGCTCGATCCAGCCGACCGCCTTCAGGATGTTGAGCGCGCGCAGCTCGTTGACCGGCTGGTTGGGCAGGTTGACGGTCGCCCCGTCCGGCACGTCCTCGAGGCTCGTATGCTTCTTCGAATACAGCCCCATCGGCGGCGTCGGCACTTGCACGACCCCTACGAGATCGATGTTCTCCCGCTCGTTGATCGATTGCAAATAGAGCGAATGCTGGAACACGTTCGCGTCGATCTCGCCCTTGGATACCGCCACGTCGGGTTGAATGCCGTCCGTGAATTCCGTGTACTTGATCGTGTAGCCCTTCTTCTCCAGGTAAGGCGCGACGCCCTTCTTGAATTGGTCGCTGTAGGGCCCCGGGTTGAAGCTGATGCGTAGCGTCTTGCCGTCTCCGGCAGCGTCCTTCGAGCCGCCGCAGCCGGCGACGATCAGCGCGGCCGCTACGAGCGTCAATACGGAATAAGTCCATTTGCCTGTTTTCATCCTGATTCTCTCCCTCTACCCTTCTGTTGTCTGACTTCGCTTGATTTACGGCTTAATGCATCGTCATGCCGCCCGTCACGTTTACGGCCTGTCCAGTCATGTAAGACGCGAGCGGGCTTGCCAGGAAAAGCACGACGTTCGCGACATCCTCCGGCTCCGCCGTACGGCCGAGCGGAATCTGGGACCGGTCTTCGGCCAGAATGTCCTCGGCCGTCATCCCTCGCAGAAGCGCCCCTTCCTCGCGTTCGCGGCGCTTCATGTCCGTCTCGACGATGCCGGGACAGACGGCGTTGACGAGAATTCCATCGCGAGCGAGCTCGAGCGCCATCACCTTCGTAAATCCGATTACCGCATGCTTGGAGGCGCAGTAATTGCCCATGCAGCGATAGCCGTTCTTGCCCGCCTGCGAAGCGATGTTGATAATCCGGCCGCCCTTCCCTTGCCGCAGCATTTGCCTGGCTCCCGCCTGCGACACGAGGTAGACGCCCTTCGCGTTGACGTCCATCACCTTGTCCCAATCGGCTTCCTTGATGTCGACGGCGTAATCCATCGTCGAGATGCCGCTGTTGTTGACGAGAAAATCGACCTGGCCGAACGAATCGACCGCCGTCCGAATGAGCTCCTTGGCATCCGCTTCCGACGCAACGTCCGTTCTCGTATGCACCAGCCTCTCATGAACGCGCCGCGTTTCCGCCGGGGCGGCCAAATCCCCGACGACGACGTTGGCTCCGGCCCGAAGGAACAGGTCCGCGATGCCTTTGCCGATGCCGGACAGACCGCCCGTCACGACGAGCGTCCGGCCCGTAAAATCGATGGTCAGCACGCCGTTCCCCTCCTCAGCCTCATGGACGGAAAGGATCGTCGCTTATGCCCGATCGCAGAACCAGCTTGGCGTATTCCTTCGCGCTATGCAGCGAGTGATCCTTGTAATTGCCGCATTCCAGCGGCGACACGGCCGGCACGGTGTCGGTAGTGAGCACCTTGTTCAGAACGTTCGTCAGCGCGGCCGCGACGTCGGCAGGCTCGTGCTCGTCCCAGATAATCATGTAAAATCCGGTTCGGCAGCCCATCGGGGAAATATCGATGATGCCTTCCAGCTCGTCCCTTAAATAGGTCGCGAGCAGATGCTCCAGCGTATGTACGGCCGCCGTCGGCAGCGCATCCTCGTTCGGCTGCAGCAAGCGCAGATCGTATTTCTGAATCGTGCCGCCCTTCCCGTTGCGTTCGGTTCCCGCCAAACGGACATAAGGCGCTTTAACCTTCGTATGGTCCAGCTCGAAGCTCTCTACCTTTGCCATCCATTCTCAACCCTTCCTTTTCTCTTTTTTAATACACAGTATCACACCCGGAATAATAAGTAAACTAATTTTATGTGATTAATTATAATTAAGCGCCGGAGCAACCGCACACCTTTTCGGGGAAGAGAACATAGAATGGCCATAAATGAATGCCTATTCCCCCGGATGAAAGGAAGGAACACTTTTGGCTGTCTCTTACATGGATTACACGTCGCCTTACACGCAATTTTCGTACGACTTAAGCAACAATACCTTTTTTAGAAAAGATAGCCGCAACTATATTAACGCCTTGTCCATTCAACAGTTGAATACGCTCGGCAACGTGTCGCTGCTGGACATTTACCTGAGCAAGTCCAACGTCATCGAGCCTCACTACCACCAGAACGCATCCGAATTGGTTTATTGCATATCCGGAGCGGCTGTCGTCTCCCTCATCAACCCGTTTACCAGAGAGCTTCGCAGCTTCCCGATTCAGCCGGGCCAAGTGGCGAACGTTCCCCAAGGCTGGTGGCACTACGAGATCGCATCGGTCGACAACACGCACTTGCTGGCCGTCTTCGACGCTCCGATTCCCGAATTTATCGGCGGTTCGGACCTGCTTCGTTTAACGCCGGCCAACGTGTTCGCGCATACGTATTGTCTGAATGAAGCCAAGGTGAAGGATACGCTGGCTCCGATCAAGGACACGGTCTTCATCGGTCCGCCGGCCGATTGCAAACCGGGACAGACGCGCGGCGACGCATCGGCCGCCCCGGCATACGGGAACCAAGGGTACTACCCGAGTCCGAGCGCCCCGCAATGGCCGACGATCGGGAACGGCTGGTATTAAAGACAAGAGAGTTCCGCTTCAGCAGCGGAACTCTCTTTTTTGGCAAGGTTGAATTCGAGAAAGGCCTTAGCTCCACAGATAGACGTTGTCTGCGTAAACGGAGGTTTGCCCCGAAGCATTATAATGCTGGCTGCCGCTCGACATCTGAATGTCCGCTTGCAGCGATCTGGAGCCTTTCGCGCTCCAGGCGGTCGTCGACTACGGTCCGCCGACGATATCGCTGCCGCTCCAGCCGTCGGTGCCCGATTCGAAGTCGGCGTAAACGCCGCCGCCAGAACCTCAGCCGCCGCCCGAGCCTCCCAAATATTGCTTCAGCCATTTCAGAGCGGGACGTTCGGCGCCCGAGCTCGTGATCAGGTGCGTGCCGGATTTCCACGTCTGCCCTTCGATATAGCCCCACAGCGTAACGCCTTTGACCGCCGAGTTTTCCCACAGAACCGGGAATTTCTCCTGGTACCTTGCCAGCTGCGTGCTGTCGTCGCCGGTCATGTCGAGCTCCGAGACGTAGATGGGCAAGCCCGTCGCAGCCAGTGTGCTCAGAACGGATCTCATCGTGCTGACCGACACCGTGTCCATATTGAACTGGTGGCATTGAATGCCGATCCCGTCGATCAGCCCCCTGCTCTTGAGCAGGTTAATAATTTGAACGTAGTTGGCCGCCGCGTTCGGATCGCTGATAATGCCGTACTCGTTGATGAGCAATTTCGAGTTGGGAAAAGCCTGCCGGGCTTGCTGGAACGACCAGATTACCCAGTCCCAGCCGGTCGATCCGTCTCCGCCGATGGCGTTGCGATAGGAAGGCTTGGCGTGCAAAGGCTCGTTGACGACGTCGACGAAAGCGGCGTTGCCGTAGCGCTGGCCGGCCGCCTGAATCCATTGCGTCACCTCGGCTTTCTGGTCGGCCGACGACAGTCCGCTGATCCAGCCCGGTTCCTGGCTGCCCCATACGAGCGTATGGAACTTGAACGGGAACCCGTTGCTTCTCGCGTAATTGTAAGCCGTGTCCGCCTGGGTCCAGTTCATGCTGTTCCGCGTCCCTTCGACGGTTCCCCACTTTGTCCCGTTCTCCGGCGTCACCTGATT
Source organism: Cohnella thermotolerans DSM 17683 (assembly GCF_000429825.1). Classification (GTDB taxonomy): domain Bacteria; phylum Bacillota; class Bacilli; order Paenibacillales; family Paenibacillaceae; genus Cohnella; species Cohnella thermotolerans. The sequence goes on from NZ_AUCP01000044.1 coordinate 53,397, forward strand.
CCAATAGGTCGCGAAGTTGGAAGGCACGCTGCTGGCGATAATATTGCCGAGAAACTTGCTGCCGGTGGCGATCCCCGCATGCGCCGTCCCCGCCGCCACGGACGTGAGAACGGAACCGAGCAACACGATGGCGCTGCACCAAATCATGAGTTTAGACCTGAACATCATCTTTCCTCCTTTGTTTTTTAATCGCTTACATTTCCAATTATAGAATAAGGCGAGAGAGGACTGTATTTTAAAAACTATAGTTGTTCCTTTGATAACTATAGGTGTTTTACAAAGCTTTATGGACTGCGTTTGGCGGAATTCTCCATCGAATTCGATAAGAAAAACGCCTGGCGGCGTCCTTTTAAGTTCGTTCAACTGAGTTCATACGTGTAAAATGGCCGGGTGTGGGAGAAAAACTTATACCCGGCTATTTTCTTACATCGCTAATCCTGTACTCGTAACCATGAATTCCCTCGTAATATTCCGGGTACATGCCTCCTCCACATTCTTCGCAGCTGAATTGCGGAGGTACGGTTGGATCTCCATCATCCATCGCATCGAAATTCCGAGTTATAGTCTCAAGTAGTGGTGTAAAATTGCGCCGAGCTTCTTGACAAGGGAAGCCACGGTATGATTTCTACTAAAGTGACGCGACTCTACTTTAGAA
>NZ_AUCP01000045.1 GCF_000429825.1 Cohnella thermotolerans DSM 17683
TGGTGCGCTTCGACGCCGGTGCTGATTTACAAAGAGCTGACGCGGGACAAGCCGGTGCTCCCCGTTCCCTGGCGCTTGTGGGGCAGCAGGGCGAAATGGAAAGCTCGGCACTTCAGCGCTTGGGGGGCGTGACTTACAGATTAAAATTTCATCGCATTTTTCCAGATGATTAGATTTTGTGCGTAATCATTAGGTTTCAAAGAGTTCATTTTATGCGGTTGTTCTATGCGTTTTTTGAGGCTCTCTTGCGATTTTCTTTTGAGCTTTTATGGAAATTATATGGAGAACTTTCAGTTCACGATTTGCTATCGTCTTGCCGCCTTTCCTGAGGAAAAGGGATAGTGGGACGATAACGAAAAAGGGAGGCAAGCAAGGGAAGCAAAAAAAGCAAGCAGAGGAGGATGAACCGGCAGCGCCTGAGGCGATGGGATAATGGGATGCATGAAAAAAATGGGAGGGACTAGCGGACTCCGACGAGAATGTGGATATGAAAAGCTGCCGCCACGCAAGCGCGGTGCGGCAGCGTTAGGAGCAAACGCATTAGTTCTCGGCGGGACGACCGCAATCCGGGCAGAAGCGCACTTCCGGCTGCAGAACGGTTCCGCATCCTTCGCAGACGCGCTTTACTTCCACGTCGACGACAACGGATTGGGGCTCCTCTTCCTTCGCCTCATTTTCTTCTTGGGGCAGCACTTCCACCGGCACAGGCACGGGCTCCGGGAATTTGCGTCCGCAGGACGGGCAGAACTTCGTGTCGTACGGAACCGTCTGTCCGCATTCGCACTCTTTCTCATTGCGAAGTTCGCGAATCCGATCTTCCAAGCCGGCAATTTCCTTGCGGATGCCGGCGATCGCTTCGCATTCGGGGATGACCATCCCTTCGGCAAGCGACAAGTCCTTCTTCAAATATGCTTCAAAAACGGCCTCGCCGATCTGCGCGAAGCGTCTCTCGATGTCCTTGCGTTTCCCCGAAATTTGCGTATGGAGCTTCGTGATCTCCACCGTCTGCTGCGCCTTCTCGGTGGCCGTCGAAACTCCCTTGCTTACGGTTTCCGTTAGCTTTTTGAGAAAACTCATCTGAACCGCCTCCCATTCACTTTCAAACGTATTATCCCATACTCTTCGGCATTCGTCACGACTGCCAAGGTCACAATTCAGTGAACGCTATCGTTGCCATACCGGCTCGGCAACCCCTCGCGAGTATGCTCTCCCGGACGAACGAAACGCAAACAGCTCAAAGAGAGATACACGATTAAAATCAACAGACCGAACAACGCCGTAAAGATGGCCCCGTTGTGGCCCAAGCCGGCGCGGACGCCGTCAAGGAGTCGAAAAGGACTGAACAAAGCGTCCCAGCTGTTGAGCCGGATCACCCTTCCGAGGTAGATGCCAAACCCGCCGAGAAACGAGACGACGACGATAAACAGCCATCCGGCGAAAGAGCCCGCATACACCCGAATAAGCGAGTGAAAATGGAACATCGACAGATAGCCGAGCAGCAGCCCGCACCATGAAAACAGGAAAAAGACGACAAGATCGTACCAGACGACCAGAGAATCCAGCGTTTCGTGCCAGCCGTAGGAAGAATCGACGATGAGATGAATCAAATCGGTCGTCAAATAGGGTGCATTCGGATATAACAGCACCCAGGCGATTCCAAGAACGAACAGCCCAACGAACAGGCTTCCTCCCCGAAGCAGCTTCGGCAGCCCGATCGCCGCCATAGAGACGATTAACGGCAGCCAGGCGAGAAACAAGTTCCAAAGCAAAAAGCCGTAACTGACGAAATCGAGCCGGTACGCCCGAACGACCAAAAGCAGCACGCATAAAACGGAAGTGCCGCAAAGCACGTAGAACGCGGGTGCGAATAGCGTAGGCAAAGCCTGCGCCGGTTTTCTCGAACGGTTCATGCATTGCCTCCTTCTTTATGTACAATACGACGAAACGCGGGTCAACGTTGCATTCTAATGTAAATACAGAGCGCGGCAGGAAAAGTTTCGTTGCGATAAGAAAAAGAAGAGGATGAAGACAGGCTCTTCATCCTCGTAATTCCATCGTACGATCAATAGGCTCCGCGAATATGATCGTGCACGCGCTCGGCATAAAAAGCCCGGAGCCGTTCCCGCTCTTCCGGCGAGAAGGAAGGCACGGCTTGCGCGGCCAGATTGTCTTCGACTTGCCGGACGTTCTTGAAGCCCGGGATGACGCACGTCACCTCCGGAAAATCGAGAATCCAGCGAAGCGCGGCCCGCGTCATGCTGCCTCTGCCTTCGGCGATCCAAGCCAGTTCCCGTGAGAGCTTGACCCCCTTCTCGAACGGGAGCCCCGCAAACGTCTCCCCGACGTTGAACTGTTCGCCGTTGCGATTGAAGCTGCGGTGGTCCTCCGGATCAAATGAGGAGTTCTCGGAAAATTTCCCGGTGAGCAAGCCGCTGGCCAGCGGCAAACGCGCCAGCAAGCCGACCTGGCGTTCTTGGGCGCGGGGCAGCAGCTCGTCGATCATTTTCTGACGGAAAATGTTGAAAATGATCTGCAAAGCCTGCACGCCCGGCTGATCGAGGCAAAGCAGCCCTTCCTCCGCCGTCTCGACGCTGACGCCGTAGGCGCGGATTTTACCTTCCTCCTGCAGCCGGTCCAGCACGCCGAAGACGGAACCGTCCCGCAAAATTTCGATCGGCGGGCAATGAATCTGATAGAGGTCGATTCGCTCTCTCTCCAGCCGCTTCAAGCTCGCTTCGCACCATTCCCTGACCTGGCGCTCGGAATAGGTTGCCGGATCGCGGATGTCGCCCGCGCGGCAAAATTTCGTGGCAATATAGATTTGATCTTCCTTGCCCTTGGTCGCCTTCGCCAACAGCCGCTCGCTGCGACCGTCGCCGTAAACGTCCGCCGTATCGAAAAAGTTGACGCCTTCGTCGATCGCCCTGGCGAGCGCGCGCAGCGACTCGGCTTCGTCGGTTTGCCCCCATGCGCCTCCGATCGCCCACGTTCCGAAGCTGATCTCGCTCACTTGCAGTCCCGTACGTCCCAACGTCCGATACTTCATTATCATCCTCGTCCCTTCGACTTAAATGGAAGCGTTGCCCTTCTCCCATTCTAGCAAAGAAACGGTAGCCGACGCCAATCTCTCGCGCTTGCGGACGTACTTGCACACGGTGCTTATGTACGTGGCGTGCGACCAGGTGAGCGGCGCGACGGACAGCGGAGTTCCGTTGAGCGGATGAATTTGCTCCGGCAGGTTCCCTCCCTGAAGCGTATGCCGCGTCACCTTCTCCAAAGTGGCTCGCGGCGCCTCCAAATCCTCCGGCCGCTTCGCCGTCTCGATCTGAAAGTTCGCCACCCAGAGCGTACAAATGATCCACGGATTGCCCGGCACCCGGTCGACCTCGTCGCTTTGCTGAAAATAATAATCGTCCGTGTACCGGGCGATCCCGCCGATTTCCGTTTGCACGCACAAGTCTTGGGCGATCGCGTTCATCGTCCGCGCGACCCGCTCGTCGTCGGCGGGCAGCACGCCGAACTCGAACAGCCCGAACAAACTGCTCTCCAGCGTCATGTCCTTTATCCAGACGCCGTCCCGCTGCACGAGCCCGCGCGCGAACCGCCCCGCCTCTTCGTCCCACAGATGGTTCAGCATCCCCATCTTCATGCGCTCGGCGACGTTGCGGTACCGGTCGCTCCGCTCGTAATCGCCGAACAGATCGGCGAAATACGCCGCCGCCATCAGTCCCCCGTACACCGATGCGGCCGTGTACGTCCAAATGCCGTAGCGCTCCTCCCACAAGTCGTAGCTCGGGAGGGGCAAGCCCAGCGACGGTTCGACAAAGTCGCAGAGGAACGACGCCGCTTTGCGCACAAGCGTCGGGTACAGCGCCTGCGGCAGCTCGATCTCGCCCTGCCGCTCGTAATCTTTCCACAGCGCGAACAAGACGAGCGCCGTCTCGTCCTCCTGGATCGGCAGGCGCGGACTCCCTTGCACGACATAAGGGTGCCAGCTGGAGCCGACGGTGCCGTCCGGGTTGTACTTGTGGTACAAGTATCCTTCGGGCGACAGCGCGCGGTTGCAAAAATCGAAAAACGGCGCGATCGTCCCGTGATAGCCCGCCAGCGACATCGCGTCGGCGATGAGCGCGCCGTCGCGCGGCCACATGTAGCTGTAGTGGTCGCGATTGTACTGCAAAATGTCGGTGTCGTTGGCGGCCAGAATGGCGCCCCGTTCGTCGATCTGCGTGCGCACGATGAGCAGGCTGTGCTTGAACAGCCGGACGACCTCCGGCGGCAAGTCTCCGAAGTCGTCCCCGGCCTTGGCCAGCCAGTTGTTCCAGTAAATGACGATCCGGCTGAGCAGCTTCTCCGGATGGCTCTCCTGGACGTACTGGTCGAGACGCTTCACCTCCTCGAGATCGGAGCCTACCGCCAGCCAATAATAGAACGTGCTCTCGCTGCCCGCCGGCACCTCCGCCCGAAAGCTGATGGCGCTGTCGACGGAGCCTTGCGCGATCGCGTTGCCCATCAGCTCGCCGTCCTCGGCGTCCCGCCACGTCCCTTCCGCCGCATGGAACCGCTTGATGCCGGTCGAAAATTGGAAGATGCCCCCGCCCTGCGAGCGGCCGTTGAACATGAAGTAGGACGACCGCTTGTAATGGAACACCGTCCGGTTGCCCGGGTAAAAGGCGGCCGTATCCCCCACCTCGTTGCCGTCGATCATCAGGTCCTGGTGGAAAAAAATCCGGACCTCCTTCGCCTCCCCGCTCAAATTGCGAACGACGACGCGCTTGATGTAGATCGTCTCGCGCTGGTGGATGCCGTCGTTCATATAAAGCTCCAGACCGAGCCCTTCGTGGCGGGCCGTCACGTTCGTCACGAGCGAGTTCTCGATGTAGCCGAGCTGGATTTTCCAGCCCGGATCGTCCAACCAGACGAACTTGCCTCCGCACCAGACACCGAACCGGCAAAGCTGGCCCCCGATATGGTTGAGCTGACCGACGTAAGGGAAATACAGATCCCTCAGGAAACAGTTTTTGTCCAGATTAATCAACATTTTCCCGTTACCGATGACCAGATGTCGCGCCATGGCGTCCATTCCCCTTCCTTATGTGGCGAGCTCGCCGTACAACCGTTCGTACTCCTGCGCCGACGCGTCCCAACCGTAATCTTGCTTGGCGCCGTTGTCGACGATTCGCTTCCAGGTCGCCTCGTCCCCGTAAAATGTCAGAGCCCGCCGGACGGTGTACAGCAAATCGTGCGCCGATGGCGGACCGAAGCTGAAGCCGTTGCCTTCTCCCGTAAATTCGTTGTACGCCTCCACCGTGTCGCGCAGACCGCCGGTCTCCCGGACGATCGGCACCGTGCGGTAGCGCAGCGAGATTAATTGGCTGAGCCCGCAAGGCTCGAAGCGCGACGGCATGAGGAACATGTCCGAAGCGGCGTAAATGCGGCGGGCGAGCCCCTCGTTGAAGCCGAACCAGACGAACAGCCGGCCCGCGTACCTCTCGGCCGCTTCCCGCAACCGCCGCTCGAAATACGGATCGCCTGAACCGAGGATGACCATCTGCAGAGGTTCGGCCATCAGCCCGGGCAGCGCCTCGTCCAGCAGATCGATCCCCTTCTGCCCGACGAGCCGCGACACGATGCCGATCATCGGCAAGCTCTCATCGGCCGGGAGGCTGAGCTCCTGCTGCAGCGCCGATTTGTTCCGCCTCTTCTTCGCCAGCGAATGGCGGTAATTGACCGCAAGATGAGGATCGGTCATCGGGTCGTAGCTGTCCAGGTCGATGCCGTTGACGATGCCGGTCAAATCGCCCGCGCGCTGCCGGAGGACGCCGTCCAGCTTTTCCCCGTATTCGTGCGTTTGAATCTCCCTCGCGTAGGTCGGGCTAACCGTCGTCAGCTTGTCCGCGAACCGGAGTCCGGCCTTCATGCAGGACCCGGCCCCGTAAAACTCCATTCCGTCCTCCCCGAACAGCTCGTCGCCGGCGGAGAGCAAATCCTTGAGCAGCTCGCGCGAAAAGACGCCCTGATACTGCAGATTGTGGATCGTAAACACGGTCCGGATGCTTCGCAGGGCGGGGTAAGGCGAATACCGGGTCTTCAGCAGCATCGGAACGAGCCCGGTCTGCCAGTCGTGACAGTGAACGACGTCCGGCAGCTCGTCCTTGTTAAGCCGCTTCAGCGCCTCGACGACGGCGAAACTGAAGAAGGCGAATCGTTCCGCCTCCTCTTCGCCGTAACCGTACAAGTAGCCGCGCTTGAAAAAATATTCGTTGTCGACGAGCAGAAACTTCACCCCGTCTACGGTCGTCTCGAGCAGACCGCAATATTGCCTGCGCCAGCCGAGCGTCACGTCGAAGCTCGTCTTGAAGACGGCGGCGTCCGCGATTCCGCGGGGAATCTCGCCGTATTTGGGCAGCACGACGGTGACCCGGACGCCGAGCTTGGCCAGCGCCCTCGGCAGCGCGCCGACGACGTCCGCGAGTCCTCCCGTCTTGACGAGCGGAACGGCTTCGGAAGCCGCGAACCATACGTTCATCGAATCCCCCCGAATGGAAAATGGCGTCGGTCGCCAAGCTTGTCAAATGACATTCCGCTTGACGGCCAGGTAGGGCACGTCGGCGGTGCCCCGCAGCTGCTGCTGCGGTCGAATCTCCACTTCCTTGTCGAGAATGCAGTTCTCAAGCGCTCCGTTCTCGCCGATCACCCCGTTCTGCATGACGATGCTGCCGCGGACGGCCGCTCCCTTGCGCACCTTGACACCGCGAAATAAAATGCTGCCCTCGACCGTCCCTTCGATCTCGCAGCCGTTCGCCACGAGCGAGTTCACGACGGCGGATCCGCTGCGGTAACGGGTCGGCGGTTCGTCCTTCACTTTCGTATAGATCGGCCCGGGACGGAAAAACAGCTCGTTCCAGACGTCCGGGTCCAGCAGCTCCATGTTGTGCCGGTAGAAAGCCGGAATCGTGTTGACGACGCCGAGGAAGCCGTCGTGCATGCAGGCGCCGACGTTCAGCTCGCCGAGCCGCGACATGATCGCGTCCCGGACGAAATGATCCTTCCCTTGGGCCAGCGTCGTCTCCACCAGGTCGATCAGCAACTCTTTGCGGAGCAAGTACATTTCCATGGAGACGACGTCGCTCGCGAGGCGGCCGAAATGATCCTGCATCTCCACGATTCGCCCGTCCGCATCCGTCTTCACCTTGCGCGCCAGGCCGGTTCGGGCGAGCGGCCAGCTTTTGCAGACGACGGTGACGTCCAGGTTCCGGTCCCGGTGCTCGGCCAGCACGCGGGCGAAATCGAGGTTGCATACCATATGGCTGCGCGCGATGACGACGTATTCCAGCGGGCTGCGGACGAAATAGTCCCGGTGGCGGTAGAACTGGTAAAGATCGCCTTTGCCGAATTCGGTCATGTCCTCCATCGCCGGCGGCAGCACGAACAGGCCGCTCTGCTTCCGGTGCAAGTCCCAGTTGCCGCCCGAGCCGAGGTGGTCCATCAGCGAGCGGAACTTCGTATGCGCGAACACCGCTACCTTCGCGATGCCGGAATTGACCATCGAGGACAGCACGAAATCGATGAGCCGGTACCGGCCGCCGAACGGCACCGTCGCGAGGCAGCGTCCGGCGGTCAGCGTGCCCATCTGTTCGGTCTCGTGAATGAGGTTGATGACGCCCATCATCGGGAGCTTCATATCGGCTTCGCCTCCAATAGCGGTCTTGCGTCCGGCACCGTGTCGCCGCTTCCGACGACGGCGATCTCCTCCGAATCGAAGGCGCCGACCTGACAGCCGTCGCCGACGACGGCGCCTTCCCCGACGATCGCCCGAATGACGCGGGCGTCCTTGCCGACAACGGCGCCTGGCATGAGCACCGAATCCTCGACCAGGCTGCCCTTGCCGACCTTGACGCCGTAGAATAGCACGGACCGGTTCACGTTCCCTTCGACGACGCATCCCTCGTTGATCAGCGAGCTGCGTACGCTCGCGCCGGGAGCCACATATTGCGCGGGCCGGTTCGGGCTGACCGAATAGATGCGCCGCTCCCTGTCGTTCAAGTTCAAGGAGGCTTCATCCTCCAGCAGGTCCATGTTCGCTTCCCAGAGGCTGTCTATCGTGCCGACGTCCTTCCAATAGCCTTCGAAACGGTACGAATACAGCCGGGCTCCTTCGCGCAGCAGCTTCGGAATGACGTTCTTGCCGAAATCGTTGGCGGATTGGCTGTCGGCCTCGTCCTGGATGAGCGCTTCCCGGAGCACCGGCCACGAGAACATGTAAACGCCCATCGAGGCGAGATTGCTGGTCGGCTGCTTCGGCTTCTCCGCGAATTCGACGATGCGCCCTTCCTCGTCCACGCTCATGACGCCAAAGCGGCTCGCCTCCGCCCATGGCACCGGAATGACGGCGATCGTGGCGTCCGCGCGATTCGACTTGTGTGCGGACAGCAGCATGTCGTAATCCATTTTGTAAATATGGTCGCCGGAGATGATGAGCACGTACTCCGGGTCGTATCGCTCGATAAATCCGATATTCTGATAAATGGCGTTCGCCGTGCCTTTGTACCAGACGCCGCCCTTCTGGCGGACGTACGGCGGCAGCACGTGCATGCCCCCCTCCCGGCGGTCGAGGCCCCAAGGGCTGCCGATTCCGAGGTACTGGTTCAGAACGAGCGGCTGGTATTGGGTCAGCACCCCGACCGTCTCGATACCGGAATTGACGCAATTGCTGAGCGTGAAATCGATAATGCGGTACTTGCCTCCGAAATGAACGGCCGGTTTGGCCAAGTCCTTGGTCAGGACGCCGAGCCGGCGCCCTTCCCCTCCCGCCAGCAGCATGGCGATGCATTCGTTGCGGCGCATAGATATCGCTCCTCTCTGTACGATGGTTCCGTGCCTGTCGCGGGAATTACTCAAGCGCCAGCCTCTCGGGTTCAAGCAGCAGGAAGGTCAAGGGAGCAAGCGGAATCTCGATGCTGAAGGGCTTGCCGTGCAGCGGCTTTCGCTCGGCGGGAGCCCACCTGGGCATCCGGCGTCCGCCGCCGCCGTAATCAACCGCGTCGCTGTTCAGAACGACGCGGTGAACGGCGCCGGAAGGAACGCCGATGCGGAAGGCGGGATACGATTGCCTGGAGAAATTGCAGACGGCGACGAGATAGCGTTTCGGATCGCGGGCTTTGCGGACGAACGCGAGCACCGATTGCGCGGCGTTGTCGGCGTCGATCCATTCGAATCCGTCCGCGGCGTGATCCCGCTCCCACAGCGCGGCTTCTTCCCGATAGAGAGCGTACAAATCTTTGGAATAGCGGTGCATGCCGGAATGAAGCGGATATTGCAGCACCGCCCAATCGAGCTCGGCCCCGTCCTTCCATTCGTCGAACTGGCCGAATTCGCCGCCCATGAACAGCAGCTTCTTGCCGGGATGGGCGATCCAGTAACCGTAAAGCAAACGCAGATTCGCGAACTTCTCTTCGTAGGAACCCGGCATCTTGTTCAGAAGCGAACGTTTGCCGTGAACGACTTCGTCGTGGGAGAGCGGGAGCACGTAATTTTCGGAGTAGGCGTACAGCATCGAGAAAGTGACGAGCGAATGCTTCGCGGAACGAGCGGACGGATCGGTCTCCATGTAACGGAGCGTGTCGTTCATCCAGCCCATGTTCCACTTGTAGTTGAAGCCGAGACCGCCGAGGTAGGTCGGTGCGGTGACGCCGGGCCAGGCGGAAGAATCTTCTGCGATCATCAGGGTGTCGGGATCGTAGCGGAAGACGATTTCGTTCAGCTTGCGGAGAAAGTCTAGCGCTTCAAGATGTTCGGCGCCTCCGTGGCGGTTCAAGGTGTGCATCTCGGGAGGCTTGTCGAAGTGGAGGTTGATCATGCTGGCGACGGCGTCGACCCGAAGTCCGTCCATGCGGTAAACGTCAAGCCAGAACAGCGCGTTCGAGATGAGATAGCTCTGTACCTCGGCTTTGCCGAAGTCGAAGGCGAGCGTTCCCCATAACGGCTTCTCCGCGATTCGGGAATCGGCATGCTCATACAGCGGAGTGCCGTCGAAAAGGCGCAAGCCGTGGTCGTCCTTGCAGAAGTGGCCGGGCACCCAATCGAGGATGACGCCGATCCCCCGAAGGTGGCATTGGTCGACGAGCGCTTGAAGCCCTTCCGGCGGGCCGTATCGGCTCGTGGCCGCATAATAGCCGGTCGTCTGGTAGCCCCAGGATTGGTCCAGCGGATGCTCGGTGAGCGGGAGCACTTCGATGTGCGTGTAGCCCATGGACCAGACGTAATCGACCAACTCTCCCGCCAGCTCCTCATAGGTGCGGAACTGCTCGGGCTCTTCGAGACGCCAGCTGCCCAGATGCACCTCGTAAATGAGCATCGGACGATCGTAAGGCGGCCTTCTTCGCTTCAGCTCCGGCCATTCGCGGTCGCACCAGGCGAAGTTGTCGAGCTTCGCGACGATCGAGGCGGTGCCCGGCCTCCGTTCCGAGCGGAACGCGAAGGGGTCGGCCTTGAGGAAGCGGCGGCCGGACGGATCGACGATCTCGTACTTGTAGGCGGCCCCTTCCGCAAGTCCGGGCACGAAGCCGGCCCACACCCCGGTCGAGCCGATGCGCCGCAGCGGATGCTCCTCGCCTCTCCAGCCGTTGAAGTCCCCGGCCACCCGAACCTCGCGGGCGTTCGGCGCCCATACCGCGAATCGCACGCCGGCGGCGCCGCCAACTTCAAACGTATGCGCGCCGAACGTTCGATAGGCATGAAACAGGCATCCGCGGTTGAATAAATACAAATCTTCGGGAGAGAGGAGCGGAGAGACGACCGTCATGCCGGAGGCACCTCCTTGGGAGCGGAAATAGGAGAAGAACGATTTAACAAAGTGTTAACGATTTGTTAATATTCCTTACATTTTATGCGGTTATTACAATCATTATAGAGGAAAAAACGCTTATTTTCATCCGAAATTTCAAAAAATTTTTGGGTATTAAGTCTTCTTTTCATCGAAAAAGAGCCGGTCAGGCATCGATCTGACACGGCTCGACAGTTTTTCTGTTGCGGACTTGCGCTAATGACAGAAGCGTCATTTAAAAAAGGCGACCTGCTCCCGCAGCTCCGCGGACTTCGCCCGGAGCGTCTCCGAGGAGGCGGCGATCTCCTGCATGACGGCGGTCTGTTCCTGCGACGCCGAGCTGATCTCCTGCGCGCCCGAGCGAATCGAATCGGCGACTTGCGCGACCGCGGTCGCCTCCGCCAGCGTCGCTCCGACCTGCTCGGCTTGCTCCGCGATTCGCCCGGCCACCGCCTCCACGATGTCGCCGAGCGCGGCCGCCTCCCGGGCGACGACGGCCAGCGAAGCCGCCGATTCCTCGCCGAGAACCGCCTCCCGCTGCGCCACCGCCGCCTGCCGCTCGATATGCCGGACGACGCTGGCGACTTCCGAACGGATACTCGCGATCAGTTCGCGAATATCCCGGACCGCGCCGCCGCTTTGCACCGCGAGCTTCTTCACGGCTTGGGCGACGACGGCAAAGCCCTTGCCCTCTTCTCCCGCGCGCGCCGCTTCGATCGACGCGTTGAGCGCGAGCAGCTGCGTCTCCTCCGCAAAATCGCCGACGACGTCCGAGATGGAGCCGATCCGCTCCGCGTATTCGTTCAACCGGCGGACGACCGTCAGCGCTTCGCGGTTCAACTCGGCCAGCTGGCGCATGCCTTCGACGACCGTGCGAATGGCCGTCTCGCTCTCCGCGACGGCGGCGTTCATCGCCCGGGCGCGCTCGCGGGCGCCTTCCGCCTGGCCGCTTGCCTCCTCGGCCGCCGCGGAGAGCTGCTCGACCGACAGCCGCATCGCCAGCGCAGACGCCGATTGCCGCTGCGTTCCGCCTTCGATCGCTTCGGCCTGATGCGACATTTGCTCGATCCGGCTCGCCGCCTCGCCGATCGCGTCTTGCAGCTCCGCCGCGTGCTGGTCGGCTTGCCGGGAATTGTCGCGGATGCCGTTAATAATGGCCACGAGCCGCTTCAGCATGTCGTCGAACGCCAGGCTGAGCATCGCGAGCTCGTCGTTCGAACGCCCGACGCGCACTTGCAGGCTGAGATTGCCGTCGGCCGCCTCCCGCGCCGCTCGCGTGAGCTCCACCAGCGGGCGCAGCAGCCACTTCGAGAAGAAGAAGCCGAACAGCCCTGTCCAGAAAACGCCGACGATCAGCGTTAACAGCACGAACAGTCCGTTCGGCAGAAAATCGAACGCCTTCTTCAGCACAAGCAGGAAAAAAGCGCTTGTCCCGTATGTAATCGAAGAGACGAACGTAATGCCGACGACCATTTTTTTGACGATGCCGAATTTGACCTCCATGGGTTCCCCTCCGCCGTTTCGTTCCGTACTCCTATCATATACCTCGAGCGTGTCCGCCAATGTGATCTAAATCACACCTGGTCCGGAAAGGGGCAAGCGTTTACGAAACCGCGCAAAAAAACCTCCCGGCCGCAAATAACCGGAAGGTTGCGATATTGATCCTGCGCCGGGCGCAAGCCGCTCAGCCTTTGACCGAGCCGGCGGCGAGGCCTTCGACGATGCGGTTGCTCAGCACGAAGAACGCGATCAGAATCGGTAAAATGCTGACCATGAGCGTCGCGCCGATGGCGCCCCAGTCGGTCGTGTACTGGCCCACGAAGTTCTGAACGCCGACGGTCAGTGTCTTCAGCTTGTCGGAGTTGATGAACGTGTTGACGAAGATGAACTCGTTCCAGTTGTAGATCATGTTGATGATCGCGGTCGTGGAGATGACGGAAGCGGTCATCGGGAACACGATGCGGAAGAAGATGCGGTGCACGGAGCAGCCGTCGATGACGGCGGCCTCCTCGACCTCTCTCGGCAGCGAGGTGTAGAAGCCCAGCATAATCATGATCGTGATCGGCATGTTGAACGCGACGTATGTGAGAATAAGCGACGGCGGACGGTCGATCAGATGCAGATTTTGAAACACGCTGAACAGCGGAATCAAGGCGGAATGAACCGGGATCATCAGTCCGACCATGAACAGGCCGAGCACCAGCTTGCTTGCCTTCCATTTCATGCGGGTGACCGCGAAGGTGACGAGGCTGGCGATCAGCACCGTGAGCGCCGTGGAGACGACGGTGAGCCAGACGCTGTTGAAGAAGTAAACGCCGATGTTCCCCTGCGTCCATACCTTCTCGTAATTTTCCCAGCGCCAGTGCGTCGGCAGCGACAGCGGCGGGGAGTCGAACACTTCCTGGTTGTTTTTGAGCGAGAAAAAAAGCAGCCATACGAGCGGCAATATTTGCAGCACCGCCACGGCGGCGAGCGCGATGTAGAGAAGGCCGTAGCCGATTTTTCGGCCGGCGCCTTTGCCCGGTTCGGCCGCGGCCGCGCGGGGAGCGGTTTGGGCGACGCTCATTCGAAGCCCTCCTGTCTCAAGAATATTGAATGCTGTCTTTGGAAGCCGTCGCGCGGCGTATGAGCCAGGTTGCGACGAGGCAGACGACAAGCAGGAAGAAGCCGACGGCGCTTCCGTAGCCGAAGTCGAACGACTTGAACGCTTGATGATACATATAGGAAGCGATCACCTCGCTCGAGTTGTTCGGGCCGCCGTCCGTCATGACGTAGATCAGGTCGAAATATTTGAGCGACCCGACGAACGCGAGCACGATCGTCACCTTGATCACTTCCATAATAAGCGGGAGCTTGATCCGAAACGCGATCTGCCAGGCGCTCGCCCCGTCGATCCGCGCCGCTTCCACGAGCGACGACGGAATGTTCTTCAAGGCGGCGTAGTAGATGAGAATATAGAAGCCCGCATATTGCCACAGAATCGGGATGAAGATCGCGTAGAGCACGAGCGACGTATCGGCGAGCCATGCGGGCGGATTGTCGATGCCGAGGGAGACGAGGACGGAGTTCAGCACCCCGTTCGTCGGGTGAAAAATTTTGAGCCAAAGCTGTGCGATCGCGACGGACGACAGCAGCATCGGGATCAGGTAGATTTTGCGGAGCACGTTCGCTCCCTTGATTTGCCCGGACAGAATAAGGGCGACGATCAAATAAAGCAGCAGGCTGACGCAAGAGAAAACGGCGAGCAGCAGCGAATGCAGAGCGCTCTTCCAGAAAATTCCGTCCTGCAGAAGCGTCGAGTAGTTCGCGAAGCCGATCCACTTCTGGGCGCCGATGCCGTTCCATTCGGTCAAGCCGTAATAGCCGGTCATGACGATCGGAATGTAAATCAGCCCCAGAACCAGCAGCAGGGCGGGCAAAACGTATAGCGCGATGGCCCATTTGTTCGACATGACTTTGTCCAATGCGGCCGACCCCTTTCCTCGTATCATGGGAGGCGGACTTGCCCGCGCGAATGGCGGGCAAGTCTCGCCGTCAAGCGTTATAGCCGGTTATTGGCCCGCTTTGATCGCCTTGTCGTGCTCTTCGGCGAATTGCTCCGGCGTAACGGCTTTGCCGAACAGCGCCTGAATTTGATTCAAGTGGATTTCGGCCGCGCTTGCCTTCATTTGAACGTCGGCGAACAGCGTAATGTTCGTCGCTTTGTTCATTTCGTTCAGCAAATCGATGTACAGCTGCGGCAGTTGAACGGAAGCGGTATCGACCTTGGTCGCCGGAATGACGCCCGCGTCGGTCACCGATTGCTCGCCCCAGCGCTTGACGAAATATTCGACGAACGACTTCGCTTCTTCCTTGACGGGAGAGTTCTCCGCGACGAACAGCCCGACGCCCGGGCCGCCGACCCAGCTGTCGATGTTGCCTTTGCCGCCGTCCACCGTCGGGAACTTGAAGAAGCCGACGCTGTCGCGGAAGTCCTGCGGCACATCCTGATTCGTCGTGAAGTTCGGCAGTTCCCACGTGCCCATCATGTACATGGCCGCTTTGCCGTTCATGAACTCGGATTTGCCTTCGTCGTTGGACAGCCCGTTGAAGCCTTTGTTGAACGCGTTCTCGTCGACGAGGGTTTGCACTTCCTTCGCCGCCTGGACGAGTCCGGCGTCCTTGAACGAAGCTTTGCCGTTGATCGCGTCCGAGAGCGTCTGGGAGCCCGCGATGCGGTCGGCCAGATACATGTACCAGAGCGATCCCGTCCAGCGGTCCTTGTTGCCGAGCGCGATCGGGGCGACGCCGTTTTTGGCGAGCGTTTTCACAACGTCTTGGAATTGAGCGTAGGTCGTCGGGACCTGCAGGTTGTATTTTTCGAAAATCTTCTTATTGTAGTAGACCGGCGTAATATTGAACTCCAGCGGAAGCGCATACGTTTTGCCGTCTACGGCGTAAGCTTCCGTCGTGCCGGAGACGAATTTGTCCTTCAATTCCCCTTGCAGAAGGTCGTCGAGCGGGGCGAACAGATTGCCTTCGACGAACGGCTGCAGGTAGCCGGCGGCCCAGGTCATGCCCACGTCCGGCAGCTTGTTCGAGGCCGACAGCACTTTCATTTTGCTCTTGTACTGTTCGTTCTCGAGCACCTCCTGCTTGATCGTGACGTTCGGATGCTCGTTCTGGTACTCTTTAATAATCTGGTTGACAATTTTGTTCTGCTGCGCGGAGCTGCCCTCCGGCCACAGATGCATCATGTTGATCGTCACTTTCTTGTCGGACGGCGCCGCCGATGCCGACGATGACGCGGAAGCCGACGGACTGTCGGCCGGCGAAGACGACGGCGAGGCGTTCCCGTTCGAATTCGAATTGCCGCAGCCTGCCGCAACCAGAGACAAGCCCGTTGCCAGCAAAATCGGCGCAATCGCTTTCTTGTTCACGTTTACATCCCCCTATTTGACGATGTTCGCGGCCCTTTGTAACCGCTGTCATTATTTTAGCACCCGGCCTTAGGTCGCATAAGGAGATAGCCATTGGGAGAAATTCCATTTTTATTGGATCGCTTCGTCCTCGTCGGCGACTTGACGGCGATACTGGCTCGGGCTGATCGATTCGCTGTCCTTGAACACCTTGATGAAATACTTCGCGGTTTGGTAGCCGACCTTCTCGGCGATTTCCCCGATCGGCATCCGCGTCTGCGCCAGCAGCTCCTTCGCCCGCTGCAGCCGGCGGCGGGTCAAGTATTCGCTGAACGTGAAGCCCGTCTGCTCCTTGAAGAGCACGCTGAAGTAGCTGGCGTTCAAATGCAGGTAATCGGCCACCTGCTTCATGCCGATCGCTTCTTGAAGGCGCTCTTCGACGTAAGCGATCGCATCCCGGACAGGCTGTCCGTATTTGGCTTCTTCTCCGGCCTCGAGCAGCTTCGGATCGACCAGCTTCTCCATCCGCTCGATCCGGTGACGCTCTTCCTCGGCTTCCAGCGCCTTCTCAACGGCCCGGATCAGCTTCGTCTTGTCCAGCGGCTTGAGCAAATACTCGACCACGCCGAGCTGGATCGCTTTTTGCGCGTAATCGAATTCGGCGTGCCCGGAAATGACGATGACGACCGGCCTGTGCGGGCGATCTTGCATCGCCTCGAGCATTTGCAGGCCGCCGATCTCCGGCATCCGGACGTCGGTGATGATCAGATGGGCCGGATGGTCCTTCAGCCATTCCAGCGCCTCGACGCCGCTCGCGGCCGTCTCGATGTTGAAGCGCCCGGCCGACCAGGCCTCGAGCGTCTTGCGGATGCCTTGCCTCGTCCGCGGCTCGTCGTCGACAATCAACAATGTTTTCATGAACGATTCCCCTCTTCGTTCGGTATTGCAATCTCGAAGCTGACCGCCGTGCCTTTCCCCGGTTCGCTCTCGATCCGCAAGCCTCCGCCGCCATCCCGCTCGGCCCCGCCTTCCGCTTGCGGGAAGTAAAGCTTCAAGCGGCGCTGCACGTTCGACATCGCCACGCCCGCGCCCCTGGCGGAGGCGGAAGGTCTGCCCTCGGCGCCCCGCAGGAGCGACGCGACCTTCTCCTCGTCCATGCCGGGACCGTCGTCCCTGACGGTGACGACCGCAAAGCCGGGGCGTTCCGAGCGGGCGACTTCGATCGTCACCGTCCCGGGGCCGAGCTTGTTTTCGACGCCGTGCAGGATGGCGTTCTCGACGAGCGGCTGGACGAGAAGCTTCGGAATCGGAACGTCCGCCAGCGCCGGATCGGCGTCGATGCTCCAATTGAGCCGGTCCCCCAGGCGCATCTGCATAATTTGCAAATAGCGCTCGGCATGCTCCAGCTCATCGCGGACGGTCACCCACTCGTCGCCGCTCGCGCCTCCGATCACGTAACGGAACAACCCGGACATGGCGACGACGATGCCCGCCAGCTCCTCCTCGCCTTTGTCCTCCAGGGACCAATAGAACGCTTCCAACGTGTTGAACAGAAAATGGGGGTTGATCTGCGCCTGCAGCGCTTTCAATTCCGTCCGGCTTTGGGTAAGCTCCTTCTCGTACACGACCCGGATAAGCTCGTTCATGTCGGTGACCATCTGATTGTACGTGTTGTTCAGCTCCCGGATCTCCAGGGACGCAATGGCCGGCGCAGGCGACGGATTCGGCTTCAGTCCGCCCAGTCTCGCCCCTCTCATCGTCTTCATCAGCTTCAGAATCGGCCGCGTCATCATTGTGGACAAAAGCAGCGTCAACAGGAGAAATAACACGGCGCCGATGCCGATCGAGACGAAGATGGCGGTGCGCAGGACGGAGATCCCCTCGGTCGTGGCGTGAACGGGAGTAAGCAGCACGAGCGTCCAGCCGGACGTCTCGGAATGCTGCCGGACGGCGATCAACTCTTCACCCCGAAGGAGGACGTCGCGTCCGCTTTGCTCCAGCACCGATCGCGCGTCGTCCGCGCTCAAATCGGACGTAATGGGCTGGCCCCTGCCGTCGGCGAGCAGCATGTACTCGCCGCTTCGCGGCGTTTCCCCCGACAAAGTGCCGTTCATGACGAAGTAGTCGCGGTTCAGGTGAACGGTCAAATATCCGCCCGCGCTATACGACCGGTCGATCAGGCTGATGCGGCGAATCGCCAGCACCGTTCCCGGCTGCCGGGGATCGAGACCGGCCCAGACGAGCCGCCCTTTGGCGGCGTCCGCGGCATCGATCCATTCCCGGTCGACGCGGCTCTCCAGATTGATCTCGTCCAGGGGGAACAAGCGGCGATAATCCTTCGTATAAAGCTCCAGCGACTGGATTCCGGACAAGTAAGCCATATAACTGCTCGCAATTTGAAGCAGCGACTGGCGCTCGTTGAACCCGGAGCGAATGCCGCTCTCTTCCCGGAGCATCAGCTTCTGCACGTAGTCGTTCGTCGCGATCTGGGTCGTCAGCGTATCGACCTGGTCGAGCAGCGCGTCGAGCCTGCCGTTCGCCTGCACAGCCGTCTGCTGGATATGCTTTTCGGCGCTGTTGCGCAGCAAGGCCGAAACTTGTCCGTATATGAAAACGCCTGCAAAAGTCAGCACGACGATCATCGTCAGCGTAAATCCGGCAAAGATCTGGTTCCTCAGCGTATTCATCTCGCGCAGCTTGGCCATCGCTTTCACCCACCGTTCTGTCGAAATGTCGATCCTTGTTTACTTTAGCATAAAAAAGCCGTTCTCGGCATCACCCGCGAGCGGCTCCTCGATCGACCGTCCATACGTCTCAGTGGGGAACGGGCGGGTGGAAGCTTTCGTGCGTCAAGTCCGAATTGACCCCGATCGCGGCTCGGGCTCCATCCGCCGCGGCCACAATGAGCTGGGCCGGCGAGATGACGGCCGCGTCCCCGGCCGCAAACACGCCCTCGACGTTCGTCCGGCGGGCTTCATCCGCCGCAATGCCTCCCGTCTCGTTCATCCGGCAGCCCAGCGACATGGCGAAATCGGCAGCCTGTCGCCATTCGGAGACGACGATGCCGCCGGTCCGCTCCTCCGAAGCGCCGTCCTCGAAACGCACGCGCTCCAATCGGCCGTGCTCTCCCTCTAGCGAACGAATCCCGGTCTCCTTGTACCGGATACCGTGCAGGGCGAGCGCTTCCCGCTGTTCGGCCGTCAAGCGGCTTCCGTTCGTGCAGACGAGCAAATCCCGGCTCCAGTTGGAGAGCACCTGCGCCATATGGGCCGCCTTCGAGGCGTCGTTCGCGATGACGACGAGCGGGCGGTCCCTCATCTCCCAGCCGTCGCAGTACGGACAGCTAAAGAGGCTTGTTCCGTAATACTCGGCGATGCGCCCGATATCCGGCAGCGTCTCCTTCAATCCGGTCGCCAAAATGATCTTGCGCGCTTCGAATGCGCCGCCCGACGCGGTGCGGACGACGAACCGTCCCCGCTCTTTGCCGACGGAAGCGACGGTCTCGCTTCGGAATTCGACGGAATCGTACTTGGCGATGTCCCGGCGGGCCGCCTCACGGAATTCGGCCGGCGTGACGCCGTCCCTCGTCAGAAATCCGTGAGACTGGCGAGTGACGGCGTTCCTCGGCTTGCCGTCGTCGAACAGCACCGTGCTCCTTCTCGCCCTGCCCAGCACGAGCGCCGCGCTCAATCCGGCCGGACCTCCTCCGATAATCGCGCAATCCAGCAGTTTGAAGCCCTCCTTTCCTATGTCTTCAGTATGGTTGCTTAGCGGATCGCGCATTCCCGTCCGATCGCGGCAAGGATGATCCTTTCACCCTCGTATTGGGGGCTTATCCCCGTACCTCAGACAGACCGGATTCGTTTCGAGCTCCTTTTTAGGATCACTTGAAAGTTCTGAGCGCAAGCGTCCGTTCCACCCGGCCAACAGGTTCCTCAACCGACCGATTCCCCGAAAAATCATTCCGCTGAGCTGCGGGGATAAGCCCCCAAAATGCGAAAAAAAAGACATAAGGGGCCGAGGGGTTTCCAAAAAAAGGAATAAAAAACCGCAGCCTGCGCAGCCGCGGTTTTTGCTCTACCCTGTATGCGATGACAACCGGCCTTACCGGTGGGACCAGGCGACTTGGCCGAATCGCAGCTCGTTCTTAAGCTGGCGAATGTTCGTGTCCTTGTCGATGACTATGGCTTCCACGCCGGCAAGCTCGGCGAAATCGAGTACCTGCTCGGTCGTCACGGCCTGCGAGTACACCGTATGGTGCGCGCCGCCCGCCAAAATCCACGCTTCCGCGCCAACGGCCAGCGACGGCTGCGGCTTCCACAGCACGCGCGCGACCGGCAGCTTCGGCATCGCCTTCTCGACCTTGACGCCTTCCACTTCGTTTACGATAAAGCGGAACCGGTTCCCCAGGTCGATGACGGAAATGTTGATCGCCGAACCGGCTTTGCCGTCGAACACGATGCGCGCCGGATCGGCTTTGCCGCCGATGCCGAGCGGATGCACCTCGATGCGCGGCTTCGTCTCGGCCAGCGTCGGGCACACTTCCAGCATGTGCGCGCCCAACACCATTTCGTTGCCCGGTTCGAAGTGGTATGTGTAGTCCTCCATGAACGACGTGTTGACGTTGCCGGCCACGATCTTGAACAGACGCGTCAAAGCCGCCGTCTTCCAGTCGCCTTCGCCCGCGAAGCCGTAGCCTTGCTCCATCAGACGCTGAACGGCGAGACCCGGGAGCTGCTCCAGCCCGTGCAGATCCTCGAACGTCGTCGTGAACGCGGTGAAGCCGCCTTCGTCGAGGAACCGCTTGAGCGCGATCTCGATGCGCGCCTGGTACGCGATCGCATCGCGAACGGGGCCCGCGGTGCGGCCTTCCGGAACAATGTCGTACTTCTCGGCATATTCGCCGAGCAGACGTTCCACTTCGGCGTCGGATACGGCGTTTACGTAAGCGACCAGATCGCCGACGCCGTGCGTGTTGACGGACCAGCCGAACTTGATTTGCGCTTCCACTTTGTCCCCTTCGGTAACGGCAACTTGCCGCATGTTGTCGCCGAAGCGGACGACCTTCAGCGTGCGGCTTTCGTTCCAGGCGACCGCCGTGCGAGTCCAGGAGCCGATGCGGGCGCGAACGGTCTTGTCTTCCCAGTAGCCGACGACGATTTTGCGGGCGATGCCCAGACGCGCCCCGATAAAGCCGTATTCGCGGTCGCCGTGGGCGGCCTGATTCGTGTTCATGAAGTCCATGTCGATCGAATCCCACGGAATATCGCGGTTATATTGCGTGTGCAAATGGAGGAGCGGCTTGCGGAGCTCGGTCAGTCCCGCGATCCACATTTTGGCCGGGGAGAACGTATGCATCCACGTCATAATGCCTGCGCAATGCTCGTCGGCGTTCGCTTCTTTCACCAGCTTCAAAATCTCTTCCGGCGTCGTGACGACCGGCTTGAACACAACCGGAAAAGGAATGGCCGGATCGGCGGACAAACCTTCCGCGATTTCTTTTGAATGCGCATTCACTTCATCGAGCGTTTCCGGACCGTACAGATGCTGGCTTCCCGTAACGAACCAGAACACGTAAGGTTTCAATTGAATCATCGTCGTTCCTCCCGAATTTCGAATGAACTTGTACGTACATAATTACAAACCAATTCTACTCCCCTTATCGCTTCTTTTCAAGACTTTCGCAAGGAAATCAAGCTTTCTTTCGTTATTTTCAACAAACTTGTATAGACAAGATAAAAGACGCCGGTCAAAAGAAACGACCTCGTCCGTATCCGGACGAAGCCGTATGCGCCGATCCCTTCCGCTCAGAAAGTCGGCAAGTTATCCAGATTGTTCTCGGGGCGTCCGTCGGCATCCGAGCGCAGATGCTCGTCTCCGTCGCGTCCGCGAAATACGTTGACGTTTTCGATCTGTCCCTGTTTGGCCATCGCCTGCGCCTGCTTGTAATCGACGACCTGGCCGGACGACAGCTTCAGCTCGACGATATCGCCGTCGCCGTTTTTGCGCACGGCCACCACTTGTTGCGCGTTCGTGTTCTCGTTCATCGAAGTCGCACCTCCTGCACCTTTAGACTCCCCCGAAGAGGAAACATTATGCAGAAGCCGGCCGATTCAATCCGCAATCCCGGTCAGCTTGAAGCCGAATTCGTACGTACGGTTCGCGAAAAGCTTGTATTCCGGGTGCACGGGAGCTCCCCAGCTGTCGTCTCCGCCGACGCCCATCTGTTTGAAATGGACCCGAACGACCGTCTTGTCGGATTCCGGCAGCAGATGATGGTGGTCGTACTGTTCCAGCTCGCTTGGCGTATAAGGGAGCGCGCTCCATTCGACATGCGGCAGGCCGTCGATTCGGAAGCCGCGGCCGGACGCGTCCTTGACGGTTGCGAACCGGACCTCCGTCTTGTTCCCGCTCTCTTGCGGACGAAGGTAAGGAACGACCTGCTCCTTAACCCTTCCCTCGTGCAAGCCCAGCTTCGCCCCGACGCTGCGGTCCCAATAATTTTCGTGAGGACCTTTGCCGTACCAAGCAAGCCGGTCGAAAGACGCATCCATGACGAAAAGGAGACCGATCTCGGGGATTTCCGGCAAGTTCGTTCCGGGAACGAGGCGCTCGCGGATTTCGATTTCGCCGTTGCCGCGAACGGCATACGCAATCGTGCACAGAGAGACCGGTTCCGTCGGCAGCTCGAACTCGGCGGTCACGACGACTTCATTCGCACCGCGCGTCCAGGATAGACCGGCGAGCTTCCTCCCCGGCCCCGCCTCCCGCCATACCGCGCATCGATCGGGATGCTTGTTGCCGCGATCGTTGTCGGTATACGCTCGCCAGAAGTTCGGAGCGGGCGCCTGCTTCAGCAGTTCGGCCTCGCCCAAGCGGTAGGAAGCCAGTTCCCCGCTCGTCAGATCGAACCGGACGTTGAACGCCGTTCCGCTCACGACCAGTGCACGGCCGTCTTCCTCCGTCACCTTCAGCGTCTCCGGCGAATCAGCCGGCGCAGATACAGCTAGCCGGATCGGAAGGACGAATTGGGCGAAGGCGATCTCATGGCCCGCCTCGGCCCACGCCGTCCGCTCCCTCAAACGGGCGCTGAGCGTCAGCACGTACTCTTCGCCGGCGCGAGCTTCCTTCGGATACGCCGCATGCAAATCCGCTTCGGCACGCTCTCCCGGCCCCGCCTCCACCCGGAAGCGGCCTTCGCTTACGGGGGTGCCGTTCGCCGCCAGCTCCCACGCGAAGTCGAACTCGTTCAGATCGGTGAAAAGGAACTTGTTCCGAACGGAGAAGCGGCCTTCCTTCAAATTTACAGCCGCGAAATCGATGTTTTGATAGCACGCCTTCACCTCGAGCAGCTTCGGAGATACCGTCCGATCGGCGAAAATGATCCCGTTGCCGCAGAAATTCCCGTCATGCGGCGATTCGCCGAAATCTCCGCCGTATGGTGGACGACGCGCGAAGGATCCTTCTCCTTCAGAAAATCGTGCATATGCAAAAAGTTGTCCCCGCCCCACGCTTCGTTGCCGAGCGACCAGATGACGACGCAAGGATGGTTTTTATCCCGCTGCAGCATCGAGTTGCACCGATCGAGCACGTTCGCCGTCCACTCCGGCTTGCTCGCCGGGACCGTGTGGCCTTCATCGTCCGGATCTTGTCCGTACCGCCAGCTGCCGTGCGTCTCCAGGTTCGTTTCGTCGATGACGTAAAGCCCGTATTCGTCGCACAGATCGTACCATTTCGGATGATTCGGGTAGTGGGACGTGCGCACGGCGTTGATGTTGTGCCGTTTCATCAGCTTGATGTCGGTCACCATATCCTCGTAACGGAGAGCCCGCCCCGTATCGCACGAAAATTCATGGCGGTTGACCCCTTTGAAAACAATCCGCCGGCCGTTGATCCGCATAAGCCCGTCCTTGATCTCGAAGCGGCGGAACCCGATCCGGCAGCTGGCAAAATGCAAGCTCCGCCCCTCGGCATCCTTCAGCTCCAGAACCAGCGTATACAAATGCGGATGCTCCGCGCTCCAAAGCAGCGGCCGGCTTACGTGGGCGGAACCGTCCAGTTGGCACATTCCGTCCGCTCCCGGCTTGCCTCCGAGAACCAAAGGCCGGTCCAGAACGGGGCGGCCGTCCAGGTACAGCTGGGCTTCCACCGTCACTCCGCCCGCGGCTTGCCCGTAGTAGTCCTCGACACTCGCCTCCACGCGGAGGCGGCCGTCGCGGTAATCGTCATCCGGCTCCGCATGCGCGAAAAAGTCCGTCAATCGAACGCCCGGAGCCGAGTACAAATAAACGTCGCGGAAAATGCCGCTCATCCGCCAGAAATCCTGATCCTCCAACCAGCTCGCGTCGCACCAGCGGTACACTTCGACCGCCAGCTTGTTTTCCCCCTCGACCAAGTACGGCGTCAGATCGAATTCGGCCGGCGTAAACGTATCCTCGCTGTAGCCGATCAGCTCTCCGTTCAGCCAGACGTAGAAAGCGGACTCCACGCCCTGGAAGCTGATAAAGACCGGCCGCCCCGACCACCGCTCCGGCACGGTAAACGTCCGGACATACGATCCGACGGGGTTGTATTTAGTAGGCGCGAAAGGAGGCGTCAGCTCCTCTTGATGAATCCAGGGATAGTTCACATTCGTATATTGCGGATAATCGTAGCCCTGCAGCTGCCAGTGAGCGGGCACTTCGATTTCGTCCCAGTCCGAATGGTCGTAGGCCAGTTCGTAGAAGCGGCGGAATCTCTTCTCCGGGTTCTCGGCCCAGGCAAACTTCCATTTCCCGTTCAGGGACATGTAATGGGAGGAGGCTTCGAAATCCCGCTTCAACGCCTCTTCGAGGCTGTCGTACGCGATCATCGTCGCATGGGCGGGCAAGCGGTTCAATTGGAAAATGTCCGGATTGTTGTTCCATTCCGGATACCCGTTGGCGGGCGGCTCGTAGATAAATTTGGATTTGGACACGGTCGCACTCCTCGTCTTGAAATTCTTAACCGGGTGTAACGCATGCGCCGGATTTTAAGAAAATGAACGCCGGTTTCTGATCGGACGGGATAATGGGAACGGCCGAATCGTATAGCGGCGGCCGGATTCCGTGAGGAAGCGGAGCTTGCCGTCGGACGTTCGCTCCGTTTCCGCAGCTCGGCCGCCCTCGAAGACGGATAGCCCTTCCTCCGCCGCCAGCAAGAAACAGTCCCCGCCGTGCAGCGACAGCACTTGCGCTTCGGCCAGGCGGCCGTCCCGCCAAGTCAGGTCGACCTCGAAGCCGCCGCGGGCGCGCAGCCCCCGGATCGAACCGTTCGGCCAGGCGGACGGCAGCGCAGGCAACAGCTCGAGACAGCCCTCATGCGACTGCAGCAGCATCTCGGCGATGCCGGCCGTCGCCGCGAAGTTGCCGTCGATCTGGAACGGCGGATGAGCGTCGAACAAGTTCGGATATACGCCGCCCCCTTCATACCGTTCGTCGTTTGCCCGAACGAGGGTCAGCAGCTTCGAGATCAAGACGCGGGCGCGATCCCCATTGCGGAAGCGGGCCCACAGGCCGATTTTCCAGCCTAGACTCCAGCCGGTTCCCGCATCGCCGCGCCGCTCGAGCGATCGCTTCGCGGCTTCGAACAATTCGGGCGTCCCCCGCTCGGTGAGCTGCCGTCCCGGATAGACGCCGAACAGATGCGAGACGTGGCGGTGATGCACGTCCTCGTCGTCAAAGTCGCGGGACCACTCCTGCAACTGGCCGTGCTTGCCGATCTGCAGCGGATGAAGCCGGGCCCGCGCCGATCGGAGCTCGGAAGCGAACGCCTCTTCGAAGCCGAGCTCTTCCGAGGCCTGGATGCAGTTGGTGAACAGATCCCAGATCAGCTCCAAATCCATCGTCGAAGCGACGCTGACCGAGCCAAGCTCGCCGCTTCCCGGAATTCGGAATTTATGCTCCGGCGATGTGGAGGGCGAGGTCACCAAATGTCCGTCGCGGTCTTCGATCAACCAATCCAGGCAGAAAAGAGCCGCTTCCTTCATGACCGGATAAGCCTTGTTTCTCAGCCATTCGGCGTCCCGGCCGAACGCGTACCGCTCCCAGAGGTGCTGGCACAGCCAGACGCCGCCCATCGGCCAGAACGCCCATACCGGATCGCCGTGCCCGAACGCGCCGACCGGAGCGGTCTGGCACCAGATGTCCGCGTTGTGATGGGCGGTCCAGCCTCTCGCGCCGTAATTAGTCGCCGCCGTTTCCGCTCCGTTCCGGGCCAGGTTGCCGATGAACGAGAGCAGCGGCTCGTGGCATTCGGCCAAATTGCACGTCTCGGCCGGCCAGTAATTCATTTCGGCGTTGATATTGAGCGTCCAGTTGCTGCTCCAAGGCGGGCGGGTCTCGGCGTTCCAGATGCCCTGCAGATTGGCCGGCTGCGTTCCCGGGCGCGAGCTGGCAATCATGAGGTAGCGGCCGTATTGGAAAAGCAGCTCGACCAGCCCCGGGTCGTTCGCGCCGTACTCGGCGATCCGCCGGTCGGTGGGCAGATCGTCCGGAGCTGCCGAGCCTCCCAAGTCGATCGACACCCGGTCGAAAAGACGGCGGTAGTCGGCGACGTGATCGGCGCGGAGCTGCTCGTACGTTTTGGCGAGAGCGGCTTGAAGCCGCTGCAAGGCCAGGGCGTCCGCGTCGGCGCCATCGCGGCCCGGCGAGCGGTCGAAGCCGTTAAAGCTGGTGGCGGCGCTGAAAATGAGCGTCGCCGTCGTGGCGCCGGACACGTACAGGCCGCCCGCGTCCACTTCCACCGCGCCGTCCGGGCAGACGGCCGCCAGCCGCCCGGCGAACCGCATGCCGTCGCCCGCTCCATAATCGAAAGGCCGATCCGACCCGTAATAGTTCGGATCGACATGCTCGGGCGCCGTCCCGCGAATGACGAGATGGCCGTCCGCAGCCGACGTGCGCGAGCGAAGCGGGCTGTCCAGCTTCGCCGCAAAGCTCAGCGCCCCCGGCCGGTCGGCCGTCAGGCGCAGCACGATGACCTGATCCGGATACGAAGCGAACGTCTCCCGGATGTACCGGGTGTTGCCGATCCCGTATTCCACCCGCGAGACGGCTTCGCGAAGATCGAGCTCGCGCCGGTAATCCCGGCCGGCGTGATCGCCGTGCTCGAACGTCAACGTCAAATGACCGAACGGCAAGTAGGATTGGCCGTACGGACCGAGCATTTCCTTGCAGAGGGCGCCGGCTTCGGCGTACCGCTCTTCCGAGAGCAGGCGGCGCACTTCCGGCAGCACCTCGCGGGCGCGCGGATTGTTGCCGTCCTTGGGGCGGCCCGACCAAAGCGTATCCTCGTTCAATTGAAGCCGCTCCGTCTCGATGCCGCCGAAAATCATGGCGCCGAGCCGGCCGTTGCCGATCGGCAGCGCCTCGGTCCATTCCCGCGCGGCTTTGAAATAGTGGAGCTTCAGCAACGTTTATCCCTCCCGCTCGACGATTTTGACGCCTTTGGCGGGAAGCGTAACGGCGCCGGATACCTCCAGGCCCGAGAGCAGCTCGACGCCCCGCCGCTCGCCGATATCGACGACCGCTTCCTCGGCGTTGTGGTTCAGAAGGAACAGGAACGATTTCCCGTTCTTGACGCGTTCCGCGACTTCGACGCCGGCCGGCGCTTGCGCCAACGGCCGAATGCCTTTGCCCTCGATCAGATTCGCCATAAAGTCGCTCATAAAGCGGGCGTCCGGGCTCGTCGCCACGTACCAGGCCTCGCCTTTGCCGTAACGGTTGACCGTCAGCGCCGGCATGCCTTTATAGAAATCCGAGCCGTATTCCGCCAGCACCTCCGCGCCTTCCGAGTGAATCAGGTCGCACAGCAGGCCGCATTCGTACGTGCCGTTCAAGGCGCCTTTCGTTTCCTTCATGACGACCTGGTTGCGCGCGTCCGGGAACAGGGCGTCGATCTCTTCCGCCCAGATGCCGAGCACCTTGCGCAGCTCGCCCGGGTATCCGCCCAACGTGACGATGTCGTTCTCGTTCACGATGCCGCTGAAAAAGGTCGTCACGAACGTGCCCCCCGCTTCGACGAACGACTCTACCTTTTGCGCATAGCCCGGCTTCACCATATAGAGCACCGGAGCAATGACGATGTCATACCTGCTCAGGTCGGTCTCGACGCCGATCATGTCGATCTGAACGCCGAGCTTGAAGAGCGCGTCGTAATACTTGTGAACCTCGTCCACGTATTTAAGCGCGACGGTCGGACCGCTCGACAGCTCGGTCGCCCAGCGGTTTTCCCAGTCGTAGACGATCGCAACCTTCGCCGCCGAACGCGAATCGAGCAAGCGGTCACCGAGCTGCCCAAGCTCGCGGCCGAGCTCCGCCACCTCGCGGAACACCCGCGTATGCTCGTGGCCGACGTGCTCGATGACGGCCCCGTGGTATTTCTCGCACGCTCCGACCGAGCGGCGCAGTTGGAAAAACATGACCGTGTCCGCTCCGCGCGCCACCGCCTGGTAGCTCCACAGCCGCATGACGCCGGGGCGCTTCAGCGAGTTGTACGGCTGCCAGTTCTGCTGGCTCGGCGTCTGCTCCATCAGCATGAACGGCTGGCCGTCTTTAAGGCCGCGCATCAGGTCGTGCGTCATGGCCGTAAAGCTGAACGGAGTGTCCAGCGAAGGGTAGTTGTCCCAGGAGACGACGTCGAGATGCTTCGCCCATTTGAAATAATCCAGTTCCGGGTAAAAGCCCATCAGGTTGGTCGTGACCGGAACGTTCGGCGTATGCTTTTTCAACTCGTCGTATTCGATCTTGTAGCATTCGAGCAGACTGTCCGACATAAACCGGCGATAATCGAGGGAGATGCCCTGGAAGTTCGTGCGGTTGCCGTCCCACTCCTCGCTGAGCGCGTTGGGCGGCACGATCTCGTCCCAATCGTAGAACGTGTGCCCCCAGAAACGGGTGTTCCACGCCTTGTTCAGCTTATCGAGGGTGCCGTAGCGTTTCCGCAGCCATTCCCGGAAAGCCGCTGCGCAATTGTCGCAATAGCAGTACCCTCCGTATTCGTTGGAGACGTGCCAGATCAGCAGCGCGGGATGGTCCTTGTAGCGTTCCGCCAGCTTGCCCGCGATCAAGCGGGAAAAATGCCGGAAAACCGGGCTGTTCGGGCAAGAGTTGTGCCGGCCACCGAACTTCCGTTTGCGGCCCTGGTAATCGACGCGCAGCACTTCCGGGTACTTCTTCGCCATCCAGGCGGGATGCGCGCCCGTGCTCGTTGCGAGACAGACGCCGATCCCGTTCCGGTGGAGCCTGTCGATCGTCTCGTCCAGCCATTCGAAACGGTATTCGTCTTCGCTCGGCTGGCTCAGCGCCCAGGAAAACACGTTGATCGTCGCCACGTCGATGCCCGCCAGCTTGAACATGCGGTCGTCCTCGGCCCATGTATCCGCTTCCCATTGTTCCGGGTTATAGTCGCCGCCGTACCAAATCTTCGGCAATTTCTCGTTGATCAAGATGGACACCTCTTTTATCGATATAAGGATATCCTTATTTTAAGACAACGGCGAATCCTGTAAAATATAATCATCTCTTAAGCGGATATAAGAATCTGACAAAGGAAGCGGGAACGTTTATGAGAAGGTTTGTGCTGCCGATGACCATGGGCCGGACGCTGCCCTTGTTTATCGAGACGGTCGGAACGACGGTCGAGTCGAACAAAATGGTGCGGCAGGAGGGCTACCCTTATTACCATTGGCTGCAAACGACGGCCGGCGTCGGCCTTTTTACGGTGAACGGACAGACGTTCGACTTGCCGGTCGGCTCGGGCGTGCTCGTGCATCCCGGCGTTCCTCACGCCTACGAATCCGCCGGCGGAAGATGGGACACGGCCTACTTGACGTTCGGAGGGCCGGCCGTTCCGGACATTCTGGTGGCGCTGGGCATGGTCGAGCCGAACCCCATTCGCTGGGAGCCCGGCGACGCCTCGCCGCTGAACCGGATCATCGAGGATATGATGGACCGGATGGAAGAGACAGACGATCTGTTCGGGCTGAACGCGTCGGCGGACGCTTACCGGTTTCTTATTACGCTCCGCCAATACGGGCAATTCGACAACCGTTCCGCGATCATCCGCAGCTCCGAGAAGCTGCGCCCGCTGCTGGACTGGATGGAGGAGCATTATGCGGACGCGGAAGTCGGGCTTGCGGAGATGCAACGGGTTCTGGGCATGCCGGCCAGCACGATGAACGTGCTGTTCCGGCACACGTTCGGCGTCTCGCCGTACGCCTATCTGATTAATCTGAGACTGCGCAAAGCGAAGGAGCTGCTGATCGGCATGCCCGAAGCGACCGTCAAGCAAATTGCCGAGCGGGTCGGCTTCCGCGACGCCAGCCATTTCGTGGCGACGTTCCGCCGGAAGACGGGATTTCCGCCCGAACAGTTCAGGAAGCTGTACGAGTGAAGCGGCTTCGCTCCTTAAAAAATCAAGCTTAGTCTTGCCAGGGTCTATTTTGACGCTTATCCCTTCGCCTCAGCCGGTACACTACCGAGGCTCCTACCGAGCCAATCAGACGAAACGAAACAGAATGTTCGACTGAGCAACGGGGATAAGCCCATAAATGCAGAAAAAAGTCTGAGGGACGCTACTCACGAAAAAAAACCGCCCGAACTCGCTCTTGCGATAACGGACGGCAATCCATTTTCGGTTATCGGGTCGTTTCCCGGGCACCGGCTTGCAGACGCCGGACTTCGTCCAGCTTCGGCAACCCTTCCCAATCGCCGCGGTACTGGGTCGCAAGCGCGCCCAACAGATTCGCCCGCTCCAACGCTTGGCGGAGGCGGGGCTCGTCGTCTTCGCCGGCGCTCGTCAGCCAAGCCGACAAGAAGCCGGCCGCGAACGCGTCGCCCGCGCCGACAGTATCGATGACGCGCTTCACGACATGCGGCTTGACGCGAACGGCGGCCTGCGGCGTGAAGCCGATGGAGCCTTCCTCGCCGAGCTTCAGCACAACCACGCCGGTGCCCATCGTCAGAAAATGCGCGCCGTAAGCCTCTTCCGTCATCGGCCCAGCCAGAAACTCCGCTTCCTCAAGGCCGGGCATGAAAATGTCGCAAAGCGGAATCAGAGAAAGAAGCGTCTTGCGGGCCTTCTCTTCGCTCCACAGCTTGCGCCGCAGGTTCGGGTCGAACGAGACGGTCAATCCCATCGCGCGCGCTTCGACCATCGCTTTACGCACCGTCTCCGCAGTCGCCGGCCCGAGTGCGGGCGTGATGCCCGTGACGTGAAGATGACTGGCGTTATCGAACCAGCGCAGGTTCACGTGTCCGGGCGTCCATTGGCTGACCGCCGAGCCTTTGCGGTAGTAATACACGTTCGGGTCGCCGTAGCCTTTGAACTCCTTGAAATAGACGGCGGTCGGATAGCCCGCATCCCGCTCCACCAGCGACACGTCGACGCCCTCCCCGGCAAGCGTCGCCAGCACGAAATCTCCGAACGGATCGGCGCCGAGCCGGCTGATCCACCGCACGCTCAAACCGAGCCGCGACAGCCCGATGGCGACGTTCGATTCCGCGCCCGCGAGCGATCGCGTGAACAGCGGCGCGTATGCGAGCGGACCTTCGCTCATCGGCTGGAATAGCACCATGCTCTCCCCGATCGTCACGACATCGGCCGGACGGATGTCGCTCATGGCGCTTTCGCCCCTTTAACTTCGGCGACGAACGCTTGCGCCAGCTTGGTCAGCTCCTCGAACTTCCCTTCCTTGACCAGCTGCTTGTCCACCAGATTGCCGCCCAGGCCGACGGCGATCGCGCCCGCGTCGAGCACGGTGCGGATGTTGGTTAGGTTCACCCCGCCGGTGCCGATCATCGGAATGTGATTCAGCGGAGCGCGCACTTCCTTCAAATAGTTCACGCCGAGCGCGCCCATCGGGAACACTTTCACCGCCGAAGCTCCAGCCTTGTAGGCCCTTACAATCTCGGTCGGCGTCATCGTTCCCGGCCAGACATCGAGGCCTTGCTCCACACCGTAATAGACGACTTCCTCGTCCAGGTTGGGCGAGATGATATATTCGGCACCCGCGGCGACCGCTTCCTTCGCCTGGCCGATATCGAGCACCGTCCCCGCTCCGATGCGCATCCGTCCTTCGTACTGCTCCCGGAACCGGGAGATCATGCCGAGCGCGCCGTCCGTATTCAGCGTCACTTCCAGGAAGACGATGCCGCCGTCCGCGAGCGCCTTCGCCGTCGCGTCACCGGATTCGGCGGAGATGCCGCGGATAATCGCGACGATTCTCTCTTGGGACAAGGATTGCAATAAGTTCGTGGTCATAAGGTTCGTTCCCCTTTCGGCCAAGCCGCCTCTCGCTACAACTCGACCATCGCTTTTATCACTTTCGATTCGGGCTTCAGCCATCCTTCGAATTGTCCGATCGTCTCCGCGAACGAAGCGCGATGGGCAATGTAGCCGCTTACGTCGATCGCTCCGGACGCAACCGCTTGCATCACCTTGTCGAAGTCTTCTCGGGTGGCGTTGCGGCTGCCCATCGGCGTCATCTCCCGCTTATGGAACTCCGGGTCGCTGAACGCGATGTCCGCCTTGACTAGCCCGACGAATACCAGTTTACCACCATGCGCCACATATTGAAAAGAATGCATCATCGATCCCGCGCTGCCCGTGGCGTCGAAGACGACCGTGGAAAGTCGCCGCCGGTCGCCTCCGCAGCGGATACGTGAAGTAAGGCTGATTGCCTTTGAACGCGTGCAGGTCCGTGCCGCAAATGCCGACCCGTTGGATCGCCACGGCCGCTTCCCCCGCCCTCCGCTCGGGCTCCGGCAGATCGTCCGTCCACTCGAAGCGGCCGACTTCCTTGCAGACGATCCCTTTCATTCCCGCTCGCCTCCGATGCTTCCGTTATATTCGGGCCGGCCGCTGATCCAGGTCTCGTTATGAACGGGCTCCAACTCGCGCAGCACTTCCGCCAGCAGCCGTTCGTCGACCGG
Organism: Cohnella thermotolerans DSM 17683; assembly: GCF_000429825.1. Lineage (GTDB taxonomy): Bacteria > Bacillota > Bacilli > Paenibacillales > Paenibacillaceae > Cohnella > Cohnella thermotolerans. Next base: position 32,673 of record NZ_AUCP01000045.1, read on the forward strand.
CTCGTCCGTCCAGGCCGCGCAAATTCGGCGTCATGCAGAAAAAGGATGTCCACATAGTCGGTGTGCAGCCGCTCCAAACTTTCGTCCACACTGCGCGCAATCCTCGTCGCCCTGAAGCGAAGAAGCTCCGAAGCCAAGCGCGGACACTTCCAGACCGGTGCGGCCAAGTTTGCGGTATTTCATGCTACAAGATCACCCCGTCCTTGAAAATGGCGATCTCGCGAAACCCGTTGCGCTCGCTCTTCGTCCGCTCTTCTCCCGAAGCGATGCGGACGATTTGCTCCCACAGGTCGTCCGTCAGCTCGCCCATGCTCCGATCCTCCAGCAGCCGGCCCGCGTTAAAGTCGATCCAGTTTGTTTTGCGCTCCGCAAGTTCCGTGTTGGTGGAGATCTTCACGGTCGGAACGGGCCCCCCGAACGGCGTTCCCCTGCCTGTCGTGAACAGGACGAGCTGCGCTCCGCCCGCCGCAAGCGCCGTGACCGAGACGAGATCGTTGCCCGGCGCCTCCAGCAGATTCAGCCCCGCTTTCCGCACCCGTTCGCCGTACGGCACGACATCGGTGACGGTCGAGCGGCCCCCCTTCTGCGTGCACCCGAGCGACTTCTCCTCCAGCGTGCTGATGCCGCCGTCCTTGTTGCCCGGCGACGGATTCTCGTAAATTTCCTGCCCATGCCGGATAAAATATTGCTTGAAATCGTTGATCAGACCGACGATTTGCCAGAACACCTTCTCGTCCGCCGCGCGGTTCATCAGAATCGTCTCGGCCCCGAACATCTCCGGCACCTCGGTCAGAATCGCCGTTCCCCCGGCCGCAGTCAGCCGGTCCGCCACGGCGCCGACGAGCGGGTTCGCCGTAATGCCGGACAGCCCGTCCGAGCCGCCGCATTTCAGCCCGAGCTTCAGCCGGGACACCGGAACGGGCTCCCGCTTGAACCGAGCCGCGTAATCGGCCAGCTCCCCGACGAGCGCCAGCCCCGTCTCCAGCTCGTCTTCCTCGTCCTGCGACTTCATGAACTTGACGCGCTCCGGGTCGTAGCCGCCGATCGCTTCCTTGAAGCTGTCGATGCGGTTGTTCTCGCAGCCGAGTCCGACGACGAGCACGCCCGCCGCGTTCGGATGGTGCACGAGCGAGGCGAGCAGTTTCTGCGTATGCTTCAGATCGTCGCCGAGCTGCGAGCAGCCGAACGGATGGGCGAAATGGTAGACGCCGTCGACCCGGTTGCCGTACAGCGCTTCCGCCCGCCTAGCGATCATCTCGCATGTTTTGTTGATGCAGCCGACCGTGTTGATAATCCAGATTTCGTTGCGGATGCCGACTTCCCCGTTCGGCCGCACGTAGCCTTGGAACGTCCTCCCCTTGGCGGATTCGTCCTGCGGAGCTTGCGGCATCGGCTCGTAGCGATAATCGAGAATGCCCTTCAGGCCGCTTCCGATATTGTGCGTGTGCACCCAGCGGCCCGGCTCCAAATCCGTCTTCGCCCGGCCGATCGAATAGCCGAACTTGCGCACATGCTCCCCGGCGCCGACCGGCCGGGTGAGCAGCTTGTGGCTTTTGGGCACGTCGTCCAAAAGCAGAAGCGCCGAGCCGTCCTCCATTGTCAGCGTATCCCCCGCGTTCAAAGGCTTCAAGGCGATGACGACGGGATCGTCCTTGTGCAGCCGCACCCAGCTATTCATCGTTTGCCTCCTCCATTTCCGTCAGGTAAAACGCGATTCGGCCCCCAAGCCCCTCGACCGCCGACAGGTCGGCGCCCCAAATTTCCGTCAATCCGAGCAGCTTCCGGACCGTCGGCTCCGTTCCCAGCCGCTGCGCCCACACCGATGCGATCGTCTCCAGCAGCGAGGCGTCGTCGCGAACCGCGTATTCGTTGCCGGCCAGCGTTCGCCCGATATGACCGTCTTCCCGCTTCTCCACCTTGTAGTAGCGGAGCAGCCCCGCCAGCGACCGGACGATCCGCTCCGGCAGCGGCTCTCCGCGTTCCGCGTAATGAAGAAGAGAAGGCAGCAGCCGCGTCTTGAACTTGCTCAGGCTGTTCATCGCGATGTCGGACAGGCGGTGCCGGATAAAAGGATTGAGGAACCGCTCGTACACGGTCGCCGCGTACGCCGTCAGTTCGTCTTCGGGCAGCGGCAGCGCCGGGACGATCTCCCGCTCCACCGCCTCCCTCACGAACGGCCCGAACGCCGGATGCTCCATCGTCTCGCGGACGAATTCGAAGCCGTGCAGAAGCGCCAGCGGCGTCATCAGCGTGTGCGCCCCGTTCAGAATGCGGACTTTGCGCAGTTGGTAGGGGCGCAAATCGTCCACCCACCGCACGTTAAGTCCCGCCCGCGCCAGCGGAAGCTCCTTGTCGAGCTTCGGGTCGCCTTCGATCGCCCAGAAGTGGTAAGGCTCAGCCGCGTTAAGCATCGCGTCCTCATAACCCCACTCGGCGAACCAGGCGCCCGCCTGTTCGGACGGATAGCCCGTGACGATTCGGTCGACGAGCGAGTTGAGGAAACGGTTGTGATCGGCCACCCAGCGCCGGAACGCCTCCGGCAGTCCCCAATCGTCGCAATAGCGAAGGACGCAGCGCTTCAGCTCGTCGCCGTTGCGCTCCAACAGCTCGCAGGGGAGGAAGACGACCCCGCGGTCGGGAGCGCCGGAAAACGCCAGATATCGTCGGTACAGCAGCCAGGCGATTTTTCCGGGGAACGACTCGATCGGCTCGTTGTCGCGAAGCGGTTCGGGGCGGTACGCAAGCCCCGCCTCGGTCGTGTTCGAGACGACGAACCGCAACGACGGGCTTTCCGCGATGGCGATCAGCCGCTGCCAATCGGCATAAGGATCGAACACGGCCGAGAAAACGGTGACGATCTCCCGCCGCTCCACCCGCTCCCCGTTTTCCAGCCCCCGGATCACCAGCGTATAGAGCCCTTCCTGCGCGGCCAACGCTTCGATTTTCGCGCGTCCCGAAGGTCTCGGCTGCGTCACCGCGACGCTGCCTTCAAACAGTCCCAGCTCGCGGCACCGGTGGATCATCCAATCGAAAAAGCCTCTCAAAAAATGGCCTTCCCCGATCTGCAGCACGGAGACGGGACTGTTCAGCGCGGCTTCGTGGCTCCGGCGTTCGGCTTCAGTCAAATGACTTCGGTTCAGTCGGTTCATAATCGGTAGAACTCCTTCGCATTTCGTCCGTACAGCTTCCGCTTCTCTTCCTCGCCCCAGCCTTCGGGCAGCGACCGCTCCAGCACGCCGATCACCTCGTCGTAGCTCGCCGCGAGCAGGCACACCGGCCAATCGCTGCCGAACAGGACGCGGTCCGGTCCGAATTGTTCGAGCGCGTGGCGGACGTAAGGAACGAGGTCTTCCGGCTTCCGCTCCTCGGGGTTCGCTTCCGTCACCACACCCGAAATTTTGCAGTATACGTTGGGAAAAGACGCCAGCTTCGCCAATTGGGAACGCCATGGCTCCATCGCCCCCTCCGCGATCCGGGGCTTGCCGATATGGTCGACGACGCCGCGTAAATCGGGAACGAGCCCCAGCAGCCCGATAAGCGGCTCCAGTTGATGCGATCGGACGAGCAGGTCGACCGGCACGCCCATATCGGCGTATATCCGCATCGCATCGACGAAAGCGGGCTCCAGAACGGCGTTCGCATCGGGCATCTCCTGGATGGCAAGGCGGAAGCCGACGAATTTGGGATAGGAGCGGAACCTTTCGTAATGCTCCAGATGGGACGGATCGGCGGGATCGAGCCAGCCGACGACTCCTTTGACGCTGTCGTCCCGTTCGGTCAGCGACAGAATGAATTCCGTCTCCGCCAGCGTCGGCGCGGCTTGTACGACGATGGAGCCGTCCAACGCGTGCTTGCTTAAGTGAGGCCGCAAATGTTCCGGCAGAAAATCGCGGTACAGCGTCGGAATTTCCGGCGTGATCCAGCCGTAGTCGCCCCGTTCGATCCGCCAAAAGTGCTGATGGGCATCGATTCTCATTCCGCTCTCCCCTTTTCTATCGTGAAAACGCTCTACCTTTACTCTAACAGCTCTTTTTAATCATAAAATAGCCTCATCTTGCAGATTTGTACTCTTTTTTGATATTCTCGAAAGGAAGCACGACGCGGAAGGAGACTTCGCATGAAGCCGCTTCGCAAGCAGTTTAACGCCGACCCTGCGTTTCCGTTCTCGATCACCTACCACGACCGAAAAAACTATAAAACCGAGCTCCCCGACCATCTGCACGACTGGTACGAGCTTGTCTATGTTCATAGCGGGAAAGGCGTCTTTTTCATCGACCAGACGATCTACGACATGCGGGCAGGTGATTTGTTCGTCATTCCCGGCAATACGATCCACCGCTCCTTCCCCGACCGGGATCAGCCCGTTACGTCGACGGCGGTCTTTTTCAGCCCGGTCCTCGTCCAGCCTTCCTCGCTCGGGGAATCGTTCTCTTATTTGCGCTGCTTCGAGACGGGACGCTCTCGTAAAAGCTTCAAGCTGGACTGCCCGGATCGGCTGAAAGCATCCATCGAGGAGCTTCTGGCGCAAATCGATGCCGAATGGAAGGCGACGAAGCCCGGGTACCGGCACGCGGTCATGCTGATCGTTCAGCAGCTGCTCCTGCAAATTAACCGGGAGACCGCCGCGCACAGCCGAAGCGGGGAATCGTCCGATGTCGGACCCGGCTGGATGAAGAGCCTGCTGCTGTATATCGACGAGCACTATTGCGAGCCGATCGGACTTACGGATCTGGCCGTTCAGGCTTCCGTCAGCCCCGCCCATCTCAGCCGGCTCTTCAAGCAACTGACCGGCATGAACGTCACCGGCTACATCGCCGCCAAGCGAATGACCAAAGCCAAGGAGCTGCTCCTGCAGACGGACGACAATGTCGGCACGATCGCTTCCGCTTGCGGCTTCGAGAGCATGACGCATTTCCACCGCTCGTTCAAGCGTATCGTCGGCACGACGCCCGCCGCCTACCGGCGCGGAGCGGCGGGCTAAACGAGAAGCCGCCGGACGGGATTCGGCTCCCGCCCGGCGGCTTCTCTTTTTCTGCTGTCCGACTCCGCGGCTGGCCCGTTCGACGGTTAGCACGCCACTCCAACGGCTTGCTTGTTCGTGCCGGCGGTTCTGCCCGTTCGGACGAGCGGCTTAACCGTTCGATGCGCTGGCTTGCGCGTTCGACGACGATGCCTGGCCGCTCGCCTGACCGTCTTGCTGCTGGCCTTGCCGGGCGCCGCGTCCGCCTCCGAAACCGCCGGCGCGAATCGTCTCGGCTTCCTGGGTTCCTTCCTTAAGCCATATCGTCAGCACATCGTCGGCCTTCAAGTCCGACAGCGCAATCTCCTTTGTCGTGCGCTGACCGTTCTCGAAGCTGGTCGTCTCGATCTTGGTCGCGTCGGTTACGGTAATGTCAACCGTCTGGTCGGTGAACATGTTGCCCATGCCCTGCGGGCGGTTGCCGCTGTTGCCGCCTTGCCTGTCCGCATCCGGCGCGTTCGATGCTGGCGCGCCGCTCGGCGATTGGCCGCCTTGGCCATCTTGACCGCCTTGGCCGCCGGATCCTCCCTGACCGCCCCTCATTTGGCTCGGATCGAACGAAGACTTGTAGACGGTTATCGTTTGGCCGCTAATGCTCTTGATTTTCCCGAGCAAATCCGCCGTATTCCCGTCCTCGTCAACCATCCCCATGCCTCCGCGCATGCCGCCTTGGCCGCTCTGGCCGGCTTGTCCGCTCCGGGCCGCGCCCTGGGATTGATTGTTCTGCGCCGCTGCGTTGTCATCCGATTTCGCTCCGCATCCGGACAGCAAGGCGACCGCCAGCGCCCCGGTTAGCGCAAACTTCCATTTCTTGTTCATCTTTCCTCATCCTCCAGTCATCCCGACTATTGGAAAGCTATCATTTCCAAATGAACGGAGGATGAACGCAAGCTGAGAACAAGATAAAAAACGGCTCAGGCCCTGCAACGCTCCCTAAACATTGCACACCCTCGCATGGACTTGTTCTCCAATGACTCCGCGCATATGTAGCTTTGAGGTTGTTCCCGCCTTCATTTTCACACGAATATCCTGTTCTCCGCTCTCTCCGCCATCGCTTCATCGACTCTTCAAAACGGTTTGGCAGATTGAAAGCAGCTGCGTTTACACCGCGCGAACTTGCGCATTGCCGGCAAACTGGCTGTTGTACAAGTCGGCGTAGAAGCCGCTTTTCGCCAAGAGCTCCTCGTGCGTGCCTTGCTCGATCACGGTGCCTTTGTTCATGACGAGGATCAAGTCCGCTTCGCGGATCGTCGACAGACGGTGCGCGATGACGAAGCTCGTGCGGCCTTGCATCAGTTCCCTCATCGCCCGCTGGATGTGAATTTCCGTGCGGGTGTCGACGCTGCTCGTCGCCTCGTCGAGAATCAGAATGGCCGGGTCGGCCAAAATGGCACGAGCGATCGTGAGCAACTGCTTCTGGCCTTGCGAGATGTTGGACGCTTCCTCGTTCAGCACAGTGTCATAACCGTCCGGCAGCGTCCGGATGAAATGGTCCGCGTACGCCGCTTTGGCCGCTTCGACGACTTCCAGATCGGTCGCGCCTTCGCGACCGTACGCGATATTGTCGCGGATCGTGCCGTTGAACAGCCACGTATCCTGAAGCACCATCCCGAAGAGGCTCCGAAGCTCGCCGCGCTTCAGCTTGGTGATGTCGGTTCCGTCGATCGTTATGGCGCCGCCGTTCACTTCGTAGAAGCGCATGAGCAGGTTGACCAGCGTCGTCTTGCCTGCGCCGGTCGGACCGACGATCGCCACCGTCTGGCCGCTTTTGACGTCGATGTTCATGTTGTCGATCAGCGGCTCATCCTCTTTATAAGCGAACCGTACGTTGCGGAATTCGATATCGCCCTTCACCGAGTCCGACGAGATGCGTCCTTGCTCCTCCGGAACTTCTTCCGGTTCGTCCAGCAGCTCGAACACCCGCTCCGCGGAAGCGATCGTCGATTGGATAATGTTCGCGATGTTGGCCGTCTGCGTAATCGGCATCGTGAACTGTCTGGCATATTGAATAAACGCCTGGATGTCGCCGACGCTGATCGCTCTTCTCGTAACCAGCACCCCGCCCACGACGCTGATCGCAACGTAACCGATGTTGCCGATGAAGCTCATCATCGGCATGATAATGCCGGAGACGAACTGGGCGCGCCAGCCTGCATGGTACAACTTCTCGTTGATCTCGTCGAACTTCGCGATCGACGGACGTTCGCGGCCGAACGCCTTCACCACCGCGTGGCCCGTATACATTTCTTCCACGTGACCGTTCAGACGTCCGAGTTGCTCCTGCTGACCCTTGAAATACCGCTGGGACCGCGAAGCGACCGCGCGGATAACGAGAAAGCTGAGCGGCAGCGTGAGCACCAGAATCAAGGTCAGCAGCGGACTGATCGTCAGCATCATGACGATGACGCCGATCAGCGTCACTATAGAGGTGATGAGCTGCGTCAAGCTTTGCTGCAGCGTATTGCTGATGTTGTCGACGTCGTTGACGACCCGGCTTAAAATTTCGCCGTGCGTGCGCGAATCGAAAAACTTGAGCGGAAGGCGCGACAGCTTCTCGTTCACCTCGTTGCGCAAATGGTAAACGGTCCGCTGTGCGACGCCCGCCATCAGAAATTGCTGCAGGTAGCTGAAAGCGGAGCTGACGACGTACAGGCCTGCGAGCCAAAGGACGATTTGCCAGATGCCGTGAAAATCGATCGAAGCGCCCGGAACGCCTTTCCATTTCTCCATCATGCCTTCGAACAATTTGTCCGTGGCTTTTCCCATCATTTTCGGGCTCAGGATGGAAAAGACGGTGCTGAGGATGGCCGTCGCGAATACCGCAAGGAGCTTGAAACGGTGAGGCCGCAAATAGCCGAGCAGCCGGCGGAACGAGCCTTTGAAGTTTTTGGGCTTTTGTCCGGGCATGCCCATCATGCCCGGCCCCCCGAAGCCTGGGCCTCTTCCCATGCCGCCGCCGGGTCCGAAGCCCGGACCGCCCGGACCTCTTCCCGGGCCGCCTTGGGGTTTGCTCTGCTGCTCGCTCAAGCGATCTCCTCCTCCGACAGCTGGGACGATACGATTTCCCGGTATACCTCGCAGGTCGCCATTAATTCCTTGTGATTGCCGATTCCCGCAATGCGGCCTTCCTCCAGCACGACGATCCGGTCGGCATCCATGATCGTACTCACCCGTTGAGCGACGATGATGACGGCCGACTTCGTCGTCTCCTGCCGCAAAGCCGCGCGCAATCGGGCGTCCGTCTTGTAATCGAGAGCCGAGAAGCTGTCGTCGAATACGTAAATGTCCGGCCGCCGAACGAGAGCCCTCGCGATCGACAAGCGCTGCTTTTGCCCGCCGGATATGTTCGTCCCGCCCTGGGCGATGACGGAATTGAAGCCGTCCTGCATGCCGGTTATAAAATCGGTCGCCTGCGCGACCTCCGCGGCGTGACGGACTTCCTCGTCCGTCGCCTGCTCCTTGCCGAAGCGGATGTTGTCCGCGATCGTTCCCGTGAACAACACCGCTTTCTGCGGCACGAGCCCGATTTTCGCCCGAAGTTCCTCCTGCGAATACTCCCGCACATCTTTGCCGTCGATGCGGACGGCTCCCGAATCCACGTCGTAAAAACGCGGGATCAGATTGACGATCGTCGACTTGCCCGAGCCCGTGCCGCCGATAATGGCCGTCACTTCGCCCGGGCGGGCGTGGAACGTGATCCCGGATACGGCCGGCTGCTCCGCCCCCGGATAGCTGAACGTCACATTATCGAATTCCACGAAACCGCCTTCCGTGGCGACTTCCGCTTCGGCGCCTCCGGCAGGTTCCGCCGGATCGCGGATGACAGCCTCGAGATCGAGCACTTCGTTGATCCGGACGGCCGAAGCGGAGGCTCGCGGCACCATGACGAACATCATCGAGAGCATGAGCAGGGAGAACATGATTTGCATCGCGTATTGCAGGAAAGCCATCAGATCGCCGACTTCCATATGGTTCTCGCTGACGCGGATGCCGCCGAACCAGATGATCGCGATCGAGGAGAAGTTCATAATCAGCATCATGAGCGGCATGAGCAGCGCCATGATCTGATTGACCTTGACCGACGTCTCCGTCAAATCGAAGTTCGCGTCGACGAACCGCTTCTTCTCGTGCTCCAGCCGGTTGAAGGAGCGAATGACGCGAATGCCCGTCAGCCCTTCGCGAAGCACGAGGTTCAGTTTGTCCAGCTTCTTCTGAATGGCCCTGAACAGCGGAAGCCCCCGGCGGGAGATCAGCAAGATCGTCAGCGCCAGCACCGGAAGGGCGACGACGAGCACGAGCGTCAGCTTGGCGTCTTTGGACAGCGCCATGATCAGCCCGCCGATGCACATCATCGGGGCCATCACCATCAGGCGCATCATCATCATGAGCACCTGTTGCACCTGATGAATATCGTTCGTCGTTCGGGTAATCAGCGATGCGGTTCCGATCTTGTCGAATTCCTGAAGCGAATAATTTTCAACGTGGGAAAACACTTTGCCGCGCAAGATCCGGCCGAAGCCGGCGGAGATACGGGACGAAAAGTAGCTCGCGCAAATCGCGACAGCCGTCCCGCCGAGCGTGACCAGCAGCATGTAAGCGCCGATCCGCCAAATATAGGCATGGTCGCCCGTCACGACGCCTTTGTTGACGATGTCCGCCATCAGCGTCGGCAAATACAGCTCCCCCAACGATTGCAGCAGAACGAGGGCCATGACCAACGCGATGCCCCAACGATAGGGCTTTAAAAACCGGAAAAGCTTCAACATCGATCGACCATCTCCCATGTCTCTTCCTTTGACCGTTTCTTCACAGCGAAACTATAAGGCGGGATTGTGAACTGAGTATGAACCGCCGATTCGTTCGCCTCCCGTGCCCGTGAGGGCCCGTTGTCCTCGCAAGAACACCCCGCGCGGCGGCACCTTGCGAAGCGAGCCGGCGGCACCGCGTCACCGGCTTCAGCGAACGTTAAAAAACTCATTTCATGACGCCATGCAAAATAAGATCCGCCAACTGCTTCGTCGTCACGTTGGGAAAACCGGCATTCCAGCCTCCGGTACGGCCCAGCGACAACACGATGGCAAGCACAAGAGTCGCCATGTCGGCAACCGGCAAGCGCAATTGCCGTTCATCGGGCTGCAGCAACTTGCATACGGCCGCATGAATCGTCGCATAACGCTCATTCGATCGTTTGCGCATGTTTTCGAAATGTGTTCCGGAAGCTCGCGGCTTCGGCGGACAAGCCAAGCGAATCGCGTTCAGAATCGCCCCCGTTCGCTCCGATTGGGTTCTCAGCACTTCGATCAGCTTCGCCAAGCGTTCCTCCAAACCGGCTTCAGCGTCGATTGCCTCCAATTCAATCGTAATAGGCTCCGGTTGAAGTGCTTCCTCCAGACACGCAGCCAGCACTTCGTTCTTGTCGGCAAAAGCCCGGAAAATGGTCGGCTCGCTGATTCCGGCGGCGCGAGCAATCTGCAGGGTCGTTACGTTCGGTCCCGCTTCCTTCAGCAACTGCAAGGTAGTCCGGACAATCATGGCTCGCCGGTCTTGAAGATTCATGCCGCGAGCCCGTTTGCGCGGCGGCGGGGTTGGTTTGTTCGTATCCATGCGCCCATTATACATAGTGAGGACTCACTACGTCAATGATTCCTCGACGCAAAAAAACTGCCCGAAGGTTTGCACCTTGCGAACATTCTCGATGTTCTCCAGCGGCTGGCCTGTACGCTCGGCGAGAATCCGGTTGAGGCGGTCGCGCGTCTTGAGGATGTTCTGGGCGTGAATGGCGATGTCGGACGCTTGCCCTTTGAGCCCGCCGCACCACCTCTTCCGCGTCGGATGCGTCCATGAGCCGAAGCGCGTCCTGGCGGATCCGGTCGGAGACGTTCAGCAGTTGCCGGAGCGCCCCCTGATCCTTCATCCGCCGGGTCAGTTCGTCGGACCAGCCGAACGAATCGGGAATGACGTACGTTCGCGCCACCGCCCGGTAAAGCACCTCGATCAGGTTTTTCACCTGCCGGGTTCCGCAGCGGCGCACGAGCCCTACCTTCTCCTGGCTCTTGAGGTGATAGTTGATTTTCTGCGGCACCTCGCCCATCTGGCGGTCCACCTCGGATGCCGCCCATTTGTTCTCCGCTGCTTTGTAACGTAAAATAAAGACGTATACGCCGTCCCGGCGAGTCCAAATCGAAGGAGGTGCCGCCCCGAGGTGCTGTTCGTCGACAACGGCAACGCCCACGATCCCGCACTCAATCTGGCGCTGGAAGAATACATTCTTCGCAAGCTGCCGGCGGAGCACGATTATTTGCTTTTTTACATCAACGAGCCTTCGATCATCATCGGCAAAAACCAGAACACCGCCGAAGAGGTCAACACCGATTACGTGCGCGAGCACGGCATTCACGTCGTCCGGCGGCTGTCCGGAGGAGGAGCGGTCTACCATGATCTGGGCAATCTCAACTTCAGCTTCATCACCCGCGACGACGGACAATCGTTCCATAACTTCCGCAAATTCACGGCGCCGGTCGTCGAAGCGCTTCGCAAGCTCGGCGTCGATGCCGAGCTCTCCGGACGCAACGATATTCTGGTCGGAGAGCGCAAAATTTCGGGCAACGCCCAGTTCTCCACGGGCGGCCGCATGTTCAGCCACGGTACGCTGCTCTTCGATTCGCACATGGAGGACGTCGCCTCCGCGCTGAAGGCGAATCCGCTCAAATTCGAATCGAAGGCGACCAAGTCGGTGCGAAGCCGCGTCGCCAACATATCGGAATTTCTGCGCGAACCGATGACGATCGAGCAGTTCAAACGGTTTGTGCTGGATTCGATTTTCGGCGGCGGCGAGATTCAGGAATATAAGCTGTCGGAAGCCGATTGGGCAGCCGTACGCGAATTGGCCGACAGCCGCTACCGGAGCTGGGATTGGAATTACGGCCTGTCTCCCGCTTTTAACGTACAGCAGATCCGGCGGCTCGAAGGCGCGGGCACGTTCGACGTGCGTCTTAATGTGGAAAAAGGCGAAATTCGCGAAGCCGCCATCTACGGGGATTTCTTCGGTCGGGGAGAAGTGTCGGAGGTGACCGGCAAGCTGATCGGCGTCCGCTATGACCGGGAAGCGATCGAAGCTGCGCTCAAGGATGTGGATTTGACGTTTTACTTCGGGCCGGTCGACCGCGAGCAATGGCTGTCCCTTCTCGTGTGAATCCGAATTCATCATCGCTACATAAGGAGGAGATTTGAGATGATCGCATCCGTTCAAGAACGCGTCAAGCTGCGCAACGGCGTGGAGATGCCTTGGCTGGGTCTCGGCTTGTGGAAGGTAAAGGCCGAAGGAGAAGCCGAGCGCGCCATCCGGGCGGCAATTCAAACGGGATACCGGAGCATCGACACCGCCAAGGCGTACCGCAACGAAGAGGCGGTCGGACGGGCCATCCGCGACTGCGGGGTGAGCCGGGACGAGCTTTTTATCACGACGAAAATATGGAACGAGGATCAAGGCTACGAGCGGACGCTGACCGCCTTCGAGGAGAGCCGCAAGCGGCTCGGGCTCGACGTCGTCGATTTGCTGCTCATCCACTGGCCCGGCAAGGACAAGTTCGTCGATACGTGGCGCGCGTTCGAGAAGCTCTACGCGGAAGGGCTCGTTCGGGCGATCGGCGTCAGCAATTTCCAAATTCATCATCTGCGGAAGCTCGCCGAATCGAGCGAGATCGTGCCGATGGTCAATCAGGTCGAATTCCATCCGCTGCTCACCCAGAAGGAGCTGCTCGCCTACTGCAAGGAGAACGGCATCCAGTTGGAGGCGTGGAGTCCGCTTATGCAGGGCAACCTCGATCATGCCGTGCTGCAGGAAATTGCCGGCAAGTACGGCAAAACGCCGGCCCAAGTCGTGCTGCGTTGGGACTTGCAGCACGGGGTCGTGACGATTCCGAAGTCCGTCACCCCGTCGCGGATCGCGGAGAACGCCGACATTTTCGATTTCACCTTGACCGACGAAGATGTCGCCCGGATCGATGCGTTGAACGAAAACCGCCGGTTCGGCCCGAACCCGGACGCGCTGCTGTTCTAAGGCGGCGCGCCGGACCGGGAACCGGATAAAACCTAAACGCGCCTGCGACGCGTTCAAGCCCTTTCGTTTCCTGCGGGAAGCGGAAGGGCTTTTTTGTTCTTGGCTTGCGGCCGTATTTCGTTCGATCCCGCGATTCAAGCTGCGCTGCAACCCGACGTTAGCAGGGTACATCAGTCCTGCCGGTCGCCTCGTTTGCGGAAATTCTGCATCGCTTTCCGGTACTCCGAGTCGGACATGATCCGGTCTTCCTTGCGCGCAGGGGGCGGGACGTCGGTTCGCTCGGAACCTGTTCGCAGTTGGCGAAGCGCCTGACGGTACGTCCGGTCGCGCGACTCGGACCGCGCGGCCGCGGCTGCCGATCCCGCGGCGGGCTTCGGCTCCTCCCCGACCGGATCGCCCGCCTCTTCCGCCGGCCCGGCTTCCGCAGCCCTCTCTTCCTCCGGCGCGTTCCCGGCCGGCTCCATCTCCGAAGCCTTCTCCTCCCCGCCTCCGTCCTCCGTGCGCCTGGAAGCCCGAACATTAACGACGATCAAAATGACGATCACGAGCATGGCGAAAATGCCATAGCCGATAATCAGCATTTTACCCCTCCCGCCGGCCGATAAATTTCCCCGCAAGCAGGGCGACTCGCCGGCCAAGCGCCCTTCCCAGAGCCAAATCATCCTCCGTCGGCATGTTGGGGGGGTCGTCGGGGGAATCTTCCAGACGGCATGTAATTCCGACGCCGTAATACGAGCCGTACAGCACGTTCTCCGGCACGTTCGCAGGCAAGCCGACGATGATCATGCCCTGATGAAGCATCGGCGTTATCAGATTGAGAAGCGTCGCCTCGATGCCGCCGTGCTCGGTCGCAGTCGTACAAAAGACGGCCCCGATCTTGTCCACCAGCTTCCCGTGCGCCCACAGATAGCCGAGCTTGTCGATCCACGTTTTAAGGCCGGCGCTGATGCTGCCGAAGTGGCCGGGGCAGCCCCAGATGATCGCATCCATTTTATCGAGGTCGTGAACGTCCGCCCGCTCCACATGGTGCAAGATGACCCTCGCTCCGGTCACGCTGCGCGCTCCCTGGGCGATCGAATGGGCGAGCGATTCCGTATGCCCGTCCTCGCTGTCGTAAACGATGTAGATGTTCATGCGCACCCTCCCAGCGTAGCGGATTTTATTACTTTAACTCCGTTTGCCGAACCTATTCGCCGGATTCGGGAAATCCCTCGTTCTGATAAATGCGGCCGATCGGAGGAAAGATAGCGAAACGAAACACTAAAGTGGCTTGGCCAGGAAAGGAATCGGACGTCATGAAGGGTGCGCGCCTTGTGTTGATCAATATTATCGTCATCCTCATCATCGTGGCGGGTGGCGGTGCGGCGATTTACTACTATAATCAGTCGATCAATTACATCACGACGGACAACGCGAAGGTGGACGGACTGGCGGTAACGATTGCCGCGCCTGCGGCCGGCGTGTTGACGGACTGGAGAGGAGAGGTCGGACAGAAATATACGGCCGGCCAAACCGTCGGTTCGGTCAAAACCGACACACGAACGGTCAGCGTTACCGTACCGGCGACGGGGACGATCGTCCAGCAGAACGCCGTCGTCCGGTCGTTCGTGGGCGCCGGAACGCCGTTGGCCAGAGCCTTTGATCTGGACAATTTATGGATCTCCGCCAATATCAAAGAGACGAGAATCAACGAAGTCAAGGAAAACCAGTCGGTGGACATCTACGTCGACGCCTTCCCCGACACGTCGCTCACAGGCAGAGTGTCGCAAATCGGCCTGGCGACGGCAGGGACGTTCTCCCTGCTGCCGGCCTCGAACACGACGGGCAACTATACGAAGGTGACGCAAGTCATTCCCGTGACGATCGAGGTGGACGGCTATCGCGGTCTCGGACTCGTTCCGGGCATGAGCGCCAAAGTGCGGATTCATAAATAGAGGGGATGGGCAACGTGAACAACCAAAACGTCGGCCCTACGGTGGCCGTGCTCATCTGCGGCATGTTCCTCGCCATTTTGAACCAGACGATGGTCAACGTCGCCATTCCGCACATGATGACCGATCTGAACGTGTCAACGACGACGATCCAATGGTTGTCGACCGGGTTCATGCTGGCGAACGCAATCATGATTCCGGTCAGTACGTTCCTCATGGCGACGGTCTCCACCCGGCTGTTGTTCGCCTTCGCCATGTCGATGTTCACCGTCGGCTCGCTTCTGTGCGGGATCGGCCCCTCCTTCGCCGTCGTGCTCGGCGGGCGAATCGTGCAGGCGATCGGAGCCGGAATTATGATGCCGCTGGTGACCAACATCTTCCTGCGCCTGTTCCCGCCGCACAAGATAGGCAAGGCCATGGGCACGATGGGGATCGCGATGGTATTCGCCCCCGCCGTCGGCCCGACTTTCGCCGGCTACATGGTCGAGCACTTCTCGTGGCGCATTTTGTTCTTCATCATGGTTCCGCTGGGCGCGATCGAGGTCGGGCTGACGTTCAAATATTTGTCCAACGTGTTGAAGCTGACGTATCCGAAGCTGGATTGGGCGGGGGCGATCTTCTCTACCATCGGCCTGGGGGCGCTCCTATACGGCTTGAGCGAAGCGGGCAGCCGCGGCTGGGGCGACGCGACCGTGGAGACGGCGATCGTCGTCGGGATCGTGTTCCTGATCTTCTTCGTATACCGTCAGTTCACGGCCCGCGTTCCGTTGCTGAACCTGGAGGTGTTCGGCAACTTCACGTTTACGATGTCCACCGTCGTCAGCGTCGTCGTCAACATGGCCATGTTCGGCGCCATGCTGCTGCTTCCGATCTACGTCCAGAACATCCGAGGGTATACGCCGGTGGAATCCGGCCTTCTGCTGCTTCCCGGAGCCGTTCTCATGGGCATTATGTCGCCGATCGCCGGCGCCTTGTTCGACAAGATCGGCGTTCGGCCGCTCGCCATCGTCGGGCTTGCCATTACCGCGCTGACGACTTACCAGTTCACCAAGCTGACCGGCCAATCGACCTATGCCCATTTGATGCTGTTGTACGCTCTCCGGAGCTTCGGCATCTCTTTCATCATGATGACGATTATGACGGAAGGCTTAAATGCGTTGCCGATTGCGCTGAAAAGCCATGGAACGGCCGTGTCCAACACGATGCGGCAGGTGGCGAGCTCTTTCGGCACGGCTCTGCTCGTTACGGTGATGTCAACCCGCACGAACGAGCATCTCGCCTCCTACGCCAACAACTTGACGCTGAACAATGCGATTGCCGCCGAGAACGTCGGCCAATTCAGCGCAGTCGTCACCGCCGCGGCCGGATTGCCCGCAGACGCAGGAACCGCCTACGCCTTATCCCTGTTGAGCGGCCTGGCCGCCCAAGCGTCCACGATCAACGGCATCAACGATGCTTTCCTCGTCGCGACTTACATTACGATCATCGGTATGGTGTTCTCCCTCTTCCTGAACCGCCCGAAGAAGAGGCCGGCTTCGCCGAGATGATCGCAGTGGAAAACCAAAGGCTCCGAACGCCGCTCGCCCGAGCGGTTTCGGAGCCTTTGCCTTTGCTTTTGCTTTTGGCCAACGCCAGCGCGGCGGTCTCCCTAATCCAAAGCCGATTGCATGAAGCCGCGGAATCTCAGCAGGGCGACGAGCAGCCCGGCGGCGGCAAATCCGGCCAGCGCGGCGATCGACGGCAGAACGCCGGACAGATGGACGCCTCGCACCATGATGTCCTGGAACGCTTTCTGCGCCCAATACTGCGGAACGAAATGGCTGATCGTCCGCATCGTTCTCGGCATGTACTCGATCGGGAACCACAGCCCTCCAAGCACCGCGCCGCCGAGCGCGATCAATTGGGTGAAGCCGATGCCCTGATTCTCGCCCCGGACGATCATGCACAACGCCAAACCGATGCCGGTGCCGCACAGCGCGAGCATAAACACAACGACGGCGACGGCGACGATATCGCCCAATTGCACGTCGTAGGCGATATGGCCGAAGGCGAGCAGAACGGTGCATTGCGCCAGCGCGACGCCCAGGTAGGCGATCCACATGCCGAGCAGATAGCCGATCGGCGACATTCGGGTCGTCCGCAGCCTCGCGGTCATGCCGGACGATTTGTCGCCGAGGAAACGGCGGATCATGGAAATGATAATAAAGAAGACGAACATAACCGTATAGCCGGGCACGACCTGCGTGACCGAATTGTTCGCCGTGGCGTTCTGCGGCTTGTCGTCGATGACGATGAGCGGAGCCATCGTGTTCTTGATCTGTGCGTCGCTCTCTCCGGCCGCCTTCAGCGCCCCTTCGATTTTCGACTCGCGCATGCCGTTTGCGATGTTTTCGAGCGTCGAGCGCAGCGGGGCGACAGTTTGGGAATTCGGGTCGCTGTACAGTTCGATCGAAGCCCGCGCTCCGTCGCTGCCCGCAAGGGCGCTTCCGAAGCCTTGCGGCAGAACGAGAAGTGCGGACTGCTTGCCGGATTGAATACGCGAGATTTGATCGTCCAGATCGCCGGCCGCTTTCTCTTCCAAGTTGTACCCGCTCTTCTCCCCGAGCGAAGCCAGGAAAGCCTGGGACGCCTGCGTCCCATTCATGTCGATATACGGAAGCGACACCTTCGTATCCCCCATGCTGCTGAAAACCGTTCCGAACAGCACAATAAACAAAATCGGCAGCAGCAGCAGCCAGAAGAACGTACCTTTTTCCTTGAGCAGAAGCTTCCATTCCTTGATCGCGATCGTGAATACCATCGTTCTCATCTCCTCGCCAGCGGCCTAATTGTCTCGCAGCGTCGTACCCGTCAGCGACAGGAACACCGTCTCCAGCGACGGGCGCACGATCTCGAGTTGCTTGACTTTGAGCGACTTCGCCTTGCACGCCGCCGCCCAGGCGGCGATGGCCTCAAGCGGTGACGGCGTCTCCACGACCCAGCCTTTGTCTTTGGGTTCGGGCTTGCCGAAGCCGGCCGGCTCCGGAGGCTTGGCAGCGTCCTGCAGCTCCAGGTATACGGCCTGCGTGCCGAACCGGTCCAGCACCTCGTTCAGGCCGCCGCTGACGATCACTTCGCCGCCGTCGATGATCGCCAGTTCGTCGCACAGACTTTCCACTTCCTCCATGTAGTGCGTGGAGTACAGCACGGTGACTCCGCTTTTTTGCAGCGATCGGATCATTTCGAAAATGTGGTTGCGCGACTGGGGATCGATCCCGACCGTCGGTTCGTCCATAATGATGAGCTTCGGTCGATGCAGCAGAGCGGCCGCGATGTTCACCCTCCGCTTCATTCCGCCGGAGAAGGAAGCAACCGCGTCCTTTGCCCGGTCGGCGAGCCCGACGCGCTCCAGCACTTCCCCGATTCTCCGCTTCAGCTCCGCGCCCCGAACGCCGTACATTTCGCCGAAGAACGTCAGGTTGTCGCGGGCGCTCAACTTCTCGTACAGGGTGATCGATTGAGGCACGTACCCGACCTCCCGCCGGATGTCCTCCCCCGACTTGCGGATGTCCCGCCCGAGCACCGAGACGTGCCCGCGATCGGGCGGCAGCAAGCCGGACAAAATTTTCATCGTCGTCGATTTGCCCGCCCCGTTCGGTCCGAGCAGCCCGAAGCAGCTTCCTTCCCGCACCGAGAACGTTACGTCCTTCAAAGCCGGTTTGGCCCCGTACGATTTGGCCAATCGCTCAATCACGATCGCGTCTCCCATGATCCGTCCCCTCTCCGTTATAGAACCAATTGTTTTTTGCACACGTTCACCGCTCCCGCGAACAGCAAGGCGGCGAGCAGCCAGGCGACCGGTATGATCGCCCACACCCAGAAGGACGCCGAGCCGTCGAACAGCATAACGGACTTGATTTTGCCGTCGTCGCCGTTCGACACGTTCAGCCAGTTGAACACATTGCCCAACAAGCCGAAAAGGATCCAAACCAGCGGAAGGAGCGGCCGCCACTTCGATCTCCCCACGACCCCCGCCAGGAGTCCCAAAGACAGCATGAAGGGCGAGGTGACGAAGACGACGAACAAGTACTGCGCTTCAAGCGAGACGAACGTTCCGAACGCGCCCATATCGCCGCCGTTGATGGCGAGATTGTACAGCTCGAGAAGCATCAAGGCCGCGAAGTAGATGAAGAGGAGCAGAAACGATTGCGCCGCGCTTGCCGCCAATTTGGACAGCAGCAACTTGGTGCGCGAATAAGGCAGCGTCAACCACCAGTCCGACGTCCCGTTCGACCATTCGCGCTTCAGCATTCCGAACGATACGCCGAAGACGACGAACGGAAACGCAAAGCATGCGTAGAGCAAATAATCCGGTTTGAATTGATCCTCTCCGCCCCAGATGGCGAATGCCGCCATCAGAAGGACCATGATGGCCGCCGCATACACCAGCCCCCATCGACGATAAAGCATTCTTCGGGTGTGGATGCAGAAATCGTGTTTGAACAAATAGGGAAAAACCCCTTTTCCTTGAGGCATCTCCGTGCCCTCCTACATGTAGAGTTGGCGATAAATGTCCTGCACCGATCCGCGCTCCGCCCGCAGATCTTCGACATAGCCGGACAGTGCGGCATGCCCGTCCCGGATGAACACCGCGTAGTCGAACAGGCTTTCCGTCTCCGCGATCTCGTGGGTGCTGATCAGCACCGTCTGCCGGCGCTCGCTGAAGTTGTCGATCAGAGCGGAAATGATGCGCTCCCGGGAGATCATATCGATGCCCGAGAACGGCTCGTCGAGCACAAGCAGCGGAACGTCCCGCGCCAGACAGACGGCGAGCATGAGGCGGGCTTCCTGCCCTTTGGACATGCCGCCGACTTCCATGTCGGCTTCAAGGCCGAGCGATTCGAGAATTTGCCAGGCGCGGTTCGGATCGAAGCCGGGAAGCAGGTTCGTGCCCCACTCGACCGCTTCGGCTACCGTTTGCGACTCGTACCAGCGGGCCCGATCCGGCAAATAGGCGATCTTCCGGTTGAGCTGCCAGGAGGGCCGCTCTCCGAGCACGGTCAGACTGCCTCTCTCCGGGCGGACCAATGCGGTCAGCATGCGCATGAACGTCGACTTGCCCGATCCGTTCGGGCCGAGAATCGCCGTCACCGCATGCTCGGGAATCGCGATATCGAACTCGTTCAGCGCATGACGCCTGCCGTATCGTTTTACGAGTCCTTTGCCTTGGATGGCCATGGTCGTCATTAGGCTTCACCGCCTTTGCTTCGCAAAATGGCCGCCACTTCGGAGGGCGTAAATCCGAGACTCCCCAGCTTCGCGAGAAACTCGTCCACCGCTTCCTCCGCGAGCCGATAGCGAATGAGCCGCACCTTCTCGGCATCGGTCGTAATGAATGTCCCTTGGCCGCGCCTCGTCTCCGTCAGACCGTCCCGCTCGAGCTCCTGGTAAGCCCGCATGACCGTGTTCGGATTGATTTTCAACGCTTGCGCCATCTCTCTAACCGAAGGAATTTTCTCTCCCAACGCAATCTCACCTTTCGCAATCGAGCTTCGGACTTGGTCCAGCACTTGTTCGTATAACGGTTGGCTCAAATCGAGCGCGAACCTCATGCCCCCGACGATGACTTCATTCAAGAGGGCACCTCCTTCTCGCTTATCACTGACTTAAGTGTATTATATCACTTAATACACTAAGAGCAATAGGCACTTTTAAAGATTTAAGGCGGATATTGCTCGATTGTTATCTATTTAGGGCTTGCTGAACAAGATCAATTTAAGCTGCTCCCAACGCATGAGCCTAGACCGTGATTTTCTTTGCGGTTTTCATGCAAAAAATCGGACGGAACGCAATGAATCTGAAAAAAGAGAAAAAAAGAACCCGCAGTCGCCGTTCCAGGTTCATAACCAGAAACTGGATAGCGATGACAGTTAAACTTGTATGAGCACCGCGGGAGCAAATTCGGCCCAAACCCAACTTGCGTTTGCCTTCGCCGAACTTTCCTTCGATCGCATTGCGCTGTGCAGCGTCTTGCTTCTCTTGCTTTCGATCATCGGCGTC
>NZ_AUCP01000046.1 GCF_000429825.1 Cohnella thermotolerans DSM 17683
CTAAGTTAATCTGGTATTGAGCCATATCAAATTCTCCTCCTGTTGAATGTTGCATCGACACCATCATTCTAACTGAGGGATTTGAATATGGCTCCCTTTGTTCGTTCTTGGAAGTCTACCATTTTACACAATTATATGGACTCAACTTCTTCATAAGAAGAAGCAGAAACAATGAAATACGTCATTTTTTTGTTTTCACCCCAATTACTCGCAATATTTATATGTTCAAAATTATCATCAAACCAGATGGTACCCAATGTGACAAAGTCCCATGGCTTTGAGGGTTTATGATAAACAAGATTACCCATATTGATCCCATTATTTTTATCAAGTATGTATGTAGGTAAAGTGGAATTTTGTTTTGTAAAATCAAAGCCATCGATCGTCACTGTACCTTTGAATTCGTGTTGGCGAAAAAATGGCCGGTACAAAGTTCCTGATACTCTTATTGAAGTACGATTGATGGAAGAAGAGTCTTTCTCGTAAAAGCTAACAGCAGGACGAACTACATCCACTTTTTGAGGGAATTTATAAAAATATAAAATGAACAATGTTACAATTCCAAATACAATGACAAAATATAATGCAGCTTTAAAAATTTTGGATACCATAAAGAAACCTCATCTCTTCCGGAAAATGGATAAGATTTGTGCGAAGTTATTCATCACACTCCAGCACAAATCTTATCATCTATTATGGCATTACAAATTATTATGGCATTACAAATGGGCTTGAAGGTGTTGCGACAGGCACCGTTTTAATTAATTTATTTTCAAACCCTCTCATCTCAGCTGTTGTCACATAAGAATTTCTCGGTGCATACGGGTCAAGATAAGCAGCAACAGCGAAAGAACCATTCCTATGTGCACTAGTGTTGTAATAATTGAAGGATTTACGACATTACCGAGGTCGGTCAAATAGGAACCGATGTGATTCGCAATCCTTCAACTACATGAAGCACGACAGTAGGAGATATGAAGGTCGTAAATATATCGTTTTCCCGGACCACGTCGGGCACCGTCAAATTCATGATTTACTGCTCATATAGAAAAAAGGACCTATAGGTTGTTAAACCTGAGGTCTTCTTTGTTTCCGATAATTTCCTTAGTACATTGACAACTTCTAAAACACTTGCAAAGCACCAAGAATCAAATAACCAGGTTTGTCTATCTATTCCTTTTCTTTTTAAAGTAGATCGAAGTTGTCCCTACGAGGACTATAACTGCGGTAACAATAAGAAAAATACCATAATATATATGTATTCCGCTTTGAGCTGAAACTTTATAAATACCGAGAGCAAGAACAAGGATAGATAGGATAAAGAAGCCTAAATTATTATCTTTCACGAAAATCCACCCTTTATGTTCGGCTGATATGCCTGTGCTTTTATAAAGCTGAATTTAAAACCTGTTTCCAAAAAATTCGTATTTGAGACTCTTGCCCTAACAGTCCACTTTCTGGTGTCAATAAATTTTTCATTAGAAAAGCAGCAAAAGAATGAACGTTTATAATTTTTGTGTGAGTCAGATTTATTAATTAGTACAGGAAGTATATCATAAATTGTGTCATTTGAAAAAATCTCCAGTAACAAAATAAAGTCAAACCTTACATTTTCAAATTCACACCAGAGATTGATTAAGTCATTTTTGTTATTTAGTGTTTCAGTTCTGTTAATTGGAAAGTATTTTTGATTGGATTGTGAGTATCCTAAATGTTCACAACAATATAAATCGATTATTTTAATCGATTCAAGGTTGTTTTTAATGCTTGTAGGAATTGAATATATTTTGTCATCTTTTCTTATGAAATCTTTACTAAGATCAGGTATAACAATTTCATTGTTAATAATCAACTGATATTCGTCAAGTGATGCAATTACAAGATTCCACGAGTGAGAATCGAACGACAAGGGAATCAGATTATTTTTCATTTTTAGGTGAACCGATGTTACTGGTAGATTCTTGGGATCAAATTGAACAACGTGATTCATGTAGGCACCCTTTTCGTTTATAGGTGGAGGGACTAATAACATTTTACTGTTGGCCAGTCAGATATTTGTTAAGCCCTTTTACTGCATTAATGCCATAGTTTGCTGCAAATTCTACAACAGCTCCCGCAGCAGAGCCTTTGGCAGCGGACAGCACTCTCGAAGCAGCGGCGCCGCTACTAGTTGCTGCGCCATAGACAGTTCCAGAAGCAGGACCAACAATGGAACTACTTTTGACAGTCTGTTTGAAAGGGTCAACGATAATGTCCTTAACCCCTCTGGAAAATTCTTGCTTTACAATTGTTGAAGTAGTATTTACAAAAGACTTAGCATTATTGTAAGTGGAAGTGACTTCCTTTTTTGCACTGCTAAGAGTGCTTTGAATATCCTTCCCTAGGTTGTTCAGGGTCTTCCCAATGTTAACACCCATTATCCTATCCTCTCCCAATAATGGAATTAGTCCCTCCGTTCATAGTAAACATTGAAAGGATAAAAAGGTAAATATCACAAAATGGAGCAAAATTGCTCATTCGAAATCTTTAAACCCATTATTCACCAGCATGAAGGTTTTTTGGTGAGTTACAGTTTGTATCTTTATTGAATTTTTAGCTTTGGGATTCGCTTGAGATAGCTGCGAAAAAACTTGCATTTTGCAATGTTTTGGCATCAAGAAGGCGTATCACTCTATCACCTCCCTTGCTCATACTCTTGTTAGGATATGCGGACAGGCGAAGACGGCTTGAATGAATGGAACCGGGGGCTTATTCAAGGCCATCGTCCTTCGCCGGCGGATGTTCCCCGGTGTCGTTCGCCGGATTCGGGCGATTCACGTGCGTCATTCATCCAAGAACCTGTCCTTCTGTCCGAGTATTTTATAAGTATACTCAGGGAAAGGAGGCCATACGATGGATGTAGCGACGGTATCGTCCGGGCGGCAGCTTGCGAGCAAGTGGATCAAGACGAACGCGCTGTTGTCCAGTCCGTACGTTGCCCGCCATATCCCTCCTTCGAGTCTGTTTAACGCCGGCAATTTAAGATCGATGTTGGGAAGATACGGCATGGTCGTAATCAAACCGGTGTGCGGAGGCGGCGGAATGGGCGTCATGAGAATTACTTACGGAGGCGGCCGCTACAGGTGCACATACATGTCCCGTACGAGATCGTTCACTTCCTTCGCCGGCCTGCTCGCGCATGTGAACCGGTCGAGGCGGGGCAGAGCTTATTTGATCCAGAAGGGGGTCCATTTGGCGACCATTGCCGGAAGGCCGATCGACTACCGGGTAAAATATGTGAAGCAAGACGGCGTTTGGACCTTTCGCTCCATGGTCGGAAGGGTGGCCCGGCGAGGGCTGTTCGTCACCAATCTGTGCAGAGGCGGACACCGGTTGACCGCGGCCCAAGGCATTCGGCGTTCGTTGTCTTCGCGATGGGTCGCCGCCAAGAAGCGCGAAATGAGACAATTGACGAAAGTTGCCACAACGCTGCTGGAGAGCCGTTTTCCGGGCATCGGGCAACTCGGCTACGACTATGGAATCGACCGAAACGGACACGTTTGGATTCTGGAAGTCAACACGCGACCGCAATAATCGTCATCGTTTTACAATAATTTCTATTAAAGGGTTTGATGGCGGCGAAAATCACTATCAAAGTTTTTTATGAAACGCCAGAGAACATTTTCTGTGTATAAGTTCGTCCACATTATCCACCTTGATTTGACTGTGTTCGGGACATTTTTCAACATTAAGTCCACACGTTATCCACGAATGATTGTGGATAATCGGGAGCCTTGTCCCCTTTCCAGACCCATGCTATGATGCCATCAGCCAATCAATCGAATGGAAGGAAAGAAGGGAAAGCGGTGCTAGTGCTTCTATCGGATGAAATGTTGTTGGAAGCTTACCATCATGCGCTTCGGATGCAACTGGACAGGGACTTCATTTATTTGCTGCGTACGGAAATTGTGCGGAGAAATCTTGTGCTGCCGGACGAGCAGGCGGGCTGAAGCCGTCAGAGCGGCCACAACGGGACGGAGACGGTAAAGAGGGTCCCGCACTGCGGACAGCTCGCGGCATGGCGGCAGTGAGGCTGCGCCGAAGAGCCTGCGGCGCCCATGGCGAGCTCGTCGATCGGATTATAAGGGGCGTAAGGGCCGTAGAAGTCGTCCAGACGTCCTTCGTCCGCGGCGTCTCCTCCGCAACGAACGCAACGGGGAGTCAGCGGGGCGAAGGCGTTGCAGGCAGGGCACAGCATCACGGGCATCCTCCTTGGGTACGGATCTTCCATCCGCGTTCTCCAAGGTAGGATGCCCGCTCTGCGTCCAAACTGTTCTTACAATTTCAAATTGCTGCTGTGTCCGGGAGACAATTTGGCCGCGGGGTCCACATACACCTTGGCGTTGTTGATCGCGGTCGGCGCTTCGCCGAACCCGACGGCGATCAGCTTCAGCTTGCCCGGATACGTCGTGACGTCTCCCGCCGCGAAAATGCCGGGAATGTTCGTCTCCATCCTCGTGTCGACGACGATCGAGCCGTTCTCGATGGCGATCCCCCACTCGGCGATCGGACCGAGAGAGCTGACGAATCCGAAATTGACGATCACCGCGTCGACGTCGAGTTGCGTCTCGGCCTTCGTCTTCACGTCCGTCAGCGTCACGCGCTCGATCTTCTCTTCGCCGTGCAAGGCGGTGATCTCGGTCGGCACGACGACGTTCACTTTCGATTTCATGAGCAGCTCGACGCTATGCTCGTGGGCGCGGAACTTGTCGCGGCGGTGGACAAGCGTCACCTGCTCCGCGATCGGCTCCAGCATGAGCGACCAATCGAGCGCGGAGTCGCCGCCGCCGCTGATGAGCACCCGCTGGCCGCGGAAGCGTTCCAGGTCGCTGACGAAGTAGTGCAGGTTCGACTTCTCGAACTTCGCCGCTTCCGGAAGCTCCAGCCGCCGGGGCTCGAACGCTCCCACACCGGCGGTTATGATGACCGCTTTGGCATAATGCGTCGCCTTGTCGGTCACGATCTCGAACAGCCGCTCTTCCACCTTGCGGACGTTCTGCACCTTTTCCTCCAACCGGATGTCGGTCGGGAACAGCTCCATCTGCTTTTTCAAATTGTCGACCAGCTCCTGGGCTTTCACTTTCGGAAAGCCGGCCACGTCGTAAATATACTTCTCCGGATACAGGGCTGCGAGCTGTCCGCCCAATTGCGGCATACTCTCGATCAAGGTAACCGACATCTGTCTCATTCCGCCGTAGAAAGCGGCGAACATTCCTGCGGGTCCGCCGCCGATGATGGCCACGTCCGTCGCTGCAACCGGGTTGCTGCTCATTTCCGACACCTCCGTCTATGCCTGCCCGAACCGGGTTTTGGTTGATCTTCTTCGTCGTCCGGAGACGCCGAAGGCGATTTTGCTTGGCCTGAATCTTTTCTTATTATAAGCTTGCGGTTCCGGCAACGGAATACCCGGAGGGAAAATGTCGAAAACTGTGAAAAGTATGGGAACCAATCCCTAGTCAATTTTGTGTAGATGTCCAAACAATTTCGTGTAAATGAATCTTGAAAATGCCAGGGAAAGCCTATATGATTCAAATGTACGCACGGTAAACCCTTTTCGGAGTCTTTTTGTGTCTTTTTTCACAAATATAGAGTATGAACACAACATCGGATTGGATGGGATCAACCATGAGCAGCATTCCTAAAATCGTCATTTTGGGTGCGGGATACGGCGGTGTGCTGACCTCCCTTCGTTTACAGAAAGAATTGAACTATAATGAAGCAGACGTTACCCTGGTGAATAAGCACGATTATCATTATATTACGACTCATCTGCATATGCCTGCGGCCGGAACGGATCATCCGGACAATGCGCGCGTGAATATTTCCAAGCTGATCGACGAATTCAAAATCGACTTCGTCAAATCGACGGTCGTGCAAATTCGGCCCCAGGACCGCAAAGTCATTCTCGAAGACGGCACGTTGTCCTACGACTATCTCGTGATCGCGCTCGGCGGCGAATCGGAGACGTTCGGTATTCCGGGCCTGGCCGAACACGCTTTTACGATCCGCAGCATCAACTCCGTCCGGTTGATCCGCGAGCATATCGAATATCAGTTTGCCCGCTACAAGCGGGAGCCTCACCGCACCGATTACCTGACGTTCATCGTCGGCGGCGCGGGCTTCACGGGCATCGAGTTCGTCGGCGAACTGGCGGACCGCGTTCCCGAGCTGTGCAAGCAATTCGACGTGGAACCGTCCCTCGTCAAGATTATCAATATTGAAGCGGCTCCGACCGCGCTGCCGGGCTTCGATCCGGAGTTGGTCGAATACGCGATGCAGGTGCTGCAGAAGAAGGGCGTTACGTTCCGCATCGGCACCGCGATCAAGGAGTGCACGCCGGACGGCGTCGTCGTCGGGGAAGGCGAAGAGATCAAAGCCCAGACCGTCATCTGGACGGGCGGCGTTCGCGGCAATCGGCTCATCGAGGAAGCGGGCTTCGAGACGACGCGCGGCCGGGTGAAAGTGGACGAGTATTTGCGGGCGCCGGGCCACGAGAACATCTACGTGCTGGGCGACAACTCGCTCATGTTCAACGAAGAAGGCCGGCCGTATCCTCCGACCGCCCAGATCGCCATGCAGCAAGGCGTCAACTGCGCGCACAACCTGGTGGCGTCCATTCGCAACCAGTCGCCGAAGCCTTTCGTGTTCAGCAACAAGGGCACGGTGGCGTCGCTCGGCAAGGGCGAAGCGATCGGCATCGCCTTCGGCAAGAAGTACAAAGGCCGGGTGGCGGCATGGCTGAAGAAGCTGATCGATCTGCGCTACCTGTTCATCATCGGGGGCATTCCGCTCGTGCTGAGGAAAGGCAAATTCCTGTAATGAGACACTGCAGCGTGCAGGTTCGCGGGCTTCTGACCCGGAGCGAACTGGACCGGTACAACGCGCTCATGGAAGTCGGCGGATACCTGGAGTCGCAGAAGCGATACGACTTGTCCGCGATCGTGCAGGCGGAGGTGGATTTGCTCATCCAGCCGGCGATCGAACGGCTCAAGGAGAAGGGACGCCAGCGCGACCGGATGACCCAGGAGTATCTGGAGGAGCGCCGCCGCGCCGAATGGGAAGCCCAAATGCGGCAGATGAACGACGACGATGACGAATAAGGCGAGTAAGGTTTAGCATTGCCTCCGGTTCCGCGCATGTGGGATCGGGGGCTTTTGAGCTTAGGGCGTGCCTCTGAACGCGCCCAAACAAAAAAGCGGCGCAGGATTCGATCCTGCTGCCGCTTGTCCGCGTCAATCCTTGAGCAGCTCGGCCAAACCGTCGTGCGTCAGCCGGTTGCCGACGTAGAACGCGCCGAACTCGCCATAGCGGGCGCTCACCTCGTCGAAGCGCATCTCATATATGAGCTTCTTGAACTGCAGCGCGTCGTCGGCGAACAGCGTGACGCCCCACTCCCAGTCGTCGAAGCCGATCGAACCGCTGATGATCTGCTTCACCTTGCCGGCGTAGCTGCGGCCGATCATGCCGTGGCTGCGCATCATCGCTTTGCGCTCTTCCATCGGCAGCATGTACCAGTTGTCTCCCAGCAGACGGCGCTTGTTCATCGGGTAGAAGCAAATATGGTTCGTCTTCGGCAGAATCGGCTTCAGCCGCGCGACGATCTCCGGCACCTGCATCGGATCGACGCCGGGCTGCCCCATATAATTGCTCAGCTCCACGACGCTGACGTACGAATAAGCCGGCTTCGTGAATTTGGCGAACGGCGAGCGGTTGAACGCATTTTCCACCGCGTTCAGTTCCTGCAGCGTCTCCCTCAAATGCATGAATACGAGATCGGCTTTCTGGCCGACGATCGCGTACAGCGCGAGGCTCCCTTCCTTGCGTTCCTCAACCTGTTCCCACTCGTTCACCAGACCGAACAGGCTGCGGCGCGCTTGCTCCCGCTCTTCGGGGGAAGCTTCGTTCCATGCCGTCCAGTCGATCGTGCGAAAGTCGTGAAGGACGTACCAGCCGTCCAGCGTTTGCGCTGCTTCGCTCATTTTGTCCCGTCTCCTCGTCTGTCTTCGTTTTTCAACATCTCACCTATCTATTTTAACGGAATCGTCCCGTTTCCGGCAAACAAGCCTTCTGTGAACATTGACTCGAGGGAGTCCGATTTGTAAACTGGAAATGGATACGAAGCTTGGGAGGATAGTTCGTCATGACGGAGATTATCCAAGAGATCGTCGGTACCGTGCTGTTTTTCGTGCTGTTTTTCGGGATCGGCTTTATTCTGAATATGCTGGTCAAAACGACCTGGTTCCCCACGTGGTTTTACGTGGTCGTCGTGCTGCCGCTGAGCGTCTGGTATTTCTGGAAGCCGGGCCTCAGTCTGCTCTCGTTCCTCGGCGTGTTCCTGCTTCCGTTCGCGGCGGGCATCGGCGGGGCGCTGGCGAGCGGCTGGGCCATTCAATCGCTGCGCAAGAACGGATACCGGATGTTCTGATCGCGAGCGGCGGGAGGCGGGAAGAGACGATGGCAAATCGGGAATGGCGGAAAATGGCGAAGTTCGCTCTCGTCGGCGCGATGAATACGGGAGTGGATTTCGCCGTTTTCGCGGCTTTGGTGTACGGGCTGGGCGTTCCTACGGGACTGGCGCAGCCCGTTTCTTATTTATGCGGCTTCGCGAACAGCTACCTGTGGAACCGGAACTGGACGTTCCGCACCGGCAAGCGGGCCGACGCGATGGAACTCATCCGGTTCGGCGCCGTGAACGCGCTGTCCTTCGCGCTCGCCACCGCCGCGCTGCTCGGCATCGAGCAAGGGATCGGATGGAACGCGCTCGCGGCCAAAGCGGCGTCGATCGTCGTCTCGCTGGGGGCGAATTATCTCGGCAGCCGGCTGTGGGTGTTCCGAAGCGGGGACAAAAGCGGGGAAGCGGATACGGTATAAAAGGAAGGACCGGGCGGGCAAGCTAACGGATACGATTCCAGCCTTTCGGAGGGATGTCCGTGCCTTTACTTCACATAAACGGCGCCGAACTGCACTACCATGTCCAGGGGAAAGGGACGCCGGTCGTCTTTATCCATCCTCCGACGATGGGCAGCCGGGTGTTCACGTATTTGCGCAACGATCTGTCCCGGGATCACCGCACGCTGCTGTTCGATTTCCGCGGCCACGGCCGAAGCGCGTCGTCCGCGGCATCGATTGCGTTT
This sequence comes from Cohnella thermotolerans DSM 17683, assembly GCF_000429825.1. Classification (GTDB taxonomy): domain Bacteria; phylum Bacillota; class Bacilli; order Paenibacillales; family Paenibacillaceae; genus Cohnella; species Cohnella thermotolerans. The sequence continues at coordinate 9,174 of NZ_AUCP01000046.1, forward strand.
CCTCTGCTCGTCGAAGATACTTGCCGGCTGATGGATGCGCTTGACATTCCGTCGGCTTATTTGTGCGCGTACTCGATGGGCACGATGGTTGCGCTGGAAGCGCTGCTGACGCATCCCGGCCGGTTCTGCGGCGCGGCGCTGCTGGCCGGGATGCCGGAAGCGAGCGGACGCGCCGTCCGCTTCCTCGCGAAGGCGGGACTGGCGGCTTCCGCCATGCGCGCCAAGCAGCTCGTGGCCTTGGCGGACAGCTGGGTGCATGCGGACAACATCGAAGCGTTCCGGCGCCTGCGCGCGGAGACGGCGGCGGGGGACCCCGTCAAATGGCGGGAATATATCGCCGCGGGCCTGGCTTATTCGGCGACGGACAGGCTGCCCGCGATCGAAAATCCCGTGCTGCTGATTTACGGCCGGAAGGACAAGACGTTCGCGCCGCATGCGCAGACGCTGCAGGAACGCTTGCCGAACACGGCCACCGCTTGGATTCCGGACGCGGGGCATACGCTTCCGGTCCAAGCGGCCGATACGTGCGGCCAGCTCATACGCGGCTGGCTCGCCGCCTTGGAGGAGAAGCGGACGGACGACGAAGCCCGTGAGGAGTTCGCCTACGGGAGCGCGCCGCTCGCGGATCCGGACGAGTTCGGCCATCATCCGGAGCTGTAAAGTTACAGAGACGCGGACAGCTCGCGGTTGAATGCTTCGAGGAAGCGTCGATCCTCCTGCGTGAAGCGGCCTTTGACCGGACTGTCGATGTCGAGGACGCCGATCAGGCTGCCGCCGGCGAAGAGAGGGACGACGATTTCCGATTGGGAGGCGGCGTCGCAAGCGATATGCCCGGGAAATTGGTGCACGTCTTCCACGACGATCGTCTCCCGCCTGGCCGCGGAAGTGCCGCATACGCCCCGGCCGAGCGGAATCCGCACGCAGGCGGGCAATCCCTGGAACGGGCCGAGCACGAGTTCGCCCTCTTCCAGCAAGTAAAAGCCGACCCAGTTGATGTCGGTCAAATACGTTTGAAGCAGCGCGGAAGCGTTGGCGAGATTGGCGATCCGGTTCGGTTCGCCTTCGATCAGGCCGCGAAGCTGGGCAAGCAACAGCCGTTCGTTCTCCTCGCGGCTGCCGGTATACGTTTGTCTTGTGAAGGACATCAGAATTCCTCGCTTTCTTCGAAAAAAGATAGTTGACGCCGAACATGGCCTGCTGTTACTATCTAATTAAATCCTATAGGCTTTATCGGAATAAATCAAGACTGCCGATCGGACCGCTGAAGGCACCTGTCACGCGCGAAAAATTTTGCACGGGAAGGTGTCTTTTTTTGCCGCTGCCTCCCGCGATTCGGCGCAAGGGGCGGAGCCCGAGTCCGGCCGGAGCTGAAGATGCGGCTTTCTATAGGATAAACTAATCGGAGGCTGATGACGATGTCCGAATTAAGAAATTTGCAACCCGAAACGTTAGCGGTGCATGCCGGCCAGCAGATCGACCCCACGACACTGTCCCGAGCCGTGCCGATCTACCAGACGACCTCTTACGGCTTCCGTGATACGGATCATGCCGCCAACCTGTTCGCGCTCAAGGAGTTCGGCAACATTTACACGCGCGTGACGAACCCGACCTCGGACGTGTTCGAGCAGCGGATCGCGGCGCTCGAAGGCGGCGTCGGCGCGCTTGCCACCGCGTCCGGCCAGGCGGCCATCGCCTATTCGATTCTGAACATCGCGGGCAGCGGCGACGAGATCGTGTCCGCTACGAGCTTGTACGGAGGCACGTACAATCTGTTCTCGACGACCCTGTCGAAGCTGGGCATCAAGGTTCGCTTCGTCGACCCGAGCGATCCCGAGAATTTCCGCAAGGCGATCAACGACAAGACCAAAGCGTTGTACGCCGAGACGATCGGCAATCCGAAGGGCGACGTCCTCGACGTCGAAGCGGTGGCCGCGATCGCCCACGAGCACGGGATTCCGCTCATCGTCGACAATACGTTCCCGAGCCCGTATCTGCTGCGTCCGATCGACTTCGGCGCCGACATTGTCGTCCACTCCGCGACGAAGTTCATCGGCGGGCACGGCACGTCGATCGGCGGCGTCATCGTCGACGGCGGCAAATTCGACTGGACCGCGAACGACAAGTTTCCCGGCCTCACACAGCCGGACCCGAGCTATCACGGCCTCGTCTACACCGAGGCGCTCGGTCCGCTCGCCTATATTATCAAAGCCCGCGTGCAGCTGCTCCGCGATCTCGGGGCCGCCATCTCCCCGTTCAACTCGTTCCTGCTGCTGCAAGGGCTGGAGACGCTTCATCTGCGGCTCGAACGGCACAGCCAGAACGCGCTTGAGGTCGCCCGGTTCCTGCAGGGGCATCCGTCCGTCGAATGGGTCAGCTACGCGGGATTGGAGGGTCATCCTTCCTACGAGCTTGCCAAGAAATATTTGCCGAAAGGCCAAGGCGCCATTCTGTCCTTCGGCATCAAGGGCGGCGTAGAGGCGGGGCGGAAGCTCATCCATTCGGTGAAGCTGTTCTCCCATCTGGCCAATGTGGGCGACTCCAAGTCGCTGATCATTCACCCGGCGAGCACGACCCATCAACAGCTGTCCCCGGAAGAGCAGCAAGCGACGGGCGTCACCGACGGCTTGATCCGGCTGTCGGTCGGGACGGAAGCGATCTCCGACATCCTGTACGATCTGGAACAGGCGATTGCCGCCAGCCAAGCCTGACCCTATCTGTGTATGGTAGAAGAGACTCCTTTTACGGGGTCTCTTTTTTGCGCTGCAAGGACGGTCTTTGTGTTAAAATAAAGAGATCATTCTATGCCAAAAAGGTTGTCGAGTTGTACATGCGAGTGTCGAATCGATTGGAATTCACGGAAAATCACCGTTACGTGGCCTACCGCGATTTCGCGCTAAGCGGACTCGATCGGAAAATGCTCACCCATCTCTATCAGCCGATGGTCGGCGCTTTTGCCGTTGGCCTCTATTTATTGCTCTATCATCATCTCGGCGACGATAAAACCGGATATACGGTGCCCGAGGCGCAGCGCAAGCTGTTCCTCGGCCTCGATCTGGAGATGAATCCGGCCGGCCGGCAAACGCTGATCGACCACTTCTCCCGGCTCGAGGCGGTCGGCCTGCTCCAGACGTACCGCCAGTACGATCCGGCGGCGGAAGAGTCGCTTTACGAATATGTGCTCATCCGGCCGCTGCCGCCCGGCGAATTTTTCTCGAATCTCCATTTGACGCTGCTGCTTCGGGACAAGATCGGCAAGCTCGCGCTCATGGAGCTGAGGGACGAATTGATCGCTTCCCCGCCGGTGGGGCTGGCCCGGTTCATGAATCGCGAGGAGGCAACCGTCCCGTTCTACGAGCTGTTCCGTCTCAGCCCCGGGCCTGTCGATCCGGAGCTGGAAGCGGCGATCTCGGAGAGCGCGCCGGCTCGGGAGAGAACCGGCGGGCCGAAGCTGCCGGAACGGATCCGGCATAGCGAGATGCTGCTCCGCTTCCCGCGAGGGGCGGCCAACCGGAGGTATGTGGAGCGTCTGCACCTGCAGCCGGAAGCGATGGGGCAGATCAACTACATCGCCTACAAATTCGATTTGGACGTGGCGGAAATTTGCCGGCTGCTCGACGAGGACGGCATCTTCGAAACGGACGGCACGCTGCGATGGGACGAGCTGCAGCATCGCGCCAACCTCGTCTACCGCCAGGGCCGGAAGCGGGACGAGGAGCGGGAGCGCTATATGGCTCGCCTGGAAGCGGCGGAAGCCCCGTTGCCGCCGGAAGAACCGGACGACTTGCCTTACGCGGCGCCGCTGCTCGACATTCCGGCCCGGTTCGGCGGTTCGGTGACGGTCGAGGAATACAACCGGATGCTGCGGCACGAGCCGTATACGCGGATGCTCGCCCGCTATTTTCCCGGTGCGGTGCCGGACGCGTTCGCGCGTATTTTCGAGCGGATCGACCTGAACTACAAGCTGCCGGAGCCCGTCATCAACGTGCTTATCCATTACGTGCTCGGGATGGATCACGCGCAGCGGCTGACGAAGAGCTTCATTGACTCGATCGCTTCCAACATGCTTGCCAAAGGCATCGATACGTTCGCCAAAGCCGTCGTTTACGTCCTCGAGCAGCAGAAGCTGAACGAGACGCTGGAGAAGCGCCGCCGGGGCGAGAGCGCCGCAGAAGCGGGCGGAGCCGCTTCCCGGGGACAAGCCGGGGCGGGTTCACGCGCCCGGAAGAGCGGCGGCGGCAGCCGGAAGCCGGCCATGCCGGTCGTCGGCAGCACCGGCCCCGCGCAGGAGATTCCGCCGGAGGAGCTGGAGAAGATGCGCGAGCTGGCCCGGAAGCTTAAAGACAATAAAAATTGAAGCGCGTCTTCGCGCTTGACAGAAGGCATGGAAAGGAGGAACCGAAATGGAATCGTTGGGAGAGGCGCTTCGCAGCTGGCAGCAGGCCGGCCGAATGCAGGACGTGGAGCGGCTCACGAACCGGGTGTTTAACGATCCGCTCGTACGGAAGCTGCGGGAGCGTTATCCGGGGCTGACCGACCGGACGCTGCGCCTGAACTTGAACAAGCTGTACCAGATGACTAACGAATACCGGAACTGCAAGGAATGTCCGGGGCTGGAGCGCTGTCCGAACGACATGCAGGGCCACTCCACGCGGATTGAATGCGAGGAGACGAACGGCGAGTGGCAGCTGTTCGACGTCAAATCGCCTTGCTCGAAATGGACGGCTTATGAACAGCGCGAAATGATTCGCCGCCGCATCACGAGCTATTATGCGGATGTGGATGTCGCCGGCGAAGCGTTCGATTCCGAGCAGATGTTCGAGCTGGACCCGGACCGGAGAACGGCCGTTCACCGGCTGCTCGCCTATATTGAGGAGACAAGCCGCAACGGGCTCGGCAAGAAAGGGCTGTACCTGATGGGCAGCTTCGGTACGGGGAAAACGTACATGGCCGCCTACTTGCTTCATAAGCTGGCCAGGGAGGGATATTCGGGCGTCATCGTCTATATGCCGGAATTCGTGGAAGACGCCAAGGCGCTGATGATGGAGCCGCAGAAGCTGAAGGAGACGTTGACCTTGATGAAGGAGTGCGATCTGCTCGTCTTCGACGACATCGGGGCGGAGAATTTGAGTCCATGGGTGCGGGATCACGTGCTGGGGGCCATTCTCAATTACCGGATGAACCGGAAGCCGACATTTTACACATCCAACCACGATCTCGATTCGCTGGAGAAGCACTTCAGCTTTACGCACAAGGAAGGCGAAGAGATGCACAAAGGGCAGCGGCTGATGGACCGGATCCGTCCGTTCGTCGACGTCGTCCACGTGCAAGGCCGCAACCAGCGGGGCAACGGTTAACACGGCAAAAAGGGGTTATCCCACAGGTCCTCTCAGGGCTTTTGGGATAACCCCTTTTCGGTGTCGGGGCAACGAGAACGATTCTTTCGGTCGCCTCCCGGCACATTTGGTGGGCATTTTATATAGATTATTTTTATAAGTTGTTTTAATAGAACTTATTGACAGTAAGCCTATATGCCTGCTATGATTTCCACATTACCAACTATACGGGTAGGAATTATAAGAACTCAAACTTCCGGATCGCCGGAGAAGGGGTGTTGTCGCATGAAACGATTCAAATCTTTCCGCTTGTTGATCGTGGCTGCCTTGGCCATGGGGGTGTTGTCCGCTTGCGGCTCCAACAACAACAGCGGAAATAACGCCGCGCCGTCCGACGGAGCGTCAAGCTCCGGGCAAAGCGCGAGCGCAAGCGCCAGCGCGAGCGAGCCGGCGAAGAAGCCGGAATCCGTAGAGCTGCTGAACGTCTCTTACGATCCGACCCGCGAGCTGTACGAGGCTTTTAACAAGAGCTTCGCGGATTATTGGAAGCAAACGACCGGACAAACGGTCAAAATCAACCAGTCGCACGGGGGCTCCGGCGCACAAAGCCGCAAGGTGCTCGACGGCCTGGAAGCCGACGTGGTGACGCTGGCGCTCGCCTACGACATCGATGCGCTGGCCGACAAAGGGCTGCTCAAAGCCGATTGGCAGCAATCGTTCGATTCGAACAGCTCGCCCTACACGTCGACGATCGTCTTCCTCGTCCGCAAAGGCAATCCGAAGGGCATCAAGGACTGGGACGATCTGATCAAGAAGGACGTGCAAGTCATTACGCCCAACCCCAAGACGTCCGGAGGCGCCCGCTGGAACTACCTCGCAGCCTGGGGCTACGCCTCCAAGCAATTCGGCGGGGACGAAGCCAAGATTAAAGATTTCATGAAGCAATTGTTCAACAACGTTCCGGTGCTCGATTCCGGAGCCCGCGGCGCGACGACGACGTTCGTCGAACGGAAGATCGGCGACGTGCTGCTGGCGTGGGAGAACGAAGCCTATCTGGCGAAGAAGGAATACGGAGACGAATTCGAGATCGTGACGCCCTCGCTCAGCATTTTGGCCGAACCGCCGGTCGCCGTCGTCGATAAAGTCGTCGACAAGAGAGGCACCCGCGAAGTTGCCGAAGCGTATCTAAAATATTTGTACACGCCGGAAGGGCAGGAGATCGCGGCGCAAAACTTCTATCGCCCGCGTCTCCAGGAAGTGGCCGACAAGTACAAAGACCAGTTCCCGCAACTGAATCTGCTGACGATCGACAAAGACTTCGGAGGCTGGAAAGAAGCGCAGAAAAAGCACTTCGAAGACGGCGGCACGTTCGACCAAATTTACACGAAGGGCTCTTAATTGGAAGAGAAAAAGGATGGTCGAGACATGGCATCGAACCGCATACGCAAAAGTGCGCTGCCGGGCTTCCGTTTTTCGATCGGTTTCACGATCCTGTATTTAAGCTTGATTGTGCTCATTCCGCTGGCAGGGCTGGTCGTCAAAACGGCCGGCCTCACCTTCCCGCAGTTCTGGGAGACGGTAACGAGCCAACGGGTGCTCGCATCCTATCGGGTCAGCTTGCTGACGGCGCTGTTCGCCGCGCTGGTCAACGTCGTCTTCGGGCTCGTCGTCGCCTGGGTGCTCGTAAGGTATCGTTTTCCGGGGAAAAAGATCATCGACGGGCTCGTCGACATCCCGTTCGCCCTGCCGACGGCGGTGGCGGGGATCGCGCTCACGTCGATTTACGCGCCGAACGGTTGGATCGGCCGGCTGCTCGACCCGCTAGGCATCAAGGTGTCCTATACGCCGCTAGGCATTACGGTCGCCCTCATCTTCATCGGCGTGCCGTTCGTCGTACGCACGGTTCAGCCGGTTCTGCAGGAGTTGGAGGCCGAGATGGAGGAATCCGCCGCCCTGCTAGGCGCATACCGCTGGAGAACGTTCCGCAAGGTGCTGCTGCCGGAGCTCGTACCGCCGCTTATTACCGGCTTCGCGCTCGCTTTCGCCAGGGGGATCGGCGAATACGGCTCGGTCGTGTTCATCTCCGGCAACATGCCGCTCAAGACGGAGATTACGCCGCTGCTTATCATTACGAAGCTGGAGCAGTACGAGTACAGCCAAGCGACCGCCATCGCTCTCGTGCTGTTAATCATTTCGTTCGCGCTGCTTCTTCTCATCAATACGCTGCAACGGTGGACCAACCGCCGCCTGCGCTCGGCCTAGGGAGGGAGAACGATGGCAGGAGCCGTTACGACTGTTGCGTCCCTCTCGTCCGAAGCGCGTCCCAAGCATTTGACCGAAGCGAGGCCGGTGCGCTATCTGCTGATCGCCATCGCCTTGCTGTTCATCGGAGTGGTTATCGTTCTGCCGATGATTACGGTTCTGTCTGAAGCGTTCCGCAAAGGCTGGTCCGCCTACATGGACGCGATTCGGGATCCCGACGCGCTGGCGGCGTTGCGCCTCACGCTGCTCACCGCGGCGATCGCCGTTCCGCTTAACACGATTTTCGGCGTCGCCGCCGCTTGGGGCATTACGAAGTTCAAATTTCGCGGCAAAAATTTGCTGATTACGTTCATTGATTTGCCGTTCTCGGTGTCTCCGGTCATCTCCGGTCTCGTCTATATTTTGCTGTTCGGAGCGCAGGGCTTCTTCGGTCCCTGGCTGATCGGCCACGACGTCAAAATCGTGTTCGCGATTCCGGGCATCGTGCTCGCCACCATGTTCGTCACATTTCCCTTCGTCGCCCGGGAGCTGCTGCCGCTTATGGAGGCGCAGGGCGTCCAGGACGAGGAAGCGGCCGTCAGCCTGGGCGCGAAGGGATGGAGAACGTTCTGGAAGGTTACCCTGCCGAACATCAAGTGGGGATTGCTGTACGGCATCATCCTCTGCAACGCAAGGGCCATGGGGGAATTCGGCGCCGTGTCGGTCGTCTCCGGCCATATCCGGGGTGAGACCAATACGCTGCCGCTGCATATTGAAATTTTGTATAACGAGTATCAGTACACCGCTTCGTTCGCCGTCGCCTCGTTGCTTATGCTGCTGGCGATCATCACGCTGGTGATCAAAGGGCTGATCGAAGGCAAGCTCGCAAGCAGCAAGCGCGGGCACTGATCGTCGTATCTGCGGGCATATCAATCCGTCGCCGTCGGGCACAATCGAACAGAGGGAGGAATGAGAGGAATGGCGAAGCCGCTGGAGTTGAATGAGAGCTGGATCGACCGGATTGCCGACGCGGTAACCGGACTGCAGTACGGAACGGTGCAGATCGTCGTGCATGACGGGAGAATCGTACAAATCGAAAGGACGGAGCGCAGACGGTTTGACGAGGTGGCGGAGCGCCGGGCCGCGAATCGCGATCATACCTCCGGCGAGGCGTCAAGGAAGTAGGCAGACGGAGAGTAACGGGCAGTCCGAGCCGCTCAGGCGGTTTCGGGCTGCTTGTCTTTTCCGCGGCAATAAACAAAACGTCCCGGCCTTCGCGCAGCCGCGCTAGGGTACGGGACGTTTTCTTGCGAAACGGTCGGATTAACGATCCTGCTGTCGGTTCAGGAAATCACGTACTTCACGATGACCGCGATCAGGAACACGATGAACATGAAGGCGGACATGCCGCCGAAGCCGACCACCAAATCGTGCAAATCGTCGCGCGGTTCTTCGTTAATATGCTTGCGGGGATCTTGAATGACGTTCTCCATGGTAGACCTCCTGAGACGATCGATATTCCTAGTATACCCAACTTCGCTTTTCGTTGTAAAGGTGGGCGGACGACAAGTTTACGAAGTTGAGGAACTTTTAGGAATCGCGCGATTTTCCCTGGAGAGGAACATCCATTCGCTTCTTCGCTGTGATACAATGGGAATATCGCGGCTGCGGAAGCCGCCAATCTCGGCAGAAGGAGGCGTCCCGAATGGATGCGTCGCGGCCTGTTCATCATACATCCGTCCATGCCTCGGAGGCGTCGGAGAACATTCGCAACAAGCTGGCGCTTTTGCCGGACCAGCCGGGTTGTTACCTGATGAAGAACGGCGAAGGAACGATTATTTACGTAGGGAAGGCGAAGGTGCTCAAAAACCGGGTTCGCTCCTACTTCAACGGCAGCCACAACGGCAAAACCCAGCGTCTCGTCTCGGAGATCCGCGATTTTGAATATATCGTTACGGCAAGCAATGTGGAAGCGCTCATTCTCGAGTGCAACCTGATCCAGCAGCACCATCCTCGCTACAACGTGCTGCTCAAGGACGACAAATCGTTCCCGTATTTGAAAATCACGAACGAAGCCCATCCCCGTCTCGAGGTGACAAGACGGGTGCTGAAGGATAAGGGCAAATATTTCGGCCCTTATCCGAATGCGTTCGCCGCCCAGCAGACGAAGAAGCTGCTTGACCGGCTGTATCCGCTGCGCAAGTGCCGAACGCTGCCGGACAAGGTTTGCCTTTATTATCACCTCGGCCAGTGCCTCGCGCCGTGCGAGTTTCCGGTGCCGGAAGCGGAGAACGAACGCATGGTCTCGGAGATCGCCCGGTTTCTTAACGGCGGCCACGGCGACATCAAGCGGGAGCTTCAGCGCAAAATGGAAGAGGCGGCGGAGGAGCTCGCCTTCGAGCGGGCGCGGGAGTATCGCGACCAAATTCAGGCGATCGAAGCGCTGATGGAGAAGCAGTCGATTACGACGATGGACGCGATGGACCGCGACGTGTTCGGCTACGCCTTCGACAAAGGCTGGATGTGCGTGCAGATTCTCTATATGCGCCAAGGGAAAATGATCCAGCGGCATGTGTCGACTTTTCCTTTCTACGGGGAGCCGTACGAGGATTTTTTGACGTTCGTGACGCAGTATTACAGCGACAATCCGGCGCTTCCGCGCGAAATTTTGCTGCCCGACGCGCCGGCCGAGGAAGCGCGAAGCGCGGCGCTTGCCGCCGAGGCCGCCGCCCTAGGGGGCAAGGCGGCGAAGCAAGGAGCGGCGGCGGATGCTGCGGCGGCAACCCCGGAGGCGGTTGTCGAGCAGGCGTTGTCGGCGGCAGCCGACGAGGAGGAGGAAGAGGCTTTCTCCGAAGAGGTGGGCAGCGAAGCGGCCGCCTTCGGCGACTCGCTGCGGCGCTGGCTGCGCGTCAAGGCGACGGTGCCGAAGCGGGGCTCGAAGCGCCAGATGGTGGCGATGGCTTGCGAGAATGCCAAGCGGGCGCTCGAAGAGAAGTTCCGGCTCATCGAGCGGGATCAGGACCGCAGCGTCCGCGCGGCCGAGAAGCTGGCCGAATGGATCGGCATTCCTGCGGCGCGGCGCATCGAAGCGTTCGACAACTCGAACATGCAGGGCGCGAACCCGGTGTCGGCGATGGTCGTCTTCACCGACGGCAAGCCGGACCGCAAGGAGTACCGCAAATACAACGTCCGCACCGTGCAGGGGCCGGACGACTACGAGACGATGCGCGAAGTCATCCGCCGGCGTTACGAGCGCGTGCTGAAGGAAAATTTGCCGCTGCCCGATCTCATCGTGGTGGACGGCGGCAAAGGGCAGATCGCCTCGGCGATCGACGTGCTTGTTAACGAGCTGGGGTTGGACATTCCCGTCTGCGGCCTCGCGAAAGACGCCAAGCACCGGACGTCCCAACTGCTCGTCGGCGATCCGCCCGAGGTCGTTCCGCTCCCCCGTGACAGCCAAGAGTTCTATTTGCTGCAGCGCATCCAGGACGAAGTGCACCGCTTCGCCATTACGTTCCATCGCGAGAAGCGCGCGAAGTCGATGGTCGCTTCGCGGCTGGATGCCATTCCCGGCATCGGGGAGAAGCGCCGGAAGCAGTTGCTGAAGCACTTCGGCTCGCTGAAGGCGATTAAAGAAGCGAAGGTCGAGGACTTCCGCGCCGTCTCGATCGGCGAAGCGCTCGCCCGGCGCATCCTGAGCGCGCTCAACGAAGACAACAAGGATTCGAAGCCTGTCGGAGCGGAAGGGGAACAGCAAGATTGAAGCGGCTTGGCCGCGATGCCGACGCATTCACGACGGCATCGCGGCCATTCGCATGCCCTTTTCTTTCACAGCCTTGAACACCCTATACATTAGCCGCTCAACACACCAGCGCCCGCCGCCACCGCCCCCACCAACCCTTTTCACCACATTTTGAGCCATATCCCAGTTGCTCAGTTGTGCTCGTTCCGGTAAATCAAACGAACGCCGCGAAAGGATACTTTTTTCAACCTTGTTCGAAACTTCTGGCGTTTTGGGGATGCGGGGGCTATGAGTATAAGATGAGCCGCAAAGCGAGGGACGAAAATCCAGCGGCTGAGGAGCGGGGATGAGCCTCAAAATGAGCTGGAGAGGTGGCTAAGGGTACGGGAGGCGGATTGGAAGCGAGGAAAAAGCCTAACCTGGAAGCCGCAGTCCTTTGCGCTGGGAGCCAGCGGCTTCTACTGGTTTGCTTTATGCGGGAGGCGGCTCCAAACGGTCGGGGCTGCCGTGCCGGCCGCCTGCGGCGCGGGAGCTTCGGTGGAGAAGCCAGATGGCGCCGCCGGCGAGTGCGGGCATGGCGATGCTGAACAGGCCGCTGAGCCAGTCGTAAGGCAGGCCGTCGAACAGAAGCTGGGTGCCGACCAGCGTCGCGTCGAGCGTTACGTGCGTGAAGATGGCGGCCATCAGTCCGAAGCGGAGCATGAACCAGCCGAACAGCAGGCCGAGCAGCGTCAGCTCGATCAACCGGCTATAAACCGGATAGATCGGATAGCCGACGTGGCCGAAAGCCCAAATGACGGATGGCGGGATCATCGCGGCGAACGTCAATGCGGCGGTTGTGCGGCGCGAGGGCTCCCGGCGCAGCAGCAGGCGGGCCGCCCCGGTCAGCCAGCGCCGGAACAGCGCGATGCCGAACAAGCGGTACAGCAGCTCCTCCGAAATACCGGCGCACCAGGCGATGAGCGGCATCAACCAGGGATAGGCCAAATTGTAGGACGATTGCGACGCGTCGGATGAGGTGAACGAACCGAGCAGCTTCTCAAGCGCAATGAGAATGACCGATTGGGCTCCGAGCACAATGAACGCCAGCGCATATCCTTGGCGCACGCTCCGGAGAACGCGGCGGCCGTAGTCGGCTTCCCTCCAGCGCGGCCAGAGCGAGAAGCCCATCGAACGCCACAAGCCGTCTCCGCCGACGGCGGCGAAGTAGGAGAGCAGCGCTGTGGCTCCCAGAATGACGGCGTTCACGACGATCAGCGATTGAACGCTTTGGCCGCTGACGGGCAAGCCCGTCTCGGATTTGGAACGTAAGCCGGCCGTCATATTCAAGGTGAAAAGAACGTAAAGGACGAAGTAAAGCGCCGCAAGCAGGCGTCCCCGCTTGAACGACGTGAAGCTGCCGTAGGAGGCCGCGTAAACGACGGCTAGCACGAACAGGACGATCTCCGGCACGATGTAGCCGAGCATGGACAAGCGGGTCGCGAGCCGTTCCTGGGCATGGATAGATTCCAAGAACGATGCCGGCAGGACGATCCGGTAGCCGAGTTCTTCCCCCGGCTTGACGAGCAGCTGCAGCTTCGCTTCGCCTATGGGCGCCTTGCGCGACTGAAAGACGGTCGCCCTATCCGTGGCGACCGTTCCCACGGGCTCCCAATCGGCCAGGTCGTAGCCCCATTGCGCCAACATGCCGGCTGCGTCCCTTTCCGGATTCGAAGACGCGCCGGCCGCAGCGCCGCCGATTCGCTTCCAGGCGACGAGCTTGCCCGTCTCCATTTGAAGCGACACCTGTACCCACCCTCCGGAGGCAAGCCGAATATCCGCCCGGTAAACGTCGGTCGGGAAGCGTTCGTCCCAGCTCTGATCGTACTCGTCCTTCAGCTTGTACTTGGAGAAATAGCCGACCGCGTCGCTATCGCTAAAGTGCGTCAGATCGACCTTGGCGACGTCCGCCGGGGAGACGCCCAGCCGATTTTCGGCGAACGCCAGGGCCCGATCGCGGGCGATTGCGCGATCCATCACCCGATGGTCGTCGGGCGTGGCGACGAGCGTCTCCAGCGAGGGGAACACCTGCGCCCAGACGAAGACCAAAAATCCGAGGCAAGAAAAAACGAGCCACCTTAAAGAAAACAAACTTCACCACTCCGTTCGTCAGGGACCTTCAAGTAAACGCATACAAGGGGCATCCCGCTTCAAATTGCTGCGGTTAAGCTCGATTTATCTATTAAAACGGGCGCAGGAATGAGAGAAAGCCGAATAAACCCCGTAACGATCCCTGTTTATTGCTTTATCATGCTCGAATACGGGGCACCGGTCCTTAATTGCGCTAATTTAAAGCTTGTTCCTTCTTCATGCACGGACTATAATGCGATGTGACTGTTTGCAAGACCTACTCTCATCATACTCTCCAGCCGAATTTCTGCAAGAAAACGGGGGAACCATTAGTTCGTGTGCGTCGTTACGCACGCGGTTCCGGGGTGAATTCCGTCAGGACGTACCGTCCGCGGATAGGGCAGCCTGTTCTGGCCCGAACCCGTCAGCTAACCTCGTAGGCTGTTCGGAACAGGACTCGTGCGCCGAAAGCACTGGAGTTCCAGTGCTTTTTGTTTTGCGCTCGCGATGGATTACCGGCGAAGCGGCAACGCCGCCGTTTGAGGTGAACCGATTGTACAACAAAGTGAAAACATGGTTCAGCGCATCCCCGGCGCGGGCGCTATCGGTAGGGTTCGCCCTGATCATCGCCGCCGGCACCGTTCTGCTTATGCTTCCCTTATCCGTCCGGCCGGGACAGGAGATCGGCTGGCTGGACGCCCTCTTTACCTCGGCTTCGGCCACCTGCGTCACGGGGCTGGTCGTCGTGGATACGGGCACGTTCTTTACGACGTTCGGCCATTGGGTCATCCTGGCCCTCGTGCAGGTCGGCGGCCTCGGTTTCATGACGATGGGCACATTGTTCGCCCTTTTCCTAAGAAGAAGAGTATCTCTGAAGGAACGACTCATTCTGCAGGAATCGCTCAATCAGGCGAACCTGGAAGGCATCGTCCGGCTCGTCCGCAAAGTGATCGCGTATGCGCTCACGATCGAAGCGGCGGGAGCGCTGCTGTTCACGCTGCGTTTCCTTCCGGACATGAGCGTCGGCAAAGCGCTGTACTTCGGTATTTTTCACGGCGTATCGATTTTTAATAACGCGGGCTTCGATTTGTTCGGCGATTATCGCAGCATGGCCAATTACGTATCCGACCCGTTCGTCAATATTCTGTCCATCGCGCTCATTATTCTCGGCGGCGTCGGCTTCGTCGTGCTGGCGGATTTAGCGGAATATCCGCTCCGCAAGCGGCTGTCGCTGCATTCGAAGGTTGTACTGACCGCCACGGCCGGGCTGTTCCTCGGAGGAGCGCTCCTTATCTTTGTATTCGAATACACGAACGAAAATACGCTTGGACCGCTCGGCTTCGGGGACAAGGTCATCGCCGCCCTGCTTCATTCCGCCTCCACGAGATCGGCGGGGGTCAGCACGATCGACATCGCTTCGACCCGTCAGGCGACGCAATTTCTGATGGTATGTCTCATGTTTGTCGGCGCTTCCCCGGGTTCGACAGGGGGAGGCATCAAGACGACGACGTTCGCCGTGCTGATTATGGCGGTGCTCACCGTCCTCCGGGGCCGGCAAGACGTCGTGCTGTTCCGGAACCGCCTGGACCCGGAGCGGGTGTACAAAGCCATTACGATTACGATCTTCTCGTTCGCGCTCGTCATGGCGGCGACGATGATTCTCTCCATAACGGAGAATCATATGTTCATGCCGATTTTGTTCGAAGCGACGTCCGCATTCGCCACGGTCGGCCTGTCGACGGGCTTGACGCCGAATTTGTCGGACGCGGGCAAAATCATCGTCATCGTCATGATGTTCATCGGCCGCCTCGGTCCGCTCACGCTGTTTTACGCTGTCGGATCGAAGTCGAAGAGAACCCTTTATCGCCATGCGGAAGGCAAAATTATTATCGGGTAGCGAGGTGCGATCGGGATGGGAAAAGTGTTGAAATGGCTGTACGAATCGCCGCCGCGCATTCTGGTGCTCGGGTTTGCGGTCATCATTTTGCTCGGAGCGCAACTGCTCCGGTTGCCGGTTGCCTCCGCAACGGGAGAGCCGACGAGGTGGATCGACGCCTTGTTCACCGCGACCTCGGCCACCTGCGTGACGGGGCTTGTAACGGTCGATACCGGTACCCATTATTCCACGTTCGGGCAGATCGTCATTCTTGCATTGATTCAAATCGGCGGGCTCGGCTTTATGACGATGGCCACCTTGTTCGCCTTCTTCCTGAAGCGGCGCATTTCGCTTAAAGAACGGCTGATTCTGCAGGAAGCGCTCAATCAATCGAGCATCGAGGGCATCGTCCGGCTCGTGCGGCGCGTCGCCTTCTATGCGCTGACGATCGAAGCTGCCGGAGCCTTGCTGTTCACCTTGCGCTTTCTGTTCGATATGAGTCCGGGCCGCGCCGTCTATTACGGCATTTTTCACGCGGTCTCCTTCTTCAATAACGCCGGGTTCGACATTATGGGCAACTTCCGCAGCCTGACCGATTACGTCGGCGACCCGCTCGTCAATATCGTCACGATGCTGCTCATCATCTTGGGCGGGCTCGGCTTCGTCGTGCTGTCCGACTTGACCGATTACCGGCGCACCCGGCGGCTGTCGCTTCATTCCAAGGTCGTGCTGAGCATGACCGGCTTCCTGATTCTGTTCGGCGCCGTCGTCATCTTCGCGTTCGAATATACGAATCCGGGAACGATGGGTCCGCTCGGGTTGGGCGAGAAGGTGCTGGCCGCGTTCACGCAGTCCGTCTCCCCGCGTACGGCGGGCGTGAATACGCTCGATATGGCTTCCTTGCGGCAGGCGACCCAGTTTTTCATCGTCGTGTTGATGTTCATCGGGGCTTCTCCGGGCTCGACGGGCGGCGGGATCAAGACGACGACGTTCACGGCGCTGCTGGGGGCGGTGTTCGCCATGATCCGGGGCAAGGAGGACGTCGTGCTGTTCCGGCACCGTCTGGCCCAGGAACGGGTTTACAAGGCGCTCACCGTAACCCTGTTGTCGCTCACGCTTGTCATGATCGCGACGATGATTCTGTCGACGACGGAAGACCATCATTTTCTGCAAATTTTGTTCGAGGTGACTTCGGCGTTCGGCACCGTCGGCTTGACGATGGGGCTGACGACGCAACTGACGCTTACGGGCAAAATCATCATCATCCTCATGATGTTCATCGGCCGTCTGGGTCCTCTGACGCTCGGCTATGCGCTCGGTCCGAAGCCGGGACGGGTGTTGTACAGGCATGCGGAAGGCAAAATCATAATCGGGTAGGGGAAGAGAAACGGATGAGGGCGACACAATTTGTCATTATCGGACTGGGGAGATTCGGTTCCAGCATCGGCCGCGAGCTCGTGGAGCTGGGATGCGAGGTGCTCGGCGTCGACCGGGACGAAGAGAAGGTTCAGGAGCTGAGCGAAGTGCTGACCCATGCGGTCGTCGCGGACGCCACGGACGAGGAGGTGCTCCGTTCGGTCGGAGCGCGCAATTTCGACTGCGGCGTCGTGGCGATCGGCGACGACATCCAGGCGAGCATTCTCGCGGCGATTCTGCTCAAGGAGCTCGGCGTCAAGAAGGTCGTGGCCAAGGCGGTCACCGAGCTTCACGGGCGCGTGCTGGAGCGGATCGGCGTCGACCGGGTCATTTATCCCGAACGGGATATGGGCATTCGCGTCGCCCACCAGCTCGTCTCTCCGAACCTGCTCGATTATATCGAGCTGTCCAAGAGATATACGATTGCGGAAATGACGGTTCCGGCTTGCCTGAACGGGAAATCGCTGGCGGCCGTCAATCCGCGGGGAAGGTTCGGCTGCAGCGTCGTTGCCATCAACAAGACCAAAGGAATCGTTATCGCGCCTACGGCGGACGACGTGCTGACCGAGAAGGACGTCATGGTCGTCATCGGAACGAACGAACAGATCGAGCAATTCCAGGAATCGATCCGGCGATAGACGTCTTCCGGCGGAGGTTAGGAGGACCATTTTATGCAGGAACAGACGCTGCACACGGTGCATGAATGGCTGATCATGCTGCTGCTCGTACTCGCGGCGGGGATCGTGTCGGGCCGGCTTGCGAGCCGGCTCAAGCTGCCGGACGTCGTCCTGTTCATCGCGGCGGGCATGCTGCTCGGAACGGGCTTGCACTGGATATCGGCTGATAGCGGATCGATCGCCAACCAATTGATTTTGGCCGTCGGCTCCGCGCTTATTCTGTTCGACGGCGGCAAGGGCATTCAGCTGCACGGCTTGAAAAAGGTCGCGCTGACGGTCGGCCTGCTCAGCGTGGTCGGCGTGCTGGTGACGATGGGCGTGGCGGGGGCCGTGGCCCATCTGGCGTTCGGGCTCGATTGGACGACATCGCTGCTGATCGGAGCGGTCATCTCGTCGACCGACCCGGCGACGATCATTCCGGTGTTCCGGCAAGTCCGGGTGAAGGATCGCCTTCGCGAGACGGTTGAGAGCGAGTCGGCGTTCAACGATGCAACGGGCTCGATTCTGACGCTGGCTCTTCTTGCCGTGCTCACCGAAGGCAAGCCGCTCACCGTCGGCGCCTTGTCCGGCGACTTCGTCGTGACGGCGCTCGGAGGGTTGGCCATCGGCCTCGTCTTTGCGCTTATCGTCGTCTGGCTCGTCGCCCACGAGCGCTGGGGCGTGTTCGGCGACTACACGGCGATCGCCATGATTGCGGTCGCGCTGGGCGCTTATTTGCTGGGCGAGATGCTGCATGTTAGCGGGCTGATGGCGACGTTCACCGCCGGCATCGTCTGGGGCAACTCCGCCGGCTTCCGCCTCCCGATGAGCGAAGAGAAGCAGGCGGAGATGGGGCACGTGGCCGACAACGCGACGGTCATGATGCGCATGCTCATCTTCGTGCTGTTGGGCAGCCAGGTGAATTTCAAGCTTCTGGGCGACTATTTCTGGCCGGCGATCGCAGTTGTGGCCGCCTTGGTATTCGTCGCCCGCCCGCTCGCCGTTCTCGCTTCCGCGCTGCCGGACGTCCGGGCCCGCTGGTCGTGGCGGGAGCTTCTGTTCATGTTCTGGGTGCGGGAGACGGGCGTTATTCCGGCCGCCCTGTCGGGCATGATCGTCGCCCGTGGTATCCAGGGAGCGAACCAGCTGTCTTCCGTCGTGTTCATGGCCATCGTCTTCACCATCGTCGTTCAGGCGGGAACGACGGCATGGTGGGTTCGCAAGCTCGGACTCGAGGAAAATAACGACGTTTCTTGAATGAGATCCCTCCCTTTCGCTCACGATAAAGACGAGCACCGGTTGGTCAACAGGGAGTGGAGAGAAATGATGAAACGACCATTCTGTCATTGGGGGCGGCGCGTCGCCGCGTGGGGCTGCGCCTTCTTTTTGCTGTTTGCGGCAGCGGCTCCGGGCTTGGCGTTGGCGGAGAAGGGGACCGAGGCGAGCGAAGCGGCCGAAGCCGCATGGACCGCGCAAGCTTCGCTGGGAGCGAAAGCGGCGGGCGGCAAGCGCCCCGGCGGGGCCGACTGGTCGGAGATGCAGCGGCGCTACCGCGGCGCGTTCGTGCTCTCGGCTCCGAGAAGGACGCGCAAAGTCGCCCTGACGTTCGACGACGTGCCGGATCCGCGCTATACGCCGCTTGTGCTGGCCACGCTGAAGCGGGAGAAAATTCACGCGACGTTTTTCGTCGTGGGCAGCCGCGCGTTGAAGCATCCCGAGCTCGTGAAGCGGATTCAGAAGGAAGGTCACGCCATCGGGAACCATTCGTTCAACCATCCTGACTTCTCGAAGCTGCCGCTGGACGAAGTGAAGCGCCAGATCGAAAGGTCGGAGGCCGCCATCAAAGGCACGGTCGGCTTCGCTCCGCGGCTCGTTCGGCCGCCTTACGGAGAGATTACGCCCTCTCAGCTCGATTGGGCGCGGGCGAACGGGTATACCGTCGTCAATTGGGACGTCGACTCCTCCGACTGGAGGCAGCTGAGCGCGCAGCGCGTCTTTATGAACGTGACGCGTTCGGTCCGGCCCGGCTCGATCATCCTGCTCCATGCGGGAGGAGGCACGGGACAGAATCTGTTCGGCACGGTGGACGCGATCCCGAAGATCGTCCGATGGCTCCGCAGCCACGGTTACGAGCCGGTAACGCTGCCCGAACTTCTCGGCATTCCGGAGCAAAAAAACGGCTGACGCCTCCGCGTCAGCCATCGGTCGGCCGGCTCCCGCTCCGGGGGGGCCGACTTCTCTTATTTCAGTACGTAAAGCTTCACTTGCTGGAAGCCGAATTTCGCGACCTTATCGCGGGAGCCGGGAACGAAGATGTCGATCCGATGCCCTTGAATGGCGCTGCCGGCGTCCGTAGCCGTCGCGATCATGCCGCCTTCCGGGAGGCCGTCGAAGCTGTATCCGGTAATATACACTTTGGTTCCGAGCGGAATGACGTCAGGGTCGACCGCGATCGTGCCGAGCTTCAGCGGATTGCCGAAATAATCAACGGCGCCCCAGGGGCCGTTCTCTTCGGCGGAAGAGGAATAAGCGGTCGCTTTCATGTCGACAACCTTAGAGTAGGAGAGCGCCAGGCCGTCCGCGGTCATCACCGATTTGGCGGTAACGGCTTTGGCTTGCAGCTTGGCCGCCGAGGACGCGGTCGAGGCTTGCGCGGAAGATTTCGCCTTCGCGGCAGCCTTCGCCGGAATGGTCAGCTTCAAGCCTTGATAGATGTTGAGAGGGTCGATCTTGGGATTGGCTTGCATCAGTTGCTTCAGGGGTACGCCGAACTTCTTCGAGAGCGACCAGAACGTGTCGTTGTCGGTGGCCGTGTAAGAAGTGGCCGCAAAGGCGCTCATGGCGGGCAGCGCAAGGGCTCCTCCGAGGGCGAGCGCGATCGCGCGAGTTGCAAGTTTGCGGTTAGGCTTCATCGATTCAGTTCCTCCTCTGTTTGCCGGCGAGGTTAGTTGTCGGGTTCGGGCTGGGAGTTCAGCCCTACGCGATCCTTGCGGACGCGATTCACCCCAAGCGCGCCCGAACCGTTGCCGGTTCGTTGCGCGCGGGCTATCCGGTCCCCCGCACCTGTTCGGTTTTGGCATTTTGGTCACTGCCGCCCAATTGGAAGGACAGCAGGCTCTCTGAGAGGATACCACAGCTTTTTGCCCGGAGGGAACCGGAAAGTATAGCCAATTCGCCGTTCCCGCCGCGGAGGGAGGCGTCCCGCCATTAACCGGAATCTCTCGGCTCGTGCGCGCTTCGCGCGAAAAAGGCGATCGTCTCTTCGATCAAGTAATGCGTCGAGGCGGGCAGCCAGCCGGGGTTGCCGTGAATGAGCGAAGTGGTCCGCTTGGCCAGCTCCAGCTCCTTGATCCGGACGACGTAAAGCTCGTTGTCTTCGAGCAGCTGCGGGCGCAAATACGATTTGGGCAGCAGCGTTCCCGCCCTGCAGGCGGACAGCAGCCGGACGATCGCCTCGAACGAGTCGATCTCCATCCGGACGTCCGGCTTGAGGCCGTACTGGCGGAACAGTTCGTCGGTCATCGTGCGGTACCACGTTCCCGGAGCGAACAGAATCATCGGAAGGCCGTTCAGATCGGCCATCTCCAGATGAGATCTTTCTAATATATAGTGCGTTCGCGGAAGCACGAGCATGAGGCTGTCGTCGAACAGCGGAATGCTCGTAATCGCCGGATCGTCTTCCACGGCGGAGGCGACGATGCCGAAATCGACCTTGCGCTCCTTGACGAGGGTGGCGATCTCGTGCGACTTGCCGGTGACCGCCTTGATCTCGAGATTCGGATGCTTCTCCGTCATTGCCGTAATCAGTCCCGGCAGCGTCGTCTGAAGCGTCGTCAGGCTGGCCCCGATCGTCGCAACGGTCGCTTCCTCCGATTTGAACGCGTTGAGCCGCTGCAGGTATTCGCCGTGGAACCGCCGCAGCTCCAGCGCGAATTCATAGGTCAGCTGTCCGGCCGCCGTCAGCTCCAATCTTTTGCCGATGCGCCGGAACAGCTCGACGCCGACTTCCCTTTCCAAGCGCGCGATTCTTCGGGACAGAGCGGGCTGGGTGACGTTCAGCCGTTCCGCCGCGCGATTCAGGCTCGTCTGCTCGACGACCGTCGCGAAAAGCCTCATATCCTCCAGCAATTGAAAACCTCCTTACACATATACGTTTTCGTTATAAGTTTTAATAAAAAATAAGCAGTTCCATTATAAGCGAAAATAGAGTAACCTAGAAAGCGTGACGAAATGGTGACGGTTGGCAAGGCGCGGCGTCGAACCGTCAACCGAACGGATGCGAAAGGAGAACGCACATCGACATGAGTGGAAATTCGTATTACTCCCGCAAGCTTCATTCGCTGCTCGGAGTGATTCCGTTGGGGCTGTTTTTCATTGAACACGCCTTGACCAATTACTCCGCGTTTGAAGGAGGCAAGGAGAAGTTCCTGGACAGCGTGCACGGCTTGCACGATCTGCCGCTGATCTTTTTCCTCGAGATGTTTATCATCTGGCTTCCGATTCTGTTCCACGGCGTATACGGTCTCTATCTCGCCTTTACGTCGAACCTGAACGTGGGACGCTTCAACTACGGCCGCAACTGGGCGTTCGCCCTGCAGCGGATCACCGGCGTAATCACGTTTATTTTCGTTATCTGGCACGTATGGCAAACGAGAATCCAGGTGGCCCTGGGCAATACGACGTACGATGAACTTGGCGAGCACATGCATTCGATCGTGACCCAGCCGGGTTATTTCACTTTGTACTTCATCGCGGTGCTGGCTGCGGTCTTCCACTTCTCCAACGGTCTGTGGGCGTTCCTCGTCAGCTGGGGAATTACGATCGGTCCGCGGGCGCAGCGCGTATCCTCGCGCATTTGCATGGGGATTTTCGTCATTGTGTCCGTGTTGTTCCTGCTGTCGCTCTTCGCGTTCCGCGGCGATGAGTTCGCTTCGGCGTCCGCAGCGATCGGCACGCTACAACTGGGTTAAGAGGAGGAAGGAACAACTATGGCTAATCAAAAAATTATCGTCGTCGGCGGCGGTCTGGCCGGCCTGATGGCGACGGTCAAAGCGGCCGAAGCCGGAACGCGGGTCGATCTGTTCTCGCTCGTTCCCGTGAAGCGGTCGCACTCCGTCTGCGCGCAAGGCGGCATCAACGGAGCGGTCAATACGAAGGGCGAAGGCGATTCCCCGTGGGAACACTTTGACGATACGGTATACGGAGGCGACTTCCTGGCGAACCAGCCGCCGGTCAAAGCGATGTGCGAAGCGGCTCCCGGCATCATCCACCTGATGGACCGGATGGGCGTCATGTTCAACCGGACGCCGGAAGGCTTGCTCGACTTCCGCCGGTTCGGCGGCACGCAGTATCACCGCACCGCGTTCGCGGGCGCGACGACCGGCCAGCAGCTGCTTTACGCGTTGGACGAGCAAGTCCGGCGCTGGGAAGCGGCCGGCCTCGTGCAGAAGTTCGAACACTGGGAATTCACGTCGGTCGTCCTCGACGACGAGGGCGTCTGCCGCGGCATCGTGGCGCAAAGCCTGCGCTCCATGGAAGTGAAGACGTTCCGCTCCGACGCGGTCATTCTGGCGACGGGCGGACCGGGGATCATCTTCGGCAAGACGACGAACTCGGTCATCAACACCGGCACGGCGGCCAGCGCCGTGTACCAGCAAGGCGTCCATTACGCCAACGGGGAGTTCATTCAGATTCACCCGACGGCCATTCCGGGGGACGACAAGCTGCGCCTCATGAGCGAATCCGCGCGCGGCGAAGGGGGCCGGATCTGGACGTACAAGGACGGCAAGCCGTGGTACTTCCTCGAAGAGAAATATCCGGCCTACGGCAACCTCGTGCCGCGGGATATCGCGACGCGCGAAATTTTCCACGTCTGCGTGGACTTGAAGCTCGGCATCAACGGCGAGAACATGGTTTATCTCGACCTGTCGCATAAAGATCCGAAAGAGCTGGACGTCAAGCTCGGCGGCATCATCGAGATTTACGAGAAGTTTATGGGCGACGATCCGCGGAAAATTCCGATGAAGATTTTCCCGGCGGTTCACTACTCCATGGGCGGTCTGTGGGTCGACTACAACCAGATGACCAACATCCCCGGCCTGTTCGCCTGCGGGGAATGCGACTATCAATACCACGGCGCGAACCGGCTCGGCGCGAACTCGCTGCTGTCGGCGATTTACGGCGGCATGCTGACGGGACCGAAAGCGATCGAGTATATCAAAGGCTTGAAGAAATCGGCCGAGGACATCTCCGAGAGCGTATTCGAAGCCGAGCGCCGCAAACAGAACGACAAGTACGAATCCATTCTGAAAATGGACGGCACGGAGAACGCATATGTGCTGCACAAAGAGCTCGGCGAATGGATGACGAACAACATGACCGTCGTCCGCTTCAATGACAAGCTCGAGCAGACGATCGGCAAAATCAAGGAACTGAAAGAGCGCTACCGCAACATCAACATTAACGACACGGCGCGCTGGAACAACGCGGGCGTCGCGTTCACCCGCCAGCTGTGGAACATGTTGGAACTGGCCGAAGCGATGACGGTAGGCGCCCTGCTCCGGAACGAGAGCCGCGGCGCGCACTACAAGCCGGAATTCCCGAACCGTGACGACGAGAATTTCCTGAAGACCACGAAGGCGACCTGGACGCCGGACGGTCCGCAAATCTCTTACGAGGACGTCGATGTCTCCCTGATCAAGCCGCGGATTCGCGACTACTCGCACGACAAGAAGAAGGAGGGGTAAGCGATGGCTGACACGGCTACCGCCCAACGCACCGTCAAGTTCATCATCACGCGCCAGGAACGGCCGGACACGGCCCCTTATACGGAAGAATTCGACATTCCTTACCGCCCGAATATGAACGTCATTAGCGCGCTCATGGAAATCCAGCGCAATCCGGTGAAGTCGGACGGCACCAGGACGACGCCGGTCGTCTGGGAGTCCAACTGCCTGGAGGAAGTGTGCGGCGCCTGCTCCATGGTCATTAACGGCAAGCCGAGACAAGCGTGTTCCGCGCTGATCGACAAGCTGGAGCAGCCGATCCGAATCGCGCCGATGACCACGTTCCCGGTCGTCCGCGACCTCGTCATCAACCGCGAGCGGATGTTCCAGGCGCTCAAGCGCGTCAAGGCGTGGATTCCGATCGACGGCACGTACGATCTCGGACCGGGTCCCCGCATGGCGGAGACGAAGCGCCAGTGGGCTTACGAGCTGTCCAAATGCATGACGTGCGGCGTCTGTCTGGAAGCTTGCCCGAACGTCAACGACCGTTCGAGCTTCATCGGGCCGGCGGCGATCTCCCAGGTGCGCCTGTTCAACGCCCATCCGACGGGCGAGATGAACGCGCACGAACGGCTCGAGGCGCTCATGACGGACGGCGGCATCGAAGGCTGCGGCAACTCGCAAAACTGCGTGCGATCCTGCCCGAAGGGAATCCCGCTCACGACGTCGATCGCTGCGATCAACAAGGATACAACCAAGCATATGTTCAAGAAGTGGCTCAGCCTGTGACGCTGCGCCGTATCGGCCCCGCTGCAGAGGATGCTCTGCGCGGGGCTTTTCTGTATAATCGAGTGGAAAAGATGAGGTTGGAGGGAATCCGGTGGCGCAGCTCTACTTTAAATACGGAACGATGAACAGCGGCAAATCGTTCGAAATAATCAAGGTGGCGCACAACTACGAGGAGCAGGGGAAGCCCGTCGTCATTTTCTCCCCTGCGATCGATACGCGGGAGGGCGCGGATACGATCGGCTCGCGCGTCGGCATGACCCGCAAAGCGATTCCCGTCGACGAGCATACGGATATGTTCGAGATCGTAAAGAAAGTGCACGGCCAGCCGCAAAAAATTTATTGCGTACTCGTGGACGAGGCGCAGTTTCTGAACAAGGAGCATGTGCTGCAGCTGACGCGGATCGTCGACGAGCTGGACATTCCGGTTATGGCGTTCGGGCTGAAGAACGACTTCCGCAACAATCTGTTCGAAGGCAGCTACAATCTGCTCGTCTATGCCGACAAAATCGAAGAGGTGAAGACGATCTGCTGGTATTGCGACCGCAAGGCGACGATGGTCGTCCGGTTCAAGGACGGCGTTCCGGTCAATGAAGGCGAGCAGATTCAAATCGGAGGCAACGAGGACTACAAGCCGGTCTGCCGCAAATGCTACCGCGAGGTGTTCCGGCCCCAATCTTAAAGCTTCGTTGGGACTGAGATAAGGGAACGATTTCTTCGGTTCGGCGTTTTTTCTTGTCGGTGCGGGGCCATACTGAGGCCGGGGGCTGCGCGAATTCATCTCATTTTGAGATGATAATCATAGGAATTGATTATTTTTAACAGAGCGCTGGATATACTATAATTTCTAATTGATGAGTTCTTATCGCGTCTCTTCACGATCTTAACTAATCCGTATACCGAGGGGTAGGATCATGCCGACAGAAGAACAAATGTGGGAATCGTTTTACGGCCACAACCTGGGCTACATCCAGGAACAGTATGAATTATATTTGCAGAATCCGGAATCGGTTGCGCAGGAATACCGCGATCTGTTCGCGACGAGGGGCGCTCCTCCGCTGGAAGACACCCGTGCCGCCGGCGCCGCGCCCGCCCGGTTGGACGCTGCGCAGCTGAAGCATGCGGTCGCCGCGGGCAAACTCGTCTGGAACATTCGTACTTACGGCCACCTGGCTGCAGACATCGATCCGCTCGATATCGGGCCGAGGGCGGACACCCGCGTGCTCGAACCCGAAACATACGGCTTGAAGCAAGCGGACCTCGCCGCTTTGCCGGCCGAACTCGTATGGGACGGCGCTCCCGCCGACGTTCGGAACGGCTGGGAAGCCATTCAGAAGCTGCGGGAGGCATATACGGGGACGATCGCTTTCGAATTCGGCCACGTGCACGACGAGAACGAACGCAAATGGCTGAACGATTACGCCGAGAAAACCATTCCCGCACAGAAGCTGAACGCGGAAGAACGCCGCAAGCTGATGACCCGGCTGCTCGAAGCCGAGCAGTTCGAAGACTTCCTCCAGCGGACGTTCGTCGGAGCGAAGCGCTTCTCGGTCGAAGGCAACGACGTGTTGGTCGCGCTTGTGGATGAAATCGTACACGAACTTACGAACGCCGGGGTTGGGCACATCACGATGGGGATGGCGCACCGCGGCCGTCTTAACGTGCTTGCGCACGTGCTTGAAAAGCCGTATTCGAAAATTTTCTCCGAGTTCCATCATTCCACGAACAAGAGCGTGACGCCGTCGGAAGGCTCGATCGGCATGAACTACGGCTGGTCCGGCGACGTGAAATACCATCTGGGCGCCAACCGTTCGATCAAGACCGGCGAGACGGTGGAAACCCGCCTGACGCTGGCGAACAACCCGAGCCACCTGGAATACGTCAATCCGGTCGTACAAGGGTTTGCGAGAGCGGCCCAGGAAGACCGGAGCAAGCCCGGCTACCCGGTTCGCAACGAGGACGCCGCCGCTTCAATCGTCATTCACGGCGACGCCGCTTTCCCGGGCGAAGGCATCGTCTCCGAGACGATGAATCTCGGGCAATTGAACGGGTACCGGATCGGCGGGACGATTCATATTATCGCCAACAACAAGATCGGCTTCACGACGGAGAGCTTCGATTCCCGGTCGACCCACTACGCAAGCGACCCGGCCAAGGGCTACGAAATTCCGATCGTGCACGTCAACGCGGACGATCCGGAAGCTTGCATCGCGGTCGGACGTATGGCTAGCGAGTATCGTCGGCTGTTCAAGAAAGATTTCCTGATCGATCTGATCGGTTACCGCCGGTACGGGCACAACGAGACGGACGATCCCGAGTCGACGCAGCCGCTCATCTACAAGAAGGTCAAAGCGCACCCGACGGTCAGCCGGATTTATGCCGACAAGCTCATCGCGCAAGGCGCTTTCGACGAGCAGCAATACCAGCAAATCAAGGGCCAGGTCGTCGAACGGCTGAAAGCGGCCTACGAAGAGATGAAGCAGCGCGAAGGCCAGGAGGCGGTCCATCAGACGCCGGAGCCGGCCGGCGAAGCGAAGGAAGGTCCGACCGGCGTGCCGCTTAAGGAGCTTCGCGCCATGAACGCCGAGCTGCTGAAATGGCCGGAAGGCTTTAAGGTATATCCGAAGCTGCAGCGCATTCTGGAACGCCGGGCGGACGCGCTGAACGACGGCGAGAAGGTCGAATGGGGCCACGCCGAGACGCTGGCGTTCGCCTCGATTCTGGCCGACGGCACGCCGATCCGGATTACCGGGCAAGACGCCGAACGGGCCACGTTCGCATTCCGCAACCTCGTGCTGCACGATCCGGAGACGGGGGCCGTCTTCTGCCCGCTGCACCGGCTGCCGCAGGCGAAGGCTTCGTTCGCGATTCACAACAGCGCGCTGTCGGAATCGGCGATTCTCGGCTTCGAATACGGCTACAACGTATTCGCGCCGGAGACGATGGTCATCTGGGAAGCCCAGTACGGCGACTTCGCCAACGTAGCGCAAGTGCTCATCGACCAGTTCGTCTCCTCGGGACGTTCGAAATGGGCGGAGAAATCCGGCTTGATCATGCTCCTGCCGCACGGTTACGAAGGCGCGGGACCGGAGCACTCCAGCGCGCGCCTCGAACGGTATTTGCAGCTGTCCGCGGAAGAGAACTGGACCGTCGCGAACTTGACGAGCTCCGCGCAGTACTTCCACCTTCTTCGCCGTCAGGCTTCCCTGCTCGGGACGGACGACGTTCGCCCGCTCGTGCTGATGACGCCGAAGAGCCTGATCCGCAATCCGCGCGCCGCTTCTTCGCCGGAAGAGTTCGAGAAAGGCTCCTTCCGCCCGATTATCGAGCAGAAAGGGCTGGGAGGCAATGTCGAGCGCGTCGAACGCCTGGTGCTTTGCACCGGCAAAGTCGCCATCGATCTGGAGGAAGCGTTGGACAAGGAGGAGCCCGGCCATTGGGATTGGCTGCATATCGTTCGCGTGGAGCAGCTTTACCCGTTCCCGGCTCAGGAGATCGCAGCCGTCCTCGCGCGGTTCCCGAACCTCAAGGAAGTCGTATGGGTGCAGGAAGAGCCTCGCAACATGGGAGCGTGGAGCTTCGTCGAGCCGCGCATCCGCGAGATCGCGCCTTCCGGCGCAGCCGTCCGGTACGTCGGGCGGCCCGACCGTTCGAGTCCGGCAAGCGGCTTCCAGCAAGTTCACGCTTTGGAGCAGCAATTCATCGTTACGCAGTCGTTAAAGCCGAGTCCGACGTTGACTCATAACCTGGGGAGGTAGCAGCAGTGCAACAGATCACAGTACCGGCAATGGGCGAATCGATTACGGAAGGAACTATCGCTAGATGGGCCGTTAAAGTCGGGGATGCGGTGAAGCAGGGGGATCTGCTTCTCGAGCTCGAGACCGACAAGGTCAATCTGGAGATTAGCGCCGAATCCGACGGCGTCATTCAGGAAATTACCCGCCAGGAAGGCGATACGGTCAAAATCGGCGAAGTCGTCGGCGTGATCGCCGAGGGAGCCGGCGCTCCGGCCGCTGCGGCTCCTGCGGCGGCAGCTCCGGCGCCGGCCCCGGCACCGGCACCAGCGGCAAGCGCCCCTGCGGCAGCCGCCCCGGCTCCCGCGGCCGCTGCGCCTGCACCGGCCGCAACGACCGGCGCCGTGCCGCCGGCGAGCCCGGCTGCGCGCAAGCTGGCCCGCGAGCAAGGCATTGACCTGAGCGCGACGCCGTCCCGCGATCCGCTCGGCCGCATCTATCCGGCCGACGTTCGCGCGGCAGGCTCCGCTCCGGCGCCCGCTCCTGCGCCGGCGGCAAGCGCCCCTGCGGCAGCCGCCCCGGCTCCGTTCAATCCGGCGAAGCCGACCGAGCGCATGCGGATGTCCCGCCGCCGCCAGACCATCGCGAAGCGTCTGGTGGAAGCGCAGCATACGGCCGCCATGCTGACGACGTTCAACGAAGTCGACATGAGCGCCATCATCGACGTGCGCAAGCGCCGCAAGGATTCGTTCAGAGAGAAGAACGAAGTCAACCTGGGCTTCATGTCCTTCTTCACCAAAGCCGTCGTCGGCGCGCTGAAGAAGTTCCCGCTGCTGAACGCCGAAATCGACGGCGACGATATCATCGTCAAGAAATTTTTTGACATCGGCATCGCCGTCGCCGCCAAGGAAGGTCTTGTCGTCCCGGTCGTCCGGGACGCGGACAAGCTCGGCTTCGCGGAGATCGAGCGCTCCATCGCCGATCTCGCGGCCAAGGCGCGTTCGAACTCGCTCGGACTGGCCGATCTGCAAGGCGGCACGTTCACGATCACGAACGGCGGCACGTTCGGCTCCTTGCTCTCCACGCCGATCCTGAACGCTCCGCAAGTGGGCATTCTCGGCATGCACAAGATTCAATACCGTCCGGTCGCGATCAACAACAATACGGAAATCGCGATTCGTCCGATGATGTACATCGCGCTCTCGTACGACCACCGCATCGTCGACGGCGCTGAAGCCGTTCAGTTCCTTGTCAAAGTGAAGGAACTGCTCGAAGATCCGGAGACGCTGCTGCTCGAAGGCTGATCGATACGCTAATAAACAGGGTCGCCCCGCGCCGAATACGGCGAAGGCGACCCTGTTTTTTGCTTCCCCCGAGGGAGCGCGTCAATGAGAGGAACAAGGCCTAAAAAAGGCCTTGCTTCGTGCCACATAGCCGGCGCGCAGGCAAACATGGCCCAAAAAGGGCCTTGTTCGAGGCATCGATGCCGGGGAGCGAGCGAACACGGCCTAAAAAAGGCCTTGCTTCGTGCCACATAGCCGGCGCGCAGGCAAACATGGCCCAAAAAGGGCCTTGTTCGAGGCATCGATGCCGGGGAGCGAGCGAACACGGCCTAAAAAAGGCCTTGCTCCGTGCTTCCTGGCCGGCGCGCGGGCAAACATGGCCCAAAAAGGGCCTTGTTCGAGGCATCGATGCCGGGGAGCCAGCCAACAAGGCCCCAAAACCGCCTTGTTGGCAGCCCCCCATGCCGATGATCTCGACGTGGGGAAGACCCAGCTTCCGCCGAATTACTCGGCGATCTCGGCAAATTTGATGCAAACCGGCTTGGAAGCCTTCCACTCGCTTCCGGTCGGCTCGAGCTTGCCCGTCTCCGCGTCGCGGCGGAACGTGACGATGTTGTCGGAGTCGCGGTTGGCGACAAGCACGAAGCGTCCGTCCGGCGACAGCGCGAAGTTGCGGGGATGGCCTCCGAGCGTGGATGCGTGCTCGACGAGCCGAAGCTGACCGCTTGAGGCGTCGACGGCGTAAACCGCCAGGCTGTCGTGCCCGCGGTTGGAGCCGTACAGGAACTTACCGTCCGGCGACAAATGGATGTCCGCACAAGCGTTGTCCCCTTGATAATCTTCCGGGAGCGTCGACACCGTCTGCACGACGTCCAGGCGCCCGTTCTCTGCATCGTAGGCGTAGACGGTGATCGTGCTGTTCAGCTCGTTGATGCCGTATCCGTAAGGCAACGTCGGGTGGAAGACGAAATGCCGCGGCCCCGATCCGGGCGCGATGCTCGTCTCGCTATGACGAATCAGCTTTCGACCCGGCACGTCCAGCTTGTAGACGATCAGCCGGTCGAGCCCCAGATCCGAAGCCACGGCGTACCGATTGGCGCGATCGACGATGACCGAGTGCGCGCGGGCCTGGGTTTGCGCGGGCAGGATGCTGGAGCCTTCGTGCCGGTGGATATCGGCTGTCGGACCGATGCGTCCGTCTTCCAGCAAAG
Organism: Cohnella thermotolerans DSM 17683; assembly: GCF_000429825.1. Classification (GTDB taxonomy): domain Bacteria; phylum Bacillota; class Bacilli; order Paenibacillales; family Paenibacillaceae; genus Cohnella; species Cohnella thermotolerans. The sequence goes on from NZ_AUCP01000046.1 coordinate 40,286, forward strand.
GGTTCAGGCCGATCATCCCGCCGTGGTAGCTCGCGACCATAATGCATTGGCGGGAGCGGTCCAGCGTCAGGTGGCACGTTGTCGCGGGGAGCGTGATCTCCTCGTTCAACCGGCGCATTTTGCCGGCAGCCGGGTCGAATTCGTAAGCGGCGGCACCGCCGCAGCGCTGCCCGTCGGCATTTTTGCTCTCAAGGATGACGTAAATCCGTTTCGCTTCGGCGTCCACATCGAGGAACGTCGGATTTTGCAGGCCGTCCGCCCGATCGAGCGGCTCCAGCTTGCCTTCGTCCGCGTCGAACGCGCAGGCGTATAGCCCGGGCCCGCCCGCGTCCGCATAGGAACCGATAAATGCGAATGTTCTTGTTGCCGCCATAACAGGCGCACCTCCATCTCGTACAAGGGCTGTTCGATTCAGTCTTACATTTTACCACAAAACCGCTCTTAGTCAGCATATCCGATCTCGAGGCGCTTTTCAAAGTCTGTCCGGGCATCAACTTTATCGGTGGGTTTAAAAATGGCCAAAACCGTTTGCCCTTCCGCACGGTCTAATAAGCGAGAGGGGGAGGAGCATGACGACGGAAGAGCTGGTTGCGGCCGTGAGCAACGGCGACGACGAGGCTTTCTGCGCATTGGTTCGCTCGGGGAAGCAGCGGCTGTACCGAATCGCCTATGCGTATCTGAAGAACGAGACCGATGCGCTCGAGGCCGTTCAGGAAGCGACCTGCCGGGCCTAACACCCTTTTTGAAGACAAATTCACCGACGCTTAGGGCGCGATCTACGATACGGCCGAGATGAAAAACAGAGTCGGCGGCTCGGCTTCTACTGCGGAACCGGGCAAGCAAGAGTTCTATTTCTACCTGGATAACAAACCTTACAAACAGCCGCTGACGTTGAAAATTTACTCCTATCCCGCCTATATCCGGCAGTCTTACAGCATCCGCATCTGGTGATCGGTTCGCGCGCCGGGCTATAAACGTACGGGGCGGTCCCGGATAGGGCGCGATCGACCGGTTCGGAGGCCGCCTCGCCGCACACGCGCCAAAGCAGCTCAACGGCTGAGCCTCATCGGCGATTTCCGCCGCAAACACGACAAAGAGGCTCAACAATTGAGCCTCTTTCGTCATTTTCCCCGCCAATGTGCAAAAGAAGCTCAACGATTGAGCCTCTTTAGAGGGGATCCGCCGTATTTTTAGTTTCCGAATAGGCCTGCGCCAACGCGCGCTTCGCCGACTCGGTCGTCGTTCGGGTTACGCTTTGGTCGCCCCGTTGAATTTCTCCAAGTACTGCTCCAGCGTAAGGCCCGACCGATACACCGCTTCGGCGACATCCTTGCCGACGTGGCGCACGTGCCACGGCTCGTAGGTGTAACCGGTAATGTCTTGCTTGCCTTTCGGATAACGGATAATAAATCCGTATTCGTGAGCGTGGGAGGCCAGCCATTTGCCTTCCTTCGTGTCGCCGAACGTCGTCTCGAGCGAGTAGTCCGCGCTGGCGCTGGACACGTCCATAGCCAGTCCCGTCTGATGCTCGCTTTGGCCGGGGTGGGCGCTCGTCCGGTTGGCGACTTCATCGCCCTTCTGCTTCGCGTTGGAATCGAAGATCGCCTTCTGCCTGGCGTACGAGCGATAGCCGGATACCGCTTTAAGCTCGATGCCGTCGTCCTTGGCCCCGGCAAAAAGCTCCTCCAACGCCTTCGCCGCATCCTTGCGCATATACTTCTTCTCGGATTCCCCCGAGAACGAGAATTCGACGTTCGGCACGACCAGATCCGGCGGCGTGTAATCCGACGGCAGGTTGCGCTTTTTATTGACCAGAACGAGCAAGCTGTCTTCGTTGTTCACGACGGCCAGCCCGTCGGCGTTCTTTTCGATCGTGCGATCCGGGGCGTTCTCCCGCAACATGGCGGCGACGCTCTCCGCCAGTCCCGCCGAGTCCCCGGAAGCCGACGTGTCGTCCGGTTCGGCGGAAGGCGCAGCGGGAGCTTCCGCCGACGGCCCCGCAGACGATCCGGCCGAAGCACCGGAATTTTCCGCAGCCGGAGCAGAAGCGGAAGGCGGCTCGGAAGGCGATGCCGCGGGCTGCGTTGCGGCGTTGTCTTCTTTGGCTCCCCATACGTTGTCCCAATTGCCCAACCGGGCAGAACCCCATACGATGACGACGGCTGCGGCGGCGACCGCCAGCAGCTTGGTTCCTTTTGGCATGAATCTCTCTCTCCTCTCTACTCTTTCTGACGCCGAAGAAGAGAGAGAAGTTTCGGATTTTGTCGATTCGGAGCGAACTATTTTTTTAAATGGAGGTATCCGATGAAGGCCTAAGCGAACCCTGGCCGGAGGTCGGGGGCTTTCCCGTGCTCGAGCCGCTGACGCAATCGCTGCAGACGTTGGTACAATGGTGCACAAGAAGAACGAAACGGAGCTGTTGACGATGAGAAAATCGAGCGCGTACGACGCTTGGCTCTTATTGCTGTCGGGGCTGCCGCGCGGCATCACGATATTTGTAGTGGCGGTCGCGGGATTGTGTCTGGGACTGGGACTCGCGGTAGTCGGGATCGGCATCCCGATTCTGGCCGGTACGATGGCCTGGTGCGAGAAGCGGATGAGAGAAGATCAGCTGAACTGGGGCCGGTGGCGCCGCGGGGAGAAAAGAAGGGCGGACGCGGCGCCGGCCGTCGCGGCGGACGGAGAGTTCGCGGAAGACGAAGCGGTTCCCGCGCCCGTCTCCCGATGGAAGAGATGGTTCGCTGCGGTTGTGCGGATCGACGGCTATCGGGCTCTCTTCTACAGTATCTTGCAGTTTCCGATCCGCGTCGTCCTGTTCGTGCCGGCGCTGGCGGTTCCGGCCGCCGTGTTCGGACTGCTGCTGCAGCCCGCCGCTTACAAAGTATCGGTTTTCCTTTACGATTACGAGCTTTACTACAACGGCGATTGGCTCGACATGCTGCTCCCGCCGCTGACCCCGTTCCAGCGATCGCTTGTGGCGGCTGGCGTCGGATTGGTGCTGCTGCTGTTCCTGGCTCCTCTCGTGCGCGGCTTCGGCCGTCTCTACGACGCCTGGGTGCGAAGCTTCGCCGCCCGGCGCCGCGGAGTGACGGCGGCCTTCGCCTCTCCGCCCCCAGCGGAACAATTCGAGACGCAAGCGTCCATTCCGCTTCACTGAACAAAAAAGAACCGGGACTTCCACCGAAGTCCGGTTCTTTTTTTACCCGCAGCGAACGGCCTGCGCGCGGCCCGCCGATCCGTTACATCCACTTCTCGGCCCATTCCTGGATGGAATTCGTCACATTCTCCAGATCGCGGCCTTTCTCGGTCAAATTATATTCAATGCGCACGGGCATCTCGGGATAAACGGTTCGTTTGACGACGCCGAACGATTCGAGCTCCTTCATGCGATCGGTCAACATTTTGTCGCTCATATCGGGGATCTGTTCCTTGATGTCTTTGAACCGTTTCGGACCTCCCATTAACACGCGAATAATGAGACCCGTCCACTTTTTGCCGAGCAGTTCGGCGGCCGATTCGTATTTGGGGCACATTTTGGAATAGTCCATCCGTCTTCCCCCTTTCTGTAACCATCATAGCACAATCGGATTCGAAAAGTAAGAAGGAACAATACTTTTTTTTATAACTTGACAAAAGTAAGAAGATTAAATTAGTATTGTAGCCGAGCAAGTCAAATAGAAAATACAGAAGGGTGTGGAGCCTAATGGATTTAGGCTTGCTTATTTTGCGTGTGGTGATCGGAGCTTTGTTCGCGGGTCATGCCATGCAGAAGCTGGCGGGCTGGTTCGGCGGATATGGGCTGAAGGGAACGGCGGGGTACTTCGATTCGATCGGAATCAAGCCCGGATACTTGATGACCTTGCTGGCCGGACTGGCGGAATTGGCCGGGGGGGTATTGTTCGCTTTCGGGTTCCTGACGTGGGCCGGGGCCGCTCTGATCATTCTGACGATGCTGATCGCCGTCTTTAAAGTCCACGGCCGCAACGGGCTGTGGGCAACGAGCGGCGGCTACGAATACAATCTGGTTCTGATCGTCGTCGCGCTGGCTGTCGCGCTGACCGGCCCGGGGGATTATTCGCTGGACGCTGCGTGGTTCAACTAAGCGGGACGTCCGAAGGAGGGCATTCATAGATGATCCGCATTCAAAAAGCCGAAGACCGCCATCATGCCGACCATGGCTGGCTCAAGTCCAGCTTCTCCTATTCGTTCGCCGATTATTACGATCCGCAATATTTGCAATTCGGACCGATGCGGGTGCTGAACGACGATTGGATTGCGCCTGCCGCAGGCTTCGGCATGCATCCGCACCGCGAGATGGAGATCGTGACGCTGGTGCTGAGCGGCTTGCTGGAGCATCGGGACAGCTTGGGCAACCGGGCGGTAACGACGTGGGGCGAAGTGCAGCGGATGTCGGCCGGCACCGGGGTGTACCATTCCGAGTACAACGCATCCGAGACCGAACCGCTGAAATTGCTGCAAATGTGGTTCCAGCCCGCCGAGCGGGGCCTGGAGCCTTCCTACGAGACGACCCGGTTCGATCCCGCCTCGCTTCGAGGCCGCTGGGTGCCGATTGCATCCGTCTCTCCGGAAGCGGGCCGAGTTGCGCATGTCCATCAGGACATGACGATCTACCTGACCGAGCTGGAGGCGGGAACTCGGGCGGAATTCCGGCAGGAAGCGGGACGCCGGATGTTCTTGTTCGTCGTGGAGGGAGAGATCCGGCTGAACGGCACCGAGAGCCTCGGCCGCAGAGACGCCGCGCGTATCGAGGGCGAGACGGAGCTTGCTCTCGAATCCGGCTCCGGCGCTACCGTTATGCTGATCGATTTGCCTTAACTTCGACCGCCGCGTTCCCGATCGGGAGCGCGGCGGTTTTAGGTTGCGCGGACGGCTCCGTCGGCACGGCGCGCCCGCTTCCTTCAGGCTCGCACCAGCGCCAAGCCGGCGAGGAGCAGCGCGAGAGCCGCCATCTGCAGGCGCGTCAGCCTCTCGCGGTAGAGCAGCAGCGAGCCGATGGCGACGACGAGGCTGTTCGTCGCGAAGATCGGGGCGATCAGATGCGACGGTCCGATCGCCAGCGCGGCGGCGTACAACTGAAGGCCGCCGTAGGAGCATACGCCGGCGGCGAGCCCCCAGAGCAGGCCGACGGTGCGGGACGAGCGGGCGGGAGAGGCGGCAACGGCGGCAGCGGGCCGCTCCGGATTCGCCGCCTCGTCGCGCGGCAGCTCCGCGAGCCATGCGCTTCGCCGCTCGAGCCGCGCGGCGAGGGCGAACCAAATCCACGACAGCAGGTAGCCGGCCCACAACACCGAGGTGTTGTCCAAACCGAGCGATTCCGTCACCTTCAGGCCGCCGTTGCGGAACACGAACAACAGCGTCGCCGCCGTGACGAGCCCGTACCATTTATTGCTTCGGATCGCCAAAGAGCTTTCCGATTTGACCGAGAGCAGAACGACGCCGGCCACCAGGCTGACGATTCCCGCCAGCGCGGCGGGATGAACGGGCTCGCCGTACCAGAGGGCGCCCATGGCGACGACGAACAGAATGTTGGCGTTCGTCAGCGGGGATGTCAGACTGGCCGGCCCGTAGTCGAGCGCGCGCATGAACAGCAAGTTGCCCCAAGCGGAACCGAGTCCGACGAGCGCGCCCCAAGCCCACACGCGCCAGTCGAGCGGGTCCCAGCTGTCCGCGAGCAGCGCCTGCGCCCAGAAGCCCAGCGTGCCGGCCGTATACAATCCCAGCAGCAAAGAGGACAGCGCCCCGCCCCGCATCTGGCTGACCTTCATGAGAAAGCCCGCCAGACCGAAGACGAACGCGCTGCCCAGAGCGGTTAGAAACCAGTGCAAGCGTCAAGCACTCTCCTTAAGCCAATCCTTCGGGGGCGTTCGGCCGCAGCAGGGCGTTCTGCTTCTCCTCCTGCTGGCGAAGGAACTGGCGCCCGTATTCGCCGTGCGGGTGAATTGAAGCGTGCTCCATCTGAATCGTCGAGTGGGCGATGCCGTATTTCTTCTGCAGCACTTCGTTGACGGCCAGAATAATGCAGAACGGTTGAATGTCCTCTCGTACGAACATATGGGCCGTCAGCGAATAATGGTCGGACGAGATCGCCCACAGATGCATTTCGTGCACGTCCTCGACGCCTTCCACCTTCCGCAGGTCGGCGCGAATTTCGTCCAGATTGAACTTCTCCGGCACGGACTCCATCAGAATGAGCACGGACTCGCGCAGAATGCGCGCGCCCCCGACGAAGATGATGCCGCCGATGACGATGCTGATCAGCGGATCGAAAAACATCAGATCGGTAAAATAAATAATGATCGCGGACACGATGACGCCGGCCGAGCTGAGCAGGTCCCCGATGAAATGCCATAGCGCGCTCTGCACGTTCAGGTTCTCTTCTTCGTGATGGCTGCGGCTCAGCACGATCGTCAGAACGAGATTGACGACGAACCCGATCGAGGCGATGACGAGCATAAGGCCGAATTCGATGTCGACCGGATGAATGAACCGGTCGATCCCTTCGACGAAGATGCCGATCGAGATGACGCACAGCGCCAGGCCGTTCAAGAAGGAAGCGATAATTTCGAAACGAAGGAAGCCGAAGGTGTATTTGGCGTTCGGCGGACGGGTCGCCAGATAGATGGCGGTCATCGACAGCCCCAGCGCGATGACGTCCGACACCATATGGGCGGAATCGGACAGCAGCGCGAGCGAATGGGACATCAAGCCGCCGACGATCTCCACGATCGTGAAGAACAGGGTCAATATCAAGGTAATCCACAGAGCCCGCTTGGAGCTTGTCTGCTCCTTTACGTGGCCGAGATGGTGGAAATCGTACGCGGGTTTGGCCCGGTAATTCATCAAGCTCACACTCCCCTTGCTGCTTTTGGTAATCATCATATCACGGGAAAGGGGAAGAGGGGAGCGGATTTCATCGCGAAATGTCGAGAGGTTTTTGTCATACAAATGAAATATAGCTGTTACGTCCCTGTCTTACGCGGCGGGTACAATGACTAGCAAGACCCCCTTTTTCATATTTTGAAGAGCCCTTCAGCGGTGAAGGGCTCCTTTTTTTCGGGGGCTTTTGTCACAGTTCCACGACGATTTTCTTCTTCTGCCGGTAGTATACCCAGCGGGAGAATCCGATCTCCTTGAGCCGGCTCCGGACCTGCTCCCATTCGTCGCCGACCCGGCTCGGGACGTGGGCGTCCGACCCGAACGTGACGTCGACGCCGAAATGCAGCGCCCGCTCCAGTATCGCGTCGGAAGGATACCAGCCGCCGACGTCCTTCGTTTTGCCGCTCGTATTGATCTCGATGGCGATATCTTCTTCGGCGACCGCCTTCAGCGCTTCGTCGATCTCCTTCTCCGCGCCGGGAATGTCGGAGAACGCCGGATAGTAGCCCTTCATCGCGTCGATATGGCCGAGCACCTGGAACAGCCCGGTGCGGGCGGATTGGCGGATCAACTCGTAATAGTGCCTTTTCTCGTCGGTATGGAGCGATTTGTCCAATTTTTTCCACCGGTTGCGGTTGAAAATGCTGATTCCGCGGGTTTGATGGACGGAACCGATAATGTAATCGAACGGATAGGAAGCGTACTCGTCGCGGTACACTTCAAGATGTTCGGGGAAGAAGTCCGATTCGACGCCGAGCAGCACTTCGATCTTGTCCCGGTAGCGCTCCTTGAGCCGGAGAACCTCTTCGACGTAGCGGGCAAATTCGCTTCGGGCCATGGCGATTCCGGGATTCGGATGGTCCTCCTCGTGCGCGAAGTAGGGCGAATGATCGGAGATGCCGATTGCGGTCAATCCGGCTTCGATGGCGGCCCGGATGTAATCCTCGATGCTGCCCTCCGCATGCCCGCAGCGGACATGGTGCGTGTGCAGATCAAATTTGTCCATGGTTGTATCCTCCTCTGGCGCTCTACCGGCTGCTTGACGCGGCTGCGCTATTCGCTTCCGATGAATTGATCTTCGGGCATGCCTTTCAAATCGTTCAGAAATTGCCGCATGGCGCTGTTCTTGTACCGGCCCGACTTGGTCATGACGCCGACCGGATGGCTCACTTCCAGCTCGCGGACGGGAATCATCTTCAAAGTGCCCCGCCTCAGCTCGCTCGCGATCGACAGCTTGGAGACGACGGCCGCGCCGAGGTTCAATTCCGCCATCCGCTTGACTTCTTCGCTGCTGCTCAGCTCCATGGCCAGGTTCGGCTGCATCTGGTGCTCCTGGAAGACGCGATCGACGAATCGGCGTCCCTGCGTATCCGGGGAGAGCAGAATCATCGGCACGTCCTTCAACATGTCCAGCGTGACCCGTTCGGCCTTCGCCAGCGGGTGCTCCGGAGAGACGACCAGCTCGAACGTGTCGTAATAGAGCACCGACGTCTCCACGTGCGGGCTTCGTTCGGTCAGGTAGCCGATGCCGATGTCGACCGTGCCGTTCTCCACGCTGGCCAGCACCTGCGACGAGGACATGGACAGAATGGACGTCTTGATGAGCGGGAACTGGTTCTGGAAGTACGACAGCACCCGGGGCAAAATCTGAATGGCGATCGATGTCGTCGTGCCGAGCGAGATATGTCCTTGGGGCGTCTGGTCCAGATCCGTCAGCTTCTGCTTCAGCTCCTCCACGATGGCCAAGATTCGCTCCGCGTGCTCCAAGAAAACTTTGCCCCGATCCGTAAGCGCGACGGGATGATTGCGGTCGACCAGCACGACCTTGAATTCGTCTTCCAAACTTTTGATTTGAGCGGAGACGGCGGGCTGGGTCAAGTTGAGCATCTCGCCCGCCTTGCGGAAACTGAGCGTTTTGGAGATCGTCAGCAGCGTCTCCAACTGGCTAATGTTCAACGAACCGCCTCCTTATACAAATTATTTATCACATTAAATTTAAGAGATAAAAATCCTTTTCTTACTACTTTATTATAGGCCATTTGTTCGGCCGGAGCAAAAGCGCTTTAACGGATTGATCTTTGCTCAAATTTGAGTATAATGGCAAATGTGTATTCAAATTTGAGTATCGGATTGCTTCGAATCCGGAAAGGATGTATCAATGGACGCGAAGAAAAGCAACGTTCGCCTCGTCGTCGCGGGTCTGCTGCTCGGCCTGTTCATGGCGGCGCTCGATCAGACGATCGTCTCCACGGCGATGACGCGAATTATCGAGAAGCTCGGAGGACTGGACAAATTCGTCTGGGTATACTCCGCCTACATGATCGCGATGGTCGTCTCCACCCCGATCTTCGGCAAGCTGTCCGACATGTACGGGCGCAAACGGTTTTTCCTCACGGGAACCGCGCTGTTCATGGCGGGTTCCATTCTGTGCGGCACGGCGCAGAACATGGATCAGCTCATCGTTTACCGCGCCATTCAGGGCATCGGCGGCGGCGCCCTGATGCCGATCGTATTCACCATCATCTTCGACTTGTTCCCGCAGGAGAAGCGCGGCAAGATGATGGGGTTGTTCGGCGCCGTCTTCGGCTTGTCGAGCGTGTTCGGCCCGATTCTGGGCGCCACGATCACGGACAATATCAGCTGGCGCTGGATTTTCTACATCAACGTGCCGATCGGCATTTTGTCGTTCCTGTTCATCGTTCGGGGCTATCACGAATCGGCGAGCCGGCGCAAACAGAACATCGACTGGCTCGGCGCCATTCTGCTCGCCGCCTCGATTCTGTTCTTCATGTTCGCGCTGGAGCTGGGCGGGACGGACGGCTGGGCTTGGGGCTCCTGGAAAATCGTCTCGTTCTTCGTTGCGGCCGGCGTTCTGCTCGCGGGCTTCCTGCTCGCGGAGGCGCGGGCGAAGGACCCGGTCGTCGCGCTCGGACTGTTCAAGAAGCGGCTGTTCACCAGCAGCATGATGATCAGCTTCCTGTACGGGGGCGTCATGATCGCCGCCGCCACGTATATTCCGCTGTTCATCCAGGGCGTCTTCCACAAGACCGCCACGCAGACGAGCACCGTTCTGATCCCGATGATGCTGGCGAACGTCGTCAGCGCCCAGATCGGGGGCCGGGTCGCCACCAAGTTCCCGTTCCGCAACTCGATGGTCGCTTCGGCGCTTGTGCTGCTGGCCGGCTGCGCGCTGCTCGGCTTCGCCATGGATCTGTCGTCGAGCCGGCTCGCCATCGGACTGTTCATGATCGTCGTCGGCCTCGGCATGGGCGTCTCGTTCTCGCTGCTCAACATTTCGACGCTCAGCTCGGTGCCGCCGCAATACAAAGGCTCGGCTTCGTCGCTGATTACCTTCTTCCGCACGATCGGTTCCGCTATCGGCGTCACCGTGTTCGGCGTGCTGCAGAAGAACGACTTCCAGTCCGCGGTCAAGGCGCTGCCCGGCGCGAGCCCGGAGATGGCGGAACGGATCAAAAGCGGCCAGGCGCTGCTCGATCCCGCCGTCCAAGCGAAGATGGGCATCCCGGCCGACGTGCTGAATACGCTGCTGGCGAAGCTGGGCGACTCCATTATTTATGTTTTCCAATGGTCGGTTCTGCTGCCGGCGGTTGCGCTCGTGTTCGCGCTGCTTATGGGGAAAGCCCGGCTCTCGGCTGCGCAAGGCGCCCCGCAGGGATCGCAGGCGGGCGGCCGCGGCTCGCACGGCGGCGAGCCTTCCGGCCAGGCCGAGCCGACGCCCGGGAGTTGAGCCGGCATGTCGATGAAGCTTATGGTGCTCGGCCTGCTCATGGAGCAGGACCGCCATCCGTACGAGATGCGGCAGGTCATCCAAAACCGCAATTGGGATCATGCCTTCAAGCTGCGCGACGGTTCGCTCTATTACGCCGTTGACCAGCTGCGGGAGAGCGGCCTGATCGAGACGGTCGAAGTCGTCCCCGTTCCGGGGGAGAACCGTCCGGACAAAACGATCTACCGCATTACCGAAGCGGGGCGGGAGCGGTTCATGGAACTGTTCTACGCGCAGCTTGAGCAGCCGGCCCACCCGCAGCATCCGATGATGATGGCGATGCCGTTCCTCCGGCACGGCAGTCAGGCGTTGATCGCGGAGATTGCGGAGCGGCAGCTCGAGGCGTGCAGAGCCCGCATCGAGAAGCTCGAACGGACGATCCGCGAACGCGGAGAGAAGATGCCGAGCAGCACCCGCAGGATGCTGGCAGGCATGGTGCTGTACGCCAAGGCGGAGGAAGAATGGCTGCTGGAGACGGTCGCCGAAGCGAAATCCGGACGGTACGCGGAGTACAGGGACGAGGAAGGGCAGTGGCGCCGGAAGGATACAAATAGTTGAAGCGGCGGATTTGTTGGCCGGACTGGCCGACGGCCAGAAGCGGCTGCTGGCCAGGTTTGCGCTGTAGGCGCTTTTGATTAAATCTCTGTAAAGCCCGGCAACGCCGGAGGAAACCGTTCGTCTCCGTCGAAAGAGGTTGGCATAACCTATTGAGAAGAGGGGCGATGGCGTGCAGGACGAACGCAAGTCCGTTCGGGCTTGGATCATGTACGATTGGGCCAATTCGGCTTTTGCGACGACGATAATGGCGGCGGTGATGCCGACCTTCTACGGCAGCGTCGCGGCGTCGGGGCTCGAAGGCAGGGCGAGCGCGTATTGGGGCTTCACCCAGACGACGGCGGCGGTTCTGGTGGCGGTGCTGTCCCCGCTGCTGGGCGCTATTGCCGATCATACGGGCAGCAAGAAAAAATTTCTGCGCTTTTTCACATGGACGGGGGCGCTGGCGAGCGCCGCGATGCTGGGAATCGGCGAAGGGGACTGGCTGCTCGCCTCCATCCTCGTCGTGATCGGCATGATCGGCTTCGGCGCGGGCAACACGTTCTACGACGCCTTGCTGAACGACGTGGCCTCTCCCGCCCGGAGGGAGCGGGTGAGCGCGCAAGGCTACGCCATAGGCTATCTCGGGGGCGGCGTGCTGCTCATCGTCAATCTGGCATTTATCCTGTATCCGTCCGCGTTCGGCATTCCCGATCAAGCGATGGCCTCCCGAATTTCCTTTCTGACGGTCGGCATCTGGTGGATTGTCTTCTCCCTCCCGCTGTTCCGGAGGGTGAAGGAGGCTCCTGCCGAGTCGGTTTTGGGCGGCGCCAAGGAGATGTTTAAGGCGGGGGCCGGCAGGCTGCGGGGCACGCTGCTCGGCATCAGGCGGTACCCCGAGCTGTTCAAATTCATGCTGGCGTACTGGTTTTTCTTCGACGGAATCAACACCGTCATCGTCATGGCGACCAGCTACGGCACCGACATCGGCATCAAGCAGCAGAGCCTGATCGCCGCGCTGCTGCTCACCCAGATCATCGGCTTCCCGGCGACTTGGCTGTTCGGCAAGCTGGCGGACCGGCTGGGGGGCTTCAAAATGCTGTATGTCTCGCTTGTCGGCTACATCGTCATCGTCGTGCTCGGCTACTTCATGGAGACGGCGCTTCATTTTTATATTTTGGCCGTGATGGTCGGCCTTGTGCAGGGAGGCGCGCAGTCGACGTCCCGAGCGATCTACAGCCGCATGATTCCGCAGGGGCGGACGGCGGAATTCAACGGCTTCCTCAGCTTCTCCAGCCGCTTCTTCTCGCTGCTGGGCCCGCTTGTGTTCGGCATCGTCGGCCTCGCGACCGGCTCCAGCCGGCCGGCGCTGCTCGCGATCGCCGCCTTCTTCGTGATCGGCATCGCGCTGCTGGCGCTGGTCAATTACAAGAAGGGCTGCGAGGAGGCGCTGACGCCCTGCGGACCGCACGCCGGTCCGGATAGCGGCTTTCGGGCCTAGAGAATCCGCTTGCAAAATCGGGAAGTCCGATTCTTGACAAGCGTCGCGCGGCGCGGTTCGGCAGTCTTGAAGGCGCAAGGAAAACCCGTTCTTTTTTCGTTCGGAATGAAGGAGAAATTTGGCGCAAATAGGCGAAACGGCGCGAATGGATGATCCGCAGGACCCACCGCTCCCGGAAAAAAGTGTATACTTGTCCGCAATAATTAGGGCTTGCTGAACAAGATCAATTTAAGCTGCTCCCAACGCATGAGCCTAGACCGTGATTTTCTTTGCGGTTTTCATGCAAAAAATCGGACGGAACGCAATGAATCTGAAAAAAGAGAAAAAAAGAACCCGCAGTCGCCGTTCCAGGTTCATAACCAGAAACTGGATAGCGATGACAGTTAAACTTGTATGAGCACCGCGGGAGCAAATTCGGCCCAAACCCAACTTGCGTTTGCCTTCGCCGAACTTTCCTTCGATCGCATTGCGCTGTGCAGCGTCTTGCTTCTCTTGCTTTCGATCATCGGCGTCACGTTGTTCTTTGGATGGCCTGCCAAGCT
>NZ_AUCP01000047.1 GCF_000429825.1 Cohnella thermotolerans DSM 17683
ATATTACAGGGATCGCTAAAGTAATGGACACAGATACGTTATCAGGAGAATTTACGGCCAATTGGCCGTTTGTCTCGGTCATAGCATCATTTAGGTCCGTTAACTTTTCCGGTAGCGATACAACCGGAACGATCAATTAGAGCCTGATTCGGCCTCTTGCATAGGAGGTTGTTGGGCTCTTTTTTCATATCCCAAAATAGGGCTTTTTGTTATGATGTCGCTATACGACATTCTCGAAAGGGGGCGGCTATGAAGCTAAAAGAGATTCTTGCCTGCTTCTTGGGGCGTGGACTGCATCTATAAATTCGTGGAGACAGAAGCTTCCTCCGCATTAGTCGTGGAGTTTCCCGGAGCCAACTATAGCGTTGAAAGACCGTTATTCCACTACATATGAAAAATCGCCCTTCAGCTAGGAATGGACGTCTTGTCTCTTGAATACGGATACCAGGTTGCCCGCGCGAAACCTGAGTTTAACGACAACGACATCAATCATATCGTCGCCGATCTCGAAGAAGCGTTCAAAACGTTGGATCTGAAAGACGGTCATTTTTAACGGCAAAAGTTTGGGAACCTATATTGCGGGATTGCTCGCTGAGAGATTGAACAGGAAAGTGGAGCACCTATTTTTAACGCCGATTAAGATGACCGTTCCGTTCATTCAAAAAAGCAACGGCCTGGTCATCACGGGGGATCGGGATCCTTTGTTTACGAAAGAGGATAGAAGGCAAATTGAAACCGCAAGCATTCATTTGATCGAAGACGCGGATCACGGATTAGAGTCGCATGAATGGACAACCACGCTTGCAATCATGCAAGATGTGCTTACCGAAGTTAACAAGTACTTTCTTAAATGTCTAGCGAAAGCCGAAGGCAGATCTTAACAACCTCCATGCCGGGCTTGGAAAATGATGATAAGGGAGTGAAGCTGGCAAATGGCAAACAAAGCGATCGCGTATCGGCGATTGTTCAACCAACGCATTGCCGGGGCGAAATCGGCGACGCCTGAGGAGGCGATCCGCAGGTTGGGCGCCATGCAGGCGCAAGATGATTTGCAAGCGATATGGGCGATCGGCTGCCGCACGGAAGGCGCGCAGGCTGCGGACATCGAACAAGCTCTGGTCGATAAGAAGATCGTCCTCACCTGGGCGATGCGCGGTACGCTTCATTTTGTGCCGGCGGAAGATGTGAAATGGATGCTCAAGCTAGCGCCCCGCATGCTGGCCCAGAATAAACGGAGGCTGGAGCAGCTGGAAATTGACGCCAAACTTCTCGTGCATTCCGAATCTCTCATTCGCAGTGCTATGCAAGACAAAGGGAGGATAAGCCGTCCGGACCTGATGCAACTGCTGGAGAGCGCCGGCATCGGCACCAAAAACCAGCGCGGCTATCAATTGCTCTGGTTTGGCGCAGTCGGGGCTGATTTGTCTCGGGCCGATGGAAGGGAAGCAGCAAACGTTCATCCTGCTGGACGAATGGGTGCGGGAGGAGCGGGAGTTGTCCCGGGAGGCGTCTCTGGCAGAACTTGCCAAACGTTATTTTTCCGGCCACGGACCTGCAACGCTTCATGACTTCGCCTGGTGGTCGGGGCTTACGATCGGGGAGGCGAGGCAAGCCGTAGAGGCTGCGCAAGGAGCGCCCGATTCGGAAAAGATCGAAGGACGAGCATACTGGACGGGCAAAGAGGCCGCTTTCGAATTCGAGGATCGATCCGTCGTCTGTCTGTTGCCTGAATACGACGAATATTTGCTTGGTTGAGGATCGCCTTTAAGCTGATCCAAATAACGGTTAATGTGCTTCTTATTCTCCGAGTAAGAATGAATGAGCGGGGATTGGACATTATTCCCGTCAATGGCAATGATTTCGAGCCTGTTCGTATCGATTTTCAATCCAGTGCACTCCAATCGAATTTTCCGGTAACATAGAGTTTACATGAATGTATGTATTTGGAACAGTAAAATTGTTGGACCGCCGAGACGGAGGCCGGGCAGGACATCCCCAACAATTGCAATGGAGCCTACGATGATCATTAACAAACAACAATTTTGCGTTAAGGGACTCAATTACATGGTAAGGTCGGCAATAGATGGAGAGACGGAAAATTTAGATAGAGAACCGGGAGAGGGGTTCATAGTTATACCCGGATTTGAACGAATGATAAAAAATGATACGGAGCAACTGAGGAACCTGTTTTAAGTCGCAGAAGTTCATGATCGGCTCGTTAAAACAATCCATTACTCGGGCCGACTCCAATGGCATTAAGCATCACTCGGCCAAAAACGCAGGGAAGAGACGGAATATCTGTTCATGAACTACGTTCCTAAACGTTCTGAACAGCAGATTTCGTTTTGTTTTAATTTTAGGGGAAATATACATTCCATTTGGTCCCGCGGTCATATCCGCGACCGGCGCGGGACGGAGGAAGAGCATGCCGTCTTTCGCCGGATTCACCACGCCAAATACGGCGTCGCGGGGCGGGGGAAGATCACCCGTAAAGACTTGACTGAATACGCCTACGTGCTGGAGCTTGGGAAAATGGAATTGGTGGATGCCGTTTTTGAAAGGCCGATCGAGGGAGTGTTTGAAGATTTTCACTTCATAGGCAAACGCAAACACGGGGCAAACCCCTTCCCCATATACCTATTTATGCATGGACGAATGAAGGAGGAGACATGAATGGAGTATATGGACCTGCTCTCGCGGCTGGGAGTGGCTTCCGCCCATCCGGGGGGATTCAAGGCGACCCAAAAGCTTTTGGACAAAGCCCTGGGGCAAGGCGATTTGCGGATTCTGGAAGTGGGATGCGGTACGGGCAAAACGGCTTGTTATCTTGCGGGCCAAGGGTTCCGTGTAACTGCGCTTGACAGGCATCCGCTGATGCTTGAAAAGGCAAAGAAGCGGGCCGAAAAAGAAGGGATCACCGACATCGAATGGGTTCAGGGCGACGTGCAGGAACTCCCCTTCGACAACGAATCGTTTGACGTCGTTTATGCGGAATCCGTCACCATCTTTACCGATATACCCAAGTCGTTGGAAGAATATTATCGGGTTTTAAAACCGGGAGGCCGGCTGATTGATCGCGAGATCGTTCTTTATTCGGAAATCCCGGAGCCGCCCCGCCAAGAAATTATGGACTTTTTCAAATTCGACAAAATTCCGTCGGTGGATGAGTGGCTCGTTGATCTGCGCCAAGCCGGATTTCAATGCGAACGTCCCAACCTCGATGAATTCCGGAGTCACGAACATTCCATCGATCCGAGCGAAATCCAGGAGCTGGATCTTACCATGCTGTTCGACCCGGAAATCGGACTCGGAATTATGAAATATGCCGATTTGATGCTGGCCCAGGAGCCCTACTTCAGGGTCGGCGATTATATCGCATGGAAGACCGGGTAATTTTGACAACCGGAACAAACGTACAGACCTTACAGCCGCCCCCTCATATCATGGCAGAGCGATGAGAAATCACAATATTCATAAGGATGGAGGATGACAAACAATGAGTGCCGGAGTTGGCGGATTCGGTTTCGGCGGCGGTGCAGCGTTTGTATTGGTGCTGTTCATTCTTCTGGTGATCATTCTGGCTGGCGGTATATTTATCTAATGGATAGCCAGCCCAGGGCTAATGTTATGTTATTGGCCGATCAGCGTTTGCTGTTCGGCCATTTTTGTTTCGGTGGCGAAACGACGATCCGCGGCTTGTCCGCTGCACATACCCCTTGGTATAGAAACGATTCTCACGACCAAAGGGCATTCGTATTAAATTTTTAAGCCCCCTAAAAGCGGCACGATGGTTCGCAGCATGCCGAATCCTATCTTGAGTATCGGCCAAAATTTACCAGCTATACCCAACATTCCTAGAATCCCGCCCCCGGCCTTTACCGGCGTTTTCGGGCCTGCGGGTACCCCACCGGCACCTCCTGGACGAAAGCCGAACAGGCCGTCTTCCCAGCCTCCACCGAATAGGGAAGCGGGCGCTGCGGGCGCCTGGGGAAAGAACCCGTTTAATTTTGCTTTTTCTGCCGACTGCACGAAAGACGAATTCACTTTACCGCGGCCTTTTTTTCCGGACAGGGTAAGCTCCCGATTTTCAACTTCGGTTATCACACCTACATAAAAGCTCCCGTCTTTCAATACGATACAGACGGGCTGGCCCATCCATCGTTTGGCGTCTTCGATAACCATTCTGGACTTTGAGGTCACGATTCCGGTCACCTTCCTTTTGAAATATGATTCAGTTTATTCAAGCGGCAGTCGCTTCGCTTGTACGCTTAGGGATCAGTACACATATGCAGATTATTTGGCCATAGAGAACAAATGTACAATCCATTTGCCTCCTACGCATCTTAACAGTGTGATTGACTCATGATGAGTGCCGGAGTAGGTTATGGCGGTGGTGGCGCTGCATTTGTCCTTCATTTTGGAAGTTTCCGAGGCTCCGGAAGGGGAGTAAAACGGATGGGTTATCGTCTTTTTCGGCTCGCGCGGCTATTCCGAATATTTCTTTTTAAAATGGCTGAGCGCCAGAAGCGGCCAAATGTACCGATAGCTATGATAATAGGAATAAAAAAACCCCGGAAGACCCGCTCCTGTAGGATATTTGGTTTTCCCATTTTCCTCATGCAATAGACTTATCAATCTCTGGATGCCTTTCTTGATTTCGGGCACGGGCCTAGCATGAACGGCAATCAGGGCGTCCAGCGCCCAAGCGGTTTGAGAAGGCGTGCTTGCTCCGAGTGGGGTATACTGCATAACCCGATCGCTGTTGCAGGATTCTCCCCACCCTCCATCAAACCCTATGGATGCCAACCCCGTTATGGCGGCCCATGTGCCATAGATGTAGCATACTCCCCAACGTCCATACCTGCGCCTGCCATTCCAATAATTGATCCGTCAATCGTCCGATTTTCCCATTTACTTGATCTGAAACATTCATTGACCGTCATCCCTTTCTGGCGAAGAGTAAAATTCGCGCGTTGAAATTTATGAAATGTAAACGATTGACCAACACAAGGAGACATGCAGATACATATTTCTAAAGACATAGCCGAACAGGTTTGTTGATTTTGGGAGGAAAGGGATGACTTCAATGAAGAAATCGACCCAATTAAAGCGATTGATCCAGTCACCGAAAACGGAATATATGATGGAAGCTCATAACGGTTTATCCGCGAAGATCGTTGAAGAGGCCGGATTTAAAGGGATTTGGGCCAGCGGACTTTCGATTTCCGCTTCCATGGGCGTAAGGGACAACAATGAAGCCTCTTGGACGCAGGTGCTGGAGGTTTTGGAGTTTATGAGCGATGCAACCCGGATCCCGATTTTGTTGGATGGAGATACGGGATACGGAAACTTCAACAACGCAAGACGATTAGTGAAAAAATTGGAGCAACGCCAGATTGCAGGGGTGTGCATCGAAGATAAACAGTTTCCCAAAACAAACTCTTTTATCCGGGGAGAAGCGCAGCCTCTCGCCCCGATCGATGAATTTTGCGGCAAGATCAAAGCGATGAAAGATACCCAACAAGATGAGGATTTTGTGGTCGTGGCGAGAGTGGAGGCTTTTATCGCGGGCTGGGGAATGGAGGAAATGCTGAAAAGAGCGGAGGCTTACCGTCAAGCGGGCGCGGACGCCATCCTGGCACACAGCAAAAGATCGGATATGACCGAGATCGAATCGTTCGTGAAAGAATGGAGCGGCAGACTTCCGGTTATGATTGTCCCCACCAAGTATTATCGAACGCCCAAAAATCGTTTTCATGAATTGGGAATCGATATGGTGATTTGGGCCAATCACAATTTAAGGGCATCGGTGAGCGCCATGCAAAATATAAGCAAAAGATTGTACCAGGAGGAAAGTCTCATTCAAATCGAAAACTGCGTGTCCCCTCTCGAAGAAATTTTCCGGCTGCAAAACGCGGAGGAACTTCTATCGGCTGAAGACAAGTACCTTGCCGCCCTATCTGTGGAAAAAGAAAGCGAATAGGGTGCCATACGGTTGGTCAGACATGGGTGAATACCATGCCGGACTTTAAAGGCATGGTATTTTTTATATTCTCGGAGTGAACTCGCGGATTTCTTGGCTTTTCCGCATTTAACCAACACATGAATATCCAAGACCGCATTAACTAACTACAAATTCGCAGGAAAGTATGGCGTCGGAGAAAGATCCACATGCGCTTGAGAGGAGAATCGACTGATCATGCAAGTGAAATATTCCACCAATCTGGACGAGTTGCCGTGGCTGACCGAGAGTGAGAAGGCTGCTTTGAAGCATGTAACCGAAAAATTTGTTTTTCGGCTTAACGACTATTATTTGCAGTTGATTGACTGGTCGAATCCGAATGACCCTATCCGAAAACTCGTGATCCCCAATGTGAACGAACTTCAAGAGTACGGCCGATGGGACGCTTCCGACGAAGACACGAACTACGTGGTAAAAGGATGCCAGCATAAATACCGGACGACCGCGTTGCTGCTCGTCTCTGAAGTATGCGGGTCCTATTGCAGATTTTGCTTTCGTAAACGCTTGTTCCGCACGGACGTGAAAGAGGCGATGCCTGACGTGCAAGACGGAATCGAATATATCGCGAGAACGCCTGAAATCAACAATGTTCTGCTGACCGGCGGCGACCCGTTCATCCTGGCGACCAGCAAAATTCGCAATCTGTTGGAAACCCTAAGGTCGATCGAGCACGTCAAAATTATCCGAATCGGCTCGAAGATGCCTGTCTTCAACCCCATGAGAATCTATGAAGACGAGCAGCTCCTTGATGCGATCCGGACCTATTCCACGGAAGAGAAACGGATCTATATCATGGCGCATGTGAACCACTCCAAAGAGATCACGCCGGAAGCCAAAAGATGTTTCAAGGCGCTTCACGACGCCGGAGCGATCGTCGTGAATCAGACGCCTGTGTTGAAAGGAATCAACGATGACCCTGCAGTTCTCGGCGAATTGCTGGATCGGCTTTCATGGGCAGGCGTTACGCCTTATTACTTTTTTGTAAACAGACCCGTCGCGGGCAACAGGGGATTCGTGCTTACGCTGGAAGAAGTGTATCGAATCGTGGAAAAAGCCAAATCCAGAACATCCGGCTTAGGCAAACGAGTGAAGCTTTGCATGAGTCATACATCGGGCAAAATTGAAATCCTCGCCATCGAGAACGGCAAAGCTTATTTAAAGTATCATCAATCGCGTGACGGAGAGTATGGAAAACTCATGATTTTGGACTGTCCTCTAGAAGCCGCCTGGTTTGACGATCTGCCGGGAAACGAAAAATATTGGCACAGACCGGCCAAGAAAACAACGGACGTGATATCCGTCAACGAAATGCCGGATATGCCGCAGAAAAAAACCATAAATGAACTCTTGAGGTGAATCGGAATGTACCGTTCATACAGATCTTCTTCGGCTTCACGTCCGATCGTCGGCGTGTATCTAAGCAACAGATCCATACCGTTAAAACATATGGGAAGATATTACAGACTCAAAAAGCTTGTGGAAGCAAACATGGAAGCAGGCACGACGCTGATTTTCTTTACCGCTGAAGATGTAAATTTTTCTAAGAGACAAATCGCTGGCACATCCTTCGATTACAAGGAAAAAAAGTGGACGAAGAAATCGTTCCCTTTTCCGGACGTCATTTATGTCCGGGGAGGAGGAGATGGAACTGCCGACCTTCTAGAAAAATTCGATGGCTTGGGAATTAAAAGAATCAATCCGATCCATGCCTTTAACAAGAGCGATTTATATCAGCACTTGAATCAGGACCAGAACGTACGTCCTCATTTGCCTCCAACTGTAAATGTCGAAAAATGGAGCGATATGGAAAGCTCGCTTCTCAAGTTCAGGCATGCGTATGTGAAAGCCCATCGTGGCAGGAAAGGGCTGCAGGTGATGCGCGTTGAACGCTTGCCAAATGATACCGGTTATCTATACAGTTATTCGATTATCGGGAAATTGGTTCGCGGGAAAGCAATCAATATGGAAAGCTTGCTCAAAACAATCAGAGCTTTTTTCGGGGATAAGAAAGTGATTGTACAGCGAGCGATCGATCTGGTGAAAATCAAAAACAACCGTCTTGTCGATTTTCGGGCCGAAGTGCAAAGAAATAAACAAAACGATATCGACATTGTCGGCATTTGCGCGCGGGTAGGCAGGCCCAATTCCCCCATTACCACCCATTCGTCCGCTTACCGGTATGACGTTTATCTTCCTAAGTTATTTCCCCGTTATACCGCTCAAAAATTGAATGTCTTGAAAAGCAACATCCAAGATTTCTTGCACAAGGTCTATGCAAGCGTGGAGAAAAAATACGGAGAATTCGGGGAAATCGGCATTGACTTCGCCGTGGATAAAAAAGGGAAGATATGGCTGATCGAATGCAACGCCCAATCGGCAAAAGTTTCCATCGTCAAGGCTTATGGAGCGAAAGCGCAGCGCGTTTTTTTGAACCCGTTGGAGTATGCGAGGACGATCGTCAATACCAACAGATATCCGCTGTTCAACCCAAGGAGCCGAAGTTCCCGCACAGCCGAAGCAACAGAAGCAGTCACAGCAGCAGAAGCAGTCCGAGAAGCACGCAAGGCAGTTGGCGTTAGGAAGGTGCGAATCATCGATGATCAACACCAAAAGTTTCGGGAAAGAATTGAAGAAACTGGGCTTTGATTTTTACAGCGGCGTTCCCTGCTCCTTTTTAAAAAACTTGATCAATTTTGCCATCAATGAATGCGAGTATATCGGAGCAGCGAACGAGGGCGACGCGGTCGCCATCGCTTCTGGAGCTTTGCTGGGAGGAAAGAAACCCGTTGTTCTGATGCAAAATTCCGGTCTGGCGAATGCCGTTTCGCCGCTTGTATCGCTGAATTATCCGTTTCGCATCCCGGTGCTGGGGTTTGTCAGCTGGCGGGGAGAACCCGGTGATCCGGATGAACCGCAGCATGAACTGATGGGACGCATCACGACAAAGCTGCTGGATTCGATGCAGGTAAAGTGGATGTATTTGTCTGACGATTTGAAAAAAGCCAAAAGACAGTTGTTGCTGGCCGCCCAGTATATCGAAAGCAACCGCCCTTTTTTCTTCGTGGTGCGCAAAGGAACGTTCGAACCAGAAAATCTGCAAAAACAGGAGCACTCCTTCACCGTCAACAAAGTAACCAGGGGACAACACGCCTCCAATCAGCTGCCTCCCCGCCAGGAAGCATTGCGGATGATCAATGCATGGAAAGACAGCCAAACCGTTCAGCTCGCCACTACCGGAAAAACCGGAAGGCAATTGTACGAAATCGAAGATGCTTGCAACAACTTATATATGGTCGGTTCCATGGGGTGCGTCGGTTCTTTCGGCCTTGGACTCGCGCTTAGCCAACCCCGTTTCGATATCGTCGTGATCGATGGAGACGGCTCGCTGCTGATGCGTATGGGCAGTTTGGCTACGATCGGCTACTGCAATCCGCAGAATATGATTCATATCTTATTGGATAACAATGCGCATGATTCTACGGGCGGGCAAAAGACGGTTTCACATAATGTAAATTTCGTTAACATTGCTTCAGCCTGCGGTTACTCACAATCCGTCTATGTCCACAATCTAGACGAACTGAATGCATGCCTCGAAAAATGGAAAATGACGAAAGGCTTGACCTTTCTGCATCTCAAAATTTCTTCCAGCACCGAGGATCAGCTGAGCCGGCCAGCAAGCAAACCTTACGAGGTCAAAGAACGGTTACAGAAGTTTTTGAACCGCAATTTCTCAGAATCGAATGGAGAGGGAAGCTGATGCAGCCGGTCAGAAGAAATATTTTGCTCACTCCCGGCCCCGCAACGACAACGGATCGCGTTAAACGAGCCCAAGTGGTGCCGGATATTTGCCCGCGTGAAAAAGAATTCGGCCAACTGATCGAAACGGTTTGCATCGAATTGACCCGTATCGTTGCCGATCCGGAGAGTTATTCGACCGTATTGTTTGGAGGCTCCGGCACGGCTGCTGTCGAGTCCATACTCAGTTCCGCCGTCCATCACGGCGATCTGGTTCTGATCGTGAATAACGGAGCGTACGGCAAACGAATGTGCGAAATGGCGGAAGCGTACGGATTAGACCATTTGGTATTCCACAGTCCTCCGCATGTAGCCCTTGATTTGACCGCATTGAAATCGCTTCTGAACAAAAGCCGCCGTAAAATCACCCATCTGGCTGTCGTACACCACGAGACGACGACCGGGCTTCTGAATGACATTGAAGCGATTGGCGCTTTGTGCCGAAGCCATCGCATACACCTGATTGTGGATGCCATCAGTTCTTTTGCAGCGATCCCGATCGACATGCGCGAAATGAACATTCATTACCTCGCGGCCAGTTCCAACAAAAATCTTCAAGCCATGCCCGGGATTTCGTTCGTCATCGCCGAAACGGAGTTATTGGAAAGAAAACAGCCCTCTCAGCCGAGAAATTATTATTTGAATTTGCACGCCCAATACCGTTTTTTCTCGGAAACCCGCCAAACCCGGTTTACGCCTCCCGTTCAAACCCTATATGCGCTGAAACAAGCGATCGAAGAATTAAAAGAAGAAGGGATCGAACAAAGATATTCACGGTATCAAAAATCTTGGGAAACGTTGATTGCCGGCGTAACCCGGCTGGGATTAAAGTATATCGCCAGTGATCATCTCCATTCCAAGTTAGTCACGTCCATCTTCGAACCGAACGTAGAAGGTTACAATTTCAAAGAGATGCACGACTACTTGCACAGTAGAGGCTACACGATCTACCCCGGCAAACTCGATGATTTCAGAACGTTTAGGATCGCGAATATCGGTGATATTACCTGCAAAGATATAGAGTCATTTTTGAAGCTGCTGGAAACCTATTTCAAACGAAAAGGCTTTATAAAGGAGGATTAAGGAGGTGATCGTATCGAACACACCATCATTCGCAGCAAAATGAAAAAGGGACTTCCCCTCATGAACGACCCCATCATGAAGCATTATGTTCCGGATACGGACTGGTTTCAGCTTTCGAGCCTCCAAAGAATGCTGCAAGCCTATTCATGCGTTTATATCAAGCCTGATGTCGGGAGAAAAGGCTCCGGTATCATCCGGGTCAAGAAGCATAACGCGAAAGAATCTGAAATTTCATATAATCAAACCACGAGCTTGTGCTCGTCGGATCAAGTATACTTGCGAATCAAATGGATTCTGAATCCCAAAAAGAAATACATCATCCAACAAGGCATTGATTTGGCAACTTATCAGCACCGTCCATTCGATGTCCGGGTCGTACTGCAGAAACCGCTGGGCAGGTGGCGAGCGACGTTGATGAGCGCTAAAGTCGCGCCCCACAAGTCATCGATCGTCACGAATATCGCGAAGGGGGCCAAGGATCATAATTTATACAAATTGCTCCGGGAAACCGACCAGTCATTGAACAGTTCGGAAGTCATGCGGGATTTATTGGACCCTTCCTATCAAATCGCACAAATTTTGGATTCCCATTACCCGCTGAAAATTCTCGGGTTGGATTTGGGAGTCGATAAGAAAGGAAAAGTGTGGTTCATCGAGGCCAATACGAAACCGGATTGCATAGGATTGGAGACGATCGACCGGAAGCTGTATCGAAAATATCTCAGAGCCAAAAAAATAATGCGCGGCGGGTGATTTGATGGCGATTGAGAAACACCATGTCAAAAGCAAACTTGCAGTGGCCTATCAGCTCATTCATACGCCTGAGGTCTCCGGTCATATTCCCGAAACGGAACTGTTACGGGAAAGCGCGTTTCACAGGATGATCAAGAAATATGACGCGATTTACCTCAAACCGGACCAAGGGAGAAAATCGAGAGGCGTGTTCCGGATTGAGAAGTTAAAGAACAACGAATTTCAATTAAGGTCAGGGACCAGCACGACATACGTCCATTCGAAGGATCTCTGGAATAAAGTGAAGAGCAAGACGGAGGGCAGCAGATATATTATCCAACGGGCAATAGACAGTGTGACGAAGGACGGCAGACACTTTGATCTTCGTTGCCATTCCCTGAGAGTGAATGGGAAGTGGAAGGTCGGAGGGATCTGCGGGAGGCTGGGGGAGAAGGGAAGTATCGTGACAACATCGCATTACGGGGGGACCCCGATATTACTCGATACGCTCTTTACAAAACATTTGAAATATACGAATAAGGAAAAAACCGAAATGAAACGGAGATTGGAAAGATGCGTCGTCAAATCGGTTCGTCACGTAAGCCGAATGTACCCCAGTCTGAAAGAGTTTGCCGTCGACATCGGCATTGACCGCCGGAAGAGAATCTGGATTTTCGAAGTCAATATCGAACCTCTGATCAGAGGGAATTTCAAAATGCTTCCGGATCTGACGTTGTATCGAAAAATTAAAAGGTTGAGGAAGATCGCAAAATAAGCGTTTGGGACAACGAAGATAAAGGAATGATGGCATGGCCTCAAAATGGGATCCTTCCAAATGGGAGATACATCAGTTATATTCCAAACATTCAGATCTCCGCAAACTTTTGCCGCCGACCTCGATTCTGACTCCCGGCTCCCTTTCGAAATACTTGGACAAATACCCATCGGTATACGTCAAAGGCAAGAACGAGCATACCGGCTCGGGAATCATAAAGGCATGGAAAACAGAAAAAGGTTATCGGTTTGTTAGAGTCAAGGGTAAACCGGTGGATGTGAAATCGATCGACGAACTCTATGATAAGGTCACAGACGGACGGCGCGCAAAGTCGGTTCTCGTCCAAAAGACGATCGACTTGGCCACCATTCAAGGAAGCCCCTTTTCCATTCGTGTGATGATTATGCGGGACGGCAAAGAAAAATGGCAGTATGCGGGGATGCTGGCGAAAGTTGCGGGAGAAAGCAGCGTCGTGACCAATGTTCGGCGGGGTGGAGGGTATGCCGCCACGATCGAGAATGCACTGGCCCAATCGTTAGGCTATGGCCGTGATCAAATCGAGAGCGTAAAACGTGAGTTGATCGACCACGGATTTAAATTGATCCGATATGCAACGAAAAGCGGATATCGCTCCCATGAGGCGGGTATAGATTTTGGTATCGATCATAAAGGGAAAATATGGATCATCGAGGTGAACCTCGCATATCCCTCTTATGAACTGTTTAATCGATTGAAGGATAAAACGTTCTACCGTAAGATCAAAGGTTTGGCGGGTGATTACCAAAAGAGCCGAAGAAAGACGGGATAAGGGGAAGATAACAAGCTTTTTCCCAACTGCAAGGACAAAAGCTTAGTGTCGGCCGGAAAAGATGTCCCGATTCCATGTATCCCTTTACCTGCCTATCGTCAAGTTCATTTTGGCTCGTTGTTATCAGGTCAGCCAGTCAGTTCTGGCTGGCCTTTTTTTGGCCGTTTCTATGAGCTGAGCGGCTTATTCGCAGCCTCATCGTCGTGCCATGAATCAAATTGTTGTTGGATTACCAGAATGATGACTAACATCTATTCGGTCACCTACATATTCTGTAATCAGAGGAGAGAGCGGAATTGCTGTACCCAAGAGCCCGCGAGTCCATCGGCCTCATGGAAGGCGCTACGGCAGCCAGACACGACTCCGTGCTTTGCTGTTCCGAGCCGCAAGAAAAAGGCTTATGATGCCGGTAAGGTGCTTGGCCCCCATCGGGCGGCGCAACTGCTTCAAGTGGCAACTTAGTTCATCCACAGGTAGATCTTTGACAAACGAAGCACGGATAGGCTGGGAGAAATTCACACCATTAGGGCATCGACCCAGGGAGATATGGGAGGGTTAACCGCAAGGGTATACGTGGAGATCCATATGCGACCATACGTGAGTCGAAGATGAAATCATGTGAAATAGCTAGAAAAACGGAGAAAACATTATTTTATTGAGGGAGATGATTAGATGAAATATAGCCCGAAAGCAGCCGCCAGATCATTTATAAAAAAGCATTTTCCAAATGCATGTGTCGCGTTTTTGGGAGGAAGCGCCGCGCATCGAAACTTGACCCCGAACTCCGATCTGGACATCCTCGTTTTTGACGATACGCAGTTCCCTTTCAAACAAAACTACACCGGGTATGGCTGGACCATTGAAGCCTTTGTGGTAACACGCAGTGTTTATCGTTCTTTTTTTGATGAAGCCAGAAGAAGCGGTCTTCCTTCGATACTCCGCATGTGTGTAGAAGGAGAAACGATTGTAGATACAGGATTTGCAGAAGGGATCCGGTCGGAAGCGCGAGATCTGATGTCCCAAGGACCCTGCGAATGGACATGGGATGAAATGAACCAGGTTCGGTATCAAATAACGGAATGCCTGGAGGATTTGTCCGATGCACACTTATATCATGAAAACTTGTTTATCGTAAATCAACTAACCGAGCTGGTCACCAAGTTTATTTTGCGAGCAAACGGCCAATGGATCGGGATAGGCAAATGGGCGGTACGTTCGCTTGCGGAATACGACAAGCAGTTATGCGACGAATTTTTATACGCTCTTGATTCTTTTTATAAAAAGGAAACCGTCGAACTTCTTATTCCATTCATCGACCGTGTACTCGAACCGCACGGAGGTAGGTTGCTGGAAGGCTGGATGGAAGGCAGTGTTTTATGAGGAGGAGTGATACACGATCTGCATTAGACGAGTTGGAACGATACAGCTCGCCTCCCGTGTCGGCCCCCATATTCATCCCCTTCATCGGGGCGCTGATTACCATGAAAAGGAAGTCGTTCTGGCCAGTGACCTCTTGCTTGTCGTTGCCAATATTGGTTTTTTCTTAATTTAATCAATTTGCTTCCGATTTCACGGCTTTAATAATTTCATTGGCGGTTTCATTGCTGAACGGGATATTTACCAGTTTCTAGATCATCTATAAAAAGAAATACAGATTCGGTGATGGCTTAAGAAGTACCTATTCTACGACTCATCACACTACCTTGCCCCTTTTTGATATCCGTACTGTTATGATATGAGGTGCACAAGCCAACTGTTCTTCTTGAGAATATTTACGCTTTGCCCGAATCTCGAGTTTTCTATGTTTGGTCATAAAATTAGACCTTTAGATAAGCATTTACCCAAGCAATTCCGAAATAAAAAAATATAATATAGGAGCTTAGTGGAAAGGAGTGAAAACGAATGAGCGGATTCGCAGGATTTGGATTTGGACGTCATATCGGTTTTGTCTTGGTTCTCTTTATTCTGTTGGTCATCATTCTTTCCACCGTCATAATTTAATAGGGTCATTGTCATGAAGGTTCTCTTTATTCTGCTGGTCATCCTTCTGACCGGTATCTGCGTGATTTAACGGATCGATTGCCGTCGACAAAGCCCAGCAAAAGCCAGGATTTTCGAACCTTCGTCGAATGACTAAACAGAAGATGTCCCGATTCCATGTATCCCTTTACCTGCCTATCGTCAGCCAGTCAGTTCTGGCTGGCCTTTTCTTGGCCGTTTATTGCCAGCTGCACGGCCTGCCGTTCAAGAGCAAGAACGATTTGGCTCTTGAGATGATTGAATCACTCCCAGCTGTACAAGATGAGCAGGTTTACGTTCTCATGGATGGCTGGTACACCAGCGAAAGGTCATCAATGCCAGTAATCGCAAAGGATTTCTCGTCATCGCCGCTGTAGGGTGTAACGATATGCTTCATTTCATAAATTGACAGGGCGTATAACCAAGGCTGAAATCGAGTTTTCTATGTTTGGTCATAAAATTAGACCTTTAGATAAGCATTTACCCAAGCAATTCCGAAATAAAAACATATAATATAGGAACTTAGTGGAAAGGAGTGGAAATGAATGAGCGGATTTGCAGGATTTGGATTCGGACGTCATTTCGGTTTTGTCTTGGTTCTCTTTATTCTGTTGGTCATCCTTCTTTCCTCCACCTTCATAATTTAATAGGGTCATTGTCATGAAGGGTACGAATACAAATGACCGCAGTTGCCGGAAAAATTTAATATTGTATCACTGGGATGCAGCCACTCCTCCATCGTCGTCTGATATCTGGACTTCAGCGCAGAGGCTATTCACCGTGCACTCGGTTCCCCGTCCCTTACGGCGGGGACTTTTTGCATTTTATATCGAAGAGAGGAAGAGGGAAATGGGACACCGGACTTTGGAGCAGTTGCGTACTATGGTGGACGAAGTCAACGGACAATTGCTGAAGCTGATTAGCGATCGTGCCGCGTTGGTGAAGGAAATGGGCGAGGTAAAGGAAAGACAAGGAGTGCCGAAGTTTGATCCGGCGAGGGAGAAGGAGATGCTCGACGTGCTGGTGGCGGCAAATCCGGGCCCTTTCGACGCGGCTGCGATCCGTCATATATTCAAGGAGATTTTCAAGGTGTCTATGGAGCTACAGGGACAATCCCACCGGAAACAGCTGCTGGTCAGCCGGAAGAAACAAGCGGAAGATACGGTTATCGAGATCAAAGGCGTCCAAATCGGCGGGAACCACTCCCTTATGGTGGCCGGCCCTTGTTCGGTCGAGAGCCGCGAGCAGCTGCGGGAGGTGGGCCGCGCTTTGAAGGAGGAAGGCGTGCCAATGCTTCGAGGCGGCGCCTTCAAGCCGAGAACGTCTCCCTACGATTTCCAGGGGCTTGGGGTGAAAGGTCTCAAGCTCATGCGCGAGGTCGCCGACGAATTCGGATTGCTCGCCGTTAGCGAGATCGTCGATCCGGCAAC
Source organism: Cohnella thermotolerans DSM 17683 (assembly GCF_000429825.1). GTDB lineage: Bacteria > Bacillota > Bacilli > Paenibacillales > Paenibacillaceae > Cohnella > Cohnella thermotolerans. The sequence continues at coordinate 16,665 of NZ_AUCP01000047.1, forward strand.
AATCGGAATTGCGGCGGATTACTTGGACGTGATCCAAATCGGCGCCCGCAACATGCAGAACTTCGAGCTGTTGAAAGCCGCGGGCGAATCAAAGGTTCCCGTGCTGCTCAAACGCGGTCTGGCCGCGACGATGGAGGAGTGGCTGCATGCGGCGGAATACGTCGTATCGCGTGGTAATACGCAGGTAATTCTCGTCGAACGCGGTATCCGCAGCTATGAGAAGTGGACGCGGAACACGCTCGACATTTCGGCGGTGCCGATCATTAAACAAGAAAGCCACCTGCCCGTATTGGTCGACGTCAGCCACGCAACCGGCCGCAAGGATATCCTGCTGCCATGTGCCAAAGCGGCTCTCGCAGCCGGGGCAGACGGAGTGATGGTCGAGGTGCATCCGAATCCGCCAACTGCTCTGTCCGACGCCGATCAGCAGATCGATATCCCTCAATTCCGCAAATTGTACCGGGAAATTCGCGATTCCGGACTGTTCAAGCTATAAGCGACAGATCCGGATTATCCGACATGTCCGCTCCATATGACGATGTATTGCGTGCGCCCAGCATCCGACCAGCGTGACGCCGGACACCTTGTGGTAAGCGGGATATCCGTCAACGTGCAGATAGCCGCTGAATCCCGCAAGAAAATTCCGAGGATGCTCGCCGCCGCGCGTTGGCCGGTAGTCGTACAGGATGATCGGCGGCCCCATGCGGCCGGTCCGGTACAGCCACAGATACGAGTCGGTTTGTGCGGATTTGCCCGGCTCGCGCAGCACCTGCAGCGTCGTCTCGTCGGCATGCAGGATGTCCTGGTTCAACAAATGCTCACGCATTCGATCCGCGAGCAGCGAAAGCCACTGATCCGCGCCGTAGATCATCCAGTTGGCGAGCGTCTGTCGCGAGATCTTGCTTGAGATGGGGGATACGTCAAAGTGAATCATCCGCCCAAGCCTATCCTTTCCGCAGCGGCCGTTACCGCCCATGACAAGATCGAATTTGAAGATCATGCCCGTTCAAGTCCGCACGTTCAAATCGTTATCCTCCATAAATTTCTCGAGATTGCAATTTAACACGACCAGGATGCTTCTCTTCGCATGGAACAGAATCAATGCTTTCGGCTTTTGACGAGGCTCGGCAAAGAGATAAACTTCATTGATTTGGGCCGGATAGAGCGGGTTGTGCACTTGAACCGGCGAAGCGAAAGGAATATGAAGCACCAAGCGGCTTTTATCGGCGGGCAAAGACGAGCCGGCGAACAATTCGGGAGAAGCCTGGAGCATTTCAAGCACCTGCTTTTGAAGGCGGTCGGTCAGGGGCAGGACCTTCACGACTTTTTCTTGCTTCACGTCAAAAACCGAAACGAACGGAGCTACCGCTTCAACGGACGGGACCCGTCCGCTTGTTTGCAAAGATACGGACAACAGCCACACGGACAACAACTTCCAAATCATGTCGATCACCTCATCCCAAGGATTCCCATTATTGGCGAACGGTATGAATCGCTTCTTCGACCAGATGCCAGGCAGACTCGTCGCCTCTTCTTGAAATGGGGCTGCGAATGCCCTAAAGTGTTAAAAGAAGTTATTCGTATCAGGCGGACGAGGGTGAGAAGGGCGAAATGTATTATTGGGCCGTAGGATTGTTTGGCGTTGTGGGGGCGTTGCTCCGATACTTGACAGGGATGTGGGCCCATAACTGGTGGGCGAGTCCGTTCCCGCTCGGTACTTTCCTGATCAATTTGCTGGGCAGCCTGGTCTTGGGATGGTTCTCGACTTGGGCGGCTTCGCAGCCGCAGTTTCCCGCATGGATTCGGCTGGGCATCGGCACCGGACTGATCGGCGCTTTTACGACATTCTCAACTTTTAGCGTAGAGACCGTCTCCTTGTTTAAAGAAAACTTGCCGGGATACGCTCTGCTTTATACGTTGGCAAGTCTCGTTGGCGGCTTCTTGTGCGCATGGATCGGATACGAAATCGCACGAGCGCAGTTGCTGCGGAAGACAAGGAGCGTGAATGCCTCGTGATCGGCCATCTGATTCTTGTCGCGATCGGCGGATTTTTCGGAGCTTGCGCGCGTTACGGCATCAGCACCTGGTTCAATCGACGATTTTCGTCCGTTATGCCGTTCGCCACATGGGCGATCAATTTATCCGGTTCCTTCCTGCTCGGTTTGCTGGCGGGAGCGGCGTGGGGGGACAACGTTTCTTTATTGCTCGGAACCGGCTTTATGGGCGCTTATACGACGTTCTCCACTTTCAATGTAGAAAATGTGCAGCTCGCACGGGAAAAAAAGTGGAAGACGCTGGCCCTCTACGTCGGAACGAGTTACGTATTCGGCATCGTTCTTGCTTATGGGGGGGACCTGCTGGGAGCCTCGATGCGAGGATAAGCGTGCGGTCTCACACGCTACTATCGAACCGCTCTAACGAGCGGTTTTTTTGCAGCCCAAATCATTGATCGTCCTCTCCGGAAATTGTACATGTTGAATAACACGGCAATCCGCATGAGCATAACGATAGAGGGATTTGCAAGGAACCGCCCAACAAGGCCAAGGAGAGGATAACATGCCCGGTTGCCGCCGGTTCCCGTTCACTCCATCTTCCGGTCATCGCGCGGAGTCCGAATCCAGGTCAACGCTGCGGCGGCCACGCCGATGGCGGCGCCGAACAGGAAGCCGGCCTTCAGACCGCCGACGCCGTTCAGCCACCCGGCGAGATAAGGACCGGCAAACATTCCGATCGAATAAACGGACTGATAGAAGCCCATCGCCGTCGCCCGCTCGGAAGTCGGCGTGTCCCGGATCGCAAGTCCCAGCAGCAGCGGCAGATAAAGCGCCTGAGCCGTACCGTTCAGCATTTGCGTCGCAAACAGCCAAGGCAGCGTTGCGCTGTACGGAATCGCAGCGGTGCAGACGGCGCTAAGCAAGAAGCCGGCAACGATCACGCGCCGCGTGCCGAAGCGGGGGGCGATCCATCTGCCGGTCCATAGAGAGACGAGCGCGTGCGGCACCATGAAGGAGACGACGAGCAGCGTCAACTGCGATTCCGAAGCCCCTAACGCAACCGCTTGCAACGGAGTGAAGCCGAACATGGTGATAAACAGAATGCAGTGAGCAAGCAAAGCCAATATCGATACGGTGATAAGAAGCGGCGATTTTCGGACAACCGACCATGCTTGCGTCATCGACATTCCTTGCCCCTCGGTCACAGACGTCCCGGTGGACGGCTCGTGAACGGCGAAGGACGCAATCGTCCCCGCCGCGGCAATTCCCATGCCGACAAGAAAAGCGGTGTTCCAACCGCCGTAATCCGCTAGCCAGCCGCTGGCGCACATGCCGGCCAGTTGCCCGATGACCGTTAGAAAGCTGAGATTGCCCATCGCGCGCGTCGATTCGTGGGGCGGGAAATACGAAGCGTACAGAACCGTAAAAGGCACCCAGGACGAAGCGCATATTCCCGCCACCAGTCGTCCGGCCAGCGGAGCTTCCCATGAACCGCCAAGCACGAACAATCCGCAGCTAAGCAGCCCGGCCAACAAACCGGCGATCAGAAACGGCTTGCGGCGCCGCATCCGGTCGGAATAAATGCCGAGCGGGAAGCGGATAATCAGCTGCGTAATGCCGTAGCTGCCGACGATCAGCCCGATCCACCCCATGGACAGACCTCTGTCCTGAAGGAAAGGCGTCAGAATGGGCACATAGATGTATAAAGTCGTCCAATAAAGAACGGTCGCAATGTTAAAAATGGCGTGTTGCCGTCGCGTAATGGGCGCCTTGTCATGAACGGCGGCGGGAGCGGCGGGCTGAGGAACAGAGGCGTTCAGGCGAGAAATCGGCATCGATCGGACCTCCGGATTGGATTCAGCAACATCTTTACTTTACTGGAAAGATAGTGGTTCGTGAAGAGCGACTTTTGTCTCGGCGAATAATGCAGGAATGAATTAACGCTTCTGGGGTTCCGCGCCAAGGCGATCGGATGTATAATAGCGGAAAGTAATGCGGACAACTTACGACCCGGCCTAAGATAGAGTTTATCTAGGGTCGGGTCGTTTCGCACAAGGGAGACGGGAGGGCCAAAATCCGAAAAGGAGCGGAGAGGAACATGAAAATAAGCAAAGAGACGGCGGCCCATTATGTATGGGGAGATCATTGCGACGGTTGGCGCCTTGTGAACGGGCAAGATCTCAGCATCATCCATGAGAAGATGCCTCCGGGAACAAGCCGCAAATCCCCCATCAAATCTTCAATTCATCAAAGGAAGCGGTCGAATTTTTAGTCATCTCGCAGCCTTCAACCGTTGGAGATCGAATCCAAATACAAGCTTGATAGAGGGGAAAATCGGTTGATACTCGAAGTGGCAATCGGTCTGTATAAGTCGTTGGGATACGAATTAATCGACGTTCAACTGCTTATGGTTAAGGATATATCGTGAACCGTACAAAATGAGCCAGTGGATTGTTGGGCAGCGAATTCCAAGGCGGCGGACGGATGACGAGCGCCTGCCGGGTCGTCGTCGATTACGTTTTTCGGGAGCTGAATTTGAATCGCGTCGAAATCCTGGCGGCGGAACGAAATGTAAAGAGCAGGGCGATTCCCGAAAGGCTGGGCTTCGGTCGTTACGTCGACCATATCGTTTACGGTATGCTGCGCGAAGAGTGGGCCGGGAGGAGAACAACGTGAGAACAATCGCTTCGATTGGCGGAGGAGAACTTGGTAAGCTTGAAACGTTAGGTATCGACGCCGAGATCGTTAAACGGACCGGCAAGAAGACACCCAGAGCACTCTTCATTCCGACGGCGAGCCATGACTCGCCGGGTTATTGCGAAACGTTCCGGACGGTGTATGGGGAGAGGTTAGGGTGCGAAGTCAATTGCCTGCTGCTTGCGAACAACGGGACGTCCGCCGGGGAGATTGAGCGGCAAATCGCGCAAGCCGATTTGATCTATGTAGGGGGCGGCGACACCGCTTATTTGCTTGAGATTTGGAGAAAACGAATGGTGCGGCCGCATCTATGGAATGCATACGAGAGCGGGACGATTCTGGCCGGCATTAGCGCCGGTTCAATCTGTTGGTTCGAATACGGCCTGGGCGACGAGTCGGAACTTATCGAGGGCCTAGGTTTTCTGAAAGGCTATCACAGCCCGCATTTCAACGAAAAACGCGCGGAGGAAGCCTTCATTTCGATATTGCGAGGAACCAACGGTCAGGGAATCGGCATCGACGATCATTGCGCAGTCATTTTTCAGGGAGAAGAATACGAGGCCATCTCGATGAGGGCGGGCGCGAATGCTTATCGGGTCGTCGACCGCGACGGTCGGATCGTCAAAACGAAATTGGCGAGCAGCAGCGTATATGTCTAATTACGAATGGGACGATCGTCTCGAATATCTTCGCCATACGCGGTCGCTCTACTATAACGTTGATTACTTGGAATTTCTCGTGAGGACCTTTTGGAAAATCAATACGCCTGTCAATCTGATCGACTTTGGCTGCGGGTTCGGCTACATGGGATTAAAGCTTTTGCCGATGCTGCCGGCGGGTTCAACGTATACCGGAGTGGACAAAGGACAAGAGCTGATCCCTCCAGAAATTGTACGAGAACGACGCCAGCCGCACCGGCAAAGATGGCAACATCGGACTCAAAATCCCCGCTTACTTCATTAAACTGGGCTTGATCCATGTGGAATGCAGGGTCAGCGACAAAGTCAATCTTCTGGACTCGCACATGGAGCATGCAGCTCGTGAAAGTCTGTTTCGATCTTTACAAGCGGAAGGCTTCGGTCAAGCGCCGGTGGATGCGGAACAGATGATATCCAACTTGATTAAGCGCGGGTTGTCGACCGACGAAGCGCGCAAGCAATACGAGGCGGAGCTTCTTTTTTCCCGGTCGTTCGGTATCGATTCTTCATTCGCTTATGCGCCAAATATGAAAATAACATTCGGAGTCGTTCAGAGGTAGAGGCACTTTCCTTGACGATCAAAGGAATCATTGGTAAAAAGGGGCGGCCCCCCGCTAGGTTCGTCAAAACTTATTTCACGGGAGCAATCCTTATGAACGGTAAACCGCAGCTGGTGCTGGATATCGCGGGCGTTATAATCTGTCACCGCTGTTCTGGCGGGAGCTTGAGCTCCGTTCCGGCAACGGCGAGCTGAAGGGGCGATTCGATCGCGACATTCGGCGAAGGCTTTGGACAGGCGAACTGCGTGAGGAACAGTTTTGGGATTGGCTTGGCGAGCAATGTCCGAACATTCGCCCGAACGAAGCCCGCAAGCTTTTAATGCAAGCTTTGAAGCCGCTGCCTGCCTATGAACGTCTGCAATCCTGGAGCCGTACCGCCGACATTCATCTTGTAAGCAATCATTGCCAGGAATGGCTGGATCCCGTTCTAAGCGGCGTACAGAAATACGTGCAGAGCGTGACCATCTCCAATCAGGTTGGCTGCTGCAAGCCCGATCTCGTCATCTATCGACTGGTGGCCAAGCGGTTGGAGAGCCAAAGTCCGATTCTCTACGTGGACGATCAGGAGAAAAACTTGCAGCCGGCAGCCGCACTCGGTTGGAATACTTTGCTGGCGGACCCGGACCAGCGTTGGATCGTTAAAGTCGACTCTTTATTAAAGGAAGAAGCCGATGAACCTAACTCCCCCTCGTCATTCCATTCAAGCCGTACTCTTTGACCTGGACAACACGATATTGGACCGGACGAAGACGTTCGGCAAGTTTACGGATTCGTTGTTGCAAACCTACTTCCCATCCTTCGAATCGTCGCGCTCGCTCGTTCGATTGTATCTTCGTCTCTGAAGAAGCCGGGGTGAAAAAGCCCGATGCCCGAATTTTCGAAATGGCTGCGAAACGTCTGGGAGCAGCGCCCGAGCAGTGCGTTTACGTCGGGGACCATCCCGTGAACGATATCGAAGGCGCCGCGGCCATCGGGATGAACACGATTTGGATTCGGGTCAATCAGCCCTGGAGGGAAGGGCTGTCCGCCCGGCCGCTTCGAACGATCGAGCGTTTGGACGAATTGTTGACCTTTTTCTAAGACAGAGGGATAGGGCATTGTTTGTCAAACCGACCGTAGCTCCGTAAAATGAGGGTACATCCTGAACGTGAAAGAATCCGATCCAAATGGAGGAGGGCGACGCCTGTCGTAGCCTTCGCATTTATCGCTGAAGTCTTTTGGAGCGGGCTACTCTTCGCCGTTATCGTGTGGACGATCAGCGCGACTCCTTGGTTGAATTGAACAGATCTTTACGTTACCGCAGAGAGGAGCGGGTGTCGCCTGGGGTACATTGAGGACTTAAGAGCGATTATCGGCCACAGATCTGTCATTCTTGTCGGCGTAGCCGTTCTCGTTTTCAACGAAGTGTGCGAACTGCTGCTCCTGAAAAAGCCGAACGCTCTCTGGGGGCTTCCGGGCGGGTTGATGGAGCTTGGCGAATCGACGGAAGAGACGGGGCGCAGAGAAGTATGGGAAGAGACGGGGCTGCGCATCGGAAAATTAACGCTCCTCGGCGTCGTCTCCGGCCTCGATCAATTCGTGAAGCTGCCGAACAATGACGAGTTTTACGCGGTGACGATCGCTTATTCGACGAACGAAATTGTCGGCGGCACGCTGCAGGCGGACGGCATAGAGGCGGTCGAGCTGCGGTATTTCGACCTGAAGCGGCTTCCCGACGGGTTGAATCCGAGAATTAAAGCGATGATCGGTCAAGCATTTGGGAACGGTGGGAGAGGGGATGCCGATTGAGATCGGAATGGGTGGACAATAACGGCTGCCGGATTCATTACCTCGACACGGGAGGGGGTGCCGACCTTTCCTTCATACCGCTCGTTATCTGTCCGGGACTGTCCATGACGGCGGAGGAGTACGCGGAGTTCATGGCGTCGCTTCATCCCCGAAGGTGCGTGGCCCTATCCTTCAGAGGCCGGGGACGAAGCGATTCCCCGCCTTCGGGGTACGATCTGGCGCAACACGTGTCCGATTTGGAAGCGGTGATCGATCATTTGTCGCTGAACGGCCGATTCCATCTGTTTGCGTATTCGCGCGGCGTGTCCTATGCGCTCGGCTATGCGTCGCGGCACGAGGACAAGATCGCGAGTCTTATGTTGCAGGACTATCCGGCGATTCACAAGCGAATGCCGGACGCTTGGGCGGACGATTATATCCATTCGTATCTGATCCCCTTCGGCCGAACGAGTCACATATCCGAAGTTGCCGTTAGAGGCATACAGGCCGAATCGACGCAGATGACGTTCGAGAGGCCGCTAAGCATGCCCGCGCTGCTATTAAGAGGTCTGCTCGAAGGCAGCTTGCTCCCCGACGAAGAAGTCGAACGCTATCGCCGCATCTTCCCGCATCTGCGCGTCGAAGCGTTCAGCGAATCGGGCCACGACATTCAAAGCACCGAACCAGACAAGCTGCATCGCGTCGTACGCCGCTTTCTGGAGGAGACGGAAGCCGAACTGGCGGCAAAACGCGAAGGAAAGGATTGAACCGATGATGGAAACCGCAACGGAAGCGTTTCTCGCTTCCATTTACGAGGAAGTGGAGAAGGTTCTGTTCACCCAAGGCTATCGAAGGACGAAGCATCAGCGAAGATCGGACGACTTCGGCTACCTGTATTCCGTCTTCGAGACGGCTGAGCGCGTCGTCCGCTTTATATGGGACGGCAGGGAAGGCTCGCTGATCTTCCGGATCTACAACAGGCGCAAATGGGGACAGAAGCTGGTGAAAGCGTTAATCGGAGGCACCCCCAACGACGAGAAGCTGTGGAAAGAGTGCATCGTCGGCCGAGACGAACTGGCGACGCTCGGCGAGCGGGAGCTAACGGACAAGCTGCTTCAAACACTGCGCGGCGAGTGATTGAGATCGAAAGCGGAGGGAAGGGAATGGCGAACGATCCCGCAACGGATTTTCTGATCATCTCGAAAGCGCGCATGATGCATCATTACTTGCCGAAGCTTAGAGCTTGCCTGGACGTTTTGGACGAAGAGCGCCTCTGGTTCGAAGAATCCGAGCGTTCGAACAGCATCGGGGGGATCGTGCGCCACCTGATGGAGCATGCCAGGCGCAACGCAATTCGGCTCTTGAACCCGGACGTCCGCTTCGAGAAAGGGATCGAGAACGAGTTTCCGAACCGTCCTGTAGCGAAAGAACGGCTATTGGCCGAACTCGAGCAAGCGTTTGAACAGTTGGCCGCCGCCATCGACGATCGTCTCCGCGACACCGACGGTTACGACATGTACGACCTTTACCATCTCGTCGAACATACCGGGTACCATCTCGGCCAAATCGTCGATCGCACGCAGCGGGATGCCGGCGTGTCGTTTCAATTTGTCCAGAACGGGATCAACGAGCAAGCGCTCCGCGAGCAGGTGCGGCAGGAATGGACGGAGCATCGCCGCGAGGAGCGAACGGCGGATGCCTTCACGGATCGGTTGAAGCTGCGAAAAGCCGGGCCGAGCGACCTGACGCTGCTGGCGGAGATGAACTCGAGGCTGATTGCGGACGAAGGCAGCGCCAATCCGATGGGACCGGAAGCGCTGCGGGAACGGATGGAAGGCTGGCTGTCGGCGGATTGGCAGGCGGATCTGCTGTGCACAGGCGAACAGGTCGTCGGCTACGCGCTTTATCAGTTCCGGGAAGCCCCGTACCGCCAAGGGGAGCTGGAAGTCTATTTGCGGCAATATTACATCGAGAGGGAATACAGGCGAAGCGGTTACGGGCTGCATGGCTTGCAGCTCCTGCTAGACGAACGCTTCCGCGAAGCCGGCGCCGTCGTCGTGGACGTCCTGGAGACGAACGAGCGCGGACGGCGCTTCTGGAGCAAAGCCGGCTTTCGCGGGTATGCGCGCAATTTGAGGCTGGAGCTGAAGCGGTAGCGATCAACCCGCCGTCGCCCGCTTGTGCGCTTGCGGACGAGCTTCTTTGCCGAACTGCAAGCGGTAAAGAACGAGAATGCCGATATGCGCCAGGACGAGAATGAGATACACGTTGCTGTAGACGGCCGCGTTCCGGAACGGGTTGAGCGCGTTCCATACCGTGCTTGCGCCCTGATCGACGATTTTGCCGTAGATCCCCGTCGAGACGGCGCCGGCCAGAAAGTTGAGCATCGACAGCAATCCCATGCCCACGCCGGTCTGATCCTTCGGCAGCGTGCCGGAGATTGCATTGGACAACGAGATTTGCATGAACATCTGCCCGACGTTGCCGAAGATCAGGAAAACCGCGACAAGGATCGGCGAGACGCCGGCAAACGTGGAGAGCAACGCAAAGCCGACGAGCAGACAGCCGGAAGCCAGTTGGAACAGGAACGAATTGCCTTTCGCATCCGCCAGCTTGCCGCCCTTGCGCCCCAGAAACGCCGAGACGACAGCCGCGGGAACCATCGCGAAGCCGATCCACCCCGGAGCGAGGCCGTTCGCGTCCGCGAGCAGCTGCGGCGTCAGGAACGGCAGCGAATACCCGACCCCCATGATCAGCACGGCCATTGCCAATCCCACCGAGTATTTCCGGTTCCGGAACAGGCGCGCCTGGACGAACGGCTCTTTCGCTTTCCGAATCCTCAGGACAAACAACACGAACAGCACCAGGCTTCCTGCGGCCATTTCCCAGCCGCCGTTCGTGACGGCGAGCAGCAGCAGAGCGACCGTACCGGCCAGCAGCCCGCCGCCGAGCCAATCGAGCGTCCCCGCGCGCCCTTGCTCGTCGCCCAAATATTTGCGGTAGAACGGAAGCGTGGCGAGAATGAGCAGCGGCACGCAGAACAACCATCGCCAGTCCAGGACACTGACGAGCAGCGCCGACACGACCGGTCCGATCGCATTGCCGATGGCGAGTCCCGTCGCGGTGACGCCCAGCGCCCGGCCGCGCCGTTCGGCGGGAAAGTATCGGACGGGAATGATCATCGCCGACGCCGGAATGACGGACGCCCCCGCCGCCTGCAGCACCCTCCCGAGCAGAACCATCCAATAAGCTTGCGACGCCAATCCGGCGAGCGATCCGACGAAGAAGAGAACGAGGCCGAACGTCACCAGATTCTTTAGCCGGATCATATCGGCCAGCTTTCCGTATACGGCCGAGCCGATGGCGTAAATGAGCATGTAGATCGCCGACACCCAACTGACCTGCGAGAAGGAGAGGCTGAATTCCTCGCTGATCTTCGGCAGGACGATATTGAACATCGTCGCGCTCATCGACGAGAGAACCATCGTGAAAGCCAGAATCAGAATCAACTTCTCCCCGGCCTGCTGCTGCGTTTGTTCGCTCATGTAGCGACATCCCCTTTCTATTCCTCCTTGTTATCGTATTCGAAATCATGGATAATGAAAAATATATATTTATGCATACAATCATATCCTTGAGTATATGGAAAAGGAGGTGGAGCGCGTGGAATTGTTGCAGCTGCAATACTTTCGAACGGTGGCGCGGTTGGAGCACATGACGAGGGCGGCCGAGGAGCTTCGCATCGCGCAGCCCGCGCTCAGCAAAACGATCGCCAGGCTGGAGGAAGATTTGGGCGTGCCGCTGTTCGATCGACACAGCCGGCAAATCCGGCTGAACGCGTTCGGGCAGGCGTTCCTTCGCAAAGTCGAGACGGCCTTGTCGGCGCTGGACGAGGGGCGGCGGGAAGTCGCCGATCTGGCCGGGGCGGAGAAGGGCATTATCCGGATCGCGACATCGTCGCTCGGGCGGATTTCCAGTGCGGTAGGCGCTTTTCGGGCGCTGCATCCGGACGTCCATTTCCGGGTCATCCAGATTGCGCCGGCTTCGACGGAGATGGCGGAGCTTCTGGAGAACGGGGAGGCCGATTTGTGTTTTTCGGCGACGCCGATCGCGCGGCCCGGCATTGGGGAGACGGCCGTGCTGGAAGCGGAAGTGTTCCTCGCCGTGCCGAAGGGTCATCGTTGGGAAGGGCGCTCCAGCATCGATCTGAGCGAAGCCGAGAACGAATCGTTTATCGAGTATCGGGAGGGGCACCCGTTTCGGGAAATTAACGAGGCGTTCTGCAGGCAGGCGGGTATCGAACGGAACGTCGTGTGCGAGGTGGAGGAGCCCTCGGCGCTGGAAAGCCTCGTGCTCGCCGGGCTCGGCGTCGCCTTCATGCCGTCGTGTAGCGGCGACGCGAGATCCCCGTTATGGCTCGTGCGCATCGAACGGCCGGTTTGCCGGCGCACGTTCACCGTCGCATGGTGGGAGAAGCGCTACATGTCCAAGGCGGCGCAAGCGTTCCGCAGCTTCCTTAACGATTATTTTGACGAGTATCAACGCGGCGGCAGCCAGTCATAACCTCCGGCTTAGCCGGTGAAATCAGTTCTTTTATCCATTCGGTGAGTGCTAGACTGCTGCTGTCCATCCTTTGTCCTCCATCGATAAGTTTACGGTTGGCAGACCGGCTCCCATCTTATCATCGAGTTAAAGGGATGGACGACTCATAGCTATAAGCTTTCCTGCCCCCCCAGTCGAACTGGGGGGGTTCGTTTACAATAAAGAAGACCGCCGTCCGGCGGTCTGTCTTCCGGGAGACAACGGTTCATCTCCCTCGGCGTTTCTCCTTCGCTTTCTGCACTTTCCGCTGCCACCGGGCTTCCCGTAGCTCGTCTTGCCGCTTCCGGTCAAGATGAGCTCTTTCCTTCTTGCGGGCCTCCAATTCCAGCTTTAACGCTTCTTGAGCGAGCGAAGACACGCCGGTGCGATCCATTTCGCGAGCCACCTGACGGGCAAGCCGTTTCGGGTTGACGCGTTTCGCTTGCGGCGGCTTATCGCCCTCCGCGCTTGTTTGCACGCTTTCCAACAGAGGCAGCAGGCGATGCTGAACGAACGCCATCACCTCGCCGTCTTGCGGCTCGGCACCGAATAAATGCCTGCAAGCTTTCACCTTGGAGCCGTCCGATTGCTCGGCGACGCCAACCCAGAATTGCCCGTCGAAATAAACGGTCAGCCTCATGCGAAACTTCCCCCTCTAAGTGTTATCGAGCGACGGACATCCCGAGGGGGGAAGGTTACTGACATGGCCTCGTTCTCTGAAGTTTCCGCGCCATGCGTCCGGACTACCGACCGGAACTGTGTTTTTACGCTCATTCCGATTATGAAAGATGTCCGGTCTTCTGGCAACACGGAATCTCTCCCGGTGCCCGCTCATACAATCGGAATAGCGCAATCATCCCGACGGGCAAGGGAGGTTTCCGATTGACTTCACAAGCGAGGGACGGTTCGTCCGCTCTGTTCGAGCACCGGTTCTGGCTGCAAATTTTGGGCGATCATTCGCGCTTTATTTTTAACGCTCTGTCGCCGAAGGAGACGAACGATATCGCGAAGGCGCGGCGCTTCATCGCCGCCTTCGACCAGCTGCTCCAGCAAGCGCGCGCTGCGGCCGACGGAGCGGACTTGAGCGCTTTGAATCAAGCAACCCATCAGGAGACGACGGCGCTCCGGACATTCAAGCTCGATCTGCTCTCCCGGTCGCTTCTCGGCCAGGTGACGATCTCGCTTCCGCCTTCGTTCCTCAACCATATGGTCAACGAGCTCGAGGAATATGCGCGAATTTTAACCGAGCTGCTCGCCGGCCGCCCCGTTCCCGTGTACCATCCGTTGCATCACGATTTGTTATGGCTTCAGGATGCGCACGGACATGCCGGTTCCATCGCTTCGGGGCTGGATCGGATCGAAGCGGATTGGCTGCATCGGAGCGTCAAATTCGAGAAGCATTTCCAGGCGTTGCATTTGAAGGCGATCGAGATGGCCGGATTTATGCGGACGAAGCTGCAAGATTTTCCGGCGATGCATCGGTTTCACAAGCAAATCGACCTGGAGATGGCGCTGTTCCGCAAATTTCTGGGCGAGTTGGAGGAATTGGAGATCAAAGCGGAGGTGCTGGACATGATCAGCCCGCTCATGCCGGATCATATGGCCAGGGAGGAGTGCTACTACCTGCTTAAGCTGGCCCAGTCGGGCGCCGTTCCGCCTCCCTGGTGCGATCCGACGGAACCTCGCGTCGGGGCGTGAACGCCGCTCCGGAGTTTGGCCTTTCCTTTTCAAAGCGAGGAAGGGCTTTTTCGATTTGTGTTCGGTGCCAGGGGGAACCGCCTGAGCGCGGTTCCTTTCTTTTGGAGGGAGGCTTGCGAACCGTACGACCGTTCATTCGCAGTAGGAGGCTTATTGGCGAGCGTAACGAATCGTACTACCGTTAAATCGCAATCTGAGGCTCATCGGAGAGCGTAACGAACCATAGTTCGCTTATTCGGCTGAAGAAGCCCCATTTTCGAGGGAGATCCGGCCATTAGAGGGTGTACGGTTCGTTACATTTTTAAGTATACCGTTATTTGGCAAATAGCGTCTATCAGGTTCGTTACGATTGAGCTAAATTATTGTTATCTTCACTCGATCAGGAAGGATATGGTGGATAAGGGGCGAATATCTACCTAAACATAAGGAGGAGCTTCGCTTTGAATTCTATTCTAAAGAACGTTCTTGTATGCGTCGTTGCTGCAGTTCTGATCGCCGGCGCCTTCCTGTGGTTTTACCGCTTTCCCCAAACGATCGATGTCGAATATCCGGCGGTCGAGTTTCGTCCCGGGCAGCCTGCCAGCGTAGAGCACACGACGATGAAAATCAAGGGAACGCTGTACCGTCCTCTCTGTCGCAACGCCGTCTTCAGAGGAAAGCTATCGATCGGGAAATACGATTTTACCGAGCGGTACGATTTGATTGACATCGTTTTTTACGATAACATTCGTCATGGCTTCGGAGGGTTGACCTATTGGACGGTCGAAGACGGGAAGCCGGTGATGCGTTCCGTAGGCTCCATTTGGAAGACCGGCCGCTTCGAGCAAGTCCGCATCCTCGTATCGGAACCGGTCGACGCGGATTTGAAGGCCGGTACCGATCTCACACTCGTCGCTCCCGCGCAAACGTACGAGCAGGCGCAGGCCATCGCAACTAAGCTTTCCTATTGATCCTTTTAGAATGTCGCTGATTGATTTCGTCAGCAGACATCTATCAATGACAACAAGCCCCTTCATAAAATACACGGGCTTGTTTTTGATTAAGTAACAAGAGTCAAGACTAATCGATCACCTTGGTGTTCACTGAAAATAAAGTACTAGACTTATTAGAAGAGCAAAGAATCACTATAAAGCCCTTATAGTAAAGACGGACAACCCAGAAGCGCATAAATTATATATGAGTCTGGGCTTTTCCGAGTTTATGGATTCAGATAGGGCTACACATCGCTTCCCCCTGTGATGGCTCTGTGACTCTCCTTCTATTGTACGGCGAGCCGTGCTGTACTACGATAAGCGTGATTGGCGCCGGGCGGCGGCCGGGCCGGCTCTTGCCGGGCTTCCGCCCGAGCCGGGGTTCCGGCTGCAAGATCCTACCTATCTGCGCAAGGAGGAATACGTAGTGGGCAAACGCTTTGCGCTCTTTATCGTTTTATGGACGGTTATCTTGTTAATCGGATGCGACGGCAAAGTACAGAAAAAAGAGGAGCTGCCTTCCGAAGCGTTCGCCGCTTATTTGGCCGACTGGCAGCGGCTGGACTTCGAAGCGATGTACAAGAGGCTGACGCCGGAAGTGCAAGCGAAGACGACGGCAGAAGCGTTTGCCGAGCGTTACCGGAAAATATACGACGGCATCGAGGCGAAGAGGCTTACGGTCACCGCCGTGAACCTTCCCCAAGCGGAAGCGAGCGGGAGCGGGGAAGCGGGTGCCGACGAAGAAGCATCGGAAGCTTCGTACACGTACAAGCTCAGCATGGAGACGGTGGCCGGGCCGCTGCAATTCGAGCATGCCGCGAAACTCGTCAAATCGACGGTGCAAGGAGAGGATGGCAAGCCGGAAACGAAGTGGCGAATCGCTTGGGATCCCTCTTACATTTTCCCGGAGATGGCAGACGGAGACAAAGTCCGCGTTCAGACGTCGAAGGGGGAGCGGGGCGAAATATTGGACCGCAACGGCAACGGCTTGGCCGTGAACGGAACGGCGCGCCAAGTCGGCATCGTGCCGGGGCAGTTGGGCTCGAACCCGGAAGCGACGAAGGCGAAGCTGGCTGAACTGTTACACATCGACGTGAAGGAAATCGACGATAAGCTGGCGGCCAAGTGGGTGAAGCCGGGCTTGTTCGTGCCGGTCGCGATCGTCTCGGACGACGAGATGGACAAGTTTGAGGGCCTTCCGGGCGTCGATTTTCACAAGAAAAAAATCCGGGTCTATCCCTATGCCGAGGCGACGGCGCATTTGACCGGCTACCTCGGGGAGATTAGCGCCGAGCAGCTCGCCAAGCTGAAGGATCGCGGATACGCCGCCGGCGATCTGATCGGCAAAGCCGGCCTCGAGCAAGTGTTCGAGGACCGGCTTCGGGGCAAGAGCGGCACACGAATTACGATTACGAACGCGCAAGGCAAAGAGAAGGCGGTGCTGGCCGAGACGGAAGCCGCCCCCGGTGAGACGATTCGGCTGACGATTGACGCGGAGCTGCAGAAGACGATCTATGACGAGCTGAAGCAGGAACAGGCGTCCGTCGCCGCCATCCAGCCGGTCACGGGCGACATTCTCGCGCTCCTAAGCGCGCCCTCGTACGATCCGAACGCGTTCGTTCGGGGACTGTCCAGCGAACAATACGAGGCATGGAACAACGATCCGAAGCATCCTTTCCTGAACCGGTTCACGAAGGGGTACGCGCCCGGGTCCTCCTTCAAAGTCGTCACGGCCGCCATCGGCCTGGACACGAACACGCTCGATCCGTCCGAGAAGAAGACGATTGCCGGGCTCAAGTGGACCAAAGACGGTTCCTGGGGCAGCTATTACGTGAAGCGCGTCCACGACGTGAATCCCGTCGATCTGTCCAAGGCGCTCATCTATTCGGACAACATTTATTTCGCTCAAGCCGCGCTTGCCGTCGGCAAGGACGCCTTCGCCGAAGAAGCCGCCAAGTTCGGCATCGAGGAGGATCTTCCGATCCCGTATCCGTTCCGCCAGTCCCAGCTTGCGAACGAAGGGATCGCAGGCGACATTCAACTCGCGGATACCGGTTACGGCCAAGGGGAACTGACGATGACGTCGCTGCATGTCGCGCTCGTCTATTCGGCGCTTGTGAACGACGGTGATATCGTCTATCCGGTGCTGACGCAGGAAGAGGGAGCGAGCGCGGAAGGACCGCGCGTCTGGAAAGCCCGGGCGATGAAGCCGGAGACCGCGGAGACGCTGAAGAACGATCTGATTCAAGCGGTCAGAAGCCCGGAAGGCGTCGGCCACGGCGCCTATATCCCGGGAGCGTCCATCGCGGGCAAGACGGGAACGGCGGAGCTGAAGCTGACCAAAGACGGAGACGGAACGGAGAACGGATGGTTCGTCGGATTTAACGCGGCCGATCCGGAGCTGTTGCTGGCCGTTATGGTCGAGGACGTGAAGGCCAAGGGGGGCAGCGGGTACGTAACGCCGAAGGTGAAGCATATTTTCCAACGCTATTTGAACGTCAAATTCTGAAGGATGTAACCTTTGCCGCGCACGTCTTCAATCGCCATCCGGTAATTCGTCTTCTTGCGGATCCGGTAGAGCAGCGAGTTGATCTCCTCCGGTCCGACGGGAGCGGCGAGACCCTCGTCCGCCCTCTCCGGCCAGACGCAGCGGATAATTTCGTCGCGGCTGACAAACCGGCGCTCCTTGCGGATCAGCAGTTCGAGCAAGCGGTACTCCTTCTCGGAGAAAGGACAGCTCGTCCCGTTCAGCCGGATCGTCTGCCGAACCGGATCGAGTTATTGAACACCGGATTTGTCCGCTGCGCGTGCGAATGGGTCCAAATCCGCAATCCGGTGCCGATCTCATGCGCTATTTGGGGATTTTTGGTACAATGAAGTCGATGCATTGCCACGATGAATGGAGGCTGCTAACTTGTCCGATTCCTATGTGAAAAACAACGTCGAGCGCTTCTCGGGGTTTGAGGCCTGCTACGACGAGAATCGCCCCGAAGCCCCGAGAACGGTCGTCGAAATTGCGGTTCAATATTTGGGCAGGAGGCCGGCCCTCGTCATGGATTTGGGCTGCGGAACGGGCTTGTCTACGTTCGTCTGGAAGGACGATGCCGACCGGATCATCGGCGTGGAGCCCAACGACGACATGCGGGGGAGAGCGGAGGAGAAGAAAGCGCGGGCATCCGGCGTCGGCCACATCATCTTCCGCAAAGGCTATTCGAACAACTTGGACGTCGATTCGGGCACGGTGGACGTGATCACCTGCTCGCAATCGTTCCATTGGATGGAGCCGGAGAGCACGCTTCGGGAAGCGCACCGGGCTCTCGCAGACGGAGGCGTCTTCATGGCTTACGACTGCGATTGGCCTCCCGTGGTCGGTTGGCCGCTCGAAGCGGCATACGAACGGCTGATCGCAAAGGCGGATGCCCTTGTCGAAAAGCTCGCAAAGCCGGAGGACAGAGCTCGAAAATGGAACAAAGAGGAGCATCTGAAGCGGATGCGGGCGAGCGGGGCGTTCCGCTTCACGAGGGAGATCGTCTTCCATCACCCCGAGACGTTCGACGCGCAGCGTTTGGTCAGCTTGGCCATCAGCCAAGGCGGGGTACAGACGGTGCGCAAGCTGGGATCGGACGAGCTGGAGCCGGAGATCGAGGCGTTCCGGCAAGCCGCCGAGCGTTATTTCGGCGGCGGAACGCGCGACGTTCTGTTCGGTTACCGGTTGAGGCTCGGCGTCAAATAAAGGGGCTTCAAACCTTAATTTATAAGATTAATCATTAATGACATAAAATATATTCCGAAACTTTAAAGAAGGCCTCGGAGAAGCGATCTCGCCGATCGTTTCCCGAAAGGCCTTCTTTTTTTGATTTTTTTCGTCTTCCGAAGACGGCAAGGAATCTTTGCTCGGATGTGATTTTGAACAATTTGCCGAACGTTATTTCGGCAACGTGACAATAAACATTCCCAACTCTTTCGGAAACGGGGGAGAAAAGGTAAGATAAGCACATCGATGTTGCGAAAGATTACATCAGATTCGTCTCTTGCCGCAAATCCCTCTATACATGTAATATAATATGACAAATCCGCTTCGTTTTTTCGTGAAACCGTCCATCGTGGGCAAACGTCCCTTGAAAGGTGTGAACTCGCATGAGCTTAGAGGCTTTGAACGAACGTGTGCGAACCGATCTCGCCTATTTGGCCTTCGGCGGAGCGAGCTGGGTGCTTCCGGCCGATCATCCGGAAGGCCATGTTTACGACGTCGTCATCGTCGGCGGAGGCCAGAGCGGTCTGGGCATCGCCTTCGGCTTGCTGCGCGAGCGGGTATCCAATATTCTGGTCATCGACGAAAACCCCGAAGGGCTGGAAGGACCGTGGGAGACGTATGCCCGCATGAGAACGCTGCGGACGCCCAAGCATTTGACTTCCATCGACCTCGGCATTCCGTCGCTCACTTTCCGTTCGTGGTGGGAGGCGCAATTCGGACCGCAAGGCTGGGAATCGATCGATAAAATTCCGCGCGGCGATTGGATGAATTACTTGCGATGGTACCGGAGCGTTCTGCGGCTGCCCGTGATCAACGAAGTGAAGCTGAAGCTCGTCGAGCCGTCGGAAGACGGCATCCACCGCCTTCATATCGAAGGGACCGGAGCCCCGTCCGACCGGCTGCTGGCGCGGAAGGTCATTCTCGCGACCGGCATTCAGGGCGGCGGCGAATGGCACGTGCCTTCCATGATCCGGGACCGGTTGCCGACGCGGCTCTACGCGCATACGTCCGAACCGATCGATTTCGAAGCGCTGAAGGGCAAGAAGATCGCCGTATTGGGCGGCGGAGCCTCTGCCTTCGACAATGCCAATTACGCGCTGTCGGCCGGGGTCGCCGAAGTGCACGTCTTCGTTCGGCGCACGGAGCTGCCGCGCATCAATCCGATCCGCCAGATGGAGGGTTCGGGCATGATCGAGCGGTTCCCGACGCTGACGGACGCCGAGAAATATGCGGTCATGGCGCATTTCTTCAAGCACAATCAACCGCCGACGAACGATACGTTCGAGCGGGCGTCCTCCTGGCCCGGCTTCCGTCTTCACTTGGGCGCACCGTGGCTGGACGTCGAGGCCGCCGGCGATCGAGCGGTCGTGACCGCGCCCCAAGGCCGGTTCGCCTTCGATTTTCTGATCGTCAGCACCGGATTGCTCACGGACCCGGCTTTGCGCCCGGAGCTCCGCCTTGTCGAGCGGCATATCGCCCGTTGGGGCGACCGCTACAAGGCGCCGGAGCACTTGGCCAATCCCGTGCTGGATGCGCACCCGTACCTCAGCCCGGGCTTCGCCTTCCTCAGCCGCGACGCAGAAGGGGAGAAGAAACTGCACGGCCTGTTCGCGTTCAACTACTCCGCCTTGATTAGCTGCGGTCTGTCGGCTTCCGCGTTGTCCGGCATGAAGTACGCCATTCCGAAGATCGCGTCGGCGGTTGCGGATCAGCTGTTCCTCGACGACCGCGACGAGATTCTGGGCCGTTTCTTTGCTTACGACGAGGCCGAATTTGTCGGCGAATGGCCGAAGAAGGAAGCTTCCGCAACCGAGAGCGCCTAGAAGGCCATCATCAGCATCATAGAATCCGTTGCCCCGAGCCGCGGCGCGAGCGATCGCGCGGCGGCTTTCCGCATGGTGCGGAGCCCGGCTTTACGGCTGCCCGGCGCACGCGGACAGCGCGCTGCGCGGTTCGTTCCACTAAGCAACCGGCGTGACGGGAGCAAAAGCGATCGGCCGCTGGACGAGCGGGTACACGCTTGCGGCCGGACTGGCCGTCGGGTTCGTCGGCGTATTGGGCGTTCGGACGGGGAATTTGCGGCAGGTTGCGGCAGGAGAGAAGCTCCGGTTGCCGAGACGACCCGTCTTCCAACGCGTGCCATGGACAAATCCCGTTCGGACTTTATAATGGGGTACAAACGAGCGGAACCATTGCAGCCGATTTAACGAAAGCGCTGTCACGGTCGGGCCGGGAGGATTCCATCATGTTCTATTCGCTCAGAAGCAGGCTGATCGCCATCTTCGTCCTGTTGTTCGTCTTGTCGTTCGGAGCGCTTTCCGTCCTTATTTTCAACGAGTCCCGGTCGATCGTCCGCTCCTATATCGAGTCGTCCGCGCTCGAGAAGATGGACGAGTACGGCTCCTACATCAACATGGTTCAAACGCAAATTTACGACCTGGCTTCGCTCGTCTTCAACAGCGACCAGACGGACGAATGGGACAACGCCGCCTCCGATCCCCAGCTGACCGAAGGCGAGAAAATGCTGGCCCACATCAAGATGAGCAAGTTCCTGTCGCAGACGACGAACAGCTATTCGAGCATCTCCTCCGTCGCCGTCTACCGCCGCGAAGGGCTCTGGGTCAGCATGAACAACCAGGTCGTGCGCGACCATTCGTTCCTCGGCCAAGACTGGTACCGGCAGTTTCGCAGCGGCAACGCCCGGTGGTTGCCCGCGCATACCGACGATGTCGAGCTGCGGATTCGGGGCAGCGATCATCCGGTCGTCAGCATGCTGATGCCGATCGGAGCGTTCGAGCCGGCGGCGGCCGGAACATTCTGAAGGTGAACGTGAGCGCGGACTATTTCCTCGAGCCGCTAAGCCGCATTCACCTCGGCGAGAGCGGCACGATTTATCTGCTCGATCAGAACGGCACCCCGCTGCTGTCCCAGGCCGAATACAACAGCCGAAGCGGCATGGCCGGCAGCGAAGTGCAGGCGATCCGGGACGGTTCGCGCAAGCAGGGGGTCGTCTATTTCAAGAACGGACGGGGACAAACGCAAATTCTCGTCTACAAAAAGCTGGCGCTCACGAACTGGATGCTGGTCGGATTCGTCTCCGAGCAGGATCTGTACGCGCAGCTGTTCAAGCTTCGCAACAGCATCGTGCTGCTGGCGGCGGCGCTCCTGCTGCTCTCCTTGTTTATCGCGTTCTGGCTGTCCCACGGCATCACCAAGCCGCTCTCCCGGCTCGTCTCCGCCATGCGGCACGTTCAGCGGGGCGACTTCGACAGCGCCGAGAGCCGGCTTCCGCCGGAAGGAAGCGTCCGCAACGAGGTCGGCTTCGCCGCCGCCACGTTCCGCAACATGGTCGGCCGGCTCCGGCAGCATATTCAGAGCGAATTCGAGCTGAAGCTGCTTCGCCAGCAGGCCGAGTACAAGGCGCTGCTCATGCAGATCAATCCGCACTTTCTGTTCAATACGCTGGAATTGCTCAGCAGCCTGGCGATGCAGGGGCGAACCGACGATACGGTCAAGGTGATCGAGTCGCTGGGGAAGATGCTTCGTTTCTCCCTCAAAATCAGCGACGACGTAATCGGCTTGCGCGAAGAGCTGAAGTACGTGCGCGATTACGCCGCCATTCTGCGGATCCGGTTCGGCGACCGGCTGCGGCTGTCCATCGAAGAAGAAGGGAAGCTGGACCGCGTCGTCATCGTCAAATTCGTGCTGCAGCCGCTGATCGAGAACGCCGTCAAATACAGCCTCCGGCAGCAATCGGAGGCCCGGGTGGACATCCGGGTGCGGCGGACGGAGGGGCGCGTGCATCTGTCCGTCGCCGACAACGGTCCGGGGATGACGGAAGAGCGCATTCGGCAATTGCTGGAGAGCGCCGCAACGTCCCGCCTCGACCAAATTCTGGCGAGCCGCGAGCGGCAGATCGGCCTCGGCAATGTGCTCGCCCGCTGCCGGTTGTATTACGGCTCCTTATTCGAGGTGCGGATGGAATCGGCGGTCGGAGAAGGAACGCGCATCGAGTTGATCTTACCCGCACGGGAGGCGCATGCATATGTACCGAGTGTTGATCGTGGATGACGAGCCGGAGATTCGGCAAGGCTTGCAGTTGAAAATAGACGCGGAAGCGCTCGGCGTCGAGCTGGCCGGGGAGGCGGCGAACGGAATCGAAGCGCTTAACCGGCTGGAGGAAGAGGAGATCGACATCGTCTTCACGGATATGAACATGCCTGTCATGGACGGCGTCTCGTTCCTGGAAGCTTGCCGGGAGCGCTATCCGGATGTGCGCCTGATCGTCGTGACCGGCTACGAGGATTTCCAGTATGCGCGGGCGGCGCTTCGTTATCAGGCGTGCGATTATTTGCTCAAGCCCGTCGCCCGGGACGAGCTGTCGGCCGTTCTGCGCAAAGTGATCGCGGAGCTGGACGGGGAGCGGGAGGAACTGGAGCGCGAGGCGAAGACACAGTGGGAGCTTACGCAGTACTACAAGGAGATGAAGGAGCACTTCATCGTTCGGCTCGTCCGGGGCGAGGTCGACCGCGAGAGCGCCGTCCGCGACCGCGCCGCCCGATTCGGGCTCGAATCGTGGGAGCGGCGGGAGATCCGCTTCCTGACGGTCGGGTTCCGCGGGCGGACGTCTTCCTCCGAAGCGGCGCCTGGACGCACGCCGGATCAATTCCGGCTGCCGCTCGATCTGATCTGCCGGGAGAAGGCGCAGCTCTCCGGCGGCAACTGCGTGACGTTCCGGGACGCGAACTATCCCGGATTGATTCATTTCGCGACGCCGGCGAGCGAGAGCTGGCTAAGAACCTTCGCCGACGAGCTGCGCCGGCAGGTGCAGGAGGTGCTCGGGTTCGAGCTGGCGACCGGGCAGGGGCAGGGCGTCGCCGGCTTCAGGCAATGGAAGGAGGGGTATCTCTCCTCGCTGCTCGCGTGGAACCTGTCCGACAGCGACGCGGCGGCGGAAGAACGGCTCACGCAGATGGCGCTGTCCGAGGAAGAGATCAAGGTGATCGAACGCTATTTGCAGAAAGGGGAGTTCGCGGCGTTCGAGCGGGCTGTCCGGCAGCAGCTGCAGCAAGCGTTCGCGGCGTCGCAAGCGCGCAGCGTGAAGGCGATCTTCCAGCTCTATCTGCTGCTCGAGACGTCGGCCAACGAATCGCGCGTTCCGCTCGAGAGCTCGGAGCAGCTGTGGCTTCGTCCGGAGATGGCGCTTGCGCTCGATACCGCGGACAAAGCGGCGGAGTTCCTCGTCCGGATCGCGGGGAAGATCGACCGGCACCGCCGGCATGGAGCCGGAGACGGCGACGGGTCGCTGATCGAGGCCGCGCGCCGATATATCGACGACAACTATATGTCGGATCTGAATTTGACCGAGATCGCGGAGCGGTTCAATTACAATCCTTCCTACTTCTCGGAGATGTTCAAGAGCAAGGTCGGCAAGACATTCATCCAATACGTGACCGAGGTCCGTATGGCGCAGGCGATCCGCCTGCTGGAAGGCACGCAGCTGAGCCTGTGGGATATCTCGGAGCTGACCGGCTTCAGCAACGCCAGCTACTTCAGCTCGAAGTTCAAGCGGATGTACGGCGTCTCTCCGTCCGATTACCGTCTTCGGACATCTGGAAAAATTGATAGCGAAGTGCCGAAGAAATAGCATTCAGCCCGCCCGGCGGCCTGCTTATGATGAACTTAACATCATCAGAAGGAGGACTCGCGATGCGAACATCCCGCAGGCCGCCGATCCATACGCATAACCGCACGGCTTACGCGTTCTTGCTGCCGTGGCTCATCGGCTTCTTTTGCCTCACGCTCGGACCGATGCTCGGCTCGCTCTATTTGTCACTGACGAAGTACAACCTGCTGCGTTCGCCGCAATGGATCGGGTTCGCCAATTTCAAGCAAATTTTCACCGACGACGCCACCTTCACGCATTCGCTGAAGCTGACGTTCACGTACGTGCTGCTGTCCGTGCCGCTTCGGCTCGTGTTCGCGCTGCTCGTCGCGCTCGCGCTGAACAAAGGCATTCGCGCGCTCGGCATTTACCGGACCGTCTACTACATTCCGTCCCTGCTCGGAGGCAGTGTCGCCATCTCGATCGTCTGGCGGCAAATTTTCGACAGCGAAGGCATCGTCAACGCTTTCCTCGGCTGGTTCGGCATTGACGGACCGGCCTGGATCGCGCATCCCGATTATTTGATTTACCCCATTGTGACTTTGTCCGTCTGGCAGTTCGGTTCGGCGATGGTCATCTTCCTGGCCGGACTGAAGCAGATTCCCGCCGATCTGTACGAAGCCTCGCAAGTGGACGGCGCGGGCAAGATCCGCCAGTTTTTCCGCATTTCGCTGCCGATGCTGTCTCCCGTCCTTTTTTTCAACCTGATTATGAGCATTATCAATTCGTTCCAGGCGTTTACGCCCGCTTACGTGATCGGCGACGGACACGGCGGCCCGTTGGATGCGTCGATGTTCTACACGCTGTATTTGTACTTGAAGGGCTTCTCCTATTTCGACATGGGCTACGCTTCCGCGCTCGCCTGGATCATGCTGCTCATCATCGCCGCCTTCACCGGCATCGTCTTCGCGACTTCGCGGTACTGGGTCTTCTACGGCGATAGCAAAGAAGGGAGGTAACGGGCATGCCGACTCTGAAACGGACGTATTCGCAGGCGCTCCGGCACGCGGTCATCATCCTGGTCGGCGTGGCCATGATCTATCCGGTGCTATGGCTGCTCGCCAGCTCGTTCAAGACGAATCAGACGATTTTCACCGACACGGGATTATGGCCGCATTCGTTTACGCTGGACAATTACCGGAACGGGTGGAAGGGCTTCCAGGGCGTCTCCTTCAGCCGCTTCTTCGGCAATTCGGCGCTGATCTCGGTTCTTAGCGTTCTGGGCAACGTCGTGACATGCTCGCTGGCGGCTTATGCCTTCGCGCGTCTGGAATTCAAGTTCAAGAAGGTGTGGTTCGCGCTCATGCTCGTGACGATTATGCTGCCGTACCATGTGACGCTCGTGCCGCAATATATCATCTTCAGCGAGCTGCATTGGATCAACACGTATTACCCACTGTTTCTGCCGAAGTGGCTGGCGCACGATTCGTTTTTTATTCTGCTGATGGTGCAGTTCATTCGCGGCATTCCGCGGGAGCTGGACGAGAGCGCGACGATCGACGGCTGCGGCCAAGGGAAGCTGTACTTGCGCATCATTCTGCCGTTGCTCGCTCCGGCGCTCATCACGACGGCCATCTTCACGTTCATCTGGTCGTGGGACGACTTCTTCAGTCAGATGATTTATTTGAGCGACATCAAGCTGTTTACGGTCCAGCTCGGCATCCGCGCGCTGTTCGATCCGTCCGGCTCGTCCGACTGGGGCGCGCTGCTCGCGATCTCGGTGCTGTCGCTGCTGCCGATTACGCTCATTTTTCTCGTCTTCCAACGGTATTTCCTGGACGGGATCGCCACGACGGGATTGAAATAAACGGCGGGGACGCCCCCGCCACCCGAAAAAATTAATAACGAACAGCCGAAGGAATGACATTCAACCCGGCGGCGATTGCAGGTAGCATGAGCCTTGTAAACGCTTCGCATTCTAAACCATTGGGGGAGTAAGCGACATGAAGAAAAGAATGCTCGTTGCCGCGCTGGCGGCGATGACGGTGGCATTGACGGCATGCGGCAGCTCCGGCGGCACGCAAACTTCCGGCAGTTCGGCGAGCGCCGGCAGCTCGCCGGACGACGGACAGCAGCAAGTCGAGCTGCGCATGATGTGGTGGGGCGACCAGACGCGGGCGGATCTGACGAACAAGGCGCTCGAGCTGTTCGAGCAGAAACATCCGAATATCAAAGTTGTCGGCGAATTCGCGCCTTCGGACGGCTATTTCGACAAGCTGAACACTCAACTCGCCTCCGGCACCGCTCCGGACGTCTTCTTCCTCGGCGGCAACGTCGTCGATTACGCCAACAAGGGCGTGCTTCTCGATCTCGACCCGTACGTTGGCAAAGAGCTGAAGCTGGACGATATGGACACGACGATGGTTCAATACGGGACGATTAACGGCAAGCTCGTTCACATCTCCGCCGGGGCGAACGCCCGGGGCATCGTGATCAACAAGACGATGTTCGAGAAAGCCGGCGTCGAGGTGCCGCAGGACGGCTGGAACTGGGACGACTACGCCCGGATCAGCAAGGAAATTTCCGACAAGCTGGGCAAAGGCTACTACGGCACGTACAATTTCACGACCGACGGTATGGACATTTACCTGAAGCAGAACGGCAAGCAGCTGTACGATATGAAGAACGGCAAGCTCGGGTTCGAAGAGGCGGACATCTTGCCGTGGTTCCAGTATTGGGACAATACGTCCAAGGCCGGCGGCGTCGTAACGCCGGAGCTGCAGGTGTCCAATCCGCCGACGGACGCAAGCAAATCGCTCATTATCAAGGGCAAAGTGGCGATGACGCTGCTGCCTTCCAACATGCTCGCTTCCTTCCAAAGCTTGACCCAAGACGAGCTGACGATGGTGCAGGTGCCGCGCGGCCCGAAGGGAACGGGCGTCGTGTTCGAATCCAGCCAAGGCTTGTCCGGCTATGCGAAGACGGAGCATCCGAAGGAAGTCGCCGAGCTGATGAACTTCTGGATCAACGATCCGGATGCGGTGAAGATTCTCGGCAACAACCGGGGCGTTCCGGTTACGGCGGCGGGCCGTCAGACGCTTGAGGCGGACGCAAGCGCGGCCGACAAGATCGTCTACGATTTCACGAGCCGCGTATCCGAAGCGAACAAGAAAGAGCCGTTCGCCATTAGCTACAACCCGCCGGGCAACGCGGAATTTATCAAGCTGTCGGACAACACGGTGCAATTGATCGGGTTCGGCAAAGAAAGCGTGGAGCAGGCGGTGTCCGACTTCTATAAAGGCACGTTGAAGATTCTGCAAAGCAATCAATAATCGATCCGGAAAAAGACGCCCCCGGAAGGCCGTCGGCTGCTTAAGCGGCGCGCCTTGCCGGGGGTTTAAGTCGGAAAGCGAGGCGCTAGCGTTGAACGAACGGTTGTTGTTGAGCAAGTTGAGGGAAAAGCAGGTAGAGGCGAGATTGGGGGAGCTCGGCAAAGATTCGGACCGGCTCGTCGTATCGGAATGGAAGCGGAGCGGCGTCCGGTTCGCGGCTTCCGAGGGACGGCTCGAGGACGTGTATTACCGGGCGCTGCGCAAGCTGCTGGACTGCATCGTGCCGACAGGGGGCACCGATCCGATTCTTCACGAGGGCGGCATCTATCTCGGCTGCTGGCTGGAGAGCACGGGCACGATCAATGCGGAGCTGCTGTCCCGCTTCGCGCCGAGCGTCTCGGAGGCGACGTACCGCTCGTTCGCGTTCCACCAGCGGCCGGACGGCATGCTTCCCTACAAGATCACGGAGAACGGGCCGGCTTATCGGCAAATCCAGCTCGTCACCCCGCTCGCCCGCAGCGTCTGGAACCATTACGCGCTGCACGGCCGGGACGTCGACTTCCTGCGCGTCATGTACCGGGCAATGGAACGGTACGACGCCTGGCTCGCCGCGAACCGCGACACCCGGGGAACCGGCTGCGTCGAGGCGTTTGCCGCCTTCGACACCGGGCACGATCTGTCGCCGCGCTTCTGGCACGTGCCGGACGCGCCGCATCGCGGCGACGCGGGGCGCTGCGATCCCGACTCGCCGATCTTGCCGTTTCTGGCGCCGGACTTGACCGCCAACGTCTATTGCCAGCGGCTGTATCTGGCCCGCATGGCGGAAGAATTGGGGCTGTCCGGCGACGGCTGGCGGGCCAAGGCGGAGCGAAGCCTGGACAGCCTGTTCCGGTATTGCTTCGACGAAGGGGATCAATTCTTCTACGACCGGGACCGGCAGGACCGGCTGGTGCGCGTGCAGTCGGACGTGCTGCTTCGCGTGCTGGCGTGCGAAGTCGGGGACCGGGACTTTTTCGACGAAGCGCTTCGGCGCTATTTGCTGAATACGAGGAAGTTTTTCGCCAAATATCCGTTCACCTCGATCGCCATGGACGATCCGCGATTCGATCCGTTCTCCAGCTACAACAGCTGGGCCGGCCCGTCCAATTTCCTCAGCCTCATTCGCGCGCCGCACGCGTTCGAGCGCCACGGCCGTCACGTCGAACTGACGTGGGCGATGCAGCCGATCCTGTCCTCCTTCGCCCGAGCGAACCGCTTCGCGCAGGCGGTCAGCCCGTGGACGGGAGAAGAGGGGTTCACCGAGGCGTATTCGCCTTCCATTCTGTGCCTGCTCGACTACGTCGAGCGGCTGTGCGGCATCTTGCCGACGCCGGAAGGCGAGCTGTGGTTCACCGGGCTCGTTCCTTACGCGATGGACCACGGCGAGGAGATCGCCGGAGAGACGGCTTACGCCCGGACCGTGGACGGCGTCATCTTCGAGCTGCTCAATTTGCGGGATCGGTCCGTCATCTACCGGGGCGGCGAGCCGTATATGGCCTTCCCGCCCGGGGTTCGGGTCGTGACGGACCGGAAGGGCGGGCTGCTCGGACTGCTCGGCATGAGCGCAAGAACGGTGGAAGGGACGCTCAGCTTCGAAGGCCGGGAACTTCCGTTCGCGGCGAACGGGAACGAGCGGCTTGACTATGCGGACGGGCAGCTGCGCAGCGTGCGGGACATCGGCATCGTCTATCCGACTTACGAATAAAAAGGAGGCTATTCCGTGCCGAAAAGCCAAGAGATTCAAATTCGCGACCCGTTCGTGCTTCCCGTCCCGGAGGAAGGGCTGTATTATCTGTTCGGGAGCACGGACAAAAACATCTGGGGACCGGGAACCGGCTTCGACGCTTATGTGAGCCGGGATTTGCGGCAATGGGACGGTCCTCGTCCGGTTTTCCGGCCCTCGGCGAACTTTTACGCCGACACGAACTTCTGGGCGCCGGAGGTGTATGCTTACGGCGGCCGTCACTACATGTTCGCGACGTTCCGGCGCAAGGACAACAACCGGCTCGGGACGGCGGTGCTCGCGGCGGATCGCCCGTTCGGACCGTTCGTGCCGCACAGCGAAGGGCCCGTTACGCCGGAGAGTTGGAGCTCGCTGGACGGCAGCCTCCACGTGGACGAGGCGGGGGAGCCGTGGATGGTTTTCTGCCACGAGTGGCAGCAGATCGGGGACGGCGAGGTTTGCGCCGTTCGGCTGAGCGCCGATCTGAAGGAAGCGGCGGGCGAGCCCGTGACGCTGTTTCGGGCGTCCGAAGCGCCGTGGACGACGCCCTTCGTATCGCCGCGCTTTGCGGATACGGTCAACTACGTCACGGACGGACCGTATTTGTTCCGGGGCGATACCGGGCGCTTGTACATGCTGTGGGCGAGCTTCATCGACAACACGTATGCGCTCGGCGTCGCGCGGTCGGAATCGGGCGGCGTGCTGGGACCGTGGACGCATCAGCCGGAGGCGCTCTACCGGAACGACGGGGGACACGGCATGGTGTTCCGCACGTTCGACGGCCGGCTCGCGCTGACGATTCACGCGCCGAACCGCACGCCGGACGAACGGCCGCTCTTCCTGGAGGTCGCGGAGCGGGAAGGGCGGATCGAAGCGATCGGGCCGCTGCTTGGGGCGAGCGATTCTGCTGGCGGATGAAGCGCGGGCCGGCGTGGCAGCTGCCGGATGAAAGGGTTCGCCGCAGCGCTGTAAGCCGCTAATGTCGGCTTACAGCGCCGAATACGGCTCGCCGCATCTCTGTATCCCGCCAATGCCGGCTTACATTCGTCTGCCGCCATTGGCACCATGGACTAAGAGGTTCTCTCCTGCGGGCTCTCCAGCAATTTTCCCTCAATCGCTCATTTTTTCCGCTATGGCGTCGTATGGATGAAATGAAGAAACAAGCGCCTTCGGAAGGAGATGCCGGCATGGAGGGACAATTGTTCACCTGGGATGCGCTCTCGTCGATCGGGGGTGCTTCGCTGCTGACTTTTTTTATCGTTCAATATACGAAAGGACTCGTCGATCGAATCGCCCTTTGGCTGCCGACGGACGTCTATGCGGTGCTGGTGTCGTTCGTCATTTTGCTGATCGCCCAACTGGCGAAAGGGGCGGACCCCGGCGATTGGAAGCTGTACGCTCTCTCGGGGGCGAACGCTTTCCTGGTTGCGGCGGCGGCGGGCCAAACGCACCAGAAAGTCGTCAATCCTCCCGGGATGAAACGGAACAAAACGTAAAGTCCAAAAAGCGGCACTGTCAAATTCGTTCCGGGCAGCATAGCTCAATTTAGACCATGGAACGAAATCCATGACGGGAGGGGCAACGGTTGCCGCTCATTCTTCGTTAAGCGATAACGACACCGGAGCGATCACGTTCACCGGCAATACGCTCGGGCTTAGCCGCTCGGGGACGGAAGGCCTGCCACGTGCAAGATACAGCTCGCTGGTCCGGAATTGCGCCTCGAATCGAATCCCGTGGTGATCGAAGTAACCGAGGAAGAGGAGTCAACCAAATCGGGAAGCCGAAAATCCCGAAATGAAAAAGTGTTGAGCAGAAGTTCTCTGTTCAACACTTTTTTTTGCGGATTATGGTTCGCTATCCAGGTTGAACTGCCAAGCGATTCCGAACTTGTCCGTCAATTGACCGTGTTCCTTAAATTTCCGATAAAAAGTTATTCAAGTTGCGTTCGATTGATATGACCGGGGATGGAATGCTATTTTAAATCAGTAATTCAGTAAATTAGTAATTTAGTAAATCGAAAGTGGGGACGAACGATGAAAATACCGACGACGCTAAAACATATGCCTGTGATCGTCTCGGAAAATTATGAGCAGGTCGACGGCCGATACGCCGGGAATACGGACGCCAAAGGCCTTTCCCTGGGATTGGCCCAATGGAACGACAGGGGCAAGGTCGATATTTCGGCCAAAGTTTGGCGGTATACGGGGGAGAAGTGGTCGAGACAGTCGGAAGGAACTGCCTTTCCATCGGGTGTTGGATTTGGCCATCCTGATCTGCCGGTCGATGGCCCATTTTCGCGAAGCGAATCGCTTTGAGCACTTATACGATCCGGAGAAGCCGGTCATCGACCGGGTCGCCTGCAAGGCGATGCGATGACGGTGGCCGTCTGTACGGACAATGACCGAATTCACGAAGATATCAAGCTGTTCTGCCAAGCGCTGAGCGACGACGACGAGCTGATCGGGGAGCGATTGCGCACGTTGTCGAGAATTTTAAAGGAAATGGGGTATTGATTTTTTCGGCGTGTTCGGGAGGAGAGGAACGCATGGATAAAAGCAAGCGGCAAAATTTACGTCAACAGCTACCCCAATCTCAAAAACAAATGGTCCACCCTTCAAAGTCAGCTTCAGATGGGGATGTTTTCTAATGCGCACTGCAAAAAGATTGGAGGGAGCTCGGACCCGACGCTTTCAGCTATGAAGTTCCGGAAGAGAAAAAAACCGACGACGTTGCCGACATGCGCTGGGAGCTCAAACAAATGTTAAAGCCGTGGTTGGAGCGTCTTCAGCCTTACGGGGACAGAGGATACAACAAGCCTCCTGTTTGACTGGAGGCAAAGCCGGTCAATGATGCTGGAGCACGGCTTGGCACTCTCTTGCAATCGGACCCCTATTCATACAAATTATTACAGGAAGATCGTTGCCATATATCCCACATATCCGCTATTGATTCTTAGAATCTGAGTAGTAATATAATGATGAATCGCATTCCCGATATTGTGTAAAGAAGGAGGACACGTTAAGTTGGGTCAAATGATTTTTACCGGCCTGCTTTGCGGCGCACTGCTTGGATTTGTGCTGCAGCGCGGGCGTTTTTGCCTTACCGGCGGTTTCCGGGATATGTACCTTGCAAAGGACAACCGGATGTTTAACGCTTTGCTCATTGCGATCGCGATTCAAAGCGTCGGCGTGTTCACGTTAATCCAGACCGGCGCCATCGAATTTAACGCGGGGCAAATTCCATGGATCTCTACGATCGTGGGGGCTTACGTCTTCGGGATCGGCATCGTTCTGGCCGGCGGGTGCGCCACCGGAACGTGGTATCGGGCCGGAGAAGGGCTCATCGGAAGCTGGATCGCCCTGGCGGGTTACATGCTGACGAGCGCCATGATGAAGACCGGCGCGCTCGTTCCGTTCAACGACAGCCTCAAGAAGTACGCGGTAACGAACAACTCGATTCCGGATACGTTCGGCATTTCGGTGTGGCCGTTTATCCTTTTGCTCGTGCTGATCGTTCTGTTCGTCGTTGTCCGGCAGCTGCGCAAGCCGAAAGTCAAGATTCCTTCGCTGCCGGCGAAGCGGAAGGGACTGAACCATTTGCTCTTCGAGAAGCGCTGGCATCCTTTCCTCACGGCGATTCTCGTCGGGTTGATCGCCATCCTGGCATGGCCTCTTAGCGAAGCGACGGGGCGGAATTCGGGTCTTGGCATTACGACGCCTACCGCGAACCTGCTTCAATACTTGGTTACCGGAGACAAGACGAAGTACTTGAATTGGGGTGTCTTCCTCGTTCTGGGCATTCTGCTGGGCTCGTTCATTGCCGCCAAGGGCAGCCGCGAGTTTCGGTTCCGCGTTCCCGACGCGGGAACGGCCGTGTCGAGCTTCATCGGCGGCGTTCTGATGGGCGTCGGTGCAAGCTTGGCCAGCGGCTGCACGATCGGCAACGGACTGGTGATGACCGCGATGATGACGTGGCAGGGCTGGGTTGCGCTGCTGTTCATGATTCTGGGCACTTGGACGGCTTCTTACTTCATTTTCGTTCGTCCGCGCGTGAAAGCCGGCAAACAGCAAGCCGTAGCTTACCAGACGACGACAGCTTAAGGAGGAATTCGCATGAAACATAAACTGCCCGTACTCGGGATGGTTTGCCCTTTTCCATTAATCGAGGCGCAGAAAGCGATGGAGTCGCTGAACAGCGGCGATGAATTGGTCATCGACTTCGACTGCACGCAAGCGACCGAGAGCATTCCCCGTTGGGCCGCCGAAGCCGGCCATTCGATTACGAATTACGAACAGCTCGGCGATGCCTCGTGGACGATTACGATTCAGAAAAAGTAAGTACGGGAGCTGCTTTCCGAAGGGAAGGCGGCTCTTTTTTTGGCGAACGGAATAGCGCTTGAAAAAAGCGGCATACACTTTTCAAGAATCGATTTCGCCCATATCCCTCGCCAACATCAGAATAATTACGAATGAACTCGGTCTATGTTATAATGTCAAACAAGTTCAGATGGGGCGAGGGATCGGTCATGAATAAGGAAGCATTGGAGACGGTATGCGAAGAGAGCTGCAGCGGAACCCATTCGGATGTTCTTAAAGTAAAAAAACGTCTTGTATCCGACACGACGGCCAACAATGTTGCCGATTTGTTTAAAGCGTTGGGCGATCCGACAAGGGTCCGGATCATTCATGCCCTTCAACAGTGCGAGCTGTGCGTACACGATTTAACGGTGGTGTTGGATATGGGGCAGTCCGCCGTATCCCACCAGCTTCGTTTGCTCCGCAACTTGCGAATCGTTAAGCGCCGCAAGGAAGGGAAGACGGTCTATTATTCGTTGGACGACGAACATGTGGAGCAAGTTTTCTTGCTGACGCTGCAACATCTTGAACATCATTGAAGCGACCGGCCGGTTTATAGAACCGCCCGCCGCGGCAAGCGGAACGATGATCCGGTTCGCTACGCGGTTCGAGCGGCTGGCTAACGGACCACCGGCCGCTCGAAAGGCAGAGCTGCCCACCGGGATCAGGACCGGAAGGACATGGCGATTTTGGTCTCTGTCTCAAACGATTTTTTTGCGGACAAAGCGATCTCCAACGCAATTTTCCCGTCTAATTCATCCACCGACGGCTTTTCGCCGTCCCTCAGACAACGAATGAAATGTTCGATTTCATTTAAGTACGCATTCTTAAACCGTTCCGGAAATGCAGGAATGATATCGTGCACGCTGCCGCCTTTAGTTATAATTTGAATGTCGTGATATTTTAAGGATCCGATTTGGATGCAGCCCTCGCTGCCGACGACTTCTCCACGAATGTCATATCCGTAGAATGCGTTCCTGCTGGCCTCGATATCCGCTGCCGCACCGGAGTCAAAGGTTAAATACGTGAGCGCTTGGTCGACATCGCCGCATTCTTCCATGAAAGAATGGAACAAAACGTTGCCCTGCGCGGAGACGGAAGTCACTTCCGCATTCAACAAAAACCTGGCAATATCATAATCGTGGATCGACATATCCAGAAAGATGCCGCCGCTATGACGAATAAACTCGGCGGGCGGAGAGCCTGGATCGCGTGAGACGCCTTTAAAGTACATGGGAGTACCGATATCTCCCGCCCGAATCCTTCTTTGAGCTTCCTTATAGGCGCTGTCGAATCTTCTCATGAAGCCGACCTGGCAAAAAACGCGGTTTTCCCTGATGGTGCGGATAACCCGATCGGCTTCGTCCGGCAGAGAGGCAAGCGGTTTTTCAACGAAAATATGCTTTTTATGGTTTGCTGCTTTCTCGATCAAGTCTGCATGAGTGTTTGTCGGAGTAGCGATAATCACCGCGTCGATGCTCGGATCCTCAAACACTTCGTCCGGGTTCCTCGTTGACCTTTCTACGTTCAATTCACGCGCGACTCTGTCGGCTTGACCGTCGATGGGATCCGCGACACAGTCCAGCTTTGCCCCGTTCACCCGAGCCGCCAAATTTTCCGCATGCCAATATCCCAGCCGTCCGAGTCCGAGAACGGCACATCGAATCTGCCCATTCATCACATTCACCTCTATCAACGGAAATGATTGATTTCAGAATAGCTTCACGGACAACAAACCAAAACGCATTTTTGTGAGTGAATATTATACTTTTGTGGAGTTTTTCGCTAAACTTATGTATGCGCTATCAATAAAATGATGACGGAAAGAAAGCGGGAGCACGATGGAAAAAATATTCATGATTCCTCAATTCGTCGGATCCGTGAGACTGGTGGACATGCAATACACGAAAGGAAATCGAGGGTATACCTACCCTTCGCACCGCCATACGATATTCGAATATATGTAGGGCTTGCTGAACAAGATCAATTTAAGCTGCTCCCAACGCATGAGCCTAGACCGTGATTTTCTTTGCGGTTTTCATGCAAAAAATCGGACGGAACGCAATGAATCTGAAAAAAGAGAAAAAAAGAACCCGCAGTCGCCGTTCCAGGTTCATAACCAGAAACTGGATAGCGATGACAGTTAAACTTGTATGAGCACCGCGGGAGCAAATTCGGCCCAAACCCAACTTGCGTTTGCCTTCGCCGAACTTTCCTTCGATCGCATTGCGCTGTGCAGCGTCTTGCTTCTCTTGCTTTCGATCATCGGCGTCACGTTGTTCTTTGGATGGCCTGCCAAGCTTC
>NZ_AUCP01000048.1 GCF_000429825.1 Cohnella thermotolerans DSM 17683
CGCAAGCGTGCTCGGAATCGTACATTCGGCAGAAGTCGGAAAACGACAGACGCTCGATCCCCATCCGCAACCCTCCAACAAGAACATTTGTTCGCGATCCCATTATACCAAACAAACGTTCTCGTTTCAATTCTTTTTCGTATTTTGATTGAAAGTTTTGGTGACGAATGTTTAGCGTATTACTGATTGAATGGGATAAGAGAATGGGGTCGTTATATAAACGCGGATTCATGACTGCCGCCCCCCTGAATCGAGGGGATAGTGGGAGGAGTTGCCTGTGAGGAGTCAAAGAGAGGCAAAGGGTAGGGAGAGGCGTAAGCGAGTCCGAAGCCCTTACTACCCGCAGACTTAAGGCAGAATTTGATAATTCGTGAAGGAAGTATTATCGTGAAGGAAAGAAAAGTCGCTCCGCGCCGTAAAGGGGGAAAAACAGTTGTCCCATATGCGACCTTCCGAATCCAAGCTGTGGCCGATTCTCGGTTTTGCGGCGCTGGCGTGTACGCTGCTGATGCTGTCCGGCTTCGTCCTGGCGCTCCGGGACGCATGGTACCCCGCGCCGAGCGTGGCGCTGCCGGAGGCGTCGGCTCCGCCGACAGCGACGGCCGGCAGCCTCGCGGACAAGCCGAAGCTGCTGGTAACGGCGCTCGGCGACTCGCTCACGCGCGGCACCGGCGACGAGACGGGCGAAGGCTATGTCAAACGAACGATTGATCTGCTGAAGCAGGCTTTCGGCAAACCCGTTACGCTGGTCAACAATTTGGCCGTGAACGGCTTGACGGCGGTAAGACTCGTCGATCAATTGGATGAGAAAGGCGTGCAGGAATCGGTCGGCCGGGCGGATATCGTTCTGCTGACGATCGGAGGCAACGACTTGTTCCAGATCGCGCAGAACGGAGGTTCCGTCGCCCAGGGCGGGGATATCTCGCCGGAGCTGCTCAAGCGGCTGCTGCCGCAAACGGAGCCGCTGATGGACGACGTTTTCGCCAAGTTGCGCAAGATCAACCCGAACGCCCGGATCGTGTGCGTCGGCCTGTACAATCCGTTTTACGACCTGCCGGAAGCCCGGCCGGTCAGCGCCTCGATTCTCGACTGGAACGACTACGTGCACCAGCTGGCGACGGCCGACGGCAATGCGACGATCGTTCCGACTTACGATTTGTTCGAAGCGAACGTGAAGACTTATCTGTCTTCGGACCATTTCCATCCCAATTCGCAAGGCTACGCCCGGATCGCGGAGCGAATCGTCCAGGCGCTCCAGTAACCGAAGGAGGCGAAGATGACGGTGGAAACCCGTGCCGCCAACAAAGAAGTCGTACTATCGGTGCAGCAGCTTAAGAAGTACATCGGACGCAAGCTCGTGATCCGCAACGTTTCCTTCGATGTGTATGCGGGCGAGATTTTCGGCTTCCTCGGGCCCAACGGTTCGGGCAAGACGACGACGATCCGGATGCTGGTCGATCTCGTCAAGCCGTCTTCGGGCCGCGTGCTCGTCTGCGGCGAAGACGTGAACCGCCATCCCGAGAGGGCGCTCCGAAGCGTCGGCTGCATCGTGGAAAATCCCGAAATGTACCCTTACCTGACGGGATGGGAGAATCTGGAGCATTTCGCGCGGATGCAGAAGGGCATTACCCGCGAGCGGATCGCGGAAGTGGCGGCGATCGTGCAATTGGACAAGCGGATTCACGACAAGGTGAAGACGTATTCGCTCGGCATGCGGCAGCGGCTCGGCATCGCTCAGGCGCTGCTCGGGGCGCCGAAGCTGCTTATATTGG
The DNA here is from genome assembly GCF_000429825.1 of Cohnella thermotolerans DSM 17683. GTDB lineage: Bacteria > Bacillota > Bacilli > Paenibacillales > Paenibacillaceae > Cohnella > Cohnella thermotolerans. The sequence continues at coordinate 1,773 of NZ_AUCP01000048.1, forward strand.
ACGAGCCGACGAACGGTCTCGATCCGAAGGGGATTAAGGAGCTGCGCGCCTTTATTCGCCGGCTGGCCAACGAAGGGATGAGCCTGTTCGTCTCGAGCCATTTGCTCGGCGAGATTCAGCAGATGTGCGACCGGGTGGCGATTATCGCCCAGGGCGAGGTGATCGCCGTCGGCGAGGTGGAGGAGCTGCTGCGGCAAGCCGGATCGTATACGGTCTGGCAGCTCGACAAGCCGGTGGAAGGACGTAAGCTGTTCGAGCGCCAACCGGACGTGAAGCTTATAGGCGAAGGGGAGCACCGCATCGACGAAGGGCTGCTGTCGTCGTTGCCGGACGCAATCGTTACGGCGATGGACGAGGCTTCGATCCCCGTCTGGGTGCAGCGGTTTGTCGCGGCCGGCATCGGCGTGCAGGCGGTCCACAAGGTCGCGCCTTCGCTCGAAGAGCTATTTTTGAAGCTGACGGAGGGGGAGTCGATTGGCTAATTTGCTGGCGCTCGTACACAACGAAACGATCAAGGTTTGGCGCAAAAAAAGGTTCGCCGTCGTCCTGCTCGTGCTCCTCGTCCTTATCCCGGTTTTCGTCTATGCGCAAGCTAAAATCGCCCGGAACAACGCCGAGAAGTTTGCGGATTGGCGCGCGGAAGTCCAGCAACGAATTACGGACAACACGAATGCGCTGTCGAGCGACCGGATCCCGGACGAATGGAAAAAATGGCGGCGGGCGCTCGTTCAACAGCTCCAGTATTACCTGGACCACGACGTCAACCCGAACACACCCAACGCCGTCACCTTCACAAGCTCGTTCCTGGAAAATTCGGTGACGCTGTTCATCCCGCTCATGGTGCTGGCGATCGCCTCCGATCTCGTCTCCTCCGAGCGGTCGGCAGGGACGATCAAGATGCTGCTCACGCGGCCGGTCAGGCGGTGGCGCATCCTTTTCGCCAAATGGGTCACGCTTATTTTATACGTCTCCCTTATCGTCGTCTCGACGACGGTTCTCGCCTACCTGATCTCCGGCTTGGCGTTCGGCTACGAGGGATGGGGCGAGCCGGTGTTCGTCGGCTTCGGACTGAACGGCACGGACATCGACACGTCGGCGGTTCACGCGGTCACACGAGGACAATTTCTGCTCATGGAGATGGGGCTCGTCTGGTATTCGGCGCTCATCGTCGCCTTCATCGCGCTGCTCGTATCCGTTCTTCTCCGCAGCACGGCGGCGAGCCTCGTGACGATGATGGCGGCCGTGATCTCCGGCGCGATCTTGGCGAACATGGCCTCTTCCTGGCACAGCGCCAAATATTTGTTCAACGTCAACCTCGATTTGACGGTTTACTTGCGGGGAACGCCGCCTCCGATCGAAGGGATGACGCTCGGATTTTCCCTTGCGGTTCTAGGCGTTTGGGGCTTGGCGGCGCTGGCTGCGGCATTCGCGGTCTTTACGAAGCAAGATGTGATGAATTAAAATAGTCGGAAGTGAGCTTGCCGGTACGCAGGGGCAAGCGAAGTGACAGAAGCAAGGAGGACCCTTCGTGGCCGAACAAATCGATCTGTTCGCCGAATCGGCGGCGCAGGCGGGAACGGATTACAGCGCGGACGACATTCAGGTGCTGGAAGGCCTGACGGCCGTGCGCAAACGGCCGGGCATGTATATCGGCAGCACGACCTCGTCCGGCTTGCACCATCTGGTGTGGGAAATCGTGGACAACGCGGTGGACGAGCATTTGGCAAAATATTGCACGCGCATCGACGTGACCATTCATCCGGACAACTCCGTGACGGTGCTGGACAACGGAAGAGGCATTCCGACCGGCATGCACAAGATGGGCATTCCGACGCCGCAGGTCGTTTTCACGATTCTGCACGCGGGCGGCAAATTCGGAGGCGGCGGCTACAAGAAATCGGGCGGCCTGCACGGCGTCGGCGCTTCCGTGACGAACGCGCTGTCCGAATGGCTGGAAGTCGAAATCTACCGCGACGGGAAAATACATAGGCAGCGCTTCGAGACGTGGACCGACACGTCCGGCAAGGAGCACGTCGGCGAACCGGTCGGCGGACTGGAAGTGCTGGGGAATACGAACAAGACCGGGACGAAGGTGACGTTCAAGCCGGACCGGAAAGTTTTCCACGGCAACGTGACTCTGAACTACGACACGCTCGCGGAGCGGCTGCAGGAGATCGCCTTCCTCAATTCCGGGCTGAAGGTTGTGCTGAAGGACGAGCGCCCGGGCGGGCAGGAAGAGACGTTCTATTACGAGGGCGGAGCGAGCCAGTTCGTTCAATTTCTGAACGAGGGCAAGTCGGTGCTGCACGATGTCATTCATTTTATCGCGGAGAAGGACGACATCGAGGTCGAAGTGGCGCTGCAGTACAACGACGGGTACACGGAGACGATCGCTTCGTTCGTCAACTCGATTCCGACGCGCGGCGGCGGCACGCACGAGACCGGCTTCAAGACGGCGTACACCCGCGTCATGAACGAGTACGCCCGCAAGACCGGACAGCTCAAGGAGAAGGACAAAAACCTCGAAGGCAACGACCTGCGCGAGGGCATGATGGCCGTCATCAACATCAAAATGGCGGAAGTGGAATTCGTCGGGCAGACGAAGGACCAGCTCGGCAGCGCTTCCGCGCGGAGCGCGACGGACGCGGTCGTCGCCGAGAAGATGGCGATCTTCCTGGAGGAGAATCCCCAGGTCGGCCAGGCGCTCATCCGGAAGGCGATTCAGGCGTCCAAGGCGCGCGAGGCGGCGAGGAAGGCGCGCGACGAGATTCGCAGCGGCAAGAAGCGCAGCGACAGCCCGAGCCTCGGAGGCAAGCTGTCGCCGGCGCAGTCGAAGGACAGCTCGCGCAACGAGCTGTTCATCGTCGAGGGCGATTCGGCGGGCGGATCCGCGAAGCAGGGGCGGGATTCGAAGTATCAGGCGATTCTGCCGCTCAAGGGCAAGCCGATGAACCCCGAGAAGGCGAAGCTGGCCGACATCTTGAAGAACGACGAATACAAGGCGATCATCGCCACGATCGGCGCGGGAATTGGCTCCGAATTCGACGTGGAAGAGAGCAATTACTCCAAAATCATCATCATGACCGACGCCGACACCGACGGCGCGCACATTCAGGTGCTGCTGCTGACGTTTTTCTACCGTTACATGAAATCGCTGATCGACGCCGGCAAGGTGTTCATCGCCCAGCCTCCGCTGTACAAGATCACGCGCAAGTCGGGCAAGCTGGAAACGGTGCGTTACGCCTGGACGGACGAGCAGCTGCAAAATTATATGAAGGAATTCGGCAAAAACGCGGAGCTGCAGCGGTACAAAGGGCTGGGGGAAATGAACCCCGAGCAGCTGTGGGAGACGACGATGAATCCCGAGACGCGCACGCTGCTGCAGGTGCAGATCGAAGACGCCGCCAAAGCCGAACGCCGCGTATCGACGCTGATGGGCGACAAAGTCGATCCGCGCAAAAGGTGGATCATCGACAACGTCGATTTCACCGAATTCGAGGAGTGAGGCACAGAAGAAAGGGGCGTTAAAGCTTGCTGGAGCAATTTTTGCCGGCGTTCCTGGAAGAGGTCGTAGGCGACCGCTTCGGGCGCTATTCCAAATACATCATTCAAGACCGGGCCATTCCCGACGTGCGCGACGGGCTGAAGCCCGTTCAGCGCCGCATCCTGTACGCGATGTACGATTCGAACAACACGCCCGACAAGCCGTACCGCAAATCCGCGAAGACGGTCGGTGACGTTATGGGCAACTACCATCCCCATGGCGACGCGTCCATCTACGACGGCATGGTGCGGATGGCGCAGCCGTGGAAAATGGCGCACACGCTCATCGACGGCCACGGCAACTGGGGCTCGATGGACGACGATCCGCCCGCGGCGATGCGTTACACCGAAGCGCGGCTGTCGCCGATCGCGATGGAGCTGCTGCGGGACATCGAGAAGCGGACCGTGCTGTTCAAGGACAACTTCGACAACACGGCGAAGGAGCCCGTCGTGCTGCCTTCCCGCTACCCGAACCTGCTCGTTAACGGAGTCAGCGGCATCTCATCCGGCTTCGCGACGGAAATTCCGCCGCACAACCTGCGGGAAGTGATCGACGCCTGCGTGGCGCTCATGGACAAGCCGGACATGACCGTGGACGAGCTGATGAGCGTGCTGCGCGGTCCCGACTTCCCGACGGGCGGCATCATCATGGGCGAAGAAGGCATTCGCGAAGCGTACGAGACCGGCAAAGGACGGATTCATCTTCGCTCCAAGACGGCGATCGAGGATGTGCGCGGGGGCAAGCAGCAGATCGTCGTGACCGAAATTCCGTACCAGGTCGTGAAGTCCAAGCTCGTCAGCGCCATCGACAACCTGCGCGCCGAGAAAAAGGTGGAAGGCATCGCCGAGGTGCGGGACGAGAGCGGGCGGAACGGCTTGCGCATCGTCATCGAGCTGAAGAAGGATGCGGACGCCGAAGGCATTCTCGCGTATTTGCTGAAGAAGACGGACCTGCAGGTCGTCTACAGCTTCAACATGGTCGCGATCGTCAACAAAGCGCCGCGCCAGCTCGGCGTCAAGCAAATTCTCGAAGCGTACATCGCCCACCAGAAGGAAGTCGTGACGCATCGGACGCAGTTCGACCTGGAGAAGGCCGAGGACCGCGCGCACGTGCTGGAAGGGCTCGTCAAGGCGCTGAACCTGCTCGACGAAGTGATCGAGACGATCAAAGCTTCCAAGAACCGCCAGGACGCGCAAAACAACCTGGTCGCCAAGTTCGGCTTCTCCGAGCGCCAGGCCGACGCAATCTTGACGCTGCAATTGTACCGGCTGACCAATCTCGAGATTACGTCGCTGGAGAAGGAGCACGCCGACACGGTCAAGAAGATTCAGCAGCTTCGCGCCATTCTAGAGAATCCTAAGAAGCTGCTGGGCGTCATCAAGGACGAGCTCGGCGAAATTCGCGGCAAATACGGCATCGATCGGCGCTCTGTCATTCAGGGCGAAGTGGAAGAGTTGAAGGTCAACCTGGAAGTGACGGTGCCTTCGGAGGAGGTCGTCGTCACGCTCAGCCGCCAAGGCTACGTCAAGCGGACGAGCCTGCTGTCGTTCACCCGCTCGGGCGGGGACCTCGGCAGCTCGGGCGTGAAGGAAGGCGACGTCATCCGCTGGAGCCTTCAGCCGAATACGCTCGATTCGCTGCTGCTGTTCACGCAGAAGGGCCAGTACTTTCTGCTTCCGGTTCACCAGATTCCGGAGTTCAAATGGAAGGACACCGGAACGGCGATCGTCAACCTGCTGCCCTTGTCCAAGGAAGACCGGATCGTCTCCGTCATTCCGACGAAGCCGGGCGATTGGAACGCGGCGGCCGCCGAAGGGCAGGTCGCCGGCTCCGCGCTCGTCTTCGTCACCCGGCGCGGCCAGGTGAAGCGCTCGCTGCTGACGGAGTATGCGACGAACCGCAGCACCGCCATCGCGGCGATCAAGCTGGCTGACGGCGACGAAGTCGTTGCCGTGTACCGCAGCGACGAAGCCCAGGAGATTATGCTCGTCACCGAGCAAGGCATGAGCATCCGCTTCCAGGAAAACGAGGTCAGCCTGCAAGGTCGGGTGGCCGGCGGCGTGAGGGGTATTGCGCTGAAGGAAGGCGACCATGTCGCGGGAGGCTTCCCCGTATCCGGGGACGAAGGCGAAGTGCTCGTCCTGACGGATCTGGGCTATGCCAAGCGTTCGCTGCTTATCGATTATCCGCAGCAGGGACGCGGCGGCAAAGGGATTCAGACGTTCGAATTCAAGGAAGGCAAGCGTGTGAAACCGAACGGGAACCGGATCGTCTCCGCGTTCCATGTCAAAGAAGCCGCAACCATCGAAGCGGTTACGGCCGGAGGCGCGACGCGGGAGTTTTCATCCGAGGAGGCTCCGATCGACGATCGGCGGACGCACGGCAAAGCGGTCGTCTCCGTCGACCGCGGGGACCCGCTGACCGAATCGTTCCGGAAGCCGCTGCTTTCGTAGTTTCGCGAGAAGGCTTGAGCCTTGTTAATCGAACGGACCGTTCTCGGACTCCGAACGGTCGATCCATTTCAGCATCATGTCCAACACGACCCACAGCGGCACCGGCTCGTCGAGCCGTTCCAGCCAACGTGGGTCTTCCAGCAATCCGGCTTCCTTCGCCATTTGGCCGATCATTTTTTTACGTTCCTCCGCGGAATTCACGATCGCTCGCCTCCGAACCGCAAGCCTCGAAACGCTGCGTTTCACCATCTTCTGACTTTAGTATATGTCGCGGTTTGTCGCATCGTACCTTTTTGTGAGGATTTAGGTCGTAAATCATTAATTCCGTTAATCTATCATTCGACATGGGCGCCAGGTATAATAAAAGAGAAGGCACTGTTCGGGAAAAGCGGGAGGGGATGAAATGGAGATGGCGGCGGAATTTGTGAAAAGCTGGATGAAACTCACGAAAGATTGGCACACGCAAATGGATGCGGAGCTTGCGCCCCAGCTGACGGGAGGCCAGCTTCAGGTGCTGGAGCTGATGTTGGCCTACGAGCCGATGAAGCCTTCCGACCTGCTCCCCCATTTGGAGACGACGCCGGCGGCGATTACGACGCTGCTCGACCGGATGGAGCGCAACGGGCTCGTCCGGCGGGAGCGGGACGCCCACGACCGGCGCATCGTCTGGGTGAGCATGACCGACAGAGGACGCGCGGAAGCGGAACGCGGCCTGAAAATACGAAGCGACATCGTCGGCCGTTCGCTGGAAAGGCTGTCGCTGCACAATCGGCAGCTGCTCGTTTATCTGATCGGCAAAGTGGCGGGAACGAGGGAATCGCTGTCCGAACGGGCTGGCGGCGGGGACAAGGCGGCCGCCGGAGCCGAGCCCGGCTCCGCGGCCGAGTCCCTGCGGCCGGCGGCGGAAGCGGCGAACGGCTGATGTCCGGCCGTCCAAGAGGCTAGACGGGTCCGTCTCATAGGCAACATGTTCAACCGGCGGGAGCGGCCGTCAGGCGCCGCAAATGCCGGCCCATTCCGTTCAGCAGCTCCTCCATCTTGGCGTACTCGGCTTCCGTCCGTTCTTGGCTCGCTCGAGCGGCCAGCGTCTGGGGAAGCGGGAGGACAACGTAATATTTTTTCTTGCCGACTTCGCGCGTGTACACCCAGGTCGGCGTCGTCTCCACGCCGCTCCACTCCGTCAAGGACGTTCCGTCCGCCTGAGCCGTCTTGGTCAGCTTCAGCTTCAGTATGACGCCAACGTCCTTCCAGTTCCCTTTTTGATTCGAGATGAAGTTCCCCAGCGAATAGATGACGAAGCCTCGCCGAACGCCCCCGGGCGCTTGCGGATCGGCCACCTCGATCGTTTCGTACGGCTGCACGACGTGAGAGTGCGAGCCGAGAACGATGTCCGCGCCGGCTTCGATCGTCTGCCGCGCGAGAGCGCGTTGGCCGGCGTTCGGCATGCGCTCGTACTCGGTGCCGAAATGGAGGGAGACGACGACCGCGTCCGCGCCGGCCCGCTTCAGCCTGGCGATGTCCGCCGACATCGCGGGCAAGGAGATCAGGTTGACGGCGTAAGGCTTGTCCCTGGGAAGCGGAATGCCGTTCGTCCCGTATGTGTAGGCCAGAAAGCCGAGCTTGATGCCGCTGCGCTCCACGATCGCGAGCCGCTGCGAGTCCGCCAGGGAGACGGCGGTTCCGACGGGCACCAGTCCGGCTTCGCGCAAACGGCGAAGCGTTCGGGCAAGTCCGACGTAGCCGCGGTCGAGCGTATGGTTGTTGGCGGTGGACAAAATGTCGAAGCCGGCGTCCCGAAGCGTCTCGGCGAGCTCCGGCGGCGCGTTGAACCGCGGATAGCCGGTATACTTCAAATCCTTGCCCGCAAGGGGCGTCTCCAAATTGCCGACGACCCAATCCCCTTGCGAGAGAAGCGGCTTCACTTCGGAGAACCAGGGCGAGAAGTCGTAGCGGCCGGTTCTGGCATTGTAATAGGCCGGAAGCTGGGGCGAGTGCACCATAATATCCCCGACAGCCATAAGAGAAGCCTCCGTCACGACCGGAGGCTTCTCTGGCGGGGATGCGGTCTGCGAGCCGCCGGCGGGCGGCGTCTCCGTCCCGAGGTTCGCCGGCATCGTTCCGGCCGGCGCCGGCCGGGCGGAAGAGGAGACGGAAGAAGGAGACGGAGCCGCATGCAAAGCGCAAGCGGATAAAGCGAGCGAGAGGACGAGCGCGCAGCCGACCGCTCCCGTCCTTTGCCGCTTCAACGGCATAACGGCCCCACCTCCGGTTCCCGCAGCCCCGGCATTATTCTTCGCTTTCCCAGCGGCCGTAAATTCCGCATGGCAGCGTCAGGCCGCTGGCCGTGATCGGAAGCCCGATCTCGCCGCAGTCCAGCTTGCCGCCGAATTTGCGGCCGATGGACAGATGGAGCAGATTGTGCAGCACCGTCGGAGACAGCCCCGTCGTATAGGAATTGACGAGCACGAACAGCGGGTTGTCCGACAGAATCCCCCGGCAACTCTCCAGGAAGGGGTACAGGTTCTCTTCCAGCTTCCACATCTCGCCGTTCGGCCCCCGGCCGTACGAAGGCGGATCCATGATGATCGCTTCGTACTGGCGCCCGCGCCGCTGCTCGCGCTGCACGAATTTGAACACGTCGTCCGTAATGTAGCGAATGGGCGCCGATTCAAGGCCGGAGAGCTGGGCGTTCTCCTTCGCCCATTGGACCATTCCCTTGGCGGCGTCGACGTGGCACACTTCCGCGCCGGCCGACGCCGCGGCGACGGTCGCCCCGCCGGTATAGGCGAACAGGTTCAGCACCCGGATCGGGCGTCCCGCGTTCCGGATGCGGTTCATCATCCAGCTCCAGTTGACCGCTTGCTCCGGGAACAGCCCCGTATGCTTGAAGTTGGTCGGGCGGATATGGAACTTCAGCGGCCCGTAGCCGATCGTCCAGCGATCGGGTAAATCCTTCTTGAACTGCCACTGGCCGCCGCCCGAAGAGCTGCGGTGGTAGTGGCCGTGCGCGTTCTTCCATTCTTGCGTCTCCCGCGTCAGCGGCCAGATGATCTGCGGATCGGGCCGGCGAAGGACGATATTCCCCCAACGCTCGAGCTTCTCGCCGCTGCCCGTGTCGAGCAGTTCGTAGTCTTGCCAATCGGTTGCCAATCTCATGGTTTTCGCTTCTTCCTTTTCCCGTCCTTGGACGTTGCTGTAGGCCCGTCAGGCTTCGGACCGGTTCTCGCCGGGTTCGGGAGAGAACCGGTAGCCGAAGCCCCGGACCGTCTGGATATAAACCGGGTTCGCCGGATCGGGCTCGATCTTCTTGCGGAGATTGCTGATGTGGACCATCAACGTCCGGGTGTCGCCCATGCTGTCGGTGTGCCACACCAGCCGGTACAGTTCGTCCAGCGGAAAAACGCGGTTCGGCTGGCGCGCGAGCACCGTAAGCAGCTCGAATTCCTTGACGGAGAGCGTGACGGCTTCGCCGTCGCGGCGCACTTCAAGCTTGAGCAAGTCGATCTCGAGGCCCGAGAACGCCAGGAGCGTCGCCGACGGTTCGGGAAGCCGCTCCCGCATTCGCCGGCGCCGGATGTGCGCCTGCACGCGCGCGACCAGTTGGCTCGGGCTGAACGGCTTCGTGACGTAATCGTCGCCTCCTTCGGACAGACCGTGAATAATATCGGCATCCTCGCTTTTGCAGCTGAGGAACAGAATCGGCACGTTCGCACAGCTTCCCCGGCGCAGCGTCCGGCATACTTCAATTCCGTCCGGCATGCCGAGCGTCACGTCCAGGATGATCAGTTCCGGGTTCACCGCGTCGGCAATCCGAATCGCGTCGGCCCCGTTGTCCGACGTATGAACGGCAAAGCCTTCCCTTTCCAAATAAAGCTTGATAAGTTCGGTAATCTCCCGTTCATCGTCGACGACCAGGATGGTACCTGTCGGCCTGCTCAATGGCTTGCCCTCCATAACCCCATGTCGAAATCCATATGTACCCTATTATACTGAAAGCGTTGACGTCTAATCAATGCGCGTTTACGATGAGGAAGGCAGCAGTATTCACAGGGAGAGAACGGTATGATTGGCGATGAATGCAAGCGAACAAGACGCTTCCGGCTGGCACGGCTCTGCATCGGCCTCGCGTTGCTGATGTTCTCGCTGGCGGGCTGCGCGCTGCAAGGCGGCTCGGCGCCGCCGCGCGCGGAGAACGGCGTGCTCGACCTGAGGGACCGTCCGTTCGGAGAGAGCGGCTTATTGCCGCTGGACGGTAAATGGCGGTTCGAATGGTACGGAACGGGACAAGCCGCTCCCGTTCGATCGACGTTCCCCGTTCCGCAGACGTGGGGAGGCGCGGCGCCGGATGGCGGCGTCCGGCTGAGCGATCAGGGCAGAGGCGTTTACAAACTGACGATATTGCATCAGAAGCATAGCGGAATGCTTGCCGTAAGGCTGCCAAATATATCGACCGCTTATTCGTTGTATGTGGACGGGGAAATGGTGCTGTCCCGAGGGCAACCCGGCGCAGACGCGCAGTCGACCCGTCCTTATCAGCTTCCGGCCACCGTCTATTTCGACGGCGGCACGGATCGCACCGAGCTCATGCTGGACGTCGCCAACTTCGATCACCGCCGCGGCGGCATCCGCACCGAGCTCGTCTTGGGCACCTCCGACCAGATTCAAAAGCTCGTTTTCAGCAAGGAATCGCAGGAACTCGTCGTGTTCGGCTGCCTGATCATGATCGGCTTTTACCATTTCGGACTCTACGCGCTTCGGCGGAAGGAATCCGCCAATTTGTTTTTTGCGCTGCTCTGTCTGTTCGTCGCTTGCCGGATGGGCGTCATCGGAGAAGGCCTGTTCTTCCGCTGGTTCCCTTCCTTGACCTGGACGGCGGGCACTCGCCTGGAGTATTCCGCATTCGCCCTGAGCGCGCTGTTCGGCTTCGCTTACTATCAGCGGATGTATCCGAACGAGATTGCCAGGCGCTGGCTGCGGGCTTCTCAAATAGCCGGGGCGCTGCTCGTCGCGGGTTGCTGGCTGCTGCCCGTTCTCACAGTCAGCGCCTGGATCGCGGCGTACCAGATCTATGTGCTCGCCATCAGCGCGACGACGCTGACCGGGCTCATGATCGCCTGGTACCGGAAGCGGGAAGGAGCGCGGCTGGCGCTGATCGGGGTGGCGGGGCTGGTGGCGACGATCGTGAACGATATTTTTTTCTACAACGGATGGTGGCGGTCTTACGACATGGTGTCGTTCGGGCTGCTGTTCCTGATCGCGCTCAACTCGCTGTCGATCTCGCTCCGATTCTCCCGGACGTTCGTTCGGGCCGAGCGGATGTCGCTCGAGCTTAAAGAATGGAACCATCTGCTGGAGGAGAGAATCGCCGAGCGCACGGAGCAATTGAGGAAGTCCTACGCCGAGCTGGAGGAATCGAAGCGTGGGCTGGAGCGGATGGAGCAGTCCCGCCGCCAGCTCGTGAGCAACATCTCCCACGATTTGCGCACGCCGATCACGCTGCTGCAAGGGTACCTCGAAGCGCTGCGCGACGGCGTCATCAGCGATCCGAAGCAGCGCGATACGACGATCCGTTCGATGCTGACGAAGGTCGAAGGGCTTAACCGTCTGATTCAGGATCTGTTCTGTCCATGCTCGAGTCGCGGCGGGCGCCGATGACGTTCGAGACGGTCCGGCTGAAAGATTGGCTGGCGAGGCTGACGGAGGAATACGAACCGGAGCTGAAGGAGAAAGGGCTCGAATTCGCCGGCGTCGGAGGAGGGGACGGCTTCGACGACGCGTGCGTCCGGATCGACGAGCACCGGATGGACCGGGTGTTCGCAAATTTGATCTACAACGCGATCAAGCATACGCCGCCTGGCGGCAACATCAGGCTGTCCATTACGGCCGACAGGGAACGGGGCATCGCGCGGGCGGAAGTGGCGGATTCGGGAAGCGGCATTCATCCGGACGACTTGCCGCACATTTTCGAACGGTTTTACAAAAACGACAAGTCCCGGCACTCTTCCTCGGGCGGAAGCGGGCTGGGACTGTCCATCGCGAAGGAAATCGTGGAGATGCACGAAGGCCGGCTGACCGCGGCCAACGAGGAGAAGGGCGGCAGCGTTTTCAAAATTGAATTGCCGCTTCACCGTTCCGCGGACTGGGCAGACTTGTAACGAATTATCCGCTTCCTTCATTGCGATGCTCGTTTTTTACAATGTCCAGCAAGAGGCCGATCGACTGCTTCCGCTGCTCCTGGTTCATGTCCTTGATCAGCTTCAAAATTTCTCTCGAATCGCTCGTCTCCGCCATCTCCTGCGGTTGCCTTGAGGAATTGCCGCCGATAATGTAGTCCAGGGAGACGTCGAAAAACGACGCGAGCTTGATCAACGTGCCATAAACGGGCTGCCGGTTGTTAATTTCGTAGTGGCTGTAAGCGGAGCGCGTAATGCCGATGTGACGGGCGACTTCTTCCTGGGACAGGCTGCGTTGCAGTCTAAGCTCGCGAAGGCGTTCTCCCATGTTCATGACCATTACTCCTTGCAACCTTGGAATGGAAGGATTCGAATCGTGCGAGGGACGATAGGATCGTCCAAGCAGAGGATCCTAGCTTACTACTAGTAATTTATGATACAAATCGTATCGATGTCAAGGGGAAAACGTACCAAACCGGAGGAATAGACCTTGAATTACGCCAATTTAACGCTGCATACCGACAAATACCAGATCAACATGATGTACGCTCATTGGCTAGGAGGAACGGAGAACGACCGGGTGGTGTTCGAGGCGTATTTCCGCAAGCTCCCGTTCGGCAACGGCTTCGCGGTTTTCGCCGGATTGGAGCGGTTCGTCGAATACGTGCGGCACCTGCGCTTCGACGACGAAATATTGGCCTATTTGGCCAATCAGGAAGAGCGCTACGATCCCGCATTTCTGGAGAAGCTCCGCCAATTCCGGTTCACCGGGAACATCTGGTCGATGGAGGAAGGGACCGTCGTCTTCGCGAACGAGCCGTTGGTGCGGGTGGAAGCCCGCGCGTTCGAGGCTCATCTGCTGGAGACCGCGCTGCTTAATTTCATCAATTACCAGACGCTGATCGCCACGAAGGCGGCCCGCATCCGGCAGGTGGCGCCGAACGAGACGCTGCTTGAATTCGGCACGCGACGGGCGCAGGAGGCCGATGCCGCGGTCTGGGGTGCCCGGGCTTCGTATATCGCCGGCTTCGATGCGACGTCGAACCTGCGGGCGGGCATGCTGTTCGGCATTCCGGTGTCGGGAACGCACGCCCACGCCTGGGTGCAGCAGCACGAGACGGAGGAGGAGGCGTTCGAGAAGTACGCCCAGGCGCTGCCGAACCAGGTGACGCTGCTCGTCGATACGTACGATACGCTCCGGAGCGGCGTTCCGAACGCGATCAAGGTCGCGAAGCGGATGGAGGCGCGCGGCAGCCGCATGAACGCGATCCGGCTGGACAGCGGAGACCTGTCTTACTTGTCCAAGGCGGCCCGCAAAATGCTCGACGACGCCGGGCTGGACTATGTGAAGATCGTCGCTTCCAACGACCTGGACGAGAACATCATCCTGGACCTGAAAGCCCAAGGCGCGCGCATCGACGTCTGGGGCGTCGGCACGCAGCTCATCACGGCCGCCGACCAGCCGGCGCTCGGCGGCGTCTACAAGCTCGTCGCCCGCGAGAAGGACGGCAAGTGGGAGCCCGTCATCAAAATTTCCGGCAACCCGGAGAAGGTGTCGACGCCGGGCGCCAAAGACGTCTACCGCATCATCGACCGGAAGAGCGGAATGGCGATCGCCGATTATGTGGCGCTGACCGACGAGACCGACGTCCAGAGAGGCGAGCCGATCGAGCTGTTCGATCCGGTTCATCCGTATATCCACCAAGTGGTGGAGGATTACGAGGCTCAGAGCTTGCTGAAGCCGATCTTTCGCGACGGCGAGCTGGCGGGCGAGCTGCCGGATCTGGGGGCCATTCGCGAACATCATCTTCGGCAGCTGTCGCTGTTCTGGCCGGAGTACCTTCGCAAGCTCAATCCGGAGCCGTATCCGGTCGATTTGAGCACGAAGGCATGGAAGCTGAAGATGGACCTGATCCGCAAATACAAGTTCCGCTAGGAAATCATAGTATGTCGCGGGGAACGTCGTCCGGCAGAAAATCGATCGAAGGCATGCGGCCGTCCGCGACGGTTCGCATGCCTTCTTCGCGTTAAAATACTTTCGTCGTCCACGCTTCGCAATTCCAGACGTCCGTCGCCACGTCCCGGTAAAATTCCGGCTCGTGGCTGATGAGCAGAATACTTCCCTTATACGCTTGCAGGGCGCGCTTCAGCTCCTCCTTGGCGTCCACGTCCAAATGGTTCGTGGGCTCGTCGAGCACAAGCACGTTCGTCTCGCGGTTGATCAGCTTGCACAGCCGCACTTTCGCCTTCTCGCCGCCGCTTAACACCGCGATTCTGCTCTCGATATGCTTCGTCGTCAGCCCGCACTTGGCGAGCGCCGCGCGCACCTCGAACTGGGTGAAGGCGGGGAAGTCGTTCCAGACCGACTCGATGCAGGTGAGCTGCTCGTCCTTGTCGCTCTCCTGCTCGAAGTAGCCGATCGATTGGAATTCGCCCCGCTCGACCCGCCCCGACAGCGCCGGAATTTCCCCGAGAACGCTGCGCAGCAGCGTCGTCTTGCCGATGCCGTTCGCGCCGACAAGCGCGATCTTCTGTCCGCGCTCCATCTTCAGATCGAGCGGGCGGGACAGCGGCTCGTCGTAGCCGATAACGAGATCCCGCGTCTCGAAAATCAACCGCCCGGACGTCCGCGCTTCCTTGAAGCGGAATTCCGGCTTCGGCTTCTCCTTGGCCAGCTCGATCAGCTCCATATTGTCCAGCTTTTTCTGCCGGGACATCGCCATATTGCGGGTGGAGACGCGCGCCTTGTTACGGGCGACGAAGTCCTTCAGCTCGGCGATCTCCTGCTGTTGGCGCTTATAAGCGGATTCGAGCTGCGCCATCTTCGCTTCGTGCTGCTGCACGAACGCGTCGTAATCGCCCACGTAGCGCGTCAACTGCTGATTGGCCATATGGTAGATCAGGTTTATGACGCTGTTCAGGAACGGAATGTCGTGGGAGACGAGTATAAAGGCGTTATCGTAATTTTGCAAAAACCGCTTCAGCCATTCGATATGCGATTCGTCGAGGTAGTTGGTCGGCTCGTCCAGCAGCAGAATGTCCGGCTTCTCCAGCAGCAGCTTGGCGAGCAGCACCTTCGTGCGCTGGCCGCCGCTCAGATCGCTGACGTCGCGATCCAGCCCGATATCCGTCAAGCCCAAGCCGCGGGCGATCTCTTCCACCTTCGCGTCGATTAGATAGAAGTCGTTGTTGTTCAGCAAGTCCTGAATCGTGCCGACTTCCTCCAGCAGCAGCTCCAGCTCTTCCGGCGAAGCTTCCCCCATTTTATCGTACATGCCGTTCATTTCGGCTTCCGCGTCGATCAAGTATTGGAACGCGTTCTTCAGCACGTCGCGAATCGTCATTCCCTTGCGCAGGACCGAATGCTGGTCCAGATAGCCGACGCGCACTTTCTTGGCCCATTCGACCTTGCCGGCGTCCGGCTCCAGCTTGCCCATAATAATGTTCATGAACGTCGACTTGCCTTCGCCGTTGGCGCCGACAAGCCCGACGTGCTCACCCTTCAGCAGGCGGAACGACACGTCGCTCAGAATCGCCCGGTCCCCGAAGCCGTGGCTCAAATTCGTTACCGTCAAAATGCTCATCGATCGACACCTTTTCTCCGTATAGTTGCACTGGAAACGACATTCTTCCATTATAGTTCGACCCCGCCGCTTAGCTCAATGGGCTATCCGCGGATCGAGGCCTTACGTTTGCGGATCTGCCGTTGTATAATCATGGAAGATACGGGATCCGCTAGCGCTACAATTGCGGGAGAGGAGTCGGGACGATGAACAAGATGGAACTGATTCTGAACGGGTGGGACAGCGCCTACGACAAGGAAGACTGGTATCCGCCGCTCAAGGACGCGCTTCAAGGGGTGACATGGGAACAAGCCAACTGGCGGCCGAGGACGGGCGGTCCGATCAACACGATTTGGCAGAACGTGCTGCATCTGATTTTCTACAAGGAGCGATTCCTGAAAAGACTGACCGGCGAGGAGGCCGAATATCCGGAAGGCGTCAGCAACGACGATACGTTCGGGGGCGCGGGCGCGGACGAGGAAGCGTGGCAGGCGACGTTGGCCAAGCTGGAGGAGGTTCAGCTGGCCATTCGCGACCAATTGGCAGGCTTGAAAAAGAAAGACTTCGACCGCCGCATTCCGAAGACGCCGATCGGGCTTTGGGCGAATAGCCTCATTTTGCACGACGCGTACCATACGGGGCAGATCATTCTGCTTCGGAAGCTGCAGAAGTCCTGGCCGGCGCGCCGTTCGTTCGAATAAGCGGATGAAAATCTTCGATTTGTCTTTACCTATTTATAACGGAATGCCCGTCTATCCCGGCGATCCCGAGGTGGCGGTCGAAGTGGCGCATACGTACGAGCGGCATACGTGGGAACTGCGCAAGCTGAGCCTCGGCTCCCACACCGGCACCCATGTCGACGCCCCTTCCCATATGCATCCCGGGGCCGC
Organism: Cohnella thermotolerans DSM 17683; assembly: GCF_000429825.1. GTDB lineage: Bacteria > Bacillota > Bacilli > Paenibacillales > Paenibacillaceae > Cohnella > Cohnella thermotolerans. The sequence goes on from NZ_AUCP01000048.1 coordinate 18,396, forward strand.
CACGCTCGACGACTTGCCGCCGGAACGGTTCTTCGGCAAGTCCCGGGTCGTTCGGCCCGGAGACGAGTGGCCGGCGGGGCGGGGCTTGTTTTTCTTAGGCGCCGTAGGCATGGAGAGCTTCGAGCGGCTGGCGGAGCTGTCGCCTCCGTTCGTCGGGGGCGAGCTGTCGGAGGAGCTGGAGCGGGCGCTGCTCGGCAGAGGGATCGTGACGTACACCGGGCTGCACGGGCTGGATCGCATTCCCGCCGGCGCGGATTTTATGTTTTACGGCTTTCCGCTCCGCATCGCGGGCGGCGACGGCTCACCGGTGCGCGCGATCGCCGTGCTGGACGAGTAACGAAAGGGCAGAATTTTGAGGCTTATCCCCGTGCCTCAGGGGCAGGGGGATCGCGCCCGCGCCAGGGGCGATGAAACGACGAGCCGGAATCGAAATCGAAAAGCAGCAATCGCAGCAAGAGTCGCAGTCGGATTCGGAGTTGGAGTTGGAGGAAAACGCATGAACGAGCAACGCGTAATTCTAGGAAGTTCGCAGGTGATGACCGTTCAAAGCTTGAAGGACGATCTTGCCAGGCTGGGCGTGGCCCAAGGAGACACCCTGATCGTCCATTCGTCGTTAAGCCGGATCGGCTGGGTGTGCGGCGGTCCCGTCGCCGTCGTCCGGGCGCTGATGGAGACGATTACCCCGGCCGGCAATCTGATCATGCCGACGCATTCCGGCGACTATTCGGAACCGTCCAAGTGGATGATGCCGCCGGTCCCGGAATCGTGGTGGGAGACGATCCGCCGGACGATGCCGGCCTTCGACCCGAAGGTGACCCCGACGAGGGGGATGGGCGCCGTTCCGGAGTGCTTCCGGACGCACGAAGGCGTAATCCGCAGCGGCCACCCCGCTTTGTCGTTCGCGGCATGGGGGAAGGACGCGGAATGGATCGTCCGGGACCATTCGCTCGAATACGGGCTGGGGGAGCAATCCCCGCTGGCCCGCATCTACGATCTGGACGGCAAAGTGCTGCTGCTCGGCGTCTCCTACGACAGCAACACGTCGTTCCACCTGGCCGAGAATCGGGTGGTGAACCCGCCCCAGACGTGGGAAGGCGCTCCGGTGATGGAGAACGGCGAGCGGGTGTGGCGAAAGTACCGGGAAGTGGCGTTCGACACGGACCGGTTCGAGGAGATCGGCGACGATTTCGAGTCGGCGCGCCCGGTGACGAAGGGGAAAATCGGCGTCGCCGACGCCAGGTTGTTCCGGCAGCGCGATTGCGTGGATTACGCCGTCGAGTGGCTGGAGGCGCATCCGAGAGGGAGGGAAGAGTATTGAAGCTGGCTTTGCTGATCATCGATATGCAGAAGCTGTTCATCGATCCCGGCCGCAGCCGAATGGACGTGGAGAGGGCGTGCGAGCATATCAACCACGTGGCGGGTCTTCTTCGCCGCGGGGGCCACACGGTCGTGCACGTGCGTGACGTCGAGGAGGCGGAAGCGGGTGAAGAACGGCTCGGATTCATACCGGAAGTCCGGGTGGAACCTTCCGATCTTCACGTGGAGAAGGTGTACTCGAACGCTTTCTGGCAGACGGGGTTGGAAGCTTTGTTGCGGGAAGCGGGCGCGGATTTGGTCATCGTCTCCGGCTACGCGGCGCAGCACTGCGTTCTCGCGACGTACAACGGGGCCGCCGAGCGCGGCTTCAAGCCGGTTATGCTGCAGCGGGGCATCCTGAGCGAGTACGAGGACGCCATCGCGGCGTCTTATCGGGACCGGAACTTCATCTCTTATCCTGTCGTGGAAACGATGGTGTCGGCAAGATGAGAGGATACAAGGACACGCATATTCTCGTCTCCGCCGATTGCCCCGTCGAGCACGGTGTCGTGCCGACCGCGGGCAAGGCGGGCAAGCCGGCGCACGTCATCCAATACGAGCTGCTCTCCAAGCCCCATCCTTGTCTGCGTACGGCTGAGTGTCGGTCGTCGACCCGGTCTATGAAGCTGCGAAGTGCGGTTCGGATGGGGGCTGCGATTGAGGGTGAATTGTGGAGAAATTCTTCTTTTTTCGAATCGAGGATGAAGCATATCGCTTGTTTTTGATCTATGGATCGGCTATGCTGTGAGTACGATGACAGAGGAAAAGAGAGGTTGGCTCATGGCTAGACTAGGTCCCCGGTTGCAACAGACGAATACGCTTCTTATGATATCGAGCGTTTATTCCTCGCTTACGAAAGCCGAGAAGAAAGTGGCCGATGTCGTCAAGAACAATCCGGAGGAAGCGGTGCTCGCCACCGTGACGGATTTGGCCGAGCAGGCGGGCGTCGGGGAGACGTCGGTCATCCGGTTTTGCCGCAAGCTCGGATTTCGGGGATTTCACGAATTCAAGCTCTCGGTCGCACAGGACTTGGTCGACCGTGCCCCCTCGATCTCGAACATGCGGATCGGCGAAGAGGACGATGTGATGACCGTAGCCCGAAAGCTGACGATGCAGCATGAGCTGCTGCTGAAGAATACGCTGGATCTCGTGAACGTCGATCATCTCAAAGCGGCCATCCGCAAGATGCTCGAGGCGAACCGCATTCTCGTGTACGGCGTCGGCTCCTCCGGCATTACCGCGCTGGACTTGCACTATCGGCTGCTGCGGCTCGGCATGAACGTGGAAGTGCACCGCGACGCGCACATTATCGCCATGTCGGCTGCGCTGGTGCGGAAGGGCGATCTCGTCTTCGGCATCTCGACCTCCGGAAGCACGCGTGATCTGGTCGATCCGGTGCGCCAGGCCAAGAAGAACGGAGCGGAGGTCGTCTGCCTGACGAGCCATCTTCGCTCTCCCATCGCGGCCTACGCCGATCCGGTGCTGCTCGTGCCGTCCCGCGAGATGCCGACCGAGGGCGGCGCTTTGTCGACGAAGTTCACGCAGATTCATCTGCTTAACATCTTGACGACGCTGCTGTCCATGAAGCTGGACACGGCCGCCGAAGCGTTGGAGCGGACTGCGATGTCCGTGGCCGACAAGCTTTATTGAATCGCATTTTCACCCGAGAGAACGATCGCCGCGAATCGTTCTTTTTTCTTTTTTTGGAGGAAAAATTCTTCTTATCAACATTTTTATGTGGAGAAAATATCCATAATGTGGTACGATAATGGCGTCAAGCAATTCTCTCGGAGAAGGGCGATGAGAATGGGAGAGACAGCGGACATCATCGTAGTGGGCGGCGGAATCGGCGGCTGCATGGCCGCTCTCGCCGCGGCCAAGGCGGGACGAAAGGTCGTTCTGACCGAAGAGACCGATTGGCTGGGCGGACAGTTGACTAGCCAGGCGGTGCCTCCGGACGAGCACCCCTGGATCGAAAGCTTCGGCTGCACGCGGAGCTACCGGGAATTTCGCGAACGGGTCCGACGCTATTATCGCGATCATTATCCGCTCACGGGCGAAGCCCGCGGCAACCCGGCGCTCAATCCGGGCAACGGATGGGTAAGCCGGCTCTGCCACGAGCCGCGGGTCGCGCTGCGCGTGTTGGAAGACATGATGGCGCCATATGTCAGCAGCGGCCAAATCGCGATTAGGTACCATTGCCGTCCGGTCGGGGTCCGCATGAACGGAGAGTTCGCCGAATCGGTCGACGTTCGCTGCGAGAAGACGGGCCGCATTCTGACGCTGCAGGGCCGCTATTACATCGATGCGACCGAATGCGGAGACGTGCTGCCGCTGGCCGGCGTCGAGTACGTCACCGGCGCCGAAGCGCGAAGCGAGACGGGCGAACCGCACGCGCCGCCGACGGCGGACCCGCTCGACATCCAGCCGATTACCCATGTGTTCGCCGTAGACTGCATCGAAGGCGGCGACTTCACGATCGAGCGGCCGGAGCAATACGAGTTCTGGCGCAGCTTCGTGCCCGGGTACTCGCGCGATCCGCTCTTCGGTTGGAAGATTCCGAACGCGAGCAAGACCGACGAGATGAGAACGATCTCGTTCATGCCCGACGGCATCGACCCGATGCCGCTGTGGACTTACCGCCGCATAATCGACGCCTCTTTGTTCGAGCCAGGCTTCTACCGAAGCGACATCACCCTTATTAACTGGAGTCACAACGATTACTTGCTAGGTCCGATCTACGATGTGTCCGAGACGGAGAGACAGACGCACCTCGAAGGCGCCAGACAGCTCAGTCTGTCGCTCGTCTATTGGCTGCAGACCGAGGCGCCGAGGCCCGACGGAGGGCGGGGCTATCCCGGCATCCGGCTTCGCGGGGACGTGCTCGGAACCGCCGACGGACTCGCCAAGCGGCCTTACATTCGCGAATCGAGGCGAATCAAAGCCGTTCGGACGGTGACGGAGCACGACGTCAGCCGAGAACTGCGGGGAAGCGAAGGGATACGCCGCTACGAGGACAGCGTAGGGGTGGGCAGCTACCACCTGGACGTGCACCCGACGGTGCGGACGAACCGCACGTTCTATATTCCGAGCGTCCCCTACGAGATTCCGCTCGGGGCGCTGCTCCCGATCCGGGTCGAGAACGTGCTGCCGGGGTGCAAGAACATCGGCACGACGCAAGTCGCGAACGGCTGCTACCGGCTGCACCCCGCGGAGTGGAATATCGGGGAAGCGGTCGGCTATCTGGCCGCCTATGCGGTGCAGCACGGGGTTACGCCCCGCGCCGTACGAGATAGCCCGGAGCATCTGCGGTCGTATCTGAACCTGATTCGCGCCGCAGGCATCGAGACGCACTGGCCGGAAGACCTGAAATTCTAAGAGAGGACGGGGGGGAACGCCGCCATGGAATGGGCGATCGGCGTCGATCTCGGCGGGACGAAAATGCAGTTCGCCGCCATCGATCGTCAAGGCCGGATCGGGCACCGGCATCGGGTGCCGACGAACGCGAAGGCCGGCCCGCAGCAGGTGATGGACCGAATGCTGGAAGGCATCGGGCGCATGATGGCTGCCGTCGGTCCTGGCGAGTCGGTCGTCGGGATCGGAATCGGCAGCGCAGGCCAGATCGACTGGCGCAACGGCGAAGTCGTCTACGCCGGCGATACGCTGCCCGGCTGGACGGGGACGCCGATCCGGCGGCTGGCGGAGGAGCGCTTCGGCAAGCGAACGCACGTCGACAACGACGTCAACGCGGCGGCGGTCGCCGAGAAGCTGTACGGAGCCGGCCGGGAATGCGACAGCTTCGTCTGCCTGACCCTCGGCACGGGAATCGGCGGCGCCGTCTTCGAAGGCGGCCGCTTGGTGCGCGGCGCGTACGGGGGCGCCGGGGAGCTGGGGCACGTTCCGGTCGACTTCAACGGTCCGCGCTGCGGCTGCGGCAACAACGGCTGCATCGAGCTGTACGCATCCGGACCGGGAATCGCCCGTCTGGGCCTTGAAGCGTTGGAGGCGGCGGACGCTCGGGACCGGCCCGCCTGGGAGCCGACCGCCGGGGACATCGTCCGAGCCTGGCTGGCGGGCGACGCGGCGGCGGCGCGAGTGATGGACACCGCCCTGCGCGCGCTCGGAGCCGCCGTCGCCGGATATATTCACGCCTTCAATCCGCAAGCCGTCGTGATCGGAGGCGGCGTCCCGGAAGCGGCGGGACCGGCCTTCCTGGAAGCGCTGAACCGCGAGGTTCGGTCTCGTACGACGCCGGGCATGAGCGGGGCGTGCCGGATACGGGCCGCGTCTCTTGGCGCGGATGCGGGCGTCGTCGGGGCGGGAGCGCTCGTGTGGGACTGCGGCGAGAGCCGGCAAGAACACTGGAGATAAGGAGCGATGAAACCGTGAACAAGCTGAACGTGGCCGTCATTGGAGCCGGATCGATATCCGAGGCTCATCTGAACGCCTACAAACAGAATCCGGAGACGAACCTCTACGCCGTATGCGATTTGAACGCGGACAGAGCCCGTGCCAAAGCCGACAAGCACGGCGCCGCGAAGGTGTACGCCGATTACCGCGAGCTGCTGGCCGACCCCGCCGTGGATGCCGTCAGCGTCTGCACGTGGAACAACTCTCACGCCGAGATCAGCATCGCGGCGCTGGAAGCGGGCAAGCATGTGCTGGTGGAGAAGCCGCTGTGCAAGACGGTGGAAGAGGCGCTTCGGGTGGAGGAAGCCGTACGCAAGAGCGGCAAATGTCTGCAGATCGGCTTCGTCCGGCGGTACAGCTCCAACACCGCGATCGTCAAGCAATTCCTGGAAGCGGGCGAGCTGGGCGAGATTTATTATGCCAAAGCGACCTGCCTGCGCAGACTGGGCAATCCGGGCGGCTGGTTCTCCGACCGCGAGCGCTCGGGCGGCGGCCCGCTCATCGATCTCGGCGTTCACGTCATCGACCTGTGCTGGTACTTGATGGGACGGCCCAAAGTGCGGTCCGTCAGCGGCAACGTCTACAACCGGCTCGGCAACCGCGCTCACGTCAAAGGCCTCTCGTTCTACAAAGCCGCCGATTACGACGCGAGCAAGAACACGGTCGAAGACTTGGCGAATGCGGTCATCCGCTTCGAGAACGGGGCTTCCCTGCTGGTGGACGTCAGCTTCACGCTGCATGCGCTCAAGGATGAGCTGTCCGTCAAAATCTACGGAGACAAGGGCGGGGCGGAGCTCGAACCGGAACTGGCGATCGTGGGCGAGAAGTACGACACGATCCTCAACATAACGCCGCAGGTCGACCACCCGACCTTCCATTTCACGGAAGGGTTCAACCGGGAGATCGATCATTTCGTCGACGCCTGCTTCGGCCGGAGAGAGACGCTCAGCCCGGTCGAAGACGGCGTCGAGATGATGAAAATATTGTGCGGCATTTACGAATCGGCCGAGCAAGGGCGGGAGATCCGCTTCGATGAAGGCGCGCCGGGCGCCGGGCCGCATGCCTGACAGACGGCTCCGGTCGGGCCGATTCGTTGCGGTTTAGGAGGCGAGACGGATGAAGGTTCATTTTCTCGGCACGGCGGCGGCGGAAGGGTATCCGGGGCTGTTCTGCCGGTGCGAGCATTGCAGGCGGGCGAAGGAGCGGGGAGGCCGCGACATTCGAACGCGGAGCTCGGTCATCCTGAACGATACGCTAAAAATCGATTTTCCGCCGGATACGCTGCTTCACGTGCTGCGCGACGGCATCGATCTCGGTTGCGTCCGGGATCTGTTCATTACCCATACGCATCTCGATCATTTGCGGGCGGAAGACCTTCTGCTGCGGATGCCGGTCTACGCGCACGGGCTGGATCGCCCGCTCAGGGTGTACGGTCACGATGCCGCCGTCCGGAAATGCCGCGACGCGGTCGGCTACGCCAATCCCGAGCGGATCGACGTCCGGCGCATCGTTCCGTTCGAGACCGTCGACACCGGAACCGCCTTGGTGACGGCTCTGCCCGCCAATCACGATCCGGAGGAGACCTGCCTGCTCTATTATATCGAGACGGGCGGGCGGACCTTGTTTTACGGCCACGATACGGGGCCGCTGCCGGACGACGCTTGGGCCTGGCTGAGCGGCAGGCGGATCGATCTGGCGATATTGGACTGCACGAACGGAACGCTTCCGTTTACGGGCGGCCACCTGAACGTCGAAGCGGTGCTGGGCATTCGCGACCGGATGAAGGGAGAGGGGATGCTCGGACCGGACGGCCGAGTCGTCGCGACCCACTTCTCCCACAACATCGGGCTGATGCACGAGGATTTGGTGTCGATTTTCGCTCCGGAAGGAATCGAAGTCGCTTACGACGGCTTTGTGCTGAGCGTTTAAGCGAAGAGCGGCCGCCGCCGGCAAGCATCCGATCGGGCTCAATTCTCCAAAATCAAGTCGACATCGACCTCGAACATTCGCAGCCAAGGCATCGCGACGCGCGCCAGCTTGACCCTGTCCGGCCGCAGATCCTGCCAGTAGGCTGCGATGAATTGCTCCATCTTCGACCGGATCAGGCGCGTCACCCGGTCGTGAACGCCGGAGACGTCGAAGTAGTTGCCGCCGATGGACGGGAGCTGCTGCGCGACTTCGGCGCGAATGACCGACTGGTAGCCCCAGTCCTCGAGCAGGCGTGACAGATAGAACGCTTCGCTGTTGCGCTTGCGGTTCGGATTCGCCGAGGTTACACCGGCTTTGCGGTAATAGGATTCTACGATCGCATGGGCGATCGCGGTGCCCAGCGTATTGCCCGACGTGTTCCACCCCGCGTAGGCGGACAGCTTCGGCAGCAAGCCGGAGCCGGACAGCAGCTTCATGAGCGGCGCATCCGCGCCGTTGCTGACCGCGACGTCGGCGAGGGCGACCGTCAGGCCCCGATCGGCATACCGGCGGATGGCGACCGCGAATTCCCGGAGATTCGTCTCGGCGAAATAAGCCGCATGCCGCTCCCCGTACCGCTGCGGAGCTTCCGCCATCGCGGATTGCCCGACCGGCGGGGAATTAACCATCAGCACGAAGTCGGCGCTCGCGGCATGATCGCCGATGAAGCCGCCGGCCGCGCCGATCTGGCTTTTGAGGCTCTCGCCCAGACTGCGATCCTCGTATTTGGGCATCGCGAACGGGCCGGATACGGAAGAATGGCGGACATAGACTTCGGGCTGATAACGGCAGCACTCGCAGAAGATCCGGGCCAGCAGCGTGCAGCCGACTTCGTCCGCGCCGGGATACAGGTAGATGCGGTCCAGAAGCCGCTTCTCTTCGACCGCCAGCTGCAATTGCCGCTGCTCGATCGAGCTATACCCGTACTTGGCATTGTCGTCGAGCGGGATGACGAGGAAGTCGACGACGCCCTCTTGCGTCAGATCGACCGCCATTCGGTTCACGGCGGCGTTCACGAGCCGGCGGCCGGCGAAGTCCGCCAGGACGGCTTCCGGCACCGACGCCGTCAGGCGGTCCCATTCCCGCCGCTCGTCGCCGCTTAAGTCTTCCCGCGACCGCTTGTCCGTGAGCCAGCCGATGCGGGCGATCTGCTCGCCGTACGAAGCGTAGTAGTCGGGCTCCTCGTCATCGCTGTTGTAAGCCGGCGCTCTCATGATCAGATTGAAGGCAAAGATTCGCAGCCGTGGGTTTCTCCGTTTGCATTCCGCCAACGTCGTCAAGCGGCGCCTGCATTCGGATTCCGGGAGACGGTGAAGCCTGGAAGGCACGATGCCGCCGTATACGAGCATATCTACCGAGGCGAGCAAATAATCGGCATCGGCGGTTGCCCGAAGCAGCCAGCCGGCCAGCGCTTCCGTGTCCGCGGGCGTCTTCTTCCGTCCCAGGAGAGCGGAAGGGGGCGCTTCGACCTCCAGATCGGTAGCCGAAGCGATCTGCAGCGGGAATTTGGCGTTACACGGTCGTTCATCCAACGGGACATATACGATTCGGGCCATGCGGAGCCTCCTGTCACATTTTTTGCTTAATTATAGCACACATATAGAATGAATTCTCCAATATTATAGTCATATATGGAGGAATATTTCGCCTATATAAGCGAAGATCCTAGCCGGATTCGACAAGAAGGAGGCCAGTTGGATGAAAAAAATCGGCTTCATCGATTATTTTCTGGATGAATGGCATGCCGAGCACTATCCGGCATGGATCGAGCGGGCATCGGCCGGCGCGGCGTCCGTCGTCTATGCGTATGGCAAGACGGATTCGCCGAACGGCCGCAGCAATGCCGAATGGTGCAGCCGGCACGGCATTCGGCTGCTGCCGTCGATCGAGGAGCTCGTGGACGCCAGCGACGCGATCGTCGTCTTGTCCCCGGATCACCCGGAGCAGCACGAAGAGCTGTCGCGGCTCGCCTTGCAATCCGGCAAACCGACCTACGTCGACAAGACGTTCGCTCCCGACCGGATGACGGCCCAAGCGATGTTCGCGCGGGCTCGCGAGCACGGCACCCCGTTGTATTCCTGCTCTGCGCTCCGATTCGCCGACGAATACGCCGGGATGGACCGGCAAGGGATCGAGAATGTCTGCAGCATAGGCCCGGGTTCGTTCAACCATTATGCCATCCACCAGATCGAGCCGATCGTCTCGCTGATGGGCGGCGAACCGACAAGAGTCATGTCGGTCGGCACGCCGAACGCCCCGGCACTGCTCATCGGATTCGCGGACGGAAGGCAGGCGGCGGTTCATCAAATGGGCTGGGACTGCCCTTTTCAGATAGCGGTCGCGTACACTTCCGGCCAAGCGAAGGTGGCGAAGCCCGAATCGGATTATTTCGACCGTTTCGTCCGCAAGCTGCTGGCGTTCTTCGAGACCGGGGAACCGGAGGTGCCGGAGGGCGAGACGATCGCGATCGTCACCGTCATCGAATACGGGCTCCGGGCGATGGCGGCTCCTTATCAGTGGGTGCAGCTTCCGCACGGAGAGAGGACGCGGACCAGCGAGAATGGAGGCGAGATCCGCCGCGTATGACGAACGAGAACGGGAACTCCATGACGGAAAAAGGCGGGTTGACGCCGCATCCGCTCCTCTCCGGGCTGAAGCACGGATTGATCGTGTCTTGCCAGGCGTTGGAGGGAGAGCCGCTGTTCGGATCGGAGACGATGGCGTTGATGGCGTCGGCGGCGGAAGAAGGAGGCGCCGTCGCGATCCGGGCCAACACCCCTCAAGACATCCGCGCGATCAAGAAGAAGTCGAGGCTGCCGGTCATCGGCCTGTACAAGAAGCAGTATCCCGGCGCTGAAGCTTACATTACGCCGACGCTGCGCGAGGTCCGCGAGATTTGGGAGGCGGGAGCCGACATGGTGGCATTCGACGCGACGCGATTGTCCAGACCGAACGGGGAGACGACGGAACAATTCGTCGCCCGAATCCGCGAGCTGCTGCCGGAGGCCGTTCTGGTGGCGGACGTCTCCACCTACGAAGAAGGAGCGGCCGCCATGGATATGGGCGTGGACGCGGTCTCGACGACCCTGTCCGGCTATACCCCGTACAGCCTGCAGCAGGAGAAGCCGGACGTGGAGCTGGTCGCCAGACTGGCGGCGCTGCGAAGAACGCCCGTGCTGGCCGAAGGCCGCATCTGGACTCCGGAGCAATGCGTAGCTTGCCTGAACGCCGGAGCGTATGCCGTCGTCGTCGGAACGGCCATTACACGGCCGCAGGAGATCGCGCGGAGGTTCGTTCATGCCATTCTGGAAAATCGGCAGAGCAGCCCGTTTTTGTGAAATAAATAAATCTTTCCATTCGACAAAATCAAAGAAATAAAGTTCCAATCTTGCATTGACTTGGATTCGATCCCCATATTATAGTGTGGATATAATCGTCATAAAATTTAGAAAACATGGAGTAAAACACCAAAATTTCCGTCCGGTTCGTCCGCAAGCTTGGAGAGTCATTCCAATTCGCTTTTCCGTTCCATTGCTGTGCCAACCATTATTAAATGAAGAGAGGGACAAGCATGACCAGGAAAATCCGAATTCCCGCCTTGCTGGCCGTCGGCGCCGTCGCCGTCTCGATGATCTCGGCTTGCGGCGGCAAGAGCGACAACGGCAACACCGCCAATCCGAGCGAATCGGCCAAGGGGTCACCGACCGCGTCGTCTGCGCCATCCGGATCGTCATCCGCTTCGGCCAGCCCGAGCGCCGAAGCGAAGAAGGACATCACGCTGCAATTTTGGACCATCTCGCTCAGCCCGAATTTCGACGACTACATCAATGGGCGAATCCGGAAGTTCGAAGACGAGAACCCGGGCGTCAAGGTCAAATGGACGGATCTGCCGTACGACGCGATGGAGAACAAACTGCTGACGTCGATCGCCGGCGGCAACGCCCCCGACGTCGTCAACCTGAACACCGGCATGACGATGACGCTGGCCGGCAAGAACGCGCTGGTCGATATGAACAAGGAAGCGACGGAAGAGCAGCGGTCGATCTACTTCGAAAGTCTGTACAATTCCGCCAAGCTTGGCGACAGCGTCTACGCTTTCCCCTGGTATTACGGGCTGAACGCCTTTATTTACAATAAGGAAATTTACGAGAAAGCGGGCCTCGATCCGAACAAGCCGCCGACCACCTGGGAGGAACTGAAGCAGCAGGCCATTACGATCAAAGAGAAGACGGGCAAATACGGCTTCGTCCCTACCTACAACCCGCCGGCCGATCTTTACTTCTCCGGCGTGCCCATGATTAGCGAAGACAAGAAAAAGATGATCATCAACACGCCGGAAGCGCTGGAATGGGTCAAATGGAACAAGGAGCTGTACGACCAGAAGATCGTGCCGAAGGAAAGCTTGTCTGCGGACGCCAACTACGCCACCGACAAATACCAGTCGGGCCAGATCGCCACGCTGACGACCGGCGCCGCCTTCCTGAGCCGCGTGAAAACCAACGCCAAGAAAGTGTACGACAACACGCTGGTGGCGAAGATGCCCGCGATGAAAACCGGCAAATACCACGCCGGTCTGATGAACCTGGTCGTGCCTTCGGCGAGCAAGAACCATAAAGAAGCGATCGCGCTCGCCAACTTCATGACCAACGACGAATCGCAGCTCGAGTTCTGCAAGATCGTCAACATTTTGCCCTCCACCAAGAAGGCGGCGGCCGATCCGTTCTTCTCGCAAGCCGGAGACGATCCGGAGTCCAAGACGAAGATCATTACCGCCGAGGAAGCGGCGAATGCGCAAGACTTCACGCTGGGCGTAAAGGACGAAGGCAAAATACTGGAGCCGCTTTGGAAAAATTGGCAGAAGATGCTTCTCGGCCAGATGACGCCCGAACAGTACCTCTCCGAATCGGAAGCGGCCGCCCAGAAGCTGCTGGATGAAGTCAATGCGGCGGGCGGCTGACGAACGAACGTCTCGCCGAGGCTCGGCGGGAGCGGGCTGAGTCCCGCTCCCGCCGGTCCGGCCGAGCGGACCGTTCCATTATGCGGGGGTGATCATTCTTGTTCTCCAACAAGCTCATGAGACGCCAAGCCGGATTCGCTTATCTCCTGTTGATCCCCGGTTGCGTGCTGCTGCTGACTTTTACGTTTTATCCGATTGTTCGCGGCCTGCCGCTCGCCTTCACCGACTATTCGGTCATCGACTCGACCCATTGGGTCGGATGGGACAATTTCAAGCGGGCGTTCTCGGATTCGACCTTCGGTCTGGCGCTGAAGCATTCCCTTCTCTACGTGCTGGTCGTTCCGGTTCTTCAGATCTTGTCCATTCTGATGGCCGTGCTCGTTAACAACAAGCTCAAATTCGTCCATTTCTTCCGGGTCGCTTACTTCGTGCCGGTCGTTACGTCGATGGTCGCGGCGGCGATCGCATGGAAGTGGGTATACGAGGAGCAGGGGATTCTGAATTTCTTCCTGCTCAAGCTTCATATCGTGCGCGAGCCGATCGTGTTCATGATCGAGACGAAGCTGGCGCTGCTTGGCGTCATGATCGTGACGGTGTGGAAAGGCTTGGGCTACTACATGATGATCTATCTCGCCGGCCTTCAGTCGATTCCGGCCGAGCTGGTGGAGTCGGCCCGCATCGACGGGGCGGGCTGGTGGAGAACCGTCCGGCATATCACGATCCCTCTGCTGATGCCGTTCGTCCTCCTGTGCTCCCTCATATCCGTCATGGGGGCGATTCATGTATTCGACGAGGTGTTCGTCATGCACGGCGAACTCGGCGATCCCGCCTATTCGACGATCACGACCAGCGTCTATTCCTACAAAGTGGCGTTCAAAGACTTCGAGTTCGGATATTCGGCCACGATCGGCCTGCTCGTCTCGATCATCATCATGGCCATCTCCATCGTTATGTTCCGGTACACGAGAAGAGGAGGGTTGACCTATTATGAGTGAGCCTGCCTCCGTCGTGTCCGCAGCCCCTCCCACCATCCGGGCGGAGAAGTGGACGAAGAAGAAGATCTTGCAGGCGATCGTCATTTATCCTTTGCTGCTGCTGACGACCTGCGTTACGCTGGGCCCGTTCTTGTGGCTGCTCGCGACGGCGCTCAAGACCGGGGACAACGTCTATGCGTATCCGCCGCAATTCATCCCGAACCCCATTACGTTCCAAAATTTCATCGACGTCTTCCATATCATGCCGTTATGGACCTATATCGGCAATACGGTCTACATGACGGCGATGGGCGTCGGCTTGAACCTGATGCTGTGCACGGTGACGGCGTATCCGCTGGCGAGGCTTCGCTTCCCGGGCCGCAATGCGATCTTCTTCACGATGGTCAGCACGATGATTCTGCCCAATGCCGCCGGCATGATCGTCAACTTCCTGACGATCCAGTCGCTGGGGCTGTACAATACGATGCTGGGCGTTGTGCTGCCTTCGGCGATCAGCATCTTCAACGTCTTCCTGCTTCGCCAGGCGTTCATTACGGTGCCGAACGACATGGATCATTCCGCCAGAATCGACGGCGCGAGCGAATTCCGAATTTTCGCGCAGATCATCGTTCCGATGATTCGGCCGGCGATTGCGACCGTTGTGATCTTCGACTTTATGGCGTTCTGGAACAGCCTGATCTGGCCGGTCATCGTCCTCGACGACAGAGCCCATTATCCGCTCGGTCCGGCGCTGAAATATTTGAACAGCACTCTCGCGTACAATTTCCCCTACATCGCCGCGGGAACGATCATCTCCGTCATTCCGATCGTGCTCATATTTCTCGTGCTGCAGAAGCAGTTCATCAACGGCATGGTCGGCGCGGTCAAAGGCTGAACGGGAAGCGGCATTCATTAGGAGAAGGAGGCGTCAGACATCGGCATGAACCCGAATACGGATAAGGATACGGAACTGGCTTGGCACTCTCCTATGAGCGAGCCGTTCCAGATCGCCGGATTTCCATGGTGGGAGAAGGAGAGGCGGTACCGCCGGCTGCCGCTTGCCCCCGGCTTCCCGCTGCCTCCGGCGGTCGACGAACTGGCGAATTGCACCGCGGGAGGGCAGATCCGCTTCCGGACGAATTCCGCTCGGTTGGCGCTTAAGGTCAAGCTCGCCGGGGCGGCGAATATGAGCCATATGCCGGCTACGGGGCAGTGCGGCTTCGACTGCTATATCGAAGCGTTCGGGGAGATGACCTACGTGAACACAACCAAATACGACCATACGCGAACGGAATACGAATGCGTCCTGTACGACAAGCTAGAGCCCGTGCTCCGTCCGGTAACGTTGTATTTCCCTCTCTATCAAGGCGTCGAAGAAGTGCTGATCGGACTGGATGCGGGCGCTGAGGCGGCTGCGCCGCCGCCGTTCGCCATCCGCGAACGGATCGTCATCTACGGCACGTCCATTACGCAGGGAGGCTGCGCCGCGAGACCCGGAATGGCTTATCCGAATATCGTGAGCCGGAAGCTGAACGCCGAAGTGATTAACCTTGGGTTCTCCGGCAACGGGAAAGGCGAGGCGGAAGTGGCCCGCATCATCAGCGGGATTCCGAATCCGGGGCTTCTCGTTCTCGACTATGAAGCCAATAGCGTCAGTCCGGAGCTGTTCCGGAGCACGCTGCCCGAATTCATCCGGATCTTCCGCGGCCGGCATCCCGACGTGCCGATCGCGGTGCTGCCGCAAATTCGATTCGCGAGGGAGGTGATCGACCGCGAACTGTTCGAATTGAGGCAATTGCGAAAGCGCATACAATCGGAGGTGGTGCAGGCGTGCCGGGAGGGAGGAGACGAGCGGATCTACTTGCTCGACGGCGACTCGCTGCTCGGACCCGACTTCCATGAATGCACGGTGGACGGCGTTCATCCGACCGACCTGGGTTTCTCCCGGATGGCCGAATATTTGACGTCCGTTCTGCGGCAATTGTGCCGAGTCGGCTCGTAACGGACGACGGCAGAGACACGGCTTGTTCGGTTCGATCCATTCCATGACGAAGCGAGGGGATGAATGATGAGACGTAAAATGATCGTCAGCATAGCGATGGCGGCAGGGTTATTCGGCGCATCCGCCGTATTCGCCGATTCGGCGACCGTGCCCGTCGCTTCTCTGCAACCGGCGGTGCATCTGGAGAAGCCGCAGCTGTACGGAACGGGGGGCAAGCTCATTCTGAGCGATTCCCCGGAGACGATCTCCGGAACCGGGGCGTTGTACCGGGATCGGGTGGAGGGTGAATTTCGGGTATTTTGGCATCATCAGAATACTTCTTCCTCCATCTATGCCGTCGGCGTCGCCGTCACCAACACGTCGAACCAGACGGTAAAGCTCTACACGAAGGGCAGCGGGATCGGCACGAACTTGTACGTGGACGTCGCCGGCCAGAACGCGCTTGCCGACTTCCTGAACAGCCAGAACGACAAGCGCTTGGCCGCCGCGCTGGAACCGGGACAGAGCTATTACGTGTCGAAGCCGACCGAACCGGAAATAACGAACAGCGGCATCGTGCAGTTCGAGGCGTTAACGAAGCAAGGGAACAGGCCGGCGCAAGTGACGGTCACCACCTTGAGTTACGACGCACCGCCCGAGCATCCCGATCAGATCGCCGTTCTGCCGGAGGATTCACATACGCGCGGAACGTTCCCCCACTTTGACAGGTTCGGTCTGATCCGCTACGATACGGCGACGGGCAACGCCTTCCTGCGGGTGGATTCGGCCGCTTACGGCCAATGGAGCGACAGCATGCCGGGCGAATACGAGGAAGGATGGGACGCCGTCGGCGGCAAGACCGTCATCAACAACGGCAATTACGGCGTCATGTACCGTTTCGGCGTGCGCGTTACGAACAGCTTGCACGAGCGCCGCACCGGCAGCTTGTATCTTAACCCGTCCGGCGGCTACGGTCATTTCGCGCTGCTGTGGAACAAACAACTGTACCAGTCGGGCTTCGTCAGTTGGGAGAACGCTTGGCATATTACCGATTTCAAGGTGAACCCGAACGGCGGCCTGTTCAGCTCCGAGATGAGCCTGACCGGAGGCTCCGCCGGGCCGCAGGTCATCTACTTCACCAACGAGCCCAAATAATCGGAATCCAGACGAACGGCTTCTTGCGGGCGGCGCAGGGATCAACTCCCTGGCGCCGCCGTTTGTTGATTTCGATCCGCCGTCGCGTTCTTCGGGCATGGTGAAAGGGAATGGACAACTCCGTTTTATTTTTGTTTTTGTTTGAAAACGGATATTCAAAAATAAACAAAGATGATATAATCCAAATAAGCAAAAACAAAAATAAAACCAAACATCCGGAGGTCTTATTCATGGTACAAAGCTTGTGGGATTTTTCGAAAGCTTCGCAACTGCAGAGCGATCTCGACCTGCTCGTCTACCGCTCGAACCTTATCGGCGCGGATCGGCGCGTCTGCAACTGGGGCGGCGGCAACACGTCGAGCAAGACGGTCGTCAAGGATTTCCGCGGCCGCGACGTGGAAGTGATGTACGTCAAAGGCAGCGGCTCCGACCTTGCGACGATGAAGGCCGGCCATTTCACCGGTCTGCGCATGGACGACATCCGTCCGCTGTTCGAGCTCGACGCGATGACGGACGAAGACATGGTCGCATATCTGGCGAACTGCATGATCGACGCCAAGCATCCGCGCGCTTCGATCGAGACGCTGCTGCACGCTTTCCTCCCGTTCAAGCATGTCGACCACACCCACCCGGATTCCATCATCAGCCTGTGCTGCGCGGACAACGGCAAGGAGTTGGCCAAGGAAATTTTCGGCGACCGCTTCGTATGGGTTCCGTACGTCCGCCCGGGCTTCACGCTGTCCAAAATGATCGCGCAAGCCGTGCTCGCCAACCCGAAGGCCGAGCTCGTGCTGATGGAGAAGCACGGCCTCGTCACCTGGGGCGACACGTCGGAGGAAGCGTACGCGCAGACGATCAAAATCATCAGCGAAGCGGAAGCTTACATCGAAGCCCGCATCGACGAGAAGAAGCTGTTCGGCGGCGTCAGGCACGCGCCTCTGCCGGCGGAAGCCCGGCGCGCCATCGCGGCCGAAGTGATGCCGGTCATCCGCGGCGCCGTCAGCGACGCGAAGAAAATGATCCTCACCTTCGACGATCAGGACGACGTGCTCGCCTTCGTCGGCGGCGAGAATTCTCCGAAGCTGTCCCAGGTCGGCGCCGCTTGTCCGGACCATCTCGTGCACACGAAGGTCGTGCCGCTCTTCGTCGACTGGACGCCGAACGCGGACGACGTCGAAGGCTTGAAAGCGATTCTGAAACAAAGCATCGCCGAATACAAAGAGCAGTACAAAGCTTACTTCGAACGCAACAAAAACGAAGGCGACGTCATGTTCGAAGCGGCGCCGCGCGTCATCCTGATCCCCGGCGTCGGCATGATCAACACCGGCAAGAGCTGGGCCAACGCTCAAGTGAGCGGGGCCCTGTACCACCGCGCGATCGCCGTCATGCGCGGCGCGACCGCCCTGGGCAACTTCGTCTCGCTCAGCGAGAACGAATCGTACAACGTCGAATATTGGCCGCTGGAGCTTTACAAGCTGACGCTGGCTCCGCCGGAAGCGGAATTTTCCCGTCAAGTCGCGTTCATTACGGGCGGCGCAGGCGGCATCGGCAGCGAGACGGCCCGCCGGCTCGTGTCCGAAGGCGCGCACGTCGTGCTGGCCGACCTGAACCTGGAAGGCGCGGAGAAGGTGGCCGCCGAAATCAACGCCAAGCATGGCGACAACCGCGCGATCGCCGTTAAAATGGACGTAACGAACGAAGAAGCGGTGCAGGCGGCTTACGCGCTCACCGCGCTCACCTACGGCGGCGTCGACATCATCGTCAACAACGCGGGCCTCGCGACGTCCAGCCCGTTCGACGAAACGTCGCTGAAGGAATGGAACCTGAACATGAACGTGCTCGGCACCGGCTATTTCCTCGTGGCGCGCGAAGCGTTCAAGATCATGAAGACGCAAGCGATCGGCGGCAGCATGGTGTTCATCGGCTCCAAAAACTCCGTCTACGCCGGCAAGAACGTCACCGCCTACAGCTCGGCCAAGGCGCTGGAAGCGCATCTGGCGCGCTGCATAGCGGCGGAAGGCGGCGAGCACGGCATCCGCGTCAACACGATCCTGCCGGACGCGATCCTGCAAGGCTCCGCCATCTGGAACAGCAGCTGGCGCAACGAGCGGGCGGCCGCTTACGGCATCGAGCCGGATCAACTGGAAGAATACTACCGCAAGCGCACGACGCTGCTCGTCAACATTTACCCGCGGGACATCGCCGAAGGCGTCGCCTTCTTCGCTTCGTCCAAAGCGTCCAAGACGACGGGCTGCATGCTGACGATCGACGGCGGCGTGCCGGCGGCTTTCACCCGATAAAAGAGGAGGAGACGCGAAGATGCGCCCTGCCAAAGGCGAGAAACATTGGGTTATTCCCGACGGTTACATCCCCCCGACAAGCGCGGGCTCCCTCGAGAGCCACGAGTCGGTCTGCGTGCTGAACGTCTCTTCCGAAGAAGCGCTGCTTAATTTTACGATTTACTTCGAAGACCGGGAGCCGCTGGAGGACATTCTCGTCGTCGTTCCGGCCAGACGCACCAAGCATATTCGCACCTCGTCGCTGAACAAGGAGGGAACGCCGATTCCGGTCGGCGTTCCTTACGCGATCGAAGTGCGCAGCGACATTCCGGTCATCGTGCAATACAGCCGGCTCGACGCGACGCAAGCGGAGAACGCGCTCATGTCGGTCGTCGCTTATCCGGTCAAATAACGCGAAAGAGGGGACTTATCCGCATGTCATCCCAAATCGAACGCAGCTACCAGGAAGCCAAGGAGCTTTATGCCAAGCACGGAATCGACGTCGACCGGGCGCTGGAGAAGCTGAAGCAAATCAAAATTTCGATGCACTGCTGGCAGGGCGACGACGTTCGCGGCTTCCTCAACCGCGAGCAGGATTTAACCGGCGGCATCTCGGTTACGGGCAATTACCCCGGCGCCGCACGTACCCCGGACGAATTGCGGGCGGATTTGGAGAAAGCGTTCTCACTCATCCCCGGCAAGCATAAGGTCAATCTTCACGCCATTTATGCCGACACGGAGGAAAAGGTCGAGCTGGACCGGCTGGAGCCGAAGCATTTCGAGAAGTGGGTGGATTGGGCGAAGAGGCACGGGCTCGGGCTTGATTTCAACCCGACCTGCTTCTCGCACGAGAAGTCGAGCGACGGCTTCACGCTGAGCCATCCGGACCCGGCGATCCGCCGGTTCTGGATCGACCATTGCAAAGCTTCGCGCCGCATCGGCGCTTACTTCGGCGAGCAGCTCGGCCAAACGTGCGTCACGAACGTCTGGATTCCGGACGGCTTCAAGGACATTCCGGCCGACCGCCTGGCGCCGAGACAACGGCTCAAGAGCGCGTTGGACGAAGTGTTTGCGGAGGAGCTGAACCCCGCGCATAACCTCGACGCCGTCGAGAGCAAGCTGTTCGGCCTCGGCGCGGAAGCGTACACCGTCGGCTCGCACGAATTCTATATGGGCTACGGCCTGCAGAACAACAAGCTGATCTGCCTCGACGCCGGCCATTTTCACCCGACCGAGGTCATCTCGGGCAAGCTGAGCGCGCTTGCGCTGTTCGCGGAAGGCATTCTGCTGCACGTCAGCCGTCCGGTCCGGTGGGATAGCGACCACGTCGTCATTCTCGACGACGAGCTGCTGGACATCGGCCGCGAGCTTGTGCGCGGCGATCTGCTCGGCAAGACGCACATCGGCCTCGACTTCTTCGACGCCAGCATCAACCGCGTCGCGGCTTGGGTCATCGGCACGCGCAACACGATCAAGGCGCTGCTGCGCGCCATGCTCGAGCCGGTGGAAGCGCTGCGGCAAGCGGAGCTTGCAGGCGATTACACGACCCGACTGGCACTGAGCGAAGAATTCAAGACGTATCCGTTCGGGGCGGTATGGGATTACTACTGCGAGCAAATGGGCGTTCCGGTGCGCGAACAATGGCTGGCCGAAGTGAAGGCTTACGAGCAAGAAGTTTTACTGAAGCGCGGAGGTTGATGCCGCTTGGCTAACGTACTCGCATACGATCTCGGAGCGAGCAGCGGAAGGGCGCTGCTCGGGCGGCTGACCGACCGGCGGATCGAGACGGAAGAACTGCACCGGTTCCCGAACGATCCGGTGCGGGTCGGCGACCGGCTGCACTGGGATATTCTGCGGCTGTACCACGAATTGAAGCAAGGCTTGCTCAAAGCCAAGCACCGGGGGCTTGAGGTGCGCAGCCTCGGGATCGATTCGTGGGCCGTCGATTTCGGTCTGATCGGCTCGAACGGGGAGTTGCTCGGCAATCCGTATCATTACCGGGACCGGCATACCGACGGGATGATGGAGCGGCTGTTCGAGGTCGTCCCGGCGGCGGAAGTGTTCGCCAGAACCGGCATTCAATTTCTGCCGTTCAATTCGATTTTCCAGCTGTTTGCGCTCAAGCGGGCAAGATCGCCGATGCTGCGCGAAGCCCAGCGGTTCCTCCTGATACCGGATTTGCTCCGCTACTTCATGACCGGCGAGATGCGGAGCGAGTTCACGAACGCCACGACGACCCAGCTGTACAATCCGGCAGAGGGCGGTTGGGATTCGGAGCTGCTGCGCCGGATCGGCGTTGCGGAGTCGCTGTTCGTGCAGATCGCGATGCCGGGCGAGCAAGTCGGCGCGCTGCGGTCTTCGCTGGCCGAGGAGCTCGGCGTCGCGCCGATTCCGGTCTATGCGGTCGCCGAGCACGACACCGGGTCGGCCGTCGCCGCCGTTCCGGCGACCGAGCGGTCGTTCGCCTATTTGAGCTGCGGCACGTGGTCGCTCATGGGCACCGAGGTGGACCGGCCGGTCATTAACGACCTGGCGCGGGAGCTGAACTTCACGAACGAAGGCGGCGTGAACGGAACGTTCCGCTTGCTCAAGAACATTATGGGGCTGTGGATTCTGAACGAGACCCGGCGGGAATGGGAGCGGGAGGGACGGTCGTATTCGTTCCCGGAGCTTGTGCGAATGGCCGGAGAGGCGCCGGCCTTTGCCGCCTTTATCGATCCGGACGACGACGCCTTCCTTCCCCCCGGCAATATGCCCGAACGCATTCGCCGCTATTGCGAACGTACGGGACAGAAGGCGCCGGATCAGCCGGGCGAGGTCGTCCGCTGCGTCTTGGAAAGTCTTGCCCTCAAATACCGTTACGTGCTAGAGTTGACGGAGCGGCTGTCAGGCGGACGGTTTAACGGGCTGCACATGGTCGGAGGCGGCATTCAAAATACGCTGCTCTGCCAATGGACGGCGAACGCGATCGTAAGGCCCGTCTGGGCCGGTCCGGCGGAAGGCAGCGCGATCGGCAATCTGGCCGTGCAGTGGATCGCCCGTGGCGAATTCGCCGACATTTGGGAAGCGCGCAAGGTCATTCGCGATTCGTTCCCCGTCGACGTCTACGAGCCGTGCGAGGGCGAACAGTGGGAGAACGCGTACGGCGAATTTTTGCGCGCGACGGGATTGGCTAAGTCGTAACGCCGACGATTATTCAGCGAACGAAAGAGGTTGAGATCGAACCATGCTGGCAGCAGAACGCTACGAGAAAATCGTGCAGCTGGTAAACGAGAGGGGAAGCATTCGGGTGTCCGAGCTAAGCGAGCTGTTCCAGGTGACGGAGGAGACGATCCGCCGCGACCTGGACCGGCTGGAGTCGGCCGGTCGGCTGCGCCGTTCGCACGGGGGGGCGGTGAGCGTCAAGGATCAGTCGCAGCACCCGGAAATTCCGTATGCGGAGCGGGAGATCGTCCACGCGGAGGAGAAACGGCGCATCGCGGGGGCTGCGATCCAACTCATCCGTCCGCGGGATCGAATCCTGCTGGACGCCAGCTCGACCGCCTGGTACATGGCGGCCAGCATGCCGGACATCCCGCTGACGGTGCTCACCAATTCGATCAAGGTCGCGACCGAGCTCGCCTCCAAGGAGAAGATCGAAGTCATCTCGACCGGCGGCATTCTCGCGCAGCGGTCGCTGTCCTTCGTCGGCCCGCTGGCCGAACGCTCGTTGGACACGTATCACGTCGACAAAGTGTTCCTGTCGTGCAAAGGCGTTCATCTCGAGCGCGGCATCAGCGAGTCCAACGAGCTGCAGGCTCGCGTCAAGCAGAAGATGGTCGGCATGGCCGACGAAGTCATCGTGCTCGCCGACGCCAGCAAATTCGGCGTTCAGGCGTTCACCCGCGTGGCCGATCTCGCCGACATCGACGCCATCGTGACCGACCGCCGCATCGACCGGGATACGGTGCGGCAGCTGGAAGAGCGGTCGATCGCCGTCACGGCGGTTTGATCTTGAACATTGCGAAGCCCTTGGCCGACTTTGGCCGGGGCTTTTTTCAAGCCGTGCAGAGGCAGCGTAAGCAACGCTTACCGCCTCCGGGATGCGTGGCTTCCGGCACCAAACTTCGGCGGCAGCCGGAACATCGTCGCGGCAGATGAAATCAGCGATAAGGGACAAGGAAGATGAGCCGATAACTTCGTGATTATTTTCACATACAAGGATCGTGTCCCGCGTTACACTGGAATCGACGAAGATCATTCAATCTATGGAGGGATTCCCGTGAAAACGCACGAACCGTTGACGCCCCGCACGGCGCCCGAAGCGGCGGCTTTATGGAATCGGCTGGACGACGCTATCATGCGGGTGCGGACGGAGCACGCGCAATTGCAGGACGGCCTGCAGCGCCTTTACGAAGCGGCCTGCGCCGCCCGAAGCGAGGAGGATCCCCGGCTCCTGAGCGACAAACTGACCGTATTGGCCGCGACCGTCCGAGAGTACAAACGGCAGCTCAACGCCCATTCCGAATGGGAAGAGACGGAGCTGTTCCCGCTCGCCGTCTGGTATTTCGGCAACGATATGGACGTGTTTACGCTGATGGAGCAGGAGCACGAGCTGGCGGAGCATCATATCGACGTTTTCCTCGAGCAGCTCGATCAAGCTCCGCGCCCGGTCCGGCATGAAGACGCGGTTCGAATGGCTTCTTCCTTGCTTCAAGCGTATGCGCTCCTGAAGAACCACTTTAAGGAAGAAGAAGAGATTCTCGTCGCTTTCGCGGATCAATCGAACGGTTATGGATTTTAAACCGATCAAGAAGGAAAACGCTGGCCCGCTGGAACTGCGATGATCGAGAAAGCTCTGTCGAAAAAATCGCGTATGGACGCAAGCCTGCTCCGTTATCTGCTGTCGTCTAGCCTGGCCGGCGCTTACGTCGGCATGGGAGTCGTGCTGATGCTGTCCGTCTCCGCGCCGCTGTACGCGGTCCATTCTCCTGTTACGCCGCTGGTTATGGGGCTGAGCTTCGGCATCGCTCTTCTTCTCGTCGTGTTCGCCGGAGCGGAACTGTTCACGGGGAACAACCTGACGTTCGCGGTAAGCGCGCTGGCTCGAAGGACGTCCTGGACCGACGCCGCCCGCTTGAAGAGAAGCGCCGCCGGAAGCGGGCGGCGGATCTAGCCGGGGCGCAACGGGCGCGGCGCGCTTGTGCCGGGAATGGGAACTTCCAGTCGCTCCAACGCGCCCGCGCCGGATTCGCCCCCCGCACCGAATCTTTCGCCGCAAATCCCCGACGGCTCATCCACGTTCCCGTTCGTTCTCCCGCCTCGCGCCATTTCCATATCGGCTTCTGTCCCTGGTATTTCCGCCAATCCACCCTGCATACCGCCTTCTGGCTTTGCCTAAAAACTTCAGAATCAAGTCTCGGATCCTTCAGGGGATCCGCAGTTTTCGCCTCCAATGCGCGCATAGAATGAAAAATTTGTATGTAATATTACATTACATAATCCACAATATTTCGTTGACAAACTTTTGCGACTTTGATATGTTAATAACATCATATTATTAATTAAGGCGATGGTCGCTGAAGAAATAGAGAAAAAAGAGGTTTTTGGCGTGAATAGCGTGGGATAATGGTTCTTATTTCTATTGGTTAATTTCATCCAATTAGTAAATAGAAAGGGCGGTGTCAACAATTCTGTCGGTGAAGCACGATCAAGAGTACATCAAGAACATGAACCGTCTGCTCGTTCTGGAGCTGATTCGCAAGCATCGTCCCGTATCGCGGGCGGAATTGTCGAAGCTGGCCAAGATGAGCGCCACCGCCATCGGAAGAATCGTCGGCGATCTGATCGAGGGGGGACTTGTCCAGGAGACCGACCAGTTCTCGAGCGGAGTCGGCCGCAAGGCGACAATGCTGGATATCGTCAACCATTCCATTATCTCGGCCGGCGTGGAGATCGACCGCAACGTCCTGAAGATCGGTCTGGTCGACCTGGACGGCAGCATTCTCGCGCAGGTTCAGCATTCTTTAACGCCGCCCGCCTCCCAACCCGAGCCGCTTGCCGGTCTCATTGCCGAATCGCTGTCCGAGCTGGCCGAATCGAAAGGGCTCGCGCTATCCAAGTTTACCGGAGTCGGAATCGGGATGCCGGGCGTCATGGACACGGCTTCGGGCAAAGCCGTCGTCTCCGCCCAACTCGGCTGGTCCGACGTGCCGTTCGCTCCGATGCTGCAGGACAAGCTGGGGCTGCCGGTCGTGCTGGACAACGACCTGAAGGTGAAGGCCCTCGGCGAGAGCGGAACGGCCGCCCTTTCCGAAGAGAACAAGACGGTGTTAATCAGCATTGGAAGCGGTGTCGGCTCCGCGATCGTTATTGAAGGGAAAATTTACAGAGGAGCCAACAACATTGCGGGGGAGATCGGCCATTCCACCATCGATCCGAACGGCAAGCTGTGCGAATGCGGCAAGCGGGGCTGTCTGCAAACCTACATTACGGATCTTGCGATGCTGCAGGAAGCCAACCAGATCAAGCCGGTCGCGAGCGTGGACGAGCTGTTTGCCCTGATGAAGAGCGGGGAGAGCTGGGCGTACAACATTATCGACCGGGCCTGCACGTACATTGCGATTACGATCAATAACGTCGTCTGTACGTACAACCCGGATACGATCATCATCACCGGCCATTTCATCGACAGCCATCCCGACATTTTGGACAAGGTGCGAGGCAAGCTGAAGGAATTTATATGGGAGCCCTTCGTCGGCACCTTCAAGCTGACCCGTTCTCAGCTGGGCGATCAGGCGGTCGTGATCGGAGCGGCCAAGCTGGCGCTCCAGCAATACCTTGGCAACGGACTTCAATAACAACAGCCGATTACGGGGAGGACGCATCATGGAAGAAGCGTTGGTAAGGGAGTACCGCGGGGACATTGAGGAATGCGTACACGCCGGCCATATTTGCGGAGTGGACGACAAAGGCGGAATTCGCTATTCGGTCGGCAATCCGGAGGCCGTCTCGTATCTCAGATCGGCGGGCAAGCCGTTCCAGGCGATTCCGGTCGTTCGGCACGGAGCGGACGTCCGGTTCGGCTTGACCGACGCCGAAGCGGCGATTACGATCGGGTCTCATCGCGCAGAGCCCTTCCACGTCGAAGCGCTGGAATCGATTATGCGCAAGACGGGGCTGACCGAGGACCAGCTCATTTGCCATCCGACTTATCCGTTAAGCGTTTACGCTACGGAAAATCTGCTGCGGAGCCAGAGCCCGAAGAGAGCGATTTATCATAATTGCTCCGGCAAGCATCTCGGCATTCTGGCTCTGTGCAAGGCGATGGACTACCCGACGGAAAGCTACGGGGAGCCGGATCACCCGGCTCAGCGGGAAATTCTCGAGACGCTGGCTTATCTGGCCGATTATCCGAAGGAGAAGATCGGACTCGGCACCGACGGCTGCGGGTTCCCGGTTTTTGCGATGCCGCTCAATGCGCTGGCGACCGCCTATCTGAAGCTCGCTTGTCCGGATCTGATCGAGAATTCCGAAATCCGCAGCGCGGTCGTTACGATCGTTCGGAGAATGAATCTCCACAGCGAGATGGTGGCGGGAACGGACCGGATCTGCTCCAGTCTGCTGCTCGACCCGAACATCGTGGCCAAAGGCGGAGCCAAGGGCGTCTACTGCTTCGGACTGAAGAAGGAGAGACTTGCGTTCGCCCTGAAAGTGCTCGACGGCTCGGAGGACGAATGGCCGCTCATTGTCGCTTCCATTCTGGAGCAGATCGGCTACGACAATCCGGAGACCATCGAACGCATGTACAAGCTGGCGCCGCTCGACATTCGCAACGACAACCGGCGGATTGTCGGCCGGAATCAACCCGTGTTTACGTTACATCTTCATAAATAACGTAACGAGCCTTGTCCCACCGGGATCGGGCGAACATCAAACAAGAGGAGAGATACGGAATGGGGAACAGAAGATGGCTGACGGGCATTGCCGCTGTGTCGCTGCTATCGGCGGCGTTGACGGCTTGCGGAGGGAACGGCAATTCGGATTCCGCCGCTAGCGCAGGCTCCAGTGCAAGCGCGGGCTCCGGCGGGGGAAAGGTGAAAATTTCGTACCTCGATCCGCTTCCGAGCTCCGAGCGTACGGCCTTCATGCAGGACATGATCAAGAAATTCGAGGAGCAAAATCCGAACATCACCGTCGAGTACATGTCCGTACCGTGGGATGAAGCGAACAAGAAGTGGATGACGATGGGCGCGGCGGGCATTCTTCCCGACGTCATCAGCATCGACGACACTTCGCTGGCCGGAATGGCTTCGGCCGGATATATTCAAAGCCTGCAGCCTTTTTATGACAAGTGGGATCAAGCAGCCAACCTGACGGAAGCGGCCAAGCAAGCGCGCAACAAATACAAAAACGAAGTTTACGCGATTCCGGACGCGTTCCTGCTGCAAGGCTTGTTCATTCGCACCGACTGGTTCAAGGAGAAAGGCTTGCCCGAGAAGATCGACACTTGGGACGATTACTTCGAAGACGCCAAGAAGCTGACGGACGCGAGCAAAGGTCGATACGGCATTTCGTTCCGCGGCGGCGCGAACGGCATTATCAGAGCCATGGAATATGTGATGGCCGCTACCCACTCCGACAGCTGGTTCGATAAGGACGGCAAGTCGATTCTGTACACGCCGGAAGGCAAGGCGGCGTTCAAGAAGTTCTACGATCTGTACCTGGACGGCTACTCGCCGAAGGAGTCGGTCAACTGGGGCTTCAACGAGATGGTCCAGGGCTTCATGACCGGCCAGACGGGCATTCTGAACCAGACGCCCGAGGTCATCGCGGTCGCGCAGAAGAACATGCAGGAAGGCACCTGGAACGTCGTTCCGATGCCGAAGTCGGATGACGGCAAGCGCTACATCTTCTGGGGCTTTACGGCCGCTTATGCGATGTCCGCGAACACCGAGCACAAGGACGAAGCCTGGAAATTCATCGAGTTCCTCAGCTCTCCCGAGAACAACCTGGCCTACAGCAAAGCGAACACAAGCATTCCGATTTATAAGGAGAATCTGAAGGACCCCTTCTTCAGCACCGGTCCGATCGCAGGCTATGCCGGTTCGATGGCGGATTCCAACATCGTCTTCGCCGGACCGCCGAGCTACCTGACCCGTCTTGGCGAATTCACCGGCACTTATGCCGTGCAGGAAACGCAGAAATATTTGACCGGGAATCAGGATCTGGACACGACGGTCAAAAACTTGGCCGACTGGCTTACCAAAGAGCAAACCGCTTATTTGCAACAGAATCCGCAGTCCTAATACGACCAAGAAATACGGCACGCATAGCCAAGCGAGCTTGGTTATGCGTGTTTTCATCTAGCGAAGGTGGTGAATGAAGACATGTCCGCAACGAATACCCGCAGCGCCCGCCCCTCTGTCAGCCGCAGACGGCTGCTTCGCAGATTGGAACCGTATCTGCTGCTGCTGCCGGCTCTGGTGATCGTTCTGGCCTTTTTCGCCTATCCGGTTCTTAAGGCCGTTCAACTCTCGTTCATGCATTACGTTCTGTTCGAGCCCCAAAATATCGCTTATTCGGGCTTCGCGAACTTCAAAGCGCTGTTTGCGGATCCTGTCATGCCTCGCATTCTGTTCAATTCGCTCGTATGGGTCGTCGCTACGGTAGGGCTGCAGTTCGTGCTCGGCTTCGCCTTGGCGCTGGCGCTAAACAAGAAGTTCAGAGGCAAGAACGGGCTACAGGCCGTCGTCTTCCTCCCGTGGGCGGTGTCGGCCTTCCTGATCGGAATGATCTTCAAGTGGATGTTCAACCAGCAGAACGGCCTCATCAACCATCTGCTGATGGGGCTCGGGCTGATTGACCGGCCGGTCGCGTTCCTCGCCATTCCCCATACTTCGATCATTCCG
The DNA here is from genome assembly GCF_000429825.1 of Cohnella thermotolerans DSM 17683. Classification (GTDB taxonomy): domain Bacteria; phylum Bacillota; class Bacilli; order Paenibacillales; family Paenibacillaceae; genus Cohnella; species Cohnella thermotolerans. The sequence continues at coordinate 47,366 of NZ_AUCP01000048.1, forward strand.
GTCATCATCGCGATGATCTGGTACGGGGTGCCTTTCTTCGGCATCATGATTTTGGCGGCGCTGCAGTCGGTGCCTCACGAAATTCACGAGGCCGCGGACATCGACGGCGCCGGTCGGGTAAGACAGCTTTTCCAAATTACGATTCCGTATATAAAGCCGACGCTCGTGCTGACGGTGCTGCTCCGCGTCATCTGGGTGTTCAACTCCGCAGACTTGATCTACATCATGACGGGAGGCGGCCCGGCGAATACGTCCGACAATTTGCCTTCGTATATTTTCAACAAAGTCGGCTATACCACGGACTTCGGGCAAGCTTCGGCGCTTGGGGTGTTGATGCTGGTCGTCCTGACCCTCTATACGATCGTCTTCCTGCGGATCACGAAATACAGGGAAGCGGGTGAGATTTGATGCGATTGTTTCTTCGGAGAAAAATGCCGGGGCTGGTCCGATTCGTCGTGCTCGGGCTCTTCCTGATCGGAACGCTGCTGCCTTTCTGCTGGATGTTCGTGACCTCCCTGAAGTCGAGGCGGGAAATTTACGGATCGACGCTGACGCTTTGGCCGAAGGATTTAACCTGGGCCAATTACGCGGAGACGTTCCGGACGTCCAACTTTCCGCAATATTTTGCCAACAGCTTGATCGTCAGCCTGATCAGCGGCGCGTTGGTGCTCGTCGTGTCCATCCTGGGAGGCTACAGCCTGGCCCGGTACCGGTTCAAGGGAAAAGGCGTCCTGATGCTCGTATTCCTGGCGACGCAGATGGTGCCCGTCATGGTCATGCTCGTTCCGCTCTTCATCGTGTTCGGCAACTTGCATCTGCTCAATACGCTGAGCTCGCTCATCATCACGTATACGGCGATCAACATTCCGTTCTGCCTCATTACGATGTCGGGGTTCTTCCAACGAATTCCCGTCGCGCTGGAGGAAGCGGCGATGATCGACGGCTGCAACCGGATGATGACGGTCGTTCGGATCATTCTGCCGATCATGCTTCCGGGCATTGTCGCGACTTTCGTGTTCGCGTTTACAGCCGCTTGGAACGATTTGTTCTTCGGCGTCATGTTTACGACGAGCGAAAGCGTGAAGACGGTGCCGGTCGGGCTGAACAGCTACGTGCAGAAGTTCGACGTCAACTGGGGCGAGATGAGCGCCGGCGGCGTGCTGTCGCTCCTTCCCGTCGTCGTGCTGTTCACGTTTATTCAGCGGTACATCGTATCGGGCCTGTCGCAAGGCGCGGTCAAAGGCTAAAGATAACGGAGTGAAGAGAGATGCTGTTGGAAGTGATTGCAACGTGCGCGGACGACATTCTCCGGGCGGCCGAGGGAGGCGCCGACCGCGTCGAGCTGTTGACCGGCATGCAGGAGGGCGGCATGACGCCAAGCGTCGGCTTGATCGAAGAGGCCGTCGGGCTGTCCGTCCTTCCGGTTCATGTGATGATTCGGCCGCATAGCCGCTCGTTCGTTTACGACCGCTACGATCTTCGCGCGATGATCCGGGATGTCAAGGAGGCGCGCCGGGCGAGAGCGGCCGGCATCGTCGTCGGGGCGCTGACGGCGGAAGGCAGGGTGAACAAGGCGGCGTTGCTGCCGATTCTGGAGGAAGCGGGGGAGATGAACGTCACGTTTCACCGGGCGTTCGACGAGGCGCGCGATCTGGAAGAGGCGCTGGAGGATTTGCTGACGCTGCAGCGCATTAACCGGATCTTGACCTCCGGCGGCAAGAGCAGCGTGCTGGATGCCGAAGAGACGATCGCCCGCCTGGCGAAGCGTCTTCACGGCACCTCCGTCCGGCTGCTGGCGGGGAGCGGCCTGACGCCGGATACCGTTGCGGATTTTGTTAGGAATACCGGCGTCGAGGAAGTTCACTTCGGCCGCGGCGTCCGGTATAACGGGCAAGCTTCCGAACCGATCGATCCTCGGATCGTTCGCGGAATCAAGCTTGCCGTAGGCGAGCGGGAGCGAAAAATCATCAGGTAACGGCTGGAAGTTGTACGCTTGCTACTGGAAAGAGGTAGGACGAAATGAAAGACATCTATATCGGAATCGATCTGGGCGGAACGAAAATGCTGGCCGTCCTCGCGGACAGCGCCGGATCGATGCTGGCCAAGGTTAAAGAGGAGACGCTCGCGGCAAGGGGGACGGAAGATACGATCCGGAGGCTGACCGGCATGGTCGAGCGGCTGCTTGCGGATACGTTCCCCGTTCCCGGGGACTATGTCATCCGGGGCATCGGCATCGCCGTCGCCGGCATTCTGAACCCTTCGCTTGGAACCGTCGTGCTCGCCACCAATTTGCAATGGGACAACGTTCCGATCGGACCGATCTTCCGGGAACGGTTCAACTGCCCGGTTCAAGTGATCAACGACGCCAACGCCGCCGCGCTGGGAGAATGGCTGGCCGGCGCGGGAGCCGGGGTTCGCGATATGATCTTCGTCACCGTCTCGACAGGGATCGGGGGCGGCATCATTAGCGGCGGCCGCTTGCTGCTCGGCGCTTCGGACAGCGCGGCGGAGCTGGGGCATATCAGCATCGACCGGCACGGTCCGTTATGCGCCTGCGGCAACCGCGGCTGCATCGAGCAGTACGCGTCGGGCAACTCGATCGCCCGGATCGTCAAGGAAGAGATCGCCAGCGGGAAAACGAGCGGGGAAGCGATTGTGCGTTTAGCGGGCGGAAGCCCGGATCGGCTGACCGCCGAGCATGTGGCCGCCGCAGCCAAGGACGGAGACGAGTACGCGATCGAGACGCTTGCGGAAGCGGGCACGGCGCTCGGACTGGGGATGATCTCGATGATCCATCTGGTCAATCCGCAGGCCGTCATTGTCGGCGGGGGCGTATCCCGCAGCGGCAGCCTGCTGCTCGACCCGATGAAGGCTGCCGTGCGAAAGCACGGGATACCCGGAATGGTCGCCGGCGTGTCGTTCGGGCTTGCCCAATTGGGCGAGTACGCCGGCGGAGTCGGAGCCGCTTTATGGTGGCGCTATGCAGCGCAGCTTGCCCGGCCGGATGCCGCCGTCTCGAGGAGATGAAACTCCAAGCCGGCACCGAGGGGGGAGAAGAAGGGTCTGCATAATCGAGAACCGGTTAGCAGGCCCTTCTTGAGCTGCTGGGAAGTTTGGCGGGAAGAACGCCGCCGGCCGGGCACGGCCGTATTCGCGAACGGAACGCTGGCGAAATATTTGAAGATAGGCGGGCACACCTAGCCCGACCAGGCAATCCGAATACAATGAAGAGGCTCCTGCGGCATGCGGCGTTGGAATCTTCCCTGCGTCAAACCCGACATCATCGCCATCCCAGGGTCAGCAGTTTCGATACCGCCGAAGGGCGGAATACGTGCCGCGGACGCTGCGCAAGCACGGTGTGCTCGGCCAGCCGAAAGGTCGAAGCGGATAAAAACCATTAGCTTTGCCTAAACAAAATCATGATTTGTCAAGCTATTTAGGGCTTGCTGAACGCCCCGAAAAGCTGTAAAAAATCGCATAATAACAAGGAATTCGGGATTTGTATGTCGAAATCATATGCAAAGGAATCTTCGGAAAACAGCCCAAAATCCTTGCAGATGGAGCGACGAAAATGTTCAAGCCGACCGCACACCTCGACAATCAATTGATCCTGCCTGGCGATTTCTTTCTTCCCTTCGGCGGAAAACTGGATGAAGAGAATCGCTGGGTTCAGTTGGCACAGTTGGTGCCGTGGGCGGCGGCTGAACAGAAATACGGTCGTTTCTTCAAAGACACCTTCCGCGGTCAGCAAACGATCAGCC
>NZ_AUCP01000049.1 GCF_000429825.1 Cohnella thermotolerans DSM 17683
TTTTTTTCTCTTTTTTCAGATTCATTGCGTTCCGTCCGATTTTTTGCATGAAAACCGCAAAGAAAATCACGGTCTAGGCTCATGCGTTGGGAGCAGCTTAAATTGATCTTGTTCAGCAAGCCCTAATTAATGGGAAAACAACAAGATGCATATTAACGGCTCCCCCATGGCGGTAATGTGCGAGCATGCCGGAAATGATTGCACCTCGCTATGACCGACGACGATAACTTTGTCGAATTGTAAATCGGGAAGTTTCAAATGAGTCTCGATAGCCTTTTGAGCGTCGTCGATACGTTGGAAAAACCGTCTCCAATCTGAAACAGAGGCAGTATTTGCACTGCCTCTGCCACTCCGGCCTCCAAAGCATTCCCCAAGAAACTAATGGCTCCACCAACGGCTCCGCCAATAAATTGACCCGTAACTCCGCCAACGATCGTACCGACTACAGCGCGGCAGTTGATCCGCCTTTATATAACGGTAAGGGTACGATTATGTGGAAAACAAAGACAGACTCGACCTGAGTTTTACGGCATACTCTTTATATGCGCTTTATCGTTTATCCGCTTGCTGAATAGGATGACGGATGTCCCCTTTGCTAATAACTCAATCACGTTAATTGTTATGATCGGTGCGGGAGTTTTTTATAGGAGTCGCCTATTCAAAGCTTCCCCCTCGGGAGAAGGAAGCGGCTTACGGCTGGCTGCGAAACTACAGCGCACTGCAAATTGCCCAGGAAATGGGCATCGCTGCGGGCCACTCCTGCTTAGAGGACGGCGTTTCGTCTGCCAACAGTTTAACGAACCTGACAGTCGTTATTTCCGAGAAATCGGGCTCGTTTCGGATTTAACGAATCCAGATGTCGCTAATTGCAGTCCAGACCCTCTGATTTTGGCTGAATCGGCGAAATAGCGACTGTAGGATTCGTTAGATTATTCATCTGCCCGATTTCGGCATTATAACGGTTCCTGGATTCGTTAGCCGAGCCGTAACCGTGCCGCAAGGGGCGACAATCGCCTTGAACGCAACTCTAATTAAAGCCCGCTCGCCAGAGAAGCGAAAAATATCCCTGCGTTGGCGAATTGTATCCCTATTCCCCCACGGCGGTTCTATTATGATGGAATCATCCATCACCAAGAGATCGGCCGTGACGCAGCGGCGTCAACGGTCTACTGGGGGCGCTTGCCGATGTACAAGGTCATCGTCGTAGACGACGAATCGGTCGTGCGGGACGGCCTGCGGAGAACGATCGCGTGGAACGACCACGGCTTCGAGCTGATCGGCGATTACGAGAACGGGCGCGAGGCGTGGGAGGCGATCGAGCTGCATAAGCCGGATCTGATCGTCTCCGACATCAGCATGCCGCTCATGGACGGCCTCGAGCTGGCCCGGCTAGTCGCGGCGAACTATCCTTATATGAAGGTTATGATTCTGACCGGATACGACGAGTTCGAATACGCCCAGCAGGCGATCCGGCTCAAGGTGCAGGACTTCGTTCTCAAGCCGATTACGGCTCGGGAAATGCGCGAATTGCTGGACAAGGTGCGCCGCGAGATGGACGAGGAGGCCAGGCGGCTCGAAGATTGGAGCCGGCTGCACAGCCAGCTCCATCAAAGCCTGCCGCTGCTGAAGGAGCGCTTCCTGGAGCGGCTTGTCGCGCTCGGCCTCGGGAAGCCGGAAATCGAGGAGCGGTTCGCTTTTTTCGGTTTGCCGCCGCTCGCGCCGCCTTACCTGGTCATGGTGGCCGACATCGACGACTTCGGCGAGCGCGAGGAATGGATGGACGACGGACACGACGCGGAATTTTTGCGCTTTGCCGTTTTTAATATTTTCGAAGAGACGGTATCCGCCCGCCCGGGGACCTTGCTGTTCCGGACTCGGGAGGAGAAGATCGTCATTCTCGCGAGCGGAGCGGAGAACGAGAACGAGCTTTACGACCGGGCCATCGGCATGGCGGAAGAAGGAAGGCACCATGTCGAGAAGTATTTGAAGTTTACGGTGACGATCGGCATCGGCCGCGTCTGCTCGTCGGCGGAGCAGCTGCCGGTATCGTACAAGAGCGCGCTGGCGGCGCTCGATTACCGGTTCCTGCACGGGAAAAATCGCGTGCTGACGATTACGGACCTGGAAGGAACGGCGGCGGCGGTCTTCCCCTTCCGGAGCGATTGGGACCGCAAGCTGATCGCGGCCGTCAAGACCGGAGCCGGAGCGGAAGCGCAGCGGCTTGTGGAGCAGCTGGTCGCGGAGCTGAGAGCCTCCCGGCTCCCGATCGAAACGACTTTTCTCCATATGCAAAAAATCGTCCTCGCGCTGATGTACGCCGTGCAGGAGCTTGGCTTCGCGGACGACGCGGAGGGGGCGGCCAAGGACGGGCAGCTGTGGCTGACGGAAATTTACCGCTTCAAGACGCTGGGTGAGATCGAGAACTGGCTCAAGCGGATCGTCGGCTCCGTCATGGCGGGAGTCGCGGACAACCGCAGCCATTACACCCGCATGCAGATCGCCCGGGCGACGGACTACATCGAAGCGCATTACGCCGACGAGAAGCTGTCGCTGCAGGAGCTGTGCCGCCACGTGCTGATGAGCACCAGCTATTTCAGCCTCGTGTTCAAGCAATACACCGGGGAGACGTTCGTCGAGTACCTGACCCGCGTCCGCATCGAACGGGCGAAGGCGCTGCTGCTCTCCACCGACTTGAAATTTTACGAGATCGCCTCCCGGGTCGGATACGCGGACCCGAACTACTTCAGCATTCTGTTCAAGAAGCATACCGGCACGACGCCTCGGAATTTCCGGGAGAAACAGGCCAAAGAGAGCGTGCTATGAGATGTTCATCGAACGCAGACCGGTATTTCCGCTTTTTCCGCTCAAGAGCATTCAGGCGAGCATCGTCTTTGCGTTCTCTTGCCTCATTCTGATCGCGATCGCGGCGACGAGTCTGATCGGCTACCGGCTCTCCGTCGCCGCGGTCGAGAACAATTCGAAGGGCTATATCAAGGAAGTCATCAACCAGGTCAACACCAACATTCAGTCCTATGTGGACAATATGGAAAACATCTCCTTGCTCGCGATGACGAACAAGGACGTCAAATACTACATTTCCAGCAGCAGCTTCATCGTCGACGGGGAGCGGCGGCCCTACGAGAAGCGCATCTCCGACCTGTTCCAGTCGATTCTGTATACGCGCAAGGACATCGCCTCCATTATGGTGTTCGGCTACAACGGCCGTTTCGTCTCTGACCGGCGGATCACCACGCTCAACCCGAACGCCAAGCTCGAGGAACAGGCGTGGTACAAGAACGCGAAGCTGGCCGGCGGCAAATCGGTCATCTCTGCCCCCCACGTGCAGAACATTCTCCAGAACGAATACCGCTGGGTCGTCTCCCTGAGCCGCGAGCTCAAGAATGTGGACGGGCTGACGGCGGACGGCATTTTCCTCGTGGACATGAATTTAAATGTCATTAACGATCTTTGCAGTCAGATCAATCTCGGGCGGAAAGGCTACGTCTTCATCGTCGATCAGGACGGCAACATCGTCTATCATCCGCAGCAGCAGCTGATTTACAGCAACTTGCGCACGGAGCCCATCGAAGAGGTGAGGAGCGCGGCTAGCGGAACGACCTTCAAGGTGGACGACGACGGAGGCAAGCGCTTCTATTCGGTGAAGGCTACGAGCTTCGGCTGGAAAATCGTCGGCGTCGCTTATGAGGACGATCTGATCGGGTACAAAAGCACGCTGGGCAACACGATTCTCCTCACGGTCGTCGGCATCGCGATCTCGCTTCTGATCTCCGTTGTGCTCTCCCATCGCCTGTCCCGTCCGATCCGCAATTTGCAGAGGAAGATGCGGATGGTGGAGAAAGGCAACTTCAACGTCAAGGCCGAGGTGGGACAGATGAACGAGATCGGCCAGCTCGCCCGGACGTTCAACATGATGGTCGGGAAAATCAAAAACCTGATGCAGGAGATCATCGACACGCAGGAATACAAACGCAAGAGCGAGCTGCAGCTCCTTCAAGCCCAGATCAACCCGCATTTCCTGTACAACACGCTCGACTCGATCGTCTGGATGGCGGAGCAGAAGCAGCACGAGGAAGTGGTGCTCATGACGTCCGCCTTGGCGAAGCTTTTCCGGGCCAGCATTACGAAGGATCAGGAGCTCGTTCCGGTGCGGGTGGAGATCGAGCATATTACCAATTACTTGCTTATCCAGAAAATGAGGTACAGCAACAAGCTCGACTACCGGCTGGAGATCGCGGAAGCCGCGTTCGGCTACAGGACGCTGAAAATATTGCTGCAGCCGTTCGTAGAGAACGCCATTTATCACGGCATTCGCAACAAGCCGGGCATCGGGACGATCACGATCCGGGGCATGGAGAAGGATGACCAACTCGTGTTCGAGGTCGAAGACGACGGGCTCGGCATGACCGAGGAGCAGTTGGAGCGGATTTGGGAACCCCCGGGCGGCGAGCTGAGGCGCAAAGGGATCGGCATCAGCAACGTCGACGAGCGGATCAAGCTTTATTTCGGGCACGCCTATGGCGTCAAAATTCGAAGCGAGCTGGCCGTCGGGACCTGCGTCACCATTGCGATCCCCAAGCTGCCGCCGGAGGTCGCGGCCTCCGCGTCCGGCACGACTCCCAAACTGCCGATTCAGGGGTGAAGACGCCGTGAAGGTTCAACGTTTTACAGTGGCGCTTGCTCTTGTTCTCATCGGCGCCGCCTTGTTCTTCGTTTTCTATTTCAATCTGTATCATGTCGGCCCCGCGGGCGAGCGAACGGTCGTCGTCATGCTCAAGACGTCCAACGTCCGGTCCGACTTCTGGCAGACGGTCAGCTACGGGGCGGAGGCGGCGGCGAAGGAAGCGGGGGCCAAGCTCGAAGTGCTCGGCCCGCTCCAGGAGAACGACACGGCTGCGCAGCTGCAGCTGCTGGAAGAGACGCTCGCGAGCAAGCCGGACGCCGTCGTGGTCGCTCCGATCAACAATGACGGCGTGCTGGACATGCTCGGGCGAATTCAGCGGGCGGGCATCGAGCTGGTCGTCATGGATACGCCGCTGCGAATGGAAGGGAACCCGGCTCGCGTGTCCGGCAATCACCGCGAGGCCGGCCGGCAAGCCGGGCGGTTCGCGGCCCAGGAGACCGGCGGGCAGCCGGTCGTGGCGATCATCAGCGACTACGCCGGCTCGGGCGTGTCGATCGAAAGGGAGATGGGGATCAAGTCGGCGATCACACCGGACAGCTATACGGATACGTATTACATCGGGGATTCGGAGGATCAAGCCTACCTGGCGGCCAAGAAAATTCTGGCCGCGCAGCCGCCCGTCAACGTGATGATGGCGTTATGCGAGCCGGCCGCCTTGGGTGCGGCCAAAGCGCTCAAGGAAGCGCATCGGACCGGAACCGTCCGGCTGATCGCCTTCGACAGCTCTCTCTACGAGATTAAGCTGCTGGAGGAAGGCAGCCTGAACGCGATCATCGTCCAGAGGCCGTTCAACATGGGCTACCTGGGCGTCAAAAACGCGCTTCGGCAACTGGAAGGCAAGCGGATCGCGCAGGAGACCTGGATCGATACGCTTGTCGTGACGAAGGAAAATATGTACTCACCGGAAAATCAAAAGCTGCTTTTTCCGTTCAAATAGAAAGGATTGGGGGAGACGCGCTTGACAAAGGGGATGGGAACGCTGTTGCCCCTGATGCTGCTCACAGGTCTGCTGTCCGCTTGTTCGAGGAAGGAGGAGGCGGTCGTCCTCTCCCAGGAGGAGAAGCAATCGGTGATCCGGTTCGTCGCCGCGGAATACAGCACCGAGACGAAGCCTTTCCTCGACAATCTGGTGCGCGAGTTCGAGCTCAAAAATCCGGACATCCTCGTCGAGCTTCAAGTAGCCAACTGGAACGTGCTCGACGGCATTTACACGTCGATGATCAGCAAAAACCAGCCGCCCGACCTGCTCATTACGAACGTCTACGCACATTTTGCCGAAGCCGGCATTTTGAACGATCTGAACGATATTATTTCGCCGGAGTTAAGAGGCAAAATGTATCCGAACCTGATGCAGATGGACCGGATCGGCGGCGTCCAGTACGCGCTCCCCTACGTGGCGACCATTCGCAACCTATACTACAACAAGGCGGTGTTCGAGCAAGCGGGCATTGCGAGCCCGCCGGCCACCTGGTCGGAGCTGGAGAAGGACGCCCGCAAAATCAAGGAGACCGGCCTGGCGTTCGGCTTCGGGCTCGATCTGACGGACGACGAGATTCAGGCGTATCTGTCGTATTTCTTCTTCGGCTCGGGAGGCGGATGGGTTCGGGACGGCAAGTGGACGATCAACTCGCCGGACAACGTGGAAGGCTTGACGTATCTGAAGCGGTTGTTCAGCGAAGGCTTGACCGATCCGGAGCCGACGGTGACGATCCGGGACGAGAAGCAGCGGATATTGGGCGACGGCAAGCTGGGCATGATGATTTCGGGCAACTACTTCACGCAGGTCGTGCCGCGGGAATTTCCGGGCGTCCGGTGGGGGAAAGGGCCGATTCCGGTGCAGGACGGCGAGCCGCCGATCACGTTCGGAGTTCAGGACGTGATCGTGTCGTTCAAGACGGATCATACGGACAAGGTGGCGCTGGCGAAGTTTCTGGACTTCCTGTACGACGACCGGAACTACGAGGAGATGACGACCCGCGAAGGCTTCATCCCGGTCACCGCTTCGGTGGGCGGCAAGCTGTCGCAAAGCGACGACGATATGCGGCGCAATATCGAAGCGCTGGGCAAGGCGAAGTTCTATCCGATCCAGGAGCCGGCCTGGCAGGCGGTCATGGACACGAGCCGCAAGATGGGCGACGCCGTCTTGTACGACAATCTGTCGCCGCAGGACGCGCTCGATCAGCTGCAGCAATTCGCGGTGGAGCGGAGCGCGAAGTGAGCGGCTCCTGCAGGCGAAGGGGGGCGACGGCGCTCGGGCCGGGGAAGCGTGGAACAAGGCCCCAAAAGGGCCTTGTTGAGGCGCGAGGCTGGTGCGGCGGGTGGAACAAGGCCAAAAAGTGGCCTTGTTGGGGAGCGAGGCTGATGCGGCGGGTGGAACAAGGCCAAAAAGTGGCCTTGTTGGGGAGCGAGGCTGATGCGGCGAGTGGAACAAGGCCAAAAAGTGGCCTTGTTGGGGAGCGAGGCTGATGCGGCGTGTGGAATAAGGCCAAAAAGTGGCCTTGTTGAGGCGCGTGGCTGATGCGGTGTGTGGAATAAGGCCAAAAAGTGGCCATGTTGAGGCGCGAGGCTGGTGCGCGAGTGGAACAAGGCCCCAAAAGGGCCATGTTGATGCGCGAGGCGGTTGCGAAGGGCCCCGAGCGAGCAGCAGTTCCGCTGAGCTCTGACAAAAGAAAATAGTCAAGATTATTTGGAAGATATTCGATAGAGACAACATTCCCTCCCCTCTATGATGGTTACAGGCGCCGCGAAGCGCTTACCAACATCTAACGGGGAGGGTTTTGCATTTATGGCGTTAAACAGAAAAACGGCAGCTCTCGGCATCGCTGCGATGGTCGCCTTAATGCCGCTGGCCGGCTGCGGTTCGTCCAATAACGACAACGCGGGCGGCGCGTCCGGATCGTCTTCTCCTTCGCCTTCGGCTTCGGCGTCTCCAAGCGAATCCGCGAGCGCGTCGCCGAGCGAATCGGCAAGCGCGAGCCCCAGCGCATCCCAGACGAAGCTGACGGGCGACTTCGAGATCCAATACTTCGTCGGCGGCTACGGCGACAAGTGGTGGAAGAAGGTCATCGCCGACTTCAAAGCGGCGAATCCCGATCTGAATGTCATCGAAGACGGCGGCCCCAAGATCAACGACCAGAATAAGCCGCGCTGGATCGGCGGCAACCCGCCCGACTTCGTCTACATCGACGGTCCGAACCTGAACGACCGCCAAATGGTCGAAGACGGCCAACTGGAAGACCTGACGGAATGGCTGCAAACGGCTACGAACATCGACGGTGACAAAATCCTCGACATTCTCGCGCAAGCTCCGCAGCAATACGACGGCAAAATCTACAACATCCCGCTCGTGCTGAACTCCTGGGGCATTTTCTGGGACAAGGCGCTGTTCAAGGAAAAGGGCTGGACCGAACCGGCCAACTTCGACGAGTTCCTGCAAGCGAGCGACAAGATCAAGGCAGACGGCATCACCCCGTTCATCCATACCGGCAAATACCCTTACTACATTAACGGGGCGTTCCTGTATCCGGCGATCGTCTCGAACAACAACGACGATTACACCATTCTGCAGGACATGGCCGCCAACAAAATCGACGCCTACAAGAGCCCGGCCGTTCTCGCCGCGCTGAACCAGATCGTGCAGCTGCGCGATAAGGGCTTCATCGACAAAGCTTCCATCCAGATTAACCATACCGACTCGCAAATGCTGTTCCTGCAGCATAAGGACGCGTTCATCCCGAACGGCCTGTGGCTGCCGAACGAGATGGCGAAGGACGTGCCGCAGGGCTTCGACTTCGGCTTCATTCCTTCGATCACGCAGAAAGCGGGCGGCAAAGTGGTCGCGAACACGTCCACGGCAACTGTCGCGATCGCCAAGAAGGCGAAAAACAAAGAGGCGGCCAAAGCGTTCCTGCAGTTCATCTTCTCCAAGGCGCAAGCGTCCCAATGGGCCGAACTGAGCGGCGCGCCTTCCAACATTAAGGGCGACATCAGCAACTCCAATGCGCCGAACTTCGTCAAGGACGCCGCCAAGTATCTGACGGACCCGAATACGGTCGTCATTCCGACGATCACGTTCAACGCCGACGTCGACAAGGCGATGCAGGACGCGACCGACGCGCTGACGATCAACAAGATTACGCCGGAGGAATGGGTGAAGCGGGTCACCGACGTCGTCGCCAAAGTGCAGAAGTAACCGACCCGATTCGCAGCAAACCCCGCAAGCGGAGGGCGACCGGCAGGCTTAGGTCTGCGGTCGCCTCCGCGAATTTATCGGAAAGGAGAGCGGTCGGATGAAGCCGGTAACCGTCAAGTGGCAGCGCAATCTGTTCATCGGCACGTTCATCGTCCCCACGTTCGTTTTTTTCTGCATATTTACGATCTATCCGGTCGTTCAAGCGCTCTATTACTCCCTGTTCGACTGGTCCGGCATGTCGGAGAACAAGACGTTCATCTGGTTCGACAACTTCAAGGACATGTTCCGCGACCCGATCGTCTGGCGGGCCGTCGGCAACGACTACTTCCTGGTCGCCGGCAAAATCGTCGGCATTATGATTCTGGCCACATTCTTCGCCGTCGCCCTGACGCGGTTCAACTTCAAGCTGGCCGGCTTCTTCCGGTCCATCTTCTTCATTCCGAACGTCATCTCGGTCGTCGTCATCGGCGTCTTGTGGAACTTCATCTACAATCCGCAGATCGGCTTTCTGAACGCGTTCCTGTCGCTGTTCACGAAGGAGAAAGTCGATATCGCCTGGCTCGGGTTCACCTCGCATACGATCTGGATGCTGCTGCCCCCGGCCATCTGGGCGGGGATCGGGTTTTATATGATTTTGATCATCGCGGCCATTCAAAATATACCGGCATCCTTCTACGAAGCGTCGGAGCTGGAAGGAGCGGGGCAGTGGCATCAGTTCCGCACGATCACGGTGCCTCTCGTCTGGGAGCAGCTCAAGGTGTCGATCATCAACATTATGATGACGACGCTGAACGGCTCGTTCGTCATCGTCTGGATCATGACCGAAGGCGGCCCCGACAACTCGACGCAGGTGATGGGATCGTATTTGTACCAGATGGCGTTCCGGCAATATCATTTCGGCTTCGCGGCCGCGATCGGCGTGCTCATTCTGGTGCTGTCCCTGATTACGACGATCGTGCTTCAACGGCTGCTCCATCAAGAGACCGTCGAGCTTAGTTAAAGGAGGGCGACCGAATGAAAGCCGGCATCCGCAATCCCGTTGTCAAAATCATTTTCTACGCTATTCTTGTCCTCTGGGGACTGTCCGTCCTTTATCCGCTGCTGTGGACGTTGCTCGACGCCTTGAAGGACAACGAGCAATTCCTTCTCCATTCGCCGTGGGCGCTGCCGGACATGCCGCTGCTCTGGTCCAACTTCTCGTACGTGTGGAACAAATACAACTTCAATCAATATTTCCTCAATTCCATCGTCGTCACGGGCGGGTCTACGCTGCTCGGACTGTTGCTGTCCGCTTCGACCGCCTACGTGCTCGCCAGATACCGCTTCAAAGGAAGCAACGCGCTCTACCTGCTGTACATTTCGTCGATGATGGTGCCGTTCATTCTGGCGCTCATTCCGTTGTTTTTCCTGATGAACTCGCTTCATCTGATCAACACGGCGATCGGACTGATCTTCGTCTACGCGTCCAGCGTGCTGGCGTTCGGCATTTTCGTGCTCGTCGGGTTCTTCAAGTCGCTGCCCAAGGAGCTCGAAGAGGCTTCGATCATGGACGGCGCTTCCCATTACGGCACGTTCTTCCGCGTCATGCTGCCGTTGTCGCAGCCCGGGCTCGTGACGGTCGCCATCGTCAACGTGCTGAACATTTGGAACGAATACATCGTCGGCACGATTCTGATCAACGATCCGAAGCATTACACGCTGCCGGTGGAAATCGGGATCATGCAAGCGGAGATGCAGTACCGGACCGAATGGGGACCGCTGTTCGCGGCGCTGATGGTGACGATCGTCCCGGTTTTGGTGATCTATATTCTATTCCAACGGAAAATCGCGAGCGGCATAACGGCGGGCGCAGTCAAATAAGAGGAATCGCCGACATGTCCAAGCCCATGCGCAAGCTGCCCGACATGAACGCGATCACGGCGATCGTGACCGTCTGCATCGGGACGGAGCCTTGAACGCGGTACCAATAAGGGTACAGTTCTTCGTACCCGGGCTTCTCGTACAGGCGGATGGCCGGGGCGTTGGCTTGCATCACCTGCAAATAGCTTGAATGAGCCCCTTGCGCTTCGCCCAGTTCGACGGATGAAGCAGCACTTGCTCGCTCACGCCCCGATTGCGGCCGTCCGGACGAACCACGATGTCGTACAGCCCGACATAGCCGCGCTCTATCGCGGCCATTTCGAAGGCAACTGCCGTGCCGTCGCTTCGCAAGGGGGCGAATTTCCTTCGGGCAATTCTCGCTGCGGCAGACGCCTTGCAAATAATCGATGTCCTTGATGGCGATAATGACGCCCTTGCGAAGCTCCGACGTTTATAGATGTAGCGATTTCCCACACTTTACAAAACGATTTAAATGACAAAGCGGACGATTTCAATGATTCTATTAGATCGGTTTCAACCGGCACCCAAACTATGACATTTTCTAATGTAGTTCTAAGTGACATAGCATATTGCTACGTATAATTCGGCTGTGTTATGCTTATGAATAGAAAGAGCCATGATGCTGGAACATCACGGCTCGGGCACATAGCCGCTTCTAGGGGCGGTTAGGCTTTAGGAATGACGGACGGAAATGACCGCGATCCTTGGGAGGGGCGGTCATTTCCGTTTGTGGAACGAAAGTATCAACGTTGAAAAAGAAATCATTAACGTTAAATGGTCTCACCTCCCTTCCGAGAGATAAGCCAGACCGCCCTCACAGCCATCTATGTACTTAAAACTATTATATCATCATAAGATTCCCCAATTTAGGGTGCTTTTTTCGTGTTACGTCGCGAGAGTTTTGGCACCTCCCCCAGTAGGAGCCGACCGCTAACGGACACACAGGACCTTATTTTCCAAAAAAACGCGTTTCTCACATTCTAACGGACACTGGTTCCGTTATCCGTCGGATTTTCCTCGATTGGGGCCCCATTTGAAGCGAATAGCGGATCGTCTGTCCGTTAAATTTCCAAACAGGCTTCCAGGCGAGAGATGACGGATCCTCTGTCCGCTAGAGCCAAGGGCAGCCCCCGACTACCAAAAAAGAATGACCCCCCATCCCGCTCAAGGTATGGGGGCAATTTCGTTACATCCGGCAAATCTCCTTCGGGCAATTCTCGCAGCGGCAGACGCCGCGCAAATAGTCGATGTCCTTGACGACCAGATGCCCGTCCTTGACGGCGATAATGCCGTCTTTGCGGAGCTCCGACAGCATCCGGTTCACGCATTCCCGCGTCGCCCCGATCATATCAGCCATCTCGGTATGGTTGACGCGAAGGGTGATCCGCGTGCCTTCCTCCTCCTGCGTTCCGTTGGAATTGCACAAGCGAATGAGCAGCGAGCACAGCGCGCCCGACTTGCCATAGAGCATCAGATCGCGGAACTTCGTCTGCGTCATCCGGTGCATGAGCCCCATCCACTTCACGAACTCGATCGCGAGATCGCCGTGCTGCCAGAGCAGCACCTCCAGGTCGGCCATCTGCATGACGCCGATCTCCCCATCCTCCAGCACTTCCGCGTTGAAGGCGTGCAACGGATTCTGGAACGGATCGGGCTGGCCGTACAGATCGCCTTTTTGGAGCAGGTAAAGGGTGATGTGGCGGCCGCTGTCCGAGGTTTTCGTAATGCGGATGCGTCCTCTCCGGACGAAGATCAGCTTCTCCGCGGCATCCCCTTCCCAGAACAGCACGCTCCCTTTCTCGATCGGCTTGCGGTACATGATGCTTTGCAGCTTCGCGAAGCTGTCGGCGGAGAAGAAGCGGGCGGTTCCGTCCAAGGGATCGTTCGATATGGGCAGCCGGGCCGTCGGTTCGGGGGTTGTCGCATTCATGCGGGCACGCTCCTCGTCGGTCTTGATAGCTATATTGTAACGTTCCGGTCGGCTCAGGAGGATGAGGGGATTGACTGAACTTGCAGGGGGAAATTCCCTGATTTTGCTCCGGGATCTCCGATCATGACCTAAATCACTGCGGCACTCCCCCGCCCGTTGTTCAATGGGGATGAAGCGGCCGGCCGGCCGCATTCGGTTCCGAATTCGGGGGAAAGGAAGGCGATGTCGCTTGGGCGAAAGCGGAGTGATGATTTGGCGGGAGAAGGAGCGTGGGCGGATATGCTGAGCGGCATCATTATAGCCGACGGCGAGAGGCGCGCGCTAAGCGGCGGCATGAAGTCGCTGTACCCGTTCGAAGGTGAGACGCTGATCGAGCGGCAAATCCGGCTGCTGCGGCGGTTATGCGAAGAGATCGTCGTCGTGACGGACTCGCCGCGTTCTTACCTGTCGTGCGTGGCGCCGCCGGTGCGAATCGTCTCGAATTACCGGCGCGGCGCCGGCCCGCTGGGCGGGATCGCGGCGGGGCTGTCGCTGGCGCAGCGGCCCTACGCCTGGGTCGTCGGCTGCGACATGCCCTTTCTGTCGCCGGACGCTGCCGTCGGCATGCTCAAGAAGCTCGTTCCCGGGGTCGAAGCGGTATGGCCCTCCGACGCGAACGGGCTTTACCCGCTGCACGGCGTCTACGACTGCCGGTGCGCTCCCCGGGTTGCGGCGCTCGTCGAAGAGGGGCGGACGTCGCTGGCGGAGCTGCCGCGGAGCCTGGCCTGGGAGGAGCTGACCGAAGGGGAGTGCGGGCGGCTCGGAATCGGATTCGAATTCGTCTCGACGATCGACGGCAGCCGCCTGGCGCTCGAACCGCTGCATGACGTTCGCTGAAACGGGGTTTGGCGGCAAGAAATTCGGGCTGTGACTCCGTTCATAGCTGGCGGGAGGTTCGAAGCGTACGCTGGAGCCGGATGGACCCATCATCGTTCGGAGGGAGAGAAGCGAATGGCTGTCAAAGAGAGTCAAGTCAAACATGCCGTAACCGCAGCTGAGGAAGTCGAGGCGCTGGTCGCGAAAGCGAAGCGGGCGCAGGAAGCGTATCTGAAGCTGAATCAGGAGCAGGTGAACGCCATCGTGCAGGCCATGGCGCTGGCGGGTTTGGAGAGGCATATGGAACTGGCCAGGCTGGCGGTCCAGGAGACGGGCAGAGGCGTTTACGAGGATAAGATCACTAAGAATCTGTTCGCGACGGAATACATTTACCACAGCATCAAGTACGACAAGACGGTCGGCGTCATCGAAGACAATCCGTACGAGAGCTACCAGAAGGTGGCCGAGCCGGTCGGCGTCATCGCCGGGGTGACGCCGGTGACGAATCCGACGTCCACGACGATGTTCAAGTCGCTTATCGCGGCGAAGACGCGCAATCCGATCATCTTCGCGTTCCATCCTTCGGCCCAGCATTCGAGCTCGGAAGCCGCGAAGACGCTGCTCGCCGCGGCGGTGAGGGCCGGTGCGCCTGAGCACGCGATCCAATGGATCGAGCATCCGTCCGTGGAAGCGACGCAGTTGCTCATGAATCATCCGGGCGTAGCGCTCGTCCTGGCGACCGGCGGCTCCGCGATGGTGAAGGCGGCGTACAGCACGGGCAAGCCGGCTCTCGGCGTCGGCCCCGGCAACGTGCCGTGCCTGATCGAGAAAACGGCGGATCTTAAGCAAGCGGTGACCGATCTGATTCTGTCGAAGACGTTCGACAACGGCATGATCTGCGCCTCGGAGCAGGCGGTCATCGTCGAGGAGCCGGTGTACGATCAGGTCAAGAAGCTGATGAAGGACAACGGCTGCTACTTCCTGAACAAGGAGGAGACGGAGGCGGTCTCCAAGCTCGTCATCAATCCCGAGAAATGCGCCGTCAACGCGGTCATCGTAGGGCAGCCGGCGGTCAAAATCGCGGAGATGGCGGGGCTTGCGGTGCCGGCGGACACGAAGATTCTCGTCGCCGAGCTGCAGGGCGTGGGCGAAGCGTATCCGCTGTCGGCCGAGAAGCTGAGTCCGGTGCTCGCCTGTTATAAGGTCAAAACAGCCGCGCAGGGGATCGAGCGGGCGGCCGAAGTCGTCGCCTACGGCGGCATGGGGCACTCGTCGGTCGTTCACTCGCGCGACGAATCCGTCATCGCCGCTTTTGCCGCCAGGCTGCAGACGGGACGGGTCATCGTCAACGCTCCGGCGACGCACGGCGCGATCGGCGACATCTACAACACGAACCTCCCTTCGCTGACGCTAGGCTGCGGCTCTTACGGCAGCAACTCGACGACGGCCAACGTAACGGCGGTCAATCTGATCAATGTGAAACGGGTGGCGAGGCGAACGGTCAACATGCAGTGGTTCAAGGTGCCGCCGAAGGTATACTTCGAGCGGGGCGCGACGCAGTATTTGGAGAAAATGCCGGACATCTCGCGGATTATGATCGTGACCGACGCGATGATGGTGAAGCTCGGGTATGTCGAGAAGCTGGAATATTACCTTCGCAAACGGAAAACGCCGGTGTACCTCGAGGTGTTCTCCGACGTCGAGCCGGACCCTTCGACCGATACGGTCGAGAAGGGCCGGGCGCTCATGGCCGCGTTCCAGCCGGACTGCATCGTCGCCCTCGGCGGCGGCTCGCCGATGGACGCAGCGAAGGCGATGTGGCTTTTCTACGAGTATCCCGACACCAGCTTTGATTCGCTTAAGATGAAGTTTCTGGACATTCGCAAGCGGGTCTACAAATATCCGCGGCTCGGCCGCAAAGCCAAGTTCGTGGCGATTCCGACGACGTCGGGCACGGGCTCGGAGGTGACGTCGTTCGCGGTCATCACCGACAAGAACAAGGGCAACACGAAGTATCCGCTCGCCGATTACGAGCTGACGCCGGACGTGGCCATCATCGACCCGGAATTCGTCTACAGCCTGCCGAAGACGGCGGTCGCGGACACGGGGATGGATGTCCTGACGCATGCGATCGAAGCTTACGTCTCGGTCATGGCGAACGACTACACCGACGGCTTGGCGCTGCAGGCGATTCGCCTCGTGTTCGATCATCTCGAGAAGTCGTACCATACGGCCGATCCGGTCGCCCGCGAGAAAATGCACAACGCCTCGACGATCGCCGGCATGGCGTTCGCGAACGCGTTCCTCGGCATCAACCACAGCCTGGCGCACAAGTGGGGCGGGCAGTATCATACGGCCCACGGCCGAACGAACGCGATCCTCCTGCCGCACGTCATTAAGTACAACGCGCAGAAGCCGACCAAGTTCGCCTCGTTCCCGAAATACGGCCATTTCGTCGCGGACGTTCGCTACGCGGAGATCGCCCGCATGCTGGGCCTTCCGGCGAGAACGACGGAGGAAGGCGTGAGCAGCCTCATTACCGCCGTCCGGAAGCTGAACGCGTCGCTCGGCATTCCCGAGAAGTTCGCCGATCTCGGCTTTGACGCGGCCGACTTCGAAGCGCGCGTCGACGAGCTCGCCGACCGCGCGTTCGAGGACCAATGCACGACGGCCAACCCGCGCATGCCGCTCGTGACGGAGCTCGCGGAGCTTTACCGCAACGCGTTCTACGGCAGGTTCTGAGCGCCGGCCGACCCGGCGGCTTATGCCGTAATACGGGCGGACGAAGCGGCACAGAAGGCCGGATCGCGGGCGAATCCAACCCATCGGAGGTGCTTGACAATGGCGAAATTGGAAGACGAAGCGAGGAGAAAGCTGGCCGTGGACAACCCGTGGCGGAAGTTCGCGGGAGGGGCGTGGCAGGAGCGGGTGGACGTGGCGGAGTTCATTCGTCTGAACGTGACGCCTTACACGGGCGACGAGCGGTTTCTGGCGCCGCCGACGGAAGCGACCGCGGCGCTGTGGCGGCAAGTGCTGGAGCTGATGCGCCGCGAACGGGAGAACGGGGGCGTGCTCGACGTGGACGTGAAGACGGTGTCCACGATAACGTCCCATGCGCCGGGCTACATCGACAAGGAGAAGGAAGCTGTCGTCGGCCTGCAGACCGACGCTCCGCTGAAGCGGTCGATCCAGCCGTTCGGCGGCATCCGGATGGTCGTCGACGCTTGCGAAGCCTACGGCTACAAGCTGCCCGACGAGATCGTGCGGCTGTTCACCGACATCCGCAAGACACATAACCAGGGCGTGTTCGACGCCTACACAGCCGAGATGCGAACCGCCCGCAAAGCCGGCATCATCACCGGCTTGCCGGATGCGTATGGCCGCGGCCGCATCATCGGCGACTACCGGAGGGTGGCGTTGTACGGCGTGGACCGGCTCAAGGCCGAGAAGCGCAAGGAGCTGCAGGAGCTGGAGGTCGGCGAGATGACCGAGGAGGTCATCCGGCTGCGGGAAGAGCTGTCCGAGCAAATCCGCAGCCTTGGCGAGCTCGCCGAGATGGCGGCTACCTACGGCTTCGATATTTCCCGGCCGGCTTCGGACGCCCGCGAGGCGTTCCAATGGCTTTATTTCGCCTACCTGGCGGCGATCAAGGAGCAGAACGGGGCGGCCATGAGCCTCGGCCGGGTGTCCAGCTTCCTTGACATTTACATCGAACGGGATTTGGCGGAAGGGGCGCTGACGGAGGAGGAAGCCCAGGAGTTGGTCGACCACTTCGTCATGAAGCTTCGGCTGGTGAAGTTTCTGCGGACGCCGGACTACAACGAGCTGTTCAGCGGAGATCCGACGTGGGTGACTGAATCGATCGGCGGCATGGGACTGGACGGGCGGACGCGCGTGACGCGCAATTCCTTCCGCTTCCTGCATACGCTCTACAATCTCGGCCCGGCGCCGGAGCCGAACCTGACGGTGCTCTGGTCGGAGATGCTGCCGGATGCTTTCAAGCGGTACTGCGCCAAGGTGTCCATCGAGACGAGCTCGATCCAGTACGAGAACGACGAGCTGATGCGGCCGCTGTTCGGGGACGACTACGGCATCGCCTGCTGCGTGTCCGCCATGCGGATCGGCAAGCAGATGCAGTTCTTCGGCGCCCGCGCCAACCTGGCCAAGGCGCTGCTGTACGCCATCAACGGAGGCGTGGACGAGAAGCTCGGCATCCAGGTCGGGCCGCGCGTTTCTCCGCTTGAGGGGGACGCGCTCGATTACGACGAAGTGATGAAGCGGTACGACGCGGTGCTGGAGTGGCTGGCGGGGCTCTACATCAATACGCTGAACGTCATTCATTACATGCACGACAAATACTGCTACGAGCGGATCGAGATGGCGCTGCACGACCGCGACATCGTCCGTACGATGGCAACGGGCATCGCGGGCTTGTCGGTCGTCGCCGACAGCCTCAGCGCCATCAAGTACGCCAAGGTGCGGCCGATTCGCAACGAGAAGGGGATCGCCGTCGACTTCGCGATCGAAGGCGACTATCCGCAATACGGGAACAACGACGAGCGGGTGGACCGCATCGCCGTGGAGCTGGTCGAGTCGTTCATGGCCAAGCTGCGCAAGCACCGGACTTACCGCGGGGCGATCCCGACGCTGTCGGTGCTGACGATTACGTCCAACGTCGTCTACGGCAAAAAAACGGGCAGCACGCCCGACGGCCGCAAAGCCGGCGAACCGTTCGCGCCGGGCGCCAACCCGATGCACGGTCGCGACCGCAAGGGAGCGCTCGCTTCGCTCGGCTCCGTCGCCAAAATTCCGTATAACAGCTGCCAGGACGGCATCTCCAACACGTTCTCGATCATTCCGAAGGCGCTCGGGCGCGAGGAGAAGGCAAGGGTGGACAATCTCGTCTCGATGCTCGACGGCTATTCGGTCAGCGGCGGCCATCACTTGAACGTCAACGTGTTCAACCGGGAGCAGCTGCTCGACGCGATGGAGCATCCGGAGCGGTATCCGCAGCTGACGATCCGGGTGTCGGGCTATGCGGTTCATTTTATCAAGCTGACGCGGGAGCAGCAGCTCGACGTCGTCAACCGGACGTTCCACGGCAGCATTTAAGGCTTGTTTGCAAAATCGGAAAGGTCAATTCGCGCACGGCGGCGGAGAGGAGCGTGGCGCCATGTTATCCCAAGGGCGAATTCACTCGATGGACACTTGCGGCACCGTGGACGGCCCGGGCATCCGCTTCGTTCTGTTCATGCAAGGGTGCGCGCTGCAATGCGCCTATTGCCATAACCCCGACACATGGAATACGGACGGGGGCCGGCCGATGTCCGTAGAGCAGGTGCTCGCGGAGATCGAGCCGTACGTTCCTTATTACGTGCGGTCGGGCGGCGGCCTTACGGTGACGGGCGGGGAGCCGACGCTCCAGGCTCCCTTCGTCGCCCGGCTGTTCGCGGAATGCAAGCGGCGCTGGGGGCTGCACACGGCGCTCGATTCGTCGGGCTTCTGCGATCCGCGCCATGCGGAGGAACTGCTCGACGCGACCGATCTCGTCCTGCTGGACTTGAAGCTGATGGACCGGCAGCGGCATATCGAGTTGACCGGCCAGCCCAACGACCGTATTCTGGCTTTCGCGCGCAGGCTGGCGGAGCGGGAGACGCCGGTCTGGATCCGGCGCGTGCTCGTGCCCGGCATCACCGACGATGCCGCGGACTTGTCCGAGCTCGGACGGTTTATCGAACGGCTTGGCAATGTGCGCAAGCTGGAGCTGCTTCCCTATCACCGGATGGGCGTGTACAAATGGGCCGAGCTTGGCCGGGCGTACCCCCTGGATGGCGTGAGGGCGGCCGACGAGAAGGACGCGGAACGGGCGGCGGCGATCGTGGAAGCGGCCAGACGCCGGGAATGCGGCCGATGCGGGCAAGGATGCCCATGTCGGATATAAAAAGAGCCAAATCGGACACTGTATTGCCCCGGACCTTGCAGTATGATGGCGGTATAGCGCTTTCGCCGTGGTTCGGCCGGCGGCGCGACTTCATCGCAACGGAGGTACTTCCATGGGTTCTTCTGACAAAATCCGCATCGGCCTGATCGGCGCGGGCAATATCGGCAATGTGCATTTGCAGGAATTCGGCAAGTTGGACAAGGAATGCGAGATCGTCGCCATTACGGACGCCTATTTGCCGCTTGCGGAACAGCGGGCTCAGCAGTACGGCATCGGGGCGGTCGCTCCGTCCCCGGAGGCGCTCATCGCGCGCAGCGACATCGACGCGGTCATTATCGGGGTTCCGAACAAATACCATGCGCCGCTGGCGGTGCTGGCGCTGGAGAGCGGCAAGCACGTGCTGCTGGAGAAGCCGATGGGGCTGGATTCGGCGGCGGCGAAGGACATCGTCCGCGCGCAGAAGCGCACCGGCAAGACGCTGATGGTCGCTCACCAAATGCGTTGGGAGTGGCTGCCGCTGCAGGTGAAGGCGCAGATCGAACGCGGCGAGCTCGGCAACATCTATACGGCGAAGACCGGCTGGTACCGCCGCAAAGGGATTCCGGGCTGGGGAACCTGGTTCACCCGGCATGCCGAATCCGGCGGGGGCCCGCTGATCGACATCGGCGTGCATATGCTCGACCTGGCTTTCCACCTGATGGGCGAGCCGAAGCCGGTATCCGTGTACGGCTCGACCTACGCCGAGTTCGGCCCCCGCAAGAAAGGCATCGGCAGCTGGGGCAAGCCGGATTGGAACGGCATTTACGACGTCGAGGACTTGGCGACCGCCATCATCAAGATGGATAACGGCGCATCGCTTACGCTTGAAGTGAGCTGGGCGGTCCATATGGATACGGACAGCAGCCCGTTCGTGCATCTGATGGGCACCGAGGGCGGCGCGTTCCTGCGCGGCAACGAAGGCAAGTTCGTGACGGAACGCTTCGATCAGACGATCGACATTCCGCTAGTGGCGCCGCAAGACGACGAAGGCGGCCGCATTCGGTTGTCCCGCCACTTCCTCGAGTGCGTCCGCGAAGGGAAGACGCCGTGGACGTCCGCGGAGACCGGCCTGCGCAGCAACCTGATCATCGACGCGATCTACGAATCTTCCCGCACCGGCGGCGAAGTGAAGCTGGACTGGAGCCTGTAATCCGGGCAGGCAGCGGCGCGAGCCGCTCCCGGCGGTCTTACGAGACCGTTTGGGAGCGGCTTTATTTGCGCAATTCGGCACCTCGGGCTCCTTTTTCCCTCGTATTCAGGGCTTATCCCCGCTGCTCAGTCCGCAACCCTAAGCCGCTTGAGATGCCGGATGGACCGTTTCAACGGTTGCAACGCAGACCGTCAAGACGAATGGATGTTTTCATATCGAGCATGTTCTCTTAGGTTCTCTGAGCCACGGGGATAAGCCCCCAAATGAGCGCCAAATGGCTATTTGCCGTCCGAAGCGAAGCGCAATCCGGGGCGCCGGCTCCGTTTTCGCACAAACAACGTTTCCGAACCCGACAACAATACGGTCCGGAAGCTGGCCCAGCAGAACCGCAATCCGCTCGGGGTCGGGTTTTATTTCTCGCTCGGGCATTCGTCCGTGGTGTTCCTGATGGTTGCGGCGATCGCTTTCTCCGTGCGCTGGGTGCAAATTAAGACGCCAGTCCGTCCTGCAAGGCGAACTCGGCACCGCCCCGGCGTCCGGAGGCTTGCTGTCGCGGTTAACGATGCCGCTGCTGCGGTTCGTCGGACGCAGTTGGCACGTATATCCGCTCGGATTTGTTCGGCCTGGGCTTCGATACGGCGACGGAGATCGGCCTGCTCGCTTTGTCGGCGACCGCGGCCCAAAGCTCGGTGACGGTATTCGGCATTCTCTCGCTTCGGACAATGCCGATGTGGTCGCGTTTCTGGCTTCGAACGTCGGCCGCTGGGCGACGGGGCAGATGGTGGACGCGACGGGCGGCTCGCATTTATAACGAAGTCCGACCTCTTCCTATCGCGGAAGGCGCGAAGAACGGGCGATGGGCTTCCTGCAGATCCGCAAGATGCGAGACTCGTTCGTTCGTCGACCGGACGATGCCGATGAGCTGCACGAGCATGTCCTCGTGGCTGTCCAACCGCTTTCTGACCGCAACCATGCCATCCTTAAGCGTCTGCATGTCGCTTTTGAGGGTTTGCACATCGCTCTTAAGCGTCTGCACGTCGCCCTTGAGGGTTTGCACATCTTTCTTGAGGCCTCTTACGTCTTCCTTGACTTCGGTTAATTCCCCACGCATGCCCCGCAGCTCGCCAAGAATCAGATCCAGCTTGTCCTCGCTCATTCCGAACGCCTCCCGTTGGTTCTTCTAAGCTCCGGCCCGAACGCTCTCATGCTTCGCTGCGGAGTAGCCTCCAGAGAAAGCGAAAATGACGACGTCGGACGGCGCTGGTGAGGGGTCCAGTGCTGTTCAATAAGGCGCCCATTGCAAGGCGCGGGCTTTCTCGAAACGTTCGGCCGCGAACGGCCAGTTGACGACGTTCCACCAATCCTTCACGTAATCGGCCCGGTTGTTCTGATGCTTCAAATAATAAGCATGTTCCCATACGTCCAGCGGCAGCAAAGGGACGACGTCCCATTGCGACAAGTTCTGATGCTTCTCGGCGGTCAAAATGTCCAAGCGACGGCTGCGCGGGCTCCAGACGAGAATCGCCCAACCGCCCCCCTCCACCTTGTTCGCCGCTTCCGAGAACTGCTTCTTAAACGCGTCGAAACCGCCGAAATCGCGGGCGATCCGATCCGACAGCGCTCCGCGCGGCGTCCCTCCGCCATCCGGCTTCATGGCCTCCCAGAAAAGCGTATGCAAATAGTGGCCGGCCCCGTTGAAGGCGAGCTCTCGCTCCCCGGCAACCCTGGCGGCACCGGCGCCGCGCCGACGAACGGATGCATTCGGCTTCCTCCTTCCATCGGGCACGATGAGTTTCGTTGTATTCAACGTATGCTCGAAGGAAGTTGGCCTATGCCCGGCAGCGGAGCTACGCGATCTGCGCCTGTTTTAGCGCAAGGGCGTTCTCATGAATCGTCTGCAAAAACTCGGATGTGCGCCGAACGTACTCTTCGGGGTGCGTGCGGAATATCATTTCGTGAATGGCGCCGGGCACGGTCCACAGCTGCGACAACGGATTCGTCTGCGCGGCCGCGACGCTCTCGGAGATGCTGGCCGGAGATTTGTCGTCCGCCGTGCCGTAGATGACGAGCACCGGATAGCCGAAGGAGGTCGACATCGCTTCCGAGGAAGGTATGTCTTCGAGACGCGTGCCGGCGAACATCGGGACGAGACGGGACAGCAGCTCGATCGAAAGCGATTTGGGAAGAGAGACGTAGCGCTTTAAATTGTAATAAATGGAGTCGGCGTCGGGAATAAAGGTGCTGTCGAGGATCATGCCGTCGATCAGGTCGGTTTTCAAGGCGGTTTGCAGCGCCGTTCCCGCTCCCATCGAGAAGCCCCAGACAACGAGCTCACGGCTCCCTTGCGCACGGGCGAACCGCAGCGCCCCGAGGAGCTGCTCGGATTCGGTGACGCCGCCCGTGGCGGGCAATCGGCCGGAGGAATCGGCATAGCCGTAATCGAACATGAGGACGTTATATTGGAGTCCGTGCAGCAAGCTGGCGATGTCGTACATCGGGACCCAGCTTTCTTCCCGGTTCGCGCCGTATCCGTGGCTGAGCACGACGGTCCGGTCGCTGGACCCGGCCGGGATCCACCAGCCGTGCACTTGCACAAGGCCGTCCGCGCTGGCGAACGTTACATCGTCGTAAGGCAGATTCCGGGCGGTCATCGGATCGGAGGCCAGCCTGGCCACTTGCGGGTGGGTGAGCACCCAGACGACAACGGCATAGAAAGCGAACAGGAGAAAAAAGACGGAGCAGACGACGGAGATCAGGACGGTGAAAATCCAGCGGCTTCTGCGTTTGGCCGGAGCGAGCGGGTACGTCTCTCCGGACAAAGCGGGCAGCGGCAGGGCATCCAGGGGGTAGGGGGTTAACGTCGTTGCGCTCATGGAATCCACCTCCGCTTGCATCGAACCTATTCATTAGAAATCGTTAATTTTATCGTAAAATCGGAAAGTGGAAGCGTCAACAAATCTTGTCGAATTGTAAGCGCGCCGTAATGCAACTGTAACACGGGCCTTCCAACATTTACTCGCGTTGCCGGTTGAGTTATACTGAGTGTACCGATGTTTCACACCGTGAAACGAATGGAGGGCATCCAATGGAAGAAGAGAAGCGAACGATTCGCGCGGTCGAGAGGGCTTTGGACGTGCTGCTCGTCTTCACGTCGGGAAGCGAGTGGGGCTTGACGGAAATCGCGCAGCGGGTCGGACTTCATAAAAGCACCGTGCATCGGCTGCTGGCTACATTGGAGCAGCGGGGCTTCGTCGTCCGGGACGAGGCGACGGAGAAATATAGGTTGGGATTGCGCATTCTGGAGCTGTCCGCTTACACGCGCGCGGACGATCCGGCTGTCGTCATGCGGGGGGAAATGGAGCGCCTGCGCGATCAGCTCGGCGAGACGATCAGCCTGTACGTGCGGGACCGGACGGACCGGGTGCGCATTCAGGCGGTGCAGAGCGAGCAAGCGGTCCGCCGGGTGGCGCCCGTCGGAGCCCGGCTCCCGCTGACCGTCGGCGCGTCGAGCAAGGTGCTGCTCGCTTTCGAGGCGCCGAGCGTGCGCGATGCGCTGTTGTCCGAGCTGGTCTGGCCGGCGCCGATGGACAGAGCCGCGTATGAGGAGCAGCTGCGGGAGATCGTGGCCGCGGGCTACGCAACCAGCTTCGAGGAGCGCGAGCCGGGCGCGGCGGCGATCTCGGCGCCGATATTCGCGCGGTCGGGCAAGCTTTACGCCGCGCTGTCGGTGTCCGGGCCGTCCAATCGGTTGACGCCGGACGTGATGCGCGAGGTGGCGCCGGACATTATCGCCGCCGCAAAGCGCATGGGCACTTTGCTCGGCTGAGCCGACGCTGGCGAGAGAGCCGGTGATCGGGAGCGATACCGCTAACGCGGTTATATCGGCAAATAGCGGATTCCGTGTCCGGTAGTGCCCGGAACCTTCTAAAGCGCCACCTGCTACTTCTTCTCTTTCAGGCCGCGAAGGAAATCAAGCGCGTCCTGCAGCGAAGAGACTTTCACCAGCTGTGGCTTCAGCTTCAGCTTGTTGACCGTCGCCTGGGCGTCCGTCCAGTTGCTGTAATTGCCCGACTTGACGTACGGCACGAGGAAGTAATCCGCCTTCTCCCGGTCGGCCGCCATCAGCTTGTATTCGATGCCGCCGATCTGCCCGACCGATCCGTCCGCCGCGATCGTCCCGGTGCCCGCGATGCGGTAGCCTCGGGTCAAGTCCTCGCCGGTGAGCTGCGAGACGATCTCCAGCGTCATCATCAGACCCGCGGACGGGCCGCCCGTATCGTTGAAGTCGAATTTGACCGGATCGGGAGCCGTCACCTTCAGCACCGAATCGCGATAAAAACCGACGCCCGCCTTCCCGGTCGATTCCATCTTGATCAGCGGCACCGACACCTCAAACTTCTTGCCTCCGCGCGTGCCGGCCAGCTTGACGACGTCACCCGGTTTTTTCGTCGCCAAAATCTTGCTGAAATCCTCCGCCTTCTTCGCGGACTGCCCGTCGACGGAAGTGATGATGTCCCCTTCCTGCAATCCGTACTCGGGAGCTTTCGAGCCCTCGAGGAACTGCCGGACGATGACGCCTTCTTCCTCGACCTGAATATCGCGCTTCAACGCTCCGTAAGCGGCCATCAGGGCGCTCGCTTCGGAGCTGTCCCGCATCCAGGCGAGCAGGTTTCGGTAGGCTTCCAGGTTGACCGTTCCGCCCGTGGCCGTCTCCTCCGTCTTAATGTCCATTCGCGGGTTCAGCCGAGCGTAGAGCAGATCGAACGCATTCGGCTTGGAGCGGGTGGACACGGTCGTAAACAAGAGAGCGCCTTTCTCCTCGAGCTTGTGTCCGGTTTCGACGCGGGGATGGACCGGCTCCGCCGATCCCGGCGCATATATGACATAAGGCCAACTCTTAAAAAACGCGACGACCAGCAGGAGTGCGACAAGGCCCCCGACTATGGCTGTCCAGTTGCGTTTTAACCAGCGTCTCCATGCAGCCATCAGGGCTTCACCTCCGCTCTCCATTATAACGCATCTGCCTCGGCATAAACAAAATGTGCCAATCCGTGGCGCTCGGGCGGTTCTGCCGCTACAATGAGATTGACCACGGGAAGCGGGGGGGATGGGGATGACCGGACAGCTGCGGCTGCGCGAGGACGGAACGTTCAAGATTGTCCAGTTTACGGACCTGCACTGGCAGAACGGCGAGAAGGACGACATGGCGACCCGGCAGTTGATGGTGCGCACGCTGCAGACGGAGCGGCCCGATCTCGTCGTGTTGACGGGAGATTTGATCTTCGGAAGCAGATGCAAGAACCCGGGAGAGTCGTTGCGCCAGGCGGTGCGGCCGGCGGAAGAGGCGGGCATCCCCTGGGCGGCCGTATTCGGCAATCACGACGACGAAGGCGCCCTGAACAGAGCGGAGCTGATGAACGTGCTGCGGGAGCATCCGCACTGCCTGTCGGAGCCCGGTCCGGCGGATATCGGCGGCGTCGGCAACTTCGCGGCGGCGATCGCGGATGCGGGCGGGCGAACGGCCTACGCGCTCTTTTTTCTCGACAGCGGCGGTTATTCGCAAGTTCCGTCCATCGAGGGCTACGACTGGATCCGATCCGGCCAAATCGAATGGTACGCGCGGCAGTCGCGGGCGATGGCCGAGACGAACGGGGGACGGCCGGTACCCTCGCTGCTGTTCTTCCATATTCCTCTGCCCGAATACGAGCAAGTATGGCGAACCCGAACCTGCTACGGACATCGGCACGAGAAGCCCGCCAGCCCGAAGGTCAATTCGGGATTGTTCGCGGCGATGCTGGAGACGGGAGGGGCGCTCGGAACGTTTTGCGGGCACGACCATACGAACGATTACTGGGGAGAATTGGCGGGCATCCGGCTTTGTTACGGCAGGGCGACGGGATATCAAGCCTACGGGAGGAAAAGGTACCCGAGAGGAGCGCGCGTCATCGTCCTGAAGCAAGGGGAGAAGAGCTTCCGGACCTGGGTCCGTCTGGCGGACGGGCGGGCGATTCACCGTCCGAGGAAGCACCGGCCGTGTCTTTGGCCTTAAGGCAATAAAACAGCCCGCGGGAGGCAAGCTCCCGCGGGCTGTTCGTTGCCGCGCAAATTATTGCTGAGCGAGCATTTGACGGAGCACCGTCTGCAGAATGCCGCTGTTGCGGTAGTAATCGATGTCGACCATCGAGTCGAGGCGGACGATGACCGGGAACTCGAAGGTGGTGCCGTCTTCGCGCGTGGCGGTGACGGTTACCGTTTGGCCCGGTTGGACATCGTTGTTCAGGCCGGTAATATCGAACGTCTCGCGGCCGGTAATGCCAAGCGTTTTCCAGCTGTGTCCCGGTTGGAACTGCAGCGGCAGGACGCCCATGCCGACGAGGTTGGAGCGGTGAATCCGTTCGAAGCTTTCGGCGATGACCGCCTTGACGCCGAGCAGGAACGTGCCTTTGGCCGCCCAGTCGCGGGAGGACCCGGTTCCGTATTCTTTGCCGGCGATGACGACGAGATTCGTTTTGCTGCTTTGGTATTTCATCGACGCGTCGTAGATGGACATCACTTCGTTGGTCGGCAGGTACGTGGTGACGCCGCCTTCCGTGCCCGGAGCGACCTGGTTGCGGATCCGGATGTTCGCGAACGTGCCGCGCATCATGACCTCGTGGTGGCCGCGGCGGGAGCCGTACGAGTTGAAGTCCTTCTTGTCTACGCCGTGCTCGAGCAAGTATTTGCCGGCAGGGCTGTCGACTTTAATGTTGCCGGCTGGCGAGATATGGTCCGTCGTCACGGAGTCGCCGAGCAGCGCCAGGACGCGCGCTTTCTTGATGTCGGCGATGTCGCCCGGCTCGGAGCCCAGATCGTTGAAGAACGGCGGGTTCGCGATGTAGGTCGACTTCGGGTCCCATTCGTACAGCTCGCCCTTCGGCACCGGAATTTTGTTCCATTGCTCGTTCTGCGTAAACACGTTCTCGTATTTGGCGCGGAACATATCCGGAGTCAGCGATTTGCCAATCGCTTCCTGAATCTCTTCGTTGGTCGGCCAGATGTCCTTCAGGTACACCGGCTCGTTCTTGCTGTCGTAGCCGATCGGATCGTTCGCCAGGTCGATGTTGACCGTGCCGGCGAGCGCGTAAGCGACGACGAGCGGCGGCGAAGCGAGGTAGTTCGCTTTGACCTGCGCGTGAACGCGGCCTTCGAAGTTCCGGTTGCCGGACAGCACGGCCGCGACGGTCAGGTCGTTGTCGGCGATCGCCTGGCTGACTTCATCCGGCAACGGACCGGAGTTGCCGATACAAGTCGCGCAGCCGTAGCCGGCGACGTAGAAGCCGAGCTTCTCCAGGTAAGGGAGCAGGCCGGCCTTGGTCAGGTAGTCGGTGACGACGAGCGAGCCCGGCGTCAGCGAGCTCTTGACGTACGCCGGCTTGGTCAGGCCGCGTTCGACCGCTTTCTTCGCGACGAGACCCGCGCCCAGCATGACGCTCGGGTTGGACGTGTTCGTACAGCTCGTGATCGCGGCGATGACGACGGCGCCCGTGGTCAGCTTGCTCACTTGGCCGTTCTTGTGCTTCACTTCCGCCGTTTGCGCGATCTTCTCTTCGGACAGGCCGTAGCCGCCCTTGTCGATCGGCGTGCGGATGATGTCGTTGAACGCCTGCTTCATCGAGGTCAGCTCGACGCGGTCTTGCGGGCGTTTCGGGCCGGCGAGGCTCGGAACGATCGTCGACAGGTCCAGCTCCAGGATGTCGGTGAACACCGGATCCGGCGTATCGTCCGTGCGGAACATGCCTTGCGCTTTGTAGTAGGCTTCGACAAGCTCGATTTGCTTCTCGTCGCGGCCGGTCAGGCGCATGTAGTTGAGCGTCTCTTGGTCGACCGGGAAGAAGCCGATCGTGGCGCCGTATTCCGGAGCCATGTTGGCGACGGTCGCGCGGTCCGCCAGGCTGATGTTGGACAGGCCGGAGCCGAAAAACTCGACGAACTTGCCGACGACGCCTTTCTTCCGGAGAATTTGCGTAACGGTCAGCGCCAGGTCGGTCGCCGTAGCGCCTTCGGCCAAGCGGCCCGTCAGGCGGAAGCCGATGACTTCCGGCATAACGAAGTACAGCGGCTGCCCCAGCATGCCGGCTTCCGCCTCGATGCCGCCGACGCCCCAGCCGACGACGCCGAGACCGTTGATCATCGTCGTGTGGGAGTCCGTGCCGACGAGGGAATCCGGGTAAACTTCGGTGACGCCGTTTTTCGTTTTCGTAGCGGCTACGGATGCCAGGTACTCCAGGTTGACCTGGTGAACGATACCGGTAGCCGGCGGCACGGCGCGGAAATTATCGAACGCCGTTTGCGCCCAGCGCAGGAAGCGGTAGCGTTCTTCGTTGCGTTCGAATTCGACGTCCATGTTGTATTTCAGCGCGTCCGGGGTGCCGAACGCGTCGACCATGACGGAGTGGTCGATGACGAGGTCGACCGGTACGAGCGGGTTGATCCGCTTCGGGTCGCCGCCCGCCTTCTTGACGGTTTCGCGCATGGCGGCCAGGTCGACGACGACGGGAACGCCCGTGAAGTCTTGCAGAACGATGCGCGCGGGGATGAACGGAATTTCCTTATCCTCGCGTCCGTTGGTCCAGTTCGCAATTTGTTTGATGTGCTCCAGCGTAATGGCGCGTCCGTCGAATTGGCGGATAGCCGCTTCGAGCAGCACTTTCATGGAGAACGGAAGCTTGGATACGGGCCCCAAGCCTTGCTGCTCCAGCCGCTGCAGATCGTAATACCGGTACGTCTGACCGGCGGCTTGCAGGTCGGTCTGAACCTGATAAGGCAGGTTAGACAATTCAATCAGCCTCCCGATAGAGTTTCAAAGAGTGAAACTCGATTTCAAAAATAACCTTCGATACTAAGTATACCTTTAAGCGCGTTCTCCGTAAAGACGAATTTCGCCTTCTTGAAGCGGAATTAAACGTCTTTGCATCCCGAAAACGGAAGTCGGCCGTGCGCCGGTTCCGGCAAGCCCGTTGTCCGCCGAACGTCCCGGCGCTTCCGACCGAACGCCCCCGCCGCGGGCCAAGCTCCCAAACGTTGACCGGACTGCCTTAGGATGCCACATGTCGCGCGATGTTCATCCGTATCGGTTGTGAGGATTGTTGCGGCTGTCGGGCGGCCGTTCTTCGCATTCCCGTCATGCGGCGCCGCCAAGGCGAATAGAATGAATCGACGCAATCTGCGCCATGCGGGAGGGGGAAGGCGGATGCCGGATCGGGAGAGCGGCTGGCAACAGGCGTTGGTCGATTACGTAAACGCCGTAAACGAGGACGGGCTAAGCGGACAGGCCGGAACTTATCGGCGCGTGCCCGATCCGGAGCACCGGGCCCGCCTGATGCGGAAGTACGAGGCGGCGTCGGACCGGAGGCGGCCGTTGCGCGCGAAGCGGGTTCGCAGCGAAATTCGCGCGCGGCTGCTCCGCAAAGCCGAGAAGGCAACGGAGGCCGAGTGCGACGTACAGCTTCACCTGCTCCATTCGTACGAGCAGGAGAGCCTGTCGTGGCAGGAGGAGCGGCTGGAGCGGGAGCGGATCCGGTTCATCCGGGCGGGCAGCCGCTGGCGCATCGACCGGATCGAGCCGCTGGCGACGGAGCGGCGGGAGGAAGCCTGGCCCGTACACGAAGCGGAGGCGGGAGAGGGGTTCGGATGGGGCGGGAGAACGGTCATCCCGTCCGTGCCTTATATCAATCCCGCCGCGATGACGGCGTTCAAATCCAAAGTGCTCGCCGGACCGGGAGCGGCCGGCGGCGGCCCAGGGGAAGGCTGGTTCGATCCGTCGCGAAGGGGAACGCCGTACCGGCGGGAAGAAACGGTTGCCTACGCGGACCGCTGGTGGGGCGAATATAACCCCGCCTACGAGGGTTTTGAGGTCAATTGCACCAACTACGTATCCCAATGCATCTTTGCAGGGGGTGCGCCAATGAACTATACTGGGAGAAGAGAATCGGGCTGGTGGTACAAAGGACGCGTGAACGGCCAGGAGCTGTGGAGCTACAGCTGGGCGGTGGCGCACGGCTTGCAGAATTACTTGTCGCGGCCGCGTTCCTGGGGGTTGCGCGCGGAATTGGTGGAATCGCCGCGGCAGCTCATGCTGGGCGACGTCATTTGTTACGACTGGGACGGCAACGGGCGGTTCCAGCACAACACGGTCGTGACCGCGTTCACCCCGGACGGAATGCCGCTCGTGAACGCCAATACGATAAGCAGCCGCCACCGCTATTGGGATTACCGCGATTCGTACGCCTGGACGGAACGCACCCAATACCGCTTTTTTCATATCGTCGACGAATTTTGAACGCGCCGGGACGATTTCTTAGCTGAGTACTGGAGGAGAACCATGGGACATAAAGTGCGCGTCGGCCTCGTCTACGGCGGACGCTCGGGAGAGCACGAAGTTTCGCTTCAAACCGCGCTTGCGGTGCTTAAATCGTTCGACTACGACAAATACGAAATCATTCCGTTTTATATTACGAAGAAAGGACAATGGAAATCGGGACCGCTGCTGCAGGCGCCCCCTGCGACGGTCGCCGAATTGCAATTCGGCGGGGCGAAGAACGCGTCCGGGGATGGCTTGCAGATGCAGGCGAACGCGCTGCTGCCGGTGCTGCAAGGGATGTCGGAGAGGGTGCTCGCCGAAGGCGAAGGCGCCGCGGACGGCCGGGCGATCGACGTCATGTTCCCGCTGCTTCATGGCACATTCGGCGAGGACGGGACGATTCAGGGGTTGTTCGAGATGGCGGGCCTGCCCTACGTCGGGGCGGGCGTTCTCGCTTCCGCTGTCGGCATGGACAAAGCCGCGATGAAGACGATGTTCGCGCAAGCCGGGTTGCCGCAGGTGAATTACCGGTTCTTTACGCGATTCCAGTGGAACCGCGCCAGGGATACCAAGATCGCGGACATTGAGGAATCGCTCGGCTATCCTTGCTTCGTGAAGCCGGCCAACCTGGGGTCCAGCGTCGGCATCTCGAAGGCGCGCAACCGGGACGAACTGGCGGCCGCCGTCGAGCAAGCCTTCAGGTACGATCGCAAAGTAATCGTGGAGGAGTTCATCGACGCGCGGGAGATCGAAGTGAGCGTGCTCGGCAACGACGAGCCCCGCGCTTCGGTGCCGGGCGAGATCGTCAGCTCGAACGAATTTTACGATTACAAAGCCAAATATACCGACGGCAAATCCGTCATGGTCATTCCGGCCGATCTTCCTCCGGAAACGGCGCAGGCGGTTCGCGAGATGGCGATTCGGGCGTTCCTGGCCATCGACGGCTCCGGGCTTTGCCG
This sequence comes from Cohnella thermotolerans DSM 17683, assembly GCF_000429825.1. Classification (GTDB taxonomy): domain Bacteria; phylum Bacillota; class Bacilli; order Paenibacillales; family Paenibacillaceae; genus Cohnella; species Cohnella thermotolerans. Next base: position 31,989 of record NZ_AUCP01000049.1, read on the forward strand.
CGCGGATTTCTTCCTCCGCCGAAGCGACGGCGCCCTGTTCATCAACGAAGTGAACACGCTGCCCGGCTTTACGCCGTTCAGCATGTATCCGCTCCTGTGGCAAGAGACGGGCCTCTCGTACCGCGAGCTGCTCGATGAGCTCATCCGGCTCGGCATCGAACGGTTCGAGGAGAAGCAGTCGATTGATTACGGCGGAGGAGCAACGGAATAAACGGTCCGCGAACCGCGGCCAAGCGAGATCGGCAGCCTCTGTCCGCCCCGGCGGCGGGAGAGGGGCCGGTTTCTTTTTGTCTCCGTGAGCGGAATCGAGCGGCGAAAACCGGTGACGTCTAACGAATCCAGCTCACCCTATTTGGTCCAAATAGCGCGTCTGCCAAATGTAACGAACTCCAGCGTCGCTATTTGAGGCAAAGGGCGGCTTTTTCTCGATTTTTGGGCGCAATAGCGCGTCTGAAGTTCGTTAGCGCAAAAAATGCCCCGTTTCGACGCTCTTAAGAACCATACGGTTCGTTAGAAAATAGGGGTTAGCAGCTTCGCTTCTCCGCAGAGCCCCTCGTCGTTCAAGAACGCCGGAGGCGTTTTTGCTTCTGACGATTCGGGGTGTGATCGGCGCGTTGCTCGAAATCATCGAACAGCGGCGGCGAGGAGCATTCGGGAAGGGCATTGTTCGATAAAGTCGAACAACGGCCTCGGACGGAGGTGTTACGGAGGCGCGGTTGCCTAAAAGAATCGAACATCGGCCGCCACACGGATGGGGGTTTTGCCGTATCGGCCTTCATTCCGCAAACCGCCTGGTTTATAATAGCAACAAACAAGCGAACGGAGGATGGCCATGGGGTTTCAGACCGAATTCAATTCCGTGTGCAAGTTCAAATCGGAGCAAGAGCTGTACGAGCTGCTCGAATACGGGCGCGGCAAAATGGTCAAGAAGCAGTTCCGCGTCTTCCCGACGGGGCAGAAAGTGATCGCGTATTCGCCCGACAACAAAGCCGTCGCCATCGTGCGCATTCTCGCTTCCATCGCCGAAATCAATTTTCAAGGCGAAGAAGTGACGGAAGTGGAGATGGAGCTGGTCAGGCGCCTGACCGAGGAAGAGTCGCGGGTTCAGACGGCGCTGGCTTACGAGATGTTTTTCGGAGACAAAGAAAACGGCTGACCGCCCGGCGATTGGGCACACTCTTCGTAATGCGATTACGGCGGAACGGGAGTGGACGGCTTGATTGTACGGTTCGGATTCGTCGCCATGTCGATGCAACTGGAGAATGCGTCTCCGTCCCGGACGATGACGATGGCAAGCTTCGCCAAGCTGGCCGACCGCGAAGCCGGATTGCGGCGCCTGGAGCGGCTGGCCGAAGAGAACTTGGGCAATACGCTTCGCCTGCTGAAGCATTGCAAATATATGGACGTGAAGGTCTTCCGATTCACATCGAAGTTCATTCCTCTGGCGACCCACGAGGCGCTGGCCGATTGGTCGCCTTACGAGGCGCTCGCTCCGGCCTTCGCCGAAGTCGGCGATTTCGTCAAGGAGCAGGGGATGCGCGTGTCGTTCCATCCGGACCATTTCACGGTGCTCAGCACGCCCCGGGAGGACGTCCTTCGTCATTCGACGAAGGATCTGGACCACCACGTCCGCATGCTGGAGCTGATGGGACTGGACGAACGGGCGACGTGCAACATCCACATAGGCGGAACCTACGGCGACAAGGCGGCGGCCGGCGAGCGGTTCCTGCGGCATTTCGCCGGTCTGGACGGACGCATTCGGCGGCGGCTCACGCTCGAAAACGACGACAAAACGTTTAACGCCGCGGAGACGCTGGTGATCAGCGAAGCGGCGGGAGCGCCGATGGTGCTCGACATCCACCATCACGCCGTCAACAGCGGCGGTGAGCGTGCCGAAGCGCTGTGGCCGCGCATTATGCGCACCTGGCAGCGGCCGGAAGCGAATGCGCCGCCACTGCCGCCCAAAATTCACGCGTCCAGCCCCAAGAGCGCGAACGATCCGCGAGGCCACGCCGATTATGTGGAGCCCGGGCCGTTGCTCGATTTTCTCGTCGCGATCGCGGATGGGACTCCCGCCGTCGACGTAATGATCGAGGCGAAGCGCAAGGACGAAGCGCTGCTGAAGCTGATGGACGATCTGCGCGCCGTCTCGGCCGCAGGCGGGCCGGTTCGGATCGTGGACGGAGCGACCGTGGAGATCGGTTCGTGACCGTCGGACAAAATGATTTCGATAACAGGCGGAACGAGCGCCTATCTGTGTTACAATGAACACGCATAAAGGATGAAGACATATGTGGCTGGCTTGGGCATCGATGGTGCTGATCGGCGTCGTATCGGCTATTTTCGGAAGCATCGTTGGGTTGGGAGGCGGCATCGTCATCGTGCCTTCGCTCGTGCTGCTGGGGCCTTCCCTGTTCGGGGAGACGATTCCTTCGCAGCATGCGGTCGGAACCTCGCTGGCCGTTCTGATTTTTACCGCCATGTCGGCGACATGGATTTACAAAAAGCAGGGCAAAGTCGATTTCCGCAGCGGCTGGCTGTTTTTCGCCACGAGCGGACCGGCCGCGATGGCCGGCGCCGCCGTCACGAACTGGATCCCGCAGGGGCCTTTTCAACTGGCGTTCGGTATTTTCATGCTCATCATGTTCGGATTGATGATTGCGCGCGAGCGAATGAAGCCTCTGCAAATTCAATGGCGCATTCAGCGCTCTTTTACGGACGGAAGCGGCCACGCCTATACATACGGGTACAATCTTGCGCTCGCTCTGCTAATCGGCGCGGGTGTCGGCATTTCGTCCGGCTTGTTCGGCATCGGCGGCGGATCGCTGTTCGTTCCGCTCATGGTGCTGCTGTTCCGTTTCCCGCCCCATGTGGCGACGGCAACGTCGATGTTCGTCATTTTGCTGTCGTCGGTGCTCGGAAGCGGCGTCCATTTGTGGCACGGCAACATCGACTGGTATTTGTTCTTGGCGCTGGCGCCCGGGGCGATCATCGGCGGCAGGGTCGGCGCCATCATCGCTTCCAAGCTGACCGGCAAGCAACTGATGTGGCTGCTTCGGGCGACGCTGCTGGTAGTGGCTATCTATCTCATTATCAAAGGCCTGAGAGAACTATAAAAGGCTGATCGAGGATGCCATTGGCCGGAACCGCTGCATCGCGCCAAACGTAGAAATGAAGAGAACAAATTCTTAGTATCACAACTCGCTATTAAATAGAAGATTTGAGGGATGTTCATGGAACAGACTGAATCAGTGATCGGCAGCAAGAGCTTCACAGCCGTTGCCGTCAACTGTGCTTCCAAGGCCGGAGAATGGATCAAGAGCAAAATCGGCAACTTCGCCGAGCCCGATCTGAAGCAATCGATGCACGATCTGGTGACCGAAGTGGACAAAGGCTCGGAACGCCTAATCCGGAATCTGATCGGCACCCATTTTCCGCACCATTCCTTTCTGGGGGAAGAGGGCGTGGAGCCGGGCCCTGAAGCTTCCGTCAAGGCGCTTCAGGAAGTTAGCGAAGCCGAATATTTATGGATCGTCGATCCGGTCGACGGCACGACCAATTATGTTCACGGGTTCCCGTTCTACTCCGTGTCGATTGCGTTAGCTCATAAGGGACAAGTCATCGTCGGGGTCGTCTACGATCCGTCGCGCGACGAGCTGTTTGTCGCCGAACGGGGCAAGGGCGCTTACGTTCACGGCAAACGCATGCACGTCTCGAACGAGAGGACGCTGCGCCAGAGCTTGGTAGCGACGGGCTTCCCGGCCGATTATCAAGCGGCGCTCCCCGAGAATTTGCGCCAAATCCAGGCGCTCGCCCCGCAGGTCCGCAATCTGCGGATCGCCGGCTCCGCCGCGCTGCATATGGCCTATGTAGCCGCGGGCCGGCTGAGCGGCTTCTGGGAGATCGGGCTCAACGCCTGGGATCTCGCGGCAGGCTCGCTGCTCGTGGAAGAAGCCGGCGGCAAAGTAACCGACCAATCCGGCGCCCCGTATCAACTGGGTGTCCGGAATGTAACGGCCAGCAACGGCTTCGTTCACGGCGAGCTGCTGGAAGCTTTGGCGAAAGCTTAACCGCCCTGCATGTTCGATCGCCCCGCAGGCCATCCTATCGAAGCAAGGAGGGCGGCAAATGAAGGAAGACGAGCGCAAAAAGACCGGCATGCAAGGAACGAAGAATAATGAAGCCGTGCCGGAGAGTGCGGAAGCGTCGGCACGGGCGCACATAGAGGAAGCGTCCGCCGCACCGGTGGACTTAGCGGGAACGGCTGCAGCCGGGGAGGAAGAAGCTCCCTTTGCCCACACCTCCGCAGCTGAAGCCGAATTGGCCAGGTATCTGGCCGAGGGTCCGTTCGAATCCGAGGATCCCGCGGAGGAAGCGGTCGCGAAGCTCTCTCCCCGCTGGGAAATTCGGGTTCAATCGACGTTCGACCCGGTCGCGGAGGAGACGGCACGCTATCGCAAGATGGCCAAGGAAGTGGACGATCGTTACGGCGAGGACGCCTAGACGTCGTAACGATCGCTGTCGCGGCTCCGTTCGAACCGCTGCAAATGCGAAGTCCTCTCACTCCGGAGGGGGCTTCGCATTTTCTCTTATGGAGACGTAGCGAAGCTCCGTGCCAACAGCTTTCGCTCCCCCGGCGCTTATCGGTTCTCTTCGCCTCCTCACACGGTAGAACGAACGCGGTAAAGCGAACGCGCTAGAGCGAACGCGGTGCGGCGCAGGCTGCGAAAAGTGCGGAATTGTTGCGACATTGCCGCTGACGGAACGGCTGCGGTTGCATTACAATGGAGCATGCGAGCGAGCTTGAGGTTGTTCTCCTCCGGAGGACGGCCTATTCGCGCGTTCCCTCGCAACCGGACTAATGGAAGGGGTTTCGCAGCGTATGCCCAGATTCAACTTGTTCCGCAAAATCGTCCTCGTTCTGGCCGCGATGCTCGTTCTGCTCGCCGGCCTCTATTCGTATTCCAACCGGACGAGCACGGCCGTCCTGCGCGAGGAAATGAACAAGTCCAACACGAGCAAGCTGGACTTCTTCCAGTCCCAATTGGACGCGAACATCGATTCCATATCGCTGTGGCCCAATCTCCTTATTCACGATCCCGACATTTCGGCGCTGAAGGATGCCGAGCCGCTTGCCGGCTCCTACCTCGACCTGGACGAGATTACGCTGGTTAAGCGCATTCAGCAGAAGCTCAGCACCCAGGAAAGTTCGATTAATTGGAAAAGCTCGCTCTACATTTATTCGCCGAAGCTGAACCGGGTCGTAACCGATACCGATGCGATCAAGTACGACGATGCGGAGCTCAAAAGCCGCATGAAGCAGGGCTGGCAGGTCGAACCTCTGCCTTCCGACGGCGCGTTCGAGTTTTCCCTGCTGACGGCCGCCCCTTACAAAGCGTTCAACCGCCCCGAGGATGCGGGCCTGGTGATCGAGGTTCGTTTTGACAGCCAGAATATCGCCCGCATGCTCGACGAGTTCAAGAGCGACAGCCGGCGCGATCCATTTCTGTACAAAAAAGGGGTAGGCATGATCTACAACAGCTCCGCGGACCGGCGCGTGGCGAAGGAGCTCGTCGACAAGCTGGAGCAGCAGAAGCTGATGGACGCCAGCAACCAGACGATCGCGCTCGATGGGGAGAACTATCTGGTCAATACCAAATGGCTGCCGACGACGGAATGGTATTTGATCGACTACATTCCGTACTCCGACGTGATCGGACCGATCGAGAAGTCCAACCGCCTCTTTTACATGTCGGTCGCCTCTTTGCTGATCATGGGCTGCATTTTGGCTTATCTGCTGTACGCCCAGGTTCAGGTGCCGATGAAACGGCTCGTTCAAAGTTTCCAACGGCTGAAGCAGGAGGATTACTCGGTTCGCCTCGTGCCCAAAGGCGGCAGCGAATTCAGCTTCGTGTTCATGCGGTTCAATTCGATGGTGGAGCAAATCCAGGAGCTGTTCGACAAGGTCTACCTGGAGAAAATCCACGTGCGGGAAGCCCGGCTCAAGCAGCTGCAGTCGCAGATCAATCCGCATTTTTTCTATAACTGCTTCTCCTTTATCTCCAGCATGGCGAAGCTCGGAAACAACCGGGCGATCGTCCTCATGTCACAAAATTTATCCAGCTACTACCGATACACGACCCGGCAGGAGCGCGATTTCGTCAAGCTGTCGGAGGAGCTGGAATTCGTCACGAGCTACCTGGAAATTCAGCGGCTGCGCATGAACCGGCTGCATTTCGAGGTCGAGCTGCCTTCCTGGCTCCGCCAGCTGGAAATTCCGCCGCTGCTCGTGCAGCCGCTCGTCGAGAACGCCGTGCAGCACGGCGTCGAGGAGAAAGCCGGCGAGGCGTTGATTCGGCTGATCGTCTCCGAAGAGAACGGGCGCGTTCGCATTCGCGTGGAGGATAACGGCAAGGGGATGGAAGAGACGGAGCTGCGGCGGCTGCAGCGCAAGCTGTCCGAACCGATGGACGAAAGGACGGGCTGCGGTCTGTGGAACGTCCATCAGCGGATGCAATTGAAGTACGGCGAAGACGCGGGGGTGTCGATCGGGCGGTCGGACCTTGGCGGATTGCGGGTCGAATTGGAATGGCCGATCGCCCCGGCCGGCGGAGCGGAGGTGGGAGCATGATCGAAATTTTGCTGGTAGACGACGAGTCCTACGTGACCGAGAGCCTGAAGAAGACGATTCCTTGGGACAGCCTGAACGTTCGCAGCGTTTATACGGCGGCGTCGGCGGCCGAAGCGCTGGCCATACTGGAGACGCAGCCGGTCGACATTCTCGTCACCGACATCCGCATGCCGGAGATGGACGGCCTGGAGCTGGCCCGTCTGGCCGGGGAGCGCTGGCCGAACGTACGCAGGCTCATTTTGACGGGACATTCGGATTTCGAATATGCGAAAAAAGCGATTCAGCTTCAAGTGTCCGGCTACATTTTGAAGCCCGTGGACGACGACGAGTTTATGAGGACGATTCTGGGCGAAATCGAATCGCTGAAGGACGAATGGGAGGAGGCGGAACGCTATCACCGGCTTCTTTACGATATGAAGTCGGACCGCCGGCGGCTGTCGGAAAATTTGCTCAGCGATCTGTTGCTGGGCAGGCAGCTGTCGGAGCAGGCGATGGCGGACAAGCTGCGAAAATACGAGATTCCGTTGCGGCTTGAGGCTCCTTCGTTTTTGATGCTCGTGCAGCTCGGCAGCCACTTCTCGGATTACGACCCGGATTCCTTCGACTTGATGGAATATGCCGTCGGCAACATCGCGGAAGAAGTGCTCGGGGCCGCGTACAGGGTTTGGCACGGCAAAGCGCCCCACGATTGCCTCGCGCTGGTGGCGTCGACGAATCCCGACGGACCGGGCGGCGGAGCCGCACGTCCGCTCCGGGAGGAGACGAACCGGCTGGCGCAGGAGGTCGGCAAGCAGGTCCGTTCTTATCTGAAAGGGGACATCTCGATCGTCATCAGCCCGTGGTTCGTCTTTCCGGAAGGCATGTCTGCGGCTTACCGAGGGGCGCTCGGCACGCTGTTCCGGCACGGGGGGACGAAGGAGGCCGCCGTCCTGTTCCAGGAGGACGACCCCGCAGCGCCCTCGTCCGTCCGGTCGCTGGAGACGCTGTACAAGCCGCCGACGCTGATCCATCTGCTCGAATCGAAGCAGTGGGCGGCGGCGGAGGCCAAGATCGCCGAAGTGTTCGGCTATCTGGAGACGGAGAAAGCGGCCGCCACCCGCGAGCATCTGTACGAGGTTTACCTGTGGATCGCGAACGCGTGCCTTTATCTCGCCCATCGGCACGGAGTGCTCGTTCAGCAGATCGACCCGGCCGGATTCGACATTTTCCTCGACCGGAGCGCGGTTCACTCCCCGGAACGGCTGCGCCGGTGGGCGCTGGATTCGCTCGCGAAGCTGAAGGCGGAGCTGTCCGATTCCGATCATTACGCGCGGGGGCATCTGATCAAGCAAGTGCAGGAGCTGGTGACGCGCGACATCGGGCTCGACATCTCGGTGAAGACGATCGCGGAGAAGGTCTATTTGCACCCCGTGTACTTGTCCAAAATTTACAAGAGCGAGACCGGGGAAAGCCTGGGCGACTACATCATTCGGATTCGCATGGAGCGGGCGCTGTATCTGCTTAAGCATACGAATAAAAAGATTTACGAGATTACGGCGGAGCTGGGCTACCAGAATCCGCAATATTTCAGCAAGATGTTCAAGAAGCATTACGGCATGACGCCGAACGAATACCGGGATTGAGCGCGGTTCGCGGTCCGGGCTCCGGCGACAATGGTTGGCAAAGGTGCAGAAATCTTCGATGAATGACATAGGTTGGCGAACGGGTCTTCCCTATAATTAGCCTTAGCAAGCCATCCAAGCCTTAGGGGGAAGAGTATGAAAGCGATGACCAGAAAAAGCGCGCTCGCAGCTGCCGCTCTGATGTTGGCCGCCACCGGCCTCGCGGCTTGTTCGGGCTCCAAGGACGAAGAAGGTTCTTCGAGCCCGTCTTCCGCGAGCAGCCCGTCGGCTTCGGCGTCCGCATCCGCGTCCGCGACCGAAAGCGCCTACAAGGACAAATACGATCCGCCCGTGACGATCACGACCGTGTGGGGCGTCGATCCGGCCCTCAAGTTCAAAAACGGCGAAACGATCGAGAACAACGTCGCCACCAAATGGGCGCTCGACACGCTCGGCATCAAGATCGATTCGCTCTGGTCCGTCACGGATACGAACAATGCCTTCGTGACGAAAATGCGGCTCGCCATGTCTTCCAGCCAGAAGCTCCCCGACGTCGTGACGATCGGAACCGGAGGCGATTACGACCAGCTGGCGCAGGATCTGATCGATACGGGCGCGTTCCGCGAGGTCGGCTCCCTGTTCGATCAATACGCGAACGAGAAGTGGAAGGCGGCGATGAATCTCGACCCGAACGTCTGGAACCCGTATACCCGCGACGGGAAGCGGATGGGCATCCCGGTTCTCGACTACGCCTACAACCACGACTACCTGCTCTGGATCCGCCAGGATTGGCTCGATAAGCTTCATCTCGAAGCGCCCAAAACGCTGGAAGAGCTGGAGAAAGTCATGGACGCGTTCAAAAATCAAAATCCGGACGGCCTGAAGCCGAATCAAGTCATTCCGCTGTCCATCGGCTTCAAGACGACGATGAACACATGGATGGGCGATCCTTCCTGGGTGTTCGGCGCGTACGGCACCATTCCGGACCAATGGAACAAGGCGGCGGACGGCAGCCTCGAGTGGGGCTCGATCAATCCGGCCGCGAAGCAGGCGCTGCAGAAGCTGAAGGAGTGGCGCGACAAGGGCTATATTCCGAGCGAAGCGGCGCTGTGGGACGAGAACAAGACGTCCGAGCCCGCGGTCGCGGGAACGGCGGGCATCATCCCCGGCCCTTACTGGATGAGCGGCTGGCCGCTGCAGGACACGGCGAAGAACGTTCCGGGCGCGGTATGGAAGCCTTACGCGATTCCGACCGGACCGGACGGCAAGGCCGGACGCCACGGCACGAACTTCACAAGCGGCGTGACGCTCATCAACAAGAACATGGAGCATCCCGAAGCGCTGTTTACGTACCAGAACTACCTGTTCGAGAACCTGGCCGACCCGCAGCCGGGCAGCCAGTGGGACATCGGCGTTTTCAAAGGCTACGACTACGATCTGGACGCGAACGGCAACCCGGTGTACTTGGACAAAATTCCGGGCGGCGAAGTCAACATCAACCGCTATTGGCTCGTGAAGGACGGAGCGCGCATTCCGGACGCGCAGATGAAGGCGCTGCTCAAGCTCGCCGACGGCAACGAGCCGACGACCCGGCTGGAGAAGGAAGTCAAGAACAACTACGGCCCGGAGACGCCGGCCGCCGCCAAGGTGCTGCTGTCGCAGCCGGACATCTCCTACAAGGATATGTTCACCGGTCCGGCGACGCCGACGATGACGTCCAAGCAGGACTACCTGAAGAAGATCGAGATGCAGACGTTCAACGAGATCATCTACGGCAAGAAAGACCTCTCCGCGTTCGACAAGTTCGTATCGGACTGGAAGGCCGCCGGCGGGGACAAGATGACGCAAGAAGTGAACGACTGGTACAAGAGCACGCAATCACAGTAATCGGAAAAGGCAATCGAGGGCAGCCGGGGCACCGGCTGCCCTCTGCCCGTTCGCCCGGCAGCTGCGCGCGAAAGTGGTTGCGATAATGCCATCAATGTTGCGTTTGCTCGCTACTTCGCCGCGATAGCCGTTGCTATAATCACCGTATATCGAACAAGGAGGCTGCAAGATGCGCTACTTGAGACGGACCTGGCCTTTTCACCTGATGATTCTTCCGGCGCTTGCGCTGCTGATCGTCTTCAATTACATCCCGATGGGCGGCATCGTCATGGCGTTCCAGGATTACAAGCCGTGGCTGCACATCAGCGGCTCCGAATGGATCGGCCTCGACAACTTCCGCGCGCTGTTCGAACGGGAGGACAGCCTGCAGGTCATCTGGAACACGTTCCTCATCTCGGTGTTCAAGATCGTCTTCAATCTGCTGACGCCGTTCGCCTTCGCGATTTTGCTCAACGAGGTGCGCGCGAGGTTCCTCGGCCGGACGATCCAGACGCTTGTCTACTTGCCCCACTTCCTGTCCTGGGTCATCCTCGGCGGCATTCTCGTCGAATTCCTCTCTTCCGACGGCGGCTTCGTCAACCGGGTGCTGCACGAGTTGTTCGGGATCAAGCCGATCTTCTTCCTCGGAGACGGGAACTGGTTCCGGTTCACGGTCGTCGTGTCCGAGGTGTGGAAGGAATTCGGCTACGGAACGATCGTGTTCCTGGCGGCGCTCGCGAACATCAACCCGTCGCTCTACGAAGCGGCGGAGATGGACGGAGCGAGCCGGTGGCGGCAGACGCTTCACATTACGATCCCCTCTCTCGTTCCGATGGCCATCGTCGTCGGCACGCTGTCGCTCGGCAACATTTTGAACGCCGGCTTCGACCAGATTTTCAACCTGTACAATTCGCTTGTCATGGACAAGGGCGATATTATCGACACGTTCGTCTACCGCACGGCGATCAACGACGGCCAGTTCGGATTCGCCACCGCCGTCGGCCTGTTCAAATCGGTCATCAGCATGGTTCTGATCGTCATCTCGTACCGGTTGGCCTACAAGCTGGCGAATTACCGGGTGTTCTGAGGAGGGGCAGCGATGTATCACAAGACGTTACCTTACCGCATTTTCAATATCGTCAACACTTGCTTTCTCCTAGCCGTCGCGCTCATGTGCGTCATTCCGCTCATCCACGTGCTCGCCGTCTCGTTCAGCGCGAAATCCGCGGCGGACGGCAATCTGGTCGGGCTGTGGCCGGTGGACTTCTCGACCGTCGCGTACGAGAAGACGATCGACAACCCGGTGTTCCTCCATTCGCTGTGGGTGGCGGTCAAACGGACGGTCATCGGCACGGCGGGCATTCTCGTCGTGGCGTGCCTCGCGGCGTACCCGCTGTCGAAGGAGAATGCGCAATTCCGCGGGCGCTCCGTCTACGCCTGGGTGTTCGTGTTCACGATGATTTTCAACGGAGGGCTCGTGCCGTTCTACATTGTCATCCAAAGCCTGCACCTGATCGATTCGTTCTGGGTGCTCGTTCTCCCCGGGCTCGTGAACGTCTGGCTGATCATCCTGCTGATGAACTTCTTCCGGGGCGTTCCGAAGGAGCTGGAAGAAGCGGCGCTGATCGACGGGGCGGGGCATCTGGGCATTCTCGCGCGCGTCTACTTGCCCGTGTCGCTGCCGGCGCTCGCTACATTGGGCCTTTTCGCCATGGTATGGCATTGGAACTCCTGGTTTGACGGCCTTCTGTATTTGAGCAACAAGCAGGACTATCCGCTGGCGACTTATTTGCAGACGGTCATCGTCTCCCGCGACATGAGCTCGATGAGCTTCTCCAAGCAAGAGTTCGATCTGCTGTCCCAGAAGACGATTAACGCCGCGCAAATTTTCATCGGGGCGCTGCCGGTGCTGATCGTGTATCCGTTCCTGCAGAAGTTTTTCGTCAAAGGGCTTGTGATGGGATCGGTGAAGGAATGACGGAAGGCCGTCTCCGAACCGTTCGGTTCGACTAAATCAAGGAGGATTTCGAATATGCACGCAAAATTTCCGCCGATCAGCAGCCGGATTCCGGGCTTTATGCACGGAGCCGATTACAACCCGGATCAATGGCTCCACGATCCCGCGGTGCTGGAGGAAGACATCCGGCTCATGAAGCTGGCCGGCTGCAACGTGATGGCCGTCGGCATTTTCGCCTGGGCGGCGCTGGAGCCGGAGGAAGGGCGCTTCGAATTCGAATGGCTGGACCGCGTGCTCGACCGCTTCGCGGCGAACGGCATCTATGCTTGGCTCGCCACGCCGAGCGGCGCGCGCCCGGCCTGGCTGTCGGCGAAATATCCGGAGGTGCTGCGCGTCGGCCCGAACCGCGTGCGCAATTTGCACGGGCATCGGCACAATCACTGCTATTCGTCGCCCGTCTACCGGGAGAAGGTTGAACGGATCAACCGGAAGCTGGCGGAGCGGTACGCGTTCCACCCGGCGGTCGTCGGCTGGCACATCTCCAACGAGTACGGCGGGGAATGCCATTGCGGCTACTGCCAGGAGGCGTTCCGCGAGTGGCTGCGGGCCAAGTACGGCTCGCTCGAAGCGCTCAACGCCGCCTGGTGGACGTCGTTCTGGTCGCATACGTACACCGACTGGTCGCAGCTCGAATCGCCGGCTCCGCACGGCGAGACGATGGTGCACGCGCACAATTTGGACTGGAAGCGGTTCGTCACCGACCGGACGCTGGACTTCTGCAAGCACGAGATCGCGCCGCTGCGGGCGGTCAACCCGGAATTGCCGGTGACGACGAATATGATGGACTGGTACGAAGGGCTCGATTACCGCAAGTTCGCGGACGCGCTGGACGTGATCTCCTGGGATGCGTACCCGACCTGGCACGAGGCGCGGGACGACAGCCGGGTGGCGGCCTGGTTCGCTTTCAACCACGACTTGTTCCGCTCGCTCAAGGACAAGCCGTTCATGCTCATGGAGAGCACGCCGAGCCTGACGAACTGGCAGCCGATCAGCAAGCTGAAGAAGCCGGGCATGCACCGGCTGTCCTCGCTGCAGGCCGTCGCGCACGGGGCTGATACGGTTCAATATTTCCAATGGCGCAAAAGCCGGGGCTCCAGCGAGAAGCTGCACGGCGCCGTCATCGATCACGTCGGCCACGAGCATACCCGCGTCTTCTGCGACGTGGCGGATTTAGGCGCGACGCTGAAGGCGCTGGCCGGCGTCGTCGGCACCGCCACCCGGGCCCGCGCCGCCATCATCGCCGACTGGGACAACCGCTGGGCGGTGAAGGATTCGCAAGGCCCGCGGAACGCAGGCGTCCATTACGAGCAGACGGTGATGGAGCATTACAAGGCGCTGTGGGAGCTAGGCGTAGCGGTCGACATCGTCGGCTCGGACGACGACCGCGACTTCGGCCGATACAAGCTCATCGTTGCGCCGATGATGTATCTGTGCCGCGCGGAAGCGGGCGCCAAGCTGGAGCGGTACGTGCGGGACGGCGGAACGCTGGTGGCGACGTATTGGTCCGGCGTCGTGGACGAGCACGATCTGTGCCACTTGGGCGGCTTCCCCGGTCCGCTGCGCAAGACGCTCGGCGTCTGGGCGGAGGAGATCGACGCGCTGTACGACGGGGAGCGCAACGGGCTCGTTCCGGTGCCGGACAACGCGCTGGGTCTGGCGCGCGAATTCGACTCCGGCGAGCTGTGCGAGCTCGTCCATCTCGAAGGCGCGGAGGCGCTGGCCGTCTACCGTTCAGATTTCTACGCCGGACGCCCGGCGTTGACGCGGCACCGCTTCGGGCAAGGGCAGGCCTATTACTTGGCGACGCGCGCCGAAGCGCCGTTCTATGATTTTCTATACGGGAGATTGGTAGAAGATTTGGGGATCCCGCGGGCGATCGAAGCGGATTTGCCGGAGGGCGTCACCGCGCAGGTGCGGACGGACGGGGAGACGGATTACGTGTTTATTCTCAACTTCAGCGGAGCGGAGACGAGCGTCCCGCTGGACGGGCGGGCCTATCGCGACGCTGAAACCGGCGAGCCGGTGGAGGAGTCCCGGCTGAACCTGCCGGCCAACGGAGCGAGGGTGCTGACGCGGACGGCACGGCGGTAGCCGCAACGGCCCGCCGGCGCTCATCCTCTCGAAGCGGTCCCATCGCCCTCCGGCTTCGGCCGAAGCGAAGAATGTTGCCAAAACATAAAGATCGTTCGAATCCCGCCATATCACCCGGGCTTGGAATACGCTTACAATTTGAAACGGAGACAGCCGTCTCCCATTTCAATCAAAGGAGGTTCGAACGCATGTTGCGGAAAGCGGCAACGGGATTGTTCGCTCTGATCATCGTTCTCGTCCTCGTGCTGTCGCCGTCGGCTCAGCCCCATAAGGCGGCCGCGGCGCCGTCGTTCGCCAAGGGCGCCGACATCAGCTGGGTGCCGGGAATGGAAGCGCAAGGGTACAAGTGGAAGGACAAGAACGGCGTGCAGCGGGACATTCTGGACATTCTCAAGAACGACTACCAGATCAACTCGGTGCGCATTCGGGTTTGGGTCAATCCCTCGAGCAGCTATACGAACGGCTACATGAACAAGGAACGTGCCGCCGCGCTGGCGAAGCGGGCCAAGGATGCGGGACTGAGCGTCATGCTGACGCTTCATTACAGCGACAGCTGGGCGGACCCCGGCAAGCAGACGAAGCCGGCGGCGTGGGCCGGGTACACGTTCCAGCAGCTGATGGATGCCGTGTGGAACTGGACCCGCGACGTCATGACGACGATGCAGTCGTACGGCGTAACGCCGGATTGGGTGCAAATCGGCAACGAGACGAACAACGGCATGCTGTGGGACGACGGCAAGGCATCGCTCAGCATGCAAAACTACGCTTGGCTGGTCAACACAGGGAACAACGCGGTCAAATCGGTCAGCAGCGGCACGAAAACGATCGTGCACCTTTCCAACGGCTACGACAATTCGCTCTTCGTCTGGAATATCGGCGGTTTGATCGCCAACGGTGCCACGTTCGACATCATCGGCATGTCGCTTTATCCTAGCGCGTCCGATTGGTCGTCGAAGGTGACGCAGACGATCGCCAACGCGAACGACATGATCTCCCGGTACGGCAAGCCGGTCATGGTCACCGAGATCGGCATGGACTACAATCAGCCGTCCGCAGCCAAGAGCTTCGTGTCCGACATCAAGACGAAGATCCGCAATTTGTCCGGGGGCAAGGGGCTCGGGGTTTTCTATTGGGAGCCGGAAGCGACGCCGGGCTACAACGGCGGCTACAACATGGGCGCCTGGCAGGCCGACATGAAGCCGACGATCGCGCTGGAGGGATTTCTGAATTAGAACGGAATGCCGGCAAAAAGAAAGGGACGGGCCGAATGAGGCCCGTCCTTTTCCCCTATACGTCCAATTTGCCGCGCCGGAAGTCGACGAACCGGGAAGCCTCCGGAACGAGTGCCTCTTCTTCCCGGCTGCGTCGCGGCGAAATGCGTACTGTAAGCCGCAGATGTCGGCTAACAGGGCGAATGTATGGTGCGAATGTGAAGCGCACAGGATGTTCCTGGGACATTCACACCGGAAAAAAACGGTTGTTTGCCTTTAAAGTTTGCGTTTATACTTGATTTTGTTGGTAATTTGTTTGTTTTTGCGTGTTTTTTATCCTGAGCAGGTCATTTCGGGCTCATACAGGATCGCTGTCGAATCCCGCATGGGATGCGTGAGTCATGTACACCGTCACCTTAAGTCGCATCCCTCAAGGATGCGTGATTCAAATACCCTCTGACCGCTGTCTTCTTACAGCGCCACCTATTAGCGAAACACCCGCTGAAAGCGAAGAAGTCAAAAGCTTGCTAGCCCATGCCTCACTTCCCAACCATCGGACCCGCAAGTAGAACACGTTTACAAAACGTACCTTCTTACGAGTCCCTTTTTCTTATGTAAACGCACTTTGCTAAAGACGCTTGCCGTGATAATCAAGTATATTTGTGTTCAGCGCCTTAATTGACGCCGATCGGACGAACACCCGCCTCTTTGAGGAGAATAAGCCCAGCGAACCGGAGCGGGATCGTAACGAGTTGTTCACATCTTATTATCGAAAATTGATGGATAAGCTCGACTCCTTCCAGGCAGAGGAAGAGGCGCAATCGCCGATCAATCGGCTAAGGAGGGAAATGTCGAACAGATGCGAGCAATATGCGGAGAATCCGTCGGGCATCTATTCGCTCTCGATTCCGACCGGCGGGGGCAAAACGTTGGCGAGCTTGCGATATGCGCTTCGGCACGCCCTTGAGTACGGCAAGAAGCGAATCGTTTACGTCGTCCCGTACACGACCATTATTGAGCAGAACGCGGAAGAAGTCCGCAAGATTTTGTCGGATGAGGAGAATGTTTTGGAGCACCATTCGAACGTAATCGATGATGCGGACGATGACGACGAGAATCAGGACGGCACAATGAGTCTTCAACAGAAGTGGAAGCTGGCACGGGACAACTGGGATGCGCCGATTATTTTCACGACGATGGTGCAGTTCTTGAATGCTTTCTATGCTAAAGGTGGCCGAAATATCAGAAGACTTCATAACTTGAGCGAGTCGGTCATCATTTTCGATGAAGTGCAGAAGGTACCCGTTCGTTGTGTTTCGCTGTTCAATCACGCGCTGAACTTCCTTCACGACTTCGGTCAATCGAGCCTGATTCTATGCACGGCAACTCAGCCCGCGTTAGATTTTGTCGAGCATAAGCTGGAGATTAAGTCGAACGCTGAAATCATCGAACGTCTTGATGACGTGATCGAAGCGTTCAAACGAGTGGAAATCGTAGACAGAGCGACGCAAGAAGTATTCGATACCGAGAAGCTGGCCGACTTTGTCATAGATAAGCTTGACGAGGTTCAGAGTGTGCTTGTCGTACTGAACACCAAGACAGTGGTCAAGAAATTATATCGCCGATTGGAGTCATGCGGCGTTCCGTTTTATCATTTAAGCACTTCGATGTGCCCGGCGCACCGGAAGCATATTCTGGAAGAAGTCAAAAGACATCTCGATAAAGAAGAGAAAGTGGTCTGTGTCAGCACACAGTTAATTGAGGCAGGGGTGGATATAAGCTTCGACTGTGTCGTTCGCTCACTTGCCGGTCTCGATTCCATTGCTCAGGCTGCGGGCAGATGCAACCGTCACGGGAGGTCGGTAATCCGGCAGGTCTATGTGATCGATCACGCGGAGGAGAGCCTAACCCATTTGCCTGAGATTAAGAAGGGAAAAGAGATTTCCAGAAAGATCTTCATCGATCTTCGGAAAAATCCTAACAGTCACGGAGGACACATATTGTCTCGGTAGGCTATGGAACGGTATTTTCAGGAGCTGTATGGCAAATTCGATACAAACCTGAACTACTGGATTCCGAAGTTGCGAAAGAATATGCTCGATCTGCTAATGATGCCGAGAAGAAGCCATCCGTACTTTACGGATTACGCAAGCAGAACGCAGGAGGAACTCCCACTGTTCCTGATGGACAGCCATCGAACGGCTGCGGAGCATTTTAAGGTGATTGAGGAGCTGACGACAGCGGTTATTGTCCCCTATGGGAAAAAGGGCAAAGAGATCATTGCGAAGCTGAGCGAAGACGATTCGATCGAGGGGTTATCTCGTTTGTTGCGGACGGCCCAGCAATACACGGTTAATTTGTTCCCTTATGAACGGGATCAATTGGCGCGGAACGGCGGGGTGGTAAGTCTGCTCGACGGAAAAAGTATTGGCGTTAATCGAGAGCGCATATAACGAGGAGTCGGGCTTGGATCTTGAGAACGACAGTCCGTTTGAACTTGGGATTTATTGAGCGGGATAAAAGGCCTACTCATTTAGAAGTCCGGTGAATTAAGTCAGTTCTTGCCGTCTAACCGGCGTGCAAAATGAGAAGAACAACCCAGCGAGCGCTGGAACTAGCAGGCCTGACACTACCTCCGTTATCACGGATTTCGGTTTTTCGCATGCCGAAATACCGGTTTGAGGTCGTTTTTTCTTAAACCGGCATAGTTTTTTCAGATTCTGAACCGTTGCCGTAAGTATCGCCTGTTCCTGCATGCAGTCCAACCCACGGCTCCGAGCTCGATCCAAGCCATGTACGACTTTGCTTTCGGCAAACACATGCTCACAACGAGCGCGCAACTTTTGCAAATGACGATAGGAACCATTCAACTGAATTT
>NZ_AUCP01000050.1 GCF_000429825.1 Cohnella thermotolerans DSM 17683
CATGGGCAGTAGTTGATACAGTTCCCGTTCGGAGTGGTTGAACAGATACGAAAGCAACGTCAGTCGGACGATCCGCTCCGGATCGGCAGCGGGACGCCCAGTACTCTCCGTATACAGTGGTGCCACCCAATCATAGACCATAGAGAAATCGATAGCTTCGTTCAACTGGCGCAAAATGTGCTTTTTCGGCACGAGTTCATCCATGTCGATGAATTGGAACAACTGAGGCTGGATGGTCGACGACTTACTTGCTTTCATGCTCAATCACTCTTTCAATGGTCGTGTTACTGTATAATTCGACAAAACCGTGGTAAAAGCCTGCTTGGCGGACTTTTTCACCGGACTTCTAAACCCTCTAATTACTGCTAAAATCATGTTAAATTATTTGACATTATCGGAGGTCGAGCCATGAAAAAGTGGTCGGTTTTGGCAATCTTTATGGTATTGATGCTGGCAGCCGCCGGTTGCGGCAAAGGGAATAACGCCGGCACGAGCGCGAGCGAAGCGGCCGCCTCTCCCTCTGCCGAAGCTTCCGGAGGGGCAAGCGCGCCGGCCGGCGCCTCGGCCGATGCCGATGTCGTCTACAAGATCGCGACCGACGCCAGCTACGCGCCGATGGAGAGCATGGATAAAGACAAAATCGTTGGCTTCGACGTCGACTTCCTGGATGCGGTCATGAAGGAGGCGGGGCTGAAGTACAAATTGGAGAACGTCGGCTGGGACCCGCTGTTCGCGGATCTCGACAAAGGCAAATCGAGCGCGTACGACGGCGGCATCTCGGCGATCTCGATTACGGACGACCGCAAGCAATCCTACGAGTTTTCCATTCCCTACTTCGAATCGAAAAATATGATTCTGACCAAGGAAGGAAGCCCGATCAAGAACGCGCTCGACCTGAAGGACAAGAAAGTGGCCGTTCAGGGGGCGACGACGGCCGAGGAGCTGATGAAGGGCATCATGGGCAACTCCAATACGAATCTGAAGCGGTTCGACAGCAATACGCTCGCGCTTCTGGAGCTGGAGAACAACGGAGTGGACGCGGTCGTGGCCGACTTCGCCGTCGTGCAGGCTTACGTGCAGAACAATCCGAACAAGAAATTCGTAGCCATCGAAGACAAGGCCAACTTCACGCCCGAATACTACGGCATTATTTTCCCTCAAGGCAAGGCTGATTTGAAAGCGAAGCTGGACCCTGCCATCGAGAAGTTCCGGGCAAGCGACGAATATAAGGCCATGTACAAGAAATGGATCGGCGTCGAGCCGGATACGACGGATCTGGTCAACGCGAAGTGAACCGATTCCGGACATCAGCATGCGTGCGGCAATATGGCGCATGCTTTTTGACGTGGAGGAGAAGAGAGCATGGACTTTCGTTTCGACATCGTTTGGGGTTACGCCCCCTTGCTGCTCAAGGGAACCGGGCTGACGGTCGGCATCTCGTTCGTCTCGATTTGGCTCGGCGCCATTCTCGGTCTCGGGATCGGGTTCGGGAAAATGTCGCGAAAAAGCTGGATCAGCTGGCCGGTCAGCGCGTACGTCAATTTTTTTCGGGGAACGCCGCTGATCGTGCAAGCGTTGATCGTTCATTATATTGTCATTCCGCCCATCCTAGGAACGACAAATGCAATTGTCGCCGGGATCGTCACCCTCTCTCTCAATTCCGCCGCCTATACGGCGGAAATTTACCGTGCGGGCATTCAATCGATCGACCGTGGCCAGCGGGAGGCCGCTTACTCGCTGGGCATGACCCCCGGGCAAGCGATGCGGTTCGTCATTCTTCCGCAGGCGGTCAAGCGGATGATTCCCGCCTTCGGCAACGAATTCATCGTGCTCGTGAAAGACTCCGCCATGCTCGCCTATATCGCCGTACCGGAACTCATGTACTGGAGCAACGCGATGAAGGGTCAATATTTGAAAGTGGTGGAAGCGTACACGACGGCCGCGCTCGTTTACTTCATCCTCACTTATTCGCTCAGCAAGCTGCTGCAATTCGTCGAGAGGAGGCTGTGACGCGATGGGGGACCCGATCATTCAGGTGACGGATCTGTGCAAATCGTACGGCGCGAACACCGTGCTTCGGAGCGTCAATCTCGAGGTGCGGCGCCAGGAGGTCGTCGTCGTCATCGGCCCTTCCGGCTCGGGCAAGTCGACGCTGCTTCGCTGTTTGAACTTGCTGGAGGTGCCCGAACAAGGGGATATTCGGATAGAAGGACGCTCGCTCCTGGACAAGGGCGTCCGCATTACGGAAATTCGGGCGGAAGTAGGAATGGTGTTCCAGCGGTTTAACCTTTTTCCCCATATGAGCGTTCTGGACAATATTACGCTGTCGCCCGTTCGCGTCCGGAAGCTGCCCAAGGAGCAGGCCGCGGTCAAGGCGTTCGAGCTGCTTCGCAAGGTCGGGCTGGAAGACAAGGCGAACGCCGCCCCCGATTCGTTGTCCGGCGGCCAGGCCCAGCGGGTCGCGATCGCGCGGGCGCTGGCCATGGAGCCGAAGATCATGCTGTTCGACGAGCCGACGTCGGCGCTCGATCCGGAGATGGTGGGCGAGGTGCTCGCCGTCATGAAAGAGCTGGCGGCCGAAGGGATGACGATGGTCGTCGTCACGCACGAGATGGGATTCGCGCGCGAGGTGGGGGATCGGGTGCTGTTCATGGAGCGGGGAAGCATCGTGGAGGAGGGGACGCCGCAGGACGTGTTCGATTGTCCGCGCGAGGAGCGAACGAGGCTGTTTTTGTCCAAGGTGCTGTGAAAGCAGGGGCTTTGATCGATACGGCCTCCTCAGGGTAAAATAAACCATATCGAACATTTGCCCGACAAGGAGCGCACGATGCCTAGAAAACCGAAACATACGGCGGCGATATCGCTCGGCGTGATGGCGGCGGGGTTCGCCGCCACCTTTCCGATAGCCGGCCACGGGGCGGGCGCGCTATTGCACGGAGGCTTCGAGGCGGGACTGGTCGGCGGCCTCGCCGATTGGTTCGCGGTGACCGCGCTGTTCCGGCGGCCGCTCGGCCTGCCGATCCCGCATACCGCGCTGCTGCCCCGCAACCGCGATAAAGTCGTTCGTTCGCTCGTCTCCGCGATGGAGAACGAGCTTCTGACCAAAGAGAGCATCAAGTCGAAAGTGAACGAGTATTTGGCTCCGGCCAAGATGATCGGGTTTGCCGAACGGCATCTGGATCAAGCGGCCCGCGCAGTCGCCGTCCTGGGCGATTATGTGCTGCGCCATCTGCCGCTGGAACGGTTCGTCCCGCCGCTGGCGAAGGGGCTTGAGCACAAAATACGCGAATGGGATTCCGTCTCGTTGCTGCGGTTCGTCAGGGATGAGATTACGGCTCGCGGATACGAGGAGAAGGCGCTGCAATTTCTGCTGGCCAAGGCGGAGAACGTCGTCGCTCAGGACGCGGTTCGCTATCAGCTGGGAACGATGGCGGCGGAAGCGCTGGGCAGCGTTCAGGCGAAGGGGCTCATGGGCTTTGCGGTCAACGCGTTCGTCGGCTTTATGAGCGAAGAGAAGCTGGGGGCCATGCTGCAGAACGTCATTTTGAACCATTTGCGGGACATGCGGCAATTCGAGGAGCATCCGCTGCGGCGGCTCGTTCTCGCGGAGATGCGCAAGGCGATCGAACAGTTGCCGGACAACGAGGCTGTCGTCCGGGAGCTGGATGCGGCCAAAGCCGGTTTGCCGGAACGGTTGAACCTGGAAGCGCGTTTGCTGAAGTGGGCGGAAGAGCTGCGAAGCCAAGCGCTCGAACGGATTCGCGAGCCCCGGTTCGCGGACGAGATCGTGCGTCCGGCGCTGGAAGGTCTGGTCGCTCGGTTCAAGGAGGAGCCGGACTCGCTCGTTCCGCTTCGCCAATGGGCGCAGGACCGCGTTGCGGGCGTCGTCGACGCGAACCATGCGCGAATCGGCCAGCTCGTTCGCGAAAATGTGGACAAGCTGGACAACGAGACGCTCATCCGGATGCTCGAGGACAAGATCGGCGGCGACCTGCAATGGATTCGCGTCAACGGGGCCGTATGCGGCTTCCTGATCGGTCTCGTTCTGGAAGGGATCAATCTGCTGATCTGAGCGCCTGACGCCTGGAGGTTATCATCGATGATTATGAACGAACGGATCAAAGCTTCGGAAGTCCGTCTGACCGGCGTGGACGGGGAAGATTTGGGCGTCGTCTCCCGAGCCGAAGCGCTGGAGCTCGCCCGCAGGCTGGGGGTCGATCTCGTGTGCGAATCGCTCTACAGCAGCCCGCCTCCATGTCGGTTGATCGGCAAGGGGACCGCCAAGGACCGGCTGAACAAGGAACGCCGGAATGAGCGTCGGGAAGGGCAAGCCCCGAAGGCCAAGGAGATTCGGTTGACGCCTCAAATCGAGGAGCACGACTACGAGACCAAGGCAAGGCAGGCGGGCAAGCTGCTGGAAGCCGGGAACGCCGTCCAGTTGGTCGTCAAGCTCGGCAACGCCAAGGAAGGGGCGGCGGCGAAGGAGCTGCTGGAGCGCTTGGCGCGGGATTTGTCGCCGAACGGCGCGAAGGAGACGGGCGTTCAGGTCAGCGGCAAGCAGGCCGCCGTCCGCCTCCGTCCTTCCGCCTTGCGCGATAGGCAGAGGGGGACAGGCCCGTATGCTACTTGAACGCCTTGGAGAACGAGAAAAGATCCGGGTATCCGACGGATTGGGCGATCTCGGACAGCTTGTATTCCGTCTGATCCAGCAGCAGCCTGGCCTCGTTCATTTTGGAACGAATCGGAGCACCGCAAATACATTCGCAAATCGCTGCAGCGCTTCGCCAATTCCCGAATGGCCGACAAGGTCGCCCGGGTCGGCCGGTCCCCCTTGCGCAAGCTGGCGGCGACCGACCGCCTCGTCCGACCGGCCCTCCAGGCCGCCGCGTTCGGCATGGAGGCTCCCCATCTCGTCTCGCTCATCTCCGCCGCGCTGCTGTTCGATTACGAGCTTCGGCTTCGCCGCTGCCGCATGACGCAAGCCTCGGCCCTGTATTATACTGGGCTGAGGCTGTTTTTTCGGCTGCAGCGCTTCTTTCGCCGGAAAGGCATCGGGAACTCGCACGGTGCCTTTGCCCGAGAGCATTCGTTAACGCGGGAAGGCCGAACCGTTTTCGCCCCATTCAACAATCGGGAAGGAAGAATGGCATTATGTTCTTGTACGATAACGAGCAAGCGGAGAAAATTCGCGAACATTCGCAGCGGATGGAGCAGCGCGGGGAGATCGAGCCTTGGTTGCTGGAGCTGACGTACGACGCCAAGCTGTTCAAGGCGTTCGTCCCGCGCGAGCTGGGCGGGCTTGCGCTTGGGCTGCCGGAGGCGCTGCGGCTGTTCGAGCGCGCGTCCTGGATCGACGGCGCCTTCGGCTGGCTCGTCACGATCGGCTCGGGCGGCGGCTTCTTCTGCGCGACGCTGCCGGAGCGGGAGGCTGCGGCGCTGTTCTCGGGGCGCGAAGCCGTGCTCGCGGGCAGCGGCCTCCCGACCGGGACGGCGAAGCCGGTCGAGGGGGGCTACAGGGTGAGCGGACGCTGGAAGTTTTGCAGCGGCTCGACATACGCAAGCTTTTATACCGCCAATTGCATGATCGAAGGCGAAGGCGAACCGCGCATGCGTTCGTTCGCGTTCCTCCCGGAACAGGTGGAGGTGATCCGCGACTGGAATTCGCTCGGGCTGCGGGCGACGTCCAGCCATTCGATCGCGGTTCGCGACGCGTTCGTGCCGGAGAGCATGACCTTCGACATCGCCTCGGAGCCCCGCTACGACGACCCGATCTATCGCGTTCCGTTCCTTCCGTTCGCCCAAACCTCGTTTGCCGCGGTCTCGATCGGGATCGCCCGTCATTTTCTTGAGGAATGCCGGTCCTTTGCCGATCTCAAGGCTCCCGAATGGAGCGCGGCCCAGCCTCGCCGCCTGGAAGCGCTGCTAGGCGCCGTCGAAGCGCAAGAGAACAGGCTGAACGCGGCATGCGATCGATTCTACGCCGCGGTCGAATCGTCCTGGGCGGCGTTCGTTCGGGAGGGAGCGCTGCCGGATGTGCGCTGGGACGAGGTCGGCCGCGTCAGCCAGGAAGCGGCGGGCGAAGCCCGGAGCGGCGCGCAGGCGGTGTTTCCGCTGCTGGGCATGACGGCGCTGCTGAACGATCACCCGCTGAACCGCACCTGGCGCGACCTGCACACGGTGACGCAGCATTCCGTCCTTCTGTCTCTATAGAGCCATTGAAGGCATCTGCCCTAATAGAACGAGCAAGCCGCCGCTTCCGCATGGATAAAAAGGTCTTGACCGGACGGAGCCGAAGGAATAGAATTTTACGGACAAATGCATGTAAAGGAATCGGGATAGAATGAAGCTTAAAGCACTCGCAGCCTGCTCGTACATCGGCTTTGCTTACTTCTTGTCGGCGCACGTCCCGGGGTTTCACCCGCTTTTTTTTCCCACGCTAGGCGCATTCGCTTACTTGTTCATTACACGCGCGGCTACGTTGCGGGAGATGGGCCTCGCGGCATGCCGGGCGGTCGTCGTCTCCTTCGCCGGCTCGGTCCTGTCGCAGCTGCACCCCAGTACGGTGTTTTTCGTCGTCAACGCCTTATTCGCATTCTGGCTCATCCACTGGCGGAAGTGGAACATGCCTCCGATCATGGCCGTCTCCTTCATTCCGTTCTTCGTGCACGCCTCCGATCTGTGGAGACTTCCGGTGTTTACGGCGGCGGCGATCTCGGGACTTGCGCTTACGCTCGCGCTGGCGGCGGTCGTCGGGAGGATGTGCGCCCTGCAGACGTTTCAAGAGGCATCCGGGGTTCACGGCACGAGCGCTGATTGAACGCGCGTCATGCAACTTGATAACAGGCGTATCCGTATAATCCTGTAAATGGAAGGGAGAGGGTGCGGTTGGAGCTCTATTTTCGCGATAATTTCTTTAATAGCGGGTTGACGGACATTTTGGACGCATCGGAGGGGCATGCGGGGTCGTTGGATTTGAAAAGCGCGTTCGGCGCGTCGCTGGACGTATACGGCCCGGGCGGAGAGCTGGCGTACAGCGGAGGGTTCGGCTTTTTCTCGTCCAAGTGGACCGTCAGCGATGCGAGCGGGCAGGAAGTCGGCTTGCTTCGCGAACGGATGGCGTTCTTCTCCAAGAAGTATACGTACGAGGCGTTCGGACGGGGCGAATACGACATTTTGTCCCCGGCGTTCTCCAGAGAATACGAAGTGGTGGACGGCGAAGGACGCCAAGTGGCCCGCTTCGATCAGGTGAACGGTTGGTTCTCCTCCGGCGCGTTCCGCTTGGAGAACCGGTCGGAAGAGCTGGACAGTTACGAGCTTGTCGCCGTCATTATGGGCATGCACGCCATTCAGAAGCGCGACAACGCCCGGCGCAACCAAATAAACGGCATATAGGCGGCACGGAGTCGCTAGCTTTGCATAAAAACTTCGGATTTTTGTCCAGGATCCTTCAGGGGATGTTTATTCCATCCAAAGTCCCTTCTCGCATGGGTACTCCGAGATTTAATCGGGATTTGCTTTGGCTCTTACGGACCGAGGATCCGTAATTTCTCGCCTGGAAGCTTATTTAAGCAATGGAACGGACACAGGATCCGTTATTTGCTTCAAACCGTGCCTCCAACGAGGAAAATCCGACGCATAGCGGAACGAGGGTCCGTTAGAATGTAAAAAACGCGATTTTTGGGCAAATAACGGCCTCTGTGTCCGTTTGGGTTCGGAGTCACGCTCGGTCATGTACCATGAAGCCCTAAAGACGCCGAAGACGTGTTTGCTTGTGGAAAAATAGCTTGACAACTTATGCAAAGCTAGCGGTACGGAGTCCGTTGCAGGACCAGGTGGCTGGGCAAAACCGAGGGCTGTCCCGGAAGGTCGGAGAAGTCGACCGTTCCGGAGACAGCCCCTTGTCTATCATTTGCGGCGCCGCGCGCGCTTACGTTACGGCAGCGGTCGGCCGCGGGAGCTCAAATAGAGCGAATACCATTCCTCGCGGGTCAGCTCGATCTTCTCGGCTTCGCCGCAATTGCGGATGCGCGCGGGATTGATCGTGCCGATGACGGGCTGGATGCCCGCCGGATGCTTCAGAAGCCAGGCCAGCACAATCGCTTCGCGCGAGGTGCCCTTCTGCTCGGCCAACTGCGCGACGAGCTCCGCCGTCTTGACGACGTTCTCGTTTTGCCCGTCCAGCGGCCGGCCGGACAGCAAGCCTTTGGCCAGCGGGCTCCAGGCTTGAATTTGAATGTTCTCCAACCGGCAATGCTCGAGCGTGCCTTCCGGAAAGTAGTTGTCGCGAGAAGCCAGCTGGTTGACGTGAACGCCCTGGTCCAGCCAGCCGATGTGCAGCAGGTTGAGCTCGATCTGATTGACGAGAATCGGGTCGTCCATCGAAGTCTGGAGCAGCTTCATCTGGCCGGCGCTCATGTTGGAGACGCCGAAGCCGCGAACTTTGCCCGCTTCCTTGAGCCGGCGGAACGCTTCGGCGATCTCGTCGGGGTCCATCAGCGGATCCGGGCGGTGCAGCAGCAAAATATCGATGTATTCGACCCCGAGCCGGCCGAGAATGCCGTCGACGCTATTCAGAATGTGCTCGCGGGAGAAGTCGAACCGGTGCGGCTTGCCGGGCCCTTCCTCGAAGCGGATGCCGCACTTGGATTGCAGATAAATCCGTTCGCGGAGACCGGGATTGCTTTTGAGCACTTCCCCGAAGACGATCTCGGCCTTGCCTCTTGTGTAGATGTCCGCATGATCGAAAAAGTTGATGCCGATCGACAAGGCCGCTTCGACCGCCTCGTGCCCTTGCTTGATATGCTCCGCTGTAATCGGATCGCTGTTCCAGCCGCCGCCGAGCGGCATGCAGCCCAGGGAGAGACGGCTGACGGGCATGCCGCGTTGCTGCAATGGAATCGGTTTCACGGATATCGACGCTCCTTTACTTGGGCTTGCTGATACGGCTTCATTATAAGGACTTCTTCCAAGAAAGGGAAGGGGCGAGCGGAATTGGCGCGCACCGGGAAACGCTGCGCGAAGCCGGCCCAAGCACGTCGGTTCGGCGGTGAGCGCCGCCGGCGCGCGGGCAGCTTCCCTAGATCATCAGCAGCTCGCGAATGTCTTCTTCGGTCATGGCCGACAAGGCTTCCTCGCCGGGCTGAATCACTTCGGCGATCAGGTCCTTCTTGCGCTTCTGCAGCTCAACCATCTTCTCCTCGATCGTTCCCTGCGCGACAAGCCGGATCACCTGGACGACCTTCTTCTGCCCGATCCGGTGCGCTCGGTCGGCCGCCTGCTGCTCGACGGCGGGGTTCCACCACAGATCGTACAGGATGACCGTATCGGCTCCTGTCAGATTGAGGCCCGTGCCGCCGGCCCGGAGGGAGATGAGGAAGATGTCCCGCTCGCCTTCGTTGAAGCGGCGGCAGAGCTCGACCCGCTCCTGCGCGGGCGTCTGGCCGTCCAAGTAGAAGAAGGAGAGGCCGCGCAGCGCAAGCTCGTTCTGAATGAGATGCAGCATGGACGTGAATTGCGAGAAAATGAGCATCCGCTTGCCGCCGCTCCGCGCTTCGTCGACGATCTCGAGCAGCTGCTCCAGCTTGCCCGAGTCGCCTTCGTAATTTTCCACGAAGAGGGAAGGGTGGCAGCAGAGCTGGCGCAACCGGGTGAGGCCGGCCAGAATCTTCATCCGGCTCTTCTGGAAGCCTTCGGTCTGCAGGCTCCGCAGCGTCTCCGCCTGCAGCCGCGCCAAATAAGCGACGTACAGCTTCTTCTGATCGTCGGTGAGCTCGGACAGCTGCAGCGTCTCGATCTTGTCCGGCAGCTCCTTGAGCACGTCGCTCTTCATCCGCCGCAGAATGAACGGGCGGACGCGTTTGGCCACGCTTTCCCGAGTCAGGGCGGCGAACGCCTTCCGGCTTCCGAACAGCTCGGGGAAGACGGCGTCGAACAGCGACCACAACTCGTCGAGCGAGTTCTCGATCGGGGTTCCGGTAAGCGCGAACCGGTAGCCGGCGCGCAGCAGCTTAACCGCTTGGGCCGTCTGGGTGGCGTGGTTCTTGATCGCCTGCGCCTCGTCCAGAATGAGCGTATGGAACCGCTGTTTCGCGTAGAGCTCCATGTCCCGCCGGAGCAGCGGATAAGAGGTGATCAGCACGTCGACGTCGTCCAGATCTTCCAGGATGCCGCTCCGCTCCTGCTTCATGCCGGCGGCGATGACCGCGTTCAGATCCGGAGCGAACTTCGCGATTTCGCTCTTCCAGTTGTAGAGCAGCGATGCGGGCGACACGATCAGCACGGGCAGGCCCGACTCGCGAAGCTGATCGCGCACGGATTCGATGAAGGCGATGCTTTGCAGCGTCTTGCCCAGACCCATATCGTCCGCGAGGATGCCCCCGAACCGGTAATGGGCGAGCGTCTTCATCCATTGATAGCCGAACTTCTGATATTCGCGCAGCACGGAAGAGAGCGACTCGGGAACGGGAAAATCCAGATTGTCCGGGTTGCGCATATTGTCGAGCAGCTGCCGCAGCGACCGGCCGAATTTGACGCTCTGGCCTTTGGGGCTAACCTCCAGAAGAGAGAGACCGCGGACGACCGACAAGTCGAACCGGGAGCCTTTGATTTCGCTCTTCCCGACGTCCATCTCGTCCATCAGCCGCGCGATCTCCCGGAATCCTTCGTCCTCCAGCGAGAGGAACCCTCCACCGGCAAGCCGGTAATACGATTTCTTCTCGACGAGGGTGCGGAGAATGCGGTGAATCTCCTGCTCGTCGATGCCTTCCATGTCGAAGCGGACTTCCAGCCATTGCGTGCGGGCGTCCACGTCGATCGTCAGCTTGGGAGGAGAGGGCGGCTGCAGCAGCGCCGCTCTCATGGGGGCGGTCGTTGTCACCCTGGCCAGCTTCTCAAGCTGCGGAAGCAGGCGGAACTGGAACCGGTAAAGCGACTCTTCTTCGTCCAGGTACAGCTCGCTGCCGTTATACTTGAAGTCGGCCCGCTCGATCAGGCTCATAATTCGCCCTTCCAGCTCGACGTCGCGCAGCAGAATGCGGTCGCCGGCCGCCCCTTCGCGGCCGCCGTCCGGGCGCAGCGGATCGATCTCGATGTCCCCGTACTTATAGGTCAGCCTGGCGAGCAGACGCTCGTTCACCCAGTCGAGATCGAGCCGGGCTTCGAGCGGGGGGCTTACGATTCGGTCGGAGATCGATTGGGCGATGGAGACGGTGCCGATTCGGCGCAGCCCCGGAATGACGCGGTCCATGAACGGCTCGATCTGGGCGGGCGGAATAAGCATCATCTTCGCCGGCCGGTAAGCGAACATTTTCTTCAATTCGTCGAGCCGCCGCATCGAAATGTCGTCCGTCCGGTGCAGAACGCATTCCGCTACGACGCAGCCGTAATTTTCCATGACAATCAGCCGGTCGAGGCCTTGAATGTCCAACTGGAAGCCGCCCCCCGGCGCCTGGTCGATCTCAAAGCGCAGCGGGATCGGCTCGTCGGTCGTGATGACGCCGTCCGCGGTGCGCATGCCTTGCTCGAACTTCACGTTCGCCTTCTCGAACAGCGGAAGCAGTTCCTCCCAGGCTAGCGGAGGGAGGATGAGCAGACGCTCGTGCTGAAGCGAATAGACGCCGCTGCCGCCGCGAAAGGCGTCGCGGTAGGCGGTCTCGCTGTGCGCGATATCGATCAGTTTGCGCACGATCGCCTCGTCCTCCGGCTTAAATGCGTGCGCCGCCGGATCGTAGGTGAACAGCTTGGCGAAGGCGTAAGGAAGCTGCTGCTCGATGCGGCCGAGAAACTCCTTGATCCGCTGGACGACATAGAGCCGTTTGGGCCCGACCCGCATCTCGATCGCAAACAACGGAGAGCGGCTGTAGTCGGTCACGGCTTTGCACGTAAATTCGACGTCCAGCCACGTTCGGGAGCCGGCGGGGGCCTCATCGCTTCCATAGGCGGAAGCCGGGGCGTTGTCGAACAGGGAAATGACGTTCTTGGCGAACTGAACGTCGCGGGTGGAGAAGCTGGGCTCGGGAGGACGCGGGGGCGCCGCGCTCTCCGCGGGCTTGGGCTCTGGCTCCGGCTGGGCGTTATAGAGATGGACGAGCACGGCGGCGATGTGCTCGCAATAATATTGGGAATGGCGGGAGGAGCAATCGCATCGGGCGTCCTCGACGCCGAACGAATCCATGACAATCCGGACGCTATGACGCGAGCTGCCCCATACATAGGCGTCGTAACGCCGTTCGGCTTCGACGAAGCCGACCTGCACGACGCGGTTGGCTTCGACGTATTTCAGTCCCCGATCGTAAGACTGCTGACCGCACAACAGTTTGATCTGCTGAAGCGAAAGCGTACGGCTCATCCGGTGTCCTTCCCCGCCCTTACAGAAGCGATTTATTATTAATATTTCATTATACCACAGAGTATAGCCGGCGAACGAAGAACGGCCGGGCGCGTTCAGGCGCTGCAAATGTCCCGATGACAACAAATGGCGGCGCATGGACAGCTTCCCATGCGCCGCTATTTAACACGCAAGCTGTACTTCATTGAACCGGCCTACGCTCCTTACTTCAAAGTAACGACATGAATGAGCTGCGGCGAAGCCGCCACTTTGATGACGCTGCGATCCTTGTCGTATTCCAGCTTGCCCGAGCCGGCTGCGGCATGGGACGAGGAGCCGAGAACGTAGAACAAGTCGTCGGCCAACGTGCGGATGCAGACGTCCCGTTCGGCTTCGTCCAGCTCGCTCCACTCCTCCGAGCTCATTTCGAACGTTTCGTAGCAATTCGGAATGTCTTCGAGCGCTTTGACCAGTTCGTCCAATATATCGTCATACGGCCTTGCATAACGGATGGCCATGCGAACACTTCCTTTCCTTGGCATCATTATACCTTATTAGCCGGATTTTAAGACGTCACGGTATTCGAGTCAAATCCTTCCCCGACTTTTTAATGCGCTTCAAATCCGCTATTATAAGGGGTAGACATTTTATATCGAGATGAACGGTTCGTTCTTCAGGAGATGATTGCGGTGGCGTTCGGACAACGTTTGAGGAGCTTGGCCTCCAAACCGTTTGTCTTTTTTTCTGTACTGATGGTTCTTAAAATCTACTTGGCGAGGTTCGTCGTCTTCGACGGGGGACACGTTTGGATGCCGCTCGCGACCGGAATTCCCTCCGTGT
This sequence comes from Cohnella thermotolerans DSM 17683, assembly GCF_000429825.1. Lineage (GTDB taxonomy): Bacteria > Bacillota > Bacilli > Paenibacillales > Paenibacillaceae > Cohnella > Cohnella thermotolerans. Next base: position 13,166 of record NZ_AUCP01000050.1, read on the forward strand.
GGTTCGTGTTCTGCCTGGTGGAGCTGCTGTTCCCGAAGCGCAAGCTCGGGGCGTATTTGATCGTCGATTTGATTCTGACGAGCATCTATTTTGCGGTCATTATGTACTATAAATATTTCGGCGTCATCGTGACCTACCACGCGCTTCAGCAAGCCAACCAGGTCACGGAAGTGAAGGGCAGCGTGTTCTCGCTTCTGCATCCTTACTTTTTGTTGATTTACGTGGACATCGTCGTGCTGTTCTTCGTTCTGCTGTTCAGCCGCAAGGCCAGAGCGTGGGGGCGGAGCCTCGCAGTCCGGGAACGTCCGCGTCCGATCGGGGCGCTTGCTTTCCTGTCGCTGTTGGCCTGCATTTTCACCATTTGGCCGAACCGGGACAGCATGAACGAAATTTTGCAGGCCCGCAATATGGGCATTCTTAATTACGAAGTGTATGCGGCGTTCGCGTCTTCGAAAGACGAATCGGTCGACGCTACCCAGGTTACGCAGCAGGAAATCGCGAAGCTCAAAGGCGTTCAGACGCCCGCGACTCCCGCTTATTGGGGGGCGGCGAAGGGCAAGAACGTCATCGTCATTCAGCTCGAAGCGTTCCAAAATTTCCTGCTCGGGCTTAAGGTGGACGGGATCGAGATTACCCCGAACCTGAATAAGCTGATGAAGGAGAGCCTCTACTTCCCGCACTTCTTCCAGCAGGTCGGACAGGGGAACACGGCGGACGCCGAATTCGTCGTCAACACATCGTTTTACGTTCCCCAGCACGGAGCGGCTTCGCAGGAATACGCCGACAAGGAGCTGCCGAGTATGCCCCGGACGTTCGGGGAGAACGGCTACGAGACGGCCACGTTCCACACGAACAGCATCGTGTTCTGGAACCGCAAGGAGCTGTACAAAGCGCTCGGATGGGGGCATGCGTACGACAAGACGTTCTTCGGCGACGAAGATACCGTTATGTTCGCGGCTTCCGACGAAGTTCTGTACGACAAGACGGCCGACGAGCTGGCCAAGATGCAGAGCTCGGGCAAGCCGTTTTACACGCAAGTGATTTCGATGTCGGGGCACCATCCGTTCAACCTGCCGGAACGCAAATATAAGATGAAGCTTCCCGAACGCTTCGAAGGGACGCTTGTAGGGGATTACATTCGGGCGCAAAATTACGCCGACTGGGCGCTCGGCCAGTTCATCGACAAGCTGAAGGCGAACGGCGTATGGGACAACAGCCTCGTCGTCATTTACGGTGACCATCAGGGCTTGCCGATTTATTCTTTGACGAGCTACGAGAAGAAGCTGATGAAGGACGATATTTACCATCGCGAATACGGCATTCCGGACATGATGAACATCCCGCTCCTGATCAAGCTGCCCGGCGCCAATCCCGAATCGAGAGTGATCGAGCAGGTCGGCGGCCAATCGGACATTTTCCCGACGATCGCCAATCTGGCGGGCATTTCGCTCGCGAACCATATCCACTTCGGTCAGGACTTGCTGAATTCGACGCATAACGTGCTGCCGGAACGCTATTACTTGCCTACGGGTTCCTTCATTAACGATACCGACGTATTCGTGCCGGGCAAAGGCTTCGAAGACGGCACCTTACACCAGATTGGCGGGGAAGCGGACGGGAAGAGCGCGACCAAGGCGCAGTACGATCAGGCGCTGGAGCTGCTCAGCATGTCGGACGCTTATGTGCGTTCGCTTCCCGACCGCAAACCGTAATTTTTTAGAGAGAGAAAAAGGCTATCTTGAAAAGGGGGGGGCTTCAACCATGCTGCTCCGTTACAAAAAATACGCGCCTTTGCTGTTCATGCTCATTTTCCCGGTGCTCGGGGAGCTCTACGCTCTGGTCAACAAGCCGGGCCCAACGGTCTACCGGCTGACGACTCCGCTCGACAACGCGATTCCGTTCGTCAAATATTTCGCGGTGCCTTATTCGATCTGGATCGTTTATATTTACGCGTGCATCGTCTATTTCTTTATGAAGGACCTCCGCGTCTATTATCGTTCCTTAACCGTTTACACCTTATGCGCATTGGCTTGCTACTGCATTTACTCGGTGTTCCAAACGACGGTGCCCCGCCCCGAACTGGTCGGGGACGATATTTTCACCCGGCTTGTGGCGTACATTTACCACCGGGACCGGCCTTTCAACTGCTTCCCGAGCATCCATGTGTTCTCAAGCTACATGGTGTTCCGGATGATGGCCGACAGCGGCTTCCGCAACAAACGCAATGTCGCGTTTACCGCCTGCATGTCCGCGCTCATTATACTGTCCACGCTGTTCGTCAAGCAGCATGCGATACTGGACGGATTGGCCGCCATTGTGCTCGTCGAGGTCGTGTTGGCCTTCGTCTTGGCGGCCGAGCGCTACTGGGTCGGAGGGCAGGCGGCCGAGCGTCGGAACAGCACATACGGAGCTTGAAGTTGGAAAATGCAAAACCCCGGACCGGATCGGTTCGGGGTTTTGCTGTTCGCAGAGACGCAGGGGGCTCGCTGCTCTATTATTGGCCGGCGTAAAGCTTGCGGTACTGCCGCCGGATCTCTTCCTTGGAGAAGCCGAGCTCCTTGCGCAAGTGCAGGTAGCCAGCCGGATTGATGGAGCAGAGGATGACGTGGGCGGCGATGGACGGTTCCCCGTCGGCCTGTTTGCCGCCGGAGCTTTCTTCGATCAAACGGGTTAGCGTGTCCTTCAAATAAACGTATATCGGCGACCGGAAAAAGACGGAGGAGTCTTCTTCGCACATATAAACGTTGTGAAGCGGGATGAGCAGCTGGCACTTGTCGTCGATAAAGTCGATAATAATATCGATGACGCCGCCAAGGCGCTCCTTCGCCGACAGGACATTCGCGTTCAATTGCAAATAGGAGTCGATCGCGTTCATGACGGCGCGATTGTTGTCTTCCATCAGATCGCTGCACAGCTCTCCCTTGTGCGCATACCTTCTGTACAGCGTCCCTTGTCCGATTCCGGCCGTCTTCGCGATCTGGTGCATGCTGACTTCCTTGACCCCATGCTCGGCGAACAGGGCTTGAGCGGTTTGCAGAATAAGCCGGCGGTGTTCGGCGGCATCGCTGCGTTCCCGGCGTATCGGCATCGTTCTCACTCCCGGTTTTCCAAATTTAACATATCTGCGTATTGACATCCGGACAATTGTCCGGTAACATCGTAGTTAAGCGGACAATTGTCCGCTTGAATAAAGGCGTACTTACTGAAAATAGTCCATATCCCCTATTGTAACGCGATCGTTCGGTACGGTCAACGGAAGCGATGGGTTAGAGAGACTAGACAGACGGTGTGCCTATCCAAGGAGAGTGGAGAGAAGGCATGTCATCGCAAGCCAAGCAGGAGAGCGCTTCGGCGCCAACGTCGATGGGAGCCATCCTGGCGCCTCTGGTCGCCATCATCGTCGGATTGTTCATGGTTATATTGGACGGAACGGCCGTTAACGTGGCCATTCCGAAGCTGCAGGAGGACTTCGGCAGCTCCTTGTCGCTCGTGCAATGGACCGTAACCGGGTATGCTCTCGCCCAAGCGGCCGTTATTCCGCTGGCCGGCTGGCTGTCGGACCGGTTCGGGGCGAAGCGGGTATTCCTCATTTCGGTCGCGCTGTTCACCGTCGGATCGCTGCTCTGCGCGCTGGCCCACACGGCGGAGCTGCTCATTCTGTTCCGCGTCCTGCAAGGACTGGGCGGCGGCGTCGTCATGCCGATCGCCATGGCGTTCGTCTACCGGATCGCGCCCAAGGACAAAGTCGGCGCCGTGATGGGCATGATGGGCATTCCGATTCTGCTTGCGCCGGCGCTCGGCCCGGTACTGGCCGGTTGGCTGGTCGATTACGCGAGCTGGAACTGGATCTTCCTGCTTAATCTTCCCATCGGCGTCATCGCGGTGTTGACCGGCATTCGCACGCTGCCGAATATCGAGCGGCAATCCGTCGCTTCGCTGGACCTGCTCGGCATTATCCTGGCCCCATTGGCGTTCGCCGCGTTGTCCTACGGCGTGACGCAAGGAGCGACCAGTTGGACCTCGACGGAGACGCTCGTCGGAATCATAGTCGGCGCCGTCGCTCTGATTCTGTTCATCATCGTCGAGCTGACCCGCCAAAATCCGCTGCTGGAGCTTCGCGTCTTCCGTTCCGGCAACTTCACGCGCGGCATTCTCGTGCAGTGGGTGTCGCAGTTCGCGCTGTTCGGCACGTTCTTCCTGGTGCCGCTGTTCCTGCAGCAAGCGCATGGTTATTCCGCGTTCAAGACCGGCCTGATCATGCTGCCGCAGGCAATCGCCTCGGGCGTGTTCATGCCGATCGGCGGCAGGCTGTCCGACCGCTTCGGCGCCCGTCCGCTCGTGCTGGCCGGCATGGTGTTCGTGGTGATCTCGGCGTTGATTCTCTCGAACATGAACGCAGACGACGGCATCGTCATGGTCATGCTGCCGCTGGCGATGCTCGGCGCGGGCATGGGGCTGTTCATGATGCCGCTCAATACGCACCTGATCCAATCGGCGCCGCAGAACCTCGTCGGACGGGTGACGTCGCTGACGAACGCGGCTCAACAAGTCGTGTCTTCGCTGGCCATCGCCACGCTGACGACGATCTCCGGCAACAAGATGAAGGATCTGCTCATCGAAGGCCAGAAGCAGGCGCCCGGCATCGAAGATTGGACCGCAGCATTCAACTACACGTTCTTCATTCTGATGTTTATCGCCATCGCAGGCGGCATTCTCGGCCTGGTGCTTCGCAAGCCGAAGGTCGATCCGAACGCGGAGAAGTCGGCCGAAGTGCATATGATGGTCGGCTGACCGCTTGCAGCAAAAAAAGCCATTCGTTCCGCGCGCGAGGCGCCGGACGGATGGCTTTTATACGATTGGACGACCCCCAGGGCATTGGACCTTGGGGGTCTGAGCTTAAGCGCAACCGCGCGACTTTTCCTAATCACTTGCACGAAAACAACGATAGCCCTACCTCTCCATTGTTCTTGCGGTTCCGAGACCGCGCCAGTGAGAATTCGTGTTCCTTCCAGCAGCCAATTCATTCGGTAATCAAGGAATGTGTGGGAAACGAAACGGAGGCCTATTTCACCCATTGAGGAAAACATCAGAGGGTTACACTTAATTTAATACTTAACTATACGGGTGTTCGAGTTATTTGTCAATCATTTTCGCGGCAGTATTTGACGGTTTATAAAAAAGGGGTTACCGGGGGACCTTCGGCAGCGATACGGCAACGACGGTCCCCTCTCCCGGCACCGAGTCGATCAAGGCGTGCCCTCCGACGCTGCGCGCCCGCTCCTCCATGCTGAAAAGACCCACGCCCTGCATCGAAGGCATCAGAATAAAGCCGATACCTTTGTCTTCGATTCGGGCGTGAACGGAATCTTCCGTCTCCCATACGTCCACGGCGGCTTCCGTCACCTTCGCGTATTTGCCGATGTTCGTCAGCGCTTCCTGAATGATTCGGTAAAGGGCGGTCTCGATGTGGCGGTCGTACCGTTTCGACAGCCGGCAAGAGAGCTGAATCCGGATGCCGTAATGCTGGGAGAACATCTCCGCATAGCTTCTCAGCGCCGGTCCGACGCCCAGATCGTCCAGCACGGACGGCCGCAGCTCCCAGGCGAGTCCCCTTACTTCTTCGATAACGCCCGTCACGTCGCGCCGCAGGCTCTCCAGTTCGGGCGAATGACCGGGCTGCGCGAGAAGGCGGTCGATCCGGATCGCCAGGCCGAACAAGCTTTGCCCGATGCCGTCGTGCAGCTCGCGGGAGATCCGCTTGCGCTCCTCCTCCTGGATCCGCATCATGCGCGTCATCATCTTCTGCAGCTCTTCTTCGGCTTTTTTGAGCGGAGTGACTTCGTTGCGGATGGCCAAATATTGATAAGGCTGCCCGCGGTCGTCCAGAAACGGAACGATCGTCGTATAAACCCAATAGAAGCTCCCGTCCTTGGCCCGGTTGCGGATCTCCCCGCGCCATACTTCGCCGGACTGGATCGTGCGCCAGAGCTCCCTCATGAACGATTTGCTGTGGTAGCCGGAATTGACGATCCGGTGGTCGTTGCCGAGCAGCTCGTCGCGGCTGTACTTCGAGATCTCGCAAAATTTATCGTTCACATATTGAATTTTGCCTTTGCGGTCCGTCACCGCCACGATGGACGATTCGTCAAGCGCGAGCTTGAGCTTGAGCAACTGGTTCAGCATTTGCTTGAGCTCGTCCCGGAACGATGGCTCCTCCATCGCGGAACCGTCCAATTGGGCCAGCAGGCTGCCGACGCTTTGGCCGATCACTTCGGGATAACGGTTGGCTTGGCGCTCAGACGTCAAAATTCAACAGTCCCTTCTTGTGCGCGTATTTGACCAGGTCGGGACGCGTCCGCAGCCCCAGCTTTTCCATCAGATGAGCTTTGTGGGTTTCGACCGTCTTGACGCTGATGATCAGATGCTCGGCAATCTCCTTGTTGGAGTAGCCTTTGGCAATCCAGGCTAACACTTCCCGCTCCCGGTCGGAGAGACTCTCGTACGAATCGGAGCCGTCGCCTCCGTGCTTGACGCGTTCCATATATTCGTGCATCAGACGCTTGGTCGCGGTCGGATACAGGTAGGCGTTGCCCGCCGCGACCGATTCGATCGCCGTCAGCAATTCCTCGTGAGGGGCGCTCTTGAGCACGTAGCCGGACGCTCCCGCATGGATGGATCGGAACAAATATTCGTCGTCGTCGTGCATCGTCAGAATGAGCACGCTCGTATCCGGAAGCAGCTTCTTCAGCTCGGCGGTCGCCGTCAGTCCGTCTTTGCCGTGCGGCATGCTCAAGTCCATCAGTACGACGTCCGGCTTCAGCTGCTGCGCGATGCGGATCGCCTCGTCCCCGTCCGCGGCGTCGCCGACGACCGTCAAATTCGGCTGGCCTTCCAGCAGCAGGCGCAGCCCCGTCCGCACTACGATGTGATCGTCCACCAGCATGATTCGGATCATCGCATTCTCTCCCCGCCCGTTCGCTTTACGTCTATCATATCAAGATGAAGGGGTAAAATGAATCGGGAATTCGGTCTCCCCGTAATCCCTCAATTGACCGAGCCATCGCGCGGAGAGCTGGACGACGAGAAGGTTCTCTTGCGAATAGGCGTGCAGCTGCCGATGGCCGACCAATAATACCCCGTGGACTTCGGCGCTTCCCGCAATCGGGTAAGCGGCCGCCGCTTGCAGCTGTTCGACCAGCATGAGCGGCGATTCTTCCCGCTTGCGCGCCGTATCCGGATCGTTCCCGTCCAGCACGAGCGGCCGGCCGATTCGCGTCACCGATCCTTCAAGCCCGCGCCCCAACCGGATGGTCAGCTTCCGATAGCGGTCGTCCGCGCAGCCGGAGGCGGCCCACCACGCCCACTTGCCGTCTTCCTTACGCTTCCAGGCCACGGCGGCCACATCCGCACCGATCAGCTCGCGAAGCAGATCCAATTCCTTTTGCACGAGATTGCGCACATTTTCCACTTCTCTCATCCTTCGTTCATTCGGCTTGATCCTTCCTGAACGGCCTGGCGCGATCTGCGCGGTCATTCCTATTGTAAAGTCTCGCGCCTTATCTGTAATTCGGGGAATTCCCCGAATTTCGGATCGGGGGGAAGGCGCCGGCTCCCGCATCGGGAAATAAGGAAGAAGCCCCTCCGATTTTCAGCGGAACTCCCGATGGGTGGGGAGAGAAGAAAGGGGTATGATGAAGCCAGAAGGGAGAGGATGAAGATGGTGAATTGGCTTCGAAATAACCGGTATGCAGCGGGGTTGCTGGTGCTGGTGCGATTGTATCTGGGGTGGAAGTGGCTGGATGCGGGGTGGCACAAGCTGACCGCCGACAAAGCGTTCGACGCATCGGGATTTCTGACGAACGCCGTGAACAAGCCGGTGCTGGAGACGGGGACTAAGAACGCGCTGTATCCCCATTACGTGGATTTCCTGCAACATATCGCCTTGCCTAACGTGAAGCTGTTCAATTTTCTGATTCCATGGGGCGAGACGTTGGTCGGCCTCGGCCTCATCCTGGGGGCGTTGACCACCGCGGCTGCGTTCTTCGGCGTGCTGATGAACTTCATGTTCCTGCTGGCGGGCACCGTATCGAGCAATCCGTGGCTCCTGCTGTTCGGCGCGATCGTCCTGTTCGCCGGAGCCAACGCGGGCAAATTCGGCTCCGACTACTATTTGCTGCCGCTGCTGAAACGGGCCGTTGCCAAAGGCTTCCGCCGAAACCGTACGCACAATCGTCCGGTCGATCCGAATGGGCTGCCGCATACGAATTGATCCTGCTGTTTGCGGTTGGTTCCCGTAGTTCAAGTCATTCCGAAGCTGCTGGAAGGGGCGACGATCACAAGTTGACGTCTTGCCGGCGGGCTGATAAGATGGTGTTGTAAACGCGCGTTCACAGAAATGAGGTCACGATGAGAAGCTCTGAGATCAATTCGGTGGAAATCGCCCGGCTGGCCGGCGTGTCGCGAAGCACGGTCAGCCGCGTTATCAACAATTATCCCAACGTGCCCCCGGAAACCCGGGAGAAAGTCATGAAGGTCATCGAGCAGTATCATTACGTGCCGAATTTGTCCGCTCAAGTGCTGGCCGGGAAGAAGACCCGCACGATCGGGCTCTTCATGATCGAAGCCGGGCACGTGTCCAGCGACATGCTGTCCAACATGCTGCTGGCGAGCATTATCGAGAACGCTTCCGCTTCCGGTTATTACGTGCTTACCCATATTATCCGCAATACGAGAGACGAAGGCGGCGTTCGGGGCATCAAGGATATTTTCTATCAACGCCGCATCGACGGCGGCATGTTCATCGGCGCCGCGAACGAGGAGCCGCTGATCGAGGAACTGGTCGACGAAGGCTTTATCGTCGGAGTGGTCGATCAGCATTTGCCGGGCCGGAACGAGGCGAATCGGATCGTCGTCAATTACGACAACGAGTACGGCATGAAGCTCGCAGTCGGGTATTTGGCGGAGATGAATCACCGCGAGATCGGCATCGTGAACGGCGACATGGCGCGTTACTCCGGCCCTTCCAAGTTTGAGGGCTTCCTCGCGGCCATGCGGCACCACGGTCTGGAAGTGCAGGATCGTTGGATTTTGCCGGGAGGCTTCCACGAGGAGGACGGCTATCGCGCGCTTCGAGCTTTCCTGGACACCGGAGAGCGGTTGCCGACGGCGATGGTCATGGCTAATGACAGCGTCGCCTTCGGGGCGATTCGAGCGCTGCGGGAGAGAGGCTTGTCCGTGCCGGAGCATTTGTCGATCGTCGGCTTCGACGATCATGTGCTGAGCGCCCGTTTCCAGCCGGCGCTCACGACGGTGAAGGTCGACTTCAACGGCATGATGAAGCAGCTGACCGAAGCCGTCATCCGGCGGATCGAAGGCGCGGAAGACACCGATATCGAGCAGGCCGCAAGCTCCCGGCTTATCGTTCGGGATTCTTGCAGAAAGTTATAAAACAAGGGAGAGTTTCGGATGAGCGGCAATTTAGGGAACCCTGTCATTACGCAGATCGGGCTGCTGGTGCACGACATCGAGAAGACCTCGCAGGCGTACGCGGACTTTTTCGGCGTCGAGAAGCCGCAATGGTTCTGGACCGATGCGGCCGACATCGCGCAGACCGAATATCGGGGCGAACGTTCGGAGGCGCGGGCGAAGCTGGCGTTCTTCGATATGGGCTCGCTCCAGCTTGAGCTGATCGAGCCGGACGATCGCCCGAGCACGTGGCGCGAGTCGCTGGACAAGAACGGCGAAGGATTCCATCATATCGCGTTCGTCGTCGACGGGATGAAGGAGAAAGTCGCTCTCCTGGAGAACAAGGGCTTCCCGCTGCTGCAGAAAGGCGAATATACCGGCGGGCGCTACGCTTATATCGACACGTTCAAAGACTTGAAAGTGTTGATTGAGCTGCTGGAGAACGACCGATGAACATTCTGATCACAGGAGCCGGCAGAGGGCTTGGGCTGGAGCTGACCAATCTGGCATTGGAGCGGGGGCATGCGGTAGCGGCATGCGTAAGAGACGCGAATGCGCCGTCCGACTCGCTTCGGGAGCTGGCTGCGCGCTACCCCGACAGCTTGCGAATCGAACAGCTCGACATCGTATCGGAGCCCGACGCGGAGCGGCTCGCCGAGCGGCTGAAGGCGGATTCCTTCCGGTTGGACGCCTTGGTCAACAACGCGGGCATCCTGCTCGGAAGGGCCGAAGGCATATCCGCATTATCCATGGACGACGTGCGGCGGACGTTCGAGGTCAATCTGTTCGGCCCTCTCACTGTCGCAAAGCATTTAACGCCGCTGCTGAGGGAAAGCGAGTCCGGGGCCGACATCGTCATTAACGTCTCCTCGGAGGCGGGCAGCTTCTCGGGGGCTTACGGCGGGGACTATCCCTACGCGCTCTCCAAGATCGCGCTCAATATGTTCTCCAAGCAATTGAACGAGGAGTTGAAGCTGAGGGGCATCCGCGTGCTGGCCGTTCATCCGGGCTGGATTCGGACGGACATGGGCGGCAGCAGCGCGCCGCTGAGTGCGGCGGACAGCGCCCGGGGCATCATGGGGCTTATCGAAGGCGCAACCGTCGTGCCGGAAGACGTATTCTTCGTGGATTACGCGGGGCGGCCGATGCCGCTGTGAGCGATAGGCGATCGGAGCAATCGGATGGGGAGACCCGTCCGGTTGCTTTGTTTTTATTCCTTCGCAAATCGACCGAACGTTCGACCGGACGTTCGATTTTTTTTGAAACGCAGCTTCTGCTGTCTCGTATAACTTCGTGATAACGTCCGAACGGCCTACATAATATTGTCTTTTGACTTTCGACCGATCGTTCGATACGATGGCTCGTAGATAACGTTGCGGTCAGGTTATGGGCTCGGCCGTAAGGACAAGCTGCTAGAAAGAGAACGAAACGCGGAGGGAGCGGAGACATGCGGAGTTTGATCAATTTTTCGCTGAACAACAAGTTTGCGCTTTGGATGATGACGATCTTCGTCCTGGCGGCCGGATTGTATTCCGGCATGAATATGAAGCAGGAGAGCCTGCCGAATCTGTCTTTGCCATATTTGAGCGTGACGACGGTCTATCCGGGGGCGTCCCCCGAAGCGGTCGTCGAACAGGTTACGGCCCCTCTGGAGCAGCGGCTTAAAAACGTCGAGTCCGTGAAAAACGTGACGTCGACCTCGATGGAGAACGCCTCTTCCATCCTGGTGGAGTTCGACTACGGCCAAGATATGGACAAGGCGATGACGAATCTGCGGGAAGCGGTGGATGCGGTCGACCTGCCTTCCGGCGCTCAGGAGCCGTCTATTGCCAAGTTCTCCATGAGTTCTTTCCCGGTTATTTCGCTCAGCGTATCGGGCGGAGAGAGCCTGGAGGACTTGACCCGGATCGTGACCGACGAGGTGCAGCCGGAGCTGGAAGGTATTGCCGGAGTCGCTTCCGTCTCCGTGTCGGGCCAATACGTCAAGGAAGTTCAGTTGAAGTTCCATGACGACAAGCTGGCGCAGCTCGGCATGACGAAGGATACGGTCGAGCAATTGATCAAGGCCGCGGCTACGAAAGCGCCTCTCGGCATTTTCGAGATGGGCAAGTCGGAAAAGTCGATTGTCGTGGACGGACGGGTGACGACGGTCGAGGATTTGCGCAATTTGCCGATTCCGGTAGTGCCTTCTTCGACCGGAGCTTCCGCCGGGGCGCAAGGCGCGGCGCCGGGAGCGGCCGCGGGGGCAGCCGGTGCAGCCGCCGGAGCGGCTGGCGCCGGGACGAACGGCGCGCCGGGAGGGGCCGCTGGAGCCGCAGCCGGAGCGGCGGGAACGCCGGCCGCCGGCGCATCGGCCGGGCTGCCGACCGTCAAGCTCGGCGACTTGGCCGACATCGAGATTGTCGGGCAGGCCGAGTCGATCTCCCGCACGAACGGCAAGGAGTCGATCGGCATCCAGGTCGTCAAATCGAACGACGCCAATACCGTCGACGTCGTTAACGCGGTGAAGAAAGCGAACGAGAAGCTGAGCGAGAAGCATCCCGACCTGCATTTCGACGTTCTGCTGGACCAGGGAGAGCCGATCGAGAAGTCGGTCGATACGATGCTGAACAAAGCGCTGTTCGGCGCCCTTTTCGCCGTGATCATCATTCTGCTGTTCCTGCGCAACATTCGGACGACGATCATCTCCATCGTCTCGATACCGTTGTCGCTCGTCATCGGCATTTTGCTGCTGAAGCAGTTCGACATCACGCTGAACATCATGACGCTCGGCGCCATGACCGTGGCGATCGGGCGGGTCGTCGACGATTCGATCGTCGTCATCGAGAACATTTACCGCCGCATGGCGCTCACGGGCGAGAAGCTGAAAGGCAAAGACCTCATTCGCGAAGCGACCCGCGAGATGTTCATGCCGATCATGTCGTCCACGATCGTGACGATCGCGGTGTTCCTGCCCCTTGGCACGGTCAGCGGCATGGTGGGCCAGCTGTTCATGCCGTTCGCGCTGACGATCGTGTTCGCGCTGCTCGCTTCCCTTCTGGTGGCGGTCACCGTCGTGCCGATGCTGGCGCACATGCTGTTCCGCAACGGTCTCAAGCCCGGCAAAGCCGTTCACCGCGAAGAGAAGCCGGGCAAGCTCGCGGCGGGCTACCGGAAGCTGCTCGCTTCCGCGCTTCGCCACAAGATCGTGACTTCCCTTATCGCCGTCGTCCTGCTGGCAGCCAGCTTCGGCCTCGTTCCGGTCATCGGCACCAGCTTCCTTCCGGATCAGGAAGAGAAGTACATGGCGATCACTTACAACCCGGCGGCGGGAGACTTGCTTGAAGACGTGGAGCGGAGGGCGCTCCAAGCCGAGGATTACTTGCTGAAGCAGCAAGACGTGACGACGATGCAGTATTCCGTCGGCGGCAGCGGCAACCCGTTCCAGCAAGGCTCGTCCAAGTCCGGCCTGTTCTACGTCAAGTTCGATCCGGATACGAAGCATTTCAAGGAGCGGAAGGAAGAAATTCTGGCGGGACTGCGCCAGACGGTCAGCGTCGGCGAGTGGTCCGAGCTCGACATGTCCGGCGGCATCGGCGGCAGCAAGTTCAGCTTGAACGTGTACGGCGACAAGCTGGAGGATATCGAGCCGGTCGTGAACCAAATCGCCGAACTGATGAAGCAGAATAAATCGTTCGAGAAGATCGACACCGGCCTCGCCAAAACGTACGATCAATATACGCTGGTAGCGAACCAGGCGAAGCTGAGCCAATACGGCTTGACCGCCGGTCAGCTGGCCATGGCCCTCATGCCGACGCACGATCGTCCGGTGCTGACGACCGTCGAGGAAAACGGCAAATCGTATAACGTCTATGTGCAGGTGGACAACGCCAAGTACGGCTCGATCGCGGATATCGAGAACAAGACGCTTCAATCGCCGCTCGGCGTGCAAGTGCCGATCAAGGACGTCGCCACGGTCGAGGAAGGCACGACGCAGGCGTCCATCTCCCGCGACAACGGCCGGATGGTCGTCACCGTCAGCGCGGAGACGACGACCTCCGATGTCGGCAAGGCTTCCTCCGAGCTGAAGCGGGAGGTCGACAAGATTCAGAAGCCGGCTTCGGTCGAAGTCGAATTCGGCGGCGTTACCGAACAGCTCAACGAGACGTTCACGCAGCTGGGCGTCGCGATTGCGGCCGCTATCGTCATCGTTTACCTCGTGCTGGTGCTCACGTTCGGAGGAGCGCTGGCTCCGTTCGCCATCATGTTCTCCTTGCCGTTCGCGATTATCGGCGGTCTGGTCGCGCTGTGGCTCGCCGGAGAGACGCTCAGCGTGTCGGCGCTTATGGGGGCGCTGATGCTCATCGGCATCGTCGTCACGAACGCGATCGTGCTGATCGACCGGGTCATTCACAAGGAGAAGGAAGGGCTGTCGACGCGGGAAGCGCTGCTTGAAGCGGCCGGCACGCGCGTCCGTCCGATTCTGATGACGGCGCTCGCGACGATCGGTGCGCTGCTGCCGCTCGCCTTCGGCTACGAGGGCGCGGGCATCATCTCGCGCGGGCTCGGCGTTACGGTAATCGGCGGCCTGGTCAGCTCGACGCTGCTGACGCTGCTCATCGTGCCGATCGCCTACGAAGTGCTGATGAAGCTGCGCCGCAAGAAGAAAGAGGCTTGATCCCGACGGCAAGAAGAACGGGGGATGACGTTGAGCGACAAAAAGAAGCAAATTATGGAGGCGGCTCTGCGCTGCTTCTCCCGCAAAGGGTTCGAAGCGACCTCGATTCAAGAGATCGTCGATGAGATCGGTATGGCGAAGGGCTCCATCTATTTCTACTTCAAGTCGAAGGAGGAATTGCTCCTCTCGGTTATCGCGTACTTCAGCGAGAGGATGATGGCGGGGATGACGGTACTGCCGGAGGAGCGGCAGCTGCCGCCCCGCGAGAAATTCCGCATGCAGCTGCGCCGCCATTTTGCCTATGTCACGGACAACAGAGAATTTCCGATCATGCTCATGCGGGAGCCGCCCGCGATCGAGAGCCGGCGGACGCAGCTGCGCGGCATTATGGCCGGCATACGCCGCCGCTATCTGCAGTGGATCAAGCAGCATATCGACGACATTTACGGGGATGAAGCATCCCCTTATGCCGGAGACGGCGCGGCGCTGATGGGCGGCATGATGATGGAATATGTGCGGCTGGCGCTTATCGGCAGGCCGTCCCTCGACGTTAGCCGGCTGGCGGACTTCCTTGTCGACCGGTTGGACGATGTCGTAATGGGCATGGTTCAGGCTCAGGCTTCCCCGATTTTGCGCCGGGATTTTGATGAAGCGGACGGCTCGGCGTCTTCTGCGGCGAGCTACGTGGACCGGATCCGCGCCATCGCCAAAGAGCTGCGGGAAACGGCGGAGCGGGAAGTGTTGCCGGATGCGGACGAGGACCGGCGCACCTCCCTGCTGGCGGCGTTGGCCTTGTTCGAGGAGCAAATCGCGAAGCCGGTTCCCGACCGGATTCTGGTGAGGGGAATGCTCGCCTACTTGAGAGAACTGGCGCTTCCTTCCTGGCGGCCGTTCGTCGACCGGTTAACTGCGATCATGAATCACAAGTGAGCAAAAAACCGCCGAAGAGGATCGATGCCCGATCCCTTCGGCGGTTTTTGCTGCTTTTTAACGGCGATACGAAATCCCCAGCTCCAGCTTCAACGCTTCTCCCGGAGCTACCATCAGCAAACCTTCCTTCCGGTTCAGCGCCTCGTTCGGCGCCGTCCACGGTTCCACGCAGATGAACGGCTTGCCTTGCACGCTCCACAGAACGACCGTACGGAACGCCTCGCTGTAATCGAGCTTGACGGTTCCTTTATCCCCGAGCGGGAACGCGATGGACGGCGTGCGCGCATCGAGCAGGGCCACCGATTCGACCAATCCGCTCAAATCGACCGTTCCGTCGAACGTCTTCACTTCGCCGTCGTTATAATCCAGCAGCTTGGCAGCGTCGGACTCGTATGCGAGCTTTTTCGCGTCGCCGGTTGCAAAATAAGGGTGGAATCCGGCTTGAACCGGCATCGGACGATCCGATAAATTGCGGTACGATTGCAGGATGTCCAGCTTGCCGTCCTTGAGCCGGTAGGTAAACCGCAATTCGAAATCGAACGGATAAGAGGCGAGCGTCTGTGCGTCGCTCCGCTGAACGAGCGTCAACGAAGCTTGTCCGTCGGCGTTCTGCTCCGCGACTTCCCATACGGCGGTGCGAGAGACGCCGTGGTTGCGCATTTTGTACGTCACGCCTTCCCACTCGTACTCGCCGCCTGCAAGCTGGCCGCAGATCGGGAACAGCACCGGAATGCCGCCGCGAATGTTGGCTTTCGGATCGAGGAAGGTCGCGCGGTCCAGGTACAGCAATTGTTCGCCGTTCAGCTTGCAGCCGATGACGATGCCCCCGCGTTCCGGGCAGATCTGCACGCTGGAATCGGTCGAAGTCTCGGTAAGCTCGTAGATCCGGTATTGATCGGTATAGGATGAAACTCGGTAATCGGTATCGGTTGTGCTCATTCGGATTCTCCTCCACTGTGGGTCTAATTTGTCTAGGGTCAAACGGTGCGTTTGGCTTCTTGTTTATTATACCAACAAGCGGGCGGTTATGCCGAATCCGATCCCAGTGCTGCGATGTCCCCCAGAGTGACGCAAGAGCATAAGGAGAGCAAGCGGCAGGAGATTCTTCAGGCCGCCAAGCGCGTGTTCATCCGCCAGGGCTACCTGACGGCGACGATGAAGGATGTCGTGGAGGAGAGCGGGCTTAGCCGCGGCGGCGTCTATTTGTATTTTTCGAGCACGGAAGAGATGCTGCTGGCGTTGATCGAGGAGATCGACCGCGACAACGATCTGCAGGTCGAAGAGCTGCTGGCGGCGTATCCGACCGTGTGGGCGGCGCTGGACGCCCTGTTCGAGCACCTTCAGTCCGAGCTCGTCCATGTGGGAGAAGGTATGATCCCCGTGCTTTACGAGGCGCTGATAGCCGGCTGGCGCAATAGGACTTACGCCGAATTGATGAACGGCAGGTACGCGAAGGCGGCCGACCGGATCGTGCAAATGCTGCAGGCAGGCGTGGACCGGGGCGAGTTTCGCCCGCTCGTTCCGCTCGATACGATCGCCCGGCTGTTCCTTACGTTCAACGACGGCATCATGGTCGAAGCGACGCAGTTCGGGGCGCAGCGGGCGCGCACGGCGGAGCAGATCGAAGCGATCCGGCAATCGTTCCGATATTTATTGGGGATTCGAGAGGAGACGGCATACCGATGCGAGAGTTAATGGGCAACCGCAACTTTATGAACATGTTCCTAGCCACCTTCGCCTCCCAGTTCGGCACGACCGTGGGCAATATGGCGTTCGCTTTTTACCTGCTGGACCGTTTCTCGTCGCGGCCCGGGTACGCTTCGCTTGCGGAGCTGATGTACTCGCTGCCCACGCTTCTTGTCTTCTGGGTGATCGGCGTTGCGGCCGACCGCTTCGATCGCCGCCGAATCGCGGAGTATACCGGCTGGATCCGCGTCGGACTGACGATCGTCCTGATCGCGGTGCTCTTCGCCGGCTGGATCCCGCTGGCGTTCGCCGTACTGTTCCTGCGAAGCGCCGTCTCGAAATTTTACGCGCCCGCGGAATCGGCTCTGCTTCAAGGCATTTTGAAGCCCGAGCAATACGAGCAGGCTTCGGGATTAAACCAGACGCTCATGGGCGTATTTATGCTGTTCGGCGTCGGCCTGGGCGCGGCCGCCTATCATGCGCTCGGCATTATCGGCGCGGTGTGCCTCGACGGTGTCGGACTGGTGCTGTCGGCGCTGCTTATCCGCAGCTGCCGGATTCCGACGGAGGTCACGCTGCCCAACGGTCCCGCCGCCTGGCGGTCGCTTCGCCTTCAAGACATTCGCGGCGATTTTATGGAAGGGCTGGCCTACATACGCCGGAGGCCGCTGCTCTTGTCGCTCATTATCAGCTTTGTGCTGTTCGGCCTCTTGAACGGGGGCTTCGCCGTGCTGCCGCTCTACACGATGAAATATAAACTGTCGCCCGACCACTATACGTTCTTTTCCTCCCTGTTCGCCGTCTTCTTCGGCATCGGCATTCTGCTCGGCAGCATGGTCGGCGCCACGATCGTGAAGCGCAGCCGGCCGCACCGGGTCATCATCGCCGGCCTGGCGGCGACGGGAGCGCTCGGCATCGGATTGGGGACGGCTTCCGATCCTTGGATTTATCTCGGCTTCGTGCTGCTCATCGGCTTCGTCATAGCGCCGGTCAATATCGCGATCGGAGGCTGGATGCCGTCGCTCGTCGACCCCCGGCAGATGGGACGCGTCTCCGCGTGGAACGACCCGCTGATGATGCTCGGGCAGTCGGCTGCGCTTGGCCTGATCGCATGGCTGTAACCGCAAGCGATGAGCTTGAATTTTATCTATGCGTCGTTAACCGTCATCCTCTTTATTGCCGCTCTCTTCTATGTTTTCACGCTTCACCGTTTCCTGAAGAGCGCCCGTATCGAAGTCGAAGATGGGGGAGGCGGTTCGGCGTTCGGATAATGCAGTCCTTGTTCGCTGTCATTTCCCAGGCAATGCTGTCGAATGGAAGCGAGCTTTGCCGCAGCCTGCGGTTCGTTCGGGCAGAAGGCCCCGATTTTGGCGAGATCGGAAACAAGTTCGGGTTCTCCGACGTATATTAGATGTATTTTGGCGAATCTGAGCATAAGGAGCGTACGCAACATGCCGCCGTTATCGACACCTTCGCGGTCTTGCGCCGCGCCGCGCCCGGCGCCTTCGGGGCAGAAGCCGCTGAGCCGTGCGCGCACGAAAAAGAAACGCAAGCGTCTTGGCTTTTTCAAGACAATCGGAATTGTTTTTTTGACGGCTTTCCTTTTGGCGATCGCCTTTTTGGCCTGGTTTTTTCTGACGCCGTCCGGCACGTCGCTGCGCTACCGGTTGGCCGATACGATCATTACGACGCAGCATCGGGTATGGGCGAAGTATTTGGTCGGGGAAAAGGGACTGCAGGAGCGGGTAGCCGCTTATGCGAAGCAGTTCGAGGAGATGGGCGAGGAGAGAGACACGCACCAGATCGAGCAGCCGGCCGCCGGAGCGGACGGCGCGGGCGGGGCCGAAGACGATCAGCCGTTGACGAAGATCGAGACCGTGGACGGCAAAGGCTATCATGGCTATCTGCTGACCGTCCGCGATCCGAAAAAAATCCGGCTGGTCGTTCCGAACAAGCGGGGAAAGGGCGAGAAGGTCTCCAGCATGGTCGAGCGGACCGGCGCGATCGCGGGCGTCAACGCCGGCGGCTTCGCCGATCCGAACTGGAAGGGCAACGGCTTCCAGCCGATCGGACTCGTCATCTCGCAAGGGAAAATCTTCTACCGCGATATCGGGATGGACCAAAGCACTCAAATTGTCGGTCTCGACAAAAACGGGAAAATGATCGCCGGCCGATACTCGGTGAACGAGCTGATGGACTTGGGCATCTCCGAGGCGGTCAGCTTCTCGCCGCGCATTATCGTGAACGGCAAGGGGCTCATCAAGAATCATAGCCAAGGCTGGGGGATCGCGCCGCGGACGGTGATGGGACAGAAGGAGGACGGTTCCATCCTGTTCCTCATTATCGACGGACGCCAGCCGGGCTACAGCATCGGGGCCGATCTGTACGACGCCCAGCAGATCATGCTCGAGCACGGGGCGGTTATCGCCGCCAATCTGGACGGCGGCTCGTCGACGGTGCTCGTGACCGAAGGCGGCGAGATCGTCAATAAGCCGTCCACCAAAGGCGGCCGCTACTTGCCGACGGCGTTCCTCGTCTTTGAAGATCCGTCCTCCGTCAGCGTCCCGAATATTTGGGAGGGCTTGACCGCCAAAGACATCGACCCGTCCAAATGGTAATCGTTCGTGCGCCATCAGCCCCCTCGGAGAGCCGAGGGGGCTGAACGTTCTGCCGCGCGAAATTAGTGAACCATTTGCCCGAGAGGACCTTCTTCTTCGATTATATCCTCAATCTCGTAGACCGAGATGGGGAAGTACGGAAATCCCCATACGTAAGGGACGATGGCGTATAGCGGAAAATAGACGACGAGCGCTTTGTCGGCGATATAGAAATCCTGGTCCTCGGCAATGCCCGGATAATCGCCGAGCAGCGGAAGCTTGCGCGCTTTGATCTGCGCCTCGATGATCGCGTTCAGCCGCCTGACATAGTTGCTGTTCGGCTTGAACAGGTCGCTCAGCTTGTAGCTTCGCCCGTTCTCCGCGTCGAAGGTGAGCGAGCGCTGCAGCGTATTGCCGTGGGCTCCTCCGCTGTACGTGTAATTCAGCAAGGACAGGCTGAGGACGCTTCTCTCGTTCGTCTTGATCTCGAAGGTGCCGTCCATCTCCCGGATGTCCTTGCTTGGATAGCCTTGCGCTTTCATCAATTCGTGCGTCTCGCGCAGGATCGCGCCGTTCATCCGCTTGCGGGCGGCTTCGCCCGTACCCCCCGCGACGACCGGCACGTTCACTTTGATGTGCGGTTCCGCAATCCGATGGACGGATATCGGCAGCATAACCATCTGACCGTTCATCTAGGCTCCCCTTTGCCATGGGCGGTTGTCATCACAGCTTATGCGGGAGCCGCCGCGAAGGTTCTCGTACCGGAGCGGGCCAGTACGCTAGAAAAGCGTCAATTGCACGGGCTCCGGAGCGGAAGCGCAGCCCGGCGCGGCGTCCGGGCGAACGGCAGCGGGGGCGCGTGCGGCTCCGTTGCCGCCGTCCGAACGGGCCAGTCCGTGCCGCGCCATCTGTTCGGCGATTCGCGCCTTAACCGGTCTCGTATAATGATCGGGCAATCGGGACGAATGCCAGTACAAGCGCCCGTATTTGTCCGCCAGATGAGGATAGGCCGTTCGCAGAACGGAGAAAAACCAGTTCTTCACCTCCGGCGTCGAGAGCCGCAGGAAAGAGGGCATGAGTTCGCGGACGCCCGCTTGGACGCATGCGGCGATGAGCTCCTCGGTCAGCTCGGACGTATCGGTCAAATAAGGCAGGATGGGAGCCATGAAGACGACCGTCGGAATGCCCGCTTCCCTCAGGCGGCGGGCGCAATCGATCCGCTGCCGGGGCGAAGGCGAAGAAGGTTCGAACGTTCGCCATATTCCGGCGTCCAGCGAATGGATGCTGAGGTTGACGGAAGAGCCTGGCATACGGGAGAGCAGGTCGAGGTCGCGCAGGACGAGCGGCGAGCGCGTCGTAATGCTGGCGGCGACGCCGAACTCGGCCAGCACCTCCAGGCAGCCGCGCGTAAGCCTCGTTCGGGCCTCCAGCTGCTGGTAAGGATCGGTCGCCGTGCCGATGACTACGTAGCGGGGGAGGCGGCGGGCCATTCGCTTAAGCTGCGCGCGAAGAATGGACGGCGCGTCTTCCTTCCAGAAAATATGACGCTGGAAGTTGTCATCCGCCGCCTCGCCGAGATAGACGTGCGTGCTTCGGGCATAGCAGAAGCTACAGCCGTGCTGGCAGCCGCGATAAGGATTGATGGACCAGTCGAACGGCATGGACGGCGCCTTCACCGCGTTCAGGACTGATTTGGCGTTCATCGGCTCGTATGTGATCTGTCTCATGATTCGGAGCTCAACCCCTTCCTGGGATCGTGGTTGAGCTTAGTATACCAAACATACGTTCTTATTTCTAATTCCAATTTAAGCCGGCGAGCGGGGAGAGAGGAGGCTTGGTCGGTACGCGGGAAAGGCTGTGAAGCATCCCGCCGCTCGGGTACCTTGCAGGGAGAAAAGCCGCTGGGGCAGGGAGAGGTTCCAGTCCGTTTAACGAAATTAAAAATGTAAAAAAATACCTGCGTAAAAAGGCTTGACTTAGAGGCGCGAAATCAGTAAGATATAAAAGTGTTCTTGCTGATGTAGCTCAGCTGGTAGAGCAACGCATTCGTAATGCGTCGGTCGGGGGTTCGAATCCCTTCATCAGCACCACTTAACTGTTCAAGCGCGGCGCGGCTTCCCGGGATTCCGGGGGCCGCGCCTTTTGCTGTTCAATGACGGCCCGCCGGCCATCCGAGGTTGTTAATGCGTGAAGGAGATGCAGAGCTTTAGAGCTGCTCCAGCAAACTCTTCACGAACAGAAACGGCAGGGCGCCGATCGAAATAAAAGCGAAAAAGAACCCTTGGAGAAAGGCTTTGATGGATTTCATATGATTTCTCTCCCATCCTGATCTAACTTTTTGTCTATTGTGTGATCATTTTATGAAATATCTGAAAACTCTGCAATACAATTTGTTTTATCGCTAAGATAAATTCAATTTATGATCGCGCTTTCCGATTCATTCCGGAAAAAGGAGGGTACAATAACGTCGTTCCGGCAGCGCGGAGCCGGCCGACAACGATCCGAGGGAGTGATGCCCGATGAAACAAAGCGTGAGGAAAGTCGCTTTCCTATTGGCCGACGGATTCGAGGATTCCGAGATGAAGAACCCGTACGACGCCATCGTCGAGAACGGCAACGACCCCGTCATTATCAGTCTGAAGAAGGGGGACGAGCTGAAAGGCAAGAAGGGGACGATTGCGTACACGTCACATCTTGCCGCATCCGAGGCGAAAGCGGACGACTACGAAGCCGTTATTATTCCCGGCGGGCAATCGCCTTCCAAGCTGCGCGAAGATCCGGCGGTTATCGAGTTCGTCCGGCGGGCGCACGAGCGGGGCATTCCGATCTCCGCCATCTGCCACGGTCCGCAGGTGCTTGCCGAAGCGGGACTGCTGCGGGGCAAAACGTTGACCGGCTATCCTGGCATCGAGGCCGAGATCCGGGAAGCCGGCGGCAACTTCGTCGACCGCGAAGTCGTGGTGGACGGCAATCTGATTACGTCCCGGGGCCCGCAGGACGAGCCTGCCTTCATCAAGGAAACGATCGACAAGCTTGGCGTATCCGCTTATTAAGATTCCACTGCCGGCGAAGGGCTATCCCATCGTTCTGAGAAGACGAGCGTGAGGATAGCCCTTTCTGCTTTCCGTCAGGATTTGCTTTGGCTCTTACGGATCGAGGATCCGTAATTTCTCGCCTGGAAGCTTATTTAAGCAATGGAACGGACACAGGATCCGTTATTTTGCTTCAAACCGTGCCTCCAACGAGGAAAATCCGACGCATAGCGGAACGAGGGTCCGTTAGAATGTAAAAAACGCGATTTTTGGGCAAATAACGGCCTCTGTGTCCGTTAGGGTTCGGAGTCGCGCTCGGTCATGTACCATGAAGCTCTATAGACGCCGAAGCGTTTTTACTTGTGGAAAAATAGCTTGACAACTCCTGATTTTGTTTAAGCCAAGCTAATGGTTGTCGCCTCATCACGTCATATCCGGTTCAAGCTTCGAGAGGAACCTCCTTGGCCGTCTCCGGCCCGATCTTCGTCTGCATGCGCTCCAGATCCAGCTTCTCGATCTCTTCCCACAGAATCGCTTCGAACGTGCGGCGCTGGATTTGCTCCAGCCGCTGATACGCCAGAGCGTGGGTGACGCCGAAGTGGGAGGCGATCAGCCCGGCCGCTTCGCTCTGGCGGTCGGGAAGACGGAATTGCCGCAGCATGAAATGCGGCATGGAGGCGTACAGAACGAACCGGTTGGCGTCGGCCTCCTGGCTTTCGAGGAACGGGCGCGGCATCAGCGTCTGATTGCCGGCATGCCGTAGAATATGGCACAGCTCGTGCAGGAACTCCTCCCATTGCTCCGCCCGGCTTAGCCGCTTGTCGACGAGGATCGAGCGAAGGCCCATCCATTCCAGCGCCTTGCTTCTCTGATGCAAATAATGAACCCACACATTCAACCGGGAAGCGACCTCGTCGATCGTCAACTGGCCCGGAGTCAAAATTCCCGCCCTTCGCCACAGGCTCTCGATCCATTGTTCCATCGGAGTCGGTTTATAATATCGAAGCATACGACCACCCCGCTTTATATACGAATGTATGTTCGTATTTTACGCCGAAAAAACCGCCCTGACAAGGGCGCAAAATTTGGAGCGAACCGTTCGTTGTTCTCTTTGTTTATCCCCCGGATCAAGGGACTTCTCCGGATCGGCAAGCCCGGCTCGGAATCTTGTGGTTCTGGCGAAGTGCCGAATCGAGACGAACATCGGCAACGTCGTCGTGCTCGTCGGATGACGGGTCGTGCGGGGAAGAGCACCGTCAGGAAGCCGGGTCGCCGGGCTTCGTCGCCTGCTCGAGTGCGGTCAGAATCGCAAAGGCTTCTTCATTCGATTGCCCGCACATCTCCAAGGACGGCGGCAAGCTGCTGCAGACAGCGGGACGTTCCGGACGGCCGAACAAGCCGCATCGGTAGTCGGCGGTCAGATGAATGCAGGGTATACCCGCCGGCTTGCCCCGGGGCATTCCGGGAATCGGCGACGAGATCGAGATGACGATGCAGCAAGCTGCGCAACCCGGCCGGCACTCCATATGGCGATTCCTCCTTCATAACGGTAAGCTTGACCGAACCGCTCGTTATTCTCCTTGCTTGTCCCCCGGCTTGCGGCCGCGTTCCTTCTCCCGGATGAATTCCCAGAACCGCCGCATCTCTTCTTTGCTCTCTTCGGGGGCGTTCAAATAATCTTTGAAAAACGTTCCGTGCGCGGGATCGTTGATGAACCGCTCGAATTCCGAATAGTCGGGCGAGGGGGGCGCGGCGTACGCGTCGGGGGACGGATCGTCGGTTCGCCCCAGCAAATAGTCGGTAGTCGTCCGATAGTATTCCGCGAACCGGCTGAGCATTCCGGGATCCGGCCTGCGGTCGTCCGATTCGTAACGGGAGAGCTGGACGTTGCTGATGCCAAGCTCCCTGGCGGCATCCTGCTGCGTCTTGCCGAAGCGGTCTCGGCGTTCCCGAAGTCGCGTTCCCAATGTCATCGGAAATCTTCCTTTTCTTTCTTTGATCTGGTAGTTTGATTATAGCATCGTTTTCCGTTTTGGTAAAATATTTTTTCTATTTTGCCGCTCCAGGGATTGACTGTTGCCAAAATGGTAATGTATGATTGTTCCATATCCGCCGGATGGAAAAACGAGGAAGCGGATTGGGCAATTTCAGTAGCATTTTGTTTTTGTATTTTACCAAATTGGCAAAACCTTTTGAAGCTTGGAAAAAGGAGCGTGGAGCAGATGCAACGACAACAACCGGAATCGTACGTAACGGTAAATTTGGGGGAAGCAACGCTGGAAGCCTATCGTGAGACGAGAAGGGGGCTGCTGCTCGCGGCAGACCGAATCACCCGGCAAATGAGCGAACGGGAATCGGTACGGTCGATGGAGGAAATGGAAACGCTGCTGCGGCTCGACCGCGAGCGGAAATTGCTCGTCGAGATGATCTCCGATTGCTCGTACGTGATCGAATGGCTGGAGACGGGAAGAAGGCCGGGCAACCGCCGGGGGATCGAGCGCAGGGCCGCTTACCAACGGGAAATTCCGACCGATCCCGCCCGTCTGCCGGTCATGGTCTGGGTGGCCGAGGAAGCGGACGAGCCCTCGCCTCTGGAGACGGAACTGAAGCAGTTCCGGCTGGAGGCCGCGCTGCGGGGGCTGACCGCCCGGGAACGCGAATGCTATGTGCTGGCCCACGGACACGGCTGCACCTACGCGGAGATCGCGGAGCTTCTGCAGATCAGCAAATCGAGCGTCGGCACCTATGTGGTGCGCGCTGGGCGCAAGATCGCCAACAACGTCGGAAGCGTCGTGCTCGTCGGCTGATGTCGTACGGTTGCCACCTAGGGATGAGAGGATCGCTTCGATCCGATCGATTCCACAACCGGGAGGGTAAGAGCGAACATGGCACAGAAGGAAGTGGCGAACGATGCGCAGCGGTATTCGGCAGCGCCTGATAGCGGAAATTCCCGAGATTGACGGGCGGGTGCTCGAATCGCACGAGGACGGCGCGTCGGCGGACAAGCCCTATCTCGTCCTCTTTCAGGGGGCCGAAGCCGGCATTAACGACTGGACGGGCTTCGGACGGACATACGAAGTGTGGCCGTACCAGGCCCCGGACGCAGGCTTCGCTTCGGTCGACGAGCTGAGCGAAGCGGTGATCCGGGCGTTGGACGGGGAGACGCTCACCGACGAATCGTCGGGCGAAGTGTTCACCTGCCGGTACGAGGGAACGGTCGGTTCCGACGTCTCCGACGAGGCGCGGAACGCGCTGACGCGCGGGCTGCGGTTCTCGGTTGCGGCGATCGAGCCCGCGGAGCAGGCGGAGGAGGCTCCCGGAGACGACTGGATCGAGGCGCTTAAGGGATGGACGCAGGCCGCGCTTGGCGCCGGCTGGAGTGTCTACGGCGGCAAGTGGCCGCCGGGGTACGCCGCTCCCGCCGTCATGTGGCGGGTCGTCGGCCTGGAGACGATGGACGGCAATGCGGCGGCCGTGAAAATCCGCAAGCAGGTGACCGGCCACGTACTGGGCCGAACGCTGAACGAGCAGACGGCCGCCGTCGCGCGATTGGCCGAAGAGCTGAAGCGAAGCGGGAAAATCGCGCTGAATTCGGAGGCGAAGCAGTTTATCTCCATTCAGGCATGCGCGGCAATCACCGAAGCCGATGCGCTTCGGTCGGGGCAGCTGTCCGTGACGCTCATGCGACGCTCGGCCCGGCCAACCGGGCCATCTCCCGGGGACGCGCCTCTGATGAGGGAAGTTTTCTACCATCGGGTCTCGAGGTGAAGAGGGTTGGGTGACAAGCGAAAGGCGGCAAAGGCTGCGAAGTATGGCCGGGACGAGTTGATCCGGCAAGCGCGGGCGCTGTTCGGCGTATCGCCGGACGCGGCGGCGGGGGCTCTGTCCGCCGTGGCGCGGGATGCGTTGACGGTGAACGAGGCGAGGCAAATCATTAAACAATTTCTCAATCGAAAGGTGAGCTGAACATGGCAGGAGGCAATTGGAATACGACGGATATGCCGGTATTGCCCGGCTTTTACATGGCGTTTCGTTCGGCGGCTGCGGCTGCCGTCCAACCGGGGACGAGAGGCGTCGTCGCCGTCCCGGTCCGGGCGCACTGGGGACCTGTGCGGGAATTTGCGGAAGTGACGAGCGAGACGGGAATCGCGGAGACGTTCTCGGACCTCGAGACGGGCGGCGCGACCGCTTATACGGCGCTTCGGCTCGCTTTGATGGGCGGCGCAAGCAAAGTGCTGGCCTATCGTCTGACGGACGGAACCGAAGCCGCCGCGTCCGTCACGCTGCAGGATACGTCGTCCGCCTCGCCGGCGGATGTGGTGAAGCTGACCGCGAAATACGCCGGGGAGCGGGGCAATCGGTTTACGGTCGCCATCCAGCCGAACGCGATCGATTCCTCCAAGAAGGATTTGAAGCTCTATGAAGGCACTGCGCTGTTGCGTACGTTCACGTTCGCGGGCAGCGATCTTCAAGCCGCGGTCGACGCCGTGAACGGCGATACGGCCAACAAGTGGATCGCAGCGGCGAAGCTGGCGGACGGCACCGGCGAGCTGGCGGATGCGACGGGCCTGGCGTTCGCGGGCGGCAAATCCGGCATCGAAGACGTCGACAATGCCGATTACCTCGCGGCGCTCGAAGCGTTCGAAGCGCAGGAGTTCAACGCGGTCGCCCTCGACGGTGTCACCGACGCTGCTTTGCAAGCCAGCGTGCTGTCCTGGGTATCGCGCATTCGCGAAGAAGGCAAAGGCGTCATCGCCGTTCTCGGCGGTTCGTCCGCCGACGACAAGGCGGCGGACGCCGTCGCCAAGGCCGTCGCTCGAAGCGCGGGCTTCAACAGCGAGGGCATCGTCAATGTCGGCGTCGGCGCAAAGCTCGGCGGCGTGGAATACAGTTCCGCGCAGCTGTCCGCTTACGTCGCCGGTCTCATCGCCGGCCAAAGCCTGAGCGAGTCGACGACGTACGCCGCCGCTCCGTTCGAGGACGTGACGCGCCGCTGGACGCGCAGCGAACAGGAGCAGGCGGTTCGCGGGGGCGTGTTCCTTTTCATCCACGACGGCCGTCAGGTCAAAGCGCTTCGCGGTGTGAACAGCCTCGTCTCGCTCGGCCAGAACCAGAACGCCGCGTGGCGAAAAATCCGCACGATCCGCGTGCTGGACAGCGTCAACACCGACTTGCAGCGCACGGCGGAGGACAACTACATCGGCAAAGTCAACAACACCGAGGAAGGCCGTCTCGCACTCATCGGGGCATGCAAGCAATATTTGCAGACGCTCGCCCAATCCGGCGTCATCGAAGCGACGGGCTACGACGTGTACGAGGATACGAGCGTCGCGGCCGAGCCGGATCAGGTTTTCCTGAAATGGGAAGCGAAGCTGACCGACGTGGTGGAACAAATTTTCGGCACGTTCACCGTGCAATAAGGGGGATAACGGAACATGATGGATCCGACCAGAGCCATTCTCGGCACTTATGGACAAGTTTTTATCGACGGCGTTTGGCAGACGAACATCAATCATTTGGAAGCTTCCGTGGAGGTGGAGAAGCGCGAGCTGAAGCTGGCGGGATCGGAGTGGACCGTTCACAAGCTGGGCGCCAAGAAGGGCACCGGCACGATGAGCGGCTACAAGGTGACGAGCGACATGATCAAGCGCGGCTTCGCCAAGTTCGACATCATCAACAAGCTGAACGATCCGGAGGCCTACGGCTTCGAGCGCATCCGCCTGATCAACTGCGTGGCGGACAAAATCCAGCTCGCCAACTGGACGGCCGGCGAAGAAGTGGCCGAGGAGACGGCGTTCACGTTCGAGGGCTACGAGCTGCTTGATCCGATTACGGCGAAGTAAGGCGCATTTAGGGGCGAAGGGGGAATTTCCGAATGGCTTTCGAAGCCGAAGAACTGTCTGAAGAGCAAGTGCTGCAGCGGCTGCTGGACGCGGACACCGTTCCGGAGAAAACCGTTCTGCTCGAACGCCTCGGCGTTCCGGTCAAAATTCGCGGTCTGACCGGCAAGCAGGTGTTCAGCATCCGCGAGCGATGCACGGAACGCAAGGAGAAGCGCGGCCAGACGATTGAACGGCTCGACGAGGAGTTGTTCAACGTCTCGCTGATCGCGGCCTCCACCGTCTCCCCGAACTGGGGCGACGCCAAGCTGCTGGCGAAGTTCTCGGCGAGCGGCGCGGAGGAAGTGATCAAGCGCATTCTGCTCGCCGGAGAGCTGTCGGCCTTGGGGGACGTTGTGCTCGATCTGTCCGGCTTCAACACGGAGCTGGAAGACGTAAAAAACTGATCAAAACCGGGGCGCTGGCCGGGATGCTTCACGCCATCTGGGTGCGGCACCATCTGCGCCCCGGTCTTTTCTGGCAGCTGCCGCGAGGGGAGCAGTTGTTCCTGATGGCCAGCATAGAACTCGAGCTGGAGGCCGCGGAGGCGGCTTCCGGCTGGAAAGGAGGTTGAAGCCATGTCAGCGGAAGGAATCGCCAGGGTGGATGTTGTTATCGATGCCGATGGATTGAGCAGGACGGATCAGGCTTATCAGACGATGGAGCGCTATTTGGATCGGGTGACGAAACGGGCTCAGACGCTGGGACGGTTACGGATGGCGCCGATCATCCGGCTCAACGACGGCGTAAGCGGGACGTTTAAGGCGATTTGGGCCAAACTGCTGCAACTGACAAGCCGAGTCTGGGCGATGAAGTTCAAAGTGTGGAAGCCGGAGATGGACGAGTCCATGTTCGAGAAATCCGGTGAGCGGGCGGGAAGTCGGTTCCAATTCGGTCTTTTGAAAGGAATTAACCCGAGCCAAGCCGTTGCATCGGTGCAAAACGCCTTAACAGGTGTCCCGACTCAGGTACAGGGAGCGTCCTCCAATGCTCCTGCAGCCGGAATCTCATCCAGCCCTAACAAATGGGATATAGAAGAGCAAATGCTCAAGGTGGGGAAGCGGGCGGAAGCGCTTGGACGGTTACGGATTATACCGACCATCCGTCTGAGCGACTGCTTATGCGAGCCGCTGAAGGCGATAGGGACCAAGCTGAATTTGCTGACGAGCCGCGTTTGGGAGATCAAGCTTAAAGCAACGATGCCGGAACTGGACGAGTCCCGATTCTACGAGCCCGGCGAGCGGGCGGGAGAGCAGTTCCAGCGCGGATTCCTAATAGGGTTTAACCCGTTCCGTGTCGCCGAAAAGGTGCAATTCTTCTTAAAGAATGTCCAAGCTCAAATAAAGGTGTCGACTTCAAGTGAATCAGCGGATGGGGATAAAGATAAGAAGAAATTGAGCTTGGGGAAGCGTGTCGGCAAGTTCTTTGCGGGCGTGGGCGAAGATTACGCCAAGGACAAAACCAAAGAAGTGGCTGATATGCTTTTAGCCAAGCTCTCAAATGTTAAAGGATTTAGATGGTTTAAGGTCATTTTTCCAAAAAGCACGAAAGAAGAAACGCCAACCTTACCAAACGTCAACCTCGGCTACGGCGGTGCTGGCGGCAAAGGCGGCAACGTCAGCGCTGGCGGTCGCGGCGGTACTGGAGGAAACGGCGGCAATGGCGGCAATGGCGGCAATGGCGGCAATGGCGGCAATGGCGGGAACGGAGGGAACGGAGGGAACGGCGGCCGAGGCGGGAACGGCAAAAACGGCAGAGACGGCAAAGACGGGCGCAACGGGAAGAACGGGAAAGACGGGAGAGTTCTCCGAGCGGATCGCCCCGGCAGCCCCGCTCGTCCCGGTCGAACCGGACCTTTCGGGAAGATATCGGATAGGGTGAAGGGACTGTTCGGCAAAATCGCCAAATCTTCTCCCGGGAAAGGAAAGGGCCCAAGGGGAATAGCCAGCGGCTTTCTTTCCGGCGGGCCGTCTCTCTTTTCTGCCGGAAGCTCTCTTCCTTCGATGCTGGAAAGTCCGGTTACCAAAGGAGCCGGAAAACTATTCAGACCTCTCGAAGTCATCTCCGATGTGATGTCGATCGCTTCGGCCAAGCCGGGTCGAGAAAGGAACAAAGCGGTCGGCCAAGCGGCCGGGGAATGGGGAGGAACGGCAGCGGGCGCTGCAGCCGGGGCGGCCTTTGGTTCTATCGTGCCCGTGCTGGGAACTGCGGCCGGAGGCTTGATCGGGGGCATCCTCGGAGGGCTGGGAGGAGACTTCCTGGGCGGCAAGGCAGGCGTCAATATCGGCAAAGCCGCACAGAGGCTGACAGGCAAATTTTCAAGTTGGCTAGGGATTAAAAAGAAAAAGAAGAGCGTTCAAGAGTCCGAGATCGAGCCCGAGATATTGCCGAGGCCTTCGGAATCGTTCGCCGACAAGGCCGTCCGTGTGACCGCTGCCCAAACCGGGAACCGGAGCATGGCCAATCCTTCCCCCATCAACATCAACCTTCCTTCCGGAGCCGTTCAACTGACCGTGCAACAACCGGACCTCGATTACGACGCCATCGCCGCTCAGATCGGCGCGAAGCTGTCGGCCTCCATCAAGCAGTCCATGGAGAACCGCGTTTGATATAGATACGAGTTTGCTAGAGAGGAGGGGACGCATTGGACATCTATCTCATCGATTCGTCGGGAGGGAAGTTCCACTTTCCGGTGAATCCGGAAGAGATCGTGTTCGGCCGGGAGAAACAATACGAGACGTTGAACATTCTCTCCCTGGGTGAAGTCGACGCCGCGCAGCGGGAGAAGGTGAAGGAAATCTCGTTCTCCTCGTTCTTCCCCAAGGTGGCGGATAGCCGCTTTTGCCGGTATACCGATCTTCCCGATCCGCAAGCGGCGATGAACCGCCTGACCGCGATGATGACGGACCAACGTCCCGTTCGTCTGATTATCACCGACACGGCTGTCAACGTTTTGGTGTTCGTCTCAGCCCACTCTACGACCTTTCGAGGCGGCGAACCGGGCGACGTTTATTTCGACGTTACCTTCCGGACTTGGCGGGAGATGAAAGTCAAAAAAACGGCATCCGCCGCGGGTTCTACGGGGAAGACGGCCGCGGCACGGTCGGATATG
The DNA here is from genome assembly GCF_000429825.1 of Cohnella thermotolerans DSM 17683. GTDB lineage: Bacteria > Bacillota > Bacilli > Paenibacillales > Paenibacillaceae > Cohnella > Cohnella thermotolerans. The sequence continues at coordinate 44,524 of NZ_AUCP01000050.1, forward strand.
AAGCAGGTTCCGAAAGTTTATACCGTGCAGCCCGGCGATACGCTGTCCTCCATCGCCAAGCGCGAATTGGGCAGCAGCTCGCAGTGGAGCGCGATTTACGCGAAAAATAAAGCGGTCATCGGAAGCGACGCTAACCGCATTTTGCCGGGTCAGAAGCTGGTGATGCCATGAGCGAATATCGTTTGATTTTAGCCGACCAATACGACCTCTCGGATCTCGCGGAAGAAATAACGCTGGAAGATTCGCTGGAGGAGATCGCTTATCGGGCTACGGTTCGCCTGGCGGTTACGCCGGACCTTCCCGTTCTCTCGCCCGGCCAGACCGTGCGGATCGCGGGCATTCCTTACGGCGGCCAGGATTGGGCTGATTTGCTCCGACCCGGCCTGATCTGGGAGTGCTCCAGCGTGAACGGGGGGACGAAGCACTTAACGCTGACGATTTACGACCAGACGATCTATTTGGCGAAATCGGAGGACGAACGCCTCATGCCTGCTGGGCAGACGGCCTCCCAGCGGCTGAAGCAATATGCGAAAGAATGGAATATCCGCGTCGGCTCCGTTCCGGACACGGGCATCCCGCTTGCCCGGAATATCAAGCGGAGCCAATCGATTTTCTCCATGATTCAAGAGGATTTGAAGGAGACGGCCGACAAGGGCGGCGCGTTGTTCCGGCCTCGGATGACCCCGAACGGCCTGGAGCTGGTGCGGTTGGGCGGCAATGCGACGGTGTGGGAGCTGGAGACGCTGGAGGAAGTGACCCAGAACCGGACGCTGGAAGGCGCGGTGACGCAGGTTAAGGTGCTGGGCAGCCAGAGCGACGACGCCAAGCTGTCTCCGGTCCTCGCGCTGGTCAAAGGAGAAACCGACAAGTACGGCACGCTGCAAAAAGTGATCCAAGACTGCAAGATCGAGACGGTCGAGCAGGCCAAGAAGGCGGCGAAAAACGCGTTGCTGGGTATGCAGGAGACGTTTGCCGTGACCGCTCCCGATATTAACACGATTCGGGCCGGCGACAAGGTGCGGCTGAACGGGCTGGACCTGCTCGCGACGAACGTCGTTCACCGGTTGGGCACGCCCGGTCATATGGAGCTGGAGCTGGCCGCGGAAGACAAGGTAAGGAGGGATTGGTGTGCCTGATCCTTTTAAGAAGCTCGTATCGACGCTGGAGACGCGCTTTAACCGTCTGGCCGCACAGGCCGTCTCCGGTCTGCCGGCCGAGCTGGGGACGATGACGTCGGCGGGTTTGAAGCTGGACTCGTTCAACCATGAAATTCCGGACTACGGCGTGGCCGATTGGACCGTGAAGCTCCAGATTCCAGCTTTCTTCATGGTCGGGACGACGACGGCACCCGTGAAGGAGGACGGAACGGCGTTAGGCGGAGCGACGACTTCGCCGCTTACGCGGTTCGACTTCACGGATACCGAGATCGAGGAAGTGCGGATCGACTGGCAGTCGGGTCTTCGTCCGGGCGACCGGGTGCTCGCCGTGCCGGTGCAGAACGGCAATTTCGCCGTCGTGGTGTGCAAGGTGGTGGGCGCGGATGGCTAATTTATTTCCGACGGAAGACGCGGCTGTTGCGGCCTCGGCGGTCGAAAGCAACGCCGTCGAATTCGGGCGCAGCTTCCGGTTCGATTACGAGGCGGGGGAATTCGTTCTGACCTCTACGGGCAAAATTGCCGGCGCGGACGGGACCGGCGCCTGGCTGGAGTGGTGCGCCAAGGCGCTGCAAACGGAGCGTTACCGCTACCTGGCTTATTCCCGGAATTACGGCCAGGAGTTTGACTCGCTTATCGGACTGGGCGTGTCTCGCGCGGCCGTGGAGAGCGAGATTGTCCGCATCGCGACGGAGACGCTGATGGCCGATCCCCGGACGGCTTCCGTTCGCGGGTTTGTTTTCGAGTGGGATGGGGACGGCTGCTATTTTACATGCGAGGTTTCCAACGTCCGGGACGAGACGGGAACCATTCAGGGAAGCGTGGTGAGCACGGTATGACGGCATTGCCGGATTATTTGCAGGATCAGACGGAAGAGGCCATCCTGGAACGGATGCTTGGCCGGGTTCCCGCCGACATCGACAAGTCCGAGGGCTCGTTTATTTGGGACGCGCTCGCTCCTTCGGCTTACGAACTGTTCAATTCCGCCGTTTGGGCGCAGGAAGTGCTGAGGAGGGGGTTCGCTTCCACGACGTTCGGCGTTTATTTGGATATGCGGTGCGAGGAGCACGGAATTGCGCGGCGTGCGGCAGTGAAGGCGACAGGCGCGTTGCAGGTGACGGGTAAGCCGGGAACGTTCGTTCCGGCGGGAACGCGGGTGGCGACGCCGGCCGATCCGATTACGAATACGGCATCCATCGAGTTCGAGACGGTTGGCGACGGGGTCACTTTGGATGGAACGGGAGTCGCGACGGTGGAGATTGCCGCAGTTGAAGCCGGAGCTTCCGGCAACGTCGCCGCAGGGGCGATCAACGTCCTCGTAGGCTCCGTTCCGGGGGTGACCGGAATTATTAATGCGGAAGCGACAAGCGGAGGAGCGGAAGAGGAGTCCGACGCTTCGCTCTTGGAGCGGCTGATGCTCAAAATCCGCAGCCCCGGCTCGAGCGGGAACAAAGCGGACTATATCCAGTGGGCTCTCCAGGTCGACGGTATCGGGCGCGCGGTTGTGGAACCGCTCTGGAACGGTCCGGGAACGGTGAAAGTGTACGTCATCGATCTGGAGAAGCGAGCTCCGAATGCCACGCTGGTGGCAGCGGTGCAAAACGCGATCGCGCCGAACGGCCCGCTCGGCGACGGCAAAGCGCCCATCGGCGCCGACGTCACCGTGGCCGCGGCGACCGAGGTTCCGATTCAAGTGGCGGTCAAGTTGACGCTGCGCAGCGGGGCCGGGCTGGCCGACGTGAAGGCGAGATTCGAAGCGGATTTGACGGCTTATTTGAAGCAGCTCGCGTTCACCGACACGGTCGTTCGTTATACACGGATCGCTTCGGTGCTGCTGGACATTCCGGAAATTGTCGACTTCGCCGATCTGACGGTGAACGGCGGCACCGGGTATATCGAACTGGCGCTCGGCGAAGTGGCCGTTCCGGGGACGGTGAGCTTCAGTGTCTGAGGTCATGGCCAGCGAGCGTGGGCAGTCAATGCTGACGTATCTTCCGCGGTACTACGCGACTTCCCGCGTGATGAAGTCGATTCTCGACGCGCAAGGAACCGAGCTCGATCGGTTGAAGCTTGCGCTGGATGAGACATTGGACCAATTCTATGTCGACACGGTTACGTGGGGATTGGAAACGTGGGAGAAGGAGCTTGGCATTCCGACCGATTCAAGCAAGCCTATCGAACAGCGCAGAAGTTTGGTGAAATCCAAAATTCGCGGGACGGGCACGGTTACGTTCAGTCTCATTCGCAATGTCGCCGGCTCGTTCGCGAACGGTACGGTCGAGATCGTGCAAGAGCCCGCTGCGTACAGCTTCACGATCAAATTTGTGGACGCGTTAGGGCTGCCTCCGAATTTGGACGACCTTAAGGCTGCGATAGAAGAGATTAAACCCGCTCATCTTGCCGTGGAGTACGCCTTTCGGTACTTCACGGTAGGCGAGGTTCAGGGCATGACGATCCATCAGATCCAAACTCACCGGCTGACGGATTTCGCTCCGTTCCTGGATGCGTAGAAAGGAGCCATTATGTCATTATTTACGACAATCTGGAACTTGTTAAAGAAGAACCCGGCGACCGACGGCAATGAGATGTTTAATATCCAGACGATGCTTAACGACAACTGGGACAAGATCGACTCCGCGCTTGGGATGAAGGCCGTCAATGCGGACGTTCGCGCCGCAACGATCGCGAATATAACGCTTAGCGGCTTGCAAACCGTAGACGGAGTTGCCCTGGCCGAAGGCGATCGGGTGCTGGTCAAAAATCAGGCAACCGGCAACGAGAACGGGATTTACGTGGCGTCTTCCAACGCCTGGACACGTTCCGCGGATGCGGATACGTCCGCGAAGCTGGCGGCGGGCATTTTCGTCCAAGTGAAAGAGGGCAGCGCCAATGCGGGAACCGGGTGGGTGCTGTCCAACCCGGGGGCGATTACGCTTGGGACGACGGCTTTGACATTTGTTCAAAAGACGGGGACCGGTTCGGCTACCGATGCGGTGATCGGCACTCGGGCGATCGACGACACAGTCGCTGCGGCCTCAGGCAGCGACACGCCGACGCGGCTGTGGAGCAAGCTGGCCTATATGATCAAGGCGATCACGGGCAAGAGCAATTGGTACACGCCGCCGGCGACGACGATCGAGGCTTTGAATGCGAATAAGGCTCCGTTGGCCTCACCGGCTTTTACCGGAACGCCGACGGCTCCGACACCTGCATCCGGGACGAACACTAATCAAATTGCCACAGCGGCCTTTGTAAATGCTGCAATGGCTCTATATGGCCTGGGCTCAGAGCCGCCAATCTTAGCTGATGCAAACTTAGATTCTGCGTCGCCGACGAGCTTTTACAGGTGTAGAGTGGGTACGACCGTTAACACTCCATCGCAGGTGACTGCTGACGGCTCTTTACTCCACATTGCGCGAGATAGTAGGCCTTCGCAACTATTTAGGGCTTGCTGAACGAACAAAAAATCCTTATTCCACAAGGGATTTGAGCTACTTTTGTCGAATTTATCTGCAAGGAAAACATAGAAAATTGGCAAAAAACCTTGCAGATGGAGTGAGCGAACGTGTTCGTGCCGAATCGGGATATGGCAGATCTGTTGGAAAATTTCTACTTACCCTTTGGCGGGAAGCTTAATCCTGGGAATCGCTGGGTACAGCTTGCCGCACTCATCCCTTGGGATAAAGTGGAAGAGAAATACTTCCAATCCTTCTCATCGATCGGCATCGGTCAAAAAGCATATTCGGTTCGCATTGCACTCGGTGCCCT
>NZ_AUCP01000051.1 GCF_000429825.1 Cohnella thermotolerans DSM 17683
CGAGTTGCATACTATTCGCGGCATGGCCAAAATGAAGATGCGGTGCGGACTCGTGCTTTGCGTCATGCTGGCCATGGCGCTGGGACGAATCAAGGAAAACCAGACTGAGAAGATGAGAAGCTTGGTGGCGTAAGAAGATATCCAGATCTGGATAACTCGCCCAAAAAGCGAATCCACAAAGCCGATTCTGTGGATAACAGGATTCGTGCGCCCTTTTACGGTCAGATTCGCTGCCATGCGCTGACATCTGCGTTAATTTTGCTGTGAAACCGTCTAAGACACTTGCACTTGCGTATTCATTTTGCAGCCATCGATCACAAAAAAGGCACATCGCAAAAAGCTCGCGGCGGATAAAGGTTGACACTTTGGCTTATGGCGTGATATATTAATCGAGTGACTGCTCTAATCAGCACGCGCAAGCAGAAGCGCCCGCTTCTCACCTGTCCGGCCGCGGCCGGCTGGTACAGCGTAGCCGACGTACCGGGCAGCGAAGGGAACAACGCCCATCGCAGCCAAGATCACGTTTGCGACGGAATGCGGGTCTTCTACGGACCACGCATTTTTTGTTTGTGTCTGGAAGGCAACTCAGCCCCTTTGGAGGTGGAACATTATCAGCAAGGATCATCAAATCAACGAGGAAATCCGGGCGAAGGAAGTTCGTCTCGTCGGCGCTGACGGCGAGCAGATCGGCATCAAGCCGTTTCGCGAAGCTTTGCAGATGGCGATCGATGCGAACATGGACTTGGTTAACGTAGCTCCCCAAGCGAAACCGCCGGTTTGCCGCATCATGGACTACGGCAAATTCCGCTACGAGCAACAGAAGAAAGAGAAGGAAGCCCGGAAGAATCAGAAGATTGTCGACCTGAAGGAAGTCTGGTTCCGTTCGAACATTGAGGAACACGACTACCAGACGAAATTTCGCAACGTCGTGAAGTTTCTGAACGAAGGCGACAAAGTCAAATGTTCCGTGCGGTTCCGTGGGCGCGAGATTGCCCATGCCAACATCGGCCAGAAGATTTTGGAGCGCGTCGCGAGCGAAGTGGCCGACATTTGCGTCGTCGAGCGCGTACCGAAGCTGGAAGGCCGAAGCATGATCATGATTCTGGCTCCGAAGAGCCACTGACAGGAGGAACCATTCAGATGCCTAAAATGAAGACGCATAGCAGCCTGAAGGATCGTTTCAAAATTACGGGTACGGGCAAAGTCAAACGCTTCAAAGCTTACAAGAACCACTTGCTGTCCCACAAGTCCGCCCGCCAGAAACGCGTCCTCGGCACGCAGCCGCTTATGGCGCAAGGCGACGTTCGCCGTCTGCAGCAACAACTGGCTAACCTGAAATAATCGACGATTCGTCGCGCGAGCGGCGATCCATTTTCCCGGGAGGTAATGAGCAATGGCAAGAGTTAAAGGCGGGTTCGTCACGCGCCGCCGTCGCAATAGAGTTCTGAAGCTGGCGAAAGGTTACTGGGGCGCGAAGCATCGCCTGTTCAAGAAAGCTAACGAGCAAGTCATGAAGTCGCTGATGTACGCATATCGCGACCGCCGTCAGGCGAAGCGCAATTTCCGCAAGCTGTGGATCGTGCGCATCAACGCGGCTGCCCGTCAGAACGGCTTGTCCTACAGCAAGCTGATGCACGGCCTGAAGCTGGCCGGCATCGAAGTCAACCGCAAAATTCTCGCCGACCTGGCCGTGAACGACATCGCCGCGTTCAACACGCTGGCCGGCACCGCCAAAGAAAAGATCAACGCCTAATCCGCGTTGCCGTCAAGCCGCCGACTTCTCCGGTTCCCGGAGGGTTCGGCGGCTTTTTGCTTTCATTCTTCCTTACAAGCTGTTGGCGACGCGGACGCAGTGAGCGAAAGAGAGCCACTCGAGGCGGCGCCAAGGTAAGGCGGTTAGACGCAGGCCGCTCCCTGACCGCCTGGGGAGACTGCACGCATAGGCAGTGCATCGTTACTTGCGCGGCTCGCGCGGCAAGGCGCCGAAGCGGAGATGCGGCGAGCGCAGCGGCGGGAAGCTTTTTTCCGAGCCAAGGAGAGCGTTCCCGTTGCGTGAGGCGATCGGTCGGTGCGGAAAAATCAGCGCTTGAGCCCAGAAGCCTCTGGCCTGCTGCACGATTTGTCGGCAAAGGCGAGGCCTGTCCGACAGATCGTCGTAAGCGAAGCGCAGCACGCGCCATCCGTCAAGCTGAAGGTCGTTTTGCCGAATGCGGTCGTCGGCGAAGCGCATCTTGCTCGCGTCTATCCCGTGAGGGCCGAACCCGTCGATTTCGATACCGGTCCTTAACAATTCGGGTTCCCACGCATAGTCCAAAAACCGGCTGCCGTCTTTGCAGTCCCTCGCCTCATACTCGGGAACGAGACCGTGCAAATCCCCGAATGCCGGCCACCATACGTCCGACAGAAATTTTCTCTCCGCATGTCCGTGATTTTCCACCCGGCGTTTTCGCTCTCCCCGGCTTTTTCGAATATGGTGCTCCATAAACCGGCGATAAGCTTCCTCGAATCCGTTGACGGACCTGTGCATCTCCATCGCCTCCTTTAAAAATATTAAAAGCCGCCCAACCGGTTCGTAACCGGAATGGACGGCGTGTGCTTCACGTCGCGATAATGGGGATATTTGCCATAACTATAACACGAATGGGGTTGCTTGAAAAGCGTGTAAAAAAGAACAGCCCCTTTTGGCCGGCGATAGACAGAGATACAAGCCGCAAGCCCCGTTCGCTCATACAGTGTAGGACATCTGGGAACGGCGGACGGAGCGGCGTTGACGCGGCCTCCCGAACGTCCCCTGTTGGAAAGGAGGGGTTTTGAATGTCCCGCGTTACTCGAGATCAAGCCTTCAAATTGATTGGAAAACACATCTACGCGCTGCGCAAGGATGGAACGACGGTTAGCGGCAAACTCGTAAAAATCAGCGGCAGCCGCCTGATTCTTGAACGGCCGAGTGGGAAGAAAGTGAGCACCAAGGCAATCCTCCCGCTGGCGCTGTTCGATTTGCTGGCGATCGGAACGGCGCCGTTCGCTTTCGGTCCATGGGGCGGAGGCTTCGGAGGCTTCGGCGGTGTCGGCGGTTTCGGCGGTGTCGGCGGTTTCGGTCCATGGGGCGGCTGGTGGTGATAACGGATTTACCGAAGAAAAGAAGCGCAAAAGAAGCCGGCATCCGCCAGCTTCTTTTGCTGTCCGGGGCCGCCTGCGCCCCTTACCACCAGCGCCCGAGAGGCTTCTCCAGCCGATAACAGCGCAGCGAACTCACGTGCTTGATCGCGGTGTATCCGAGGCGGTTATAAAAACGATGCGCCCTGTCATTTTCCTCGTCCACGAACAGCATCGCCTTGCGGCATCCTTTTTTCACTCCGTATTCCTCGGCGCGAGCCATCAGCTCCGTGCCCCAATGCCGATTTTGCCTCGACGTGTCGACGGCGAGCAGATCGATAAACAGAACCGAATCCTGCACGACCAGATGCAGGAAAGCGAACGGCTCCTCGCACCGCCTCTTAGAGGCGACGAGCGTGCAGCCTTCCCGCAGCCTGGAAGCGATCTCGCTACGCAGCCGGCTGTCCCTCGGATGATGCCAAGGCGAGACCGGCACGAGCTGCGTCCGGACAAGCCGCACGATGCCGCGCATATCGCGCGGCCGCATCCATCGGATCACGATTCCCACCTCCAACGGGCCCAGACCCTCACGCGGCCGGATGAAATATGTTATGAACCCGTCTCCGATGGCGTTCTCCGCGAATTTCATCCGTGTATTGACGAATGCTTCGGTGAAGAATATAATGGATTCTAAATCGACCGAACATTTAACGGCCGTGAAGAGGAAGAAGCGGGAGGGCTCTTGAGCTCAGAGAGCGTCGGATTTGCTGAGACCGATGCCTCAATCCCTGTACGCCGGGTCTCCTCGGAGCTGTTCGCCTGAACCGCCGGTTTAACCGCCAGCGCTGTAGGGGGAATCGGAATGACGCACGTTACCGCGTCCGAGGTATGAAGTTCGGTGCTTGAGCGCTCAGGCGAACCGGCCATACTTTATGAGACCGTCGCCGCGAGGCGCACGGTGAATCCGGGTGGTACCGCGGAAGGAACAGCCTTTCGTCCCAGAACGTCAAACGATGTTCGGGCGAAGGGCTTTTTTGATTTTCCAACCATTACAGCATGAACATTTCGAAAGGAGGATGACGGATGAGCGCGCAAAGTGCCACGCTGAAGTCCAAGGAAGAACTGATTGAGAAATGGAGCAAACCGGAAGTCATTACGGGGTCGGAGATGCTGCTTCGAAGCCTGCTCTTGGAGGGTGTCGACTGCGTCTTCGGATATCCCGGCGGCGCCGTTCTCTATATTTATGACGCCATGTACGGCTTTTCCGACTTTAACCATCTGCTGACCCGTCACGAGCAGGGAGCGATCCACGCCGCGGACGGCTACGCCCGGAGCACAGGCAAGGTCGGGGTTTGCATCGCCACGTCCGGTCCGGGGGCGACCAACCTTGTCACCGGCATCGCGACGGCTTATATGGATTCCGTGCCGCTCGTCGTCATCACCGGCAACGTCATGTCCTCGCTGATCGGCACGGACGCGTTCCAGGAAGCCGATATCGTCGGCATTACGATGCCGATCACGAAGCACAGCTATTTCGTGCGCAACGTCGAAGACTTGCCGCGCATTATCCACGAAGCGTTCCATATCGCGAATACGGGGCGCAAGGGACCGGTTCTGATCGACATTCCGAAGGACGTGTCGGCGGCCAAAGCGCTGTTCCAGCCGGTGAAGGAAGTGCATCTGCGCGGGTATAACCCGACGGTGCAGCCGAACCGGAATCAGGTGGACAAATTGGTCCGCGCGATCGAGGAGTCGGAGCGTCCGGTGTTGCTTGTCGGCGGGGGCGCGATCTATTCCGGCGCTCACGAGGAACTGTACGAATTCGTCACGAAGACGCAAATTCCGATCACGACGACCTTGCTCGGGCTGGGCGCTTTCCCGACGGGGCACGAGCTGCATATGGGGTTCCCGGGCATGCACGGAACGTGGACCGCGAACACGGCCATCCAGAACGCGGATCTGCTCATCAACATCGGCGCCCGCTTCGACGACCGCGTGACGGGCAAGCTGTCCGGCTTCGCGCCGCACGCCAAGATCGTCCACATCGACATCGACCCGGCCGAGATCGGCAAGAACGTGCCGACCGACATTCCGATCGTCGGCGACGTCAAGGCGGTGCTGCAAGTCGCCAACAAGCTCGTCAAGCGGGCGGACAAGGCCGACGTATGGCGCACGCAAATCCAGGCCTGGAAGGCGAGCAAGCCGTTCAAGTACATCGATTCCGACAAGGAATTGAAGCCGCAATGGGTCGTCTCGATGATTCACGAGACGACGAAGGGCGACGCGATCGTCACGACGGACGTCGGCCAGCACCAAATGTGGGCGGCCCAATACTATCCGTTCAACAAGCCGCGTTCCTTGATCACCTCCGGCGGCCTCGGCACGATGGGCTTCGGCTTCCCGTCGGCGATCGGCGCCCAGATGGGCAACCCGGACCGGACGGTCGTCTCCATCAACGGCGACGGCGGCATGCAGATGTGCGCCCAGGAGCTGGCGATCTGCGCGATCAACAACATCCCGGTCAAAATCGCCGTGCTGAACAACCAGGTGCTCGGCATGGTGCGCCAGTGGCAGGAACTCATCCATGAGAACCGTTACAGCCATATCGATCTCGCCGGCAGCCCGGATTTCGTGAAGCTGGCGGAAGCGTACGGCGTCCGAGGCTTCCGCGCGACGAACAAGGAAGAGGCGCGCCGCGCCTGGGAGGAAGCGCTCAAGCATCCGGGTCCGGCTCTCGTGGAGTTCGTCGTCCGCAAGGAAGAGAACGTTTATCCGATGGTTACGCAAGGCAGCACCATTGATCAAATGCTCATGGGGGATTCCGAATGAACCGCAAACATACCATTGCCATTCTCGTGAACGATCAGCCGGGAGTATTGCAGCGGGTGTCGGGGTTGTTCGGACGCAGAGGCTTCAACATCGAGAGCATTACGGTCGGAGCCTCCGAAGAACCCGGCCTGTCCCGGATGGTGATCGTCACGACCGGCGACGACCATACGCTGGAGCAAATTCAGAAGCAGCTGTATAAACTGATCGACGTCATCAAAGTCATCGACGTCGGTTCGAACCCGATGGTCGCGCGGGAGCTCGGCTTGATCAAGGTGGGCGCCGAGCCGTCCGCCCGGCCGGAAATTCTCGGCATCGTCGAGACGTTCCGCGCCGCCGTCGTGGACATCGGCCCGAACAGCATGATCGTCCAGGTCGTCGGCGATTCCGACAAGCTTGACGCCATGATCGAACTTCTTAAACCCTACGGCATCCGCGAGATGACCCGGACCGGCGTCACCGCCATGATTCGCGGCAACCGCTGATCGCCGGCGCCGCATTAGGCGCGCCAACGCATTCCGCTTCCCGCTGGAGCGGGTGTTCGAGGGGAGAAGCGAAGGCGGCTGCGGGCGGGACAAGCCCTGCCGGGCCGTCCGCCGTTTCTCCCTTGGGACGCCCGTTCTATGAGGGTCGCCATACAAGGTTTCATTTTACGAAGGAGGAACACATCAATGGCAGTCAAATTATTCCACGAGAAGGACGCCGACCTCGGCGCTCTGAAAGGCAAAACGATCGCGGTCATCGGCTACGGCAGCCAAGGCCACGCCCAAGCGCAAAACCTGCGCGACAGCGGCCTGTCCGTCATTATCGGTCTTCGCGAAGGCAAATCCGCCGAAGCGGCTCGCAACGACGGCTTTGAAGTGCTGTCCGTCGCCGACGCGACCCGCAAAGCGGACGTCGTTCAAATTCTGATGCCGGACGAGACGCAAGCGGCCGTCTACAAGAACGAGATCGAGCCGAACCTGAAGAAGGGCGCGGCGCTCATGTTCTCTCACGGCTTCAACGTTCATTTCGGCCAAATCATCGCTCCGGCGGATGCCGACGTTCTGCTCGTCGCTCCGAAATCCCCGGGCCACATGGTTCGCCGCACGTACGTCGAAGGCTTCGGCGTTCCCGGACTGATCGCCGTTCATCAGAACGGCACGGGCAAGGCGTTCGAGATCGGCTTGGCTTATGCGAAAGGCATCGGCTGCACCCGCGCGGGCGTCATCGAGACGACGTTCCGCGAAGAGACCGAGACCGACCTGTTCGGCGAACAAGCCGTTCTGTGCGGCGGCGCAAGCGCCCTCGTCAAAGCGGGCTTCGAGACGCTGGTTGAAGCCGGATACGCACCGGAAATGGCTTACTTCGAGTGCTTGCACGAGCTGAAGCTGATCGTCGACCTGATGTACGAAGGCGGCCTGGCCGCAATGCGCCACTCCATTTCCAACACGGCCGAATACGGCGACTACGTCACCGGACCTCGCATCGTGACCGACGAGACGAAGAAAGCGATGAAGGCGGTTCTGGCGGACATCCAATCCGGCCGTTTCGCCCGCGACTTCATTCTCGAGAACCAATCCGGCCGCGCGTTCCTGTCGGCTACCCGCCGCAACGAAGCCGAGCATCCGATCGAAGTGGTCGGCGCCCAGCTCCGCGGACTGATGCACTGGATCAAAAAATAATCGCGATCGGCACCGGCTGTCCCGGGGGCAGACTACCCGCCCTTGGGACGGCCTTTTCTTAATCGTCCGAAGGCGTTTTTGCTTGTTCCTGGCGGTCCGGCGTGCGGGAATTATGCTATAATCAAGGAAGTCTATTTGTTTGCTTCGGGAGGTGCGGGTCAACCCCTGCCATGAGGAAAATTTACGTATTTGACACGACGCTCCGCGACGGCGAGCAGTCCCCGGGCGTCAACCTGAACACCCAAGAGAAAGTTGAAATCGCTCTCCAGCTTGAGAAGCTTGGCGTCGACCGGATCGAAGCGGGATTTCCGGCCGCCTCTCCGGGCGACCTGGCGGCGGTGAACGCCGTCGCCCGCGCGGTGAAGAACGCCTCGGTCATGGGACTTGCCCGTTCCGTGGAGAAGGACATCGACGCGGTGTTCGAGGCGCTCAAAGGCGCCGCGGATCCGGCGATCCACATCTTCATCGCGACTTCCCCGATCCACCGCAAGCACAAGCTGCGGATGGAGAAGGAGCAGGTGCTGGAGACGGCTCAGCGGGCGATCCGGTACGCGAAGAAATATTTCAGCCGGATCGAGTTTTCGGCGGAAGACGCCGGCCGGACGGAGCTGGACTTCCTGTGCGAGGTGACGGCGCTGGCGGTGCGGGAAGGCGTGTCGGTCGTCAACATTCCGGATACCGTCGGCTATATGAATCCGCAGGAATTCGGCAACATTTTCAAAACGCTTAAAGAGAACGTCCCGGGCATCGAGAACATCCAGCTGTCCGCCCACTGCCACGACGATCTCGGCATGGCGACGGCGAACGCTCTGGCGGCCATTCTGAACGGCGCCGATCAGGTGGAAGGCACGATCAACGGCATCGGCGAGCGTGCCGGCAACACTGCGCTGGAGGAAGTAGCGCTGGCGCTGGCGACCCGCGCGGACTACTTCCAGGCGCAGACGACGCTCAACCTGAAGGAGATCGCCAAGACGAGCCGTCTGGTCAGCAAGCTCACCGGCATGGTCGTGCCCGGCAACAAGGCGATCGTCGGCGCGAACGCCTTCGCGCACGAATCGGGCATTCACCAGGACGGCGTGCTGAAGGAGAAGACGACGTACGAGATCATCTCCCCGGAGACGATCGGGCTCAAGGACAGCAAGCTCGTGCTCGGCAAGCATTCCGGCCGCCACGCGTTCCGCGAGAAGCTCATCGACCTCGGCTTCGACAATTTGACCGAGGAGCAGGTGAACGCCGCGTTCGGCAAGTTCAAGGATCTCGCCGACCGCAAGAAAGACGTCAGCAACGAGGACATTATCGCGCTGCTGGAAGAGAAGATGATCGAGACGCCGGAAGTGTTCGCGCTCGAGCAGCTCGTCGTCTCCTTCGACAGCCACGCGACGCCGACGGCGCGCATCCGCCTGAAGACGCAGAAGGGCATCGTCGAGACGCAGTCGGAGGGCAACGGCTCCGTCGATGCGATTTACCGCGCGATCGACGCGCTGACCGGCGAAGAAGTCGTGCTGGACGATTACACGATCAAGTCGGTCACGGACGGCACGGACGCGCTGGGCGACGTGCATGTCGTTCTGAAGCAAGGCGATGTGAGCGCGCAGGGACGGGGCGTCAGCACCGATATCCTCGAAGCTAGCGCCCGCGCCTACGTCGACGCCTTGAACCGGCTCGTCGACAAGCGCAATGCGCCGCCGCGCAGCCGCCGCGACCGCGACAACGTTACGTTGGTTTAAAGCAAGCATAGCACCGCCGCCCCATCGGACGACGGCAATCTGATCGCGAGTCCCGCCGGCCGGCCGGACGTCGCAACAAGGAATGGGGAACCCGCAATGAACTATCGTTTTTCCGCCAGACTGGGAAACTTCTCCTCGTCGGCCGTTCGCGAAATCTTGAAGCTTACGCAAGGCGATTCCATCATCTCGTTCGCCGGGGGGCTGCCGGCTGAAGAGCATTTTCCGGCGACGGCCGTGGCGGAGGCGTTCGAGCGCGTCATGCGGCAAGGGAACAAGGCGCTGCAATACGGCTTGACCGAAGGCTTCCTGCCGTTGCGCGAGTCGCTCGGCAAACGCATGGCCGGCAAAGGGATGAACGTCACGCCGGACCATATGCTCATCACGACCGGCTCCCAGCAGGTCATCGATCTGCTGAGCCGCATCTATCTCGATCCGGGCGACGTCGTTCTGGTCGAGCGTCCGACGTATTTGTCCGCGCTCCAGGTTTTCCGCTCCTACGGGGCCGTGCCCGTATCGGTGTCCGGGGACAAGGACGGCATCGATCTGGACGATTTGAAAGCCAAGCTGGAGCAATACAAGCCGAAAATGCTGTACGTCATTCCGACGTTCTCGAATCCGACCGGCCGGGTATGGAGCGAGGAACGCCGGCGCGGCGCCATCGAGCTATGCCGGGGGGCGAATGCGCTCATTCTCGAGGACGATCCGTACGGAGAGCTGAAGTTCGGGGACGCTTCGCGGAATTATCCTTCGATGTTCTCGCTCGACAAGCATCCGGACGATTCTTGCGTCGTGTACACGAGCACGTTCTCCAAGACGGTGGCGCCGGGATTGCGCACCGGTTGGGCGCTCGGCGATGCCGAAGTGATCCGGCAGATGGCCCGCGCCAAGCAGGCGGCCGATCTGCAGTCCAGCTCGCTCGACCAGCAGATGCTGCACCAGCTGCTCGAGTATTTCGACCTTGACGGCCATATCGAGTTCGTCCGGAAGGAATACGAGAAGCGGATGAAGCTGATGGCCGATCTGCTGAGGCGCCACAACTGGCGCGGAGCGAAATGGGAGGAGCCGAAGGGCGGCATGTTCTTCTGGGTCGAGCTTCCCGAGGAGATCGACACCGCCGAGCTGCTCAAATCGGCTGTCGAGCTGGGCGTCGCCTTCGTGCCGGGCATCACGTTCTATGCGGACAATCCGCAGCGCAACGCCATGCGGATGAATTTCTCTTACAACGACGAGGCGGGCACCGTCACCGGCATGGACCGCCTGACGCAGGCGCTGTCCGCCGTGCTGGTGTAAGGGCGGGCGCTGACGCCGGTAATATCGAGCCGTTCGTACGGGCTGCGTTGGAGCCTGTGCGAACGGTTTTTTCTTTTGCCGGCCGGGAGCGTTCATGGGCGTTTCCGGGAACGCGAAGCGACCCGGTTGACCCAAATAAAGCGCACCGCGGAAGCGTCATCCTCATAGTCCCAAGCTATAAAAACGATAGCTTTTATCTATTTTGCCCGAGATGCCGAAGTATGCTACAACTGATATAGTGCCTTTATTGGACAATCGTAAACGGGAGTGAACCGAAACTATGGCAGAAGTGAAGAAAATCGCCGTCATCGCCGGCGACGGAATCGGTCCGGAAGTCGTGGCCGAAGCGATCAAAGTACTCAAGAAAACGGAAGAACTGTTCGGCTATAAATTTGAATTGGAGCACGGCTTGTTCGGCGGCATCGCCATCGACGAGAGAGGAACGCCGCTTCCGGAGGACACGTTGGAGATGTGCAAACGCGCGGACGCCGTTCTGCTCGGTGCGGTGGGCGGCCCGAAGTGGGACAACAACCCGAAGGAGCTTCGCCCGGAGACCGGTCTGCTCGGCATCCGCAAAGCGCTCGGCCTGTTCTCCAACATCCGTCCGGCCGTCGTGTTCGACTGCCTGAAGGACGCTTCCACGCTGAAGCCTGAAGTGCTGGAAGGCACCGACCTGATCGTCGTCCGCGAGCTGACCGGCGGCATCTACTTCGGCGAGAAGTTCCGCCGCGAAGGCGCGAACGGCCAGGAAGCCGTCGATACTTGCGTCTACAACGTGCAGGAAGTGGAGCGCATCGTGCGCCAGGCGTTCGAGATCGCCCGGAAGCGCCGCAAGCGCCTCGCGTCGGTCGACAAGGCGAACGTGCTGGAGACGTCCCGCCTGTGGCGCGAGACCGTCAACCGCATCGCGCCGGAATATCCGGACGTCGAGCTGGAGCACGTCCTCGTCGACAATTGCGCGATGCAGCTGCTCCGCCGTCCGTCGAGCTTCGACGTTATCGTCACCGAGAACATGTTCGGCGACATTCTGAGCGACGAAGCCGCCATGCTGACGGGATCGATCGGCATGCTGTCGTCCGCTTCGCTCGGCGAAGGCAGCTTCGGCCTCTACGAGCCGGTGCACGGCTCCGCTCCGGACATCGCGGGCCAAGGCGTCGCCAACCCGATCGCGACGATTCTGTCCGTTGCGCTTATGTTTCAGCTAACTTTCGGATATGCTGAAGCTGGACAAGTGATCGAGCGCGCCGTCAAGCGCGTGCTGGACGCGGGCCATCGCACCGGGGACATCGCCGTCGACAAGAGCAAAGCGATCGGTACGAGCGCGATGGGCGATCTGATCGTAGCGGCGATGACGAGATAAGATTCGGAATGCAAATACTTAATTATAATCATTCTAAATAAGTATTGATTCCATATTGATTTTCGTTCTCAGTAATGGTACGATCTAATTGAATAAACTGCGCCCGGCTGAATGGTCGGAAATACAGGAGGTAATTTACCATGGCAGAACGTTTGGTGGGCCGTCCGGCTCCGGATTTTACGCTTGAGACCGCTCTTGGCGACGGTCAAGGCTTCGGCAAGGTATCTCTGTCCGATTACAAAGGCAAGTGGCTGGTCTTCTTCTTCTACCCGCTCGACTTCACCTTTGTATGCCCGACCGAGATCGTCGCGCTGTCCGAAGCGGCCGATCAATTCAAGGCGCTGAACACGGAAATTCTCGGCGCCAGCGTCGACAGCATCCACAGCCACCGCGCGTGGATCAATACGCCGAAGAGCGAGAACGGGCTGGGCAAGCTGAACTTCCCGCTCGCTTCCGACATCACGAAGCAAACGGCAAGAGACTACGGCGTCCTGATCGAAGAAGAAGGCGTCGCGCTGCGCGGCCTGTTCATCATCGATCCGGAAGGCGAACTCAAATATCAGGTCGTTAACCACAACGACGTAGGCCGCAGCGTCGATGAGACGCTCCGCGTCCTTCAAGCGCTCCAATCCGGCGGGCTGTGCCCGATCAACTGGAAGCCGGGAGACAAGCACCTCGTTGCGAAATAAGGAACGTCGCTTTTTCCGCGGACGCATGCTCGTGCATGCGTCTTTGCTTTTTTCCCCGGAATGCGTCAAAATCAACGTTAGAGGGGAAAACAAAATCGGCAGGAATTCCGTCTGTATGTAGAGAATATAGTGAATAGCACAGATTCGTTCGATTCGTGCTTTTCGAGGAGGGGAAGACGATGAGTTTTTGCTGCGGAGCCAGCATGATCGGCACGAAAGGAACGCTCAAGCATTATCGGACGCGCATTCATAACGTACCGATTCTGTTTTGTCCGGTGTGCCATCGGGTGGAGGTTCACTACTTGGTGGAGAACGAGTACGAGATTTTGGCGGAATACGCGCATGGCGACGGAGCATCCGAGGTCGACTTCCACGACTACGTAGACGAATCGGACAAAGCGCTGAACGAGAATTGCGTCAATCACGAAGACGAAGATCCGATGACGATCGTGCAAAGCCAGATCGACATGGCGCTCGATCTTCTGTCTTTCGCCAAGCAGCTCGGCGACGAGGAGTGGGAACAGCAGTTGAAGCGGCGGCTCGGCGTGCTGGCCGGGCGCAGGCACAAGCTGCGCCTGAAGCGGACGACCGGAGGAACCTTCTAGCGAGGCTCCCTTCCGCTTGATCGAATCCCATGCGAACGTACGCCCCTTTCCTGCGACAAACCAAGCTTCTGCCGATCCGGCATCGGTCTCGACGCGCAGCCGCGCACGGGGCCGAGCGGAAGCAGACCGCCGTTTGTGCGGAAGAGGGGCTTTTTTGTTTTGGCCTGCCCCCTCAACCGGTTATCGGCCGACGAAAGCCTATGAAAGTGGGGTGAGCTCTTGCTGCTCTTACTGTGGAGAAAATGGACCGGACGCGGGAGCGCCGAAGCGACCGACCGAGCGCCGATGTCGCCGGAAGAAGCGGTTGCGGCGATCCAGCGAGGCGATGAAGCGCTCCGCAACGAATGGATCAAACAATATCGGCCGTTCATCGCCAAGACGGCCAGCCAATTCGCCAAACGGTATATCGATCCGTCGCGGGACGATGAATACAGCGTGGCTTTGTCCGCTTTCGATGAAGCGATTACCCGTTATTCGCCCGATGCGGGCAGCCGTTTTCTCGCTTTCGCCGCGCAGGTGATCAATCGGCGTCTGATCGATTATTCGCGGCGGGAGCAGCGCCATTCCTCCGTTGTGCCGTACAGCGCGGTTCAGGGCGACCGCGACGAGGATTCGTCGGTTTTGGCTGCCCTGGAGGCGAAGGAAGCGATATCGGTCTATGCAACGGAGCAGACGGCCGAGGATCGCAGGGAAGAAATTGCGGCGCTCGCGGCAGAATTGAAGCTTTACGGCGTCACGTTTGCCGATTTAAGGGATCAATCGCCGAAGCATCAGGATTCCCGCGATACGCTGCTTAAGATCGGGGCGCGATTGGCGCGAAACCCCGGCTTGTTCGCCATGCTCACGGACAAGCGTCAGTTGCCGCTGAAGGAGTTGTGCGAGATCGAGAACGTGTCACGCAAGACGTTGGAGAGGAACCGCAAATATTTGATCGCAGTCGCGCTGATCGCGGGAGGACCTTACCCGGTACTGCAGGAATACATAAAACCGTCGTCGTTGGAAAAGGAGGGGGAGACGCCATGAACCGGGCCATTGTCATGTCATTGGAGGGCAAGCGCGCCATCGTGCTCGCGCCGGGCGGCCGCTTCGTCCGGGTGCCGCGTCGACCCGAGTTTCAAATCGGCGACGAGATCGAGCTGGAGGTTGCGGAGGAGCAGCCTGGGCTTGGGCTGCGGAAGCTCGTCCGCAACCGATCGTTCGCGGCGGCGATCGCTTCCTGCGCGGCTGTTGTGCTGCTGCTCATCGGCTTCTGGTCGTTTCGAACCCCGCCGGTTGTCGCTTATGTATCGATGGACGTCAATCCGAGCGTGGAGCTTGGCATCGACGCCAAGGAGCGGGTGCGCGAGCTTCAAGCGCTCAATGCCGACGCCGAGCCGATCGTCGCGGCGGTCCGCTACAAAGGGGAAGACGTGGAGACCGTTACGGCGGAGCTGGCGGAGGAGATGGCGGCCCGCCACTTGCTGAACGGAGGAGAAAGCGAAGTCGTGCTGGCCAGCGTGCTCGTCCGGAACGCCGAGAAGCGTTGGGAGGCCGAAGTGACGGAGAAGATGAAGCGGGCCATCGAAACCGCAGGCGCGAAGGCGGAGCCGGACGCGAGCGGCACGTTGGAGCCCGCGGCCGGGACGGCTCCCGAGATTACGACCGTCAGCGTGCCGAAGGAAGTCCGGGACGAAGCGAAGGCGAACGGCTTGTCCGCCGGGAAGATGGCGTTCTGGCTGAAGGCGGAAAGCCAGGGGCACGACGTTCCGCTGGAGGCGCTGAAGCACCGGTCGATGAAAAAAATCGCCTCGTCGTGGGGAGGCGTCAAGCAAGTATTGGGCGGCGACGCGGATTCTTCCGCGAACGGCGGGGAGGACTGGAAGGCGCTCCTGGAGAAGGCGCAGGACAAAGTACGGCAGATGCAAGAGTCCCGGAAGCAGGAACCGAACGGGCAGGCTGAAGACCATAAAGGTCACGGAGGAGGCCGGCAGGATCGCAGCGGCAAATCTCCGGACCCGGGCTCGGTCAAGAGCGGAAGCTGGAAAGGAAGTTCGAACGGCACCGGCTGCCCGGGATGGGGCCGCGACCGGAAGGAAGACAACAACCAAGGACGGAATGGCCAAGCCCGGGACCACGATCGCAATGAATCGAACGGCAAGACAAGCGCGAACGGCCGAGATTCGGATGCAGCGGTGACCGTCTCCGGCCCTGCCGCGGCGACGGGAAGCGCCGGCGGACAAGGCAACTGGGGCAACGGCGGCAGTCATTCGAATAGCGGGCGGAACGGTCCCGGCAGCGGCAATACGAGCGGCCATTCAAACGGCAAGACGGACGGCGGCAACGACCGCAACAACCGGAATAGAGGAAACGACGGGAACAACGATTGGAACAAGAACGGTCGCGATAACGATAACGTTAAGGTTAACGACAGCCAAAAGGACGGCAGGAGCAACGGTCAAAAAGGCAAAAACGACGGCCGGAAAGAGGCGAGCGGCCGGGACTCCGGGGACGATCGTGGCGGCGATTCGGGAAAATAAACCGCTTCGACAATCCGCATACGCATTCGACATGATCTCTCATTGACAGGCTTTCCCTTCCATGTCTATGATTAATGTGAAATTTTGTCGGTGCGTTCCTTGGCACAATACCGTAATTCCGGGAGGAGAATGGATGGAAAGGTGGAGGACACGCTATTTCCCTGCCCTGGCCGAATTCGCCCTCAACGGACGAGGAGGTCTGAGCAAGGAAATGGCGGAATTGCGAGTTCAGTTGCAGGGCATTGCCATCGACTCGATCGTCCATCATCATGAAGAGAGCGTGTGCTTTCTGCTCTCCAACGCAGATACCTTGTTTCTCATGGAAATGCTGGCGATGCTGCGTCTTCCCGAAGCCGCGGCAAGCAATGAACGGGACCACGAACGCCTTCGGGAAGCGCTGTTCGACTCGCTGCCGCTCGAGCACGAGAAGCCGAACAAGTTCGAGACGGTGCTGCAGCATATGGACAGCGGGGTCGCCCTGTTCGATTCCGAAGGCCACTTGCGGTTTTTGAACGTTCAGATGTCCCGGCTGCTTCAAGCTCCGCGACGCCTGCTGATCGGCAATTCGCTCCGTCAGCTGATGCTTCATCCCTATCTCCGCAAATCCATTCGCATGATCTTTCTGCGGATGTACAAGGAAATGGTCTACCACCGCCGTTTCCACGGGGAGTTCCAGGATTCCAACGGGCGTTTCCTGCTGATCAGCATTTTGCAAATCGAGGAGCTGGACGGCGATTATCTCGTCAGCGTAAAGGACGTGTCCGAATACAAGCAAATCGAGCAGACCGCGTTCCAAAACGACAAGCTGGCCATGTTGGGGAAAATCGCGGCCTCCATTGCGCACGAAATCAGGAATCCGCTTACATCGATCCGCGGCTTCATTCAGTTGCTGAAGCCTTACCTGGAATCCATCGGCAAGCAGGAATACGGCCGGATCATTCTGTCGGAGATCGATCGGGCGAACGACATCATCTACGAATTTCTCAATTCGTCCAAGCCATCCGCACCCATGAAGCAGACGCTCAAGGTCGCTTCGCTGATCAAGGATACGGTGCTGCTCGCGGAGAGCGAAGCTCATATGAAGAGCTGCGAGCTGCAGTACGAAATTTACGACTCGTCCATTTCCATCGCCATCGACGTCAAGCAAATCAAGCAAGTGCTGCTGAACATCGTCAAGAACGCGATGGACGCCATTCTGGAGGCCGGGGATCAGCGCAAAGGCCTGATTCTCGTATCGGCCAGCCGGGAAGGCCGGTTCGCGGCCATCCGCATCCGGGACAACGGCAAAGGCATGGACCGGCAGACGCTCAGCAGGCTGTTCGACCCGTTCTTTACGACCAAGGAACAAGGCACCGGCCTGGGATTGTCCGTCAGCTATCGGATTATCCGCAACCAGGGCGGAACGATTCAAGTGGACAGTCAAGTGAACGAGGGAACCGAATTTATGATTTATTTGCCGCTGGTAGAAGAAAAAGAGTAGAAACCGCATCAAATGCCGCTATAATAGATTCTGGCTGCTATCAAACGAACGTGAGTAGCGGAATCGTTGCAAGGGCACGTTCGTCTGCCGCCGGATACGGGCACATCATGGGGGAACCGCCGAATGCCTCGCAAGTCGAATACATCCATCGGAGCGGCATTGTTTCGGGCAAGACGCCTGTCCGATTCCGAGAACCGCCGGGGAATGCGCACTTCCCTTCGGGAAGGCATACCCGCCAACATCATCGCCAACGTGCTGGGCGGTCCGCTTCAGACGGCTTTTCTGCTCTATTTGGGCTTCAACTCCGAGCAGATCGGACTCATCGCGGCGATTCCTTCTTTGTCTCTGATCATTCAAATCTTTATCGCTTTCGGAATGCAGCGGTGGAGCAACCGGCGCTTGCTCGTCTCCCTGTTCGGCATCGCCCACCGGACGCTCTGGGTGTCGACGGGGCTCATTCCGCTGCTTTTCCCGGAAGCGTCCTGGTTCTGGATTTACGTCGTTCTCTACATGCTGTCGTTCTTTTGCGCCCAATCCGCGGGGGTCATCTGGACGTCCCTGATGGCCGACATCGTGCCGTATGCGGTACGGGGACGTTATTTCGGCATCCGCAATACGATTCATTGGGCCGTCGCCAGTCTTACGCTCCTGCTGGGAGGCCAATGGATGGAGCGGGTCACCGGCGGCGAAGGCTTCGCCTACCTGTTCATCGTCGGCGCAGTCTGCGTCGTCTGGAACGGCTGGGAGCTCGCCCATTACCCCAATCCGCCGTTCGAGCGTTCCGAGAGCGGAAGTTCGGCCGCTCTGCTGCTCAAGCCGCTGAGAGACGGCGCGTTCTTGCCTTCGACGTTGTTCATTACGCTGTTCCTGCTCGTTCAGAACGTCGTCGTTCCGCTTTTCTCGTATGCGATGCTCAACATCCTTCATCTAAGCTACAGCGCCGTTACGCTCATTACGATGTTTCAGAACGTCGTCATGATGTTCAGCTACATCTACTGGGGCAACCTGAACGCGAAGTTTCCGGCCCGCACGCTGCTGCTGTGGACGTTTCCGCTCATTGCCGCCTCGTGCGTCGTCTGGCTCGGCATGGCGGCGCTGCCGGCGCTGGCCGTGCTGGTCGCCGCCCATCTGCTGCTCGGCTTCGGCCTGGGAGGCTACAATCTGCTCGTCTTCAACTTCTTGATCGGAGACACGCCGAAATCCGAGCGTCCCATCTACGTGGCCGTTTTCTCGGCGTTGACCGGGTTCGCGGGGTTTATCGGGCCGATTATCGGAGGCTGGCTGTTCAAGCTTGCGGTCGAAGGGCCGGCTTGGGTCTCCAGATACGGCGTCGTCCTCGTTTGCGGCCTGGTGATGCTGCTGCTGTCGGCCGTCGTCGCCCCGCCGCTGTTCCGCGCGACTTCCGGCCCGCGTTCGAACGAACGGAGATGAGCGCCTTTTCCGGGGCTCCGTCTCGTTTTTCCGAAGGGGATAGGGGTATAATGGAATCAGAACGTCAAGAAAAGAGGGAGAACGGCGATGAGCGCGACGGATATCGAAGCCCGGGTTCCGCCGGGACAGAGGTTAACGACGGGATTTCCCGTCCTTCATTACGGCGAGGTTCCGTATTATCGGGACATGAGCAAGTGGGATTTAAAGGTGTTCGGGCTCGTGGAGGAAGAGAAGACGTTCTCCTACTCGGAGTTCATGCAGCTTCCGCGACGGGAGTTCGTCAACGACATTCACTGCGTCACGACCTGGTCCAAGCTGGACAATGTGTGGGAAGGCGTGCCGGTATCCGTAGTCATGGAGCGGATCAAGCTGAAGCCCGAAGCGAAGTTCGTCATGCTGCACGCCGAGCACGGATGGACGACGAACCTGCCGCTGGACGATTTCCTCCGGGATACGTCCTTCTTCGGGCTGAAGCATAACGGCGAGCTGCTGACGCCGGAGCACGGCTATCCGGTGCGGATGGTCGTTCCCCATCTCTATTTCTGGAAAAGCGCGAAGTGGCTTCGCGGCATCGAATTCCGGGCGACGGACAAGCCGGGCTTCTGGGAGCGGAATGGGTATCACATGTATGGAAACCCGTGGCGCGAACAAAGATACGATTTCGATTGAACGGTCCATCGCTTCAAGCCCCGCAAGGGGCTTTTTTTATTTCCAGGCATACAGAGGCGATCTTGACGATTTTGAGTTGTTCATTCGCTCTCGGTGCCCGTCCGGACGTGCCATTCGCAGCAGTCCACATTTCGGCTTCTCGTATTGCGGAACGATCGGGTGCGTATTCTAATGGTCACCGAATCCAGCAAATGGAGGCCCGATTTTGAAAACCGCAGCCGCGCAATCGAGCCAAGCGCAACTCGTGAGCTTGGCAGCCACGATTTTGAAAATGGCGCTTGCGTCCGGTATCGCCTGGGAACTGGCCAAGCTGGCCGGCTCCCGGCATCCGTTCCTCGCGCCCGTCTCCGTTATTTTGTGCATGCAGCCTTCCGCAACCCAAACGCTCCAATTTTCCTACTACCGCGTTCTCGGCACCGTCATCGGGGTCGTCATGACCGCCTTGGCGGCGATTTGGCTGCCGCTCGCCTCCTGGGCGATGGCGCTCGTGATCGTGGTCGCCTGTTCCTTGTCGCTGATCGCCAGCCGCAACCCGACGCTCGTCCGCGAAGTGGCGCTCAGCGTAGTGCTGGTGCTCGCCTTGCAGCCGCAATCGGGCACGTACGGCTTCGATCGCGTGCGCGACACGTTCATCGGAGTGGCCGTCGCTTTGGCGGTCCATCTGCTCCTTTTTCCTCCGCCCAAGAACGAGCAGCCGACGCCCTCCTCTTGACGCGCAAGCTCCAGTCATATCGCGCCTTGTCCCGCCCATATACTTGAGAGATCAATTGGCTCAGGCGGGGGGATCGAATTGGAGGCGATCGGACGGAGCGTACCGAAGAAGGAATCGTTCGATAAAGTCGCCGGTTCGGCGATGTATACGGCCGATCGGATCGAGCCGCGCACGCTGCATGCGCGCCTGACGATCAGCCCGTTCGCGCACGCGCGCATCGCGGCCGTCGATGCGTCCGAAGCGAGGAGGTCTCCCGGCGTGCGGGCGGTGCTGACGGGAGATGCCAGCGACGTGCTGATCGGCGAGGAGATCCGGGACCGCCCGGTCATCGCCCGGGACCGGGTTCGCTATAACGGAGAGATCGTCGCGGTCGTCGTCGCGGATACCGAAGCGGAGGCAATGCGGGCCGCGAATTTGATTCGCGTCCGGTACGAGCCGCTGCCGGTCGTTAACGATCCGGTGGAAGCGCTCCGCCCGAGTGCGCCGATTCTGCACGAGAAGCTGGCCGAATACCAGAAGGGCGAAGGCGTCGTCTCGATTCCGGGGACGAACGTCGCCAGCATCATTCGCGTTCTCAAAGGCGATATGGACCGGGGATGGGCGGAGAGCGAGACGATCGTGGAGAACCGCGTGTCGTTTGCGCCGTCCGACCATGCGGCGATGGAGACCCGAAGCGCGTCCGCGGAGATCCGTCCGGACGGGCACGTCATCATCGAGACGTCGACGCAAGTTCCGTTCGCCGTCAAGAAGTTCATGGCCAGATACTTCGGCATCGATCCGGGATGGATCGTCGTGCGGACGCCGTTCGTAGGAGGAGGATACGGAGGCAAGACGGCGATTCAGCTGGAGGCGGTCGCCTACCTGGCTTCCCGGGCGGTCGGCGGGCGGAAAGTGAAGCTCGTCAATACGCGCGAAGAGGACATGTTGACGTCGCCGGTCCGCATCGGCCTGGACGCTACGGTGAGGCTGGGCAGCACGAGGGACGGGAAAATCAGGGCCGCGCAAATCGTCTACCGCTTCGACGGCGGCGCCTACAACGACAAATCCAGCGACGTGGCGAGAGCGGCGGCGGCCGACTGCTCGGGTCCGTACGGGATCGAGCATCTTCATTGCGAATGCTTGACGGTGTACACCAATCACACGTTTCCGGCGGCTTTTCGGGGTTACGGACATTCCGAGCTGACCTTCGCCATGGAGAGGGCGATCGACGCGCTGGCCGACGAGCTGAAGATGGACCCCTGGGAACTTCGCATGCGCAACGCCGCCGTTCCGGGCGATACGGCGCCGACGCGGGACCGGCTCACCCCCAGCAATCTCGGCGACATCCGCACGTGTCTGAACCGGGTGCGCAGCCTGGCGGAGTGGGACGACTGGCAGGTACGGCAGGTGAACGAACATACCGTGCGCGCCAAGGGAATCGCCTGCTTCTGGAAAAACTCGTCCATGGACACCGACGCGACCTCCGGCGCCATTCTGCTGTTCAATTCCGACGGAAGCGTCAACCTGGTGACGGGCGTCGTCGAGATCGGCACCGGCACGAAGACGGTGCTGGCCCAAATGGTGGCGGAGCGGCTGCGAATGAGCGTCGACCGCGTTCACGTCAAATTTACCGTCGATACGCTGGATACGCCGGAGCATTGGAAGACGGTGGCGAGCCGGGGGACGTTCCTGGCCGGCCGGGCCGCGCTGAAGGCGGCCGACGACGCGATCCGGCAGCTAAAGTCGATTGCGGCCGTCGTGCTCCGGGCCGATCCGGACGATCTGGAGCTCGCGCACGATAAGGTGTTCGTGCGGGCCGACCCTGCCGTCCAAATCGCCGTCAAGGATATTTGCTACGGCTACAAGTATCCGAACGGCAACGCGATCGGCGGGCAGATCGTCGGACGCGGCTATTACACGCAGCGAAGAATGAATCCGCTGAATCCGGCCACCGGGGAGGGCACGCCCGGACCGGAATGGAACGTCGGCGCCCAGGCGGTGGAGATCGAGATGGATACGCGGGATTGCTCCTACCGGCTTGTGAAGGCGATCTCGGTCAACGACGCCGGCAAGGTGCTCAACCCGAAGGGAGCGCTGGGCCAGGTGACGGGAGCGATGGCGATGGGGCTCAGCTACGCCAGCCGCGAAGCGTTCTACTACACGGATAACGGAACGGTATTGAATCCTACGCTGCGGGATTTCACGCTTCTGCGCTTCGGCGAGAATCCGGAGTACGTCGTCGAATTCATCGAGAACCCGTGTCTGGACGCGCCGTTCGGGGCCCGCGCCATGGGCGAGCACGGCCTGATTGCGATGCCGGCGGCGCTCGCAAGCGCCGTGTCGCGCGCGGCGGGCGTCCGGCTCAACCGGCTACCGCTCTTTCCGGAGACGGTCTGGCGGGCGAAAAACGGAGGCATCGGATGATACCGTTCGACTTCGACTACTACCGGCCGGCCACCGTGCAGGAAGCCGTCTCCCTCTATGCCCGGCTGGACCGCGAAGGGAAGCGGCCGCTCTATTGGTCCGGAGGGACGGAGATCGCCACCTTCGCCCGATGGAACCGGATCTATACGGAAGCCGTCATCGATCTGAAGGCGGTTCCGGAATGCCGCGCCCTGACCGTCGGGGACCGGGAGATGACGTTCGGCTCCGCGCTGTCGCTCTCGGAAATCCACGATTCGGGGGCGTTCCCTTTGCTTGGCGAGACGGGGGGCGGCATTGCCGACCGCACCTCGAGAAACAAAATTACGCTCGGCGGCAACGTCTGCAGCCGGATGATTTACAAGGAAGCCGTTCTGCCGCTGCTGCTTGCGGACAGCGACGTCCTGGTCGCGGGCGCTTCCGGCGTCCGCCGCGTCCCGATCGGCCGGCTGTTCGACCGCTCGATGCGGATCGGGAGAGGGGAGTTTCTCGTTCAATTCGTCATGGACGCGGGCTATCGGACGATGCCTTATGCGAGCGTGAAAAAACGAAAAGCGTCCGCCATCGAATACCCCATCGTCACCGTGGCCGCGCTCGCGACCGGATCGGGCATCCGCTTCGCCTTCAGCGGCTTGTGCGACTTCCCGTTTCGCTCCGCGGAGATGGAGCGCATCTTGAACCGGCGCGAGCTTCCGGCGGGCGAGCGGATTCGCCAAGCGGCAGCCCGGCTGCCGGCTCCGGTGATCGGCGACATCAAGGCGTCGGCGGAATATCGCAAGTGGGTCTGGACAATAACGACGGAGGATGTATTGAAGGCGCTCGAGCCGCAAGCGTAAAAAGGGAAGCGCTGCAATCCTTCAAGCGAGGTGGATGCGATGAAGCTCGAATTGAACGTAAACGGCGAGGTTCGGCACGCCGACGTCCGCCCGGCGGAGCTGCTGCTCGACGTGCTGAGGGAGAACTTCGGCCTGACCGGCGCCAAGCCTGGCTGCCGGAACGGCGATTGCGGCGCCTGCACCGTAACCGTCGACGGCTGGCCGATGAAGTCGTGCCTGATGCTGGCCGTCGAAGCCGCGGGCAAGGCGGTGCAGACCGTCGAAGGATTGGGAGGGACGCCGGAGCAGACGGCTTTCGTGGAGAAGTTCGCCTTTCAATGCGGCTATTGCACGCCCGGTTTTATTATGAACGTACACGCCCTGCGGCGCATTCATCCGCAGGCGGACGAGGCCGCCGTGCGGGATTGGCTTCAATCGAACATTTGCCGATGCAGCGGCTACGAGGAAATTCGCGAAGCGGTCGAGTGCGTGCTGCGAAGCCGGCCGCCGGCGGACAACGAGCCGTAAACCGTGCCGGATCCCGCTTACCCGGCGTTACGACGAGGCAAGCGGGCGGTTGCCGTCTGAACGGCAGCAACGAGCAAACCCTCTCTTCCGGAACGGAGGGGGCGTGCTGATCTTTGCGGGCATCTTCATTCTGTTCGCCACGCTAGATGGCGCAGTACCCGCTGAACATTTACCAGCGATGGGTAACGGACTTCTTTACCTTCCGTTTTTGTATCTGCTCGACAAGGCGCACGGCTAAGCGTGTCGCTACATGGCGATGCCGCTTGCGGGCGTCCTGTTCCTGCTGCTCTGCCTGCTCGTCTGGCAAAGAACGACCCAAGCTCGACCCGATGCGGGCGTTCGAGCAAGCCGCGGATCCAGGCGAGATCGAGGAGTTGGACCTGACCTTGCTGTTCGACCCGGAAGTCGGGGAAGGGATCATGAAATACGCCGAACTGATGCTGGCGCAGGAGTCGTATTCCCGTGGCGGCGATTTCCGGGTCCAAAAATCAACGGAAATTTGACGACAGGGTGCAAATGCAATGGAAGGAAGGCTGTCATCCTCATATGATGGCAGGGTGATGAGACATCACAAATCCAAAACAAATGGAGGCTGGGAAAATGAGTGCTGGAGTAGGATACGGCGGTTACGGGTACGGCGGCGGCGCTGCATTTGTTCTGGTTTTGTTTATCCTTCTCGTGATCATTCTTGCAGGCTTTTTCTTCATCTAATTCGGAAGCCTGCACCTCAAGGCCGATCGGCTTGCGCCGGCCGGCCTTTTTTTTTGTTCAGTCTTGGCGGACGCGGAATAAAAATAAGGTAAGGAAGCTTGCCGCCCGAGAGCGGGAAGGCGAAAGCGACAAAAAAGCGCTCTTCCGGCGCGAGAATCTCGACCGGAAAGGCGCGGGCCGTGCGGCTCAGATTTTCAGTCCGCCCATCAGCGGAATAATCGTCTGCAGCATGCCGATGCCCATTTTGATGCCGGGCCATACTTTGCCGATCATGCCGACCATGCCGCCAAGTCCGCCGAGTCCGCCGCCGGCGCCCGCTTGGCCCGGCAGCCCTTGCTCGAAGCCGCCCCCGCCCGGACCTCCGCCGAACGGGTTGCCGCCCAAGTTTCCAGGCTGGGCGAACGTGGGGAAGAGCCCGGCCAGCCGCGCCTTCTGCGAATGGCGGATCGTTTGCGGACTGATCTTGCCCCGGCCTTTGCGACCGCGCAGGGTCACGCCTCCGTTTTCGACTTCCGTTATCCAACCGACGTAATAGCTCCTGTCCTTCAACACGATGCAGACGGGCTGCCCCACCCACCGTCTGGCCTCTGCGGCGGTTAGTTTGGCTTTTGCGGTAGCGATGCCGATCACCCCATTCGAAAAGATGATGCATCGTATGCAGACGGGCTTCGTTCCGCTTGTTCGTTCACCGTACATTTATACAAAAACGACGAATGGAGGCGCAGGACATGGATCAGGGAAGGCCGAACGTCCCGAAGGATTTTTACAGCCAGGCCACCGAGGTGCTGGGCGAAGAGTTCTGGCAGGAGCTGGGGGAGCTCCTCCCGAACGCGGGGCCGCGCGTCGACATGTACGAGACGCCTTCCGCCGTCGTCGTCCTTGCCGAATTGCCCGGCCTGCAGTCGCCGGAGCAGGTCCGCGTCCGGCTGTACGGGCAGACGCTCGAACTGGAAGGGGATCTTCCTTGCCCGTACCCCGTGACCGGCAACCGGATTGCGCTCAGCGAACGCTTCTTCGGCCACTTCCGCCGTTCCTTGTCCCTGCCCAAGCCCGTATCTCCGGACGCGATCGCGGCACGCTACGCCAAGGGCTTGCTGATCGTGAATTTGCCGATCGACGGCTCGGACAAACAAACGTCGATTCCGGTCGAATTCGGTCCGTCCGGGTAAAGCCGTCCGTCCGAACGACCGATCAATCCGATGCCGCGCGAAAGGATGTGAGAGACCATGGTGGACATCAGGTTCGGCGAATTCCGGGTCGGCAGCGTCGTCCAATCGTCCGGCATTTTTGCCGGCAGCAACACGCAGTGGAAGATGAAGCATGCGTCCAAGGAAAACCAGGCCTTCGGGACGGTGAACGGACAACAATGCTCGGTTGCAGACGTCGTCGGCGTGCTCGCGGACTTCGACGAGATCGACACCGAGCTGGACGGGAAGCGGCGCGAGCCGTGAAAAACCCGTTTCGGAGAGGCGGGCGCCCGCGGACCGACGACCTGCTTCGCGAGATCCGCGGCCGTATCGAAGAGATCGAATCCCGGTTCGGCCGGATGGAGGAGCGTTTGAAGCGCTCGGAGACGCAGCCGCAAATCCGGATCGACAACGTCCATATCCATCAGCCCGTTCTGGAGAAGCTGGAATTCCGGCTGGACGCGCTCGACATCGAGCAGTTGAGCGGGTCGCTCAATCTGGGCAACAACTTCGGGGCCAAAATGACGGAAGGAAGGGAGGCTGCGCCGAAGCCGCAGCCTCCGTCGTCCCCCCAGGGCGGCAAGACCGATTCCAACCCTTCCCCGGAAGGGCTTCGCCGGACGCCGTCAGGCTTCCGCTGGAATAACCGGAGGTGATCGCAAGTGGCCTCATTCCTGTCGCCGCAATTCGTCATCGGCTCGATCCGCATCGGATCGGTGGAGAACGCGTCCTGCATCAATCTGGGCAACAACTGGCCTTCCGGATTCGAGAGCCACCAGAAGCTCACGCAAGGGTTCGGCTCGGTAAGCGGGGACCGGAACATGGTCGCCGGCATCCGTTCGCTGCTGAACGATTCGGATTTCCTCGACATGCTGAACGTTGCGGACGCCGAAATTCCCGAGTGGCTCCGGGGTATCATTTCCGAACGAGAGCACATAAAGTAGTGCAAGAGTTTATTTACGAGAAGGGCAGTGACGCGGATGAACCGATGGCGTCCTCAGCATTCGGACTGGAGCGACTTCCGGAACGATCTGTTTGAGCAAATCCCTTTTACCGGCAAGGAATGGAATCCGAAGGGCATCGAAAATTTCGTGCACGACACGCTCCGGAACTACATGCCGAAATCCCTTTTCAAGCAGGCCGGCATCTCGTCTTTCCAGTCTTCCGCCGTCGATTACGACGTCTTCGAAACGCACCGCTCCGTCTTCGTCCGATGCCGGCTCCCGGCGGAGGCGCCGCCGAGAAGCCTCCGCTTCTACGTCAACCGGCGGAAGCTGAGGATCGAGAGCGGCGACAGCACCGAGGACATCCCGCTGCCGGCCGACGTCAGCGCGAACCGGACGATCGCGAGATACGAGAACGGGGTCGTCGAGATCCGGCTGCCGAAAGTCGGCGACGCCGAGCCGTTCCAGGAGATATTTATCCGGGATGGAGGCAAATGAACAGGCGTGACGGAAGCCGATGCATATGTGATCTCGACAGGCAGGCGTTAGGCGACGGCATTCAGCCGCATATCGGCAGACCGGTGTGCGCGGTTTTGAAGCGCTGAGCCTCGGGACCAGCCAGCATCCGGACACTTTCGTCTCCTACAAGCGCAATCAGGGCGTCGGCGAACAGAACGGCGATATCTCCCCGATGTTCGTTCCGATCTCCCTGGTGCTCGACTGCGATCTCGTCGACAGTCCCGGCATCAAGGGAAGTCTTCTCTGGCGTAGAACCCATTGGCGCCGGCTGGAGCCGGCGTCGATTTATTTTTACCAGGCAACCGCCGAACGGATGGCGAATAGGGTATAAGCGATAGCCCATTACCCGCGGAGGAGGTCGTCGCTTTGGAATCATCCGGACAGAAAGCGAGCGTCGTGTTTCAGAAGCTCATCGTCAACAACATCGAGAACGCATCGGGCATTTTTATCGGAACGAACCAGGCCTGGGGATGGAGCTCGTACGGCAAAACGAACCAGGGCTTCGGCACCTTGAGCGGGTCGACTCTGTCGCACGCGGTGGGCGTCGTGCACGATCCCGACGTCGTCGACGCCAGCGTTCGCGACGTTCGGAACATCGGCCTGACCGAGGCTCCGAACGCCGCCCAGCAATGCTTCGTCGGGTTCGGGTCCATTCAGGCGAACGCCGTGAACAACGCTTCGGCGATCGACCTGGGGGACAACAAGCAATTGGGATGGCGAACGTCCCGCAAGAGCAATTACGGGAACGGCAAAATGGTCGGCACCAATTCGGTCCGGCAGGTTGCCGCCTTTGCGGTCGACAACGATGCGGTGGACGCGCCGGTAGCGGCGTTAGAGAAATCTGCGGACGCGTCGACGGTCGTCAAAAATATCCGCATCGTTCAAAACACCGATGAGCCGTAATCGGAATACGTATGAACTAGGCGCTTATCGGGGGTGTGAGGCTTGGCTGTATTCATATCGTTGGCAGCAGGAGCCATTAACGTCAATGCGTTGAACAGGGGAAGCTCGATCGCGATCGGGGAAAATTCGCAGCCGGGCTGGACCCAGAACGGCAAAACCAATTTCGGCAACGGCCAGGCGATCGGGGCCAACGTCCAAGCGGGATATATCGCGACCGTTCTCGATAACGACATCATCGACAATCCGCTCGGCGAAGTTCAGCCTTCGGCTTCGCTGCAAAACCAGACGGCATAAGGAAACAGGAGGGAATCACCGATGGGCGAAAAGCCGGAATTGTATCCATGCATCCGCTGCGGGCGAATGCCCGACGAGAAGGACAGATATTGCATCGACTGCGGAGCTCCGGTCCAAAACCGATGTTCGGACGAACCCGGCATTCTCCGCAAGGGATGCACGTTCGTCAATCCGCCGACGGCGGCCTATTGCGCGAAGTGCGGAGAGCCGACGATCTATCAGTTGAACGGCCTTATTCATCCGATGTATCCCGGCGGGAACAAACCGGCGTTTTTGAACTTCAATTAAGGAGTCTTAGGCGATGGGAACCCCTAACGGTCGGCGCAAAAGCGGGAAACTGCGCATCCGCCGGCATTCCGGCGGCGGGTTTGTCCGCTTGTTCCGAAAGGCGCGGAAGGGAGTCGTCTTCATCCGGACGCTCAAGCGGGAGGAGGAGCCGCAGTCTTCGTTTCCGTTTTTTTACACGCCGGCTCCGGAGCCGAAAGAGGTGGTGCTCGGCATCGGAACCGGCATCGTCCTGACCCGGGACGGGTTGATACTGACAAGCGAGCACGTCGTGAACGGAGCGCAGACCATATTCGTCAAGACGTTCGACGGGAAGGTGCATCGCGGCAAGCACGTCTGGGGCGACGCTGAGCAGGATGTCGCGCTGCTCAAGATCGATTCGTCCGTTCCGCTCGCGCCGCTGCCGCTCGGTTCTTCGGGGAAAAGCAAAATCGGCGAAATCGTCATGTCCGTCGGCAACCCGCTGGGGTTGGAAAATTCCATCACGTCGGGGATCATCAGCGGCAAGCACCGCAAGGTGAAAATATCCGAACGGGAGCTGGAAGACATCATTCAGACGGACTGCGCGATCAATCCCGGAAGCAGCGGCGGGCCGCTCATCAACCGGCAAGGGCAAGTGATCGGGATGAACGCTTTTATGGCCAAGAACAAGAACGGCCTCGGCTTCGCGCTGGGCATAGACGGCATCCTGGCCCGCATCAAGCGTTACCTGAAATAGCGAACAAGCCCGCCGATCCGAACGGACCGGCGGGCTTGCCGTTTTGTTTAGAATGGATAAGCTTGACGCTTATTCATTTTGGACGGGTCTCCCCAAAGCTCCTTCGTCGTTCGCAGACGCCGAAGCCTTTATGGCTTGGCCGGCTCTCCGGCTCCACAGTTCTTCCATCTTCTCCAGCGACTTGCCCTTCGTTTCGGGCACGAACAGCCACGTGAAGAGGACCGTGACGAGCGAGAGCGCTCCGAAAATCCAATAGGTGGCGGCGGGTCCTGCCGAGCTGAGCAGCGGCGGGAACGATTGGGATACCGCATAGTCCGCGGCCCACAGCGCCATCGATGCGATGGCCGTCGCCCGTCCCCGAACCCGGTTCGGGAAAATCTCGGCGAGCAGCACCCAGACGACGGGGCCGAGGGATACGGCGAACGCCGCCACGTAAATCAGAATCAGAACGAGCACGAGCGGTCCGGAGATGTTCCCGGTGTTGAAGACGTAGCCGATCAGCGCCAGGCTGACGGTCATGACCGCCGATCCGGCGAGCAGAAGCGCCTTGCGTCCCGCTTTGTCGATAAGCCATATGGACAGAATCGTGAAGACGAAGTTGATGAAGCCGACGAGAATCGTTTGAATGAGCGCAGCGTTCGTTCCGGCGCCGGTCGCCTTCAAAATTTCGGGCGCATAATAAAGGATGGCGTTAATGCCGGTCACCTGCTGCAGAATGGCGATGACGACCCCGACGAAGAGGGCGAACCGGATGCCGGGCTTGAACAGCTCCCGCAGCGAAGCGCGCTGCTCCCGGAACGATTCTTTGATCTCGAGCACTTCCTGCTTGGCGGCCTCTTCGCCGTGAATGCGCAGCAGAATCGCCAGCGCTTCTTCCGGACGGCCTTGCTTGATCAGCCAGCGGGGGCTCTCCGGCACGAAGAAGAGCAGAATCATAAAGATCATTCCCGGGATCGCTCCTACGCCGAACATCCAGCGCCAGGCGGTCGAGACGTCCCAGGCGTCGTTGCCGGCGCCGGCAATGCCCGAGTTGACGAAGTAGGTCAGGAAAATGCCCGTTACGGTCGCGAACTGGTTCAGGGCGACCAGACGTCCGCGGTACCGGGCGGGGGCCATCTCCGCGTTGTAGAGCGGACAAAGCGTCGACGTAATGCCGATGCCCAGCCCCCCGACCATCCGCGCGATGACATAGCCCGCGAACGTCGACGGGAGCGCGGAGCCGATCGAGCCGATGACGAACAGAATGGCTGCGCCGATCAACACTTTTTTTCGGCCGAGACCGTCGCTCAGCCAGCCGGACGCGGCCGCCCCGACGATACAGCCGATGATCAGGCTGGATACCGCCCAGCCGACCTGGACCTCGTTCAGGTCGAATCTGTCCTGCATAAAGCCGATGGCGCCGGACACGACCGCCGTATCGAAACCGAACAAGAGGCCCCCGAGCGCCGCTACGATGGATACCAACGTAACGAACCGCATGTTCGGGCGTTCCGCATGTTCGGGCAAAGTTATTTTTGCTGCCATGACGAAGTTCTCCTTTCGGCATCTTGAAGTGGATGCGCATTCGCTCTCGGAATCCCGTGCCTCGTCCCGACGAGATCGAACCGGGCGGCCGAACGGTCTTCCGGAAATCGTGATAAGTATAGCATCCAACCGGAAGCGCCGAGAGAACGATCGTCTGCACTAATTTGCCTTGTTCCCGCACAATTATTCTTCCGGGGAGCGGCTCGGCGAGCCGCAAGGCCGGAATCGCATTATATTGGCCCCGGAACGCAAAAAAATCCATGCCCGCTCAGGGCACGGATTGGGGATACGGAGGCTTCATTTGAGCTGGGAACGGTATTCCGACGGGGCGACGCCGGTCACTTTCTTGAACACCCGGCTGAAATAGTTCGGATCCTTGTAGCCGACTTCGTAGCAAACTTCCTTCAGGCTCAGCCGGTCCTCTTCAATGAGCTGCTTGGCTTTGTCGATCCGCAGGCCGGTCAGGTAGTCGATAAACGTCTCGCCCACGTGCTGCTTGAACACTTTGCTGAAGTAGAACGGATTCAAGTGGACGTGATCCGCCACTTCCTCGAGCGACAAGTCTTCGGCGAACCGCTGCCGGATGTAGGCCTTCGCCCGTTCGATAACCGACGACGTCTGCTCTTCCCGCATTTCCCGAATCCGCAGGAGAGCGGACATGAGGTAATTGCGCCTGCCGTCCTCTTCGGCTTCGTCGCCGGGAAGCTGCCCCACCTTGCCTTCCTTCAAATCTTCGAACATGATCACCCGTTTGTTCCTGCCGGAAGAGGAGGAGGCGAATACGGCCTCAAAATACGATTGCCGAAGCCCTTCCGCCCCGCTGCGCAGCGTGCCGATGCCTACGGCGAGCTCCGCGTCCGACGGGCCGCCCGCGGCGTCCAGAAGCTTCTCCGCGAAGCGGACGGGCTCTTCTCTCCAGTCCGACGCCTGGGAAGGCTTGCGAACGAACAGCGCCATGTGGTGCTCCAGAATCGAGCTCACGATGCAGTCGGCGTGCGACTTGGCGAATCTCCGGATCGCTTCGAACAGCTCCTTCTTGTGCGGGGACGGGTCGCGGCACAGGAAGGCGACGACGAGGCAGCGGCAATTTTCAAGCGGAAAATCGAGCCATTCCGCCAGCTCATCGGGTCCCGCGTCCAGCACCTGATCGACCATCAGCATCAGCGCCAGCTCGTTCTCCACCAGCGGCTGCAGCGCGGATACTTTGGTTCTCAGCTCGAGCTGCTCGGCCCGCTTGGCCTTCTCCCGGTCCAACTCGTCCACCAGCCTTCGCAGCAGCCCGGCCAGATGCTCGCGGTTCGCCGGCTTCACGATAAACTCCTTGACCCCGAGCGTCATCGCCTCCTGGGCATAGGAGAACGAATCGTACGCCGTGACCAGCACCAATTTGGCGTCGGGCAGCAGGCTCCGGATTTCCTTCAGCGCCTCCAGTCCCTGGATGCCCGGCATTTGAACGTCCATGAGGACGATATGCGGGCGGCGCTCCTCCGCCTGCTCGATCGCCTGCCTTCCATTCTCGGCGTGAATGATCTCGAACGTATCCGGAAGCATTCGGCGGGCGATCCATTCGAGGCCTTCTCTCTCCAGCGCCTCGTCATCCGCGATCAACAAGCGGTACATCGGTTCGTTCCTCCTCTCGGGCCAACGGAACGCGGATCGTGACCGTCGTTCCCCGGCCGGGTTCGCTGCGGATTTGGGCGACGTCTTCGCGTCCGCAGAACAGCTGAAGCCTTCGAAAAACGTTGCGGGTGCCAAGCCCCGCCGAATGCCGGCCCGCAGCGCCGGCGGCATCGGTCTCCGGCTCGAAGGCCATGTCCAGCAAGGCCGCCCGCGTCGCCTCGTCCATGCCGGCCCCGTTGTCCGCGATCTCGACGACGGCGTCCGCGCCCTCCCGCCGGACGGTCAGTCCGATCCAGGCGTCCTTCTCCATCCGTTCGATGCCGTGCACGAACGCGTTCTCCACGAGAGGCTGAATCGTAAGCGACGGGATCGGCGCCGCCAAGGCGGATTCGTCCACGGACGTCTCGAAGCGGACGCGGTTGCGGAAACGGGCCTGTTGAATTTTGACGTATTCCGCCACGTGTCCGAGCTCGTCGCCGAGCGTGACCGGTTCGTCGAACTTCCGAAGCCGGTAGCGGATCAGATTCGACATGGAGACGATGAGGTCGGACGTCTTCTCCGCTCCTTCCAGCAAGGCGAGCTTGGACAGCACGTTCAGCGTGTTGAACAGAAAATGGGGATGAATCTGGCTTTGCAGCGCCCGCAGCTCCAATTCCTTGACGAGCCGGCTTTGCTCCAGCCTCTCCTTGTCCCGCTCGGCGGACGCTTTGAGCGAAGCCAGCATTTGCCCCAGGGCGCGGGACAGCGTTCCCAACTCGTCCTTTGCAGGCGGAGGAAGCGGAGGCAGTTCGTCGGAAGACCGCCCTTCGGACACGAGCTCCGCCGCCTTGACGAGTCTCCCGACAGGTTCGGTCACGCTGCGCGAAATCCAGAACGCGAGCCCGGCGCCGAGCAGCGTTTGAACGACGATGACGGCGGCGCCAAGCCGATTCATCCGGGCGTTCTCTTCCTGAATCCGACGGAAAACGGCCTGATCGTTCTCCAGTTCGAGATCGACGAGCCGCTGCCCCTCCTCGCGGATGAAGCCCGCCGTTTTCTCCGCGGATTCGTACAAGGCCAGCGCCTCCGACGGGGAAGAAGCCGCCGATTGGGCGGCGCTTTCCTTCTCGGCGAGCGTATCGAGCAGGCGGAGGTACCCCTCGGCGGCGGATGCGAGGGACGAGGTCATGCCCGCTTGTGTCAGCGCCTCCCGGCGCAGCTTGAGCTCTTTGCGCCAGCGTTCGGCTTCGGCCCGATTGTCCGCTCCCGGATCGAGCAGATAGGCGTAAAGCGCCTGCAGCGACTGATCGGCGGTTTGCGCGGATTGTTTGAACGACAATACCCGGTCCATCATCCGGTCGTAGCCGACCTGCACGATGGATGAGCTGCGGAAGAGAAAAAAGGTGACGGTATTGGCGAGCAGAACGAGCAGCGGGATGACGAGCAGAAGTTTCCTGCGGATCGTCATCGGCAATCCGCTCCCGATGCGCCGCCGCCGTCTGCGAGAGCGCTCCGGTCCAGAACGGTCGTCCCGGTATAATGAACCTTACCGATCCGTTCGCCTTGAAAATAGGCATGCAAAAGCGCGACGGCTTCTTCACCCATCTCGACCGGGCTTTGGACGAGCGTCGCTTTGATCCGGCACTGGCGGATCTCCTGCCGCGTGCTCTCCAGGTCATCGAACGCGAACACGGCGGGGCTTGCGGCTTGCTGCCGCTGCACCGCCTCGGCGATGCCGGGCCCGTCGAGCGCGCTGAAGCCGACGATCGCGCGCAGACCGGGACGTTCTCGCAGCATGTCCTCCGCCTCCTTGGCGGCTTGGAGGCGGGAGATGTTGGAGATGCGAACGTCGGCGACGGCGAGCCCGGGGTATCGGTCGATGACGCTCCGGAACCCCTCGAGCCGAAGCTTCTGGTTGACGGCTTCGCTCCCGAGCACAACGCCGATCCGGCCGGTGCCGCCGATCGTCTGCGCGACGAGCCGGCCCATCCGCTCGCCCGCGAGCTTGTTGTCCGTCCCGACATAGGCGATGCGGGCGCTGTTCGGCTCGTCCGCATCCACGGTAATGACGGGGATGCCTTGAGCGGACGCCCGGTCGATCAAGGCGGCGTACGACGGCTCGTTCAGCCCTTGCACGAGCACGGCGTCGAAGCGTTCGGCGATCGCTTTTTCCAGCAGCCTGCTCTGTTCCTGCGGATCGATCCGCCTTGGCCCCCCGTATTCGATGGTCATGCCGTATCGCCCGGCCGAGGCGCGGGCTCCCGATTCGACGGATCTCCAGAAGGGGTTGTCCAACTCCTGGGAGATGAGCGCGACGCGGCGGCGCTGGGGCTCCTCCGGATGGGCCGGCTCCAGCTCTCCGGCGAGCTTGCGAATATGCACGGCGGTTGAAGCGAAGCCCGCAAGCAGCCCTAGAAACGCCAAGGCGAGAACGGCCAGCCCTGCATTCCACATCCATTTCGACAAATGGTTCTTCTCCTTACGTTCGTCTTGGGCTCCGATCGGGCCCGATATATTAAATATAACCCGTGTCAAGGAGGTTTGCGAATCGGCGCGTCGGATCGAGCGGAATCGGCTTCTTCATGCTACAATGAACGGAAGATCGTCCCGCCTAACGCTGCTGAAGAGCAGGAGCGTCGGGGCGGTCGCACGCATCGCCGTGGGAGAACGGTGGAAGGGATATGGGGAGAAAAAAATGATCGGAGACCATGCTCAAGCAACACAAGGGAAATCCGGCTTGTCAAAAGGATTGCTGACGCTCATGGCCGTCGCGGCCGGCATGGCGGTGGCCAACTTGTATTACAATCAGCCGCTGCTGGCGGATATCGGACGTTCGTTCGGCGCCCCGCCGGACGAGGCGGGGATGATCTCCACGTGTACGCAAATCGGCTACGCGCTCGGCATGTTCCTGTTCGTGCCGCTGGGCGACATCAAGGAGCGCAGAAGCCTCATTTCCGTTCTGCTCGCATTAGTATGCCTCTCCTTGATCGGAGTCGCCGCGGCGCAAAATTTGACCTGGATGTACGTCGCCAGCTTCGCCGTCGGCATGACGACGATCGTTCCGCAAATTCTGGTGCCGATGGCGGCTACGCTGTCCGACCCGGGGGAACAGGGGAAAGCGGTAGGCACGGTGATGAGCGGTCTGCTGCTGGGCATTCTATTAACGAGAACGGTGTCGGGGCTCATCGGCGGCACCTGGGGCTGGCGCGTCATGTATTGGATCGCCGCCGGCGCGATGCTTGTCTTGCTCGCGGTGCTGCGGATCAAGCTGCCGCCGAACCGGCCGGAGGCGGCGCTTAGCTACGGCCGGCTTCTGTCTTCGATGGGGCGTCTCGTGCTCAAGCATGCCACGCTGCGCGAATCCGCTCTGATCGGGGGGGCGAATTTCGCGGCCTTCAGCATTTTCTGGACGGCGCTGTCGTTCTATGTGGAGGGAGCGCCGTACCATTATAGCAGCCGGATTGCCGGGCTGTTCGGCCTGATCGGGGCGGCCGGCGCGCTCGGGGCCCCGCTCGTCGGAAGGCTGGCGGACCGGTTCCGCATCTCTCGCCTGATCGGGGCGCTGATCGTGCTGAACTTGTTGTCGTATTTGCTGTTCGGCGCGCTCGGCGGCTATTTGGCGGCGCTGATCGCCGGCGTCGTCCTGCTCGATCTGGGCGTGCAAGGAGCGCAGGTGGCCAACCAGACGCGGATTTACGCGCTTGACCCGCCGGCAAGAAGCCGGCTGAATACGGTTCAGATGGTCACGACTTTCCTCGGCGGCGCGCTCGGCTCGTGGCTCGGCAGCTACGCCTGGCATCTTTGGGGCTGGCGCGGCGTCTGCCTGGCCGGGGGCGGTTCGGTGCTGTTCGGCTTCGCCGTCTGGCTGGCGCATCGTGGACGCCGGGCGGCGGGATAAACGGAGCAGGGCGGCAAGCCGGTCCGGCGGAAGGAGGGGCGTCTGGCTGACGGGGGGCGGAGGGCTCGAACGGTACGGCTCGGGATTGCCCCGGCGGGCCGCTTGCTTGCCGGATCGTAAGGATAACTGGTATGATAGTTAATGTAGATTAAGACGCTCCGGACGGCACGAACGGGCTTCCTTGCCCGTTCCGTAGGCCGACTTCACAGTGAAGGGAGGGGGACAGCGATGGCGGATTCGGACAAAGCTCAGGAAATGCTGGCGATTATGGCCCGAAACGGTTGGCGGATTACCGACCAGCGCCGAACGCTCGCCCAAATTTTCGCGTCCACGGACGGCTATTTATCTCCCAAGGACGTCTACGATCAATTGACCGCCAAATATCCGAGCGTCAGCTTCGACACCGTCTACCGCAATTTGCGGATGATGAGCGAGATGGGCGTTCTGGAGCAATTTTATTTCATGGAAGGCGGGCTGAAGTTCAAGTCCTCCTGCCTCGACCATCATCATCACCATTTGATCTGCATGAATTGCGAGAAGACGCTCACCTTCGACTTCTGTCCGATGAAGGAATCTCTTCATTTGCCCGGCCATTACAAAATCGTCAACCACCGCTTCGAAATTTACGGCATCTGCGAGGAATGCCAGCACGAGGCTGCGGTTCCGGGGCCATGACGTTCCAGCTTCGCTATTCGATCCGGCGGCCGGTCTTCGGCCGCTTGCGATTCCCGTCTCGGGGCGGCCCGTCGCCGTCGCCTGCGACGGGAATTTTTATTTTCCCTTGGCGGGCGTATTGACGAATGGGGAATTCGAGCAATGAGGTTGCTCTATCGGCGGTAGTTGCGCGCTGCAAGCCGCTATCGTCGGGTTACAGCGCGAGTTGGGCGACGGCAAAGAGCTGGCGACAATTTTCCCAATCTCTGAGTTGAGGGGATAAGCCCTTATGCGCAGTCTTAAATCGTAATAATTACATATAACCGCAACAAAATTTTACCCGCTGCTAAGGAGGAGAATCGAATGCTGCTGGCCTCGATGAAGGATGTGACGTTCGGCTACTCGGACGTCCCCTGCCTGGTAGATGTGAACCTCGACATCCTGCAAGGGGAGTTTGCGGCGATCGCCGGACCGAACGGGGCGTCCAAAACGACGCTGCTCAAGCTGCTGCTCGGTCTGCTCAAGCCGTGGAAGGGCGAGGTGTCGCTGCTGAGCGAAAGGGATAGTGGGAGGGGCAAGCGGAAGGTCGGTTACGTCCCGCAACAGATCGCCGCGTTCAACGCCGGCTTTCCCAGCACGGCGGAGGAGTTCGTCCGGTCGGGCCGGTTTGCGGCGCAAGGCTCCTGGTTCCGCAAGCTCCGCGGCGAAGACCGGGAGTGGACGGAACTCGCGCTCAAGCAAGTCGGCATGTGGGAGCAGCGCAGCCGCCGGATCGGCGAGCTGTCGGGCGGCCAGAAGCAGCGCGTCTGCATTGCCCGGGCGCTCGCCATGGAGCCGGATTTGCTCGTCCTGGACGAACCCGTGACGGGAATGGACGAGGCGAGCCGCAACGGCTTTTACGAACTGATGGACCGTCAAGTCCGGAAGCACGGAACAACGGTGGTCATGGTCACGCACCATTTGCCCGAGGCGCGCCCCTATCTGGATCGCATCATCGAATTGGAGCGAAAGGAGAACGGAGGATGGAAATGCTGCACTACGACTTCATGCAGAGGGCATTTTGCGCCGGCGCGCTCATCGCGCTTGTAGCGCCGGTGCTGGGCGTATACCTGCTGCTCCGAAGGCAAGCTCTGATGGCCGATATGCTGTCGCACGTCTCGCTGGCCGGCATCGCGGCAGGCGCCTATCTGGGCGCGAACCCGACGGCAACGGGATTTGCCGTAGCCGTCGCGGGGGCGATCGTCGTCGAGTACGTGCGCCGCTTCTACAAAACGTACGGCGAAATATCGGTCGCGATCCTCATGATCGGGGGATTGTCGTCCGCCGCGATCCTGATGGGGCTGAACAAAAGCTTGAACCAGAGCGTGTCGTCCTATCTGTTCGGCTCCGTCGTCGCCGTCGATCGCACGGAACTGGTCCTGCTTTTCTCCGTCGTGCTGGCGGGCGCCGTTTTCTTCTACGTGCTGCGGAGGCCGCTGTACCAGATCGCGTTCGACGAAGAGACGGCGGCGACGAACGGCCTTCCCGTGAAAGGGCTGTCGCTCGCGTTCAGCCTCCTCACCGGCATGGTCGTATCGTCGGCGATGCCGGTCGTCGGCGTGCTGCTCGTCTCCGCGCTGATCGTGCTGCCCGCGTCGCTGGCGATCCGGGTCGCGCCCAGCTTCGCCGCCGCACTCTGGATGGCGATGGGCGTCGGGTTGGTCGGCGTCTTCACCGGGCTGACCGCCTCGTACGAGCTGAGCACGCCGCCCGGCGGCACGATCGCGCTGACGCTGCTTCTGCTCCTGCTCGCGGGCGTCCTGTCGAAGAAAGCGTACGCCAGGCTTGCGCAGCGAAACCAACCGCAGCTTGATAAAGCGGAGGCCGCGGCCATCGGTCCGGCAGCCGGCTTTTCCAATCATACAACCCTTCATTGAATAAGGAGGATCCAACCCTATGAAAACGAAATGGGCAAAACCCGCGCTGCTCCTGGCAGCGGCGGCAACAATGCTGGCGGGGTGCGGCTCCGGCGCCGGGAACGGAGCGAATTCGTCCGCAAGTCCGGCTGCTGGTGCAGCTGCCAGTGCGGCTGCCGGTCCGGAATCGTCGGGCGGCAGCAAGCTGAAGGTCGTCGCGACCTTTTATCCGATGTACGAGTTCAGCCGGCAGGTCGCCGGGGACCATGCGGACGTCGTCGGCCTCATTCCGGCCGGCGCGGAGCCGCACGATTGGGAGCCGAGCGCGAAGGATATGGCGCAAATCGGCGAAGCCGACCTGTTCGTCTATAACGGCATCGTCGAGGACTGGGCGGAACAGGCGCTGGCAAGCGTGGCGAACCCCGACCGGGTCGTCGTCAAAGCGATCGACGGCATTGAGCTGCAGGAAGGCATTCCCGAGGAGGAAGAGGGCGAAGCCCATTCCGACGAACACGCCGGCGACGAGCATACGCTCGACCCGCACGTCTGGCTCGATCCCGTACTGGCCAAGCGGGAGGTTGAAAATATCGAAGCCGCGTTCATCCAGGCCGATCCGGCGCACGAGAACGATTACAAGGCGAACGCCGACGCGTATATCGCGAAGCTCGATGAACTCGATCAGGCGTACAGGGACGGGTTGAAGGACGTCAAGCGCAAAGATTTCGTCACGCAGCATGCGGCGTTCGGCTACTTGGCCAAGGAGTACGGTTTGACGCAAATTCCGATCGCGGGGCTGTCTCCCGAGCAGGAGCCGTCTCCCGCCCGGATGGCCGAGGTCGTGAAGCAGGCGAAAGAGATGAACATTCGCACGATTTTCTTCGAGACGCTCGTCGATCCGAAGATCGCGGACACGATCGCGAAGGAAGTCGGAGCGAAGACGGACGTGCTGAACCCGCTCGAGGGTCTGACTGACGAAGATAAGCAGAACAATCTG
Source organism: Cohnella thermotolerans DSM 17683 (assembly GCF_000429825.1). Classification (GTDB taxonomy): domain Bacteria; phylum Bacillota; class Bacilli; order Paenibacillales; family Paenibacillaceae; genus Cohnella; species Cohnella thermotolerans. Next base: position 39,934 of record NZ_AUCP01000051.1, read on the forward strand.
GACTACATCGGCATCATGCAAAACAATCTGGCCGCGCTGCAGAAAGCATTAAACGAATAGGCGTCCACAAAAATCGTAATTATTACGCAGAAGGAGGAACGAAGATTGAATCGAAAAATACCGGTTACGGTGCTTAGCGGCTATTTGGGGGCGGGCAAGACGACGATTTTGAACCATGTGCTGCGCAACCGCAACGGTCTGAAGGCGGCCGTCATCGTCAACGACCTGAGCGAGGTCAACGTAGACGCCGAGCTCGTTCGCGACGGCGGCGGGCTGTCCCGGACGAACGAGAAGCTGGTCGAGATGTCGAACGGATGCATCTGCTGCACGTTACGGGAGGATCTGCTCAAGGAAGTGGAGCGGTTGGCCCTCGAAGGGCGCTTCGATTATATTCTGATCGAATCGACGGGAGTGGGCGAGCCGGTTCCGGTCGCCCAGACATTCAGTTATATCGACGAGGAGTTGGGCATCGACCTGACGAAGTTTTGCAGGCTAGACACGATGGTGACGGTCGTCGACGCCAACCGTTTCTGGCACATTACGCTTCCGGCGAGACGCTGCTTGACCGCGGCCAGGCGACGGGGGAGGGCGATACCCGGGAAGTGGTCGATCTGCTTATCGATCAGATCGAGTTTTGCGACGTGCTGATCCTGAACAAATGCGATAAGGTGACAGCGGAAGCTTTGGACGAGCTGGAACGCGTGCTCCGGGCGCTTCAGCCGAGGGCCCGATTCATCCGAACCGTCAACGGAGCGGTCGATCCGGCGGCGATTCTGAACACCGGCCTGTTCGACTTCGAACAGGCGAGCCGTTCGGCGGGCTGGATTCAGGAGCTGGAAAAACCCCAGCACACGCCGGAAACCGAGGAATACGGCATCTCGTCGTTCGTCTACGAACGGATTCGCCCGTTTCATCCCGGCCGGCTGATGGCCTGGATGTCGGAGTGGCCGGCCGAGATCGTCCGGGCCAAAGGCACGCTGTGGCTCGCGACGCGCAACGATGTCGCCAAAAGCTTCAGCCAGGCGGGCCCTTCCATTCAGATGGGGCCGAGCGGCTACTGGATTGCGGCGCTGCCCGAGCGCGAGCGGCGGGAGCTGTTCCGCGAAGAGCCGGAACTGGAGAAAAGTTGGCACCCCTTGTACGGGGATCGGATCAACAAGCTCGTGCTTATCGGCATCGGGATGAACCGGACCGTACTGGAGGCGGAACTGGACGCCTGCCTGCTGACGGAGGCGGAGCTGTCCGCGGACTGGAGCCGCTTCGCGGATCCGTTCCCGAATGCGGCGATGGAGGAACTGGCTTAAAGCCGTCGATAATAGCACGTAAAAAAACTTCGGCCTTTCCCGCGCTGCAGAGCGCCGGAAAGGCCGAAGGCGGTTTTGGCGACCCCGGATGCTCGCCCGTTTAGCGGAGCAGCTTCGGATCGACCGGGGGAACGAGGTTTTCCTTGGCGGCGCGAACGAGCAGCGCTTCGATCGCCGCGAACCCGTCGTCGCCGAGATTCTCGGTAAACTCGTTCACGTACAGGTCGATATGCTGCTTCGCCACGTCGGGCGACATCTCCTGGGCGTGGCTGAGCACGTAAGATTGCGATTGCTCCGGATGCGCCCAAGCGTAGCGAACGGAGGCTCGCGTCCAGTCCGCGATCGCCTTCGCATCGAGCGTCCGTTTGGCGATAATGGCGCCAAGAGGAATCGGCAACCCGGTGTCCTGCTCCCACCAGCTGCCCATGTCGGCCATCATCGACAAGCCGTACGACGGGTAGGTGAAGCGGGCTTCGTGAATGACGAGCCCCGCGTCGATGCGGCCGTCGCGCACGGCCGGCATAATCTCGTGGAACGGCATGACGACGATCTCGCCCACGCCGCCGGGGACGTTCTGCGCCGCCCAGAGCCGGAACAGCAAGTAGGCGGTCGAGCGTTCGCTCGGCACGGCCACCCGCTTGCCGGAGAGGGAGGCGGGATCCCGCGAATCCGACAGCGTCAGCACGAGCGGACCGCAGCCTCTTCCGAGCGCGCCTCCGCACGGGATGAGCGCGTAATCCTTGAGCACCCAGGGCAGCGCCGCATAGGAAATTTTAAGCACTTCCGGACCGATGCCGTCGGCGGCCCAATGATTCGTTACGTCGATATCGGCGTAGGAGACGTTCAGTTCCGGAGCACCGGGGATAAGACCATGCACCCAGGCATGGAAAACGAAAGTGTCGTTCGGGCAAGGCGAGAATGCGATATTCATCGGATAACCTCCTTCAGGTTCGAAAAAGCGGCTTCCAGCGCGCGCAGAGCTTCGGGAATTTTCCAGGCGGAGCGGTCGCGGGGGCCGACCGGATTGGACACGGCGCGAAGCTCCATCGCCGGAACGCCGAACCGTTCGGCGGCGACGGCGACGCCGTACCCCTCCATCCCTTCGGCGGACGCTCCCGGTACCCGACGGGCAAGCCTCGCGGCGCTCTCTGCCGTGCCGGTAACGGTCGACAGCGTGAGAATCGGGCCGGCCACGGCCGGCCATCCCGCCGCCGCGAGCGTCTCCGTCCACTGCCGGACGAGCTCCGCGTCCGTGCGGACAGCGGCGGAGCCAAAGCCGAGCTCGTCCACGCTGGCGAAGCCGTCCGGCGTCTCGGCGCCCAGATCGGCGGCGACGATCTCGCTGGCCACGACCAGCGAGCCGATCTCCGCCCGCCCGGCGAAGCCGCCGCCGATGCCGGCGCTGACGACGAGCCGATAGCCGCCGGAACCGCCGCCGGCCGCCAGGGCGGCGGCGGTATTCGCAGCGGCCGCGGCCGGACCGACGCCTGCAAGCCGCACATCAAACCGCTCAGCCCCTCCGAGCCCCCGGAGAACCGCCTCCCGCTCGGCTTCGACGGCCGTCATGACAAGCACGCGTTTGCCTATGTCGGATTGTTGCATCATACGAATAAGGTCATCTCCTTCTCCTATCTATCCTATCAGATTTCCCGATCCAATCCCAAGCTGCACCTCAAACGGCACTCCAAGCGACAAAACCTTTGCGTCTTCGGACCGAATCGGTTAAAATTAGATTAGAATTATTCTAAACAAGGTTTCAGCCGGCGACGAGCTGCCTTGCGTCCATAAAGCCAGAGAGGCGGGTGAGTCCGTGACGATCGCGGAGCATATCGACAAGATCAACCGGCAGTTGTTGAATAAAGGCTACAAGCTGACGCCTCAGCGCGAAGCGACGCTTCGGGTGCTGCTCGAGAACGAGAAGGACCATCTGAACGCCGAGGAAGTCTATCTGCTCGTTAAACATAAGTATCCGAACATCGGGCTGGCTACGGTGTACCGTTCGCTGGAGCTGCTCAGCGAGCTGCATATCGTCGAGAAGATCAACTTCGGCGACGGCGGAGCCCGCTTCGATTTGCGAAGCGACGATCAGCCGCATATGCATCACCACCTGATCTGCACGCGCTGCGGCAAAGTCGAGGAGATCAAGGAAGACTGGCTGCTTCCGATGGAGAAGCGGATCGAGCGGGAATTCGGCTTCAAGGTGAGCGACCACCGGCTCGATTTTCACGGCGTATGCCGGGAATGCAACGCTTTGGAGCTCGAAAAATCACGCAAAGCCAAAGCCGTGTCCTAAGCGAAAGATGGGGCTGCCCAAGGTTTTCGACCTTGAGGCAACCCCATCTTTTTGTACCGGATAATCGAACGTTTATTCCAAATTCGCGTGCCGGCCGAACATGATCGAAGCGTCCGTGTTCAGCGCATCCATCGCTTCAAGCACAATGGCGTCGCAGGCGATCAGCAGCGTCTGCTCGAAGAGCGAGCCCATCGGCTGGACGCCGACGGCGCCTTCGCCCGTCTGCTCCTTCGCCGACGCGGGAATCGTCGCGACGATGTCGGCCAGCCGCCCGAGCGTCGAATCGGGCGTGACCGTCAGCAGGGCGACGGCTGCGCCCAGCTTCTTCGCCTTTTCGGCCATGGCGACGACAGTGCGCGTCTCCCCGGAACCGGAGGCGACGATCAGCAGGTCGCCGGAGCCGATGCCCGGCGTGACCGTCTCGCCGACGACATAAGCCCGCATGCCCAGATGCATGAGCCGCATCGCGAACGCCCGCATCATGAGCCCGGATCGGCCGGCGCCGGCGACGAAAATCTGTTCCGCCTCCAGCAGCCGCCCGGCCAGCTTGCCCAAATCTTCCGCGTTCATCGCGCTCAGCGTGCGCCCCAGTTCGTTCACGATGCCGCCGGCTCGCGCCGCAATTCCGCTCCCTTTTCCGAAGCCGGTCTTGATCCCGCTCTCCATACGCCTTACCCTTGCTTCACCAGTTCGCGCATTTTGGCGGCCACGGAACGTTTGTCCTCCGCTCCGGTGATGCCTCCGCCGACGATGACGAGATCGGGAGCGGCTGCAACCACTTGCGGCAGCGTGTCCAGCTTGATGCCGCCGGCGATCGCGGTTTTGGCGTTGCGGACGACGCGTTTGATCGTCGCCAAGTCTGCGAAGGAATTGATTCCTGCAGCTTGGTGATCATAGCCGGAGTGCACGCAAATGTAGTCTACTCCGAAGCTATCGATTTCACGGGCGCGAGTCTCCAGGTCTTTGACGTTGATCATGTCGACCATGATCTTCTTGTTGCGCTTGCGGGCTTCCTCGACCGCACCGCGAATGGTGGAGTCGTCGGACACTCCTAGCACGGTAATAATGTCGGCGCCGGCTTCGGACGCCTTCATCACTTCGTAGCCGCCGGCGTCCATAATTTTCAAATCGGCCAGCACTTTCAGATTCGGGAAAGCTTCCTTGATCGCCTTCACGGCGTGAAGCCCTTCGTTAATGACGACGGGCGTGCCGATTTCGACGATGTCGATATAAGGTTCCACTTCTTGAACGACTTGCTTTGCTTCCGGTATATTCACCAGGTCGAGCGCCAATTGCAGCTCCATTCGACTCATTCCTCCATAAGATTCGGTTGTCATCGTCCGATGCAAGCCTTATTCTATAATCAAAGTTTCCGTGAAGGAAGTACGCACTTTGGCGTGACGTAGTTACCGTAAGGATACTATTGGACGGCCGCTAGGCCCGAAGGAGGAACAACGCATGGCTACGGTGTTGAAGGAACGCATCAATCTAAAGGAGATCAACTGCGAGAAGGAATTGACGCTCGCGGTCATCGGCGGCAAGTGGAAGCTGATTATTCTTTGGCATCTCGGATTGGAGGGAACGAAGCGGTTCAGCGAGCTCAAGAAGCTCATTCCGTCGATTACCCAGAAAATGCTGACGAACCAGCTCCGGGAACTGGAAGACGACAAGCTCGTCCGCCGCAAGGTGTACGCCGAAGTTCCGCCTAGGGTCGAATATTCGCTTACCGAATACGGAGAGAGCCTGATGCCCATTCTGAAGCTGATGTACAAATGGGGCAAGGACTATGGGGAACAGGTCGTCTGGAAATGAAAACTTGGAAATTTGACGTTGACGTTAAGGTTAATTCATTTTAACATAAAATAGACTAGAAACGTTTGGGAGGGGCGTCATGGCGTTGTACAAAATCGACGATGTCGCCAAGCAATGCGGGCTGACGAAGCGCACCATCCGCTACTACGAGGAGATCGGGCTGCTGCCGGCGCCCCAGCGAAGCGAAGGCGGAACGAGGCTTTATACGGACGAGCACATCGCGACGCTGAACAAACTCATTCGGGCACGGGATTCGCTCGGTTTTACTTTGCAGGAGCTGCAACGCTACTTGATCGTCTCCGATATATTGGAAGGCAAGCGGCAAACCTATAGGGAAATGACGGAATCGCTGACGCCGGAAGAACGCAAGGAGAAGCTTCTCGACATGGAGGAGGCGCTGGATAAGCAGCTGGATCTGATCGAGACGAAGCTGAGCAACATTATGACGATCAAGGGCGAGCTCGAAGAACTGAAGACGCGCATTCGCAAAAGGCTGGAAACCCTCTAGCCCGCCGGAAGCCCGTCTCCGGTTCGCCCGGCGCAGCGGACGTCCATCGCCAGACCGCACAGACTCGGCTTATTCGCCGTTATGATCGTGCTTCCGCGCCCGTTGATCGGCAAGCTATTCGACCGTTACGGCGAGCATGTACTCGCTTATCCGGGCATCGGCTTATTTATCGCCGGCATGCTGCTGCTGAGCGCGGCGCATTCGGACTACGTTCTGCTCCTCTCCGGGGCGATCATCGGACTCGGGCACGGCGCGCTGATCCCGTGCTTTCAGACCGTTGCGCTTCGCTCGGCTCCGGGCGGCCGCAGCGGTCTGGCGACGGGCACGTTCTTCCTTCTGTTCGATCTCGGCTACGGGATCGGCTCCTATGCACTCGGCATCGTGGCGGAGCATGTCGACTATGCGGCCATGTACCGGCTCGCGGCGCTGATCGTCCTTCTGTCCGCCGCCGTCTACTATGTCCTTCACCATCGGGTCAAGGCCAGAGCGGAACGGACGGCGTAATCAGTCTTGCTTCGGGCCGGAGGCGGCCAATTGGGCGATTGTGCGGTTCGGGCCGTCCTCGAAAACACCCCCGTGATAGCAGACGACCTTCCGGATATCGAAGGCGGCCAGCTTGGCTAGCGACCGGATCGCTTCATCCATGTCCGGCGTCACCGGCGGGTTCGGGCCTTGCAATTGTCCCTGCCGCATGACCATGGCGTCGCCCGCGATCAGCGTTTGGCTGGCCGTGTGGTACAGGCTGATGTGGCCCGGAGTGTGGCCGGGCGTATGAATGACGGTGACGCCGCCGCCGAACGGCAGCGTATCGCCGTCCTGGAGCGCATGGCTCACGATTTTCGCTCCAGGCGCGTAGTAGCGTTCGAACTGCTCCGCCGTTTGGGGCGGCAGCGACTGCAGCAGCCCGGCCCGTTGGTCCGGCGTGAATTTGATCAGCGGGAGCTCGCCTTCGATGTAAGGCTTATCCGCCGCGTGGGCGTACACCTCGACCGCATGCGCGCCCGCGATCTGAGGGAGACTGCCTATATGGTCGATATCCTGATGCGTCAGGACGACGGCGGACAGCCGGTCGACCGCAAAGCCGGCCTTGGCGATTTGCTCGGCGATCGACGGCAACATGCCGGGCATGCCCGTGTCGACAAGAACGAGCGAGTTCTCGTCCCACAGCAAGGTCGGGTGAATCGTCATGACCCGGTTATCCGGCATCGGGATGCTGATCGGCAAAATTTCAATTCCCGATTTGGCATGCATGGCAGCGTCTCCTTATTGTTTTACTTCTAAGATAATTCCATTTTGACACATCGCTTTGCGTTTGCAACGTATTATAGCACAATCGAATTTGTTTGGAAGCGTTATCCAAAGTTGACGGTCCTAGAAAAATGCGGTTATAATGAAAGGAATTCCGAGTTTTCGAATCGGATATAAACGGAACGGTAGAAAAGGAACGTGATCCTTATGGCCAAAATCGTTATTCTGCAAGGCAGTCCCTCTGTGAAATCCAGGCTTCACGGCGTATTGGACCGGGTGCGCGCGCAAATCGCCTCCTCCGGTATCGAAGCTTCCGTCATTGCCGTCCGCGATCTTCCGGCGGAGGACTTGCTTCACGCCCGCTTCGACAGCGAGGCGATCCAAGCGGCCAACCGCTTGGTCGAAGAAGCGGACGCCGTCATTGTCGCGACCCCGGTGTACAAAGCGTCCTTCCCGGGCGTTCTGAAAGCCTACATCGACCTGCTCCCGCAGAAAGGGCTGCAAAACAAGATCGTATTGCCGATCGCCATCGGCGGAACGATCGCCCATTTGCTGTCGATCGACTTCGCGATGAAGCCGGTGCTGTCCACGATGGCTCCGCGCAACATTCTCGCCGGCGTGTTCGTTCTCGACTCCCAGGTGCAGTGGAACGAAGACGGCTCGGCCGCTATTGCCGACGACATCGCTTCCCGGCTGGACGAATCGGTAGCCCTGCTGCTCCAGGAAGTCAACTGGCAAACGAACAAAGCCAACGTCTAAAGGCAGAGTAAGGGGTCCGCGCGACCGCATAAGGAGCAGGCCCCTTTTTCGCACTCCCCTCCCATTATCCCTTCGCCTCAGGCGGGTCCCCGACCCACTCCGTTTTTTGTCCACTCCTCCCATTATCCCCTTGCCTCAGGCCGTAGTCCCAGTATAGTTTAGCTGGTGTCATTATCCCCACGGTTCAGGGAGACAGCCGTAGAACCTCGTGATTCTCTCAAGCATGCCATTATCCCCTTAGTTCAGGAACGAAAAACTGCCAAAATACCGAATGTTGTACGACAGAGTTCAAAGGGCGATTGGTGATTAGGTGATTATAGAAAAGGAAATTTTCACGCCCCCCAAGCGCTGAAGTGCCGAGCCTTCCATTTCGCCCTGCTGCCCCACAAGCGCCAGGGAACGGGGAGCACCGGCTTGTCCCGCGTCAGCTCTTTGTAAATCAGCACCGGCGTCGAAGCGCACCAGCCAAGCAGCTCGCCGAACACGGGCGCCGTGCGCAGCTTCAGATTGACCCGGAAGCAGAATTCGTCCAGGTACGCCTGCAAATGCTTCGCTCCAATGCCGTTAAAGGTGGTGTTCAGCCAACCGCATACGTCCCATTTGAGCATCAGCAGAATCCAGGGCGATTGGCTATAGAGCCCGCCGACCGAAACGTTCTTCCCGTCGGTATGCTGCCGGACGAACGCTTCGGTTCCCCTTTTGCCAATGATGCGCTGCTCGTTGTCGACATGGCTGGGATGGGGCTGCTTCATTTTCACCTGCTCGGGTACGCTCTCCTCCTTGAACGATCCGCCGATCAAAAGCGGCTGCTGACCGTCCGGATACAAGACGGAACCGTAGTGGAAAGGCTCCACCCGCACGT
>NZ_AUCP01000052.1 GCF_000429825.1 Cohnella thermotolerans DSM 17683
TGTTCCAGGAGACGTGCCCATTCCTCTGTTTCTCCGCATGAACAGGTCGTACAGAATCTTCCTTTACAACGATACGGAACGAGCCGTAGGTCATGACATCCTTCACATACCATCAGCTTAAAACCGTTTCTGGGATCCCCGCATCGACGGAACTTCTCTACTTCTTTCCGCACATTGGCACGCAGCTTGCCACCATGTTTTGCCACAAACCGATCCCAGTGCCCTCGCTCATCAAAGAAGATTCGTTTCAAGATGTTCGTCTCCATATCCTAACCTTACCAAAAACAGAAATCAGGCGGAAGACCTGCTCCCACCCCAAAATTTATAAATTCTATAATGTCAAAAAAGGCTGCCCCTCCGGGCAGCCCCGCCGCGCGATTAAATCCAGCCGCGCTCCTTGAACCAGGCGTAATTGAGCTTCGCGCTCTCCAGCGAAGAGACGTCGTAGCGCTCCTGCTCGATGATGATGTATTCCACGCCGGTCTCTTCGCAAGCCGCCAGCGCCGAATCCCAATCGACCGAGCCGCGGCCGATCTCCGTATCCGTGCCGTCTTCCTTGAAGTCCTTCGCGTGAACGACCGGCACCCGGCCGGCGTACTTCTTGACGTAAGCGGCCGGATCCTCCCCGCCGACCTTCACCCAGCCGAGGTCGAATTCCGCGAACAGCAGCTCCGGAGACACCCGCTGCAGCAGAAGATCGATTGCCGGCGTGCCGTTGACCTTCTTGAACTCGAACGCATGGTTGTGATAGCCGAACTTCAAGCCGCCTTCGATGACGATCGCCGCCGCTTCCTCGAGAACCGCCGCCATTTTGGCCACGTCGTCCTCGGTCGGGTTGTCGCCCAGCGGATAGTAAGGAACGATGTAACGCTTCAGCCCCAGCTCCTGCGCATATTCGAGCTGACGCTTCACCTGATCCGCAATCGGCTCGGAGAGGTTCAGGCCGATGTGCGCCGAGGGCGCGTTCAGCCCGGCATCCGCCAGCGCCGCCTTGAGCTCGCGCGCCGAGACGCCGTAGTATCCTGCGAGTTCCACGTTGCGGTAGCCGATGCCGGCGATCTGCCGGATCGTGCCGAGATAGTCCTTCTCGCACAAATCCCGTACGGAATACAATTGAATGCCTACTTGCGGTTTGGCCATCGATTCGCGCACCACCTTGTCCATTATGGCGTGCTTCGGCTTTCGGACGCTTTGGCGCCGCCCTCCGATTTCGCACGCTGTTACACGTTTTATTATATCGGAATCGTTTTCATTCGAAGATGGCGGATTTTGCTCTGTTCTTATGGCATTTGGGTTGGCCCTTTAAACAAAATTTAACTTCCGGCTCCCGCATCGCTCGGCTATCATAAGGGGATAATCGAGCTGCGTAACGAGGTGTCATCCATGGCAAAAAGAGTGCTGTACATCGAGGACGATGCCGACATCGGCCAATGGGTCAAAGAGGACCTGGAGCGGCGGGGCTATGAGGTGGAGTGGCTGCAATCGGGCGACCGGGCGGCCGAACGGGCGGCGCAGGCCGATCTCGTCGTCCTGGACGTCATGCTGCCCGGCCTGGACGGGTTCACGATCGGGCAGCGGCTGAAGCGGGAAGCGCCGAACGTGCCGATTCTCATGCTGTCCGCCCGGACGTCGGTGGACGACAAGCTGCAGGGCTTGCAGTTCGCGGACGACTATCTGACGAAGCCGTTCCATCCGGACGAGCTGGCGGCGCGGCTGGAAGTGCTGCAGCGGCGTTACGGCCTGTCGGCCGAGCAGCAAATCCAGTGCGGCCATCTCCTGATCAAGCCCGAGCTGCAGACGGTGATCGACGGAAGAACGAACGAGGAAATCCCGCTCACGGCGAAGCAGCTGCAGATTCTGATGTACTTTCTCCGCAACCGGGGTCTCATTTTGACCAAAGAACAAATCTATGAAGCGGTGTGGGGAGAGCCTTATATGGAAGGCGACAAGACGGTCAACGTCCATATTCGCTATTTGCGGGAAAAAATCGAGCTCGACCCCAGCAATCCGCAAATTATCGAGACGATCCGGGGCATCGGCTATCGGGTGAGGCCATGAGGAACGGACGACGGCGGTTCAGTCTGAAAAACTCCTTAATGACCAAATATCTGCTCATCATTGTGTCGGCGCTGGTGCTGATTCCCTTCGTGTATCCGCTGATCGCCGTCCTCCTGACAGTCCAGATATGGGCGGGCCATCATGGAGATACCGAGCCCTATAGGAGCGCTTCGCACCTTGAGAGCATCTGGCACGAGGAAGCGGCCCGGCTGGACGGGGCGACGCCCGAGAAGATTGACGCGGAGCTCCGGAGGTTGAAGAGCGTCTACCCGAAAGCCTCGATGTTCTGGGTGGACGCGAGCGGCCGGACCCGCCTCCGGCTTCCGGACGGACAAGAGGTGCCGGCGCAATGGAGCGTTCCCTACACGGTTCAATTTATGAAGGAGGCTTCTAACTTCCGTATTTTTACGGTCGTGGCGTTCCTCGGCGACAAGCCGGGCCACGGCTTCATGGTGCTCAAGGTGCCGCGCGAGGCGTTCGAATCGCCCGCTGCGATCATGGACGCCCGCCAAGGCACCATTCTGATCTCGGGGATTCTGATCGTCCTCGGGCTGTTCCTGTTCGTGTCGCTGCTCTTTTTCTACCGCATCCGCAGAAGGCTCGTCCTTCTCCAGCAAGCGATGAGCGAGCCGACCGACAGCGGCATTCCTTCTCCGGTCGAGACCGGCCGCTCGGACGAGATCGGCCGGCTGGAGCAATCGTTCAACGAGATGATCCGCAAGCTGGAGCGAAGCCGGGAACGCGAAGCCGAGGAGGAAGCGCTCCGGCGCGACCTGATCGCCAAGCTGTCGCACGATTTGCGGACGCCGCTGACCGCCATCCGGGGCCACGCTTACAGCCTCGGGCAGGAGAAGCTCAGCGACAAAGGACGGGAATCCCTCCGCCTGATCGACCGGAAGATCGACTATTTGGGACGGCTGATCGAGAATCTGCTGTCTTTCACGCTGCTGACCTCGGGCAAATATCCGTATCGTCCGCAGCGCGTCGACATCGTCCGGATGGCGAAAACGCTGTTCGCCGGCTGGTACCCGGCCTTCGAGCAGGCGGGCTTCGAGATCGACTCGGACCTGCCGGAGACGGCGATTTACTGGGAGCTCGACCCGCAATGGCTGGAGCGCGTGCTGGACAATTACTTGCAGAATGTGCTGCGTCATGCGCAGTCAGGCCGCTACGTCGGTCTGAAGGTGTCGGAGGCGGACGGCGGAACGATTATAATCGAAGACCGGGGGCCCGGCATGACCGGCGAATCGGAGGAGAAGGGCGCCGGCATCGGCCTGTCGATCGCGGCGCTCATGCTGAGAGACATGCGGCTGCAAAGCGAGGTGCTCAGCGGGCCGGAAGGAACGACGGTGCGCATTTCGCGCGGGTGAATGGGCCGATTTTTGCTGAAGGCCGTTCGTCGAATGGATAGAGGCAGGCGGGAAGGTGAGCGTCACCGGCGGTCCTTCTATCGAAACCAAGAAGATGATGTCCTCTTCGCTCGGCGGATTTAACGAAGGCTTTTTAAACCCATCTTAATCGCCGCGCTTCCTTTCCTTTAACCTTCGCCTTCTAGAATGGAGCGCAGAGGTGATGGAGATGTCGGCCAATCAAGAGCTGATTCTGGAAACGAATGAATTAACGAAGAAGTTGGGCGGCAAGCCCGTCGTAAAAGCTGTAAATATGCAGATCCGTCGCGGGGATATCTACGGATTCCTCGGACCGAACGGCGCGGGCAAAACGACGACGATCCGCATGCTCCTCGGACTCGCCAAGCCGACAGCGGGAAGCATCCGCATCTTCGGCAAGGACATCCGGAAGATGAGGCTGGCGATTCTGCGCAAAGTGGGTTCGCTCGTCGAGTACCCTTCCTACTACGGCCATTTGACCGCCACCGAGAACCTGGAGGCGGTTCGCCGCCTGCTCGGCGTGCCGAAATCGCGCATCGACGAGGTGCTCTCGATCGTGCGCCTGACGAAGGAAGCGAAGCGGCCGGTCAGAGGGTTCTCGCTCGGCATGAAGCAGCGGCTCGGCATTGCGACGGCTCTGCTCGGCGATCCGGAGCTGCTCGTGCTGGACGAGCCCACGAACGGCCTCGATCCCGCAGGCATCCAGGAAATCCGCGAGCTGATCAAGAGCCTGCCCCAGACGAGCGGGGTGACCATTCTCATCTCGAGCCATCTGCTCTCCGAAGTGGAGCAAATGGCGACCCGCGTCGGCATCATCTCCAAGGGCGAGCTGATTTACGAAGACAGCATTCACCGCCTCCGCGAACAGGCCCAGGGGCGCGTCCGGCTTGGGGTGAGCAACCCCGAATCCGCCTGGCGGCTGCTGCTCTCGCACGGCTATCCGGTCGGCTGGGAGAACGGCAGGCTGACGGTTGCGAAAGCGGACGACCGGACGGTGGCTTCCATCGTCGCGCGGTTGGTAAAGCAGGACTTCGAGGTTTACCGGGTGGAAGAGGAGACGGCCTCGCTTGAGAGCATTTTCCTCCAGATGACCGGGACGGAGGGGAGCTTGTAATATGATGCTGCGCATTCTCTCCTCCGAATTTCTGAAAATCCGCAAGAAGCTGATCTGGCTGCTGGTTGCGGCCGGCCCGATCGGGGTCGTCGCGCTGCAGGCGGTCAATTACGGCGTCCGCTACGATTATTTAGTCGCCGGCAAGGAAACCGCGAAGCTGTGGAGCGGTCTGATCGGCAACGTCTCTATGCTTGCGCTGCCCGCTTTGATGGTCGGCCTCGCCCTCGTCGCTTCGATGACGGCGGGCATCGAGCATCAGATGAACGCCTGGAAGCTGACGCTGGCGCTGCCGGTGCGGAAGCGGCAAGTGTTCGCCGGCAAGTTCCTGCTTACCGCGCTGCTTCTGCTTATTTCCTGCACGCTTCTTGTGCCGCTGACCGTCGCGCTCGGCCTTGCGCTCGGCTTCGACGGGCCGATTCCGTACGGCGATTTGCTGACGAACGCGTATTATCCGTATTTGGCCGCGATGCCTTTTATCGCCTTGCAGGCGTGGCTGTCGGTGACGATGGCGAACCAGACGCTGCCGCTGACGATCGGCATCGTCGGCATGATCGTCTCGATGTTCGCCGGCGGCCGTTTTCCCGACTGGGTGCCTTACAAATGGCCGCAGCTGGTCAACGCCTCGCACGAGCCGCTGTACTCGGTGACCGCAGGCGTCGCTCTCGGGCTCGTCGTCTTTGTCGCGGGGATGGCCGAGTTCGTGCGAAAGGATGTGAAGTAACCGATGATGCGCATGTTTCGTTCGGAGTGGATGAAAATCCGGCGGTCCGTCGTCTGGCTGCTCGTCGCCGTCAGCCCGCTGATCGCCGCCCTGTTCGGCTTGTTCGCGGCGAAGAAAGGCGGGGATTTCCCCTGGCTCGAAGCGCTGTCGCTTATGTCCGTGCTGCACGCCATGCTGTTCCTCCCGCTTCTTACCGGCGTGTACGCCGCGATGATCTGCCGTTACGAGCATACGGGCGGCGGCTGGAAAGCGATGCTGGCCATGCCGGTATCCCGCACCCAGGTTTACGTCGTCAAGTTTGTTATTGTCATGCTTATGCTTGCGGCCACCCAGTTGCTGCTTCTGATCGTGCTGCTGCTCGTCGGCTTCGCGCGCGGGTTCTCGGACCCGATCCCTTGGCGGGAATTGGCTTCCTCGTTCCTGGGCGGCTGGATCGCCTGCCTGCCGCTCGCGGCGCTGCAGCTGTTCGTCTCCGTCGCGTTCCAGAGCTTCGCCGCGCCGCTCGCGGTCAACGTCGTGCTGACGCTGCCGAACATGCTGGTCGTCAACTCGGCGAAGGTCGGACCCTATTATCCGTGGGCTCAGCCGATGCTGGCCATGATCCCGCGCGACCATTACGGGTTTGGCGCGTTCAACCTTCCGCTCGAGACGCTGTTTGGCGTCGTGCTCGGCAGCTTCTGCGTCTTCTTCGTCGCGGGGTGGGCGTACTTCGCCCGAAAAGCCGTGTAGCCAGCGTCGGGGGTTGCTCGATATCATCGAGCAACCCCCGGCTTCTTTTTGCCCGCTCAGGGAACGCTTTGTTCGATTCTTCTCGTAACTCCTCGCTTTCCGCCCCTCGGAGCGCGCGTTGTTCGATTTATTCGAGTAACTCCCCGGCCTTGCTCCCCTCGGTACGCGCATTCAGCGTTGGGTTCTCCCCTTTTGAAATCCCTCGTTGACAGGGTACACAGCCGATGCTACTATATCCCTACTAATCCACTATGATTTATTTATTTTATCCCATTGGAGGTCTCGATTATGGCAATTAAAGCATCGCCCCTGGGCAAGCTGCTTCTTGCCTCCACCCTGTCCGCGGCCCTGTTCTTCCCGGGCATCACCGCCGTACATGCGGAAGACATCGCGGCGCCTGCTGCATCCAAGGACATTTCCTCGTCCGAGTATGCAACTTTTCTGCAGGACAAGTTCGGCATTACGCTAACCGCGAACGTCACGAAAGGAGCGTTTATCTCCGACCTGGCCCAATCGCTCCGCCTCGAGCCGACGGCAGACCCCGTCGTCTTCCGTGACTTGCCGCAGTCGAACCCGTACTACAACGCTGCCAAAGCGCTGTACCAAACCGGCGTATTGACCTCGGATACGGTGAACGCGTCGGAACCGCTCGGCGCCGTGAATGCCGTGCAAATCGCCCTCAAGGCGGCCGGCCTCAAGGAGTTGGCCTATACATACCCGCAGGACAAGGTCGAAAAAGCGCTGGCAAAACTCCCTCTGAAGCCGGCCGCGCTAGGACAGCAGGCGGCGCAAGAGCTGGCGGCCGCGGTCGATACCGGCCTTCTGCCGCCCGCTTATTACGGCGAACTCAAGCCGGGCGCCAAGGCTTCCGCCGACCTGGCGGCGGTGCTGATCGGCAAGGCGCTCACTTTTAAAGGACAATACAAGCACTATCTTGGCTACGTGAGCGACCCGGACATTTACGCCAAACTTACGGACGCCTTCGAAACCTCGGATATCATCCATGCGGACGAGCTTCAAAAAATCGTCGACGCTGCGCTGGAGCAAAACCTCGTGACCGGCTACAACCTGAAAGACACCCGTTACGAGCCCAACTTTGTAGACTCCCTGTCGCTTGTCTACGGGCATTCCGACCTGACGCACGCCCTGCAGCTGATCGGTTTGCTGCGAAGCGAAGGCATCGACGCCAAAGTCCAGTTCGAACCGAAAACGTCCGCCTTCGTCTACTTGAAGGAATGGGGAGATCCCGCCCCGTCCGACCTGTACGAAGTGAAGCAAATTGCCAACGGCAACTATATCGAATATGCCAAAGAATACGACATCGCCTTCGAATTCGACAACGCGGCCGACAAGCAGCGCTTCAATTCGATCGTGCTCGCGTACGCCAAGAAAAACGAAGAGAACCAGAAAGGCCTGCTGTCGGGCTCCTGGTGGCAGCCGCTGTACTACTCGTTGACCGAGCTTCCGGACTATAAGCTCATCACGAACAACAAAATCCAAATCGGCCATTATTACGCGCAGTCTTTCTCGCTCAAGGAACAGTCCCCGGCGGTCATCGACGGCTTCCAAAAGGTCGATCCCTCCGTCACGGTCGAGCATTACGACTTCTGGGCCGACGTCCCGTTCTTCAATTACCTGAACGGCGAATCGCTCTGAGCTCGCGAACTGTAAGCCGACGTTAGCGGCTTGCAGTTCGCGCTTCGGCGCCATAACGCCGCCATACGAACAAAGGGTGTCGTTCCGAAGGTACATGACCTTCGGAACGACACCCTTTTCGCGCGCTTACTTGGAAGCGGCGACGCCCAGCGTCACGATCTCGCATGGGCCGACCGGCACGACCAGCGTTCCGGTCGCGTCCGCGCCCATGACAGCTCCGCCGGTACGCTCCAGCACGTCGCTCTTATAGACGGGACGATACGGCTCGCCCGCGCGAAGCCGAAGTTCCGACGCTTGCGGTCGCAGGTTGTACCAGCGCAGCATCGCGCTGCCGTCGTTCTCCCCGATCTTGAGCGAGGAGAACGCGAGGCCCTCGCCTTCCCACGCGTAAGCCGCGTCGACCGGTGCCAGCTTGCCTTCGTGCACGCCGGTCTGGGCGGCCGTCCACGGCACCTGGAACTGGTAGGCTTCGGCATAAGCGCCGTCCACCGCTCCGTCCCCACCGTGCGGAATGATCTCCAGCTCCACGGTGTGCTCGCCGAGGCATTGCGCCTCCGGCGTCGGGAAGACGCCCCAGTCGCCCAGCTCGGCCACCGAGCGGAGCAGGGTGACGGCGATCGTGTTGCGGCCGTCGCGCAGCACCTCGTACTCGTTCAGCCCTTTGTTGGCGACGGTCAGCCCGCAAGCGCCGTCGACGACGTCGACAAACGCCTGCTGATGCTGAGCGTTGCTCGGGTTCCGCCATTCGGCCGCCGGCTCGTTGTCGCGGACGGCGACTTCGAAAATCGAGTCCGCGCGATGCGTGGAAGCCGCCAGATCGGTCGGGAACAGCGCGCGCAGGCGGTGATCCTTCGCCTGGTTGTCGAAGGTCGCGCGCACGCCGACGCCCCGGCCGCCGCGCTCCAGGCTGACGACCGTGCGGATCGTCAGCGGCACCGTCTCCCGGACGCGCTGCGCTTTCCGCTCCGGGAAGTACACCGCTTCTTGCTTCTCCGTCTCGAAAAGCGCGTCGGCCGAAGCCGGAACCGCCCACCGGTGAACGATCTCAATCGCGGCCCGATACGGCGTGTCCTCGATCAAGCGGATGTCCGCCGCTAATCCGCGGGTCGTGAGCGGCTTTTCCCCGTCCGGCTGCTTGTACATGTACTCGTTGCCGATATCCCCGGTATCCTCGTACACGAGCAGATCGCGGAACGTCCGGCCGGTCGTCTTGTCCGTCACGGCGAGCGAACCGTCATCCGCCACCTCGACGCGCAAGCGTTCGTTCTCCAGCGCACGTTCGCCGGCCGCCAACGAAGGGGAAGCCCCTATCGTCTCCCCGTTCCGCACCCACGCATAAGCTTTCCAGCCGAGCGCCGGCACGCCCGCGGCTTCGAACGTCAGCTTCACGCGGCGCGACCAGTACGCCTGGCGGAACTTGTCTTCCGGCAGATCGTAGCCGAACTGCAGCCCCAGGTCTTCCACGACGCATGCGACAGCCCGGCCTTCCGCGTCGACGAGCGTTCGCCCGCCGATGCCCGTCGCCTTCATGCGGCGGATCATCTCCTCCGGCGGCAGCCCGTCGCGGTAATAAATCCGCTCGACGTCCAGCTCGATCTCGACCGTTCCGCCACGCGCCCACCCCGTCGTGTTGAAGACGACAAACGGCAGGGCATCGCCTCCATAACGGGCGAAGGCGGACGTATCTACCGCCTCGGCCACGGCACGCTTGCTGTCGTCGATGACGGCCTCGGCGACGTGCCTGCTTTTCTCGAACCGGGTCACCATCTCCCGATGCACCTCGTCGACGCTGCAGCCGCAGATGCTGTCGTGCGGGTGGTTTTGCATGAGCGTTTTCCAGGCATACGTCAGCAAATGGTGCGGGTACGGCTCGCCTACTCCGTGCGCAATCGCCGCCAGCGGCTCCGCCACCTTCTCCAGCAGCGTCTGCCCCTGCTGGTTCATCTGCTTCAGATACACCCGCGCGGACGCGGTGTTGACCAGCGTCGACCAGCCGTCGGTGCGCTGGCTGCGCAACTCGCCCTTGACGACGGACAGCCGGCTGCTCAGCGAACGCTTGACCGAAGCCAGGTAATCCGCGAAGTTGGAGTGAACGAATTCAACGTCCGGATACAGCTTGCGGGCGACGCGAATCGCCTCGGGCAAGTCAGTCTGGATCGGCTGATGGTCGCAGCCGTTCATGTACAGCAGCTGCCCGGTCGACGCGTATTGCTCGGCGTCCGCCAGCTTGCGGTCCCAGTAGGCCTTGGCTTCGGCTTCGTCTGTGGGCACCTCGTTGCCGTTGCTGTACCAGTTGGCGAAAAGAATGCCGAGCACCTGCGAACCGTCCGGTCCTTCCCAGATCAGCTCCGAAAACGACGATTCGTACTCGGAATCGGCAACCGTATTGTTGAAGCCCGTCGGCTTGACGCCCCGGCCGAACACGGCGTTGTCGATGCCGGCCTGGCGCAAAATTTGCGGAGCCTGCCCGATGTTGCCGAACGTATCGGGGAAATAGCCGACTTTTGCGGCCGCGCCGTAACGCTCGGCTTCCCGATGGCCGATGAGCAGGTTGCGGAGGTTCGCCTCCCCGCTCGTCAGGAATGCGTCCTGCAAAATGTACCAAGGCCCGATATGAATCCGGCCTTCCCGAATCCACTTCGTCAGGCGCTCCCGCTGCTCCGGGCGAACCTGCAAGTAATCCTCGAGAATGATCGTCTGGCCGTCGAGGAAAAAGCTGCGGTACTCCGCGTCCCGCTCCAGCGTATCCAAGAGCGTATCCATCAGCTTGACAAGCCGCACATGATGCTTCTCATAGGGCAAATACCATTCGCGGTCCCAGTGGGTGTGCGAGATGATATGGGCGGTTTTTCTCTCTGTCATCCTTCCGGTCTCCTCTCCTTAAACCCCGGCTTCGCACGTTACGTTCACTTCGTCCGGGCGGTAAACGGCGGTCACCCGCCCTTGCGGATCCGCAGCGAACAGCACCGCGCGTTCTCTCTCCAGCACGAACGAATAAACGGTCCCGTTCTCGCGGTCCTTCACCCGAATCGGAACGTCGAAGGCGTACTCCGAGACGAAAACGAACATCGACCCTTCCGCGAACCGCAGCCGTCTTCCGTACACGCCCGGCAGATCGCCGCCGCTCAGCCAGTCGAGCTCCGGGCGGCAGCCCGCGGCTTCCAACGCATAAGCGTACAGCGCCGCAATCGGCTCCGTGCGGTCGTTCAGCTCCACGGGCAGCGGACACCAAATCAGACGTCCGCCCCCATACGGGACGTCGACGACCGCGTCCGCTCCGCCGCCGCTTGCGCCGACGGCTCCGTTCGCTCCCGCAGCCCCTCCAACTTCGCCGGCTCCTGCAGCTCCGCCGGCCGCCGGAACTTCCTTGGCGACCTGGGCGATGCGCCGATTGCCGAAGCTGACCGCGTATTGCCGCCCGCCGATGGCGAGCCGCTCCTCGCGGACGACGTTGCTTGGCTTGCGCTCGCCCAGAACCGACGCCAGCCGGTCCGTATGCCGCCAGTAGGCGTCCAGCCCCGCCGGCCCGGTTACAAGCAGCGTCGCCCCCGTCCGGTCTACGATGCCAAGCAGCCCGGCGAACGCCGCGTCGTCCACGTTGTGCGCGGACGGCAGCAGAATGAGCTTCGCCGGGTGCTTAAGCAGCGGCTTCAGATCGTATTCCGACACGCCGCGGAACGGCACCTTCAACTCGTACCCGAGCACGCGGGCCAGCTTCGTCGTGGCGTCGTAAGCGAGCTTCCGGTTGGAGAAGTCGTTGGAGTACGGGAACACGACCGCCACGTCTTCCAGCTCGCGCTCCCGGAACAAGTCCCGGGCCGCTTCCATGAACGCCCCGAAGCCGTAGGAGACGTCCGCCTCCGGCTTCTCCGTTCCGTCCGCGCGCAGCGCGCCGATATGCGACTCGTTGGCGTTGTCCATATAGAAATTCGTATTCCAAATCCAATGGATGGCGCCTGCACCTCCGGCTGCGAAAGCATAGGCGTACTTGCGCTCCAGCATGGCGCGCAGCTCTTCCTCCGTGCGCTTCGCCAGTCCTTCCGGCGTTTCCACATACATAATGCCGGTCTCCTGCACGACGCACGGCTTGTCGGCCGTTTTGGCGAAGACGCCGTCCCAGAGCAGTTGGTCGTTCAGCCACCAGGAGTGGACCGTCGTGTAATCGACCGCTTCTCCGTAGAAGAAAGGCGAAGGCCGCTGCGCGCCCAGCGCTTCGTCCTGGCCGACGGTGACGAGATGGTCCGGGCAGATGTCCTTGATCGCTTCGACCAGCTGCTTCGCCCACCGGTTGTGCATCTCCATCGAGAACAGGACGTAATCGAGCCAACGCGTGCCTTTTTTCCCCTGGTGCATATCCTGCACGTCGAAGTTGATCTCCTCCGGCTCCGGAACGGTGGCCGAGGCGAAGCCGGGCAGCTCGCCGGGCGTCATACTCCAGCGCTCGCGCAGCGCCTCGATCGAGCCGTGCCGCTTCTCCAGCCACTCGGCGAACGCAGCTTGCTCGAACGTGTCCCGGCAGGAGCGCGGACCGTCCGAGAAGATGCGTGCCGGATCGAACATCGAAGGCTCGTTGATCAAATCCCAATCGACGTGCTTCGTCTCCCGGTGGCGGCTCACGATCGAGCGCACGAACCGCTTCTGCGCTTCCACGCTGCGCGGGTCGAGATACGGATTGCGGCCCTCCCACGGCTCGGGGGTGAACGAGAAGAACGTAAACGTCACCTGCAGCCCGTGCTTCTTCGCCGTCAGCAGGAACGCGTCGATCGCGCGGAGAACTTCCTCCGACGCGTGGCCGTCCACCTGCATGACGTTGCGGTAAGCGGTCCAGATGCCGGTGCGAATCCAGTTGATGCCGGCCCGCCGCATTTGCGCCATATCGCGATCCCACACTGCGGCGTTCGGCAGGAACAGGAACTTGCGCGCGACGTCCGAGGTCATGTACGTCATGCCGACGATGGGCAGCGGGCGGCCGTCCTTCTCGAAGTAGTCGCGGCCCGCCCGGATCGGCGCACCTTCGGCCAGCAGCTCCGGATCGGCGCCCCAGAAGCCTTGGCGAAGATAGCGGACTTCGCCTTCCTCCGACTCCGCCCGGCACCATACCCGGTAAAAGCCGCTGCGAACGTCGATCGGAACCGGAATCCTTCGCAGCTCCAGCTCCGGTCCCACGTCGGCTGCGAGCTCATGGCGAAACTCCTCCGTAGGCCGGTCAACCGCAGCAGCCTCGCCGCCGCAAGCCTCCGTTGCCCGCGTTCCCGCCGTGCCGCTATCCTCGCGTTCGACTGCGATCGCGAACGTCCACCGGACGGCGGCCTTCCCCGCAGCCGAACCGCCGCCGCGCCCGAGCTTCTGCGCCTGCAGCGTCAGCGTCGGGCGTTCGTGCGCCTCGTAAGCCGCATAGCCCGGCTTGAGCCACAGCTCGGTCACGCCCGCAGCGCAGAAACGGGCCCAGCCCGCCAGCGCCTCCAGACCGCCGCGCGCGGCGAACTCGCCGCCGAGCGGCTGGTTGACGAACAGCCAGCGCCCTCCGGCAAAGTCGCCCTTCGTATTCTCCCAGAGCACGACCGGCGCGGACAGCTCGCGTCCTTCCGCCGACACTCCCTTCAGCAGCGCGTAGACGTGCGCGTCCATCGGCCCCGCCGAGCCCATCTGATGCGGCAGGTCGCTCGCCTTCGTCACGTGGGGCACGAGATTCCACGTATCCGCCACATCGAACAGCGCTTCCTGCCCCCGCAGCAGCGGAATGTCGCCGAACGCTTCGTATCCCGCCACCCGGTCGGCTTTCACCCGCAGCATCTCGTGAATGCGCAGCCGGCGATGATAGGCCGTCTGCTCGGCTTCCACATGCCAGGCGCCGCCCTCGCGGCGGACCGGCTTGCGGAAAGGCGCGCCTCCCGCGCTAATCAGCCCCCCGCCCCGCTTCAAATAGGCGAGAATGTCTTCCCACGCCGCCACGGGGAAGAACGGGGCATGCAGCGACACGAAGCAGCCCCCGTCCGCCGTTCGCAGCCGTTCGCCCAGCTCCGCCGCTCCCGCAACTTCGCCGAGCCGCCGAACTTCCGCTTCGGTCAGCGCCGGCGCTCCGGGAAACGACGGGTCGTAGAACACGATCACATTTTGCACCCGATCAGCCATCGAGAAGACCGTCCTTCATCGCTTTGTAGACGAGCTGCGAGAACAGGCTGTTGGACCAGGCGAACCATTTTCTTGTGAAAACGGCGGGGTCGTCCGCATGGAAGCCTTCGTGCATAAACCCGGTGTCCGCGTCCGTCGCCTCCAGCATCGCGATCATCTCCAGCTTCTCTTCGTCGGTCGAGGCCGTCAGTCCCTGCATGGAGAGCGCCATGTGCCAGATGTAGCCCGGCGGCGTATGCGGGCTTCCGATGCCCTTGGCGGCTTTGCCCTCATAGTAGAACGGATTCTCCTTGCTCAAGGCGAACCGGCGCGTATTCCGGTAAATCGGATCGTCGGCCGTCACATAGCCGAGATAAGGAATCGACAGGAGGCCCGGCGTACCCGCGTCGTCCATCAGGCAGTAGTTGCCGAAGCCGTCGGTCTCGTATGCGTAGATCGGTCCGAATTCCGGATGCCGGTAAATGCCGTACAGCCGGATGCCGTGGTCGATCTCCGCCTCCAGCTCCTTCAGCTCCGCCAGCAGCTCCAGGTCGCGGAACACCCACTCGGCGAATTCCTGCATGTACCGCAGCGCGACGACCGCGAACATGTTGCCCGGGATGTTGTAATGGAAGTCGCAAGCGTCATCGCTCGAACGGAAGCCGGACCAGACCATGCCCGTGTAGTTGACCGGCATTCCCATCCCGTTGTTGCGGAGGGAATCCGAAGGAATGCCGTTGTTGCGGGTGAAGCGGTAGGGCGAGAGCTCGAAGTGGCGCTGCTCGGTCTTGAACAGGTCGACGATGATCCGCATCGCCCGCTTGAAGTCGGCGTCGAACACATCGGCGCGCCCGGTCTCCTTCCAGTACAGGTAAGCGAGGCGCATGGAGAAGCACAAGGAATCGATCTCGAACTTGCGCTCCCACACCCACGGCGACATCTCGGTGACGTCGCTTGCGTTCCAGTGCCAGTCGCTCGCCGATTCGTTGAACGCGTTGGCGTAAGGGTCGATCTGAATGTAAGCGACGTGGCGGCGGATCAGGCCGGCGATGACGCGCTGAAGATCGGGATCGTTCGCGGCCAGCGGGATGTAGTGGACGACCTGTTCGACCGAATCCCGCAACCAGGAGGCCGGAATGTCGCCGGTAATGACGAACGTCGTGCCGTCGTCCAGCAGCTTCGTCGTCGTCTCCAGCGTGTTCGGGAAGCAGTTCCTGAACAGCCGGAGCAGCTTCGGCCGGTGCGCCAGCCGCTTCTCCGCCTCGGAGAGCACGTCTTGGACGGCCTTCGGCAGCTCCAGCTTCGGCATGTCGATCTTGGGCAATCTGAATTGTTCCAAAGGGATCGGCTCCTTCACCATTAACGGTCTAAAACGTTAACAACGTTGATTGTATATGCTCATAGGCTTGCCCGCCCCGAATTCGGCGGCGCGCCTTTTCTTCCGTACTCCCGTGTTTCACTCTTTCACCGACCCGACGGTCAATCCCTGCACGAAATAGCGTTGGAAAAACGGATAAGCAAAAATAATCGGAACGGTTGCCAGCACGACCATCGCCATGCGGGCCGTATCCTGGGGCATCGATTGCAGCAGCTCCAAGCTGAGCGAGCTGTTGGCCGAGTTCTGCTGCAGGAATTGCATGCTGGATTCGATCCGCATCAGCATCGATTGCAGCGGCACCTTGTTCGGATCGTCGATATAGAGCAGCGCGTTGAACCAGTCGTTCCAATAGCCGAGCGTGCTGAAGAGGCCGATCGTGGCCAATCCGGGCAGCGACAGCGGCAGCACGAGCCGGACGAAAATGCGGAACTCGCCGGCTCCGTCGATTTTGCCGGATTCGATGATCGCATCCGGCACGCTTGTGACGTAGAACGTGCGAAGAATCATAATGTAGAAGGCATTGACGGCAAGGGGAAGAATGAGCGCCCAGATGCTGTCCTTCAGGTGGAGCAGCTGCGTAACGACGATATAGGTCGGAATCATCCCTCCGTTGAACAGCATCGTGAAGACGGCGAACAAGGAGAAGAAGCGGCGGTAACTGAAGCTCTTGCGCGATATCGCGTAAGCGTATAAAGAGATAAAGACGAGGCTGACGATCGTTCCGACGGCCGTGACCAGAATGGTGACGCCGTAGGAACGAAGCAGCAAGTCGCCGGTCTGGAACACGTAGCGGTAGGCTTCGAGGCTCCACTTCGCCGGGATGATCCGGTAGCCGTCGCTAGCCAGCGTCTTCTCGTCCGTGAACGAGATGATGACCACGAACAGGAACGGGAACACGCACAAGAAAGCAAAGATGCCCGCAATGAGGTTGAACGCAACGTTCCAGCCCGGCGTCAGCCGATGGAAGTCGCGTTTCTTCCGTTGAACGTTGGACACGAAGAACGCACTCCTTTCTCGAATCGGAAAATCAGAACAACGCGCTGTCTTTGTCGATCTTGCGCACGATGAAGTTGGACACGATGACCAGCACGAAGCCGACAACCGATTGGTACAGCCCCGCCGCCGTGCTCATGCCGATCTCGCCGGTCGTCTTGAGCCCGCGATAGACATAGGTGTCGATAACGTTCGTCACCGAATACAGCGTGCCGGAATCCCGGGGCACTTGGTAGAACAACCCGAAGTCCGCGTAGAAAATTTTGCCCACCGCCAGCAGCGTCATAATGATGACGATCGGCTTGAGCAGCGGAAGCGTAATGTTGCGCACTTGCTGCAGCTTGCTCGCTCCGTCGATCATCGCGGCTTCGTACAGCGATTTGTCGATGCCCAGAATGGAGGCCAGGTAGACGACGCTGCTGTAGCCGACCGACTTCCACAGATAGACGAACACGAGAATGTAGGGCCAGTATTTCGGATCCGAGTACCACTGCAGCGGTCCGCCGCCGAAATAGCCCAGAATGTGGTTCAGCAAGCCGCGGTCCATGCTGAGGAAGCTGAACGCGAAGTATCCGACGATGACCCAGGAGAGGAAGTACGGCAGGAACATGCCGGTCTGGTACACTTTGGCCATCTTCTTGTTCGTCAGTTCCGACAGAAGAATGGCCAGGCCGACCGAACAGACGAGGCCGAGGACGATAAAGGCGATATTGTAAAACAGCGTATTTCGGGTAATCGTCCACGCCGCGTCGGTGCTGAACAAAAATTTGAAGTTGTCCCATCCGACGTTCTTGCTGTGAATCAGGCTGTATAAGAAGCCGTGCCGGCTGAATCGGTATTCCTTGAACGCGGCGATCGTGCCGACTAGCGGCAGGTAGGAAAAGCAGAGAAACCAAAGCGCTCCCGGCAGCACCATGAGCAGCAGAATCTTGTTGCGGTTGAGGCTTCGAAGCATGGAACCGAACATATGACAGCACTCCCCCCTCTTGTCGTTCCGAAATGGAAAAAGGTCGGGCGAATGCTCGCTCGCCCGCCCGACCTTCGTCTTCCGTCCGTCCTTTATTTCTTGTTGGCGGCCACCCAAGCATCAAGCTGGGATTGGGCCTCCGCGATCACTTTGTCCAGACCCGCCTCTTTGAACTGCTTGATCGCCTTCGGCAAATACGTGTCCGGATCGACCGTACCGGTCATCAGCGACGACCAGAACTGCTCCTTGACGTTCTGCACGGCGGCCATCTCCGACGCGACCTTCGTGCTGTCGAAGTTGAAGCCGAGAATCGGGGACGGAATGCCGGAAGCGTTGAACTTCTTGAATTGCTCCCACTTGTCGTCCGGATCGTTCTCGTTGAGATACAGAATCATGTTGTTCCCCAGCGAATACGAAGGCATGTCATAGTTCTTCGATTCCGGCAAGTTCTTCATGCGATTGTCGCCGATCTTCTCATAATGCGTACCCTCGATGCCGGAGTCGACCATGTTGCGAAGCACCGGATCGGTGTTGAGCAGATTCAGGAACTCCATCGCCTTCTCCGGATGCTCGGAGTTGGCCGAGATCGCCATGATCGAGCCTTGGACCGACGTGTTCGTGATGATCGGATCGCTGGCCGGTGTCGAGACGACCGGATAGCCATAGCTGGCGGACCAGAGGTTGTCGGCCAGCGGCTGGGTTTGCGCCATATCGAGCAGCCATTTGCCCGCTCTCTCCAGGTCGGTTGTAGAACCTGTCGTCGCCGCTTCCGGCGCGATGTAACCGGCGGTGTAGTATTTGTGCATCGTCTTCAGCGCTTGCTTCATCTCGTCCGTCTCGAGAATATCGATGACCTTGTAATCCGTCGAGTCGAGCTTGACGGCGAGCGGCATGTTTGTAATGAGGTAGTCGTACGGCACGTAAGGCACGAAGTCCTTGGTCATGACGAAGGGAGTGATGGTCGGATCGTTCTCCTTAACCGTCTTGAGCAGCGGCTCCAGACTTTCGAGCGAACGAACGCTGGAGGTGTCGAGGTTGTACTTGTCGGCCACGTTCTTATTGAAGCGCCACACCCACTGCTGCGGAAGCTCCTTGTTGGCCGGAATGCCATAGTTGTGGCCGTCGACCTTCGAGCCGCTCAGGAAGCTTGGGTCGATCGCGTTCTTGATTCCCTGGCCGTACTTGTCCAGCAGATCGTCGATTTGGAGGAACGCGCCTTTCCTCGCGTTCTGCACGTAATCGAAGCCGCCGGCCGAAGTAAATATAATGTCCATCGGCTCGCCCGACGACACCAGCACTTGCATCTTCTGCGAGTAATCGCCCCAATCGATCATTTTCATCGTGACCGTGGCGTTGATTTTTTCCTTCGTATATTTGCTTACTTCTTCCATGACTTTGTTCACGTCTTTTTGCGGCGTTCCGATCGTGTACCAGATCAAGTTGACGGGCTTATCGGAATTGTCGCCGGACCCTGCCGCTTCGTTGCTGTTACCGCTTCCGCCGCAGGCGCTCAGAACAAGCGACAACGCCGTAACCGAAGCGAGCGCAAAACCAGCTTTTTTCTTTGCCTTGCTCATCTGTTCAGTACCCTCCCATGAAGTGAATATCTCTATCGGCAAGTTCAACTTTAATTCATGAAAGCATTTTCAAATAGAAGAGAAACTTAAGATATTCTGTCCAAAATAAAGAAAAGAACTGCCCGTCCGGCAGTTCCGATCGTGCTCCCGTTCCCGGCCGGAAGCCGGTTCGTCTACAGCAGCGCTTTGTAATCCGTGGGGGAGATGCCCACATGCTTTTTGAACTGTTTGTAGAAGTAGCCCGTCTCCCAATACCCCACCTTGCGGGAAATCTCCTGCACTTTGAGCGTCGACGTCTTCAGCAGCTCCTTCGCCTTCTCGATCCGGTACTTGTTGACGTACTCGGTGAAGCTCTCGCCCGTCTCCTTCTGGAACAGCTGGCCCAGGTAGACGGGGTGAACGTGGTATTGCGCGCCCAGCGCCTTCAGCGACAGCTCTTCCGCGTAGTTCCGATGGATTTCGGCCAACACTTGGGCGACGACCGGGCTCCGCACGTCGCTCGCGAGCGAATCGACGCAGCGTTCGGCCACCAGCCGGACCGCCTCCGTCAGCGACGCGAAATCGGCGGCCGCGTTCACACGCTCGAATCCGAGCGAGAAGATGTCCCGCTCGTCCGTATGTTTGATCGCCTTCAGCTCTATCTTGAAGCGGATGATCAGCTCCATCGCCAGCTCCTGCATGTAGGACGGGGTGACGCCTTCCCGCCGCCGAAGCCGGTCGAAGTCGCCGAGAATTCGGGCCGACAGCCCTTGCTTGTCCTTCGCCACGAGCAGCTTCGCGTAATCGCCCCAATCGATCGAAAATTCGGACAAGTCGGCCTGCTGGAACGACTCCGTATCGCCGTAATCGATCCATTCCTTCTCGGGATAGACTAAGAAATATTCCTGCGCCTTCTTGGCTTCCTCGTAGCTGTCCGTCAAGCGGGAGCGAAGCGGATAGACCTTGCCGAAGGAGAGCCGCGCCTGCCCGCCTCCGGAGCTTAGGGAGGCGCGCAGCTCCGACAGCTGCCGCGCCAGCTTCGGCTTGTCCTTCTCCGGTACGCGCAGTCCGGCCGCAATGACGATGTCTTCCTCCATGTCCCGGAACGGCACGACCGTCCGGTTCCCCGCGAAAGCGTCCGCCACCCGGGCGAACGCCTTCTCGTAATCTTCGGAATGCGGCGATTCGTATCGAAGCACGGCGGCCAAGCCGTAAGGGGCATGGAGCGAGATGCCCAGCATGCCGGCCCGCTCGTCGAATTCGGCGTCGGAGATGCGGCCGGTAATCCAGCGGTACATCGTATTGTCCTTCATGATCTGAACGTTGTATTCCCGCAGCAGCGGGTCGAAGGGAACGCTGTTCAGCTTCTCGACCGTATTGGCGAGCGTGTCGTTCAGCTCCTTCACGTTGATCGGCTTGAGCAAGTAGTTTTCGATGCCGAGCTGCATGCCTTCCTTCAAGTAATCGAATTCGTTGAATCCGCTCAGGATGATCGCCTTCAGCTCCGGGCGGAATTCGCGGGCGCGCCGGATCAGATGGAGGCCGTTCATCAGCGGCATGGAGATGTCGGTAATGAGAATGTCGACCGGCATTTGCCGAATGCGCCGGAGCGCATCCTCGCCGTTCTCCGCGGTGCCGACGACCTCCAGGCCGAAGGCGGGCCAATCGACGGCATCGAACAGCCCTTCGGTAATGAACGGCTCGTCGTCCACCAGAAACACTTTATGCATCGCTTCCTCCGCCTCCTTCCCCCGTCTCGGCGGGAATCGCAATGGCAAACACCGTGCCGCTCTTGGGTCCGCTCTCGATCGTCAAGCCGTATTCGGCTCCGTACACCAGCTTCAGCCGCTGGTGAACGCTTCGCAAGCCGAACGATCCTTCCTCCGTCTCCGGATCGTTCAGCGACGCCCGAATGCGCTCCAGTTCCTCCGCGTCGATCGTCCTGCCGTTGTTCCAGACGCGGATGCGGATCAGCCCTTCCGCCGCTTCCGCCTCGATCGCGATCCGGTTGTCTGCGCTCTGGGGCTCCAATCCGTGCACGATATAATTTTCGACGAGCGGCTGAATGAGCATCTTCGGGATCGTGACGGACGATATCTCCGGGTCGCAGTCGATCGTATAAGCGAATTTGTCCCTGTAGCGGATTCGGAACAGCTCCAGGTATAGCCGGCACATCTCCAGCTCTTCCGCCAGCCGGCATTCCGCGTTCGTGCGCACCGAATTCCGGAACAGCGCCGCAAGACTGTATATCATCTCCGCAACGTCGTCCGCCCCTCGCGACACCGCCCGCATGCGGATCACTTCCAGCGTGTTGTATAGAAAATGCGGATTGATTCTCGCCTGGAGGGCCGCCAGCTCGGTCTGCTTCATCCGAATCTCCGCCTTGTACTCCCGGTCGATCGTCCGGTTCAGCTCCTCCACCATGTCGTTGAAGCTGCGCGAGATTTGGCCGAGCTCGTCCTCGTGCGGGTCGTCCAGACGGGCGTTCAAATCGCCGCTCTCGACTTTCCTCATGAACCGCACGATTTTGTTCGTCCGTCTGGCGATGCTGACGATGACCAGCGACGGAATGACGACCGCGAACACGATGCAGACGCTGCTGATCAGCACGATCGTCCGTTTCAGTCCCGCGTAAGCCGCAGCCACCTCGCTCTTGGGCAGGATGCCGACGATCGTAAAGCCTGCGGAATTTTGCGCGAGCGTCGAGACGAAGGAAGGCTCCTCCAAATCCGCCGTCTCTTGCAGAGAATCGATTTTGTCGAGATAAGGGTACTTCTGGCCGTAATACCGCCCCGAGGAGTCGAACATGACCTGGCCGTCGGACGTCAGGACGAGCAGCGTTCCTTTCAAGGTCATGTTCCGGGGCAGGGATTGGCGGATCAACTCCGAGTCGAAATAGACGACCAGTTGGCCGATGTTCTTGAGCGTGTTCTTGTCGTTGATCTGGCTTCTCATGGAGTACAGGCGCGTGTCCCACTGCCCGATCGCCTTGCGCACCCAGACGTTCGGGATCGAGGCGCTGGGGCCTTCCGAGGCCATGACGTCCGGGACGTAGGAGCGGGCCGCGTTGACGGAGACCAGCTTCGGAGCGCCGGACGTCTGGTAGACGTACAGGAACTGCATCTCCGAGCTGTAGAGTATAATGTCGCGAATGTCGGAATCGGATCCGAGCTTGTCCCCGAAATACTCGATCGCGTTGGCTCCGCGCGAGCTTCCGTTAGCGTTCTCACCGAGCGTATATTGGATGTATTGCTGGAAGGAATTTTTTAGCAAGTAAGACACATTGTCCGACAGCAAATTATCCGCGTAAATATTCTGAACGACCGACTGCGTCCAGGCGTATTTCTGCTCGAGGTAGCGATTGACGCGATCCATCGCTTCCCGCTGGTCGCTGAGCTCGTTCCGCACGATGGAGGCGGACATGAAGTTGAACAGCAAGTAAGACAACGTAATAATCGTCAAATTGACGATAATCGCGAAGACGAAGATCACTTTGATGAACAGGTTGTTCTGGATGTAGTTGCGATAGATTTTGCCGATCCTCACGATGAACATCCTCTGCGGCGGTTCTTAAATAGGCCCCTCCATTATAGCATGATCGGCTTCGCTCCCGTCTTCATAAAAAGGCAAATCCCCGGAGAACGGCCATTCGGCAGCGTTCCCCGGGGATCGGTGTGAGTTGTATATGGATGTTAAGCGGATTGGCTTATTTGAACTTGCGCAGGTTGTAGAACGCGGACTTGCCGGCGTATTGAGCCGTGGAGCCCAGGCGGTCTTCGATGCGCAGCAGTTGGTTGTACTTGGCGACGCGGTCCGTACGGGACGGTGCGCCCGTCTTGATCTGGCCGGCGTTCGTCGCAACGGCGATGTCGGCGATCGTGCTGTCTTCGGATTCGCCGGAACGGTGGGAGATGACCGCCGTGTAGCCGGCGCGCTTCGCCATCTCAATCGCGTCGAACGTCTCCGTCAAGGAGCCGATTTGGTTGACTTTGACGAGGATGGAGTTGCCCACGCCCTTCTCGATACCGGTAGCCAGGCGCTCGGTGTTCGTGACGAACAGGTCGTCGCCGACGAGCTGCACGCGGCCGCCCAGACGTTCGGTCAGCAGCTTCCAGCCTTCCCAGTCGTCTTCGGAGCAGCCGTCTTCGATCGTGATCAGCGGGTACTTGTTCACCCAGCCCTCAAGAAGATCGACGAACTCGTCGGAAGTGAAGGACTTGCCTTCGCCTTCAAGATGATACTTGCCGTCCTTGTAGAACTCGGTGGAAGCGACGTCCATGCCCAGGAACACGTCGACGCCCGGTTTGTAGCCGGCTTTCTCGATCGCTTCGATAATCGTGCTCAGTGCTTCTTCGTTGGAGCCGAAGTTCGGAGCGAAGCCGCCTTCGTCGCCTACGGCTGTGCTCAGGCCTTTGGATTTGAGGACGGATTTGAGCGCGTGGAAAATTTCAGCGCCCGTACGCAGCGCTTCCTTAAAGGAAGGCGCGCCGACAGGCAGGATCATGAACTCTTGCACGTCGACGTTGTTGTCGGCGTGAGCGCCGCCGTTGACGATGTTCATCATCGGAACCGGCAGCGTCTTGGCGTTGAAGCCGCCCAGGTAGGCGGACAGCGGAATGTTCAGCGCGTCGGCCGCGGCGCGGGCGACGGCGATGGAGACGGCGAGGATGGCGTTGGCGCCCAGCTTCCCTTTGTTCGGCGTGCCGTCCAGCTCGATCATCTTGCGGTCGATCGCGACTTGATCCAGCGCGTCGTAGCCGATGATTTCCGGAGCGATGATGGAATTGACGTTCTCGACGGCTTTTTGCACGCCTTTGCCGAGGTAACGGTCTTTGTCGCCGTCGCGAAGCTCAACGGCTTCGTAAGCGCCGGTGGAAGCGCCGGACGGTACGATGGCGGAGCCGAAGCCGCCGGATTCGAGGGTAACTTCTACTTCTACGGTCGGGTTGCCGCGGGAGTCCAATACTTCGCGAGCGTAAACGTCGGAAATGATCGTCATAAGTAAACACTCCTTCATTGAGATTTGAGTGGCGCCGTTTAGGCGGCGTATGTTTAACCAGGCTTACAATTTATACGGTGAAAAGAGCCGTAAGGAGCACCCCGGGTGTGCTGTAACCCGACATTT
Organism: Cohnella thermotolerans DSM 17683; assembly: GCF_000429825.1. GTDB lineage: Bacteria > Bacillota > Bacilli > Paenibacillales > Paenibacillaceae > Cohnella > Cohnella thermotolerans. The sequence continues at coordinate 23,797 of NZ_AUCP01000052.1, forward strand.
GCGGCTTACAGCGCACTTTACTGGATCAGCGATGCGCCGGTCATTTCCTTCGGCTGCGGCAACTCCATCAGCTTCAGCAGCGTGGGCGCCACATCCGCAAGGATGCCGCCTTCGCGCAGCGTCACGCCGGGCTTCGTCACGATGCACGGCACCGGATTCGTCGTATGCGCCGTGTACGGACGGCCCTGGTCGTCGATGACCATGTCCGCGTTGCCGTGGTCGGCGATGATGACGGCGACGCCGCCCTTCGCCAGAACCGCTTCGACGACTTTGCCGAGGCATTCGTCGGTCGCCTCGACCGCCTTGATCGTCGGCTCCAGCATGCCGGAGTGGCCGACCATGTCCGGATTGGCGAAGTTCAGGATGATGGCGTCGTGCTTCTCCGCCTCGATCTCCTTCACCGCCGCGTCCGCAACTTCGTAGGCGCTCATCTCCGGCTTCAGGTCGTAGGTCGCGACCTTCGGCGAATTAATGAGAATGCGCGTCTCGCCCGGCAGCTGCACGTCGCGGCCGCCGCTGAAGAAGAAGGTGACATGCGGATACTTCTCCGTCTCGGCGATGCGAAGCTGCTTCTTGCCTTGCTGCACGAGCACTTCGCCGAACGTGTTGTCGAGCTCCTTCGGCTTGTAGGCGACGTAGCCGCCGACGGATTCGGCGAACAGCGTCAGGCACACGAAGTACAGGTTCTTCGGGAACTTGTCGCCGCGGTCGAAGCCGCGGAAGTCTTCGTTCGTGAACACCTGCGACAGTTGGATCGCGCGGTCCGGGCGGAAGTTGAAGAACACGACCGAGTCTTCCGCTTCCACGAGGCCGACCGGCTTGCCGTCCTCGCCCACGATGACCGTCGGCATGACGAACTCGTCCATGACCGACTTCTCGTACGATTCCTTCACGGCCTTGATCGGGTCCGTGTAGGCCGGTCCTTCGCCGTACACCATCGCGCGGTATGACTTCTCGACGCGGTCCCACCGCTTGTCGCGGTCCATCGCGTAGTAACGGCCTTGAACCGTCGCGATGCGGCCGACGCCGAGTTCCTTGATTTTCGCTTCAAGCTGCTCCAGGTACCCGACCGCGCTGTCCGGCGCGACGTCGCGTCCGTCCAGGAACGCGTGAACGCAAACGTCGGACAACCCTTCTCTCTTCGCCAGTTCCAGCAAGGCGAAGCAGTGGGCGATATGGCTGTGCACGCCGCCGTCGGAGAGCAGCCCGTACAGATGGAGCTTCTTGCCGTTCTGCTTGGCGTGGCGGACCGCGCCGAGCAGCGTCTCGTTCTGGAAGAAGTCCCCTTCGCGAATCGACTTGGTGATGCGCGTCAAATCCTGATAGACGATGCGTCCCGCGCCGATGTTCAGATGGCCTACTTCGGAGTTGCCCATCTGTCCTTCCGGCAAGCCGACCGCTTCCCCTTGCGCCGTCAATTGCGTATGGGGATAGGTCGACCAGTAGCGGTCGAAATTCGGCTTCTTCGCTTGGGCCACGGCGTTGCCGTGCGTCTCCACGCGAAGGCCGAAGCCGTCCAGAATAATCAGCGCGACCGGTTTCGGTGCCGCCATCTTACTTCGCCCCCTCGACCAGCGCCACGTAGGAAGCCGGCTCCAGGCTCGCGCCGCCTACGAGGGCGCCGTCAATGTCGGATTGCCCCAGGTATTCGGCCACGTTGTTCGGCTTCACGCTGCCGCCGTATTGAATGCGGATTTTCGCCGCCACTTCGGCGCCGTACAGGCCGTCGACGACGCTGCGGATATAAGCGATCGCTTCGTTCGCGTCCGTCGCCGTCGAAGATTTGCCGGTTCCGATCGCCCAGATCGGCTCGTACGCGATGACGACTTGCGCCGCTTGCTCGGCCGTCAGGCCCGCGAGCGCCGCTTCCGTCTGCACGCGGTTCACTTCGTTCGTCTTGCCGGCTTCGCGCTCTTCGAGCTTCTCGCCGACGCAGAGAATCGGAACGAGCCCGTGCTTGAACGCCGCATGCAGCTTCTTATTGACCGTCTCGTCCGTCTCGTTGAAATATTGGCGGCGCTCGGAATGCCCGACGATGACGTAGTCGACGCCGAGATCCTTCAGCATGACGCCGCTAATCTCGCCCGTGAACGCGCCGCTGTCTTCGAAGTGAAGGTTTTGCGCACCGATCTTGAGCGACGTGCCCTTCACGGCTTCCGTGAGCGCCGGAAGCGCGGTGAACGGCGCGCAGATGACGCTCTCGACGCCCGCGACTTCCGCCTTACCCTTCACTTCGTTCACGAAAGCGACCGCTTCGGAGACGGTTTTGAACATTTTCCAGTTGCCTGCGATAATCGGAGTTCTGCTCATCGGTTCAACCCTCGCTTCTCACTTGTCGTTCAGCGCCACGACGCCGGGAAGAGCCTTGCCTTCCATGAACTCGAGCGAGGCGCCGCCGCCGGTGGAGATGTGGTCCATCTTGTCGGCGAGATGGAACTTCTCGGCCGCCGCCGCGGAATCGCCGCCGCCGATCACCGTGTAGGCCGAAGTCTCGGCGCAAGCTTGCGCCACCGCGCGGGTGCCGTGCGAGAACGGCTCGATCTCGAACACGCCCATCGGTCCGTTCCAGACGACGAGCTTGGAGTTCTTGATGACGTCGGCGTAGATCTCGCGGGTTTTCGGCCCGATGTCGATGCCTTCCCAATCGGCCGGAATGCCGTCGACCGGAACGATCTTCGTGTTCGCCGTCGCGCTGAAATCGTCGGAGACGACGACGTCCACCGGCAGGTAGAAGTTCTTGCCGAGCTTCTTCGCCTTCTCGATGAACTCGAGCGTCAGGTCGAGCTTGGAGTTGTCGCACAGCGACTTGCCGATCTCGTAGCCTTGCGCTTTGAAGAACGTATAGGAGAGGCCGCCCCCGATAATGATATTGTCGGCGATCTCAATCATTTTGTTGATGACGTCGATCTTGTCCTTGACCTTGGAGCCGCCGACGATCGCCGTGAACGGACGCTCCGGATTGTTCAGAGCTTTGCCCAGGACGTCCAGCTCTTTCTCCATCAGCAGGCCGGAGACGGCCGGCAGGAAGTGGGCGATGCCTTCGGTGGACGCATGCGCGCGGTGAGCGGCGCCGAACGCGTCGTTGACGAAGATGTCCGCCAGAGCGGCGAAAGCCTTGGCCAGCTCCGGATCGTTCTTCTCTTCCCCTTCATAGAAGCGCACGTTCTCCAGCAGCAGCACATCGCCTTCGTTCAAAGCGGCTACCTTCGCTTGCACCGCTTCGCCGACCGCCTCGTCGGCCTTGGCGACCGGCTTGCCGAGCAGCTCGGACAGGCGCGCCGCCACCGGCGTCAGACGCATTTCTTCGACGACTTGTCCTTTCGGACGTCCCAGATGGCTTGCCAGAATGATCTTGGCGCCGCGCTCGATCAAATAGCGAATCGTCGGCAGCGTCTCGCGAATCCGGGTATCGTCCGTGATCGCTCCGTTCTCCAGCGGCACGTTGAAGTCTACGCGAACGAACACCTTCTTGCCTTTTACGTCGATATCGCGAATGCTCTTCTTGTTCATGGTCAGCTCTCCTCCTGCGCAGGATCTTCGGTTACAAACAGCCTTAAAGAGGAGCGCATAGACTCCTCTTCATAAGCCGCTTGCCAATATGATCGAATCTTAGAGGCCTTTGCTTGCGATGTACGCAGCCAGGTCTACGACGCGGTTGGAGTAGCCCCATTCGTTGTCGTACCAGGAAACGACTTTAACCATGTTGCCTTCGACGACCATCGTGGACAGCGCGTCGATCGTGGAGGAAGCCGGGTCGCCGTTGTAGTCGCTCGATACGAGCGGCTCTTCGGAGTAGTTCAGGATGCCTTTGAGCGGGCCTTCGGAAGCGGCCTTCAGGGCGGCGTTTACTTCTTCGACCGTTACGTTGACTTTCAGCTCGGCAACGAGGTCCGTTACGGATACGTTCGGGGTCGGAACGCGCATCGACATGCCGTTCAGCTTGCCTTTCAGTTCCGGCAGAACGAGAGCGACAGCCTTCGCGGCGCCCGTCGTGGACGGAATGATGTTCTCTGCGGCAGCGCGGGCGCGGCGCAGGTCTTTGTGCGGCAGGTCAAGCACTTGCTGGTCGTTCGTGTAGGAGTGAACGGTCGTCATCATGCCTTTGACGATGCCGAACTTTTCGTGCAGAACCTTCGCGAAAGGAGCGAGGCAGTTCGTCGTACAGGAAGCGTTGGAGATGACGGTATGAGCGGCCGGATCGTATTTCTCGTGGTTGACGCCCATAACGATGGTGATGTCTTCGTTCGTCGCCGGCGCGGAGATGATGACTTTCTTGGCGCCGCCTTTGAGGTGAAGCTCGGCTTTCTCCTTCGCGGTGAAAATACCGGTGGATTCGACGACGATTTCGGCGCCGACGGAAGCCCAGGGCAGGTTGCCCGGATCGCGTTCCGCGAATACTTTGATCGTCTTGCCGTTGACGACAAGAGCGCCTTCGCCCACTTCGACCGTCGCGTTCAGGCGGCCGTGGGTGGTGTCATACTTAAGCAAATGAGCGAGCGTGTTTACGTCGGTAAGGTCATTGATCGCAACGACTTCTACATTCGGGTTGTTCAGGGAAGCGCGGAATACATTGCGTCCGATCCGTCCGAAACCGTTAATGCCGATTTTAACACTCATTGATGGTTCCTCCTTGAAAAGCTATTTTGTATTTTGATCTATAACAGGCGCAATAATGCGCCCAGACCACGATTTTCCATGCCGCCGTCCGGCCTGCTCCCGTGCCGGACGGGCGCCTGCGGCCTGGCCGCCTAGGCGTGGCGCAGCGCTTCCTCGGCCGCGGCTTCGTCCGTCACGAGCACGTCGTCGTGTCCGAACCGCATGACCGCCGCGATGGCCTCGCCCTTGCTCTTGCCGCCGGCCAGCCCGATGACCGTCTCCGCCGCCTCGATGTCTTCCAGCCGCAAACCCGCGGTGGCCATCCGGTGGACGACGCAGCCGTTGCGGTCGAAGTAGTAGCCGAACGCTTCCGCCAGGGCTCCGTCCTTGAGCAGCTCCCGGATCGTGTCCTGATCCAGCTTCCGGCGGCGCGCCATCGTGGCGGCGTCTCCGATGCCGTGCACGACGATGCGGGCGGACCGGATCATGTCGACGACTTCCCGGACGTTCGGCTCCTGCATGATCGTCTGGTATGCTTCTTCGCTCAGGTGGTCCGGCACGTGAAGCATCCGGTACCGGGCGCCCGTGCGCTTGGCCAGCTCCGAAGCGATCGTGTTCGCTTGGTATTCCACGCTCTCGCCGAGTCCTCCCCTGGCAGGCACGAACCAGTTGTCAGCCAGCGGGGCGCTCACCTTGAAGTGGGCGGCCATCCGGGCCATCGTCGTGCCGCCCATGACGGCGACGATGTCGCCCGGCGACAGCGACTGGCTGAGCACGCGGCTGCCGGCCCGGCCGAGCTCCCGCTTGACGTCGTCCGACACGTCCGAGTCGCCGGCCACGATGACGACCTTCCGCAGGCCGAACTTCGAGCGGACGGCCTCTTCGAGCTCGGACAAGCCGAACAGCTCCTTGACGAGCGGCTCCATCTCTTCGAGCAGCCGCTTGCCGGATTCGCTAAGCGTCATTCCGGCCGTTCCCGCTTCCAGCAGCCCCTGCTCCCGGAGCAGATCGAGCTCGGCCCGAAGCGTCCGTTCCGTCAGGTCCAGGCTGGCGGCAAGACTCCGTCTTCCCATCGTTCCCGACACCAGAATGCGGTGAAGAATCTTGTAGCGCTTCTCCATCACCTGGAGCAGATCGGGAATCAGCTTCTTCTGAATATGAAGGATGCTCCGCAAACTTATAGGCCCCCCTAATGCCGGTTGGCCTCGGCACGATTGCGGGCGAATGGGCTGGACGCGAAATGTCCCGCTGCATTCATTTAAGTCCCACACCCTCATTCTAATGGAATTCGACACTTCGCGCAAGGGACGCCTTCAAATAATTGCCCATTTTTCATTTGGATTTCAACTTGCTTTTTGCTCCGCTATCCCCTATAATAACTTTTGCTGTCGATTTAAAACGTGCGCCCGTGGTCCAACGGATATGACGCAGGCCTCCGGAGCCTGAGATTGGGGTTCGATTCCCTACGGGCGCGCCAATTCATCGCAAGACGCCAACGAATAGCATTTAGTGAAAGCGGCCGTAGCATACGGGCGTTTTTTATTTTGCACCCTTTGGTTTGACTTTCTTTGACTTTTGATGCCCGATCCATTAGAATGAAGAAACCAACCATCCAAAGGAGGGTCAACGCATGAGTTTCGTCCCTATGGTCATCGAACAGAACAACAGGGGAGAACGGGCTTACGACATCTACTCCCGTCTCCTGAAGGATCGCATTATCTTCCTCGGGACCGGCATCAACGACGTCGTCGCCAACTCGATCATCGCGCAAATGCTGTTCCTAGCCGCGGATGATCCGGAGAAGGACATCAGCCTGTACATCAACTCCCCCGGCGGATCGATCACGGCCGGCATGGCGATTTACGACACGATGCAATTCATCAAGCCGGACGTCTCCACCATTTGCGTCGGCATGGCCGCCTCCATGGGCGCTTTCCTGCTCGCGGCAGGCGCTAAGGGCAAGCGCTACGCGCTGCCGAACAGCGAAGTGATGATTCACCAGCCGCTCGGCGGAGCGGAAGGACAAGCCAGCGACATCGAGATTCGCGCCCGGCGCATCCTGAAGCTTCGCGACAAGTTGAACGGCATTCTGTCGGAGCGCACCGGCCAGCCGCTGGAGAAAATCGAGAAGGATACCGACCGCGACAACTTCATGGATGCCGAAGAAGCGAAAGCTTACGGACTCGTGGACAAAGTGATCGAGAAGCTGTAACGACGGCCCTCTCGATTCTGACAGGCTCCCGCAAGCGGCTCGTCCGCTTGTCCGGGAGCCATAACATATTCTCGCACGCTTGTCAACATAAATTCAAAACTCTGAATCCCCCCTCTTCTAATTCGTCCGCACGTGATATGCTACGTTAAAGAAACATTCCATAAACAACCATATCTAGCTACCCACTAGAAATACCGCAAAGGGGGGATCCCCACATGAGTCGCCACTCTCAATCGATTCGCCCGGTCCCGCGCGCAAGGAGCGTCTCGCCCTTCCCGGCCGGAACGAATCAGGAAGCGGACTTTCCGAACATGGTTGCCGCGCGAAACCTCAGCGACAAGGCGTCGCTGCTTCGCCCTCTTAAAGACGAGCACTTGTTGGAAGTGTACCGTGAGGCCAAGAAGATGAACTTATCCTCCGAATTTATCGAGCTGTTGGAGGATGCAATCGAGCTGCGCCAGTTGGAGCACCGGTTGAAGGCATAACGACATACGACTTGCATTTGCGCGTCTTCTGTGGAAGGCGTCTTTTTTTTGCTCTTTTTTCCACTTGAAAACGAACGCGTGTTTGGATTATGATGTATGGATATTTTCCTGATGGAGAGCGTACTTTTTATGAAGTTAAAAGATTGGGACCTTAACCTTAAAATTCGCCTGGGTGGGGAGACGGCCGCAAACATTCTGTTCTGGACGTTCTTCCCTTACTTGTCCATTTCCTTCTCGGAGTCGTTCGGCAAAAGCTGGGCCGGCGTGCTGCTCGTGCTGTCGCAGGTGGTGTCCGTCTTCGCCAACTTGCTCGGGGGCTACTGCGCGGACCGGTTCGGGCGGAAAAAAATGATGGTGATCGCCTCGGTCGGCCAAGGGGGCGGCTACGGCATTTTCGCCTTGGCCTCGACGCCCTGGCTCGACCTGCCGGCGGTCGGCTTCGCCGGGTTCGCCATCGCCAGTCTGTTCGGCTCGATCTATTGGCCGGCCAGCCAGGCGATGGTGGCGGACGTCGTGCCGGAGAAGGAGCAGTCCGCCGTCTTCGCGATTTTCTATACGTCCTCCAACATCGCGGTCGTCATCGGCCCCTTGCTCGGCTCGCTGCTGTATGTCAACTACCCGTCCGCCGTTCTGGGGGCTGCCGGCCTCTTCTGCGTGCTGCTCGCCCTGCTGCTGAGCCGCAAGCTGACCGAGACGCGGCCGAGCGGCGGGGCCGATCCGGCCGGAAGACGCGAAGCGGTCTGGTATCGGGCTGTCTGGACCCAGCTGTCCGAGTACCGCGTCATTGCGTCCGACCGCGTCTTCCTCCTGTATGTCGTGGCCGGCGTCGTGCTGTCCCAGACGTTTATGCAGCTCGATCTGTTGTTCCCGGTGTTCCTCAAAGACACGGTTTCCGCCGTATCCGTCTTCCCCGGCGGCTCCTGGAACCTGCAGTTGTCCGGAGAGCGGCTGTTCGGCTTCCTTCTCTCGGAGAACGGCCTGCTCGTCGCCTTGTTTACGGTGCTCGTCACCCGCTGGATGAACGGGCTGCGCGACCGCTACGTGTTTATCGGCAGCTCGCTTGTCTACGCCGCGAGCATCTTCCTGTTCGGGCAGATGTCCACATTCTGGGGCTTTGCCGCCATGATGGCCTTGTTCACGCTGGGGGAACTCATGTCCGCCGGTCCCCAGCAGACGTTCATCGCCCGGCTGGCTCCGGACCATATGCGCGGCCAATATTACGCGGCGGGCAGCCTTCGCTACACGCTCGGCCGCACGATCGCGCCGCTGTCGATTCCGCTCAGCGAGGGAATCGGCTATACGCCGACGTTCGGGCTGCTGGCGGTTCTCTCGATCGTCTCCGCCTTGCTGTACCATCTGATGTTCAATTGGCACGAGAAGCCGTCGCCCGCCTCGTGACCGGCCGGTAAGGCGCCGCAGCACTCCGGACTTTCCAGCCGCCGCAACGCAACGAAGGCCGGCCCCGACATTCGGGACCGGCCCTCGTTTTACTCGACACCGTTTATTTCATCGCGTACTGAACCGTCACGCTGACTTTAATCTCGATCTGCCCGCTCTGTACCGAGGTGGCGGGGGACTTCGCCGCCGTGTCGAACATGGCCTTAGACTCCGCTGCGGTTTGAACGATCGGAATCGACGCCGCGTTGCCCTGTACGATGTTGATGACATTGCCGAGCTGCCGCTTCGCGGAAGACGCGAGCACGCCCGCCTTCGCGTCCGCGTTCGCCATCGCCTTCTTCAACGCCTCGAGCTCGTACTGCTCCTGCTTCTCCGTACCGAACGTTACGCCGTACATTCGATTCGCTCCGGCCGTCGACAGCGCGTCAAGCAGCTTGCCGATGTCGGCGAGCTTGCGGTAGGTCACCTTGAGCTCGTGGTCGGCGACGTAGCCCTTCAGCACTTGCCCGTCTTTCTCGGTGTAGTTGTACTCCGGCTGTACGTTGAAGCCCGTCGTCTGTACGTCCTTCTTCTCGATCGCAAACGTCTCGTACAGCGTCTTCTCCACGGCGGCGAACTTGTCGGCATTCGCCTGCTGCGCTTCCTGCGCCGTCTTGCCGCGGGTCTCCACGGCGAACGTCACGTAAGCGACGTCCGGCTCGACCTGGATCGAGCCGTCGGCTCCGACCGTGATCGTGTTCTGCACCGTATCCGTCGTCTCCGCCGCCACGGAACCGACCTCCCCTTTTCCTCCGAATGCGAACCAGCCGACCAGCACTGCCGCCAGCACGATCGCCGCAGCCTGCAGCCCTCGTTTCGTACCCATCCTGCCTGTCATCCCCTTTCCAAGCTTTGTCTTCTCGACGCCTCCTTTACTCTAAAAGTTGCACCTGCCGCCTGGATTTCAATAAAACTTTTCGGCTTTCCGCCCATCCCGCCATACGTCCAAAAACCCGCAAAAACGCCAAAAGCTCCCTCCCGGGAGCTTTGAGCTTCACTCGCTTTATTGGTTCTCCAGTTCTTCCTTGCTGACTAATTGGACTAAAGCGGTTACAGCCTGCTCTGCATCGGAACCTTCCGCACTGATGGATACCTCAGTGCCCGAGCTGATCGCCAGGCTCATGATCCCCATGATGCTCTTGGCGTTAACCTTCTTGTCGTCCTTCTCCACGAAGACGTCGGAGGAGAATTTATTGGCTTCTTGAACGAATAAAGCCGCCGGTCTGGCGTGAAGCCCCGTTTTAAGCCGAACAACCACCGGCTGTTTCGTCATGGAACGGATACCCCCTATCTTTGTTCATCGTCCCGTTGCCGGGACCCGCCGTGCATGGTCTGTCATCTATTATAGCATTGTTCCGAACCATTACGCCAGACGCTACGACCCGCCGTTCCGGATTTTTTCGGCCCACTCGTCAATTTTGCGCAGACGGTGGTTCACGCCCGATTTGCTGACTTGGCCTTTCAGCAGATCGCCGACTTCCTTCAGGTTCAAATCGGGATGCTTGAGCCGGATTTCGGCCACTTCGCGCAGCTTCTCGGGCAAATTCTCCAATCCGACTTCTTTCTCCAGCAGCTTGATGTTGTCGATTTGCCGGACCGCCGCCCCGATCGTCTTGTTCAAATTCGCCGTCTCGCAGTTGACGATCCGGTTGACCGAATTGCGCATATCCCGCATAATCCGGACGTCCTCGAATTTGAACAGCGCCTGGTGTGCGCCGATAATGCTCAGAAATTCGATGATCTTCTCGCCTTCCTTGATGTAGAGGATGAACCCCTTCTTCCGCTCGATGAATCTGGCGTTCAGATGGAACTTGTTCGCCAGCTCGACGAGCGCACGGCAATGCTCCTCGTACATGGAGGCGATCTCCAGGTGATAAGACGAACCTTCCGGATTGTTGACCGATCCGCCGGCGAGGAAAGCGCCTCTCAGGTAAGCGCGCTTGCAGCAAGGCTTGCGGATCAGCTCCTTGTCAATGGAAGGGTGGAACTGGAACCCGGCGCCGGCGATCTTCAATTCGGACAGCAGCTGCTCGACCCCGACGGGGACGCGAACCATGTAGACGTTGTTTTTTTTCAGCCGCATTTTTTTGCGGACGAGCAGCTCCGTCGGCACCGCGTAATGCCGCTTCAGCAGCGTGTACATGCGCCTTGCGATGGCTGCGTTCTCGGTGGAGATGTCGAGCACGATGCGCTTGTTGGTTAGCTGCACCGAGCCGTTCATCCGGATGAGCGCGGACAGCTCCGCCCTTTCACAGCACGGTTCCGCTTCGACCATCGTAAGCTCTTTCTTGGTTTGCGCCGCGAAGGACACGGCCCACTCACCCCTTTCTCTGCATCCAATCCGAGACCAGCTGGTAAATGTGCTGACTGAGCTTGGAAGCGTCGTGACGAAGATAAGTCCGGAACAGCACAAGCGTGTCGGCGATCACTTTGTATCCCCGTCGGGTCACTTCCTCCATGTCCACGTGAACGGCCCGGGAGCCCTTCTCCGCGTACATTTGGTGAACCTGGGTCGGAATTTCCCCGTCGTTGACGATGACGTAATCGAACAGTTGATGACCGATGTGCGCCTGAATGGCGTCCAAATGATTGCTGACGGTATAATTGTCGGTTTCCCCGGGCTGCGTCATCACGTTGCAGACGAAAATTTTGACCGCGTCGCTGCGAACGATCGCTTCCGCCAGCTTGGGCACGAGCAGGTTCGGAATGATGCTGGTGTACAAGCTGCCGGGACCCATCAGAATGGCGTCCGCCTGTTCGATCGCTTGCACCGCTTCCGGCAGCGGTTCGACTTCGGCCGGTTCGATGAATACCCGTTTGATGGAGCCGCCCGCCTTCGGGATGGACGATTCGCCCACGACGACGGTGCCGTCCGTCATCTCGGCCTTGAGCACAATCGCTTGATTCGCTGCGGGAAGCACGCGGCCCCGGACGGCCAGCACGCGGCTGAGCTCCCTGACCCCCGCGACAAAATCGCCCGCAATGTCGGTCATCGCCGCTAGAATTAGGTTGCCCAAACTATGGCCCGCCAGACCTTTCCCGTTGTTAAAACGGTAAGAAAGCATATCGGCCAGCAGCGGCTCCGCATCGGCCAGCGCCGTCAGCACGCTGCGGATGTCGCCCGGAGGAGGCATCTGCATCTCCTCGCGGAGAATGCCGGAGCTCCCGCCGTCGTCGGCGACGGTGACGATCGCCGTAATGTCGAGCGGCTTCTGCTTGAGGCCGCGCAGCATGACGGACAGACCGGTTCCGCCGCCGATGACGACGATTCTTGGCAATCGGCCCTGGAACCCGGATGAGGTCGGATTCATCTGTTCACCTCAGCCATGGCGGTCTCGTTCGGCGTCGCGGTGGCTGACTTTCACCGTCTCCGTCTCGCTCGTGCCGAGCATGCGTCCAAGATATTCGGCCAGCGCCACCGAACGGTGCTTGCCTCCGGTGCAGCCGATTCCGATCACAATCTGGCTCTTGCCTTCCTTGTGGTATAACGGAATTAAATATTGCAGCATGTCAAGCAGCTTCCCGAGGAACGTCTGGGTCTCCTGCCACTTCATGACGTAATCGTACACTTCCGGGTCCTGTCCCGTCTTGGGCCGAAGACTGTCCACGTAATGCGGATTGGGGAGAAAACGGACGTCGAAAATCAGATCGGCGTCGATCGGAATGCCGTACTTGAAGCCGAAGGAGGTGACATTGATCGAGATCGTGCTGCGGTCCAGGTTGGAGAATCGGGAGACGATTCGCTCCTTGAGCTGGGCCGGCTTCAGGTTGCTCGTATCGATGACCTGCATGGCCCACCCTTTGAGATCCTCCAGAAGCTTGCGCTCCAATTGAATGCCGTCGAGCAGATTCCCATCCGGTGCGAGCGGATGACGGCGCCGGCTTTCCTTGTAGCGTTGAACCAGAACGGCGTCCGTCGCGTCCAGGAACAGAATTTCGTAATGAATGGAGGAGTGCTCGCGGATGTAGCCGAGCGATTCGGACAACGCGGTAAAAAACTCCCGGCCCCGCAAGTCGATGACCAGCGCGACCTTCCCGATGCGCCCTTGTGATTGGTCGATCAGCTCGGCGAACTTCGGAATGAGCACGGGCGGCAAATTGTCGACGCAGAAGTAGCCCAGGTCTTCCATGCTCTGAACGGCGATCGTCTTGCCGGCCCCCGACATCCCCGTGATGATGACGAGCGTCGGCTTGGTCAGGATCTTATCCATGACAGTCCCCTCTTCTGTTGCGAATTGGCGCCTTTGCCGGCGGCTGGCCGCCGGACTTCAAGCTCGGGTAGAACAAAGCGCCTGGCCGCCGGGACCTCGGCGAAGCAGGCGCCTCTGACGTCAAGCGTGAAGGAACAGCCCCGCCGCGCCGACGACTCCCGCATTGTTGCCCAGTTCCGCCGCGACGATATCCACTCCGGCATGCGCCCGCTCGGGAGACAGCTTGCGGAATACTTCCCGGATTTGCTCGAACAGGAACTCTCCCGCCTTGCTCACTCCGCCTCCGAGAATGAACCGCTGCGGGTTGACGACAACGGCGACGGTCGCCATCGACTTGCCGAGATAGAACGCGGCCCGGCTTACGATGCGCGCGGCCACTTCGTCCCCGGCTTTCGCCGCGTCGAACACTTCCTTGGCCATAATGTTCTCGACCATCGACAGCGAGGTGCGGTCTCCCCGCTCCACCGCGTCCTTGGCCATCCGGATGATGCCGGTCGCGGAAGAGACGGTCTCCAGGCAGCCCATCTGTCCGCAGCCGCATTGGATCGCTTCCAGATCCGGCACGACGGACATATGTCCGAGCTCGCCGGCCATGCCGCTGAACCCTTCGATGAGACGGCCGCCCACGATAATGCCGCCGCCGACTCCGGTTCCCAGCGTGTAGCAGACACAATCCGCCACCCCCTTGCCGGCTCCGCCCCAGGCTTCGCCCAGGGCGGCTACATTGGCGTCGTTGTTGATCTTGATCGGTTTGCCGAGCTGCTCTTCCATGATCCGCTTAACCGGCACGTTCTTGAACGGAAGATTCGGCGAGAAATTGATGATGCCGCCCGGAATGTCCAGGAAACCGGCAATACCGATTCCGACGCCCTGAACGTTCTCCCATTCCGGCGTGCCCGGAGGGACGAGCTCCTTGACGTATGCCGCAATGTTGTTCAGCACGGTCTCGGCGCCCTGCTCCGTCTGGGTAGGACCTTCGTGCGTGCGAATGAGCTCTCCCTCGGCGTTGCACAAACCGACTTTGATGGCGGTACCGCCCAGATCGACGCCAATGTATAAAGCTTGGGACTTCATGATGGACACCTCGAGATCGTTATGGGATAACAAATAAAACGAAAATGGATGATTCCGCCGTTGCCGGCGGACAACCGCAGCGAATCGGCTATCGAACGTCCGCGGAAAATCGGCAGCATCAAGCAAAAACGCCTTCGGCGTCTTCGGGCGGCGAAGGAGCTTTTGCTCAACACGATAAAAGGGAGCGAAGCTCCCCCGGACTTACCCTAATGAGACGCTCCAATCCTGGGTAACCGCGCCTTCCAGGAACTTCTCGCAGTCAAGCGCCGCCATACAGCCGCTGCCTGCCGCGGTAATCGCTTGCCGATATTTGTTGTCCTGCACGTCGCCGCAAGCGAAGACGCCCGGCACATTCGTCTCCGAGGATCCCGGCTTCGTAATGATGTAGCCGTGCTCGTCGGTCTCGACCTGCCCGCCCAGAAACTTCGTGTTCGGCGTATGGCCGATCGCGACGAACACGCCTTGCGCTTCGATGATTTCTTCTTCTCCGGTCTCGTTGTTGCGCACCTTCAGCCCGGTGACGCCGTTCTCGCCGGACAGCACTTCCAGCGGAGTGCGGTTCAGGCTCCAGCTGATCTTGGGGTTCTCGCGAGCGCGGTCCTGCATAATCTTCGAGGCGCGGAGTTCGTCCCGGCGATGCACCAGCGTCAGCTCGGACGCGAACCGGGTCAGGAAGTTCGCTTCTTCCATGGCGGAGTCCCCGCCCCCGACGACGATAATCTTCTTCCCGCGGAAGAAGAAGCCGTCGCAAGTGGCGCAGGTGCTGACGCCGCGGCCGACGTTGTCCTTCTCGCCGGGAATGCCCAAATATTTCGCGGAAGCTCCCGTGGAGATGATCAGCGTCTCGGCTTGCAGCGTCTCCCCGCCTTCGAGGGACAGCGTGAACGGACGCTTGGACAAGTCGACGGAGTTAATCCAGCCGGAGCGGAATTGGGCGCCGAAGCGCTCCGCTTGCTTGCGCATGTTGGCCATCAATTCCGGACCCATAATCCCTTCCGGGAATCCGGGGAAGTTCTCCACTTCGGTGGTCGTTGTCAGCTGGCCGCCCGGTTCCGGACCTTCGATGACCAGCGGATTCAGATTGGCTCGCGCCAAATAAATGGCCGCCGTCAATCCGGCAGGGCCCGTTCCGATAATAACGCTTTTGTACATCTGTCTCTCTCCTCCTCAACCTGTGGCTGGCAAACTAACTGTAATTAAAATTGTAACAGTGGAGCCTGCGATCCGCAAGCCAGCCGTGTGCTTAGCTCTGCTCCTTGAAGGTGGACAACGCCATGGACAGCTTCAGCTTCTCGCGGATGCCGCACGCTTCGTCGATGCGGTTGGCATAGCGGCTGATGCTCGCCTGCGAGGCTTCGTACCGGTTGACGAGATCGGCGTACGTGATCGTCTGCCGATGCATCTTGGCCGTCCAATATTCGAGCGCCGCCGCCCAGCCGGCTGCATTGTGCAGCTTCGGAACTTGCGGATAAACGCGCGACAGATAGTCGACCCACAGCGTCATCATATCGTGCTGCTGCACAACGTCGTAGCGCCCGGCCATCCGCTCCATCGCAATCTCCAGCACCGTCTGCCAGGCGCTGTCCCATATCGGCAGCCTGGCCGTCTTCCGGCGGGGCTCCAGCGTCAGCGTGCGGCCGCCGAACGAAACGGTGAGAGCGTCGTGTACGCCGATCGAACGGAGCACGAGCACGGCCACCCGCTTCAGCTCGTCTTCCTCCTCCGGATCGACGAGGAACGCCTTGAGCGCGTCGATGACCTCTTCGTCGGCCACCAGCCCCAAAGCTTGAATAACCTGCACCTTCGTGCGGCGGTCGCCATGGCGAAGCGCCCAGAAGAAGGAGGAGCGAATGAGCGGATCCTGCTTCAGCGCCCCCGGAACGAGCTCCGGCGACTGCTCCCACTTGCGGAACTGCTCGTCGAAGGGCAAATGGTAATGATAATGCGTCGGGGGAGCGGCCTTGCCGCTCTTCATATCCCCGAGCTTCTTCAGATAGAACGGCGGAACCTCCGATTGCGGGTCGAGCCGCTGCGCCTGAAGCCAGTACTTCTCGGCGTCGTCGAAACGCCCGATGTTGGCCGCGGCGACGGCGGCGAAATGATGCAGACTGGGCTCGCCCGCCAGCTCGCCCGAGCGAAGCAGCCGGCGGAAGTGCCGGTAAGCCTCGCGGTGTTCGCCGACAATGCCGAGCGTCGTTGCCAGCTTGAAGACGTGCTCCGGATGGAACGGAACGGTCTTCCGCAGCACCTCCAGCAGCCCGCCGAGCTGCGGGCCCTGGTTCGAATGCTGGTAGAAAATCGCCAGATTGCACAGCGCATGCAGGTTGCCGGGCTCGGCGTCGAGCACTTCGGAGATGGTCTGAATCGATTTGTCGAACAGTCCCATGTAGTAGTATGCCAATCCAAGATTGTTGCGCGCGGCCAGAAAATCAGGCTGCCGCTCGATAATTTCTTCCAGAATGCGCACCGCTTCCGCGAAGCGGCCCGCTTCCAGCAGCTCTCTGGCCCGGTCGTGCTTGTAGACGTTCTCTCTGGACTTGATCGTCGCCAGCTTCGTCGGACGGTTCAGCTCGTAATGGAGCAAGTCGAGCAGTTCGTCCGCTTCCTCCAGGAACTGCCCCTCCGGATCCGTCTCCAGATAACGGACGAGCGCATCCTCGGCGGCTTCGTACAATTCCATGTTGGCGTAATTGTTCGCCAAATAATAGTAGCACTCCGTCATCGCCGGATCGATCCGGTCCAGCACGGAACGCAAAATGTCGTTGGACTCTTCGTAACGGCCCAACTCGGAGAGGATTCCCGCCATATTGCAGTGGTTGACCGGATTGTCCGGCTCATACTCGACCGCTCGGCGGAAATACTTCAGTGCCTTGTCATAATGGAATCGGTCCAGCGACTGTACGGCCCTCTCGAAGAAGAAAGTGGCGTCGAGCGAAAACGGAATCACCTTCGGGCGTTTGTTGTTTACCGCTTGCTTGCGCTTACGCTGATTCATAGACAAGGCACCTCCCCGGTCGTCTCGTGTCGTTTGCAGCTCCGGCCGCGCCGGAGATACGTCAACCCGATTATAACACAGCGCGCGCCATCCATAAAACAAAAACACCGCTTCGCGGAGGAAGCGGCGACTAGGAGCAAATGAGTACGGGATGGTATTAAACGCCTTTGGTCTTGAACAGCGTGCTGATCGAGCCGCCCTCCATAATGATGCGGATCGCTTCCGCAAGCAACGGCGCGACGGACAACGTCTTGAACCGGGGAGAGCAATCCCGCGGCAATTGAATCGAGTCGGTGACGACGACTTCCCGGATATGGGGGTGGTCAAGCTTCCGCAGCGCGTCTCCGGAGAACAGCGGATGGGTCGCGCAGACGAAGACGTCCTCGGCGCCGCGTTCCTTCAGGCTCTCCACGACGTTGACGATCGTCGTGCCGGTGTCGATCAGGTCTTCGATAATGATCGGAGTCTGGCCTTCGACATCCCCGATGACGTGGGTAATGACCGATTCGTTGTGCCCCGGGCGCTTCTTGATCATGATGGCGAAGGGAGAATCCAGCTGGTTCGCCAGCTTCTCGGCCGTGGAAGCTCTTCCGGCGTCCGGAGAGACGACGACGGGCCGGGCGATGTTCTTCGCCTTCAAGTAGTCGCTGATCAGATCCAGCGCGGTCAGATGGTCGACCGGGATGTTGAAGAAGCCTTGGATCGCCGCCGCATGCAGGTCGATCGTCACGACCCGTTGCGCGCCGACCGTCGTGAGCACGTCCGCCACCATCTTCGCCGAGATCGGCTCGCGCGGGGCCGCCTTCCGTTCCTGCCGGGCGTATCCGTAGTACGGCAGCACTACCGTGATCGTCCGGGCGGATGCGCGCTTCGCCGCGTCGATCATCACCAGCAGTTCGACAAAAAATTCGTTGATGGGATGAGACAGGGACTGAACGAGGAACACGTCGCAATTGCGGATCGTCTCCTCATAGTGAACGTAGACTTCCCCGCTCTTGAAACGGGAAAGCTTGATTTTCCCCAGCGGCAACCCGAGTTGGTCGGCGATATTCTCGGCCAGTAACGGATTCGAGGACCCTGAGAAAATGCGAAGCTTGCTGCTGCTGTACATGCGCCCCTCCAGAAAGATCGGTCGACTCGCGTCATTTTACACAAATCGACTTCATTATACATGAGTTCCGGGAAGATTCCAAAGCCGGTATCGTCCCGATTGGGCCAGTCAGAAACCGTTAGCGGCGGAATTCCGGACCTTTTCCATCTCTTCCCGACGCTGGTCCCCCCGCAACGGGACGAAGCGCGCCCGAAGCCGGACGCGCTTTGATTTCAAGCGGCTTAGTTTTTCTTGACGGGCTTGCGGTGACGGAATTCAAGCTCCTCCATCACATCGTCGAGCGGAATGTTCTGTTGCCGGAGCAGCACCAACAAGTGGAAAATCAGATCCGCGGCTTCGCTGCGAATTTCCTGCTTGTCGCCGTTTTTGCCGCCGATAATGACTTCCGCCGTCTCTTCGCCGATCTTCTTCAAAATTTTGTCGAGACCTTTGTCGAAAAGATACGTCGTATACGAGCCCTCCGGGCGTTCGGCCTCGCGCTTCGCGATCGTCGCCTCGAGCGCGCTGAGCGCGGCGAAGCGGTCCGGCTGGGGCCGGCTCTCCGGCGGGAGCTCTCCGTCGGCGTCGCGATAGAAGCAGCTATATGCGCCCGTATGGCAGGCCGCGCCGTTCTGCCGCACCAGCACAAGCAGCGTGTCGCCGTCGCAGTCGTAGCGCAGCGATTGGATGCGCTGCGTATGGCCGGATGTCGCCCCCTTATGCCACAGCTCCCCGCGGGAGCGGCTCCAGAACCAGGTCTCGCCGCTTTCAAGCGACTTCCGCAGCGATTCCCGGTTCATATAGGCGAGCATCAGCACTTCCTTGCTGACGGCGTCCTGCACGATAGCGGGGACGAGGCCGTCGCCGTTCCATTTGATTTGGTCCATAAGCGCGAATTCCGTCATCGCACGTTCACTCCTTGCGTCCGGAGAGCGTCCTTGACTTCCCGGATCGTCACTTCTTTGTAGTGGAAAATGCTCGCCGCCAGCGCGGCGTCCGCTTGCCCTTCCGCGAAGACGTCGGCAAAGTGCCCGGCGTTCCCCGCTCCGCCCGACGCGATCACGGGGATGCCGACGCTGCCGGATACCGCCTTCGTCAGCGCCAGATCGAAGCCGTCCTTCGTGCCGTCGGCGTCCATGCTGGTGAGCAGCAGTTCCCCTGCGCCCCGGCGTTCGGCTTCCTTCGCCCACTCCAGCGCCTTGATTCCCGTCGGATTCCGGCCGCCGTGCGTGAACACTTCCCATTCGCCCCATTCGGCGTTGAACTTCGCATCGATGGCGACGACGATGCACTGCGCGCCGAACATGCGCGCCCCGTCCTCGATGAGGCCGGGCTGGCGGATCGCCGCCGTGTTGATGCCGATCTTGTCCGCGCCCGCGCGGAGCAGCCGCTTCATGTCGTCGACGGAAGAGATGCCCCCGCCGACGGTGAACGGAATCGTGATCTC
Source organism: Cohnella thermotolerans DSM 17683 (assembly GCF_000429825.1). Lineage (GTDB taxonomy): Bacteria > Bacillota > Bacilli > Paenibacillales > Paenibacillaceae > Cohnella > Cohnella thermotolerans. The sequence goes on from NZ_AUCP01000052.1 coordinate 43,344, forward strand.
GCCGGCGGTGCGCCGCACGACTTCGATCATCGTGGCCCGGCCTTCGACCGAAGCCGATATGTCGAGAAACACGAGCTCGTCGGCGCCCTCGCGGTCGTAAATCGCCGCCAGCTCCACCGGATCGCCCGCGTCCCGCAAATTGACGAAGTTGACGCCTTTGACGACACGCCCGTCCTTGACGTCCAGGCACGGGATAATTCTTTTCGCCAGCATCGGGACAACCCTCCTTTCTCCTCTGCCCGCGGTTTCGGCCGTTCGCCCGTCCGTGTCCTAGCGCCGCTTGGCTCCATTGGCCGCCTTATGGCGGCATTTCCGTCTATGTGAGGAACTCAGTTACTCTCTTTCGCCGACTCCTCCGCATTTCCGCTAATGTGAGGAATCCAGTTACTCTCTTTCGATCGCCGCGCCGCATTCCCGTCAGTTCGTTCCCGGCTGGTCCCTGCCCGTAGCGAGATCTTGCCCAGCGGGAGCCAATCGCTAACGGACATTCAGTCCGCTATTTGCCCAAAAATCGATGTTTTGACGCGCTAACGGACACGGGTTCCGCTATCCTTCGAATTTTCCTCGCTTGGGGCTCAGTTTGAAGCAAATAACGGATCCTGTGTCCGTTAAATTTCAGAACGGCCTTCCAGGCGGGAAATAACGGATCCTATGTCCGTTACAGCCAGAGTCGGTGCCGATCTATTCGGCGTCCCTGACCGTGAATAAGCTCTGCGTGAACAACTCGTCAATTGACTGACCGCCGTCGTACCACCCCACACTTTCGCGTGGGAGCTGCGTACGGTATCGGCAATCTGCTGCGTCCGTCAATTCTTCCCGCCGAACCGGCGTACCGCTTCCGCCAACTGAATCGTTCCCGTATACAGCGCCTTCCCGACGATCGCGCCGCCGACGCCGTCCCGGGCGTGTCCCGCCAGCCGCTCCAAATCCTCCGGCTTGCTGACGCCGCCCGATGCGATCACCGTACGGCCGGACACTTGCGCCAGGCGGACGATCGCTTCGACGTTCGGTCCGCTCATCATGCCGTCGCGGGAGATGTCGGTGAAAATAAACGTCTCCGCCCCTTCCGCCGCAAGCTGAACCGCCAGATCCTCGGCTTTCACCTCGGATGTCTCCAACCAGCCGCGGGTGGCGACACGTCCGTCGCGCGCGTCGATGCCGATCGCCACCTTCGAGCCGTGCTTCTGCAAGACGCGCTTCACGAACTCGCGATCCTCGATCGCCGCCGTTCCCAGAATGACGCGCGACACGCCGAGCCCCAGCAAGCGGTCGACATCCGCCTCCGTGCGGAGTCCTCCGCCGACCTGCACCGGCACCTGCACGGCCGAGGCGATCGTGCCGATCAGTTTGTCGTTGACGGGATGCCCCGCTTTGGCGCCGTCCAGATCGACGAGGTGCACCCATTGGCCGCCCTGGGCCTCCCAGTCTTTCGCGACCGCGACGGGGTCCTCGTTATAAACGGTCTCCCGGTTATAATCGCCCTGCACCAGGCGAACGCACTTGCCGCCCCTGATGTCGATGGCGGGATAGATAATAAAGTTGGCCATCCTTCGCCTGAACCTCCCTATGTCAATCAACGCGCATGGTTGCGCTGGCCACGCCGCCTGGCCCTTCAACAAGACGGTTTTTTCCGCTTGTTCCGCCGGCCGCGGCGCCCATACGCCACAACGAGCGTGCTCGCGCCCTCGATCAGCCCGCCCGGTCGCCCGCCGCCGCATCGACCAGCGCCACGAACCGTCCGAGCAGCGCCATGCCGAGCTCGCCGCTTTTCTCCGGGTGGAACTGCATGCCGAACACCGACCCGCGTCCGACGATCGCCGACACCGGTTGATGGTAATCCGTCGTCGCCAGCAGATCTTCCCGCCGCTCGGGCAGCGCATGGTAGGAGTGGACGAAGTAGACGTGCCCGGGCGTCAGGCCCTCGAACAGCGGGCTGTCTTGCAGGAACGACAGCTCGTTCCAACCCATATGGGGAACCTTATAGTTCCCTTGGAACCGAACGACCCGCCCCGGCAGCAGCCCGAGCCCCTCGTGCGTCCCGTGCTCCTCGCTCTCGTCGAACAGCAGCTGCATGCCCAGGCAAATGCCGAGCAGCGGCTTGCCCGTCGCGGCGAACGCCTTCACCGTCGCGTCCAGCCCCGTCTCGCGCAAATTGCGCATCGCATCGCCGAACGCGCCGACGCCCGGCAAGATCGCCCCGTCCGCGGCCAGAATCGCCTCCGGCGACGACGTGACGACCGCCTCGCGCCCGAGACGCTCCACCGCTTTGCTCACGCTGTGGAGATTGCCCATGCCGTAATCGATGATCGCGATCATCTTACAGCACTCCCTTCGTGGAAGGCACGCCTTTCACGCGGGGATCGATCGAGGTCGCCTCGTCGATGGCGCGTCCGAGCGCCTTGAACACCGCCTCGATCATATGGTGCGTGTTGCGCCCGTAGTGCACGATGACGTGCAGCGTAATCCGCGCCTCCAACGCCAGCTTCCACAGAAATTCGTGCACCAGCTCCACGCTGAAGCTGCCGACCTGCGCCGAAGGGTATTCCGCCCGATACTCGAAATGCGGCCGGTTGCTCACATCGATCACCACTTGCGCCAGCGCCTCGTCCATCGGCACGAACACGCTCGCGTAGCGCTTGATGCCGGCTTTGTCCCCGAGCGCTTCACGCAGCGTCTGGCCGAGGCAAATGCCGATGTCCTCCACCGTATGATGATCGTCGATGTCCACGTCGCCGCGGGCTTCCACGTTCAGATCGAACTGGCCGTGCTTCGCGAACAGATCCAGCATATGATTGAGGAACGGGACGTCCGTCTCGATATGGACCGAACCGGTTCCGTCCAAGCCGAAGCTCAGCTTGATGTCCGTCTCGTTCGTTTTGCGGGCCACTTGGGCCGTACGCCCTCCAACAGTCATTTCGCTTCTCCACCTTCCAATCGGATTTCCACCGCTCTCGCGTGGGCTTCGAGCCCTTCGTGTCTGGCCAGAGCGGCGATGCCCGCCGCATCCCGCAGCAGCGCCTCCCGGCTGTATCGGATCAAGCTCGACTTTTTCACGAAGTCGTCCACGTTCAGCGGAGAAGAGAACCGCGCGGTTCCGTTCGTCGGCAAAATGTGGTTCGGCCCGGCGAAATAATCGCCGACCGGCTCGGAGCTGTACGGTCCGAGGAAAATCGCGCCCGCGTTCTCGATGCCGCCCAGCAGCGCCTGCGGGTCTTCCGTAATCACTTCCAGATGCTCCGGCGCGAGCTTGTTCACGACCGCCACCCCTTCGGCCAGGTCGGCTACCGTCAGAATCGCGCCGTACTGCGCTAGCGACGCCTCCGCGATGTCGCGCCGGGGCAGCGTCGCGACTTGGCGGTCCAGCTCGGCCGCCACCGCTGCCGCGAGCCGCTCCGACGGCGTCACGAGCACCGCCGACGCCATCTCGTCATGCTCCGCCTGCGACAGCATATCCGCGGCCACGAACCGCGGATCCGCGCTGTCGTCGGCCAGCACGACGATCTCGCTCGGCCCGGCGATGCTGTCGATGTCGACCGCGCCGAACACGGCGCGCTTCGCCAGCGCCACGTAGATATTGCCGGGCCCGCAAATTTTATCGACGGCGGGAATGCTCGCCGTCCCGTACGCCAGCGCGGCAATCGCCTGCGCGCCGCCGACCCGGTACATCTCGGTCACGCCCGCCTCGGCGGCCGCGACCAGGATGTACGGGTCGATGCCTTCCCTGCCGCCGGTCGCCGGCGGCGTCACGAGCGCGATCTCCGGCACGCCGGCCACCTTCGCCGGCAGCACGTTCATGAGCACGGACGACGGATAGGCCGCCTTGCCGCCCGGCACGTAAAGGCCGACCCGCTTCAGCGGGCGCAGCACCATGCCGAGCATCGTCCCATCCGGCGACACGTCCATCCACGACGACCGCTTCTGCTTCTCGTGGAACGCCGTGATGTTCGCCGCCGCCTGACGCAGCGCCGTCAGAAACTCCGGCTCCACGCGGTCGTACGCGGCCGCGATCTCCTCAGGCGTCACCTTGAGCTGCTCCGGCCGCAGCTTCACCTTGTCGAGGCGCTCCGTGTACCGAAGCAGCGCTTCGTCGCCTTCGCGGCGAACCGCGTCGACAATTTCGCGGACCGCCTCGTTCTGCTCGGGCGTGCCGTATTCGCTCTCCCGTTCCAAGCGGAATCCGCTGGCCGAACCGATATACATCTCCTTCAGACCTCCCCGGCCGCTCGCCTTCCTTCTTCGCGAACGGCGCTTCTCTATATGCGTCCTATTTCCAGGTGCTGTCCTAGTTCTGAACCGCGGCGATCATTCGCCCGAGACGGTCGCACAGCCCCTGGATGGCGTTGTTTTGCATCCGATAGCTGACGCGGTTGGCGATGAGCCGGCTGGTGACCGCGAACATCGTCTCCATCTCGACCAGCCCGTTCTCCCTCAGCGTCTGCCCCGTCTCGACCATATCGACGATCCGGTCCGCCAGACCGATCAGCGGGGCCAGCTCGATCGAGCCGTTCAGCTTGATCACTTCCACCTGCTGGCCGCGCTCGCGGAAATATTGCGAAGCGACGTTCGGATACTTGGTCGCCACGCGGGGATGAATGACCGGCTTCCAGCCCGGCAATCCGATGACGGACATCCGGCACTTCGCGATCCCCAGATCAAGCAGTTCGTACACGTCCTTGTTCTCTTCCATCAGGACGTCCTTGCCGACGATGCCGATGTCCGCCACACCGTATTCCACGTAAGTCGGCACGTCGACCGGCTTCGCCATAATAAACTCCATGTTCGCTTCGGGAACCGGAATAATGAGCCGGCGCGAATCGTCGAAGTCTTCGGGAATGGGCAGTCCCGCTTGACGGAACAGCTTGCTCGCCTGCTTGTAAATCCGCCCCTTGGGCATCGCCACCTTCAAAACGCCCTGTTCCGTCATGGCCGCCCCTCCTTGTATGCTAAGAGCAGCTCCTGATTTAAGGGTTGCTCTTATGATTTTGTACCTTGAAAATTGAATAATTTTGTCCCGGTGGAGGAAGCAGCCCAAGCGAAGCGCGGGAGCGACCCGTAGGGACGAAAAAAGGTGTTTACGATACTGGGCTGTCCTTGGGAAAATGCCAATAGGTGCTACCGACGGGAATATTCCTTCTCCTCCTGTAGACTCGATCATTCGGGTTCTACCAAGTTAGAGTGTTTCCTTGGCCTCTTCCGTATTTTCCAACACGCTGACTGTATCCCGCGCGTCGCCATCTCTTCCGCATAGCAGAGGAAGGTTCGT
>NZ_AUCP01000053.1 GCF_000429825.1 Cohnella thermotolerans DSM 17683
CACGACACTGTATTTGCGAAGTACTTCAGTCTCAAAGCGGCGGAACCGGCCAAGTATGCCGAAAAACGTGCCCTTGCGCTTACAGCTCGTAAATTGGTGCGGTTGGTCGATTATCTGCTGCGAACCAACCGACTTTACGAACCCAGAGAGGTGATCCGACAAAACGCATGACATAGGCCCTTTCATCTAACCGCCTATTTCCTTGATATTTAGGAAATATCTGAAAAATCTAGGTAGGGCGGGTTTAGTTTGGGTTTGCCTTTTTCCGGGTCACCCCCTGAAAAGAGTGCGGTTCATTCAAAATCATTGAATTTAAGGACTTGACATCGTACCGCTGCTCTAATTGTCGCACAGCCTTAGAATGGACTCACGAATTGGTTGAATGCCGGCAAATGCCGGTCTCTCTCCGACACGATTGGATCGGCCAAGGGCCAAGGAATGTCCAAAGAATCCCAGTGGATGCCGCTGTCGTGTTCAGGCGAATGTACGGATGTGACGTTGTAAACCAGCGTCGCCGTATCGCTGAGTACCTGGAAGCCGTGCGCAATGCCGGATGGAAGATAAATCATATTGGCTTCATCCGAGGATAAGCGAAGCATCTGATACCGCCCATACGTCGGCGATTGCCGGCGCAGATCGACGAACACGTCGGCAACTTCGCCGTGCAGGCAATAGACGAGCTTTGCATGATCACAAGGAGGGATCTGAAAATGCAGCCCTCTCAATACGTTCTTGCTCGAACAGGAGTAATACTGTTCTTTGTAATCGACTGCAAGACCGTAATGTTCGAACAGGTCTTTGTGGAACGTTTTGACGAATATTCCCCTGCAGTCCGAGAATCGCTTGGGCACAAGCTCGAAGCATCCCGGCAAGTCAAGCTCGCGAATATCCAATGCCGCACCTCACGAATCTGCTCTGAATCGTTCAATCTGCTGGATGCACAGTTCCCGCGCAGGACGCTTCTCTTCAAACCCTTTGTACCATTCCACGATTCGATCCAGAGCCTGTCCCAGCTGCCAACGGGGACGCCAGCCCAATTCCGCCTTGGCCTTACTGCAATCCAGCTTCAAATAATGAGCTTCGTGCGGATGATCGCCTTCGTCGATCCGATAAGCGGCGTGCCCTCCCCACTTCTCGATCAGCCTGCGCGCGATCCATTCGACCGGCCGGGCATCCCGGTCGTCAGGACCGAAGTTCCAGGCACCGCCGAACGCGGTTCCGCTTTTATACAAGCGCCGCGCCAGCAGAAGATAGCCGCTCAGGGGCTCCAGTACATGCTGCCACGGCCGAATGGCATGAGGGTTGCGAATGCGAATGACGCGATCGTTCATTAACGCTTCGATGCAGTCGGGAACGAGGCGGTCCTTGGCCCAATCGCCGCCCCCGATCACGTTGCCCGCTCTCGCCGTGGCAATCGCCACGCCATGACTCGAGAACCGGTCCGGATGGAAGAAGGAGCTTCGATATGCATTCGTGACGAGCTCCGAACAGGCCTTGCTGCTGGAATACGGATCGTATCCGCCCAAGGTGTCGTTCTCCCGGTAGCCGTAATGCCACTCCCTGTTGTCGTAGCATTTGTCCGTCGTTACATTGACGACCGCCCGGCATCGCGAGCACCCTCTTACGGCTTCAAACAAATTGACCGTTCCCATGACGTTGATCGAATACGTGCCCGCCGGATCGAGATACGATTCTCGAACGAGCGGCTGCGCGGCCATGTGGATGACAATATCGGGGTTGAAGGCCGTCATCGCCTCCTTTAGACGCTCTCCGTCCCTAACGTCGCCGAGCACGGTATCCGTGACTTGGTCCAGCCCGGCCAAATCGAACAAACTTGGAGAGGTTGGCGGCTTCAACGAATAGCCTCTAACTTCAGCTCCCGCCATGTGCAGCCACAGCGTGAGCCAGCTACCTTTAAAGCCTGTATGGCCGGTCAGGAATACGCGCTTCCCTGTCCAGAAATCCGCGTCAATCATGCGAATCGCCCCACGTCTTCCAGGGTGCTTTGCCTTCCGCCCACAGCTGTTCGAGGTAGTTCTTGTCCCGCAACGTATCCATCGGCTGCCAAAACCCGTTATGCTTGAACGCGACGAGTTCTCCGTCCCGCGCCAATCTTTCCAACGGCTCACGCTCCAGCATCGTATGGTCGCCATCGATATAATCGAGAACTTCGGGCTGCATGACGAAAAATCCAGCATTGATCCATGCGCCGTCGCCTTTCGGCTTCTCCTGGAATCCCCGAACGACATTGCTGTCTTCAAAGTCTAACGCTCCGAATCGTCCCGTCGGCTGAATCGCGGTGACCGTAGCCAGCTTGCGGTGCCGCTTGTGATAGTCGATCAATTCCCGAATATTAACGTTGGACACGCCGTCGCCATAGGTCAGCATGAAAGGTTCGTCCCCGATATATGACCGAACTCTCTTCACCCTTCCACCGGTCATCGTGTCCAAACCGGTATTAACGAGCGTAACCTTCCACGGCTCGACCCTATGATTGTGAATGATCTTCTGATTGTGATTGCTAAAATCGTAAGTGACGTCCGATTCGTGAAGGAAATAGTGGTCGAAGTATTCTTTAATATAGTAGCCTTTGTACCCCAAGCAAATAATAAAGTCGTTAAACCCGTATTGAGAGTAAATCTTCATGATGTGCCAGAGAATCGGCCTACCGCCGATCTCGATCATCGGTTTAGGTCTTAAGTGTGACTCTTCACTAATTCGCGTGCCGTATCCGCCGGCCAGGATGATGACCTTCATACGTTAGCTCCTTCGGCCTCAATATCACGCAGAACCTCTTCCGTCAAAGCGGCAACGTGCTCGCTCTTGTTCGCAATTCGCTCCAAGTATTGCAGACTGAGCCGGGATTCCCCGAATTGTCGAAGGACATAGCCCAGGTTGTATAGCGTGTCCTCATGCTTGTCGTCTAGTCGGAATGCGGCCATTAGGTAAGGAAGAACGCGATCGAACGCTTCATTGTAATAGAAGCCCGCAGCGATGCTATTTAACAATTCGACTTGATTGCCGTCGTAGAATTCGACGGCTTGCATGATCTCCTCGTCAGTCAGCGACAAGATACGCCCCGTTAGACTCTGGACATTGTCCGGCGTCAGATCGGCGAAAATCGCCAGCGTCTCAGCCAGCTGCTCATAGTCAGGCAGGCTACAGTCCGCAACGGCAATCCGACTATGATCGCCTTGTTCATAATCCAGAAGATTTTGCAGCGTCGGATAGTAGTATTCCAGAATGCTTCTGCGATCCCGAGGATGGCGGTTGCCCTTCAGAACGAGAGAAGCGACGCTCTCCGCGGTTAGCGGCTCGCTCGACTCTTTGGGGACAAACTTATAGGCCGCGATGCTCCCTCTAGTCACCTGAAACAATTGAAGCAGTCTGGAAGATTCGTTGTGAGCCGTCTGCATTCCCTGCGAATAAATCTCCCCGCCCCCTACGGGTCGAGTATGCTTAACGGGCGTAGCGTCCAGCACCGCAATGCCTTCGCTCGGATACCCAAGCACTTTCGGCCAGATGAAGTCAAGGCCCCATCCGGTCCGTCCAAGGTTGAAGGTGGCGTGGCACTTCATCAAGGCCTCTCGCGAGAAGATCGGCGCCATGACCTCGACGAAATCGACATATCGCAGCGTCGCGTAACGGTTCTGAAGCGTCACATGATGAGAGACATAGGAATCTTCCGTCAACGCCGGCTGCGCCAACATTAAACGGCAACTAGAGAACAGCTCGAACATGTCGTGGATCGTACGGGTGTCCGCCAGAAGGTCGTCGTCCGGGAACCACACCGCCCGATAATGTTCGAACAGTTGCGGATGGTCCCTGATCAATCTGTACATGACGGGCCATTTGTAGCTCTTATGCTGGAAATAGAAGTCGGCATCCTCTCGATACTTGCCTTCTTCATCGCCGTAATAATCGATCAGCAAGTCGAAGTTCTTGAATTCCTTGTCCCGGATCCATTCTCTGTGCAGCGAGGAATCCCCAGCCCTGCAGACTACCAAGTAGAGATTGGCCATGTCTACCCTCCTTTGTCCTGTGCGAAGTCGATGAAGCCTAGTTCAAATGTCCGGCAACATATTCCCATATTTTCCGCCCGCTGGTGCCGTCCGCGTGTACGAAGCATGCGCGCGCTTGTTCGCGCTGACGCTCTGCCCATGCGCCGAGGTCCCCCTTACACACCATGTCGACGAACTGGCTCAACGGAAGAGCCGGATGGCTGAAGGTGCTTCTTAAATCCACGCTGTCTTCGGGCGGATTGGGGAAGCAGTCCGACAGAATCGTCTTCTCGTCCTCAATTCTGGAGATTCGAACCGGCACACGCCGAACCTCCCCGCTTCGGCGGTGGATTCCCAGCAAGTCCGGAGCGGTGACAGGACAGAACCATATCCACTCTCCGTCAAGGATTGCTGCCGAGAACAAGGCATGATCCGCTTCGAGCCCGCGATTGCGCTCCAACGTATCAAATCGATAGCGGTCGTTAATCATCGCCCACTCGGACTTCTCCAGTCTCGTGCAGACGGCCGACACTTCTCCGGTCTCCACGGCAATCTTCACAATCATGTTCGCGTCATGCGGCACCAGCCATACGTATTCGCCGTCGAATGCGGCTCCGCAGAACGGCTGATCTCCCCCCGCGAATCCTTCCGGCCAATCGCAATGCATCCGTGTCTCCTTCGTATACGGATTCCATTGCGCAATGGCGGTATCCAGCACGAGCCATAGCGCCGCGCCATCGGTCACGATGGCCCGAATCGGCTCTCGGAGGAAGTTCGGCTTGTGCGCCTTCATGTCCCCGGTGGCGAGGTTCATCTGAACGATCGTCTGCCTCTCCGGCAAGGCGATCCACAGTTCGTTATGGAAGACGACTCCGTCCGCGCACATCGAATGTCCGCCTTGGCTGAAGTTGGCCAGCTTGAACTTATACGCCTTCATCTCCCCGGTCTCCAAGTCGAGTCGAACGATTCGATCGTATTGGGCGGGAAGCAGCCATGCGTGCCGGCCGTGCTGCACGGCAACGGCAAAGCGCCTCTCCACCTGACTGCGGTTCGAAGGGAGGGGATGCTCGCTTATCTCGCCCGTTTGACGATTGTACTTCATCACAGCGGCAGCCCGGTCGGGAATGAGCCATACGTTGTCGCCATAGACGCACGACAGTGCGAAGAGTCGGGCATATACGTACCGGTCGGCGGGGAATCCGGGCGCTTCCGTTATTTGTTCCGTGCCGAGATCCAGTGCGAATAAGCGTCCCCGGTTCAGAGCCGGGAACAGCAATACGCCGTCATGTATCGTCCCCGGACCTACGGCGAGCGGAATGTACGGCTCGTCACGGTAATCCAGCCATGCTGGACCGGCTCCTAGGTCATTCAGGCAAGCCATGACGTTAGGATATAGCTTCAGTATCGGCTTCCCCGTCACGACGTACGGAATGAGAACCGAACTGTAGTCCCCGATGTAGGCGTCGGAGTGAAGGATCGCCCCGTGCATTTCTTCAGATTCGTCGTAGACCGCATTGGGGATACGCTTAAACTCTTCTACGAGCGACAGATAGGATTCGAGCAGGTGAGGCCGCGTCGACTTCAGCGTCTGGACGCTAAGCGGATGCGGACGCCAGATGACGGCGAGATCCGGCCGTCCGGCAAAGAAGCGGAACACCTCCTGCATATCCTTAACGACATCATCGTCCCCCAGTAAGCGACTTAGCGTCGAATTGTAGAAAAAGACGGTTCTCCCTTGCAACGCTTCTTCCCATTCCGGCGGCATCGAGGCTCCCGCTTGCATCTTGGCGTGCAAGTAATCCAGCTTGGGCGACCCTAGCGCGACGACGCGATTCGGATCCAGCTCCTCGTTCGCCAAATATTCCCGGCGGATAAATTCGGATTCGACAAAGATCCTCCAAGAATTGGAGGCTGAGGGCAGCCGCGGCAGCGAAGGATTGAGTCTGCCCAGCGACATGAAATAAGGGATGTAAACCAACTTGTCCGTATATTGAATCAAGTTGGAACTGAAATAGCGCGGGTGAACCCTCGTCACCCGGTTATAGGCGTCATATGGATTATGGATGAAGATGACATCGGGACGGTGCAGCCCAAGGTCATAGTCGTTATAATGGGTAATCTCAACATAGGACGGGAACCGATCCCCATCGTACTCGTCCGTCAAAGACTCCAGTTGAGGACCGAGGCTTTGATAGGGAATCGGGACCGTTCGGACGACGCATCTGGGGTCGGCCTTGGCAGCCCGCCACACGCTGTCCAATGCGTCCCACATCTCCGCCTTGTAGGGCATAAACACAATCTCGTATTGCACTTGCACATGCTCTTGAATCCACTTGGACAGCAAATCGGCCGTTCGGCAAGCGGCTTCGAATTGTCCGCTTCTGATGTCGTCTTCGCAAGCCTCGCACAATAATTCGGCATAGTGTCTGTTCTCCTCGTCTTTCAACGCCGAAGCGATCTGCGATACGCAAACTAGGCAGTCGTCTTGCAGAAAATTCGCCCCTGCTGCCGCCGGCGTGCCGAGAAATTGAAGGGCTTCCTTTAATGTGTCCGTTAATTCTAATAGTTGCAGCTTTCGTTGAAGTCGCAAAGAAATGCCCCCTTCCCTCTAATCAATGGGTCACTAATTATTTCGACAAATCCCCCGATTTTTTGCATAGCAAATTATGACAAATCTTATTTAAACTAATGATTTGTACAAGCGATTTCGATATAAGAAGTAGAGTGTCGACTTGTGTCAAGTTTGATCAAGGAGGGCTGCGCTTGAACCTGCTACGGCTACATGACTGTGCGCGCTCTGAAGAAGATCAAGCAATAGTGGCCCGATTGCAATCCATGTTCGGTCAATGGAACAGCTTCGCTTTCCCGGAAGTCCTTCAAGCCTATCGCGATTTCGACTTTCTGCTGAAGCGCAGCTTTCTGACGTTTTGCCGGACGATGCCGGCGGAGCAGGCTTACCGCAGTCTCCACGAGATATGGATTGGCGCGACCCAAGACCTGCTTGGCTTCTATGCCGAACGCCGTCTCCTGAACATGGCGCGCGATTTCGAAAGGCTAAGAGACCTGATAGAGCTTAGCTTTTTCTTCGAGAGCCGATTGCTGAATAGAAGTGCCTCGTCCGCTTCCCCTGCTCCGGCCATCAGCGTCATCTTGCCTGTCTATCGCGCGCAACAATTTCTGTGGGAAGCGCTACGCTCCCTCTACGAGCAGACGTTCCAGGACTTTGAGATCATCCTCGTCAACGAATGCGGGAATGACGACCCCTTGGAGGAGATTCTCGCCATCTTCGGCGACACGCGAACCCGGATCGTGCAGAAGACTGCGCGCGCCCGTCTGGGCATGTCTCTGAATCTCGGAATCCGACACGCCCGGGGTGAATTCATCGCGCGCATGGACGCCGACGACATCGCCCTTCCGGGGCGGTTCGCAGCACAAGCGGATTTCCTTCGCGCGCATCCCGACATCACCTTGTGCGGCACGCAATATCGTTCGTTCGGAACGGCCAACAACTGGAGCGATAAGCCGTATCCGTTGACGCATCCGGAAATTCAATGCCGGTCGTTGAAGTATTGCTGTTTTCTCCACCCTACCGTCATGTGGCGTAGAAGAGAACTGATCGAACACGGGCTCTGGTACAACGAAGAAGTATTGGCAGAGGATACCGACCTGTTCGCGCGAACTGTCTATACGCTGCAGACAGCCAACCTGCCGGAGACGTTGCTGCTCTACCGCAGAGAGGGGCATAACCTCTCCATTGCGAATCTCAAACACAAAGACGGCAAGCAACGAAGTCTGGCCGTCGTCCAGAGCATGGAGCTGGAACGAAACAACCTTAAGCGGCTTTATCGAACGCTCAGCGAGGAAGAATTGGACTTGGTTGCGCGCAAAGCCGAAGACGATTTCGCCTACGGAGACGCGCTGCGCATCTATCGGCATCGTCTGGGACGTGAAGATCTGTCCGACTTGCTGCCGCCGGACACCAGCGAAGCCATGGGCGCACTGTCCGTGAACCTGAACGGGCGCATCCCCGTCATTTGGGGATATGGCTGGAACGGACAAGTGTTGGAATACCTGCTGCAGGAGCAAGGCTACCGCGAGTATCGCATCGTCGATCAGCGCCTGCAAGCCCTGAACGGCGCCTTGGATTCCCCTCACGCCATGAAACTGGAACAGTTGGACGGCCGTTCGGACGCCTACTATGTCTTGATCTCCATGGACAAGCACTTCCCGGACGTGACCGAACGGCTGGAAAGCTTCGGTTATCGGGAACATAAAGACTATCTCGAATTTTTCCTTAGAAGGGGGAAGTGACGCCCATGACGAAAGCGATCCTCATGGCGGCGGGACGCGGTACCCGAATCAGCCGGCACATTGACGGCAATTGCAAGTGCACGCTAGATATCGGCGGAACAACCTTGATTCGCCACACCGTGCAAATGTTGCTCAAACACGGAATTGAAGTCCACATCGTGGTAGGATATCAGAAAGAGCGGATTAAGGACGATTTGCAAGGCCTGCCCGTCCATTTCTACGAAAATATGTTCTACTCCGTCACAAACAGCTTATCTTCCCTTTGGTTCGCCCGAGACCAACTGTGCGGCGGCTCCATTATATTGGGCAACGCCGATGTGTTCTGGGAAGAGAACCTGTTGCCGATCTTGCTGGAGGACGAGCGGGATTGCGTTATGCTCTGCGATTCCAGCCGGGTGGAGCAGGGAGATTATTTATTTCGGGTCGAAAACGGCGCCGTGCTAGAATACGGCAAAGGCCTCGACAAGAACAAGGCGAATTGCGAATATGTCGGGCTCGCCAAAATTCAAGGCCCCTTCATTCAGGAGTGCAAAGCGGAGCTGGTTCATATGATCGAGGCTCAGCGTCATAACGCTTGGTGGGAGCAAATTCTGTACAACATGATCCCTGGCCGCAGCATCTGGACAAGCGATATTGCTGGCCGCTTCTGGGCGGAGATCGACTTCATCGAAGACTACCGTCGCATATTGGAATACAGGGAGAGTAAAGCATGCCGATAAGCGATCCCAAGATCAGCATCATCGTTCCGGCCTGGAACGCGGAACCGTATTTGCGGCGCTGCTTGGACTCCATTGCCGCGCAGACGTTCTCCGACTTCGAAGCGATTGTCGTCGACGGCGGATCGACCGATTGCACCGCGGCGATCGTGCAAGCTTATGCCAGGGAAGATGCCCGGTTTCATTACTGCAAGCACGTGTTTGCTCCCCCCGGCGAACAGCGGAACTTCGGAATGGACAGGGCTCGTTCTCCTTATATCGCATTTGCCGACTCGGATGACGTTCTGGAGCCGGAGATGCTGGAGATGATGGCAAACGCGGCCCTGTCGGAGGACGCGGACATCGTCGTCTGTGACTTCAACATGGTTTATCCCGATCGCGTCATCCCCTCCTTCTCCCGGTTGGAAGCGGGAAACTTCGCACTCTCCGACGATCGACTTGCCGAATACTATTACCGGTTCAGCGCAGCTCCTAAACCGAACAACTATGTATGGTCCCGGTTGTACCGCAGAGAGTTTATTCGGCAGTCCGGAGTACGCTTCACGAACACGATGTACAGCGAAGACCACCTGTTCAATCTAATGCTACATTGCGCTATGCCCCGCATTACGCACGTCGGACAGGCGTTGTACAATTATATCCAGAGGGACAATTCCGTCGTCCGTCAAAGCGGCAAACGCCACAATCACGGACAAATCTACTACTCCGTCTTCGACAAGGCCAGACAATATTTGGAGGGCACGGGCGGCAGCTTCGTCACTCCGATTCTGGGCATCTATGCGTTCACCCGGATTCGGAGCATTCTGTTCTACGGACAATTGGCGGGTCTCCCGGACGACAAGCTGCAGAACTCCGTGATGAGCTTCCTCATGGGTGACAAAGTCGAGCATTACTTGACGATGTGCGAGAGACACGGCTACCTGGAGGAGTATGGCTGCCTTCATGCCATTCCCGACGAACAGACGCGGCTCTTCCGGCAGCTTCTGGCCTTGTGTCTTCAGAAGGAACAAATCGCCGTTGGGAAAGGATGGTTTGCATGAACCCGGACGTAAGCGTGATCGTGCCCATTTACAATGCGGAAGACTACATGCCCAGATGCCTCGATTCCCTCAGCCGGCAGACGCTTCGCCGGATGGAGATTCTGCTCGTCGTCGACGGGAAGTCCAGCACGAAGAGCCGCGACATCGCGGCCGAATACTGTCGGGCTAACGATCGGATGCGGCTGCTTGACGAGGGCGCATGCGGAGCGAGCGCCGTCCGGAATGTCGGTCTGCGCCATGCCCGAGGCGAGTACGTCGGATTCGTCGATTCGGACGATTACGTCAGGCCGGAGATGTTCGCGGATCTGTACGCATTCGCTTCCGGGCACGGGCTTG
The DNA here is from genome assembly GCF_000429825.1 of Cohnella thermotolerans DSM 17683. Taxonomy (GTDB): domain Bacteria; phylum Bacillota; class Bacilli; order Paenibacillales; family Paenibacillaceae; genus Cohnella; species Cohnella thermotolerans. Next base: position 10,405 of record NZ_AUCP01000053.1, read on the forward strand.
ATATTGCCGTCAGCGGCATCTGGAGAGACCATGCCGAGTCCCAGCCGCTGCAATCCTTCCTGATGTATGCGGAAGAAGTCACTCGCCTGCCGGATCTGTCACGGTGCGAGTTCATGTACAAGTGGGTTTTGTCCACGCAGGCGAACCCTGTCTGGAACAAGCTGTACCGCAGGGAGCTTCTGCTTCGGAACGAGATCCGGTTCGACGAGTCGGTCCGGATGGCCGAAGACGCCGTGTTCAACGCACGCTGCTTCTCGGAGGCCGCATCCGCAGGTTCCGTAAACCGTGCGTACTACGTCTACTTTAACCGTCCAGGTTCGCAAATGTATTCGATCGATACGCAGAATACCTTATGCGACTTTCAACAGCGATGGGATGTGTTCCGCAATTGCGCCGGCCGCATTCCCGAAGGAGATCGCTTGCTCGCCGTGACTTCGCTTCGCCTGATCGCCAATGCGGTGTTCTTCTTCAAAGTTCGCAATCGTCCTTTGGATGAAGCCTGCGCATTCGCCGAACAATTAATCGACGCTTTGGGCATGCAGTCTTATCTGGATATCGCGCTGCTTCCCGGCGTCCTGGACGCTTTCGCCGTGGCGTCGCATATGGACGAGACCGCTCTAGCGAACTTCCGTAAATTCGCCGAAGCGGCCGCCGCGGGAAGATCGAAGCTGCTCGAATGGCAGACGTACTATCAATACGTAATCGAAAAGAAGGGCTGACCGTGAAATATGCGCTAGTGACCGGATCGACCGCCGGTATCGGACTCGCCATCGCCAAGAAATTGCTGGAGGAAGGCTGCTTCGTCTTTGCCAACTTCGCCCATAATGAGCAGAATGCGCGGATGGCGGCGGAGTTCTTCGCTTCCGCCAGCGACAACTATCGCATCATCCGGGCTGACATGTCCGCCTTGGAAGGCGTGAACGCGCTGTGCGACAGTGTGATCGCGCAATGCCCGAGATTGGACTTTCTTGTCCTTAATAGCTATGCTACGGACAAAACGGACTTCCGCTTCGTGACGCCCGAGAAGTGGCAGCACGTCATGGACTGCAACGTCAACATGCCTTTTTTCACAATGCAACGCTTGTACGACCATATGAGCGAGGACGGTTCCGTCGCATGCATCGGCGCCATGATGGGCATTCATCCGCATGCCATCTCCATTAGCTACGGCGTGTCCAAAGCCGCGCTGCATATGCTGTGCCAAAGCATGGTCAAGGTGTATGCGCAGAAGCGCGTGAGGATCAACGCGATCTGCCCGGGTTTCGTCGAGACGCCGGCGCAGCTAGACAAAGCTCCCGATCACCGCAAGCGAATCGAAAACAGAATCGCGCTGCGGCGATTCGCGCAACCGGAAGAGATCGCTAATTTCTGTTATAGTGTGTTAACGAACACCTACATGAACGGGGCTGTTATTCCGGTCAGCGGTGGATATGACATGGCCTAATCTGGAGGACGACATGACGAAATTGCTCTCCCTTTGTATGATAGTCAAGAACGAGGAAAAAGTGCTCGACCGATGCCTCACCAGCGTTCAGGGACTGGTGGACGAGATCGTTATCGTCGATACCGGTTCGACCGACCGTACGAGAGAGATTGCGAGGAAGTATACCGATCAGGTGATTGATTATGCATGGAAAAACGATTTTGCAGACGCCCGCAACGTCTCTCTTCGCCACGCCTCCGGCCGCTGGATACTGGTACTGGATGCGGACGAATACGTGCAGCCGCACGGACACGAGGAGCTTCGCCGGTTGCTGAGCGAACGTTCCGCGTCAAGCAATATCTGCTATCTGCTGAAGATCATGAACATGATGGGCAAGGAGTCCAGCGGGCAAGTCCACTTCATGGAGTCGCAGGGCGCGCGCCTGTTCATCAATTCGCTCGGTATCCACTACGAGGAGCCGATTCACGAGCAGCTTCGTTCCAGAGACGGCCCCATCGCCTTCGAAGCGCTGTCGTTCTCCATCTTCCATTCCGGCTACACGAACGAAGTCGTCTCCGAGAAGCAGAAGACCAAGCGCAATCTGGACATCCTGGAGAAACTTAAGACCCCTCAGCGATTGAAGCAGCCCTATTACTGCTATGTCTTGGGCAACGAGTATGCGAACGGCCAGAACGATGCCGAAGCATTGCGCTATTATCGCATGTCCTATGCCCGATCGAAGCCGGGCGACGCTTGGTATGTCCACCTTCTCGACCGGTTTCTGACGGTGTTGATCAAGCTGAACATGCACGGGGAAGCTTATCGGCTCGCTACCGAAGCCCGCAGCCGGCGGCCTGACGTCGTTGATTACCATTGCCTTAGCGGCATTATTCTGGAGCATTACGGATTGTTCCGCGAGGCTGCCGCTTGCTTCGAAGAATGCCTGAACATCGCCGACCGATGCGAAACCGCCAACAAACCCTACTGGCTCGTTCAGACCAATTACGGACGCATCATCCCTCACCAGATGCTGGCCGAGATCGCACGCAAACGGGGAGATCTCCACCAGATGGTGCATCATCTGACCAAGACGATACAAGTTCAGCGCAACCATTACGGTGTCCTCCGCCAGCTCATGCTCTATCTGACCTTGTTCGACAGTCCGCAATCGGTAAGTGCGTTCGTCGAGAAATTATTCCCGCTGAACGAACCGATCCATGCGCTGCTCCTTCTAAAAGTCTCGATGTCCGTGGGCAATCGGGAGTTGGCAATTCGCTACCGCGCAAAATGCGAAGAAGCAGCCGTGCCCTTGTCGAATACGGACCGGTTGATCTACGATCTGTTGCTCCATCAACCGTCCCAAGTCATGCCTTCGGAGGAAGACGGCTTTCCAGCCGATCTGGCCCTTATGGCTACCGTCGTCTATCAAGACGACCGGTACCTTCAATCGTTATCGGCCGAAGCCGAACTTCTGGCTCTCGGCCGCGAGTTGATGCGAATCGTTCGGGACAACGACGATTCGGAAGTCGCCCAGGCTCCGCCACCGGCGCTTCAAGATTTGCTGCTCCGCCTGCTGATGAACGGGTATGACGAACTGTACGATCGAATTCTGCAACGGTGGCTTCAGCCAGACTTCCTCAATTCGTTCGCTGTCAAGCTTGCGGACTCCGGCCGCGGCGATCTGGCGATGAATTATTTCAGCCTGGCGCTCGACAATCAAGTGCTGTCCGGTGAAGGGTATAAGTTTGTCGGCCACTACCTGCTGTTGCAGAACGAGCTGGAGCAAGGAATGCAATTTTTGCGAACAGCGCTCGAACTGGCACCGACCGAGGATTTGATCGGGATCGCCAAGACTTCAACCGGCGTGCTGCTGCCATCTTATCGCGAGTTTCTGGCGGAATATTTGAAGCGCTTCCCCGAGGCCAAATCCCTTCCGTTGTCCTGAACAAAGAAGGTCCCGTAACGATGACGGGACCTTCTTTATCGTCTTCTTATTGGTAAGTAAAGCTCATCGTATTGCTCTCTTGGCCGTTGGGATTGACAATCTTGATGGTCACCGTCGATCCCTTCGTCCCTGCGGGAGTTTGAATGAGAATTCTCTTGTTGCTGTAGAATTTATAGAGCCTGCCTTCGACGTCGCCGAAATAAATTTTCAGACCGTTGACAAAGTTGGCACCGTCGATATAGATGAAATCTCCTCCCGCAGCATTGCCGGAAGTGGCGCTCATCTTCGTTATAACCGGTGCGAGCACGGGGGGCGGAGCATCGTACGTGTACGTTCCGGTCGCGGCATTACCATTGGGTAAAGTGATCACGAACGGAACCGCTCCCGAAGTTGACGATGAAGGCGTCGTGATCAATATTCTCGTAGTCCCGTAATACGTCATAATCGGCACATTCTGCCCGTTAAAGGTGACGGTCATGTCCGGATCGAAGTTAGCGCCGCTCACATATACTTGGGTTCCTCCCGACATCGGACCGTGATCCGGCGACAAACCAGTGATGACGGGCGTAAGAGCGTTATACGTATACCCGCCAACCAGCAAGCCCTCCTGTGCGTCCGGATTGACGATTCTCACGTCTACCGTTCCGGCCTGATTGTTGGCAGGAGCGATGACCAGCAATCTGGAACTCGAATAATAGGTATTCACGACAGCTTCCTGAGTGCCGAAATAGACCTTCAAGCCTCTCATAAATCCGGTTCCGTTAATGTACACTTGCGTTCCGCCGGAAGTCGGTCCGTTATTCGGCGATAACGACGTGACCGTCGGCGCCGGCGGAGGAGGCGGCGTCGTATACGTGAATGCGCCTGTCTTCGTTCCTTCCTTGCCGTCCGGGTTCACAACCCGAACATCAACAACTCCTGGAGAAGCTACCGCCGGACTGACAACAAGCATCCGGCTCGCAGAATAGACCTTCAAGACTTGCGCTTCAGCGGTTCCGAAGTAGAGCTTCAAGCCCGCTTGAAAGCCCGTCCCGTCAATGTAGATCTGGTCACCGCCGGCAATGAGCCCCGACGTAAGGCTTAACTTCGTAATGGTCGGATCGGGCAACACCGGAGGAGCCGAATAGATGAAGGCATCCTGCTTCGTCACCGTCTCACCGTCCGGATTCGTCAGCCTCAAACTTACGGGGCCGGATTGCGACGAGGGCGGAGACATGACGAGAATCCGTGTCTCGTTATAATAGGTGGTGACCGGAACGCTCGTGTTGCCGAAGGTTACTTGTACGTTGCTGTCAATCTTGTCCCCGCTAATGTATACCGCGGTTCCGCCTTGCATCGGCCCTTCCGCAGGGCTTACCGAAGTGATGGTCAGAACTTTCTCGGGCGGCTTGTTGTAAGTGTAGCCTCCCGTGACGGTAGTCGACGTTCCATCCGGATTCGTCAAGACAACGTCTACCGGGCCCGCTTGCGCTCCGGTAGGCACGATTACCGTCGCATAAGTGGCGCCGTTGTTGGTTTTAACCGTCGCGGGCTGATTGCCGATCGTAACCGTCATGCCCTTCATGAAATATTGGCCCCAGAGTTCGACGACATTCCCTCCGGCGAGATCACCGTTGTTAGGCGTAATGGAGGTTACGATCGGATCCGTCATGTACTGGTATTGTCCCGTGGCGAACTGTCCGTCCGGATTCCTCACCGTGACGGTTGCCATACCTTGCGAACCTTTGGGGACTGTTGCCGTTATTTGCGTATCGCTCACGACTTGAATGTTCGTGGCCGGAACATTGATGAATTCAACCGTCGCGTTCGGCCGGAAGTATTGGCCGGTAATGGTCACCGTATTGCCGCCGTTCGGATGCCCGCTCGGTTCGACGATCGACGTGATGACGGGAGCGGGGAACACCACGGACAGGTTTACACTGGGGATCGCCTTCGTGCGGTTCGCTCCGGCATAATCCTTGTAGCTGATGGAAGAATCCACGGTCGACACCGGAAGCGCCCCCGTCTTGTTCTTGTCCTTCGGGCGAATTTTGTAGGTGAACGTCAACGTCTTGTCCTTCAGTTCGTTAAAGGTCCAGGTGAGCGTATTCCCTGTGACCGTCGGCTTCGGAATGTTGTCGTCATAAGAACCCGGCACAATCTCGAAATCCGGCGACACGATATCGTTCACTTGTACGTCGAAAGCGCTCGCCAGTCCGATCTCCTTCACGATAGCCGCATAAATGTCGCTCAAACCTGTTGATCCGAGCACGAAATGGTGGTGGTCGGCCGTCGTCGCCATTTCTTTCAGCAAGATATTAGGTCCGCTAGTATTGGGATCGTCGGTTTGCTTCAAAAGTGCGATTGTGTAAAAGATGATGCCTGCATCCTTCGCTTCCATCGCTTTGGACTTGGCATAGCCGTAAGGGTCGTTCGTCGGATAGGTAGCATCACCATCCGTCAGCAGAATAATGACCGGTTGCGCCTCCGGCCGGTGGTTTGCCAACAGATCCATCGCCTTCTGAATGGCATCCCCTGTCGAAGTCGATCCATTAGCTTGAATGGTGTCAATGTAGTTTTTGGCGGCAGTCTTGTCCGTCGTCAGATCGAAGCTGCCGATTTGGTTGATGCTGGAAAAGTCGACAATGCCGACGCGGTGTTTTGTCATGTCCATCAAATCAATGAAACCCTTGGCCGCTTCTTTCGCGTTGGTCATTTTGTCTTCGCCATTGTTATAGGCCGGGGCCATACTGCCGGACTTATCGATGACCAATATAACGTCATTCGGCACGATTACGTTAACCGGAGGCGTGCCCTTAATAGAGAGAGAGACCGTCGCCTCTTGTTCGGTCGTGATTTTCGTCGGATTAACCGATTTCGTAACACTTACATAATCGCTAGTTGCAGCGGATGCATTCCTCCCCGGGGAGAATAGGCCACTCGCCGCGATGATGAACGCCAAGAAAAACATCATCCAAGACTTGTTCTTTCTCACATATACCCCTCCTGCGACATTATCATAAAAAAAGCAATAGTACGAATGCACTATTGCCTTGTTGCCACAAATGGGCAACCTGGCGATCTTTCTCATACCGCGGTACAATAAAGATTCATGCCTTTTGCAATTCTGTATTTCTAATCTTCTGCCTTTTTTATCTCTGATTGTCGATGAAAAAGCCGGATGGAGAGGATATTTCCCCTGAATATGACGAATGAATCCGACGCGAAACTGCAAACTTCTGAAGTTGGCTGCGAAGTTCGCCGGCTACTCGTTGAAGCTTGCTCTGAATGAGGTTCTCTAGTTCACGGCACTCCGAGCAAAGATCATGAAATTCCTGTGGAAGAGGATTTAAATCATGAACGGATAACGTTCGATCGATAGCTTCACTAAGCTTCAATTTAACTTCTTGCAAACGATGCAACGTTTGATCGACTTCTGTACTCCCTTCACCTTCCAAAGGCAGCGCTATGATGGACAGGCTCGCTTCTTTGAACTCCTTTATGAACTCTAGAGCTTTTACATGGTACTCATTCATGAAGTGGCCTGCCCGCTCTTCACCTGCTTGACCGCTTGTGCCCAAGTATCTCGCAATTCGGTCATCAAACCTATGCATGTACGAATCGACTCCGCGTCCATATGGAGGTTTGCATGAATAAGCTGACTCCGTATGAAATCATATAGACTGAACAAGTTGGCCGATATTTCATAATTCATATTAAGAGTCGATTGAAGTTCTTCCAAAATGTTCTGAGCCTTTATGATGTTCAGATGCTTGTTTGCCGCATCCTTCGCTTCGATGCCTGCAAGAGCCAGCTTTAAAAAGCGGATGCAGCCGTTATACAGCATTAATGTCAATTCGCCCGGTGACGCTGTCTGAACCTGCATCATCAAGTATTGATCTTGAGGAGTAATCATGCTGCCTCACCTCTTCTCGTCAATAAGCGCTCCTGCTGCCAACTGTTGTAATTTCTCAACCAGATCTATGATCTTCTCTGAAGGAATTTCGGTAATAACCTCGTTTGTATCTTTATTAACGACTTGAACGATGATTTGACTGGAGTTTTCATGTTGCTTGTAATGAAATTCTGTAGGGGTACCTTGCACCGATTTGTTCGCCTTCTCGATGGCTTCCAACACAGCCTTCTCCGATACCGTCAGAATGTCATACTTTTCGCGATCTTTCAACTCAAAGAAGGTCCCGGCAACCTTAATGAGGTCATCCGCTTTCGACGAATCGGCCGGAGACGACATAGGCGCGCTAACATTCGACATGGTTCTTACTGTTTGCAATTCCATTGATCCTCAGCTCCCTTCCCCAGATGAGATCTAACCATGTCATGTTGAAGCGACCCTAGTTGCGCTTGGTTGTCTCCTGGGCCTATTAAATTTGGGTTATCCGAATTGGCTAGATAGCCACGATAAGGTGGAGTTGCTCTTGCTGATAGCTTCTTCCATGGCAGAGAACCGCTTATAGTAGTAATCCTCCTTAGCGCTGAGCTTATCGTTCATATCCAGAATGCTCGCCGATAAATCGTAAATTTGCTTGCCGAGCGTTGTTGTCGTGTCTGACTCTGACCCATTCACGCGTCCGGCTTCCTTCACCAAGGATGACAAAATACTGTTAGCCTTATTGTACATTCCTACAAATATGCCTTCCTGGCTGTCGATCCCGGTATTGCTGGTAAACAATTTGTTTACCGCATTCGGGTCAGCGGCTATGGCACTGCGCAGTTTATCCTCATCAAGCTCAATTTTTCCTTGATCTTCAGCGACATACACACCCGTAAAGGCTTTCGTCGTAATGCCGACGCTCATCAAAGAATTAAATTGACTGGATACGCCATCAACCGTTTTATTTAACAGCGAACGCAACGAGTTCTTCGCATCGCGAAGTATAGATGAATTATGAAGCAACCCGATCTTTACCTTCGCTTCCCACAACTTGATGTCATCGTCACTCATTGCCGCTTTTTGATCGTCTGTCAGCGGGCTATAACCTTGTGTTCTCGTTTCGCTTAACCTTTTGTTGATAAGGTCGATGAGATCGTTATACGCGGTTATGAACTTCTTGACATTGTCGACGATGCTGTCCGGATCGCTCGCGACCGTGACTGTAATCGTATCTGTAGCCGACGCTTTGTTCAGGGTGTAAGTGATGCCATCCTTGGCGTAGACATTCGTAGAACTAGAGAATGCTACCAAGTCCAATTCCCCTTGTGCGTCCATGCCATAGACGTTCGTTCCTGAAGCGATTTGAAGCGCGTTCAGCAACCCGCCGCTATCATCAAGCTGCACTTGCTGGCTCGCTCCGGTCTGCTTACTTGTAAAGGTGAACTTATCGTTCACGGAATCGTATGACATCGTAACACCGGCTGCGGAAGCATTGACTTTGCTCATAATGGTCTGAAGCGAATCCGTTCCCGAATAATCGATCGTTACAGAATTTCCGCCATTCGTGACCGTTAGTATTCCGCCAGTGGAAGACAGGCCGGCTGCGAATTTATTCTGTTGTTGCAAGTCGTCCAGACTCAACGTCAGATTCAACCGGTACGATTGTCCGTCTGAAAATCCGAGATTAGCCAATGCTCCGGTCGCAATCTCGTAAGTAGACACTTGAGGTTTAAAGCCGTTAGTACCTGCTTGCGGATCAAACGTCAACTGTCCTTGTCCGTTCAACCCGACGTTCAATTGACCGGTTCCGAAGGCTTTGTCCACTTGCTTCTGAAGCTCGGCTTGCAGGTCGGATGCCGTGTAATTGTCGCCGGGTGTCAGCGTGATGACCTTCACCGTATTATCCAGTTTGATAGCAATTTTGTCGTTTACACCTTGCGTAATCGTTGTTCCTTCTACGTTCTTGGTTCCTGTCAATCCGAAATTGGTAATGCCGCTTGCACTGGAAGCCTTGGCGTAATCAGCCAATTGTGTTACCTTAAGCGTGTGTGTAGAAGGGCTCGTCACCTGCGTCGGTGCCACCGTTACATTGGTAGATGATGATGTAGCCTTCATCCCGGTCATTCGGCTACTATAACGAAGGTCGCTCATGACGTCGCGGAATGCCGATACCTTCGTATTGATTTCCCGATACAACTCCATCTGATAGGAAATCAAGTCCTTCTTCTGTTTCAGCTTGTCGACCGGAATCCTCTCGGCTTTCATCAAGTCGCTTACGAGCTTGTCGATGTCCATGCCCGAGCTTAGTCCGGTAATTCTCATGACCACGGCCATTCTACCTCCTCGTTGCGAAATATGCTCTATCTTTTATATCGTAAAAGTTGCGGAAATTTTTTAATTTATTTTCACTCATGCAGCATTTTTTTTAATCGTTCAGTAGCCGGAGCATAGCTATATTGATTCGCCCGTTCGTAATAATGGATTGCTTTGTCCCGGTCTCCGACAATCTCGTAATAGACACCCATGTTGTAAGCCGCCTTATAGCTCCCTACGCCTTCAACCGTCGAGTAAATTTCCGTCTCCCCGATGTTGAGAGCGCGCTCATAATTCGGAACGATGCCGGACAGATCTCCAATGTCCATCGCCAGAATGGCCAGCAGGAACGGCAAGTCGGGAAAATTCGAATAATATTCGGCAAATGGTTGCAAAAAGGCATATGCCTGCTTACTGCAGCCTAGTTCTTTCAACGTATATCCATATTGAACAAGCATAGGGGGGTAATAATAGTAGGAAAACTGTTCGAGGCGAATTCCCTCTTCAAACGCTTCTTGCGCTTTCGCATACTCCTTTTGGGAGTAATGGAGCTTACCTAGTTGGTACCACATATATCCGTTATCCGGGTTCTCTTTCAAACTCTTCTTATATAGCGATTGATATCGCTCGTATTTGCGAGCAGTTTGGTATATTTCTTTATCGTAACCGTAATGTTGAATGACAACACCGCTATGCAAGATGTCCGCTGGCAGCCCATTTTCATAGACTTGTTCGTGAACGGCTCCAAAGAACCGGAACTCCGGCCGATTGGGCAAAAGTCTTATCATCCGGTGCTGCGTCCAATCGCCGTCCGACCAATTCCGGATTCGCGCAGTGCCCGCTCGGCCCGGATGTTCGAGGTCGAACTTGCGAATTTGATCTTCGGCCCCGTCCTCCAATTTCTCATCAGCGTCGAGAATGAGGATGTAATCCCCCGTCGCATACTTCATCGACTCATTTCTAGCCTCAGCGAAGTCATCGTTCCAAGAGGCAAAGAATACCTTGGCTCCATGCTGACGAGCTTCCTCGACAGTTCGGTCTTCCGAACCGGTATCGACGACTACTTTTTCAAAATGCGCAGGGATGCTGCTCAAAGCTTGTCCGATTCGGCCTTCCTCGTTGCGGGCAATCATACAGACGCTAATTCGCATTCTACGTCCTCGCTTTAAACAAGAAGGAAGCCCACACAAGACTGTGGGCTTCTTCTGAAGAATAATGGAATGTTTTATTAACGAAGCAATTGCAGGACGCCTTGCGGAGCTTGGTTCGCTTGAGCCAACATCGCCGTGGAAGCTTGCTGAAGAATGTTGAACTTCGTGTAGTTCATCATTTCAGAAGCCATGTCGGTGTCGCGGATACGCGATTCTGCAGATTGCAGATTCTCCGCCGTCGTACCGATGTTGTTGTAGGCATGCTCCAGTTGGTTCTGGTACGCACCGAGCGTCGAACGATAGTCGTTAACCTTACCAATGGCAGTGTCAACTTTGGCCATCTCAGCAGCTGCGGACGATTGCGACAGAGAACTGCTGAGGCCCAATACGCTTGCGTCGATGTTGATTCCCGAGAAGTCGACGATGACAGACTCGGAAGCGGTGCCGCCAAGCTGGATCGTCACAGAGGCGAGGCTTCCGTCGAGCAGCGTGATGCCGTTGAACTTCGTGCTGTTGGCGATGTTCGTGATGGCGTTGGCCAGGCTTTGGTATTCCTTCGACATTGCGGCAACGTCGGAAGCGTTGTACGTGCCGTTCCCGGCTTGAACCGTCAGTTCCTTCATGCGGGTCAGCATGTCGGAAACTTCCGTCATGGCACCTTCCGCCGTTTGAACGAGAGAAATGCCGTCTTGCGCATTGCGTGCGCCTTGGTTCAGCGCTTTAATTTGAGCGCGCATCTTCTCGGAGATCGACAGACCCGCCGCATCGTCTGCTGCACGGTTGATCCGATAGCCGGAAGACAGCTTCTCACTGGACTTGCCTTGCTGGGTGTTGTTGAACGCCAAGTTGCGATGAGCATTCATGGCATTCAGATTGTGGTTGATAATCATGATTCATTTCCTCCCTGAATTAAATTATCCACTTCCATGTGGATGCGTAGGCGTCCCGCCTACATTATCTAATATCGGAGGAGGCCCCCTTTTTTTTAATAGCATTTCGTTTTTTTATTCTATAAATCGATGGAAAATTGAACATTTCGCCGCTACTCGCCCGTATTTTTGGTCCTCAATGACCAGGACTTGAGATCCTCCAGATCGACATGGGCATTCAATGACATATTATTGGTCAAGCGAACTTCTTCAAGTACTTCCTTACGGGCAATATTAAACTCCTTCGGCGCAACAATTCCAAGCTTCACTTGCTCCCCTTCAATTGCGGTCACAAAGATCTCGATGTCGTTGTTAATGACGATAGATTGGCCGCGCCTTCGACTCAGAATAAGCATTCTCTTACGCCCCTTCGTTCCGGATCGGGAACAGCCTGGATTGCGCTTGGTACGGCGATCCGTTCAGAATAATTTGCCTGGCCAACCCGTGGATCACATTAATGATGAGAGGAGCGATCATATTTACCGTCGATTCTTCAAACGGTTTTCTCACATTCATTATGGAGAACACCAGAACATCATGGGGCGATTCAATACGCAGTTCCCGAGCCAAGTCCTCCGTTAGTTGAAATTCGTATTTCTGATCAACCTCAAAAGGCGATATGACAACAAATTCAAATTCCTCTCGCTCCTTACTCTTCAGCAAGAAAAAGGGATGGTTCCCTTCGACCTTCTCTAGTGCGAAGTAACGCAACGATTCAAATCCGAAAATGCTTCCGTTGAAGTCAATATTGCTAAGATTGATCTCAGGTTGCACAGCTCAGACCTCCTTCAATAAAAAACAATGCCACGGCGTCCGCCATAGCATTCTTAACGATATAGATCGTATGTAGACACGGAAATCTGGATCGAGTTTTTCTGCCGCAAGTAAATTTCCGTCTTGCCCTGCTGCGTCTGAATATCCGGCTTGTGCGGCGTATATTGAATTTCGGGACGAAAAGCTTGGATGTCGGTATGTACGGCGCCGGGATCGTAATGAACTCTGACATTGTCATAGCCCGGACTCACCGCACGGTAATCGACCTGACTGCGGCGGAACACGTGCTCCCTGGCCAGGTCGGCGAAAGCATTCCGGGGATTCGTGATCTGGGCCATTCTGGCCCCTTCCTCTACCATCCTCCCTAGCTGTTGAAGGAACACTTCCTTCATCTGTCCGTTTACGTAGCTGCTCCATTCCAGATTCGGTCCCATCATCAGCGCATGTTGCGCCTGCGACGAATCAATCCCCAGCTTTGCGGGTTCCTTGGAAAACTCCATGCGGGCGGGAGGCTGCTCGATCTGCAGTTCCCCGGGCGGGGATTGCATCTGCTGGCGCGTCGGAGTTGTCTGGATGCCGATCTCGGCATACGTCTGGCGGATCGACAATCGAAGATCGTTCATACAGCAACCTCTTTTCTCCCTTGGTTTAGATTATCGCAAGTAATCGATCAAAGTAGGTTGGATAATCTTCGCGCCTGTAGACAAAGCGGCCTGATAGACATTCTGATTGACATTAAAATTCATAATCGTCTCGGCAATGTCCGCATCTTCCACATTGCTCTGGAGCTCCGTCAGATTCTGCGTCAAATCCTGATTCCGCTGATCGATCAGATCCACGCGATTTGTACGGGCTCCAACCTCGGAACGAATATTAATAATTTTATCATAGCGTGACTGAAGTTGAGCGGCGGCGGCGCTCAAATTCGAGCTGTTGGACGGAGCCGTCAATGCGCTTTGAATATCTTTGAGAATTTTGAACAGATTGTCCGAATCTTTGGATGAGCCGAACACCTCGTCTCCGGTTATATTAATCGGGATTTCCACGCCTGCGGAAAATTGCATATAAAATTTCTGCGTATCGGTGTCCTGCTTATCGGCGTTCGCCGCGTCATACGGCTGTTTATCGGTCATTTGTCCGTTAAAGATGTACTTTCCGTTCAACTGGTCGTTCCCGATGGCAACCGCCTGGTCATAGATTTGGGACACCTCTTTATTAATAGCGTCAAGTGCGCTCTGTGGATTCGTCCCGTTCAGCGCCTGCGTCGTCAGCTCCTGGACGCGTTGCACGAGATCGTTCAATTGTCCGAGCACGGTATCTGTATGATCCAGTTGCGATTTGGCAGTCGCTATATTCTTGTCATATTGCGCATTCATCGCCAATTCGCTGCGATACCGCAACGAATAAGTAATCCCTGCCGGATCATCGGACGGTTTGTTCAGCTTGCGGCCGGTTGACAGCATGTACTGGTCCTGATCCAATCGAGTCAGGTTGTGGTTAATGTTCCGCATGAGGTTGTTATGCATCATCCCCGGCGTTACCCGAAGTGCCATTGCGCTGATCCCCTTTCAGTTAGTAAATCTGTAAGCCACTAATCACAATCCGACCCTGCCCATGCCGTTGATCACCCTGTCCAACGTCTCGTCGATCGTCGTCATGAAGCGCGCCGCGGCGGAATAAGCGTGTTGGTATTTGATCAAATCCGACATTTCCTCGTCGAGCGAAACACCGCTGACGGACTGACGTTGGCTGTCGACTTGAGACACGATATCCTGTTGATTCGTCGCTTGCCGAGTCGCCTCCTGCGATTGAACGCCTAATTGTCCTAACATGGATGCGTAGAAGTCGTCGATCGTACCGGTCGTGATGCCGTTGCCGGTGGAAGTCGCGGTGAACTTGAAGGAAGTGTTCTTCAGTCCGGCCATTAGATTTGCAAGCGTATTGTTCCCCTTCACCGTCTCGTTCGTGCCGCCGGATGCGTCCGTCCGCATCGAGGTCGCGATCTGCATCGGATCGTCCGCGATCGCCTTGTTGAGTTGGATGCTGGCCGCCGTAATCGGTCCGCTGCTGGAGGTGAAGAAGTCCCCCGCCAAAGTCGGCGGATTCGTGAACAGGTAGCCGAGCTTATGGAGACCGTTGATCCCTTTGACCGTCACCTGCTGGTCCGCGCTTAAGGTCGCCCCTTGGTAGGTGGATCCCGCAGGGATGGTGACGGTGATCTCCCCGTTAACCAACGTATCGGCCAGCGCATTAAGCTGATCCTGATAGTCCTTCACGTACCGGTCCCGGGAAATAATCAACCCGGCGACTTCGCCGCCGTTCAGCCCGCCCGCAGCGAATTCCGACTCCAGCGCCGCGCTGGTTACCGTTCCGGCCTGGTTGCCGTCGACGAGCGTCAAGCCGCCGGTCGAAACGGTGTAGCCTTCCGGATTTTTGACCACGGTCACGTTGACAAGTTGCGAGAGTTGGTCGACCAAATAATCGCGCTGATCGTACAGATCGTTCGGATTGTCGCCAATGGACTCCAGACGGTGGATTTCGTCATTGAGGCTTGCGATGGAGGTGGAGATCGAATTGATCTGGTCGGCCTTGGTGGCGATATTGGACGTCAAGTCGTCGCTTAAATCGCTCAAATGCTTGCTCGTCTGGTTAAAGGCGTCCACCAGCGCAAGCGCGTTCTCGCGTACGATTTTCCGTCCGGTCACGCTCTCCGGATCTTTTGCCAGGTCGGTCCAGGACGTCCAGAAGTTGTCGAACACCGTCCGTATTCCCGAATCCGAAGGCTCGTTAAAAATCGTCTCCAGCTTGGACAGCGTATCGGATTGAATGCTCCAACTGCCCAGGCTTCGATTCGCGTTGCGGTATTGGTCGTCCAAGAACTGCTCCCGGATTCGCGTGATCGAAGTGAATTCGACCCCCATGCCGAGCTGGCCGGGCGTATTGCTTCGCATAAGACCCGGCGCTTCGATCGGACGGCTCTCGATCAGGTTGACCCGTTGACGGGAGTACCCCGGCGTATTGGCGTTCGCAATATTGTGGCCGGTCGTATTCAGCAAGGCCTGCTCGGTAAACAAACTTCGTTTGGCAACTTCTATCGCGTGAAAAGTCGATCTCATCGTTCATGCACCTCTATACTTTTGTGTTGTACAAGCCCCCGCGCATGTAATCCCGCGAGTGAGCCGCCGGGTTGCGATAGATATAATCATCGTCCCGCTGGGGAGACAGAACCTCGATCGAGAAATTCACGTAGTCGATCGACATCTTCAGCAGCTGCTGGTTGAGATCGTTCAATTGCCGAAGCCGTTCCAGCCGTTCTCTCAGCCTCGCCTCCGCCTGTTGCAGCCGAACCCGTTGATCGGGGTTGAAAACGACGCCGTACAACCGATTAAGCGTAACTCCCTCGGACGCGTTAAACCCATGATCGGAGAGCACTTGTACGGACCGTTCATGCCGTTGGCGATCCAGCTCCGCTATCCTTGCGATGAGCTTCGATTCGCTTGCCGTCACGCGGGAAAGGGCGTCAATATCGTTGGCGATGATAGCCGCCTTCTTCGTCTCAGCGCACTCGATCAATTGCTCGTGCACCTCGGCCAACTGCTCCAACACTTCGATGACTCGATCGACGGCCAATGCCCCTCTCCACCTTTGCTCCATGATGTTCCAAGTCGTCTTCTCGTACACGGTCCTACTTCAAGAAAGGAAGCAGCTTCTCGGCAAGCTTGCCCGCATCAACGTGATAAGTGCCGGCCTGAACGGACTTCTTCAGTTCCTCGATCTTCTGGTCGCGTTGGGATTTGCCATTGGACAGCATCTCCAGCGCTTCCGCCGAAAACTCCACCTGGTCGGTCTGCCGCTTGCGCCCGTTCGCATCCGTCCTGTATGCACTTTTCAATGAATAGGGATTGGCGGCGCCGATCCTCTGAGACTCGTTGATCTTCATGGCCATTCACCTCGACAAATAAAAAACCGATAATCTTTAGTGATATTATCGGCCGTTCTATATCAAATTTTTATAGACAAATCAATATCTTTCTATCCATCGCTGGAAGCTTCTGTTTACTCCTTATCCCTAAGACGATCTCCGATCTGGTAAGTTCTTCTCGACAGCGGCCCCTCATGGCGGTCACTGCCCGCAGTCGCGTTTTGAACCTCCGCCCGCAGCCGGTTCAGACAGTTCCCGCACATGTTGCCTTCGCGAATGAGCACGCCGCATACCTCGCATGGGTAGGACAAATTCGGCGCGTTGTAGAGCGAGATGCGTCCTTCCTTGATAAATCTCGTAATTTGCTTGATCGATACCCCCGTCTCTTCGGACAGCACCGTGATGGTCGCACCTTTGTTTTTCCGCAAATATTCGGTGCAAACCTCGTATTCCTTCTCGATTTCGGCATAGCAGTTCTGGCAAATATCGCGAAAATGACGGGCAAACAATCTCCCGCAGCGAGGGCAGTTGGCGAGATCCACGATCGGCTTCCTCCATTCTCGACATCCATAACAGGTTTTAATTGTCTTTGCGATTCATTGTACAAGATTTTGCTAGGATGTGGTAGCGTTTTTCTACGGATGTCAGGACCTCGCCCACAGCGCTCCGTACACTTCGCAACCGGGAAAAGCTTGCCGCAGCGCGAACGCGCACTCGTTCACGGTGCTCCCGGTCGTCACAACATAATCAGTTTCAATACTGACCACATCCGTTTCAATATCTGCTACCATCCATTTTTACCGCACCGACATGATAGATCGTTACGGACACATTTTCAAATCGATCGACGAGGCTGCAACGGAAGTGTTCGAAGACGTACTTCCACCAAAAACCGCAAAACGTAATGGGTAGCCGATTGGTAGATAAATGCATCGTCCCACGTCATATTCTATTTGAAGCTTTGCGGTATAGTACCCGATCGGATCGCCTATTGGCTTCCGCCGGGCGAACGTACCCACGCGTCCAGCCGAGCCAAAAAAATCCGCCAGACGACTCCTCAACTCCGGGTTCGTCCGCTCATCCGCCGCCGCCGAACGGACGGCGTGCCGGTACAACGCCCGTCGATTCGCCAGGCGGATCTGCATTAGATCCTCTGCTGACAGGCCGACGATCGGCGAGCACCCCGTCAGCGGGATGTCCTGATCCGGGTTGTCGATGATCTGCATAAGCGGCATCATCGTGTTGACCTCGGCCGCGGCGAAATAACCGGTCGCCAGATCAGCACAGGCGGGAATGCCCGCAGCCTTCAGTTCGTCCACCACCACGGGAGCCAGTTCGGCCGTCGTCCAGAGCAAAATGGCGATGTCGCGGTATGAAATCGCCCGGTACAGTCCGGTCACGACATCACAGACAGTGGCGTCCCAGCAGCTACGCATCCTTTCCATTTGCTCCAGCCGACTAGATTCCACTAAAGATTTTGTCCATCAGTTAACCTAGTTGTTCGCATGTTTCTCATCATTTCCGATTTCTCGAGCTTCTCTCTCCATAAGCTACAGATGTTCGTAACCGGGCACAGGTTTCCCGGATCGGGTGCAGGTAAACACTCTCGGTTCCCCGTCTGGGCTCACTGGTTTATACGTTAGTACATACAAAATAAAAAAGGATTTTTGTCTTTTTTTGCCGAACCATTTCTTTGGTGAATAAAATGTTCAAATCTGGCTTTATTCTCGACAATGAAGATAAACTGAACGCCGCCATGTACAACAAGACCCCCGTCATTGTTTACATGCACGGCAGGATCTTGGACTATGGCGGCGTTATTGAAGAAAACGGCAAATTTGCCGTCAAGATTAATGGGGATTATTATCTTAAAGAAAATTGTGAGTTTCGGGTTCGATAGCGACCCAATATTTACTTCGCGTAGTCTTTCAAAAGCGCGGCGATTTCGCCGATATATTCCGTCAGTCGCACACTAATCTCCGCCCGCATGACTTCGCGCACCATCCCGAACCGCTCCTCGTACCCGCGGCATAGAACCCGATGGTAGACGATCAGATCCACCTGCTCATCGTTCAGGATTTTAATATTACGCCGGCTCAGTTCACGCCTGATCTTGTACATATCCTTCGTGACCCGGTTCATGAGCAATTGCGTGATCGCGGCGAACACCTTTTTCAGGACGTTCGATGAATGTCGGACCTCTTCCAGGCTGTTCTGCAAGATGGTCAGGAGATGGGGCAACAGAACGCAGTCCCGGATCATCGCCAGCTCTTCCGGCGTCGCCTGGCCTGCGGGCTTCGGATGATTGCGCGACTCATACTGCTCCTGATGTTCGGTCAACAGCATTTTCGATTGCCACCGGATGTTGCCCTCGAGTTTGCTCACCGATAATGACCTCCGATCTGAGCCGCCCTCTCGCGCGCTACGCCCGCTTCAAGCAGGGAGGAAGCGCGTATAAGGGCGGCGTCGCCGAATCGATCCTTGATTGAATCCGCGGCCCGCTCGAGGCTGTAAATCTTCGGTCGGTCCTCAAACAATGTAAGCTGGTACGTGTCGTCGCCGGAAAGTTCGGTCAACGAAATAAAGAGGCGGCTAATCGGCATTCCGCGCCAGTGAGTCACAAATAACCGCCGCGCAGCCTCTGCAACCTCGTGCGTAAGCGATGTCGCATACGGCAACGTCGTCTGCCGCCCGAACGAGAACGTTCGCCGACCGTCAGTTTCCACCGCCCCGACCGAAACGACCCGCCCTTGTTTGCCCAGACGGCGGGCTCGGCGGCAGACTTCGATAACCAGTTCAAGAAGAACCACTTCGATGTCGGGCAATTTGCGATACAGATTCGCACGCAGCGCCTTGCCGTGGCTGATCGATTGCAGCGTGCCGCGCGTCGATGCGACGACCGGGCTCGGATCGATGCCGCGCGCCGTCTGCCAGTAGTACTCGGCTTGAATATCCGACTGCCTGCCCATTTCCCTCCGCATCTTCCGCTTCAGTTCGCCGAGGTCCGTCCGCGCGACGTCGCCGATCGTCGGGAGTCCCATACGGTGGAAATGGTAGGCCATGCGTGAGCCGACCATGAACATTTGCTCGACGGGCAGCGGCCACAGTTCGGTCTCGATATTTCCGCGGCCGAGCTTGAAGATGCCGTCCGGGCGCTTCTTCGCGAAATTGTCGGTTGCCATTTTGGCGAGTATTTTCGAGGGGCCGATGCCCACCCGCGACCATACGCCGGTTGACAGAAGCACTTTCGCCTGAATCCGGCGCGCAAGCGATTCGGCGTTTTCTCCGCCGGACAGCGAGCCCGTCACATCCAGAAACTGTTCGTCGATGGAATACGGCTCCACCAGGTCGGTGAAGGACTCGTAAATTGCCGTAATGAAGAGGGAGATGCTAATGTAAGTTTGCATCCGAGGGCGTATGACCATGAGATTCGGACATTTGGCGATCGCTTCGCCCACGCGTTCCGCGGTTGTGACGCCTCCGGCTTTGGCGATGGGGCATGCCGCGAGAATGATGCCCGATCTGCGCTCGGGATCTCCGACTGCAACCGGCATATCGCGATACGCCGGGTGGGCGGCTTTCTCTACCGAGGCGTAAAACGATTGACCGTCAATTAACAGGATGGTGGGTTCCCTACCCCACATATCGATTCACCAACTGCATCGCAAGAATCCGCCTGGCGTCGAAAACGCGCGGCGCCCGCTTGACCAGATCGTAGCCACGTACACGGCCGTCGGAGACGGCGTGAACGACGATGCGCCGCTGCGTGATCTGTCCACTCTTAGCTTGGTAAATGATTTCAACGACGCAACCAATGTACTTGATCGACAAGGTATTCACTCCCCACACGAACGCTGTCCGCATCCAGGGCAGATCGTGCAGCCGACAGTTGCGGGGGCCGTATAAATGGTCAAGCAGTACGGGCATTCCTTCTTGATGGTTTCCGATGCGCCTTGTTTGTTCATTGGAATCCCTCCAAATCGAACGTTTGTTTGTATTATATACGGGAACGAATGTTCGATTCAAGAGGTAGAGTAAAGGGCTGGGCCACCAGCCCCTCCTCATTAAACCGGACGTGAGGTTTTCCCTCATCCGGCAGTTCTTCTCCCTTCGGCGTTACGGTACTTCCCTAACCGGCAAGTTTCTTGAGCCCCGCAAGTTGCACCGCTATGGCCGCTTTCCGGACTTGCTGTGCTTATTACGACGATTATGCTTCTTGTTCCAGAACAGGGTGAGGCGCTTTCGAATGTACCAGTCGATTTTGTTAAGAAACTTGTCAGCAAAGGAGTCCTGACCGTAGTAGTTCTTCCACCCTTGGATCTTCGGGTTTGTCAACGCCGGATTTATTTTGACCCATTTCGCCGGGTTAATTTTGACCCACCTACCGGCGAATTCGTCCTTTCACTTGCGACCTTATCGTGAAAGTACGAGAAGAATTGGGAGGGGAAAGAGTCGCTGCCTTTCCCCATGTCCGGTTATTCCAGCTCCGTCAGGAGATGCCGAAACCGTTTGTAGGCCGCTAAATGGTCAAACGTCTCGTACAGGTCGCTGTGCACATCCGGGAAAGGCTCGTCCTGCCCCTGCGGTGCCAGTCGATTCACATCGCGGCGCAATTCCACCACCTGCTGTTCCAGGCTCTTGCAGTACTGAGCGAGTGCTGCGATGAGCGCTTCGGCCTCTTGCTGCTCAAGCGCCGCCAGCGATTCCTCATCATACATCGGCTCTCGGATCATGCGAAGTTCCTCCTTTGGTCATGCCGGGTTAAGCGTCTATACCGATCGCATAAACGGTTCGTCGATGGAGGACAAACTTCGTATCCTGCATCAGAACGTACCAATCGGTATCGAGCTCCAAGCGGCATTCGTAAGCTTTGTTGCCCATGTACAAGGTGAAACATTCCCCGCAATGCAGACCGTATCGCCGCCATCCCAAATCGACACACCACTCGTCACGGTCCGGTTCATAGCATATTCGGGCGCGCCTACGCATGGGCGTTCTCCTTGGCGGTTACGCTGCCGGAAGCCGCAGCCGGCTTGTCGGGCGGCACACCGTACACACCGGCTCTCATCTTGTCCTTGAGCCGGTAACTTTGACCACGGATGTTAATAATGTGCGAGTGATGGAGCAGCCGATCCAGAATCGCCGAAGCCAGCACCGAGTCGCCGAACATCTCGCCCCAATCGCCGAAGCTCTTGTTGCTGGTGAGGATCATACTGCCGCGCTCATAACGGGTACTGACGAGCTGAAAGAACAGATTGGCGGCGAGCGCATCCATCGGCAAATAACCGACTTCATCCACGACGAGAATACGCGGGCGCAGATATTGCCTCATCTTCGCATCGAGCCGATTGGCATGATGGGCGCGACGCAATTCCTCTACCAACTGCGTGACGGTCGTGAAGTAAACGGCAATGCCTTTCAGGAGCGCCTCCAGCGCCAACGCCAGAGCCAGGTGCGATTTGCCCACACCCGGCGGGCCCAGTAGGATGACATTGGCGGCCTGACGAACGAAATTCATCGTCGCCAGTTCGTCGATCATTTTCTTGTCGACGCTCGGTTGGAAGGCAAAATCAAACTCCGCAAGCGTTTTTTGGTACGGCAGCCGCGCCATGCGTATTTTCGTTTGAATGGTTCGTTTTAACCGCTGGGCCAGCTCTTCGCCGAGCAGATCGATAAGAAAGGCGACATACGTCGACTGCTTGTCCGTGGCCTGCTGCAGCCGGCTTTCCAACACTTCCGCGGCGAAGGGCATCCGCAGCGTTTCCAATTGCCCTCGCGCCTGATCCAGTTCTAGCATGACGCCACCTCCGCCAATGCGTCATACAGCGCCAGCGGCCGTTGTTCAACTTGTGGCGCAACCGTTTCGCGTGCAAGAGGCATGGGTTTTAACGCGCCTTCCGCTGCCTTCAAGCCTTCGTATTGGCCGGGCAGCTTGACCATCCCGCCCCAGCGGCTCGACTTCTCATGAAGGGCAATACGCTCGCCCTGGTGCCAAATTTCCACGTTCAGGCCGACTTGACGGACGAGAACCTGCTGGCCGCTGTACCGCCAGTGTACACCGTAACGAACCCCGTCGAAACTGACAAAACCGTCCAAACTGACCATACGCTCGACACGAAGGAATTTCATGAGTCGATCCGGAGTTGGCAACGGAAGCAGATTCTCGTCTTTAATCCGGTCGCAGGGACGCTCTCCCGTCGTGCCATGAATGCGTTGGTCGACTTGCCGGCACCAGGCAATCGCTTGCCGGTTCAGATCCGCGATGTCCGTGTACGTGCGGCCGGGCCAGAAATTGTCCTTGACGTATTGCACGCCTCGTTCGACTTTTCCTTTTGTCTGCGGCCGCCGTACTTTGCATAATTTCGGCGTCAGTCCGATGGAGAGCGCAAAATCCGCAAACAACGGATTCCACTGCGGCGTATGGTCGGCGTTCATGCCGAGCACTACGGTTTTCATATGATCCGTCAGCATGATTTTCGGAACGCCGCCGAAATGCTCGATCGCATGGACGAAACAGCGCAAAAAGCTGTGGATATCGCAGTATAATGGCCTTAAGAATTTAGACACGAAAAAAGGATGTGTTAAGTTGTATGTCAGCGATACGAAGGAACCATCCTCCGGAATTCAAGGCCAAGGTTGTACTGGAAATTTTGCGAGAAGAAAAATCGATTTCCGAGCTGGCTTCCGAGCATGGGATTCACCCCAATGTCCTTCAGCGGTGGAAAAATGATGTCGTTCAAAATCTGGCGCAACTTTTTGTCGATGATCGCAAGGGCATTACGAAAATGAAAAACGAATACGAACAGAAAATCAACCAACTCTATGCGGAGGTGGGAAAACTTACGACACAGAACGCATGGCTCAAAAAAAAATCTGGCCTCCCGATTGACTAGACAAGAGCGTTTGGCATTGCTGGATTGGGATTGTACCGAACTGCCGCTCAGTCAACAAGCAGAGCTTCTCAGTCTCAATCGATCCAGTTTGTATTACCAGCCAAGACCGCCGTCGCCGGAAGAAGTGGCCATCAAACATGCCATCGATCGGATCTATACCCAATACCCGATGTTCGGTTCAAGGCGCATCACTGCGATTCTCAGACGGGATGAAGGCTTCCGTGTTCACCGCAGCACGATTCAGCGTTATATGCAGGAGATGGGAATATCCGCCATCTATCCCGGTCCCAATCTCAGCAAGCGTCATTTGCAACATCGCATTTATCCGTATTTGCTCCGCGGTCTGGACATCGTCCGACCGAATCAGGTGTGGGGCATTGATCTGACTTACATCCGATTGCAGCGCGGCTGGATGTATCTGGTCGCCGTCCTGGATTGGTATTCCCGGTATGTCGTCGCCTGGCAGCTGGATCAGAGCCTGGAGATCGATTTCGTCCTGGAAACGGTGAAAACCGCTTTGGCTGTGAACAAGCCTGAAATATGGAACAGCGATCAGGGCAGCCATTTTACCAGTCCACAGTACATCGAACTGTTGAAAGCCGAACAAATCCGCATCAGCATGGATGGGAAAGGACGGGCTGTGGACAACATTTTCACCGAACGGTTTTGGCGCAGTCTCAAATACGAGGAAGTCTATCTTCACGATTACGCCAATCCGCGAGAAGCTCGAAAAGGCATTACCCGGTACATCGAACTCTACAATCATTACCGGCCTCATCAATCCTTGAACAATCATACGCCGGCATCGATCTACTGGGGAAACGTGCAACTGCCCGATCTGGTTATCCACAGGTAAGCCTGAATACAAGGCGGGCTCCCGCGCTTCGCTTGGGCTATGTCCGCCACCAGTGGACAGTCATCACTATCCATCATATTCCAATTATGGAATCCGAGAATGGGGGTAAGATAAACAAAACAAAAGACTTTGTGAAAATATTCACCCCTTAATTTTTTTGAAAATCTGTCTTGACAAATAGGGCCACCTTATTGTCCGGCTGAGCGATCTTGTATTCAGCCGTCACGAACCGCTTCTTGTCGTTCCACATATTTTCGAATTCGGCAGTAAAATTTTGGGCGACTTCTGCATTACGCACCACAACAAGAATCTCGTCGTTGGATTCACTCGCCGCTTTTGAATAGTTGAATGATCCGGTTGTAGCAATCTTTTTGTCTGCGATTGTCATTTTCAGATGCATGAGGCCGCTGTGCGAATTGATTTTGATCGGGATGCCAGCGCTGCCAAGTAATTTGAGGGCTTCAGTTTGCGTCTTTCCTTCAGCTTGCTGCTTGTCCGTGATGATCCGAACATTTACTCCGCGTTTCTTGGCATCCCTTATTGCCCCAACGATATCCGGATCGGTAAGGCTGTAAATGGCAATGTCCAACGTGGACTTTGCTGACTTGATGACGTCGATCAGCAGTTTTTCCTGATCCTTTCCCTCAAACGTCCACTCAATGTCTGCTGATTTAACCCGCGCATTTTGGGCGGCGTAGACCGTTCCAGCAACAAGCGAAAACACCAGAAGCAGAGAGACTATGTATTTCCCGATTTTCATGCCGCGTCCCTCCATTCGACATTCTCATGCAATTATTTTAACATGCTCGGTATATCTTGGAAATAAAAAAGGGGGGCCTCAATCCACCCCGATGATGTCATTCATATCCAATATCCGTTTACCCTGATACGCTCCGACACCGGATCAACTCGCTCAACCCACGGCGCAATTCTCCAATGGATCGTACTTTTTCAAAGTCATCCCGAGGAAGGGGCTGGACGAAGGATCAATTTTCGGATTGTACGATAGCATCTCGACTTTGATAAGGAACGGCGTCGCCTTTTTGCGCGGCGGCCAGCTTTTGAAATTCACCCCGAATCCAGTCGAACCATTCACTGTGAGAACGTTTCAGGCCAAATTCTTTTTCCCCGTTCAACCTGTACTCGTGAATTTCACCGGACAGTTTGGCCCGGAGCAAATAAAACCATTTCGGTTCATACAGAATCGATAGCTTGTCTGCCCAACAGAGCTTGCTTGGGGGCTGGCCGCAGAGCCGGGCATAGTGGCGGCTGTGATATAACACCAGATCGCCATATTCGCCCCCAAACAGTCGTCTGGCGATCCTCGCACCCAATTCCGGGTGCCGCTGGCCTTCCGGACCGTCCATGTTCGGCGCGGACCAATAACCCCAGTCGTGTATAATGATGCAGATGATTTCGCGCCACGTGGGCTTGCCATACAGACGTTTCCAAGAAAGGTATACCGTCCAGGGATGCCAGATGAACTGATGGACGCCAAAAAGCAGACTCCGGCGGCCCAATGGGAACCAATTCAATTTCATAATTTTTGACCTCCGAACTAATGTTCCTGTTTTATTATACGAACGAATATTCGCATTTTCAAACACAACATACCGACGCGGAATTGAGCGATTCACCCGGCGAATCAGGTGCGCGAACTGCCATTCTTTGTCGTTGCGTTTTCTGAAATTGGCCAGATTGCAGAGAATCAGAACGTAGTCTGAAATTCGCCCAGCCAGGTGTTTGAATCCTTTTTGATGTACTTGCTCCCCGGCGTAGCCGTTCCGCTCATAAAACCCCTGTAATGTCATCGTGACAGCGAATAGTGTTGCATCCGGGTGACGCCGCCTGAACCTGCGGATCGCATCTTCCCGTATGGCGAAGAACTTGGCTGGGGTTGCATAGTAAAACCCGAACGCGGGATGGCAATGAAGTTCGTACTCCCCGGATCGCTTCCGGCTGTAAATGTAGTACCGGTTTAGGTAGCAGCCTGAAAGTTTGGCGTAAAATGCAACCAGGAGAGAGATTATTACTGGCGCAATCAAAACCACTATCAAAAGAACAATCCCGATCAATGATATCCCCTCATTTCCGTTAATAAAAAAGGACTGCGTTAAGCAGCCCCGATTCAGATTTCGAACGCCTGATATGCCGCATGATCCAGCAAATTTTTTGCCTTCACGACGCGGTCTGAAAACTGTTTTACCGTATATTCTTTCGCTGTCCCAAGCAGAAGCGTCAGGACCCGAAAGTCTTTCTTTAGTTTCAGCGCGTTCCAGTTTTCAACGAATGAATCAGACACAGTTGATTCACCATCAGTTAAAAAAATGACATCTGCCCGGTTAAATTTGCTCTGTACAATTACCGTAGCTGCGTTGTTTAACGGCCTTTCAAAGTTTGTCCCGCCGTCAAGGAATTGGGCAGCCAGTTGGACCATGTCATTGATTGTAATCCGGCCTTTCCTGTATATCTGAGGGGTCAAGGCTTTGTTACTGAACAGAATCAGTGCAAAATCCCTGCGCTGTTTTCGTGCAATGCTCATGAGCGCAAGCACAAAACCTTTTGAAATGGTGTCCTGATTGCTCATACTTCCGGATTGATCCAGACAGAGGATAATCGGGCCTTTCCCAAGCTGCTCCTTTCCTTTCGTGTCATACTGTAGTGTTTGACCTTCCGCAAAACGTCGAAGGAAATCCTGTTTTGTGATGGGGCTGGCGAAGGCAGCAAGCTCCGACGGAAGCAATTTTTCTACCTGGTTCCCCATCGAGATTCCGTTTCGATCAATGGATTCCCGATGTTTGGAACGCTGTTTCTTGCGGGCAATCAGCTTCAGGCGGCCGGCCCACTGGGCAATTTCCTTTAACTTGGGCTCGGCGGACAGCTTTTCAGCCAAAGCCAGTTGATCACGCAGCGGAATCTTCTTCAGCTCCGCGTCGCCACTACCTGCTTCAATACCCCCAAGTAAGGATTTCAGATTATCTTTTGTTTGAATGGCATCTTTAGCCGCGCGGCTGAGCGACTTGGCCAGAGCTTGACCGTTTTGCTCAAGCGCCTTTGCCAATGCTTTCGCCGCCTGCTGCATCGCATCACCTTCAACGCTCATAACCTGCTGAAGGGCTTGCCGGAAGCTTTGATTTTGCTTTGCCTGCTCATCGATCCACTCCAGCACCGCCTCGGTGTACTTCACAGTACCCAACGCAGATGCCAGATCATCCAGTCGGGTGAACTCCCGGAACTCCTGAAAGCCTTTTTCGCTCATCACGCGCTCCATGAGTTGACGGTTCATCTCCAACGCTGGATCGACTTCTGTAAGCAGCTCCGGTTTCATTTTGAACAGTCCGGCCCAAACGTCGCCCATTAAAGGTCGGAAAGAAGGGAAAGTTTCCTTTCCCTTCCGTTCCAACTGCTGCATTTTTTCAGATATCTCGAACAGTTGCCCGAAACGTCTTAAGTCGAAAGCATCCGTATTCAACACCGAATCGTGCAACGCTCACACCCCCAAAACCTGGGAAGCAATTTTTTCAAGCGACTTTTGAATCACGCGTATCGCCTTGCCAATCTCCTCTCGGCCGGGATAATTCTGGTTCAAGGCTTGCAAGTCGGATACCAACATTTTCAGCTTCTTGGTCGCTTCCACCGCTTGCTCCGGCGTGTTGTTTTGGTTGACCGACTCCAGAATGCTTTTCATTTCTTCCCTTGCTTCATCCAATTTCGTTTTTACCGGATCTTGAGCATGCTTCTTTACAATCCCGGCGACTTTTTTTCGTTGCTCAGGCCGCTCCCACAAGCTGTTTTTAAGGATCAGAATATCCTCGATAATGGCTTGCCCTCTCCCATCCAACACAGCTTTTGCACGAATCACCGAAAGCGATTGTTTGAATCGGCGGTCCGAGGGACAAATACCCTCGTCTTTAAGCGAGCGGCGGATGTTCGCTAGCGTTATATATACTTCGTCGGGTACTGTTACGGTATCACTGAAGAATTGCAGCTCGTACAATTCGTCAATGGTCATGTCCGCCGGAACCGGCTGAGTGTCTTTCAGTATGGATAGAAAAGACTGCTCTTCGCCGACATACCCCACTTCAAATCGAAGCAGGAAACGGTCGAACAGCGCCTCCAGCCCTTCGCCTTCCTCCGGGTATTCATTCGATGCCCCCACCAACGTCATAAGCGGCGTTTGCACGGGCTGGCCGTTGTTGTAAAACAGCCGCTCGTTTATCAACGTGAGCAGGCTGTTCAGAATGGCCGAATTTGATTTGAATACTTCATCCAAAAATGCTATGTGTGCCTCCGGCAACTTTCCAGCTGTATTGCGCTTGTATATGCCTTGCTCCAGTTCTTTCAGGCTCACAGGTCCGAACAGTTCCTCCGGCGTGCTGAAGCGCGTCAGGAGCCATTGAAAGTAGTTCGCCCCGGTAAACCGTTTCGTGAGATCAGCGACCAGAGCCGATTTCCCGGTTCCCGGCGGGCCGATCAGGAGACAATGCTGCCGAGCGATGAGGGCGACGATGAGCCCTTCGATCACTTCATCCCGTTCGGCAAAAAAATGGTTAAGCGCGTTTTGAATGTCTTTGATTTTCATGGCGGCCCTCCAATTCGAAAATGGTCTTCATCATTTCACAAATAGCCAATCTCAGGATGAATTCGCGAATTTCCTCGCTTTTCCATACTCTCATCAGGCGATCAAGATAACGGAGGACATCAAAGATGTCAGCTCCCCGTTTTTTGCGCTTTTGAACTGTTCGATTGATTGCAGCACAGATTTCCGCGGCCAGATCGTAATTCAAAGAAATCCCTCACTTTACAAAGAAAAGCCACGAACGCCCAAAAGGGGTCTCGTGGTTTTTTCAAAATATCACAATTGTGGAGTCAATCGCAGGAATCCCAAGATGCCCACGTCAACTCCACAATGTTTTCATTTCTGACCTGGGCCGACACATCATAGATAAGATACGCAAAAGGGTCGCGCCCCATGGTTCGCTGTATTTTCGCGGCCACGGCTGTAGTGTCGATGCTCGAAACGCCATCCCTCACACGTATCAAAGCTTTGTAACGGTAAGCGTTTTGAACGTGTACTTGGGTCTTCTCAATGATTTCAAAGGCCATTGGATTTCTTTTTTTTCTGCGCGCGCTTCAACGTGCGTATCAGATGGAGTACCATATTCAACCTCCAAAAAATAAAAACCACGAATCCCTCACGGAAACTCGTGGCTTTTAACCGAAATTTTGTTTTTACACCGTGACAGGCAACCCAATCCACTCAAGCAGATCAATGGCTTCAGGCACCGGACGTCGATTCTCGACGCATTCCAAAACCATTTCATTCACTTCTTCTTCGATGCTCGCGCGGAGCATCAAATCTGAAACGGTTTCGCCATCGTCAAAAATGTATTCCGGTATGTTCGTAACTGTCACTGTGTAGATTTCATTCCCGACCTCCACAGTGTATACTTCCGAACCGTACCGGAGATGACCAGTTCGTCCGGCCAGTTCAATCGTTTCCGGGATTTTCTCGCGGTACGCTTCCATGGCCATGCGCGAAAACTTCGCCAGGCTGCCGTTCGCATATATTCCCGCTTTAAGCTTAAACATACGGTTTTCCTCCCTGTTCACCCGAACGGCTGGAAGGGTAAAGTTGCGCGGGTGATCAGCCCTGGGTCGTCCGACTTTGGACATGACGATCACACTCCTTTACCCTTTATTATATCCGTTCAGATTAATTTTTGCATTACAAAAATTATTTTCTTCTTTGATAGTTGTCTCTCCACTCCCCGCTTCGGGGGTCGTATGTCGTCTTCACCGTCCACGTTTCTGGATGGACAACATTAAAAACGCATACGACATGGATCGGACGGTATTGCCCTTTTCCGATTTTAAGAAAATACATCAGGACGATGGTGACATCCGCACCGTCCTGACGCCTCTCAATCGGCCATCCGTTCAAGACGGCGTTTCGTATGTCCATTTCGGAGATGCCGCGCTCAATTTGTCTGCGAAGCGCATGATTTGAAATTACCAGCTTTCCATCTCCCTCTTCAAGCAATTCAACAAACTTTCTATGCTCTGTTTCGGCATTCATTTCTTTGCTTCTCCTTTCTGGAGAATTACACGGCCATATTCACCAACGCTTCACCCACTTTCGTGCGAAGCGCCGACACCAGACGTTCCATTTCCGCCAGATCGCCGGTGACAATTTCGCGATACTGCGTAAAATTGTTTGCCACCGACCGAGCGTTTTCGAGCAACTCTTTCATCTGGCTTTTCGTCAGCTGTCTTTCCGCGCCTTCTTCGCATGTGCGAAGCGTTTCCCTTAGGTGATCAAGCAGTTTTCGCGTGACCAGGTTCCGCATGTCGCCCGTATCAATGAGCGGAACCTTTTCTCCTTCGCCGTGATCCAGAAGCTTCATAAATCTAAGCATCGCTTCCAAACGGTCCGTGTATTGGGCTGGGACAAAATAGATGCCGCCTGTCGGCCTGACCGGAGTCGGAGCCATGCTTTTTAGGATATTCGTAAGAACGGAGCGGATCGTGTGGCTGCCGTAATTGTTCCTGTAGATTTCAAATTTCGTAACGGCATCCCGGGCCAGTTCAGCCGCAAGGGGAGACGTCGCGCTTACGGTTACGTTCGCGCTCGTCTTGTCGAGGACGAGCGTCGCGGCGTTTCCGTCATAGGCAAGACGACGCCCCTTCTGATCGACCGTCTCACAAACAATGTTTCGTTGTATCATGCTGTTGTCAGAGGACACTTCTCGAAACAAGTAATTTTCGATTACCCCTTCCGACACCCGGCGACGGTGTTTATCGCTGGTTGCTCGGCGGAATGCGTCCGGCAACCTGATCTCATGCGGCATAAAGCCTTCGCCAAGACCGGCGCTCAACATCTTTTGCCGCAATTCATCCCGGGTGATGAGCATTTCAGACAACGAGTACCAGGTGAGATGTCCGATGACGTTTACGCTGTTCGGGGACTGAACGGCGACAACATCCTTCAAAACGGTGTTCATTTTCATTCCTCCATTCATTTTTTTAATAAAAAAGCCGGATCGCGCGATCTTTCGCACGAACCGGATCGTTTTCAAAACGGTTTTGAATTTTACTCACTAAATGCAAAAAGCCGATTCCCGCACGAAACGGCCGTGCAAAGAATCGGCTTTTTAACTGCGCAGGAAAATCCCCAGCAGCGAGATCACGTTTTGGTATTCGTCTTCATCCACCCGTCCAATTTTTCCAGCAACGTGAGATACGCGAATATGGTGAAGATTGGCATACCGCACATAGGATTCTTTTTTGAGTCCGGCTTCACGCCATTTTCGGATCTTGTACTGCGGCCTTTCCCGTGATGCTCTCGATGTGATCTGCATCAATAGAACTTCACCCGTCAACTCCACATACGATGCGGGGGAAACGGCAAGTGCCGGGCGCAGCTCCGTTTGCGCAAGATTGGAATAGGGAAACCGGACGACGACGATATCACCGCTGGAAAAGGTCGGAATAATCGTCATCCGGGTCACTCCGTTCCAGGGTCTCCCCGGAAAGAAGTTCCCATTCCCTTTGTTCCAGGTAATCCTGGAACAGTTCGCGAAATCTTGTCAGCTCCCGAGACGGAAGCTGTTTGACGCTCTGCATCAATTCATCCGCTTCCACAGGAATCACCTCAACCTCAGTATATCCCATGGAAAGGAATCTTTCCATTGAGTACCCTCCCTTTTTTAGAAAATTAAAAGCTGATCCTGCGTCTCTGCAAAGAATCAGCTTTTCATGCAACATTCATTTTTTTCAAAGCGCATGCGCATGCGCCAAGCTTTTTCACGGCCCTCTCAGTACCGCGGCCCTCGTCTCCGGCATTGGGAGTGTCGGGTTACACTTTTGCTCCGTGTTGCCCCGCTTTCGCTCCTGTCTCCATCAGGGGAAAACTCACGGATGGGGTAGTGCGCTTGCTGTCCTTTCGGATTCAGCGCCCTTCTTGTATCGGTGCCGTGGAGATCGAAACCACAAGTGAGGGAATCCCTTGTCTCCGGCTTTCGGGAGTGTAGGGCACATCTGTTTCATCATTATTTTATCATACAGGTTGTTGGTATACAAGCATATGTTCGTTTTTTTGAACAAAAAAAACGGCCTCGGAGAAGCCGGGCCGTCGCTGATTGGTTTTTCCGCATCCTGAACAAGGTTCGTTCTCTTGGGCATCCTTTCCGTGCACGACCGCCGGCGCTTCGATGCACAACCGGTTAAGAGGCTTTAACGTAAATGCCTCGAACATGGCGTCGCAAATATCCGTCTGCTTCCAGCTCCTGAAGCGTTCTGCGAACAGTCGCTTCCGGCGTGTTCGTTTTCCGCAGTTTCACAGGGAATAACTTCCTGATTCCTTCGCAAACCGTTGTCGGCGTGATTTCATCCAGCTGACGGATGACTTTTTTAACGGCCGTCTTCCAGGTCACGTACTGGTCAATGTCGATTTTTTTGTATTGTGCCGGTACGAGAACCCACATTTCGCCGCCTGGCTGATAATCCGTCCGGAACAATAGCAAATGTTCCGTGACGATCGGAATAAATTTCCCGTTGTACGTTTTCCTGAAGCTTTCCGCATTGTGCTGAACCTTGATAATGTGCCTGACTGGCATGCCTGGCCAGGCCATTTCCCGCTGAATGGACTTGATTCCGCCCTTTACGGCAATATCTCCGACAAGAACGGCAACGAATCGGCCGTGTGCAGCCGCCTTGTAATTGACGTGGCTGACAGCTTCGATGAATTCCCGCCATTCCATCCGGCTCATGTCCTGTTTCTGCAACTCCGGCGGCAGGTCGGCGGCATAATCAATCATTTTCCAGTACGGATAATGCAACATCACCAGGTCGAAACCGGTGTCGTGAAAATCATCATTTACAACGTCGAAACCGTTATGAATGTCGTCCACGATATACGACAGGCCCAAGGCTTCGGCCACGTCCCGGCTGGTTCCTCCGCCAACCATTGGATCGTAAATGTACGGCCTTTGAATGCCGTTTGCCTGCAGGAAGCGAATAAGCCTAATGAGAACTTCCCCGGCGTAGTTCCCTCGGTACTTTGCATTACCAAACCGTCCGCGCTCCGGAACCGAAATTAAGGTTGTCAGTTCCGCGTTTTCTTCAAAACCTCGAATATACATGCTGTTACTGATATCGTATATTGACCGGAAATTGATGACGTCTGCTGTCCGATGACTGACGGTAATGATGTCCGAGAAGTCATGTTGAAGGGAAAGCCCCCGACTGAGGCTTTCCCGCTACAATTAGATATGAATTTGGTAAGTGTCCTTCTTTCGCAGATAGAATCTGGCTTCATTCGTAATCACATACCAATCACGATCCAGTTCCAGCCTGCACGCAATTCCTCCGTCACCGGCGATCCGGATCTCTAGCCACTCTCCACAATGCATGGGGTACCTTCCTCCATCCAGATGGACCATCCAACATTCTGCGTCTCGATCATAGGTCATGAGAAACCACGGATCGGTCATGACAATTCACCTTGGATGACATGCTTGACCATGGTCGTCGATGAT
Source organism: Cohnella thermotolerans DSM 17683 (assembly GCF_000429825.1). Classification (GTDB taxonomy): domain Bacteria; phylum Bacillota; class Bacilli; order Paenibacillales; family Paenibacillaceae; genus Cohnella; species Cohnella thermotolerans. The sequence continues at coordinate 44,021 of NZ_AUCP01000053.1, forward strand.
CCGACGCTTGTTCTGCGCGCCATAGATCAGGGAATGTGTACAAACCTTGTTGATGAGTCTCGCAGAGCCGTTGGAGAAGCGGTAAACCTCATCAACGGCCCCGTCGGAAAAGATGTCATGCTCGGTGCCAGCATACGTCAGATGCCGTTTCATGTATTCTCCGGTCTGTGATCGATCATAATGCGGAAGCTTCATCTGCAAATCGATACGCTGACGGATCGCGGAATAAGCTTGCAGGCGAAGCCTGTCCCACAGTTCGCTTTGCCCGACCAGAATGAGCGCCATCGGGCTCTGCGCATCCATCTTGAAGTTCAGCAAAAACCGCACTTCCTCCAGCATTTCCCGGTCCAACAGATGAGCCTCGTCCACAACGACAACCGGCTGCAGACGGTGAATTCCGCGCATCAGCTCGATCTCCCGGTGCAGTTGCCGCTTGGCGTCTCCGCGATAAAATTTCGATTCGCACCCGAGCTGCTCCAACATTCCTTTGTAGAAGTGACGGGGCGTAAGCTTGGAATCCGACAAGTACAGAACCTTGTATTTCGCCGCGTTGAGAGTGGCCGTAAAGCGACGGATCGTTGTTGTTTTGCCCGTACCGCAATCGCCGGTGATCACAGCAAAAAGTTGGCGTTCAGCGGCGTATTCGAGCCGGCCCAGCATCTCTTCCAGCATCACAGACGGGTACAGTTCCTCTGTGGGAATATCCCGCGAGAATGGTGTGCGGCTCATCCCGTAAAACGATTCAAACATCGCCGCCACCCTCTTTCCGGACGTTCCGATACGTAACGGCGGGGGTCTGCTGTTCTCTTCGCTCGGTGTGCTTCTGCTCGGCTCCGCGAAGCAGACGGGAAGCATCTGCCGGCTCTGGCTGAAGATGATTCGGCAGCGCCGGTCGCTTGCCGGATCGCTCTCCGATCGCCAGTTCACGGGCCTTCCAGGGTGCATGTCCTTCGCACTCAATGGTTACTTCCGTAATGTCCATCGGGTCATAAACGACTTGCACCGTTCGCCCGATGAACAAAATCCCGACCTCGTATTTCTTGCCCATGAAGCTGATGCATCCGGCCTTGTCGACTTTGCGGTCCTCGCAGTGGAGGAACGCGTCTGCCAGCAGTTCCGGTTGTACAAAGCGCAAAGCTTTCGTATCGCTTCGAAATGCCGTCTCCGGGGTTTGGTTCTCTCCCAGCGCCGAATGCGGTTTGTTCTGGTGGCATTCCGAAAGCCATACCTGAAACCAGGTGTTAAGCTGGTCGAGCGTCTTCACGTTCTCTAGCGCGACCTCGCTTAAGAAGCTTTGAACGATGCCGTTCAGCCTCTCGACCTTGCCCTTTGATTCCGGGGAGTACGGTTTCGCAAAAAGCAGGCGAATCCCCAGCTTGGCGCAAGTTCTGTTCATCCACTTCGTTTTATACTGCTTGCCGTTGTCGAAGTAGACGGCTTCCGGAACGCCATATTTTTCGATGGCTTTGCGGAAGCAATCCTCGACGATGCCTTTTTCAAGCGAATCGTAAAAGGCGCCATGAACGACAAAACGCGTGGCGTCATCGATGAACAAAACAAGGTAGACCGGCTTTTTCTCTCCTCCAGATCCGATGGGCAGATGCGGGCCGTACTTGATATCCGATTGCCAGAGTGCATTGCGATATCGCTTTTGAAAGCGCCGCGCGGCGACGCCCTGGCTTGCATACATCCGCATCTGTCTGGAACTGTATCCGCTCTGCGCCAGTTTCTCCTGCAGCGTACTGCGCTTGATTTCGCCCGGCTTCGCCTTGCCTTCCCACACCAGAATCTGAATGATCTGGCTTACACTTCGGCGAGGAACTTCCCGCCGCAGCAGAATGGCTTCCTCCAGCAGATGAGCGGGAATGGAGCTCTCTCCAGGCTTTCTTCCTCTTGTTTTGGGCTTCAGACCACGGAATCCATTTTCCCGGTATTCTGCAAGATACCGCCGTAATGTTCGCTCGGACAACCCGTATTGCGCACAGATCGCCGCCTTGAGCTCGCTGATTTTGGCCGCATCTAATCCGGCCGCCAAGAGTGGCGACAACAGTGTAAACCTCTGCTCGGCGATTTCTTCCGCCTTCTTTTGATCTTTCATCCTCATGCCTCCCATTCTTTTGGAATTGGCATGAGTCTAACTCACCTCGGCGCGGACAAAAAGGCAGAACGGGTCTGTAACCCAAAGATGCGAATTGGCGATAGGCCGGACAACTCTGCTCAGCCATCCGGCGGCGTCTCCTACAAACCGTCCGAGCAATTGGAGTGCGGACTGTGGCCGAACGGACGGACTGGCCACAGGCAGACCGAAACGAGTCGCGACGGATTGCAGGCATCCTGCAGCATATACAGCCCAAGCGAGGAACCAACACTTCCAGCGGCGGAGCGTCGATTCATCTGCGGCGATGTCGGTACGAGGCGGGTCCGAAACCGCTCCTTCGATGCTCTCTGCATCGTAACGCTTGTAGGGAACAAGCAGATCCGGCAGCTCATGATGAATTCTCTCGCAAGGCTCGCAACGAAGGCGACGGATGATAAGCTTTACCCGATCCCCACTACTCTTATACCATACCCGCCTTCGGCTTCCTACGACTTCTAATTGTCCGTCGCAACACGGGCACGGTACGTTTTCCGCACTCCTGACGAAAAACGCCGGAATCCGGCTCCTTCTCATCCAGCGTATATTTTGATATAATGACCATAGGTAATTGGAGAGACGTCCTGGGTGAGGGCACTGTTGGCGCGGTACCTCCTCCACATAGGGACGTCTTTTTCCTTTCCGGAGAATAACTTCATGGTCACTATATCGGTCAATATTTGGACAGGCATTAACGTCAACTTTCGGGCATTATGCGTTAGCGGAAACACATGCGCTGTGCCTCCTTCTGTTTTGCCCGAAACACAGTAGCAGCCCTTCCGGGCGTTTCGACTCGCGGCCATCAAGTCAGACAGGGTTGTTGCCGGCAATGCTTATGCGACCAGTTATCAAGTCTAACTCTGCCTCCACAATCTGCGAGCCGATCACGTTTGCCGATTTGTCCTTTGACAAGTCGGATTTGCAGTGCGGACATTCTTCCAGAAGGAAGTCGTCCCACTCATAAAAGATGTTCCCGCAGCTTGCGCATTCACTTTTGTTGATTTTGAGGTGCATGTCGTTGCTCCTTTCAAATGTTTAAAAGGGACAGGCGTAGCTCCCCTGTCAAATCAATATTCTTCCGGCAACAAGATCGTGACTACCAGTCCCCAGGGATTCGTCAAAGTCAGGTTGATAAATGCTCAGACATGTCCTTTGTCGTCTTTAAGCTCCGATCAGTTCCAAAGCCCTTTCTGGTTTTCTGGCACAACGGCGGGTCGCTTTCGCAATGTTGGATTGATTTCCTAAGCGGAACAAGCTAATTGCGAGATTGCGCAAGGTGGCCATGACTCGCGGCCCTTCTTTGGTTCGAATCTGAGAACGGTCTTCGTCAAACGTGACGTCGCGTACCCAATGGAGCCGATTTTCAATCGACCAATGTCCGCGATTCAAATTCAACAATCGAGCGGGATCGGCCCGTTCGACCGATAGGCTGGTGATGCCAAAGACAGTTTCT
>NZ_AUCP01000054.1 GCF_000429825.1 Cohnella thermotolerans DSM 17683
AAAATGGCCTGAAACCAGCGGGTAAGCGGCGTAGAGCTGCCTTCCATGACGGTGCCGGCGATAACGGACGTCTGGTGGCCGCAGGAGGCGCATTCATATAAAGGAAGTCTCCGCGTGGAGATCCGATAGGAACGGGAATGGCCGCAAAGAGGGCAGCGGAAGCCGTCGGGCCAGCGGGCGCGGAACAGCGCGTCGGCGCAAGCGTGCTCGGAATCGTACATTCGGCAGAAGTCGGAAAACGACAGACGCTCGATCCCCATCCGCAACCCTCCACAAGAACATTTGTTCGCAACTTCATTATACCAAACAAACGTTCTCGTATCAATCGATTTGACTCAAAAAAAAAGTAAATTTCTTGACCGGCGATTGGCGAGCAAATTGCCGGTCGTTTTCCTTATCGAAGGGGATAGTGGGAGGAGTGGCAGACGAGGCGAATGAAGACACCAGACTGATCGAAAGGGATAATGGGAGGGGTCAGGGGAAACGAGACACCCGCCGGGGGGAGGCCCTGAAGGAAGGGGACAAGGCCTTATTGACTGCGAACAGCGGGAAAGGTATCATAGTGGAATAAAGACGAGGAAAGGGAAGAGTACGCAATACGCCCCTTCAGAGAGCGGAACCGCTGCCGACCGGCAGCGCTGGAAGGTCCCGCAGGATGGCCGTTGCCGAAGTCGCCCTGGAGTCTCCCGTTCGAACAGTGGGGTAGAGCGGGACGGCGGCAGCCGTTAACATGCTTTGGAGCGCCGGACGGCTATGAAGGCAAGGAACGCCGTTCGGAATGAAGGTGGTACCACGGAAGCGAACCTTTCGTCCTTTGCGGCGGGAGGGTTTTGTATTTTTGTCCCTAATGGAGGTTGTGTCCCTGATGAGCGAAACGCGCGAACCGAATTCCGTCGACATGCCGACGACTTACGATCCGACCAGCGCGGAGCAGAAATGGTACGACGCCTGGATTAAAGGCGGCTACTTCAAGGCCGGACGCCGGCCCGATGCACCCAAATATACGATTGTCATCCCGCCGCCGAACGTCACGGGCATGCTGCATATCGGCCATGCCCTCGATTTTACGCTGCAGGACATCTTGATCCGCTTCAAGCGGATGCAAGGCTACGACGCGCTCTGGCTGCCCGGCACCGACCATGCCGGCATCGCGACGCAAGCGAAAGTGGAGCAGAAGCTTCGAGAGGAAGGCAAAAGCCGCTACGATCTCGGCCGCGAGGCGTTCCTGGAGAAGGTTTGGGAGTGGAAAGAGACCTACGCGAACACGATTCGGAGCCAATGGGGCAAGCTTGGGCTGAGCCTGGACTATTCACGCGAACGGTTCACGCTCGATGAAGGGTTGTCCCGCGCCGTGCGCGAAGTGTTCGTCCGGCTGTACGAGAAAGGCTTGATTTACCGCGGCAAACGGATCATTAACTGGGACCCGGCCGCCCGCACGGCCCTTTCGGACATCGAAGTCGAGTACAAGGAAGTTAACGGGCATCTGTACCATTTGCAATATCCGCTCGCAGACGGCAGCGGTACGCTGACCGTGGCGACGACTCGTCCGGAGACGATGCTCGGCGATACGGCCGTTGCGGTGCATCCCGAGGATGAGCGGTACAAGCATCTGATCGGCAAAACGCTGAAGCTTCCGATTGTGAATCGCGAAATTCCGATCATCGGCGACGAATACGTCGATCGGGAATTCGGAAGCGGTGCGGTCAAGATTACGCCGGCGCACGATCCGAACGACTTCGAAGTCGGCAATCGCCACGATCTTCCGCAAATTATCGTCATGGACGAATCCGGCGTCATGAACGAGAACGCGGGGCCGTATCAAGGCATGGATCGCGCGGACTGCCGGAAGGCGATCGTGAAAGACTTGCAGGAGCTAGGCGTTTGCGTGCGCATTGAAGATCATGTGCACCAGGTCGGACACAGCGAACGCTCCGGCGCGGTCGTCGAGCCGTATTTGTCGACGCAGTGGTTCGTCTCGATGAAGCCGCTGGCGGAAAAAGCGATCGAATCGCAAAAATCGGGCCATGGCGTCAACTTCGTTCCCGACCGGTTCGAGAAAATTTATTTGCAATGGATCGAGAACGTCCGCGATTGGTGTATTTCCCGTCAGCTGTGGTGGGGGCATCGCATTCCCGCTTGGTATCATGAGCAGACGGGAGAAATCTACGTCGGCATGGAGGCTCCGGAAGGCGCGGATCGGCCGGATTCGCCTTGGCGCCAGGACGAGGACGTGCTCGACACGTGGTTCAGCTCCGCGCTCTGGCCGTTCTCTACGCTCGGCTGGCCGGACGACAGCGAAGACTTGAAGCGTTATTATCCGACCGACGTGCTCGTGACCGGCTACGATATCATTTACTTCTGGGTTGCCCGGATGATTTTCACGGCGCTCGAATTTACCGATTCGATTCCGTTCAAAGACGTGCTCATCCACGGGCTTGTTCGGGACGCCGAAGGGCGCAAAATGTCCAAATCGCTCGGCAACGGCGTCGATCCGCTCGAAGTGATCGAGAAATACGGAGCGGACGCGCTGCGCTTTATGATTTCCACCGGCAGCACGCCGGGGCATGATATGCGCTTCCGCTGGGAGAAGGTCGAGCAGGCTCGCAATTTCGCGAACAAGATTTGGAATGCGTCCCGTTTTACGTTGATGAACCTGGAAGGCTTCACCGCCGAACAAATCGATCTGTCCGGCCCCCTGTCGACGGCGGATCGCTGGATTTTGCACCGGTTCAACGAGACGGTTCGCGACGTTACCCGCTTGATGGAGTCTTACGATTTCGGCGAAACCGGACGGCTGCTTTACAATTTCATCTGGGACGATCTGTGCGACTGGTACATCGAATTCGCCAAGCTTACGTTGTACGGCTCCGATGCCGAGGCCAAGCGCAGCACGCAATCGGTTCTGTCCTTCGTGCTGGATCGGACGCTCCGCTTGCTGCACCCGTTCATGCCGTATCTCTCCGAAGAGATCTGGCAGCACCTGCCGCACGAGCCGGGCGAGACGATTACGCTCGCGGCTTGGCCGACATACGACGCCGCATTTGAGTCGCCGGAAGCGGTCGGCGAGATGGGGCTTCTGATGGACGCGATCCGCGCGGTGCGCAACGTTCGCGCCGAAGTGAACGTCACGCCGGGCAAAAAGATCGAGCTGCTCGTGAAGCCGACAAGCCCGGCGACGGAAGAAATTTTGCGGCGCAACGAGGAGTATTTGCGGCGTTTCTGCAACACGTCGCAATTGACGCTCGACGCCGGGCTGACGCCGCCGGACAAGGCGATGACGGCGATCGTCACGGGCGCCGAACTGTATTTGCCGATCGCCGGTCTGATCGATATCGGGCAGGAGATCGCCCGCTTGGAGAAAGAGCTCGCTCATCTCAACGCCGAAGTCGAACGGGTGGAGAAGAAGCTGGCGAACGAGGGATATATCGCGAAGGCGCCTGCCCACGTAGTCGAGCAGGAGAGAGCCAAGGGACAGGACTACCGCGACAAGCGGGACAAGGTACTGGCCAGAATCGCCGAACTGCGCGGTTAACGGAGGCGTAACAACGATGAACGACGACAGAGTGCAAGACGCGTTTCAAACGGCCGCCGAGGCGGTCGCCTGGATTACCGGTCTGATGCCGACCGTCGGCATCAGACCGGGCCTGGAGCGGATGAACCTGCTGATGGAGAAGCTGAACCATCCGCACCGGAGGCTCAAGTTCATTCATGTGGCCGGAACGAACGGCAAAGGCTCGGTATGCGCTTATTTGACGAGCGTGCTGCGCGAGGCCGGCTATGACGTCGGGACGTTCACGTCCCCTTACATTACTTCGTATTCGAACCGTTTCCAGTATAACGGAGAAGACATCGCGGACGAGGATTTGCTGCGGCTGGCCAACCGGCTCAAGCCGCTGTCCGACGAGCTCGCGGCAACCGAATGGGGTCCGCTTACGATGTTCGAAATGACGACCGCGCTGGCGATCCTTTATTACGGAACGGTTGTTTTTCCCGACTATGTCGTGTGGGAGACCGGGCTGGGCGGACGTCTCGACGTTACGAACGTCGTTACGCCCGTCGTCAGCGTCATCACGAATATCGGCCACGACCATATGGATATTCTCGGTCCGACGATCGCCGATATCGCTTCGGAGAAGGCGGGCATCATCAAGTCCGGCGTGCCCGTCATTTCGGCCGCCACGCAGCCGGAAGCGATCGAGGTCATCCGGCGGACGGCCGAGAGCAAGAAGTCGACGCTGTACCTGCTTGGGGAACGGTTCCGCTACGAGACGCTGTCCGTCGCCGAGGGAGAGACGCGCTTTTCATTCGAAGGGCCGTTCCGTTCCTTGCCGTCATTGACCGTCTCCCTGAACGGCGCTCACCAAATCGTGAACGCCTCGGTGGCGCTTATGACGCTCGAAGTTCTTCGTCAATATTATGCTTTGATCGTCGAAGACGAGGCGCTGGAGGCCGGACTCAAAAAGGTGTCGTGGCCGGGCCGGCTGGAGATGGTGTCGCGCGATCCGCGCATTTTGCTGGACGGCGCGCACAATCCGGAAGGCATGCAGGCGCTGGCGGACGCCCTTCGCGACGTTTATTCCTACGATTCGCTGAACATGATGATCGCGATGATGCCGAATAAGAATCACGCCGAATCGCTTCGGCATATACTACCAATGGTGAATTCTCTGATCGTTACCGAGCCGGATTTCCATAAAAAAATGAATGCCGCCGAATTGGCCGACATTGCGAAGCGGCTGCAAGGCGAACTCGGCGGACCTCGTAACATCGTGGTTGAACCGGACTGGCGGCGTGCTCTGGAGTTGCTGCAGCATAAGGCAGAGGAAGGGTCCGAACGAATTCTGTCCGTGGTGACCGGAACCTTGTACCTGATCGCCGATGTAAGGTCGTGGCTGCTCCATCAAACGAATTCAGAAAAAGGCTGGTGAAACTTCGTTGCGAACGGCAGAGCGCGTACATTTTATCGGCATCGGCGGGTATGGCATGAGCGCTATCGCCCGGGTCATGCTTGAAATGGGTTACGAGGTTACCGGGTCGGATGTCGCCCGGCAGGAGTTGACGGAGAAGCTTGCGGCCAAAGGCGCGCGAATTTATATCGGCCATGAGCCGGAACATGTGCGGGGAGCGAATCTCGTCGTCTATTCGACGGCGCTGCCCAAAGACAACGTGGAGCGCAAGGAAGCGGAATTGCTGAACATTCCGACGCTGCATCGGGCGCAAATGCTGGCCCGGCTGCTGAACGACCGCACGGGCGTGGCGGTTGCGGGGGCGCACGGCAAGACGACGACGTCCTCCATGATCGCTCTCGTCATGGAGACGTGCGGTTTGGATCCGACTTATATTATCGGCGGGGAAATCGTCAACGTCGGCACGAACGCCAAGGCGGGAAAAGGCGATTACGTCGTCGCCGAAGCGGACGAGAGCGACGGGTCCTTCCTGCAGTATCGTCCGGCGATCGCGGTCGTGACCAACATCGAGGCCGATCATTTGGAGAACTACGAGGGCGACTTCAACAAATTGAAGGAAGCGTACGTCAAGTTTTTGAAAAATGTGAGACCGGAAGGCTGCGCGGTCGTCTGCGCGGACGACGAGAACGTGCGGGACCTTCTGCCCCAAGCGTCGTCCACGAGGACGATTACGTATGCGATCGACGGCGAAGCGGATTATGTCGCCGCCAACATCCAGTTGGGCGATCGTTTGGCGTCCTTTGACGTGCTCCGGGGAGGACATACGCTCGGGACGATCCGGCTGTCGGTGCCGGGCCGCCACAACGTCTATAACGCGCTGGCGACCGTTATCGTCTGCCTGGAGGCTGGCGTGGCGTTCGAGCGAATCGCCGAGGCCATCGTGGAGTTCCGGGGCGCCAAACGGCGTTTCCAAGTGCTTGGCGAAGTGAAGGACATGCTGGTCGTTGACGACTACGCGCATCATCCGACCGAGATCGAAGCGACCATTCAGGCGGCGAAAGCGACGCATAAAAGGATCATCGCGGTGTTCCAGCCGCAGCGCTATACGCGCACGTTCTTTCTGCTGGATGCGTTCAGCCGGGCGTTTAAAGATGCGGACGAGGTGATTATTACCGATATCTACTCGCCTGCGGGCGAGCAGCGGATCGAGGGCGTCACTTCCCAGCGGTTGGTCGAGCTGATCGCGGAGAACAGCAATCCGAACGTATCATACGTTCCGACCAAGGAAGAGGTGCTTGACCTCCTTGCGGCGCGGATCGCTCCGGGCGATCTCGTGCTGACGATGGGGGCGGGCGACATTTGGAAAACGGCCGACAGCCTCGCCCGTTTGCTTCGGGAGCGGGAGGAAGGCTGAGCGATTGAGAAAGCCGTCTCTTCGGAGGGCATTGGCCCCCGGGAGGCGGCTTTTTTCACCTCGTGCCACTATCCCCTTCGATCAGAATCTCCGTTCAACTGCTCTCCATTCATTTCTGGGCCGGAAGAATCGGGGCAGTCCTCGTTACACTGAACCGAAGGGATAGTGAGACGGGCGGCGTACAAGGAGAACACCGGCCGCTTGCAACCAAATCTCTCTCATATTTGTTCTCTCCTCTTCATAGACTTTACTAGATTAAGGGACAAGGGGAGACCGACTCATGCAGCCAAAAGCGAGAATGACGTTTCGCTTCGACGGGACCGTTCCCGCGAAACCGGAGCCGCAACAGCCGAACAGGACCGAAAAGTTTCGAACGGAAGCGCATCGAACGGAAACTCATCGGGTGGAAGCGCATCGGGCCAAGGAGCATTCCGTTTCCCGGGAGACAGCCCCGCATACCGAAGGCATGCCGGAGACGGCGAACCCGGTGAGCCCCGCGAGCCCGGCGGCTTCGCGAACGAACGATTTTCAAGCTTGGAACGGTCCGTACCAGGACGATATACACGCGCTCGAAGAGATGATTCGAAATACGGACCCGATGCCGGTTGCGGGCTTCAGCAAGACGGCGAAAAGCGGCGGATCGCGCCCGCAGACCAAAACGCAGCCGAAGGCGCTTCAGGCGGAGCCGGCGATCGTCTCTCCGATCGAGCCGATTCTCCAGCCGCCGATCGGCGCCCGTATCGAACCCATGCCGGAGCTGCCCGAAAAGCCTGCGCATAATCGACAGCAAAGCGGGCAGACGGGGCGGACGATTCCTTTTCCCGGATCGTACCGGGGGAACCGGCCGGAAGCGGAGGAAGAAGAGGAGACGTTCGAGGAACAAGCCGAGTTCGATCACGGCTGGATCGCTGCGGAACGATATTCGCGTGGGGAAGGCCCCTCCTGGTGGAGGGTGTTCGTGACGGTCGTCGGAGCGATCGCCACCGGCGGCTTGTTCGGTTATTTGCTCTTGACGCTGTTTACGGGCGAACCGCTTTTTCCGAAAAACGGGGAAGCCAGCCCGGATGCGCTACCCGCCGCGGCGGCTCCTTATGCGCTATCGTCGGGCGAGCCGGCCGCCTCGCAGGGAGGGCAGGCTTCGTCCGGCACCGCCGCGGGTCAGGCGGAGCAGGGCGGTACGAAGCAAAGCGCGTCCATGCAAACGTTCACCGCACCGGCCGTCTCGCTGTATTTGCTGCAATACGGCGTGTTTCAAACGGAAGAGAGGATGAAGGAGGCGGCCAAGGAGCTGCGCGCGAAAGGAATCGCCGCCGCGACCGATCAAACGGACGGCTACCGCGTCTATGCCGGCGTCTCGCCGACAAAAGCGGAAGCGGAAGCGTTGGTCGAGCATCTTGCCGGAACGCAAGTTTATCTTAAGACTTGGGAAGCCGAAAAGCTTCAAATCGCCGGTTCCGAGCACGCTCGCGAATACGCCGATTTCTTGAGCGCAAGCGCGTCGCTGAACAGCAAAATCGCCGGTTACGCGTCGTCCGTCCTTGCCGGTTCGGACCCGGCCTCCGGAGACGACATTCAGTCGGTCCGCACCGCGCATCAGGTGTGGCTGGAGAAGGCGAAAGCCGCCGAATCGTGGCAAGGGGCCGCCAAGGAGTCCGCTCAAGCGGAGATCGTGCAATTGAACGCCGCCATCGCGGCCCTTAACACCTACGCCGACAAGGCTTCCGAATCGTTGCTGTGGGACGCGCAATCCGCGGCGATGGAAGCGGCGTTCGCAGATCGCAGTTTGCGTACGGCAATCGCGCAAGAGAGCGGGAGCTGAGCGCTGCAGGCGGGAAGCCGATTCTATTCCGGCGGAGCGGGACGCATCGCGGCGCGCCGGTCAAAGCAGGGGAGGGAGAAGAACGACCCGGATCGATAGGGACGAAGAGCTTGGCCGCCACGGGTCCAGGCTCTTACTGCTTTCGTTTGCGGTTCGGAGGTCCTGGTCGGAAATAGGCGTTGTGCGCTTCCCCCGGGGGGACGTATAATGGAATCGTTAGTGTCAAAAAATGGTGGGAGACGTTGAAACGTGAAGAAAAACGGTTGGATACTGCTTCTGTTCGTGCTCATCGGCTTGCTGGGCGGCGCCATGGTCTCTCGCTGGCTGGCGACGGTTCCCGGTCTGGACTTTCTGACCCGCACGTACCCGGTGAACTGGTCGCCTTCCGCCGACTTGCTGGTGATCAACTACCATATCCAGATCGGATTCAATCTGAGCCTCCTCAGCGTCGCGGGAGCCGTGCTGGCCATTTGGATCTATCGCAAAATGTAAAAAACGCGGCAAAATTGTCGACACGAAAGGAAACCTGAACGATGGGTGCAACGTCTAATTCGAGATCCCCGATTACGCTGGTGCTCGCCTCCTCTTCTCCCCGAAGACGGGAGCTGATCGCCACGCTCGGTCTTCCCGTACATATTCGACCCAGCCATGCCGACGAGACGACACCGCCCGGCTGGCCGCCCGCCAAAATCGTCGAGGGGCTGTCCCTGCGCAAGGCTCGCACGGTCGCGGAGGCGCTTGAAGCGCCCGCCGGCGAAACCTATATCGTCGTCGGGAGCGACACGATCGTCGTCCTGGACGGCGAGATCATGGGCAAGCCGAAGGATGCCGAGGACGCCGCGCGCATGCTCGCCCGGCTGTCCGGACGGGTGCACGAGGTGTTTACGGGCGTCACCTGCCTGGAGGCGGGAAGCGGCCGGACGGTCACCTCGCACCGGGCTACGAAAGTCCGCATGCGGACGCTCACGTCCGGGCAAATCGAGCGGTACGTGGCGACAGGAGAGCCCCTGGACAAAGCCGGCGCGTACGGCATCCAGGAGAAGGGCGCGTTGCTCGTGGAAGGAATCGAGGGCTGCTTCTATAACGTTGTCGGCCTTCCGCTGTCGTTGCTCGCCGGTATGCTTGGCGAATTCGGCGCGGAACTGCCCTGAGCCGTTCGCCATTCGAAGCCCGATGACCCCAGACGAAACCCGCGGCCGACGCGGACAACGGAGAAGAGGGTTCATGATGGAACAACGAGCTTATATGCTGCGGGAATTGCCGGCGGACGAGCGTCCGCGGGAACGGATGCAGCGGCAAGGGCCGGCCGCGCTCAGCCACGCGGAGCTGCTGGCGATTCTTCTGCGTACCGGCACCCGCAACGAATCCGCCGTCAGGCTGGCGGAGCGCATTCTGAACGAATGCGGCGGTCTCCGGCGGTTTGCCGAGCGCAGTTGGGACGAGCTGACGCATATTCGCGGCATCGGTCCGGTCAAGGCGCTTCAGCTGCAGGCTTCGATCGAGCTCGGGCGCCGGGTCGCCCGTTCGCGGCTGCCGGAGACGGTTCGCATCACCCGGCCGCAGGATGCGGCGGATTTGCTTATGGAGGAGATGCGGCATCTTCGCGAGGAGCATTTCGTCTGCCTGTTCCTGAACACGAAAAATCAGGTGATCGGACGCCAGACGCTCTCCATCGGAAGCCTGAACGCCTCCGTCGTCCACCCGCGAGAAGTTTATAGAGCGGCCATCCGGCGCAGCAGCGCGTCGATTCTGTGCGCCCACAATCACCCGAGCGGCGATCCGACGCCGAGCTCGGAGGACATTCAGCTGACCCGCCGTCTGGCGGAGGCGGGAAAGCTCATCGGAATCGAGCTGCTCGACCACCTGGTAATCGGTGACAATCGCTTTATTAGTTTGAAGGAGACCGGATGCTTGTAATATAATAAGAAGGATTGTCCCAACAGGAGGTAGCAGCATATGTTTGGTGGATTTACGCGAGATCTGGGAATTGACCTCGGAACTGCAAACACGCTTGTTTATGTCAAAGGTAAAGGAATCGCGGTCAGGGAGCCGTCCGTCGTCGCCCTGCGTACCGATACGAAAAAAATCGAAGCCGTCGGCGAGGCGGCCAAGAAGATGATCGGCCGCACGCCGGGCAACATCCGGGCCATCCGGCCGATGAAGGACGGCGTCATCGCCGACTTCGAGACAACCGCAACGATGATCAAATACTTCATCCGCAGGGCCCAGAAGGAGCGTTCGTTCCCGCCCCGCCATCCGAACGTGATGGTGTGCGTGCCGTCCGGCATTACCGCCGTCGAGAAGCGCGCGGTCGAGGATGCCACCAAGCAAGCCGGCGCCCGCGAAGCGTATACGATCGAAGAACCGTTCGCAGCCGCGATCGGCGCCGATCTTCCGGTATGGGAACCGACCGGCAGCATGGTCGTCGACATCGGAGGCGGCACGACGGAAGTCGCCGTCATCTCTCTGGGCGGCATCGTCACGAGCCGTTCCATTCGCGTCGCCGGCGACGAGATGGACGAAGCGATCATGCAATACATCAAGCGGCTGTACAATTTAATGATCGGCGAGAGAACCGCGGAGCAGCTCAAGATGGAGATCGGCTCGGCCCTTCCGCTCGACAAAGTGGAATCGATCGAAATTCGCGGCCGGGACCTCGTCACCGGGCTGCCCAAGACGCTTGCGATCACCTCGGACGAGATTACGGAGGCACTGTCCGACACGGTGAACGCCATCGTGGAAGCGGTCAAGGTGACGCTGGAGAAATGTCCGCCCGAGCTGTCCGCCGACATTATGGATCGCGGCATCGTCCTGACGGGCGGCGGCGCCCTGCTGCGCAATTTGGACAAAATGCTGTCGCGCGAGACCGGAATGCCCGTCATCGTGGCCGAGCATCCGCTCGATTGCGTCGCGATCGGGACGGGAAGGGCGCTTGAGAACATTCACTTGTTCAAGTCTTCCAAGAGCGGTTCGGGCTCGCGGAGACGTTAATTCTCCGTATGGATCGGAGCCCGGTAGGAAGGGAAGCAGGTGATCGGATATTTTTAAGATAATGCGCAACAAGCGTCTGTTCATTCTTATGATCGGGCTGATCCTGTTTATCGCTATGCTGGGCTTCACATCGGGACGAACCGGCCTGAGTTGGCCCGAACGCTTCGTCAACGACGCGTTCGGGACCGTACAAGGGGCGTTGTACCGGCCGGTCGGGGCGGTTACGGAATTTTTCCGCGACCTCGGCCGGCTTTCCGATGTCTACAAAGAGAACGAGCAGCTTCGGCTGACGGTCGCCCAATATACGCAAGACAAGATTCGCTACAATCAACTCGAGAGCGAGAATGCGAGACTGAAGGATGAGCTCGGTTTTACGGAACGGCAGAAGCAATTATACAATTATAAGTATTTGATCGCGCAAGTCGTCGCCAGCAGCTCCAATCCGTACGACAAAACGATTAAGATCAACCGCGGCGCCCACGACGGCGTCAAGCCGAAGATGGCGGTGCAGACGGTGGATGGGCTGGTCGGCATTGTAAGCAAGGTCTCCGAGTTCACGTCGACGGTTATGCCGATCACGGAGCTCGATCCGACCTCCAGCGACCGGATCTCGATCTCGGCGACGGTGCTTGGCAAAGAAGACCAGACGTTCGGCATCGTCGATTACGATAAAGAGAGAAATATGCTGCAGATGAGCAAAATCGACGAGAACGCGCCGATCAAGGAAGGCGATCTGGTCATCACGTCGGGGCTCGTCAACGTGTTGCCCAAAGGCATTCTTATAGGCACGGTAGTCAGCACCCAAGTAGGGGATTTCGGGTTGACGCACACCGCTACCATCAAGCCCGCAGCCAAATTCGACCATCTGACGGAAGTGTTCGTCGTCGTCGCCCCGGATGTGGACGCGCCGTGAAGATGCGCTTCAACCGGACGATTCTGCTGACGCTCGCGCTCGTTCTGATTCAGACTTCGATTGTGCCGTGGCTCGTTCCCTATCAATGGAGCGACCGCCTGCTGCCGAACCTGGCTTTCATTATGACGGTATACGTCGCCTTGTTCGGCGGCAGGCACGCGGCTTTTCTGTTCGGCCTCGGTTTCGGGCTTCTGGAAGATTTGCTGTTTTACGGCCATCTGATGGGGTCGTACGGCTTCGGCATGGCTTTGCTCGGCTATTTGATCGGGCTCGTAAGCGAACGCAGGCCCCGGACGCTGGCCTATACGCTGCTGGCCATCGGCGTCGGGAGCTATCTGCTGGACACGATCGTCTATTTGGTCTACCGGTTGTTCCAGCTTACGGACGTAACGTACGGATTCGCGGTTTATTGGCAGATCCTCCCGACACTTCTCTTGCAGTTGATTATCGCCCTGGTCCTCTATCTTCCGGTTCGGCGCCGGCTGCTCAAATCCGCTTCCGTCTCCGGCGAAGAGAACGCCGCTTGACGAACCGCAGGGCGCCTATTCGCCGCCGGCAGGAATTCGGGTTCGCCTGGCAGAATCTTAGATAACGTGGGGAGGGGCGGACGAAGGTGAGCGTCAAATCGGCCATTACGATTAAGGGCACGAAGGAAGGACTCGTATTTCTGCTTGACGATCAGTGCGATTTCGTGTCGCTGCTGGACGAGCTTCATCGGAAGCTGGACAAGCACGAGCAGCAGCTGTCCGGCCCGATCGTGCACGTTTTCGTCAAGCTCGGCTCCCGCAGGCTGAACGAGGAAGACAAGGAACGAATCCGCTCCGCGATTCGGCGCCAGGGCAATTTTCTCGTGCAGAGCATCGAGAGCGACGCTGCGCCCGAAGAGACCGAAGCGGCCAAAAACGTCATCAAGACGGTGACGGGCATCGTCCGCTCGGGTCAGACGATCCGGCACGAAGGCGATCTGCTGCTGCTGGGGGACGTGAATCCGGGCGGGACCGTGTTATGCACCGGCGATATTTACATCATGGGGGCGCTTCGGGGCACCGCCCATGCCGGCTGCGAAGGCAATGAGAAGGCCATTATCGCGGCTTCTCTTATGACGCCTACGCAGCTAAGGATTGCGGAAGTGATCAGCAGGCCGCCGGAAGAATGGGCTTCGGCGGAACCGTCGATGGAATACGCCTATTTGCGGGATGGCGTCATGGAGATCGACAAACTGACGCATTTGCATCAATGGCGCAGGGAACTCATGCCATTCAAAGGAGTGTAGAACGATGGGAGAAGCGATTGTCGTTACGTCCGGCAAAGGCGGAGTGGGAAAAACGACAACCTCCGCGAACTTGGGAACTGCGCTCGCGCTGCTCGGGCGCAAAGTGTGCATGGTCGACACCGACATCGGTTTGCGCAACTTGGATGTCGTCATGGGGCTTGAAAACCGCATCATCTACGATTTGATCGACGTGGCGGAAGGACGTTGCCGGTTGAATCAGGCGCTCGTGAAGGACAAACGGTTCGACGAGCTTTATATGCTTCCGGCCGCCCAGACGAAGGACAAGCAAGATATTACGCCCGAGCAGGTCCGCAAAATCGTCGAGGAATTGAAGCCCGATTACGACTATGTGATCATCGACTGCCCTGCCGGCATCGAGCAGGGCTTCGACAATGCGGTGGCCGGCGCGGATCAGGCGATCGTGGTGACGACGCCGGAGAACGCCGCGGTTCGCGACGCGGACCGGGTCATCGGGATATTGGAGCAGAGAGGCTTCAAATCGCCCAAGCTGCTCATCAACCGGATTCGTCCCAATATGCTCAAGTCCGGCGACATGCTGGAGATCGACGACATTTGCCAAGTGCTCGCCATCGATCTGATCGGGATCGTTCCCGACGACGAGATTGTCATTAAAGCCGCGAACCAGGGAGAGCCGACCGTCATGAACCCGTCCTCCCGCGCCGCAATCGCTTATCGCAACGTGGCACGCCGCATCCTCGGAGAGACCGTTCCTCTTATGCAATTGGAAGAGAAGAGCGGAATGTTCGGACGGGTGAAGAAGTTTTTCGGAATGGGATGAGCCGACTTGCTTAACCGATTCAAGAAAATCGACTGGCTGATGATGCTCATTCTGGGCCTGTTCATGGTCATCAGCACGCTCATTGTCCGCAGCGCGACGCACAACGATCCGAAGTATTACCATTTTGACGTCAAAACGCTCATCTACTACGCAATCGGCTTCGGAATCATCCTGATTTTCACGATGATCGATTACCGGTTGCTGCTCAAAAGCTGGTACATCTGGTACGCGATCGGCATCGGGCTGCTTGTCGCCGTTTTCTTCCTGGCTCCCGTCCGGAACGGCGCGCGAAGCTGGTTCGAATTCCCGGGCGGCCTGACTTTCCAGCCGGCGGAATTCATGAAGCTCATTCTCATCCTTGCCGTAGCCGCCGTCCTTGGCCGAAGGCAGGGGGATCCGCTGCGAATGCGCACCGACGTGTCGGCCATCGCCGCCGTCTCGCTCGTGCCGTTCATTCTCGTCATGATCCAGCCGGACCTCGGGAACGCGATGATTTACATTTTTATCGTGCTCGGCATGCTCTGGATCGGCAATATCCGCTACTCGTACGTCGTCATCGGACTGACGGCGGTCATCGGCGGACTGGTGCTGTTCGTGACGTTGTTCAACACGTTCAATACGGACATCAAGGATTATCTCGAGAAGCATCACAAGGAGCACTGGTACCAACGGATCAATACGTACATCCATCCGGACCAGGCCACCGCGGACGAGCGCCGGCAATCGGAATACGCGAAGATCGCCATCGGCTCCGGCGGCTTGGCGGGCGACGGCTACATGCAGGGAGAATCCAAAAACCGCAAGTTCATTCCGTATCCGTATTCCGACTCCATCTTTGTCGTCATCGGCGAGGAATTCGGCTTTCAGGGCTCGGCGGTGCTCTTGCTGCTTTACTTTATTTTCATTTACCGGATGATTCTGATCGCTTACCAATGCTTCGACTTGCGAGGATCCTTCATTATTATCGGCATCGCGTCGATGATGGTGTTCCAGATCTTCCAGAACATCGGCATGATGATCGGCCTGATGCCGATTACCGGCATTACGCTGCCTTTCATCAGCTACGGCGGCACCTCGCTGCTGCTCAATATGCTGTCGATCGGCATGATCTTCAGCATCCGGGCGCATCAGGAGAAGTATACGCTGGATACGTAACGATCTCGCAGCTTGCAGCGGCTTTGCGCCGCTGTTTGTTTTTTTATGGAGTTGTACGGTCTGTACGTCCGGGGTTGGCTTCGCCGTTCCCGTCGTTCCGTTGCCGGCTTGCGAGAAGCAAGTCCTCCCGTCTGGTCTAAACCCGGCCGGCTTGCCATATCGTGATACAAAGAAGCGGACAAGGGAGGAAGCGGCTATGCAGGTGCGGAACAACGTCCGCCAGCGCCGGCGGGACAGAATTCAACAGTTGACGGGAGCTCGTTCGGAAGGCTGGCGGGGGGCTCCCGAGCCGCCGCACGATTTCGCCGGGGAAGCTGCGGCCCCGGAGTTCGGGATGCCCGAAGCGGTCTCGCAAGACGGAGAGTTCGGACGTCAAGCCGGTCCGGGAGGAGGGGCGGAGGCGGGTCCGCCGATCGATACGCTTCGGCCGGAGGAAGGGGTGGACAGCCTGGCCGGTATGGACGAGCTTTTCGATACGCGGCAGGAACGTCCTATCCCCCCGGCTCAGAGCCGCATCCCGGCCTACCGCGGGCCGCTGGCCGACACCGAACCCGATCCCGAGAAATGGTGGAAGGAGAAGCAGCGCCAGGAGCGCTCGCGCACAAGCCATACCGGCCTTCGCGACTCGCTTGTTCCCGCGGGCCCCCCGCCGGCGGCTTCGCCCGATCCGCGGCTGCGTTCCTTATGGGAATCCGCCTCGCCTTCGGGCTCCAAGCCGCCGGGAAAGGGACCGATCGGCTCCTTGCCGAACCTGAGTTCCTTCGGCGGTTTGGCCGGTCCGCCGACATGGGACGACGGCCCTCCCGGCGGCTCCTCGGGCCCCTTCCTGAGCCGCATTTTCCGCGGGCTCACGATGCGCCTGGCGGTCGCCGCCGTTCTGTTCGGCGCCGTATGGGGCTGGTTGCGACTGGAGCTGCCCGGGAACGAGCTCGTTCGGGGCTGGACGGTGCGGGCGGTTACGGAAGATATGGATTTCACCGCCGTGGAAGCCTGGTACGAGCGAACCTTCGAGGGATCGTCGTCGTTCCTGCCGATATTCAAGCAGCAGGACGAGACGCAGGCCGTGTCCGCCGAATGGAGCCGGGAGGTGACCGTCCCGCCGCTAGCCGGCCGCATCTTGCAGACGTTCGCTCAAGACGGAGAAGGCATTCGCCTGGCGGCGCCGGCGGGCACGCCCGTCAAGGCGGCGCATACCGGCCGGGTCGCCGAGGTGACGCTGGACGCCAAAGGACTCGCGACGATTGCGATCCAGCACGCCAATGGCGTCGAGACCGTCTATGGCAACGTGGACAATGCGGCGGTCAAAAAGAACGACTGGGTGGAAGTCGGCCGAACGCTGGGCGAGCTGGCGTCCTCCACATCCGACGGCAAAGGGGAAGGAACGCTTTTTTTCGCCGTCAAGCAGAACGGCAAAACGCTGGACCCGGCGGAAGTGGTGCCTTTTGATTAAATGGCGGGGAGTTGCGATCAAGCTTCATCCGCTGTTCGTCATCCTCATGCTGCTCTCCGTCGCGACCGGACAGTTTCTGAACATCCTGACGCTGTTCGGCATCGTCCTGCTGCACGAACTCGGCCATTTGGCCATGGCGCTCCGCTTCGGCTGGAGAATCCGGGAGATCAAGCTGCTTCCGTTCGGAGGCGTGCTGGAGGTGGAGGAAGCGGGCACCGTTCCGGCACGCGAGGAAGCGCTCGTCGCGATCGCGGGGCCGCTGCAGAACGGCATCCTTGCGGCGTTCGCGGCGCTTGCGGGCTGGGCGGGCTGGGTCGACGCCCTCTGGGTGGACGAATTTATAAAAGCTAACGCGCTCATCGCGCTGTTCAACCTGTTCCCGGTGCTGCCGCTCGACGGGGGGAAGCTTCTGCAGACTTGGATGAGCTTCCGGATTCCTTTTCACCGCACCCTGCTCTGGAGCACGCGGATCAGCCTCCTGTTCAGCGCTTTGGCTGTGCTCGCTTCCTTTTACCCGCTGCTGGGCGGAGGTTTGCTCCACCTGAATTTGCTGCTCGTCGGCTCGTTCCTGCTCGCGACCAATTGGACGTACCGGCGCAACATGCCGTTCGTTTTTTTGCGCTTCCTCGTTCACCGGGCGAAGCGTTCGGAAGGGCGCATCGACGGCGGCACGTTGGCCCAGCCGATCGTCGTCTCCGAGCAGCGTCCGCCCTCCGCGGTCGTCAAGCTGCTCATGAGGGAGCGGTATCATCTCGTGTACGTGATGCGTCAAGGCAAAATCAAAAGGGTCGTCCCCGAAGGCCAGATGATCGACGGCTTTCTGAACTCGCTGACGAACGGGCATGCGGATTTGCGTTTTTTCATGTAAAATGAAGAAAAGGATTCGAAAGCGGGAGGTCGCCATGAAGCAGCTGTTCGTACACTGCACGCGCAACGCCACCTATTCGGCCCTCCTGGAAGACGGAAGGTTAACGGAGTTCGGCGTGGAACGGTCCGAAGGCACGTCGATCGTCGGCAACCTGTACAAGGGCCTCGTCGTGAACGTGCTGCCCGGCATGCAGGCGGCGTTCGTCGACATCGGTCTGCCCAAGAACGCGTTTCTTTACGTGGACGATGCGCTTCATCCGCACCTCGACAAGCAGCCCAAGGACAAGCCTTCCATTACCGAGCTGCTGAAGCCGGGGGACGAACTGATCGTTCAAGTGATGAAAGAACCGCTGGGCGGAAAGGGCGCGCGGGTGACGACCCACTACTCGCTCCCCGGCCGCTGGCTCGTTTATATGCCTGGCGCGGACTATATCGGCGTCTCGAAGAAGATCGAGCACGACCACGAACGGACGCGGCTCAAAACTTTGGCCGAGCAGCTGCGCAAACCGGGCGAAGGCGTCATTCTGCGGACCAACGCGGAGGGAGAGAGCGCGGATGCGCTGGCCGAAGATCTGAAGGCGCTGCGCGGCGTTTGGGCCGATATTGTGGCGCGGGGCCGGCGGGCGGGCGCTCCGGAGGAGCTGCACCGCGACTTCGGCCTCGTCCAGCGGATGGTCCGGGACGTGTTCACGCCGGACACCGAAGAGCTCGTCATCGACGACGAGACGGCCTACCGGGAAGCGTCCGCCTATTTGCGCCAGACGGCGCCCGCGCTGGAAAGCCGCATTCGGCTGTACAGGGAAGCAGAGCCGCTGTTCGATAAATTCGGCATCAACGAGCAACTGGATATAGCGTTCCAGCCCCGAATATGGCTGAAAAGCGGCGGCTATCTCGTCTGGGACCAGACCGAGGCGCTGACCGTGATCGACGTCAACACGGGCAAGTATACGGGGACGGTCGACCTCGAAGAGACGGTGTTCCGGACGAACCTGGAAGCCGCCGGGGAGATCGCCCGCCTGCTCCGGCTTCGGGACGTCGGCGGCATCGTCATCATCGACTTCATCGATATGGAGAAGGAAGAGCACCGGCAGCAAGTCGTCGGCCAACTGGAGCAGACGATGAAGCGGGACCGGACGAAATGCCAGGTGCTGGGCTGGACGAGGCTCGGCTTGCTGGAGCTGACGCGCAAGAAGGTGCGCGCCAACGTCGAGAACTACTTTTACGAGACTTGCGCCGCTTGCAAGGGGCGGGGGAAGATTTACATAAGGTAGCGGGGACAGGTAGGAGATTGGCCGTGGATAGGTGGCGGAGAGAGACGGCGGATCGCCGGGAGAAAAGACGCGGACTGCCCTGAGAATCGGGAGAGATAAGTAGAGGAGAAAGCTCCAGGCCTCAACTTCCGTTTCACCGACACAAGTCGCACCCCCACTACAGAAATCTCATTTTCCGGTTGTAATCGCGCTTGCGTTGTGATAGAATTCTATGGTGCGTGCAAAGTGCTCTTTCGGGAATTGCATGCTACAACCGCACTTACCCGGGTAAGGAAGACCGGCGCTGTCCTGGCTGTTATGGTACTGAAGCTGCGACATCCGGCACCCGACGAGGCGAGTCTTAGACACAAGGAGGTGCACACACATGTACGCGATTATCGAAACCGGCGGCAAGCAATACAAAGTCCAAGCGGGCGACGTTCTGTTCGTGGAGAAGCTCTCCGCTAACGAAGGCGACACCGTGACGTTCGACAAGGTTCTGGCCGTATCCGGCGACAACGGCTTCGTATCCGGAGCTCCGCTCGTAGCGGGCGCATCCGTTACGGCGAAAGTCGAGAAGCACGTCAAAGGCGAGAAAATTATCGTTTTCAAGTATAAACCGAAGAAAAACGAGCGCAAGAAGCAAGGCCACCGTCAACCGTACACGAAAGTGACGATCGAGAGCATCAAGGCGTAAGAGGCGAAGCCTGGATGGTCACGATAACGATTGTTCGCGGACAAGACGGTCGGATCCGGCAATTCTCCGTATCCGGACACGCGATGTACGCCGATCCCGGCAAGGACATCGTCTGCGCCGGCGTATCGGCCGTGACGGTAGGGGCCGTGAATGCGATCGAGAAGCTGACGGGACTCGTTCCCGAGGCGAAGATGCAATCCGGCTGGCTGTCGGCCGTCGCTCCGGAGAGCGAAGATCCGTCGAAGAACGACCGCGTCCAGCTGCTGCTGGAAGGGATGGTCGCTTCCTTGGAGACGATCGTGGACGAATACGGCAAGTACGTGAGAATAAAGGAAAGATTAACGTAGCGAAGGAGGTTGGCATCCATGTTGAAACTGAATCTTCAGTTGTTCGCTTCGAAGAAGGGCGTAGGCTCCACGAAGAACGGACGCGACAGCGAATCGAAGCGCCTCGGCGTCAAACGCGCCGACGGGCAAACCGTTCGCGGCGGCACGATTCTCGTGCGCCAGCGCGGCACGAAGATCCATCCGGGCACGAACGTCGGCATCGGCAAGGACGACACGCTGTTTGCGTTGGTCGAAGGCGTCGTCAAATTCGAACGCTGGGGACGCGATCGCAAAAAAGTGAGCGTGTATCCGGCCCCTCAAGCGCCCGTTGCGGCTGCTCTTGAAGGCTAATACGACATCACCTTAAGAACCCCGGCCATCATGTGAGGCCGGGGTTCTGGGCTTGTTGGGGGGGACTCTCCCTTACGCGGCCGGCGCGCGCAGCGAAGTTTGCCGCCGCCCCGGGGGAATCGCCGTCAGTGCGAAGCGCTCTCTTCCATCCGCAAATTCGGTTTATTAACGAAACGGAGAAGTCGCGAACATGTCGAGAAAATCGATCGCACGGGCTATCGTGGCCGCGGGCTCGCTTCTTGTTCCCGCAGCGGCGATGATTGGCTGGCGACAGGAATGGTGGCCGCCCATGCTGTTCGCCTTGTGGACGGCAGCGGCGGCGGTTCTGGTCGTCGTCGCGGAGCTCCGCTCCGAACGGCGGCGGTATGCCCGGCTGCTCGAGCTGATGCAGCATTCGGCCGTCGAGACGCTCAGCCATCATCGGCACGACTGGATGAACGAATTGCAAATTTTGTACGGATACTTAAGATTGGGCAAACCCGATAAAGCGATCGCCGTCGTGGAAAGAATAAGGGGGAGAATGGAGCAGGACAGCCGGATATCCCATCTGGGCGAGCCGAAGCTGGCGGCTTTCCTTCTGTCTTTTCGAACTACCTGCGATACGATGCGTCTTGAGGTCGAGGTGGAAGACGGCTTCAACGTGAAA
Organism: Cohnella thermotolerans DSM 17683; assembly: GCF_000429825.1. Taxonomy (GTDB): domain Bacteria; phylum Bacillota; class Bacilli; order Paenibacillales; family Paenibacillaceae; genus Cohnella; species Cohnella thermotolerans. The sequence goes on from NZ_AUCP01000054.1 coordinate 20,859, forward strand.
GGCATGGGGTTGGACGGCGAACGCTTGACCTCGGCGGTTATCGGTTTGGTGAACGTCGTGCGCTTCCGTCTCGCCGCTCAGGGCGAGGAGGAGAACGTCCTCTGGCTGCGCTTCCATTCGGAAGAAGGCGAAGCGCGGCTGGATATGGCATATGCAGGCAAGGTTGCGGCAGCGGACGATCTCGCAAGCGAATTGGAGCGGGTGCTGGGCGGCTACGGACGAGTGTCGGAGGAGAGCGGCGCCGTCCGGGAAGACGGAGCCTCGCGCTGCTTCGCCGTTGTTTTCCCTCGGATGGACCGGCCGTGTAATTAGCTGAACGGAGTGAACTCATCATGTTTGTGGACAAAGCGAAAATATACGTAAAAGGCGGCGACGGCGGCGACGGGCTCGTGGCGTTCCGCCGGGAGCTGTACGTGCCGGAAGGCGGGCCCGCGGGCGGTGACGGAGGGAATGGCGGCGACGTCGTCTTCCGGGTCGACGAGGGCTTGCGCACGCTGATGGATTTCCGCTACCAGAAGCATTTCAAGGCGCCCCGCGGCGAGAAGGGCCGGAACAAGTCGCAGCACGGCGCGAACGCGGAGGATTTGATCGTTCGCGTGCCGCCCGGCACGGTCGTGTACGACGACGATACGGGCGAGATGCTGGCCGATCTGACCCGGCACGGCCAGGAGGTCGTCATCGCCAAGGGCGGACGTGGCGGCCGGGGCAACACGCGGTTCAAAAGCCCGGCGAACACCGCCCCGGCGATTGCCGAGAACGGCGAGGAAGGTCAGGAGCGCTGGGTGAGGCTGGAGCTCAAGGTGATGGCGGACGTCGGGCTCGTCGGCTTTCCGAGCGTCGGCAAGTCGACGCTGCTGTCCGTCGTCTCCGCGGCCCAGCCGAAGATCGGCGCGTACCCCTTCACGACGCTGACGCCGAATCTCGGCATGGTCCAGGTGGACGACGAGCGCAGCTTCGTCATGGCCGACCTGCCGGGCCTCATCGAGGGGGCGCATACGGGCGTCGGGCTCGGGCACGAATTTTTGCGGCACGTCGAGCGGACGCGGATCATTATCCATGTGGTGGACATGTCCGGGATGGAAGGCCGGGACCCGTTCGACGATTGGGTGAAAATCAACGAAGAGCTGAAGCTGTACAACGCCAAGCTGGCCGACCGTCCCCAGATCGTCGCCGCGAACAAAATGGATATGCCGGAGTCGGAGGCGAATCTGACGGTCTTCCGCGAGAAAGTCGAGGCGGTCCGGCCCGGCATCGAGATTATGCCGATCTCTTCGCTAACCCGGCAAGGCATCGGCGAACTGCTGTACAAGGTCGCGGATATGCTGGACGCCTTGCCCGATCCGGCGGAGACGGTTGACGAGACGGCGAACGAGGAAGAGGAGAGCGTCGTGTACCGGATGGAGGAGCGTCCTTCCGACCACGACTTCCGCATTACGCGCGACAACGAAGTGTACGTCGTCGAGAGCGAATCGATCGAGAAGCTGCTGAAGCGGACCCAGTTCGCTTCGTACGAGGCGGTCATGCGCTTCGGCCGGATTCTGCGGAACATCGGCGTCGACGCGGAGCTTCGCAAGCGCGGGGCCAAGGACGGCGACACGATCCGGATCGGCGATTTCGAGTTCGAGTTTTTCGAAGGCGGCTCGGACGAGTACTTGTTCGAAGACCGATAAGGCGTCCGGAACGCGGGGACGCGGCTATACGATAGGCTGGACAACGGGACGAAGCAGGCGACAGGATCGCCCGTCCCGTTTTTTTGTTGCTAAGCCTATTGCCGCCGTCCTTCCGATCCGATATAATGTCCACTATAAACAAACATTCGTCTTTCTTGGGAGGACGGAAGATGGCGGAGCGCTACTACGCCGTCCGCGAGGACCTGCTGCCGGAAGGCATTCTCAAAACCGAACAGGCTAAAGAGCTGCTGAGGCGGGGGGAAGCGGCCACGGTCCACGAAGCGGCGGAGCGGGTCGGATTAAGCCGAAGCGCCTTCTACAAATACAAGGACGGCGTCTATCCGCTGGAGCAAACGGGACGCGAGCGGATCGCCACGGTGTCGATGGATCTGGAGCACCGCTCCGGCGTGTTGTCGAAAGTGCTTGGAACGCTGGCGGCAAGCGGCGGCAACGTGCTGACGATCTCCCAATCCATTCCGCTTCAGGGAATGGCCAACGTCGTCGTGACGTTGGATACGTCCGGGCTGGCCGGTGCGTTGGCCGAGCTGATCGACGGCTTGAAGCGGCTCGACGGCGTCAAGCGGACGACGATCGTCGGCCGCAGCTGAGGGAAGTCTGGCGAGGCCGTTCGTCAACGCGCCTGACGCCCGAAGGCTGGGAAGCATGTTTTTCGCTTTGCGAAACACTGGAGGAGGAACTAAGCAGATGAAGCCGGTGAAAGTAGGTTTGTTCGGACTCGGAACCGTCGGTACGGGCGTCGTCCGTATCGTGGAGGGGCATCAGGAGGATTTGCAGAGCCAGGTCGGGTCGCCGATCTCGATCGCCAAAATTTTGGTCAAGGATCGCGCCAAAGCGCGCAGCATCTCGATCGATCCGGCCAAGCTGACGGAAGACCCGTGGGAGATCGTGCGCGACCCGGAGATCGACGTCATCGTCGAAGTGATGGGCGGAATCGCCGAGACGAAGGAATATATTCTGGAAGCGCTGGACCGCGGCAAGCACGTCGTTACCGCCAACAAGGACCTGATGGCCTTGCACGGGCAGGAAATTTTGGCGAAGGCCAGCGAGAAGGGCTGCGACGTTCTGTACGAAGCGAGCGTGGCCGGCGGCATCCCGATTATCCGTACGCTGATCGAAGGCTTCTCGTCCGACAGGATTACGAAGATCATGGGCATCGTGAACGGCACGACGAACTATATCCTGACGAAAATGAGTCAAGAAGGCGCCGCGTACGCCGACGTGCTCAAGGAAGCGCAAGCGCTCGGCTATGCCGAGGCGGACCCGACGTCGGACGTGGAAGGCCTTGACGCGGCCCGCAAAATGACGATTCTCGCGACGCTCGGCTTCCGGTCCAACGTGGCGCTCGAGGACGTCGACGTCAAAGGAATCAGCGCCGTCACTCAGGAAGACATCCGCTACGCGCAAAGCCTCGGCTACGAAGTGAAGCTGCTCGGCATCGCCGAGCGGCAGGACGACTACATCAGCGTCAGCGTGCAGCCGACGATGGTGAAGAAGAGCCACCCGCTCGCTTCGGTCGGCGGCGTGTTCAACGCCGTCTACGTCTACGGCGAGGCGGTGGGCGAGACGATGTTCTACGGCCCCGGCGCGGGCGCGATGCCGACGGCGACTTCCGTCGTCGCCGACCTCGTCGCCGTCGTCAAAAACATGAAGCTGGGCGTCAACGGCCGCCAGGCGGCGCTCGCCTACAAGGAGAAGAAACTGAAGACCGACGAGCAGATCGCCTCCAAATATTTCTTGCTGCTCCACGTGGAAGACCGCGCCGGCGTTCTCGCGCAGATCGCGCAAGTGTTCTCCCGCCACGAGCTCAGCATCGAGTCGGTCATGCAACCGGCGGCGCCGGATCAGCACGGAGCCGAACTGATCATTACGACCCACAGCGCCAGCAAAGCTTCGCTCGCCAACGTACTGGCCGAGTTCGGAGAGCTGGCGGCCATTCGCACCATCAAGAGCGTCTATCGGTTGGAAGGCTGAGGAACGGATCATGATGGTGAACGTGAGAAGCGAGCTTCGCAAGCCGGGTGTCCTGCGCGACCGGGTCGTCGCGAAGGTGCCGGCCAGCACGGCCAATCTGGGCCCCGGCTTCGATACGCTCGGCATGGCCCTCTCCCTCTTCGCTTGGGTCGATCTCCGGCCTTCCACGCCGGAAGAGGGAACGACGATTACGCTGATGGGCGACGGCATGGACGGTCTTCCGACCGACAAGACGAACCTCGTGTACGAAGTGGCGCAGATGGTGTTCGAACGCGCGGGCGTGGCGCTGCCGGAGCTGCATATCGCCATCCGCAGCGACATTCCGCTGACCCGCGGCCTCGGCAGCAGCGCCTCCGCGATCGTGGGGGCGCTTGTCGCCGCCAACGCCCTCATCGGCGATCCGCTCACCCAGGACGAGCTGTTCCAGATGGCGAGCGCGATCGAGAACCATCCCGACAACGTCGGGGCGTCGCTGTTCGGCGGCATCGTGGCTGCCGCCTGGGACGGGGAACGGGCGGAAGCGGTTCGCCTGGAGCCTCCGGCGGAGTTGGAGGCGCTCGTCGTCATTCCGGCGTTCGAGCTGTCGACCAAGAAAGCGCGGAACGTGCTGCCGGAGAGCGTCTCGATGCGGGACGCCGTCTTCAACGTCAGCAACAGCTCGCTGCTGACGGCGGCGTTCGCGACCGGCCGGCTCGATTTGCTGCGCCGCGCCATGCGCGACCGGCTGCACCAGCCGTACCGGGCGGCGCTTATCCCCGGCATGGAGAAGGTGCTCCGCGAAGCGGCCGACAACGGCGCGCTCGGCGCGGTGCTGTCCGGCGCCGGACCGACGCTGCTGCTGCTGGCGGACGGAGGTTCCGACCGGGCGCGGATGGAGCGCTTCGTCGCCGAAGCGATGGCGGCGGAAGGCGTCCCGGTGACGACGAGCTGGCTGAAGCCGTGGGCGAAGGGGCCGGAGACGGCCGTCGTCGATTCGGCCCATCCGGATTTCGGGCTGGAGCCGCATCTGCTGCTTCCGGCCGGAAGAACGGAGGTGAGCGCATGAGCAAGCTTCCGACCGCCGCTCTCCTGCCGAAGGGGACGTTCTCCGACGAGGCGGCGCGCTACTTTTTCCAAGGCGTTCCGGTTGAGCTGAAGTATCAGAAAATGATCGCCGACGTGTTCAAATCCACGGCCCGCGGCGACACCGACTGGAGCGTCGTGCCGATCGAGAACACGATCGACGGCTCCGTCAGCCTGCACATGGACTGGCTCGTCCACGAGGTCGATCTGCCGATTCGCGCGGAATGGGTGTTCCCCGCCGTGCAGAATCTGGTTGGCCGACGCTCCGAGCTGGCGGAAGCGGGGAGCTCCGCGTGGGAACCCGGCCGCATCAAGAAAGTGCTGAGCCACCCGGTCGCGATGGCCCAGTGCTACGAATTCCTGCGCTCGCGGCTGCCGCATGCCGAATTGGAAACGCTAAGCAGCACGGCCGAAGCGATCCGGACGGTTCACGACAATCCGGGCCTCGGCTGGGCGGCCATCGGGACGAAAACCGCGGCCGCCGATTACGGCCTGGACGTCCTGGAAGAGAGCGTCACGGATCACGACAACAACTTCACCCGCTTTTTGCTGGTCGGCAACAGGCCCTTCGGGAAGGCCGGCGCTTCGCACCATAAGACGAGCATCCTCATCACGCTGCCGGAGGACTATCCGGGCGCGCTGCATCAGGTGCTGTCCGCATTCGCCTGGAGACGGATCAACCTGTCGCGGATCGAATCGCGCCCGACGAAGAAGAAGCTGGGCAACTATTACTTTTTTATCGATATCGAGATGTCATTGGATACGGTGTTGCTTCCTGCGGCGATCGCGGAGATCGAAGCGCTCGGCTGCCAGGTTCGCATATTGGGTTCATACCCGAGCTTTCCCTACGAGGGATAAATACCGGAGGTGTCTGGGAACATGTCGGAGCAATGGATTTATCTGAACGGTGAGTTCGTCACCAAGGAAAATGCAAAAATCTCCGTATATGATCACGGTTTCTTGTACGGGGACGGGATTTTCGAGGGTATTCGGATTTACGACGGGAACATTTTCCGCTGCAAAGAGCATCTGGAGAGGCTGTACGACTCCGCCAAGTCCATCCTGCTGGACATTCCGCTTACGTTCGCCGAGATGCAGGACGCGCTGGTGGAGACGATCCGCAAGAACGGCATGCGCAACGGCTACATCCGTCTCGTCGTGTCCCGCGGACTGGGCAATCTCGGTCTCGATCCTACGCGCTGCCCTGCGGCGTTCGTCGTCATTATCGTCGAGGAGCTGTCGATTTATCCGGAAGAGGCGTACCGCGAAGGCTTGCGGTCCGTATCCGTCAGTCCCCGCCGCAACCTGCCCGACGCGCTCAATCCGAAGATCAAGTCGCTCAACTACCTGAACAACATTCTCGTCAAAATCCAGTCCAACCTGGCCGGCGTGGGCGAAGCGATCATGCTGAACTCGCAAGGGTATGTGGCGGAAGGGTCCAGCGACAACATCTTCATCGTCAAAAAAGGCGTCGTCTACACGCCTCCGTGCTACATCGGCGCGCTGGAGGGCATTACGCGGGGAGCGATCATCGATCTGTGCGGCAAGCTCGGCTACAAGCTGAAGGAAGAGCCGTTCACGCTGCATGACGTGTATACGGCCGACGAAGTGTTCTTCACCGGCACGGCCGCCGAAGTGATCGCCGTTCGCGAAGTGGACGGCCGGATTATCGGCGAAGGCCATGCCGGCCCGGTCACGACGCATCTGCTGCAGGAATTCCGCAAGATCGTCACCGTGGAAGGCGTGAAGGCGTTCGAATAAGGCCCGCCCGCGCTAATCGTAAGGCCCGCTGGGAACCGACTGGTTCGGTTGCTGCGGGCCTTTTTTTGCGTGGGCGGGAGACGGCGCTTCGCCACTTGGAGACCGCATTCCGTTCCTCTTCCCTTGGCTGTCTCCCACTTTTTTTTGCGGAGGGATGTCATTTGCCCATGTTCTGCATAGGATGTAGTGATTGTGCGAGGGCATTCGCCCGCACGTGAACCATGAGCGATCAGGAGGGAACGGATTGAAAATCCATATGGTTAAAAAGGGCGACAGCCTCTACAGCATCGCCCAGAAGTACAACGTCTCCCTAGAGGAATTGATTCAGGCGAATCCCGAAATTTCCAATCCGGATGTGATCGAAGTCGGGATGAAAATCAAAATTCCGATGCCTGCCAAGCCCGCGTATGAAATTATGCACCAGCACAAGGTTCAGCAAGGCGACACCCTGTGGAAGCTGTCCAAGGCGTGGGGAATTCCGCTTGAGACGATGATCAAGGCCAATCCGCAGCTGAAAAACCCGAACGTGCTGCTGACAGGCGAGATCGTCAACATCCCGAAGATCGCGGCGGGAGGAGACAACTCGGCGGGGGCGGCTCACGGGCATCATCTCGACGGGCATTTCGGCGAATGGCCTAACGCCAATGTTAATGCCAATGTTAACGCCAACGTGGAGGTGCACCCCGGAACGGGCGTGAAGCCGGGCACGGGCGTCAAGCCGGGCACGGGCGTCAAGCCGGGAACGGGCGTGAAGCCGGAGACCGAGCTAAAGCCGGAACCCGAACCGATGCCGATGCCGGAAGCGAAGGCTCCCGAGCACGCCAAGCATCCGCTTCCTCCGATTCACGTGCATTACGAGCATATCGATCTGTTCAAGCAGTATCAGATTCCGGCCGTTGAGGCCGTAAGCCCCAAGGCCGAAGAGAATTACCCCTTGCATGAAGCGAAAGAAGTCGAGAACAAAAGCTTCGGCTCGGAGTTGGAGCCTAAGCACCACGGGTACGGGCATGAATACGGACACGCAAACGTGCAGCCTTTTTACGGTCACGAATACGGCCATCCGTATGGATACGGTCATGAACACGGCTATTTCCCTGCGAATGAGCCCGTTCACGAGCATAAGCACGAATATGGCGTAAATGAAGCTTTCAAGGATTACGGCGCCCATGCACACGGGATCGGACATGAATACGGCCACGTTCACGGTCATGTTCATGAGTACGGCCATCCGTATGGATACGGCCACCACGTTCATGGATATGGCCACCACATTCCCGGCCACGGCCATCACGTTCATGGCCACCACGTTCCCGGCCACGGGCATCACGTTCATGGCCACGACCACCACATTCACGGCCACGGCCATACTCATGAATACGGCCATATTCCGGAAAACGCGCAAGCCGCGGAGAACAGTCCGCATCCCGTTTTCCCGACGGAAGATTTGGCGAAGATGTACGGCAGCGGGGGATGGACCGGCATACACACGTACGGAGGAGAACACCCGGGGTACGGGTATGGCGGCTACTATCCCAGCAACGTAGCCCCGTTTACGTCGCCTGCCAACGTGAGCCCGACCGCCGTCTCTCCGGTCGCCGCTTGGCCTCATCCAGGCTGCAGCACGTGCACGGGGTCCCCGGTTTGGCCGGGAACGGCCGTGTCTCCGGCCGCCACAAATGCGCCAAACGCGGCATATCCCAACGCGGGTTATCCGGGAGCGAACGTCGGAGCGGTTCCCTATGCGGCAACGCCGTACGCACCGACGGCGGTATCCCCGGCCGCGATCTCGCCCCAGGCGAACGTTCCGTATGGAACCGGTTATTACGGCGCGGGGCAGGTCAATGCGAACTATCCTTACGGGACGACTGCTTACGGTGGGGCTCCCTACGGCGAATTGCCCGTAGGCGACGGCAAGAAGACGAAGGTAGCGGGCAGCTTTGTCGCGAACGTGGAAAAGCCGAGTGCCGATCATTACAGCGCTCACCCTTATTTCACGGCAGCGTTTCCTTTTGCTCCGATCTCGCCGCTGCCCGGACTCGGAACGTTCGTGGACGATTGCCGGGACGAAGAAGGAGAAACGGGCGAAACGGCGGAAGCCAGAGGCAAAGATGCCGGAATCGCCTCCGCTTCGGCGGAATCTGCGCCCAAGAAGTCCGCCGCCAAAGCCAAGATTAAATCCAAATCGCCCGCCCGCTCCTCCAAGCCGAAGCGCAAGCCCAGCTTGCCGTGGGTGAAGTGGTAACGAATGACGCATAATGCCGGAATCCCCGGGCAACAATAGGAAAAAAGCAGAGAAGGGGATTCCGGTGTTCGGTTTACGGATCAAAGACCTCAAAAAACGAATCAAACGCAACCGTCGGCCGGTCTGGTCGTTAGGCATATGGATGGCCTTGTTCGTGGGGGCCGTCGTCTCGGGCACGTTCGTCTCGCGTCACTACATGAACGGATACTTCGAATCCGCCCTGCAGAGGGGCGATTCTTTGCCGGTCTGGTCGGACAACCTTCCGGTGTCATACGATCCCGACGATTCGCAGCGGGGCGAGACGCTGATTGCCTTGTCCAAATGGAAAGGGGACGTCGAAGTCGTCCTGCACCGCACCTACCTGTGCGGGGAAGAGACCAGGCAGCTCGGCCGCCATTCGGCTGCGGAGACGATGGACCTGGTGAAGGCGCATCGGGAATGGAACGCTTCCTTTGATACGAAAGGCCGGGTATACGTGGAGGAGGCGGTCGACGATTTATCACCGGAATGCCGCAAATCCGCTTATATCTCGATCGATCAGGTCGGCAATTTGTCGTTGTTCGACGGTCCTCCCCGCAAGGAGAAGGTGATACGGACGTTTTTCCAATTGGACGTCAAGTCTTTGGAGAGCAGTCTGTCCAAGGAAAAGCTGCACGAACTGACGCAAGGCATTCGCGTCACTGACCGCGACGAATTCAACAGCGTGCTGTCCACGTTCAGCGACTTCGCCGTTCCGAAGGCGACGGACGTGATGAAGCCGACGCGATAAAGACGGGCGCGGACTGCGGCCTGACTGGCTGGCGTCTCCTCCGATTCGGGGAGGCGCTTTTTTTGTTTCGACAACGGGTTGACGAAATTTGGCAGAGCATCCTATAATACAATTACGAAAACCGTATACCGAACATCAAACGCGAGGAAGCACCCGCAGACGAAAGGCAAGACGTCGGGTGCTTCTTTTTTGTTATTCCCATTTTTATCCATTTTCCAGAAAAGGAGATCTCTTCATGAAGAAACGAATGAAGCTTCTGTTGTCGCTTGTCGCCGCTGTAGGATTGTTTGCAGGAAGCGTTATTACATTCCAAGGGGTTTAATCCAACAAGCAAATCGGCGTCTTCGGACGGCAAAGAAGCTGTCCCAGCCGGCCTGCATCCCTCGCGGAAGCCGATCACTCTAACGAACCTGTCGAACGCTATTTGTTAAAAAAACGCGTTTTCGAAACGCTAACGAACCGACGAACCGTTATCGGCCGGATTTTCTTGGCGTGAGACTCCGATTCGAGCGAATAAGGGTATCTCAGTTCGTTAAGTTTCCCCAATAGGCTTGAGCAAGCTAAATAAGATGTCTGAGGTTCGTTAAGTTCCTAATATGCTAAGATTCACTTCCAAAAGTTAAACAAGGACTTCGCCCTTTCTTAAAAATTTATCGAAATGAGGTATACTCCATGCTGAAAAAAATTACGATGGTTTTAATTTTGGCGAGTTTGCTTGGCATGAGTTTTTCGGTACCTTCTTACGCTACTATCGATCCATATATTGATCAAAGTCGTACTAAACTTTCCCTTGAAGTGTTGGTCAACGCCCGTAAGGTTTCCTTTCCGGATGTAAAGCCGATGCAGAAGCAGGGGCGTGTCCTCGTTCCGCTTCGGTTTGTGTCCGATAGGCTGGGGGGCAAGCTTTCCCTCGCTGGAAAGAATATCACAATCGTTAAAGGCGATCGTACCGTCAAGCTTACAATCGGAGCGAAGTCGGCAACAGCCAACGGCAAGACGATCGCACTCGATGTTGCGGCGAACGCCGTGAACGGAAGAACGTTGGTTCCGCTGCGCTTTATTTCCGAAGCACTTGGGGAAAGAGTGGAGTGGGACACGCTAAATCAATACGTTTGGATCGGCAGCAAGGATGTACCGGACATTCTGGATGTCGTTGAATCCCAGGACATTAAGGGATATCTGAAATTTTATAAAGGCGATCTTAATGACCTGCTTTTGAAGGATGATTCGAGAAATTCTTTAACAGAAGTAAAAGTCATTGGAAAACAGGATTTCCCATTGAAAATTGGTAATTACATTTACTATCGAATCGACCGAGCATTCGATAATGAAGGGAAAGAATACGTGCGTCTCGTTAGTACCGAATCGAATGGGTTGGGGCGTCCGCTCTACATTCTTAGAGAAAACAAAGATACCAGAATGCGCGCAGAAAATTATAACATTCGTGAAGATCATAATGGTATCAGGGTCCAGTACAATCCTGTGGTTGATATAACGGACAAGATCGTTTATAAAGAGACGAATTACGACAAGTTAAGGCTGAAAGACATTGATTTTTTGGGCATGTATGCTTTGGAAAAATACCCCCTTCTTATCAAAACGGATTTTCTTTCCTAAGAAGAAGAGGGTGAATGGCATTCATGAAGAGCAAAATAAAACAAGTTCTTCATTTCCTACTGATAGTTTGCATTGTTCTTTCAGACTTTCCTGCCGTTCCAACAGCATCGGCGGCTGCTCCCAACTTGGATTTTGGCAATGCCTCGATTCAGCCGTACAAAGATCCTGCAGAAGCGCCGACCAAGCGTTTTGCGGTGGGCTTCATGAGCTATGAAACATGGCCCAAAGATAACGGCGGTTGGACGAACGCGGCTCCCGATACCGGCAATCCAATTCCCATTTCCTATACGTATTCGTTTACGTTTACGGACCGCACGGTATCGAATGTGAAAGTCTATACCATTAATGAGACTTCCAAAGCGAAGTTGTATTTCAACGAATCTAGGGCATCGAGTAGCGGAGAGGGTGATTACCGCCTATATAGCCCGTTTTTTTCGGAAATTGATTCCATTTCACAGGGGACAATTTCCGGGAAAGGGACAAGTACCGCTAAGATTCCCGTCACTATCAATGGGCTTCTTCAAACTGCCAATGCATACCGAATTCAGTGCACCATGAGCACCTGTGGAACCGAAAAAACGGGCTATCGCTTCTACTTTCCCGTCGTCTTCGAGTTCGAGCTCGACGGCCTTCTCACCACGAAGCCCTTTACCCGCAGCGGAGATAGCCTCGGTTCCGGAACCTCCAAGTCGATGCAGAGCGGCAAGTCATACACGACGAGCGTTTCGAACATCTCCAACTATACGTACGTTGGCTACAAGGAGATTATCGACGGGAAGCCTGGCAGCTTCATCGAGAGTACCAGTCCTCCGCCCGCAACCCATTACGACGGTTCTTACGACGAGAAGCAGATAAATCTCTACTACGAGTCCAATGCTGCAGCCGGTACGATTCACGTTCGGCACATGGTTCGCAACTCGTCTTCCGGATCGTTCAGCCAGTCCTCGGAGAGCAGCATTTCCGTCAAGACGCTTCCGGACACCCGGACCGTAACCCCGGACACGAGCTATGGAACCGTTGTGGGTAGCAGTTTAAGCTACAGCTCGTACAGCAACACCGTGTCGGGTTCCAAAACCGTGACCACGAGCCTGAAAACGGGCCAAGAGGAAGCTTGGGTCACATTCTTTTACGAGAACTCTTCCGACGTACCTGCCGATCCAGGGAGCGTTACCGCGAGCTTTGACATCCTGCCTGGCAATGTGATCAATAACGGAGACAGCTTTACGCTGCGGCCCAAAGATTTTCAGCTGAAATCCTGCACCTATCAATCGCATCGGTATAAGATTGTGGGCCCGGATGGTCAAACCTATTTCACGCCGAATGTCTACGGGATGACAACGGACAGCATGTATACCGCCGATACGTATCCACCCGTCATCAAGTACGATTCCCTGCATACGATCTTCATCCAGGTCTTCAGCAGTTGTGGATCGACGGGGTGGTTATCGCCGCAAACGCTGCAGCTGACGAGTCAGCCGCCCCCACCCGGACCGAGCGGTCCTGTGGCGGTCATTACCGGACCGAGCCGCGTGAAAGCCGGCCAGCCGTTGCCTTACCCGATTACCGGCGAAAGATCATGGGATTGGCAGGACAAACCGATCGTATCGTATACGTGGGACCATCACGTCGTCCAAACGGACCCTGTCTATAATGTACAGAAATACGACACGCCCGGAACGTATACCATTACCCTAAACGTCAAGAACAGCGCGGGCGTTCTGTCCGACGAAGCGACGCATCAAATCGAAGTTGTGCCGAACGATCCGCCGGTCGCCTTGCTCTTGGTTCCGCCGGAAGATACCCGCTTGGGCACGGCCATCATCAAGAGCAAGTCGTTCAGTCCGGACGGCGATGCGATCGTCTCGTACAAATTCGAAATGAAATATGACGCCAACAACAACGGCTTCTCCGATGATGCCTGGCAGACGCTCCAAGAGGGGGATTCGGATACCTATACGTTCCGCAATCCATCTCGGGTCGGCAAGTACCTCTTCCGCTTGACGGCTTGCGAGACCGGCAACATTTGCGGGACGAGCGATACGCAAACGGAAAGCGAACGTACGCTCAACATTCTGAATTTGGAGCCGACCGCGAACGTCAAAACGTCGTCGCCTGTTACGGAACCGGACACGCGCAAGCCGCTCACGATGGACGAGCTGTACAACTCCGGGACCATCGCCTCTCTCGGTACTGGTGCAACCGGCGACAAGTCCGGCTGGGTGCTTCAGGGTGGTAATTTATCAACGAAGAGCTATAAATCGGACTTTGGGATGTTTAATGAAAACTTCGGGGCAGACGACAAGTATTACGGAGAAGATTTCGTTAACCGAACGCTCTACGCCAGCCTTCAGAACAACCCAACGGTTAGCCTTCTGGGAACGTACGACCGGAACACGATCTTTTTCGCGGATGAGAAATACGTGTATTCGGTCGGCCGAGGATCGACGACAAGTACCGCCGTCCTGACTTCATATGATAAGCAGTTAAATGTTCGATGGCAGAATACTTGGACGATGGCGAATAATCACGGGGTTGTCGCAAGCAACAGCGAAACTATAACATCCGTTATGGTCAAGGGCGACAGAATCTATCTCTTGGTACGCGCCACATCGTTGTCGTTTATCGGAAGTAAATTTGATCCCTATACGTATATTTTTAACCGAGAAAATGGCGACTTAGTGGCGGGGCCTCTGAACATCGGGGATAGAATGCAAGACACGGTGAACAGCACGATGTATTATTTTAACAATTTCTATGCCGACAGCAAGGGATTAATTGCTAATACTCAACCTGGTTCCAGCTACGATTGTTCGACTTCGCTTTGTCGAATCTCGTATGATTTAAGCTCCTCCGAAGATTATTACGGGTATTTCGACATAAGTGAACGATACAGGAAGATGCCCTTTTATATCTCCCAGAACAATCAATCGATTTATTACAAAAGCAATAGCGGTGCTGATTGGGTAACTTACAACAACTTGACTCTAGCCGAGCAAAGCGTTCTTGAGTTCCCCTTCGCAACATACTGGCCGAATAGCGACGGTTCGACTCGTCTTCATCTGATCGGTGTAGACGATACCGGAAATTATTATTCGTCGATTGAATACTTGGGAAAAGTCTACATTGTCGTTCACAACTCTGCAGGCCAAGTCATAAGGCAATTTGAAGTTCCAAGTTACCTTCAGTATATAGAGACCGTTGGGACCCCCGTTGCTTATTATGAATACTTCCTCGACCCGAGAAACCCCTACACGGTGGACGGAAAGGGGAACATCTGGACTTCTGACTCTGGAGTCGCGTACGTTATGACGCCGGCAGGGGATATCAAAAACCTTTATACTCTTTCGACGGATAAAGGCACTGCCACGAACCAGGTCATCGCTATTTTAAACGGCTCGGATGGTCTGGTAACGTATATTTCGCTGTTCCATCCAACGAGCACAAGCGCGCCGCAGCTTGAATTTGTCACCTTCGATCCGGACACGTATCTGGTCGTGAATCATTCGGTATCCGGGACAACCATCTCGGCGGATGGCCGAAGCGGAAAGGTGACGACCAAGGATGCCAACCACCCGGATGCAAAAATGTACCCGTTAAATGTCATTCCGATTGGCGACCAGACGTACTTGATCCAGGGCTATGCGTACTCCGATAGCAGCACCTATAAATCCAACCTCTACCTGGTCAAGGCAACCGGAGCACTTACCTATCCGAAAGCATACGACATCGGAACGCCGTCCTCGGATGTGTGGATCGGCAGCGTCATTCCGGAAGGATACAGCTTCCAAGGCGATCTGAAGCCGAGCACCGCTTCGACCGCCGGTGCCGGGTATGTGTACCTCGCGCAAGACGCCAAGAATTACTACAGCGCGGAGTTCGAAGGCGGACAGCTGAAGGTGAAAAAGACGGTAAACGGTACGGCGGCGACCGTATTCTCGAAGTCGTTCGCGCTCGTCGCCGGTCAGACGTATTCGGTCCGCTTCGTTCCGGAGAGCGGCGGATTTTCGGTCTACGTGAACAAGGTGAAGCAAGCCACGATCGCCGAAACGGGCTGGACCAGCGGCAAGTTCGGCGTCATCAGCCGAGGCCAGCCGGGCGTTACGTTTACGAATGCCTTTACCGAAGTGTCCGGCCAAAAGATCGGCAGCATCACGGGCGTTGCGCTGGTCGGTCAGGTGATCGAATACGACGTAACGTTCGACGATCCGGAAGGCGACCCGCGGATCAGCGCGGACGAAACATGGACGTATACCCACAACCCGAACGTGTTCCTGCAGCCGCAAGGAATCTGGAGCGAGAGCGGAAAATCGGTGAAAGCGCCGGTGATGTCGTTTCCGCTGCCGGGCGAGTATACGTTCAAGTTCAAGACGAAGGATGATCCGATTCCGGACTATCCGTACCCGAGCAGCGTCTTTGCCGGCTATCGGAAGGAATCGAACGAAGTCACCGGTACGATCCGCGTTCACCGCAGGCCGGTGGCTGTCCCCGGCGTCACCGTAGGGTCGGACCAGTCCATCTCGTATACGGATAACTCCTACGACCCGGACCGCTACGATCCGGCGACCGGAGCGTATTCCACGGAGAATACGGGCATCGACTATCGATCGAACCACGGCATTATTGACCGCCATTGGCGCTACCGGCTGAAAAATTCCGACGTCTATACGGACGGCCAGCCGAAAAAGCTGTCCAAAGGGAACTATGTCTTCGAGCTTAACGTAACGGATGAATACGGTGCCGATAGCGGTTGGGTCGCGGTGGATGTGACAGTTAACGGTATTGTCGCGCAGCCGCCGATTCCCGGATTTACGGTGACGCCGGCGACATCGTACCGGAACGTCGATTTTACGATTGACTCGACGGCGAGAGACCCGCAGGACGGCGGCCGGGAAAATTTGATCCATCAATATTACATCAAGAACTTGACGACCAATGGACCGGAATATGAAACGCCGTCCACGCGGACAACCTGGACGAGGCGCTTCTCCGAAGGCGGCGCGTTCCAAATCCGCCAGGTGGTGACGAACAGCTTCGGTCTCTCCGCGCAGGCGATCCATACTGTGACGGTCATCAACCGCAAGCCGATGGTGACGGTGACGACGCCGGCCAGCGCCGACCCGAACAACCCGGCGATGCTCAATTCCCTTCGCCCGCAGTTCATTTGGTCCTTCACGGATGCGGACGGGGATTTCCAGTCATCGTACCAGGTCAAGGTCTATCGCTACAACGGTGCGTCGCAAGCGGCAACGCTGCTGCAGGATTACGGAGTCAAAAGCGGCAACGTTCGGACGCTGACCGCTACATCCGATCTGCCGCAGAACCAGACGCTGTTCGTCATCGTGCAAGCTTCGGACGGCCAGCCTGACGGTTTAAGCGACTGGAGCGCGCCGAAATATTTTAAAGTCCGGAACGTCTATCCGCCGGTCGCCGGATTTACGGTAACGCCGACCACGACGTACCGGGGCGTGCCGGTGACGATCGACTCGACGGCCAGCGATCCGCAAGACGGGGACCGGACGAATTTGGCGCATGCGTACTACATTCGGAACGCGACAGCCGGAGACGCAGAGACGCTGCAAAGCAACGTGCGAACGACGTGGACGAAAGCCTTCAGCTCGCTGGGCACGATGCAGATTCGCCAGGTGGTCACGAACAGCGTCGGACTAAGCGCCGAGGCAACGCATACGGTTACGGTTGTGAACCGCAAGCCGGCCGGCGAAGTGATCACGCCCGCAAGCACGAGCCCGAGCTCGCCGACCCAGTTTACGACGCAGCGGCCGACTTTTCAATGGACGTACACCGATGCCGACGGAGATCCGCAAAGCAAAGTCGACCTGCGCATTTACTCGGTCAACCAAAGCGACCCGATCCTTTCGGCCACAGTAACGGGAACCGGCACGAGCTGGACGCCGAATGTCGATTTGCCTCGGGGTCCGGTGATGTACATCCGGATTCTTGTCTACGATGCCTACGACGGGGCGGAGAAGTGGAGCGAGCCGAAGTATTTCCGGCTTAATCAGCCGCCCACCGGGGATTTTAACTGGTCACCCGCCTTGATCTACGAGGGAGACCGGGTCGTCTTCCAAACGGCGGTCGACGATCCGGACCGGGACACGCTGGACGTCACCTACGAGATCGAATCGCCGTCCGGCACGAAAGAAACGTTCCGTTACACGTTGAGCTATCCGTATGCTTCGACAGGCCCAACGCTGACTTCGGACGTTCCGGGCGTGTGGACGGCCACGCTGAAGGTCAGCGACCGCATCGCTCCCGAAGTCGTCAAAAGCAAAACGTTCCGCGTCTGGCCGCTGGGTTTGACGGGCCAAGTGCGCCATACCGACGAATGGGAGGCGAACCGTCTCCATTACAACGCCGAGCATCCCGGCGCGGAGAGGCCCGCCCATTGGTTTTGGGCAGGGGAGGCGTTCGTGCTGGACGCGCTGGCGACCGATACCGGAACCTCAACGACCAAAGCCGTCCGCATCGTCGCCGATGCCGGAGGCGGGCTGCGCAAAGCGCTGAAGCCTACGAACGCTCCGGTCATGAGCGTCTGGACGGAGACGCTCGGCAGCAAGGACGCCGGGTTCGAGCTAAAGGATCTGCCGGAAGGAAACTATACGTTCGTTTTCACCGTCACCTACAGCAACGGAGTCGTCAAAACCGCCCAGGCGACGATCCGCATCCAAGACACAGTCGACGATTACGTGGGAGTCCATCGAATACGCTAGCCCCCCGCGCCCGTTCCGCCGACGTTCGACCGAAACGTTGGAACGGGCGCTTGTCGTTTTCACCGAAACCCATGTTCGTCTCTTTGTTCTCATTCGTGCGAACATTTGCTATAATCTACTTTGGAACTTATAGAGCAGAGAGCGGGGAACAGGGGCATGCGGGTTTTGGGGATCGACCCCGGCATTGCGATTATGGGCTTCGGGTTCGTCGACAAGATCGGCCACCGGATCGTTCCCGTTCAGTATGGCAGCATTCAGACGGAGGCGAATACGCCGACCGAGTCGAGACTCGTTCAAATTTACGACGCTTCCTGCGAGCTTCTGGACCGATACAAGCCGCAGACGATTGCGGTGGAGAAGCTTTTTTTCAGCAAAAACGTCACGAACGCGTTTATCGTGGGGCAAGCGCGGGGCGTCCTGCTGCTGGCGGCGGCGCAGCGCGGCATTCCGGTGGGAGAGTACACGCCGATGCAGGTAAAGCAGGCGGTTGTCGGCTATGGAGGCGCCGAGAAAAAGCAGGTGCAGGAGATGGTTCGGCGGCTGCTGAAGCTGCCCGCCGTACCGAAGCCGGACGACGTAGCCGACGCGCTCGCCGTGGCGATCTGCCACGCCCACTCGATCGTCCTGAACGACAGAATGAACGGAGTGACGCCAACGTGATCGATTTTTTGCGGGGCCGCGTGGTCCATATCGAGACCGAGTACGTCGTGCTCGACGTGCGGGACGTCGGCTACCGGGTGTTTACGCCCAACCCTTACGCTTTGGCTCGCAGCGAGGAGCCGATCGTCCTATACATACACCACCATGTGCGCGAAGACGCGATTCAACTGTTCGGCTTTCCCACACGTGAGGAGCAATCGCTGTTCCGCCGGCTGCTGGACGTTTCCGGAATCGGACCCAAAGTGGCGCTCGGCGCGCTTGCGGGCGGCCGGCCGGAAGTGATCGCCACGGCCATTCAGTCGGAAAATATTCAATTTCTGACGAAGCTGCCCGGCATCGGCAAGAAGACGGCGCAGCGCATGATTCTGGATTTGAAGGACAAGCTGGGCGCCGTGGACGACCGTTGGACCGCCGCATCCTCGGTGCAACTCGCCATGGAAGCGGGCCCGGCAGCCGAATCCGGCGATTCCAACTGGGCGCTCGCCCGCGAAGCGTTGGCCGGTCTCGGCTACCGGGACGCGGAGCTTGACAAAGCCTGGCACGCGATGAAAGGCCAGGTGACCGGGGAAGAGTCGCCGGACGCGTTGATGAAGCGGGCGCTCCAGCAATTGTTCCAGGGATAGGTTGACAGCAAGGCGGCAGCGGGAGAGGAGGACTCGCGGGTGGAAGAGAGAATCGTCACCGCTCATTTGATGATGGAAGACCAGGCGGCGGAGTTCAGCCTGCGTCCGCGATATTTGGCCGAATATATCGGCCAGGCGCAAGTGAAGGACAATTTGAAAATTTATATCGAGGCGGCGAAGCTGCGGAACGAGGCGCTGGACCATGTGCTGCTGTACGGCCCGCCCGGACTCGGCAAGACGACGCTGTCGAACATTATCGCCAACGAGCTTGGCGTGAACATCCGCACGACCAGCGGTCCGGCCATCGAGCGGCCGGGGGATCTGGCGGCGATTCTGACCAATCTGCAGGAGAACGACGTCCTGTTCATCGACGAGATCCACCGGTTGCACCGAACCGTCGAGGAAGTGCTCTATCCGGCGATGGAGGATTACGCGCTCGACTTCATTATCGGCAAAGGGCCGAGCGCGCGTTCGGTGCGGCTCGACCTTCCGAAGTTCACGCTGATCGGCGCGACGACGCGGGCGGGCCTTCTGTCCGCGCCGTTGCGGGATCGGTTCGGCGTCGTTAGCCGGCTGGAGTTCTACACGGAAGAAGAGCTCGCCTATATCGTCTCGCGGACTTCGGATCTGCTCGGCATCGGCATTATCGGCGAGGCGTCGAGGGAGATCGCCAGGCGCTCGCGTGGAACGCCGCGGATCGCGAACCGGCTGCTGAAGCGGGTGCGGGATTACGCCCAGGTGCGCGGCGACGGCATCATTACCGAGGATTTGGCGCACGAGGCGCTGGAACGCATTCAGGTCGATCCGATGGGGCTTGATGCCATCGACCATAAGATGCTGCAAGCGATGATCGCCAATTATCGCGGCGGGCCCGTCGGCGTCGATACGATCGCGGCATCCATCGGGGAAGAGGCCCAGACGATCGAAGACGTCTATGAGCCTTACTTGCTGCAGATCGGCTTCCTGCAGCGAACGCCGCGCGGGCGCGTCGTGACCGCTGCGGCTTACCGGCATTTGGGGTTGCCCGTGCCGGAGAAGCCGTGAGCGGGCCGCGGGGCGAAGAAGGCAAGGCGCCCCCGAAGCTGTTCGTCGTCTATGACGGCGAATGCAATCTTTGCCTGGCGACGGCTGCCAAATTGCAACAAATCGACACCGTTTCGACGTTAGAATGGGTGACGCTGCAATCGCTGATATCCGGCGAGACGAAGCCATGGCCGGCGATCGCCGGGGTCGAGCCGGCTCAATTGGCCGCCCGGATGCACGTCACCGACGAGCAGGGGCGCGTGTTCGAAGGAGCCGACGCCGTCCTGCGGCTGTTGCGCGACGTTCCTTCCCTTCGCTGGCTCGGCATCGTCGGCGAATGGCCGGGCTTCCGAGGCGTTAGCCGATGGCTGTACCGGCTCGTCGCCCGATATCGCTATCAACTGTTCGGCAAGAACGAATCCTGCGCGGATGGAGTATGCACCCTGCCGCGAACGAAACCATCCGACGGAGGGAAATGATGATGATTAAACGACCGACCCTGTTGTTGGGGAAAACGGCGATGCTGGGCGCGCTGCTTGCGGCCGTCGCCGTGGGATCGACCGGAGCCGTGGCGGAAGCGGTTCAGGTTCCGGACCAAATCCGGGTTGCGTTGTTCGTGGACCTCGGGTCGAAATACCAATCGCTCACGCCCGTTGTCACGCTAGGTTCGACGGGAGCGATGAAGCTGTCGCTGAACGGCGTTCCGGTCGCTTCGGCCGCGGCCGGACAGACGCTGCGCTTCGCCGTGGACGGCTATCGCGCGAAGCTGCTCGAGACGGCGGATTACAGCACGGCGATTGCCGTGCTCAAGAAGGTGCAGGCGTCTTCCAAAGCCGGGTTCGTCACGGCGCTGAAGAAGAACGGCAAGACCGTTTACCAGGTGACGGAAGGCAACTACAGCACGGCTGCGGCGGCTGCCGCGGCTTTGACGAAATGGACGAACGCGGGTGTGACGGCCGGGATGCAATCGCTAACGGCCGCTTCCGTCGTCGGTCCTTGGGCGGTGGAAGCGGGCCCTTACGCCAGCGAAGCGGAAGCGTCCGCGGCCTTGACCCGGATCGGCGCCGCGGGACTGGACGCTTTCCTCGCGCGCAAGCCTGCGAACGGAAGCGTTGCCTATTATGTGCGGATCGGACAAGCCTCCGATCCCGCGGGGCTCGAGGCGCTTCAGCAAGCCGCCGCGGCGGCCGGACAGACGGCCCGAATCCCGAACGCTGGAGATCCGTACGTCGTCGTGCGAAGCGACGCGACTTCCGGAACGGCCGCGCAAACGTCGCCGCTGTATGCGCTGCCCCAGTCGGCCGGGATCGCCTTGAGAGTCGATCCGGCCGGCAACCAAGGCATTCAGGTTGCGGAGAGAAGCAAAGGAACGTATCGCGGAAGCATGGAGATCAGCGTGCTCAACAACAACCTCGCGCTTGTGAACGAGCTGCCGCTGGAGCAATATTTGTACTCGGTCGTCGGCTCCGAAGTCGTCGCGAGTTGGCCGCTCGAGGCCCAGAAGGCGCAAGCCGTGGCGGCCCGTTCCTACGCTTTGGCGAGGGGCGCCGGCTTTCAGATCGCGGACGTGGTCGATACGACCGTCAGTCAGACGTACACCGGCATGGCGAGCGAGAACGCACAAGCGATCGCGGCAGTCGACGCGACAGCCGGCGAAGTGCTGACTTACCAGGGGAAAATCGTCGAGGCGGTGTTCTCTTCCAACGCCGGAGGCATCACGGCCGACAATCTGACCGAAGCTTGGGGCAACGACACGCCGTATCTGGCCAGCGCGGTTTCCAGTCCGGACGCCGGCCCGCAGGAGGGCAAGCTCGATTGGTATCGGGTCGTGCTGTCCAGCGGCAAGATCGGCTACATCCGCAGCGATTTGCTCAAGGATAGCGGGACGAAGAACGAAGCGGGCATCCCGCTTTACGAAGTGACGGGCAACGGCGTCGCGGTTCGGCCGAGTCCGCAAATTTCGGCAACCGCAGCTCCGATCGCCACCGCCAACGCGGGAGAGAAAGTCGTCGTGCTGAAGCGCGTTCCGGAATATACGAGCTATAGCTGGGTTGAAGGTCCTTTAACCGCAAGCCAGCTTCTGACCTCCATCAACAAGCGGGCCAAGACGAAGCTGACGAATCTGACGACGCTCGAAGTATCGAAGCGCGGCCCTTCCGGACGGGCGGCGGAGATCGCCGTCAACGGCAAGCCCGTCGATGTCGGCGTACCGGACAATTTGAGGGGCGCATTAGGCGGAATCAGGAGCACCTTGTTCGAGATTGAGGAGACGGGCCGGTTTACGGTGCTCGGCGCGAACGGAGAGCGCAAGGAATTCCCCTCGGATGCGTCTTCCTTGCAGATCGAAGGGGCGAACGGGGCTCGCGCCCAGGCCGGGGACCGCAATCTGATCCTCTTGGGCGCCAAAGGCGAGCTGCGGGCGGCCACGACGACCCCTGAGTTTATTATAAGCGGCAAAGGCTACGGCCACGGGCTCGGCATGTCCCAATGGGGCGCCAAAGGGCTGGCGGACCAGGGGTATGACTATCAATCGATCCTGTTATACTACTACAAGAATGTAAAGATCGAGAAGGATGTCTCCGAATGAACGTTAGCGATTTTGATTTTGAGTTGCCCGAGCGGCTGATCGCGCAGACGCCGCTCGCGGAACGGACGGCTTCCCGTCTGCTCGTGCTTCACAAGGATACGGGGAAAACGGAGCATCGGACGTTTACCGATCTGAAATCGTACCTGAATCCCGGGGATACGCTCGTGCTGAACGACACGCGGGTGCTTCCCGCCCGTCTGTACGGGGTCAAGGCGGATACGGGCGCCAAAGTCGAGCTTCTGCTGCTCAAGCGCATAGAAGGCGACGCCTGGGAAGCGCTCGTTCGCCCGGGCAAAAAAATTCGCAAGGGAGCCGAGCTGCATTTCGGCATCGCTCCGGAAACTTCGATGAAACCGCTCTTGACCGCGGTCGTAGAAGAAGAAGGGGATATGGGCGCCAGGCAAATCCGGTTCCGCTACGAAGGCATCTTCCACGAGCTGCTCGACCGGATCGGGCAGATGCCGCTGCCGCCGTACATAAAGGAAAGGCTTGAAGACCGCGAACGCTATCAGACCGTTTACTCCAAGCATGAAGGCTCCGCGGCCGCGCCGACGGCGGGGCTTCATTTTACCGAGGAGTATCTGGAGGAGATTGAGCGCAAGGGCGTGAACCTGTGCCGGATTACGCTGCACGTCGGGCTCGGCACGTTCCGTCCGGTCGCCGTGGAGAACGTTCGGGAGCACGAGATGCACTCCGAATGGTACTCGGTGTCCGAAGAGAGCGCGGCCCTGCTGAACCGGACCCGCGAGCAAGGCGGGCGAATCGTCGCGGTCGGCACGACTTCGGCCCGAACCCTGGAGACGGTGGGCCAGCGGTTCGAAGGCTCGGCGATCGAGGCATGCAGCGGCTGGACCGATATTTTCATCTATCCGGGCTACCGCTTCCGCGTCGTTGACGCGCTGCTCACCAACTTCCATCTGCCGCGTTCCACGCTCGTCATGCTCGTCAGCGCGCTGGCGGGACGCGAGGCGATTCTGAACGCTTACCGGGAAGCGGTCGAACGGGAATACCGGTTTTTCAGCTTCGGCGACGCGATGTTCATCACCTAGGAGCCTCTGTCCGGACCAAATGGATGGATGCAGAATCTCCTAATCGTATCATTGATTCCAAGTTGTCCTACGGACAGACTCCCAGGAGGCAAGCTTAAGCCATGTCAGCCATTCGTTACGAACTGATCAAGACGTGCGCCCAGACCGGAGCCCGTCTCGGGCGCGTCCATACTCCCCACGGCGCGATCGATACGCCGACGTTTATGCCGGTCGGCACCCTGGCCTCGGTCAAAGGCGTCAGCCCGGAAGAGCTCAAGGCGCTGGGCGCGCAGATTGTTCTCAGCAACACGTATCACCTGTTCCTTCGCCCCGGTCACGAGCTCGTGCGCGAGGCGGGCGGCCTCCACAAGTTCATGAATTGGGATCGCCCGATTCTGACCGACAGCGGCGGGTTTCAGGTGTTCTCCCTGAGCGAGATGCGCAAAATCCGGGAGGAAGGCGTCGAATTCCGCTCTCATTTGAACGGCGACAAGCTGTTCCTCTCTCCCGAGATTGCGACGAACGTTCAGAACGCGCTCGGCTCGGACATAATAATGGCGTTCGACGAATGCCCGCCTTATCCGGCGGAGTACGATTACGTCAAGCAATCGACGGAACGCACGAGCCGCTGGGCGGAGCGCTGCCTGAAGGCGCATGAGCGTCCGGACGAGCAAGGACTGTTCGCGATCGTGCAGGGAGGCATGTTCAAGGATCTGCGCCAGATGAGCGCGCGGGATTTGACTTCCCTGGATTTTCCGGGGTATGCTGTAGGTGGACTAAGTGTGGGCGAGCCCAAGCATCTGATGTACGAGATGCTGGAGGAGACGGTGCCGCTGCTTCCGAGCGGGAAGCCCCGTTACCTCATGGGCGTCGGCTCGCCCGACGCGCTGGTGGAAGGCAGCATGCGCGGCATCGACATGTTCGATTGCGTGCTGCCGACGCGAATCGCGCGCAACGGCACAGCCATGACGAGCCAGGGCCGCCTTGTCGTCAAGAACGCCAAGTACGCGAACGACTTCGGTCCGCTCGATCCGGAATGCTCCTGCTACGCGTGCCGCAACTACTCCCGGGCTTACATACGCCATTTGATCCGGGCGGACGAGATGTTCGGCCTCCGCTTGACTTCGATTCATAACCTGCATTTCCTGGTCCATCTGATGGAACAGGTCAGGGAAGCGATTCGGGAGGACCGGCTTCGCGATTTCAGGGACGAGTTTTTCGAGAAATACGGCATGGCCGACAACGAAAGCGGATTTTAACGAGAGGAGGGGACAACAATGCTGTTAGCCAATAATTCCGGCGGGGGCGGCAATATGCTGATGACGCTGTTGCCGTTCGTGCTGATGTTCGTTATTTTTTACTTCTTGCTCATTCGTCCGCAGCAGCGGAAATCGAAAGAGCGCAATGCCATGCTCCGGGCCCTCAAAAAAGGGGACAGAGTGACGACGATCGGCGGATTGCACGGCACGATCGCGGAAATTACGGACGATACGGTCGTGTTGAAGGTCAACGACGTTACGAAGCTGACGTTCGACCGCTCGGCCATCAATAACGTCACGGCTCGCTCCGAGGCCAAAGCGGAGACCAAATCCGAGTCGAAGGCCGAGGCCAAAGGCGATGCCAAAGCCGAAGCGAAGGCCGAGGGAGAAGCGTAAGCAAGCCCCGCCGCCACCATAACGAAAGCCCTTCCCGTTGCGGACGACCGCAGGGGAAGGGCTTTTTTTCGTCTGCCGCTCACGAGCCCGAAGAGCGGGAAGCCTCCGCGAACCATTTGCGCCGAAAACCCGTCTTGTCCGGATCGAGCGCGGAACGGCGGCGATCGGCCCGTTCGCCGACCTTCAAGCCGATCGCGGTCGCCGCGGCGGCCAGGCACAGTCCGCCGATCATATCCGTAAACCAGTGAATGCCGAGATAAAAAATCGAGAACACGATCGTGACGGCGTTCACCGCCGCAAACAAGGCCCAGCGGCGATTGCCGGAACGCGCGGCAAGCAGGGCCATCGTAACCGACAGGGACGTATGCAGGCTTGGAAAGCAATTGTCGAGCCCCGACAGCGGGCGATAGTCCGCTTCGAAACGCGGGAATGCGTCTAGCATCAGAAAATGGATTTGGGGCGACACGAACCAGGCCTCGTCCACGGGCACGAACAGGAAGAACGGGAGAGCGATCAAATAATTGAGCAGCACGGCGACGCACAACGCATAATAAAGCTTGAAATTGCGTTCGTATGTATAGATGCCGATGGAAGCGACCAACGTCGACTGGAACGACACCAAATAAAAGAACGCGCAAACGAGCGTAAGCGCGTCCGAATGAAGGTAGCGCTGCAAGTCGCCTTGCCAGCTTCCCTCCCAGCCGCTCAGGGCGCGGGTCAGATTGTAGCTTACCGGGAACAGGGCTTCCAGCTTCAACTCGAATTTGTTGAGGATCAGGATGGCCAGCATCGCCAGGAAGTAGCCTAAATACATGGGCGACGTAACCAGCGACTTGACGAAAGCGCCCGCCGGGGCGAGAGGATGCCGGCCCGTGCCGAACCACAGCAGAAGCGCGACGGCGATAACCGAATAAACCACGATGGACATCATGGAGTCAAAAGCGGCCACAACGTCTCCCCCTTGTATGCTAAGAGCAGCTCCTGATTTGGGGGTTGCTCTTATGATTTTTGTACCTTGAAAACTGAATGTAATGGTCCCGGTGGGGGACGCAGCCCAAGCGAAGCGCGGGAGCGGCCCGAAGGGACGAAAAATAGGTGTTTACGATCTTGGGCTGTCCTTGGGAAAATGCCAGTAGGTGCTACCGACGGGAATGTTCCTTCTCCCCCTGTAGACTCGATCAGTCGGGTTCTTCCATCTGAGAGTGTCCCCTTGGCCTCTTCCGTATTTTCCTACACGCTGACTGTATCCCGCGCGTCGCCATCTCTTCCGCATAGCAGAGGAAGGTTCGTGCACCG